>CP045665.1:1200000-2400000 GCA_013457415.1 Enterobacteriaceae bacterium Kacie_13
TCACAATTGATCGACAAAATTGCTGCCGGCGCTGATATTTCTAAAGCCGCAGCGGGACGTGTTTTGGATGCGGTTCTTGGATCTGTCACTGATACCCTGAAAGCCGGGGAAGAAGTTGCTCTGGTAGGTTTTGGTACTTTCTCCGTGCGCGAACGTTCAGCACGTACTGGCCGTAACCCACAGACCGGTAAAGAAATCAGCATCGCAGCGGCTAAAGTACCTGGCTTCCGTGCAGGTAAAGCGCTGAAAGATGCCGTTAACGGTTAATTACCCGAAGGGCTGACGTCAAATCTGTGTGAAGCGTATCACTGATGCATATTTACTCAGGTCTGGTTGTTAAACAATAACCTGACGTCACCGGGCTGGTAAGGTAAGATACAAGGCGCATCGAAAACGGTGCGCTTTTTTTATTACAGCGGAGTGTTGCCTCACTATGATGGACAATTTACGCGCGGCGTCCAATAACGTCGTGCTCAAAATCATTCTGGCCCTGATTATTCTGTCCTTTATTTTGACAGGGGTGGGCAACTACCTGGTCGGCGGTTCAGGCGACTATGCAGCGAAAGTGAATGGTCAGGAGATCGGTCGTGCTCAGTTAGAGCAGGCAGTGCAAAACCAGCGTAGCCGACTGCAACAACAGCTTGGGGATCAATTCTCAGCGCTGGCGGGCAGTGAAGGGTATATGCAGCAACTGCGTCAGGAATCCCTGAACAACCTGATCGACGTTACTTTGCTGGATCAGTATTCCAAGAAGTTGGGCATTACCGTCAACGATCAGCAGATCAAAGACGCGATTTTTGCGACGCCGCAATTTCAAACCAATGGTCGTTTCGACAACGCTAAATATCTCCAAAGTATCCAGAGTATGGGTTACAGCGCGGATAATTTTGCGTTGCTGATGAAACAGCAATTGATCAGCCAGCAGCTTGAACAAGCGTTTGGTCAGTCCGATTTCATTCTCCCTGTTGAAAGTAAAACGCTGGGCGCCCTTATCCTGCAAACCCGCGATGTGCATACGGCAACGCTGGACACGGATACGCTTGCAGCGAAACAGCAGGTGACTGACGCTGAATTGCAGGCTTTCTACGAGCAGAACAAAAATAACTTCCTGGCCCCTGAGCAGGTTAAAATCAGCTACATCGAAATGGATGCAGCGGCCATGCAGGGTAAAGCAGACGTATCGGATGCTGATATCAGCGCCTATTACGATCAGCACAAGAACGAGTTCGGTCAGCCAGAGCGCCGTCGCTACAGCGTTATCGTTCTGAAGACTCAGGCGCAAGCGGATGCGGTTGCAGCTGAGCTCAAGAGCGGTGCTGACTTCGCTGAATTGGCTAAAACCAAATCTACCGACGCACTGAGTGCAAAACAGGGTGGTGATCTGGGCTGGATGGAACCTGAAACTACATTGCCTGAATTTAAAAACGCTAACCTGACCACCAAAGGTCAGGTCTCAGGTGTGATTAAATCTGACAGCGGTTTCTTTATCTTGCGTCTCGAAGACATCAAACCTGAACAGGTGAAGCCTCTGACCGAAGTGCGTAACAACATCACTGATAAGCTCAAACAAGAGAAATCACTCGATGCCTATTACGCATTGCAGCAGAAGGTCAGTGAAGCGGCGACCAACGATAACGAATCGTTGGCCTCGGCTGAAGAAGTTGCCGGTGTGAAAGCGGTGCATACTGACTGGTTCACGCAGAATCAAATCCCGGCAGCGATCAACTTCAAGCCAGTTGTGCAGGCGATTTTTGAAGGCGGCCTGATCCCTCAGGACGGTTCTCCGGGCAGCAACTCTGACATCATTACAGTCGATGGTGATCGTGCGTTTGTGGTACGTGTCGATTCGCACAAAGCTGAAGGCGTTAAGCCATTTGCTGAAGTGAAAGATCAGGTGACGACGCTAGTGAAACGCCAGAAAGCACAAGATCAGGCACGTATGGAAGGCGAGAAACTGCTGACGGCATTGAAAGAAGGCAAAGGCGATGAGGCGATGAAAGCCGCAGGTCTGAGCTTTGGTGATGTGCAGAAAGTCCAGCGCAGCCAGCAGCCTTCCGCGTTTGAAGAGAACGTCTTTGCTATGCCGCAGCCGCAGAAAGATCAGGCTGTTTACGGGTTGTCTCAGGATGCCAAAGGAAACAGTGTGTTGATTAAACTGACCGCTGTTACGCCAGGTGTTGTTCCTGAAGCCGATATCGCACGTTTTGCTCAGGAGATGCAACAGACCTCCTCGAACGTGACCTTCGATGCGCTCCTGACTAACCTGCGTCAGGAAGCAAAAATCAAGTTCGGTTCTGCCGCACAAAACCAGTAAACGCCGCAAAATTTTGCAACGCGTTGCAACAAACAAAGGCCGCTTTCGCGGCCTTTTCCACATTTGAAAGTTGGGCATTGTTCGTTTTTTTTTCCTGATGCACTCTCTCCGTGCTGTCAAACACATGGAGGATACAGCATGAAAAAATTAGGCATCACTTCACTTTCACTCGCTCTGGCACTGGGGCTTTCTACCTTACCTGTAATGTTGCAGGCGGCGCCCAATACCACCGGCACGGTTGCCACAACGTCCGTTGCTCCGGCAACGACGGCCAGCAAAGTAGCAGGTCCACAGGTGAAAAAGGAACAGGTAGCGGTGACTGACGAAAGTACCGTCAGCATCAATACCGCCACGGCGGAGGAGTTTGCGAAAGTGATGAACGGGGTGGGGATGAAAAAGGCGCAGGCCATTATCAGCTACCGTGAAGAGCTGGGGCAGTTCACCGATATTGAACAGCTGCGTGAAGTACCGGGAATCGGTGCAGCACTGTTTGAACGTAACAAGGACCGTCTGAAACTGTGACGGATGTCGCGGCGGCAAACCCTTAACGGGTGCCGCCGTTTTCTTCTGCTAATCTCTAAAGACATCTGACCAGTTCGGTTTGCGCCTCAGGCGATCAGCAGGAGTTGTTTAATCACTATGCATACGTTTATCAAAGTTCGCGGTTTTCATATCGACGTTTACCAGCATGTTAACAATGCCCGATATCTGGAATTCCTGGAGACGGCACGTTGGGAATGGCTGGATAATCAGTCTGGCTTTCAATGGATGAGCCAAAACAAAATTGCTTTCATTGTGGTGAATATCAACATCAACTACCGCAAGCCCGCTGTGTTGGGTGATGTTTTACGCATCGACAGCAGCCTTCAGCAACTGAATGGCCGAAGCGGTGTCATCGAGCAGGTAGTGACCTGTGAAGGTGATATCGTGGCGGATGCTACGCTGACTTTTGTGTGCATCGATTTGCGCACGCAAAAAGCGTTACCGCTGGAAGGTGAGTTACTGGAAAGGTTGCGCGAACTTGAGCTGGAAAACGATCAGAAAAGCCACAACTGAATGAAATGAAAACGGGCAGCGAAGTGGCTGCCCGTTGTTATCAGAATGCAGGGATCATTTCAGACCGGTTTTCTTCTTCAGGCTGGTCATCACGCCTACTTTATCCTGCTGATACTGTTGCAGGCCATTCGCGCGAAGATGGCAGGCTGCACATTCACCACAACCATCACCGGCAATTCCGTTGTAACAAGTCAGGGTGTGATGACGAACCAGATCGAGTTGCTGATAATAATCGGCAAGCGCCCAGGTCTCGGCTTTGTTCAGCCACATCAGCGGCGTTTCGAATCTAACATCCCGCGCCAGCCCAAGAGAAACAGCATTGTTCAGCGCTTTAACGAATTCATCGCGGCAATCCGGATAACCGGAGAAATCAGTTTCGCACACGCCAGTAATCACCGCTTCTGCCTGAATCTGATAAGCGTAAATCGCCGCCAGTGTCAGGAACAGAATGTTACGCCCTGGAACAAAGGTGCTTGGCAAACCGCCCTCTGTTTCTTCTCCAAAGCCCGGCACGGGGATGTTGTCGCGGGTCAGGCTGCTGACCGCCAGTTCGTTTAACAAACCAACATCCAGCACTTTGTGGGCACGCGCGCCCAACTGTACCGACAGTTTTTGCGCGATCTCAATTTCAGCGCGATGACGCTGACCGTAATCGAAAGTGACGCAATGTACTTCGTCATACTCTTTCAAAGCCTGGATCAGGCAGGTTGTTGAATCCTGTCCACCGCTAAAAACTACTACTGCTCTTTTCATTAAGATTTCCTGTTCGCTAAAACTGACCGCGCATCGGGCAGTAAAATCCTGCTCATGGTACTTACCTTTACCGCCGTAGTGTAGTGAAACAGCTGCGTCACGCGTTTTCCTGAGGCAGCGGTGGCGGAACCCATGCCTGACAGAAATCGAACCAGCCCCATGCCGTTAGCTGAACGCCGCTGATGCGCGGTGGAGCGCTAACCTGATACTGATAATTAAACAAGGGAGTGATAATGCTGCGTGACATCCATTGATAAAAATGGTCGCGCAGTTCTTCAGAGCGTGAATTTTCCAGCGGGATTTGCTGGATAGACTCCAGACGTTGCTGCTGCAGGATCCGGTCTTCTTCCCGCAAAATGCCAGCCCAGAGTGGATCCTGCTGTAGCCAGTTTTCCAGCGTCGCTTCCGGAGATTCACCGATGAGGCGATCCCCCAGCAGCAGGTCAGCTGATTTCAGCAATTCACCGTCTTCCCACAAGCGTCCGGCGTGATACACCACCTCCAGCGTACAGTCTTCTTGCGCCAGTTTTTCCTGTAGCGCCTGTGCTACCAGTTCAAACTCTACCGGCGGATGGAACAAAAGCCGCACATTTTTTGGCAGCGTGACATCCACATCCTTATGAACTGGGATCGGCCAGCCGGGTAGCATTTCTTTACTGGCTCTGACCAGATCGTGGTCGATCGGCAGATTATCTAACATGCCGCTGCTTTGGATCAGCCGGATGATTTTTCGCGCCTGCGCTTCACTCAGCACGCCGCGTCGCAAATTCGCGGCGATATAGCAGAAACCGAGGCTTGTGCTGCGCCGGACGGGTTTCACCTGCGAAAGCTCATCTTCCTCACCGAGAATAATCCGCACCGGATGCTGGCAACTAACATTGTCCCGCTGGGCAAACAGTAATGGCGTGATCCAAAACTCGATAGCGGCCAGATACGGATGCTGCAAAGGGTAATAGGTATGCTGTTCCAACCGGATTAATTCCGGGGAAAACGTGGTCAGTCGGAATGGACCCGCGCCAATATGCGGGTCGTCCGGGTGTGCCAGCAGACAGTTGAGATCGGCAAAACGGTGCGCCAGCCAGTAATCAGGCTTATCCAGATCGAACTGCAAACACAGCGCATGGGGGTGAGATAATTTAGCCACTGAGGCCAGATTGTGTTTACCGCGTGCCGACTGGCGAAGTTGTTCAAAGCGTGCCACCAGTTGAGCCGTTTTCAAGGGTTCGCCGTTATGCCAAAAAAGCTGACTGCGCAGGAAGAACTGCCAGGTCTTACCGTCATTACTGATTTGCCAGTGATGGGCCAGATTCGGCTGTGGCGAGGTATCGCCGGGAATAAAACGCGTCAAACCAGCGTGGACCGTATGTGCCAGATGTTGCTCGGCGCGGCCGGTCAGTGTTAAAGGATCCAGAGACTGGAGAGGGCGGTAATAGGGAATGCGCAGCGTCGGGGCATCTTCCTGCCACTGGCCGCCGAGATGTGGCGCGAGTAGTGCATTCAGATGTGAAGGCGCCAGCTGACTCAGTTGCAATGCAGCGGAATGCTCGCCGTTCTTTAGTAATTCCTGTAAATAGGTTCCGCGCAAATCCTCCGGCGTTTTAAGGCAGCACAGGGAAGCGCGTTTACCGCGTCCGGCCTGAGATTGCCAGCTAATCCAGCCGGCATCCTGAAAGTGGGTCAATAAGGTTCGGGTGTGGCGCTCGCTGCAACAGAAGATATCCGCCAGTTCGGCGACGGTGAATTGAGCCGGAGAAGAGCCGGTTTTTAGGTGTAAACGCTGAAACTGATTAAGCCGGTTTTGCAGACGCACGGTAAATTCAGAACCTTTTTTAGCAGAGAAATTCCGGGTTTAGCATATCGCAGGTTCTGCTGCCTTGGCTTAAGTAAAAAACCAAAGTGTGAGCTAAAACCGGAACAGTATTCATAAACTGTTCACTATTAGTTCCGCAAATCTCAGTCCATACTTTGAACGTGAAAACCAAGCCCGCCCAGAGAGGAAATATGTACCGTTTAGCCGCATTTGATATGGATGGCACGCTGCTTTTACCTGACCACACGCTGGGCGAAAAAACGCTGTCCACGCTGCGTCAGCTGGTTGAAAAGCCGGTCACCCTGACGTTCGCCACCGGCCGTCACTATCTTGAAATGAAAAATATTCTGGCCAATATCGGGCTGGACGGTTATCTGATCACCGGCAACGGCACGCGCATTCACGATCTTTCTGGCCACCGCCTTCATGCCAGCGATTTACCAGATGATTGCGCCCACGAATTGCTGCACACAACGTGGGATACGCCGGCCAGTCTGCATGTTTTCCGCGACGAAGGCTGGTTCACCGCGCTGGACGATCCGGACTTATTGATCCCACATCAGTTCAGCGGTTTTCGCTATCAGTTACAGGATCTGCGTTTACTGCCGGATTCGGGTAACAGCAAAGTGTGTTTCTGTGCGCCGCATGATGTGTTGTTGTCACTGGTGCCTCAGCTCCAGGCGCATTTTGGGCCGCGTATCGACTTGTGTTTTTCTGCGATGGATTGTCTGGATGTGCAGCCTGCTGGCAGCAATAAAGGAAGCGCGCTGGCGATGCTGACTGAAGGGCTTGGGATCAATATGTCGGAATGCATGGCGTTTGGGGATGCCATGAACGACAAAGAAATGCTGGAAGGCGTCGGCATGGGGCTGATTATGGGGAACGCATTACCCGTGCTAAAAGCACAATCCCCACACTTACAAATTATCGGGCATTGCCGTAATCAGGCAGTATCTCACTTTTTGCAACACTGGCTGCACACTCCAAACCTCACCTATTCCCCCGAATATTAAGGTTTTGCAGCGAGCCGGGTCATCTGTCCCGGCTTTTTTCATTCTTCTTTTTACTCAACATTTTTCGAACCAGAAGCGTTAGTTGAGCCCTTCCAGTTCTTGCGCGTACCCCGAGATATCCCCGATATTTTTCGCGATCCAGTTCTCATCAAAATAAGTATTCAGATACCGTTCACCGCTGTCGCACAGCAGGGTGACAATCGAGCCGGTTTCGCCTTTCTCACGCATCTGTTTTGCTAGTTGTAGCGCACCCCATACGTTGGTGCCGGTCGATCCTCCCACTTTGCGCCCAAGGACTTTCTCCAGCCAGTGAAGCGTGGCGATGCTGGCGGCGTCGGGCACTTGCATCATGTCGTCAATAACGCTTGGGATAAATGACGGTTCTGCGCGCGGGCGGCCAATGCCTTCGATACGGCTGCTGCATTGGGCAGTGACGCTGGCATCCCGCTGCTGATAATAATCGTAAAATACTGAGTTTTCCGGATCGACCACCACCAGTTCAGTGTCGTGCCCCTGATAACGAATGTAGCGGCCAAGCGTTGCGGATGTTCCGCCTGTACCGGCGCTCATCACCAGATACCGCGGCACCGGGTGCGGTTCCAGAGACATCTGACGGAAAATACTGTCTGCAATATTGTTGTTCCCACGCCAGTCAGTTGCCCGTTCTGCGTAAGTAAACTGATCCATATAGTGCCCGTTCATTTCGCGGGCGAGTTGCTCGGACGCCGCATAAATCTGGCCGGAGTTTTGTACGAAGTGGCAGCGGCCGCCATAAAACTCGATTTGCTGAATTTTGCGGGGTGCAGTGCATGAAGGCATGACGGCGATAAACGGCAGGCCGAGCAGGCGGGCGAAGTAAGCTTCGGAAATAGCGGTGCTGCCGGAAGACGCTTCGATGATGGGCGTATTCTCGCGGATCCAGCCATTGCACAGGCCATATAAAAACAGTGATCGCGCAAGGCGGTGTTTCAGGCTGCCTGAAGGGTGGGTGCTTTCATCCTTCAGATACAACGAAATCCCGGGGAAGTCGCGCAGCGACAGGCGAATCAAATGTGTATCTGCAGAACGCTGAAAATCCGCGTCAATTTCTTTAATTGCGTGATTAACCCAGGAGTTGCGCATGGTGTATTGTCTTAGTTAAATGATTTAATGAAACTAAGAATAACGTAACCAGCAGAAAAATAAGTTACTCTTTAACCCATGGAATGCGGTTTTTATAGAATAATTTTCTCCTGAGGTGATGGATGGTAGATAAAACTGACATTAAGCTCTTATCGCTGTTGCAGAAAGATTGCACATTATCTCTCAACGAGCTGGCGGATGCGGTAAATCTCACCACAACGCCGTGCTGGAAAAGAATCAAGCGGTTGGAAGACGACGGGATCATTCGCGGGAAAGTCGCGTTGCTGGACGGTGACCAACTGGGGCTGAGTCTGACGGCGTTCGTACTTATCAAAACGCAACATCACAACAGTGAGTGGTATCAGCGTTTTGTGCAGCAGGTTGAAGCTTTTCCTGAAGTGCTGGGTTTTTACCGCATGGCCGGTGAATACGATTATTTACTTCAGGTGCAAGTGGCCGATATGAAAAGCTACGATAACTTTTACAAGCGACTTGTGAACGGCATTCCGGGATTGAATGACGTGACCTCAAATTTTGCAATGGAACGTATAAAATCCACCACCGCATTACCGATTTAATGCAAAAGTTACAGTAAAAAGTTTCATCAGAAACGCCTGTTAACTCTGTTATCCTTGTCAGCTTGAAGAGGATAGTTGCACTTTTTTAAGCACCTTATCCCATTAAAATCATTGTTATTATTTGTATGGAAAACGCTGCGTGAGATTGTTCGCCCAATTAGGCTGGTACTTCCGACGTGAATGGCGCCGGTATCTTGGTGCCGTTGCCTTACTCATCATCATTGCCATTTTGCAATTATTGCCGCCCAAGCTGGTCGGGGTAATTATTGATGGCGTCACGACGAAAACCATGTCTTACGGCGTGCTTTTTGCGTGGCTTGGGCTGATGATCGCGACAGCGATTGTAGTGTATCTGCTGCGTTACGTCTGGCGCGTGTTGTTGTTCGGTGCCTCCTATCAACTGGCAGTAGAACTGCGTCAGGATTTTTTCCGGCAGCTAAGCCGCCAGCATCCCGCTTTTTATCTGCGTCACCGCACCGGCGATTTGATTGCCCGCGCAACCAATGATGTCGATCGCGTGGTTTTTGCCGCAGGTGAGGGCGTTCTGACGCTGGTGGATTCACTGGTCATGGGACTGGCGGTGCTGATCGTGATGGCAACCCAAATCAGCTGGGAGCTGACGCTGCTTTCCCTCGTCCCGATGCCGGTTATGGCGATTATCATTAAACGCTACGGCGACCAACTGCATCATCGCTTTAAAACCGCGCAGGCCGCGTTTTCCTCATTGAACGATCAGGCTCAGGAAAGCCTGACCAGCATCCGCATGATCAAAGCTTTCGGTCTGGAGAATCATCAGTCTTCTCAGTTTGCCGACGTGGCCGCCGACACTGGCGCGAAAAACATGCGCGTGGCGCGCGTCGATGCCCGTTTTGATCCGACTATTTACGTGTCGATTGGCATGGCAAACCTGCTGGCGATTGGTGGCGGTAGCTGGATGGTAGTTAACGGACATCTGACCCTCGGGCAGTTAACCAGTTTTGTCATGTATCTTGGTCTGATGATCTGGCCGATGCTGGCGCTAGCCTGGATGTTCAATATTGTTGAGCGCGGAAGCGCTGCCTATAGCCGTATCCGCAGTCTTTTACAGGAGGCGCCGAGCGTGGTGGACGGGACTCAACCCTTGCCAGCTGGACGTTCTGTACTCGAGGCCAGAATTACTGACTTCCATTACCCCGAAACCGCACATCCTTCGCTGACTGGTGTAACGTTTTCTCTGCAACCAGGTCAAATGCTCGGGCTATGCGGCCCGACAGGATCGGGCAAAAGTACCTTGCTGGCATTACTCCAGCGGCAGTTTGATGTGACAGACGGTGAGGTGCTGTACCACGGCCTCTCACTCAAAGAGATTCGGCTCGATGACTGGCGCGCACGTCTGGCGATTGTCAGCCAGACGCCATTTTTGTTCTCCGACACCGTTGCGCAAAATATTGCGTTGGGGCGGCCGGATGCCACACAGGAAGAAATTGAAGAAGCGGCGCGTCTTGCCAGTGTACATGACGATATTCTGCGGTTACCCGGCGGCTATGAAACCGAAGTCGGTGAGCGGGGCGTCATGCTTTCCGGCGGTCAGAAACAGCGAATTTCTATCGCTCGCGCACTGTTGCTGAAAGCCGAAATCCTGATCCTCGACGATGCTTTGTCTGCGGTCGATGGCCGGACAGAGCATCAGATCTTGCACAATCTGCGTCAGTGGGGCAGTGACCGTACAGTAATCATCAGCGCCCATCGTCTTTCCGCCCTGACTGAAGCCAGCGAGATTCTGGTGTTTAACCACGGCACGATTTCGCAGCGCGGGAATCATGAACAACTCGCCGCCAAGTCTGGCTGGTATCGCGATATGTATCGCTATCAGCAACTGGAAGCCGCACTGGATGATGTGTCTCAGGAACAGGGGGCGGAACACCGTGGCTGAGCAAAAAGTAAATAAAATTCAAAAAATGTGGCCCACGCTAAAACGCCTGCTAGGTTACGGCAAGCCTTACAAAAAACCGCTTTCCGCTGCAGTGCTGATGCTGTGGATTGCGGCAGCGGCAGAAGTAACCGGACCGATTCTGATCAGTTTCTTTATCGATCACTACGTTGCAAAAGGCGAAATGCCATGGGGTAAGGTCAGTCTGCTGGCGCTGTGTTTCATCTTGCTGCAATTTCTGGCTGCTGGTTTGCACTATTTTCAGGCGTTGTTATTTAATCGCGCCGCTGTCGGTGTGGTTCAGCGGTTGCGCACAGATGTGATGGACGCCGCCCTGCGCCAGCCACTCAGTGCGTTCGACACCCAGCCGGTCGGGCAGCTGATTTCTCGTGTCACCAACGATACGGAAGTGATCCGCGATCTTTACGTCACCGTAGTATCCACCGTATTACGCAGCATTGCCCTGATAGGTGCGATGTTAGTGGCAATGTTCAGTCTCGACTGGCGTCTGGCCTCGGTAGCTATCTGTATTTTCCCGGCGGTGTTTGTGGTCATGGGGCTGTATCAGATTTACAGCACACCGATCGTGCGCAAAGTGCGGAGCTATCTGGCAGATATCAATGACGGTTTCAACGAAGTCATTAACGGGATGAACGTCATTCAGCAGTTCCGTCAGCAAAAACGTTTCGGTGAACGTCTGACGCGCGCCAGCCAGTCACATTATCTGGCGCGTATGCAAACGCTCCGCCTGGAAGGTTTTCTATTGCGTCCGCTGCTGAGCCTGTTCTCCTCCCTGATCTTGTGTGGATTACTGCTGCTGTTTGGATTCAGCGCAGAAGGTTCTGTCGGTGTCGGTGTTTTATATGCTTTCATTAACTATCTGGGGCGTCTCAACGAACCGCTGATCGAACTGACTTCACAACAGTCGATTCTTCAGCAGGCTGTAGTGGCTGGCGAACGTATTTTCGATCTCATGGACAGAACGCAGCAGCAATACGGTTCAGATGAAAATTTGCTTACCAGCGGTGAGATTGAAGTCAAAGATGTCAGTTTTGCCTATCTCCCGGAAAAATGGGTGCTTGAAAACATATCGCTGCATGTACCGTCGCGTGGATTTGTGGCGCTGGTGGGGCATACCGGCAGTGGCAAGAGTACGCTGGCCAATTTGCTGATGGGATATTACCCGCTCAATAAAGGTGAAATCAGAGTCGATGGCCGAAACCTTGCGGACCTGTCGCATGCCAGCTTACGTAAAGGGATTGCGATGGTTCAGCAGGATCCTGTCGTGCTGGCCGAATCCGTCTTCGCCAACGTGACCTTAGGGCGCGATATTGATGAAGCACAGGTCTGGCATGCGCTCGATATTGTGCAGCTCTCGCCTCTTATCCGTGAAATGCCTGGAGGGCTGAATACGCGTTTGGGAGAACAGGGGAACAATCTCTCGGTCGGGCAGAAACAGTTACTGGCGATGGCGCGCGTTTTGGTGCAGGCGCCCGAGATTCTGATCCTTGACGAGGCAACGGCCAATATCGATTCGGGAACAGAGCAGGCGATCCAGCGTGCGCTGCGGGCCATTCGTCAGCAAACTACGCTGGTGGTGATCGCACATCGTCTTTCGACCATTGTAGATGCTGATAATATTTTGGTATTGCATCGTGGTCAGGCCGTAGAGCAGGGTAACCACTTGCAGCTATTAGCCAAAAAAGGCCGGTATTATCAGATGTATCAGTTACAGCTTGCCGGTCAAGAACTTGCCTCTGCGGAGCAGGTTACTCCGGCTATCGAAAACGCGTAATCATCTGCCCAACGCAGCGCGTTACGCTGTGTTGGGTCTCTTTCTGCCACTCTGTATTTCGCAATGTTCCTCTCTTTATGCACCCCTTTCATGCATGTCTCAATCGCGGCGATCCCTGTTGCACTAAAAAGCAGCGTGTAGCACTTAAATGGTGCGGGCTTTCTGATAATGACCCGAACAGCCAACTGTGCGCCCCATCACGATTATTCTGAAAATGCCGTATTACGCGGGTAAGCAAGCAATCTGTAAGAAATTCCAACTCTGGCACAGCCTTTGCTTTATCCATTTCGTATCGGGCGCGGGTTCTCTCGCGGCAAGCCCTTAATTCGAGGAGTGGCAAAATGAAGCTGGTTACTGTGGTGATCAAACCTTTCAAGCTGGAAGACGTGCGTGAAGCGCTGTCTGCTGTTGGAATTCAGGGGCTGACCGTAACGGAAGTTAAAGGTTTCGGCCGTCAGAAAGGTCACGCTGAACTGTATCGCGGTGCAGAGTACAGCGTGAACTTCCTGCCAAAAGTAAAAATCGACATTGCTATCGCTGACGACCAGCTCGATGAAGTGATCGATGTGATCAGCAAAGCGGCCTACACCGGCAAGATCGGTGATGGCAAAATTTTCGTTGCTGAATTGCAACGTGTTATCCGTATTCGTACCGGTGAAACCGACGAAGCAGCACTGTAATTTCAGGCTCATCTCTTTGCATAAAGGGTTGAGATTAAAGAGCTTAGAAACGGTTTTGAGAAACAGGGGTGGGTTAATAATGAAAAAACTTTTATCCATGATGGGGCTTGGCGCGGTTGCATTGTTGCCTTCGCTTGCCATGGCCGCCGCGCCAGCAGCCGCTAACGGTGCTGATAACGCGTTTATGATGATTTGTACTGCACTGGTATTGTTCATGACCGTGCCCGGTGTGGCGCTGTTCTACGGCGGCTTGCTGCGTTCTAAAAACGTGTTGTCCATGTTGACTCAGGTCATCGTGACATTTGCTCTGGTCTGCGTATTGTGGATCCTCTACGGTTACAGCCTGGCTTTCAGCGAAGGTAATGCATTCTTCGGCGGTTTCGGTAACGTGATGATGAAAGGCATCGGCCTGGATTCTGTCACCGGCACCTTCTCGCAGATGATTCACGTAGCGTTCCAGTGTTCATTCGCCTGTATCACCGTGGCGTTGATCGTGGGCGGTATCGCTGAACGTGTACGTTTCTCTGCGGTACTGATTTTTACTGTGATTTGGCTTACCTTCTCCTACATTCCGATGGCACACATGGTTTGGGCAGGTGGTTTTCTGGCGGCAGATGGTGCGCTGGACTTCGCAGGCGGTACGGTGGTTCATATCAACGCCGCCATCGCTGGTCTGGTCGGTGCTTATCTGTTGGGCAAACGTGCGGGCTTTGGCAAAGAAGCGTTCAAACCACACAATCTGCCGATGGTCTTCACTGGCGCGGCAATCCTGTATGTAGGCTGGTTCGGTTTCAACGCAGGTTCAGCAAGTGCTGCCAGCCCGATTGCGGCTTTGGCCTTCCTGAACACGGTCATTGCTACCGCTGGCGCAATCTTGTCATGGACATTGGTTGAATGGCTGGTTCGCGGAAAACCTTCTCTGCTGGGTGCAAGCTCCGGTGCTATCGCGGGTCTGGTTGCTATCACTCCAGCCTGTGGTACGGTCGGCGTCGGTGGTGCACTGATAATCGGTCTGGTCGGCGGTATCACCGGTCTTTGGGGCGTCGTTACCCTGAAAAAATGGCTGCGAGTTGATGACACCTGTGACGTGTTTGGTGTTCACGGCGTGTGCGGTATTGTAGGCTGCTTACTGACCGGCGTATTCACGTCCAGTTCACTGGGTGGTGTAGGTTATGCAGAAGGAGTGACCATGGGCCATCAGGTCTGGGTACAGTTCTTCAGCGTCTGCGTCACGCTGGTCTGGTCTGGTGTTGTTGCCTTCATCGGTTACAAAGTGGCGGATATGATGGTCGGTCTGCGTGTCCCTGAAGAGCAGGAGCGCGAAGGTCTGGACGTCAACAGCCATGGCGAAAATGCTTACAACCAGTAAATAAACGTTCAGAGAAAGCAGTGCGCTAATTCTCTTCGCGAGCAGTACTAAAACTAAAAATAATGATGAATAGCAAAAGGGGCGATAATAATATCGCCCCTTTTTCATATCCGTTTTTTCACCCGAAGAGACTTATTCCGCAGCCCGTTTGCGGATCACGCCTTCTTGCACCGTGGACGCCACCAGCACGCCGTCACGGGTGTAGAACTGACCGCGAACAAAACCACGAGCGCCGGAGGCTGAGGTACTCTCTACGGCGTACAACAACCAGTCATCCATGCGGAACGGGCGGTGGAACCACATCGAGTGATCGATCGTTGCAACCTGCATACCCGGCTCCAGAAAACCAATACCGTGTGGCTGAAGCGCTGTCGGCAGGAAATTGAAGTCAGACGCATAGCCCAGCAGATACTGATGAATGCGCAAATCGTCCGGCATTTCACCGTTAGCGCGGAACCATACCGCACGGTGCGGCTCTTCGACGCTGCCTTTCAGCGGGTTATGGAATTTCACCGGGCGCATTTCAATGGGGCGATGGCCGAGGAATTTATCGCGGATCTTTTCCGGGATCAGATGCGCCAGATTTTGTGCGATATCTGACTCAGAAATAAGCGACTCCGGCTGCGGCACGTCTGGCATGGTGTTCTGATGTTCAAAGCCTTCTTCATGACTCTGGAAAGAGGCGGTCATGTAGAAGATTGGTTTGCCGTTTTGCACTGCTTTTACGCGACGGGCGCTGAAGCTGTTGCCGTCACGCAGGATTTCAACGTCATAGATGATTGGCTTACTGCTGTCACCCGGACGCAAAAAGTAGCTGTGAAAAGAGTGGATCCCGCGATCAACCGGAACAGTCTGTTTGGCGGCGTATAACGCCTGACCGACAACCTGCCCACCAAAGACCTGGCGCAAGCCCAAATCCTCACTCTGACCACGAAACAGTCCTTCTTCAATTTTTTCCAGATCGAGCAGATCCAGCAGATTTTTTAATGCCTGACTCATAGTGGCCTCATGAAAGTTACCGGTTGATTCACCCTGAAAGCAGCACATAAGTACCGCTGCTGAACAGGTCTAACCTGTTAATGATAGTGGATCTTATGAGCACTCAGAAGACCTGTTTCGCCATCGGGAGGAAAAAACCAGATTATTGTGCCATGATTAATGGGTAAGCTGGTTAAAGAAACCATTTTCATGTCGGCGTTTATTACAGCTTGTCGACAAGCGAATAATAAAAAGGGAGTACGATCTATGAAACTTTGGCAGATAGTAGGTGGAACCGCGCTGTCTCTGACTCTTGCCGGATGCGCACAGCATCACGAGGCACCCGCTCAGCAGGCTCCGGTGAATTCGGCAGCCAGTCCGGCCAGCCAGCCTGCAATAACTGGCCCGAATGTCTCCGGTAGCGTGTTCATCAATCAGCGTGTCGCTTTACCGCCTGATGCGGTGCTGACCGTGACATTATCAGATGCCTCTCTGGCCGATGCGCCATCCAAAGTGATATCGCAGAAAGTGGCGAGAACGCAGGGCAAACAGTCACCATTCACGTTTATCCTGCCGTATAACCCACAGGATATCCCACCGAATGCACGCGTCTTACTGAGCGCTGCGGTGACCATTAATGGTCAGATGACATTTGTGACCGATAGTATTAAAGAAGTGATTAACAATGGTCAGGGTACTAAGGCCGATCTGCAACTTGTGCCGGTTGTTGCCGTACCGGTTGCCACTAAGCCAAGTTCGCTTGGGCCGTTGAGTAATCCATCTGAGCCGACGGGATTGGGTACAGCCCCTGCTCCGGTGAGTGCAGCACCAGCGCAGTCAACGTACTAACTACACAGGCTGTAAACTAAGGCACCGCTTCGGCGGTGCTTTTTTGTAGATACGTTCAGGTGAACTACCACTTCCAGCCGTACTTTTCTAAATCGATTTTGCCTTTCTTAAAGACGATCCCCTCGGCGAGTAGCGCCTGACGCTGGCGTTTAAAATCTTCGCCCTGCAATGAAATTTCACCGTGACGGTTAATGACTCGATGCCAGGGAAGGGTGCTGCCTTCGGGCAATTTCTTGAGGACACCGCCCACCTGCCGTGCCGCCCGCGGCGAGCCTGCTAACTGCGCGATGTTACCGTAAGTAGTGACTTGTCCGGCGGGGATTGCAGCTATAATTTGAAATACGCGCTGACGAAAGTTATCGGGTTCCGGCATCACATCCTCCTCAGTGTTTGCCGGACAGTATGACGTAATTTCACTTTTCAGGCAGTCGGGTTTACGCGGTATTGTTTAAGAAACCAACGGTTGTCGGCGGTTAACTTGCTTTTGAGTCGGGCATCACTGATAATGCCCACCGCTTCAGTTCTCCCACAGAGAAATGAAGCCAACAACGACAATGGGGGCTCTGTTGGTTCTCCCGCAACACTAACTTGTTAACTCGGTCAGGTCCGGAAGGAAGCAGCCATAGCAGGTGTCGTGTGTGCCGGGATGTAGCTGGCAGGGCCTCCACCAATTTAGACCCTCCACAGTCCATTCCTCAGTAAAATTTTCTCAATTCACAACGCTAAAATGCCACCTGCCTACCTTTTATCACTTTTAGTGATGTACTAACGTTGCGAAGTAATATACCAACGGTATCGCCAGAATATACAGCCCCAGCGGAACCTCGCGCGCTTTACCCGCCACCGCCTTAATGATGATGTAAAACAGCAACCCGCCCGCGATTCCGGTACCGAAGCTGTTGGAAATCAGCGTTATCATTACCATCATCAGCACCGGTAATGCATCGGTGAAATTCGCCAAATCCACTTTACGTAAATTACTGAACATGTTCAGACCGATCAGGATAAGCGCTGGTGCAGTGGCTTCTTTCGGGATCATCAGGGCAATCGGCGTAAACAAAAGCATCAACAGGAACATCACAGCCGCCGCCAGCGCAGTCAGACCGGTTTTACCGCCTGCTTCTGCCGCCGCTGAGGATTCGATTAACGCAGTCGCTGCAGGAATGCCGACAATCGGCCCGAGCGCGGCGGCAATTGAATCCACCATGAATGGCCTGTTGATGTGCTGCATATTGCCGTGTTCATCGAGTAAGCCCGCTTCACCGCCGACCGCCAGCGTTGTCCCCATGGTGGAGAAAAATTCAGAGGCGAAGAAGATAAACAGAAACGGCAGGAAAGCGATATTGATAGCACCGGTCAGATCGACTTTACCCAGTAGCGGAGCGACAGAGTGAGGGAGCGAAATCCACTGCTCAGGTAAATGCGTCACGCCAAACGGGATCCCCACAACCGTCGCCAGTAAAATTGCCCA
Organism: Enterobacteriaceae bacterium Kacie_13; assembly: GCA_013457415.1. Lineage (NCBI taxonomy): Bacteria > Pseudomonadati > Pseudomonadota > Gammaproteobacteria > Enterobacterales > Enterobacteriaceae > Enterobacteriaceae bacterium Kacie_13. The sequence goes on from CP045665.1 coordinate 1,217,698, forward strand.
CAAAATGGCGCCCGGAACTTTACGTGCCTGCAACCCTACGGCGACCAGCAAACCCAACAGGGCGATAAGCGCGCCCGGCGCGGTGAAATCCCCCAGCGCCAGCGCATGCGTTTTGGCATTGGCCATCACCAGCCCGGCGTTGCGGAAACCGAGCAGGGCAACGTAAATCCCAATCGATGCCGTTAGCCCCAGTTTGATGGATTGAGGAACCGAACGGGTGACCACTTCGCGCAGGCCGAACACTGTCATCACAAAAAATAAGATCCCCGACCAGCAGGCGATACCCAGTGCAATCGGCCAGGTGATGCCGTCTCCGGCCAGCGTAATACCTACCAGCACCGATCCACCAATGCCGGGGCCGACCATAAACGGCAGGTTGGCGTAGAACGCCATCAGCAGGGAACCGAGCACAAAGACCAGAATCACGCCGGTAGTGGCAGCGCCTTTATCCATCCCGCCCACAGCCAGCAGGCCGGGGATCACCACCAGTAAATAGGCAGCGGCCAGAAAACCGGTAATACCGGCCAGACACTCGGTTTTTACTTTAGTGTGGCGCTGACGAAGCTGGAAACGGCGTTGAAGCCAGCTTTCGTCAGAGGACGCGGCCACATTTTTTGCAGAACTGTCAGTCATTACTTTCCCCTGAAAAGGATATTTAACGGATTGTGTGTGCTGTTATTTTTTTGTGTTTCTTATAGAAAAACATCAGGCCTCGTCGGGCCAGATTTGCAGAACCGGATCGACGATCTCACGCAGTCCGCCGTCAGTCAGTCCTAAATCTGTCAGGTGCGGACCAGCATTACAGGCCAGACAGGTTCCCTCAATGGCTTTGAATACCCGATACGGCGGTTCCCAGTCAGCAATCTGTGCGCTGAGTTCACGCAGATTTTTGAACTGTGAAGCCAGCGTTTCGGCGGGTAAGTCTGAGAGCATTCCAGCGATGGGCATTTCCACTTTAGCCAGCAATTGAGCGTTCTGACTCAGCGCCATGCCGCCGCCGCTTTCGATCAACTGATTAGCGGCAAGCACCATATCCGCAGGATCGCGGCCCAGTACCACCAGATTATGCGAGTCATGGGAATAGGACGTCGCAATCGCGCCGCGTAATTCTCCCCACCCCTCCAGCAAAGCCATTTTCGGTGTGGCGTCATGTCGACCATGCCGGTGCTGTACCCAGATCAAGCTGAATCCTTTAGGGATTTGTACCCTGCCATTGCGAACGGCAACCGTGACTTCACTCCACTGCGTGAAGCGTGCACCTTTTATGTTGCGTAAGCGCGCCTTACCGTTTACCAGACCCGGGACCCTCAACCGGAAATCCTCTTTGGTCAGTGTCTCAAGGCGCATGGTGTCGCGTGGCGGTATGACGTCATTGGCTGCCGCAGGGCTAAACAGCATTTTGCCGTGTTCTGCGACGCAGTCTCCGGCGACAAACACTTTACTTGGGTTCAGCGTTTCTAATGAGTCGAAAACAATGATGTCTGCGGTGCGTCCGGCGGCAATCAGCCCGAGATCGGCACGATTCATGCGGTTAGCGGCATTCAATGTCGCCATCCTGAGCACGTCTTCAACCTGTAGTCCGTGGGAGATCAGCAGTTTGATAAGTTGGATCAGGCCGCCTTTTTCCATCAGATGGTCCGGCGGTACGTCATCGGTACACAGCGTAATTTGCGAGGAAAGATGAGGCAAAGATAATAGTGCCGCCGCGATATCCGGCAACAAATAAGGATGTGAACCCCGAATTTGCAGTGTCAGCCCGGCACGCAGCTTCTCCAGCGCGTCTTCTGCAGAGGTCAGCTCATGATCGGAGGTCACACCCGCCGCCAGATAGGCCTGTAGCTGCTCGTCTTTGAGGCCGCGCGCATGGCCTTCAATCAACTTGCCACTGCGCAATCCGGCGTCGAGGATCTCCATCATTCGTTCGCTACCGTTGAGCACGCCGTACATATCCATAACTTCTGCGACGCCCGCCACTTCCGGCCAGCTCAGCATAGTTTGCATTTCCTGGCCTTTGAAATCCGCGCCTGACATCTCCAGCCCCGGCGTTGAAGGTACGCTCGACGGTGCCGCGCAGATGACCCGCAGTGGCAGGTTACGGCTGGATTTCACTGCGTACTCTACGCCCGCTACGCCAAGTACATTCGCCAGCTCATGAGGATCCCAAAAAACGGTGGTCGTACCCTGAGCGACGACTATTTCTGCGTATTTTTCTGGTGGAAGGTGCGAGCTTTCAATATGGACGTGGGTATCTATCAGGCCTGGTGATAGAAAAAAACCAGACAGATCATCAACATTAGTGCTCTGAGTGAATTTTCCGCGCGGATGCACGCTGGCAATCATGCTGCCGACCAGACCCACGTCTGCATCACGTATTTCGCCCGTCACCATGTCAATGACCTGTGCGTTGATCAACAGGCGGTCAAAGGGAATTTTCCCCAGTGCAGCATTAATTGCCTTCTGGCGCATGGGCAAGGAGGTCAGGTTATCGGTCATAGCTGTTTCCGGATTTGCAGAGTAGTGAGGCTAATGTAGGGAGAGGAAGCGGCTTTGCACAGATGATTTATTTTATCTGATTATAAGATGCGGTTATGCTGAGCAAACGTTTTCTATTTTATCGGAATAACTGCACATCATGTCTGAACCCTGGCGCCGCTTGCCGGCACTGTCTCTCAAGCAAATTCAATATTTTGTCACACTGGCACAGCTGCGAAGTTTCACTGAAACCGCCAACAGATTGGCGATCAGCCAGCCAGCATTGAGCAGTGCGCTGCGACAAATTGAGTCAGTTTTAGGCGGGAGACTATTGCACCGGACGGCGCAAAACGTGAGGCTCACCGAACAGGGCGAAGCAGTTCTGCCTTATGCAGAACGCTTATTAAATACGGCTCACAGCGCGTTCGATGATATGCAGCAAATAATGCAACAGGGCGGGGATGGAACATTACGTATTGGATTAGTGCCTTCAGTCAGCACTTTATTATTTCCAGTTGTACCGCAATTGCTGTCAGAATATTTCCCTGATATGCGTGTGGAATTTCACGATCTCACCAATGATGCTTTATTACTGGAACTGGAGAACGGATCGGTTGATTTCGGTATCGGTGCGACTGACAGCACGGTGCCCGAATCAATAGCTGTGTATCCGCTGCTCGAAGACCCATTTGTGGTGGTCATCAGACGTGATGATGCGCTGGCCGAAGGACACAATATTCCGTGGCGACAGCTGGCGAAAAGAGATATTGCATTGTTTTCGAAGGGAAATGTCAGCAGGTTGGTGACGTCGATGAACGAGACCCATCGTCTGAATTTGCAGGTAAATTATCGGGTAGATTTTCAGGAGACGCTGTACGGGCTGGTGCGGTCGCGTTTAGCCCTGGCAATTCTGCCAGAATTATATACTTCAACACTTAACGATAATGAATTAACAATAATTCATCTGCAGCAGCCGACATTAAGTCGTACGGTTGCGATGATGCGTAAACCGGCTCCATTGCGCTCTGGGAAAACGGAACAATGTTTCCAGTTTCTCTTAAAAACGTTTCATCAACGAGTTAAAGAAAAGAAAGATGGGTTGCGCGCAGGGAATTGTTAAACAAAGCTAACGTTATATTGTTGAAATAATAAACATTGAGCCGAGCGATAATTCGGCTCAATGCAAACTGTTAACGTACAAATTTCCACACGGCAACAGGGATTTTATCGTACAGCTTATTCATCGTCAGTTCTGCCAGACGGTGGTCAGCTGCCGAGTAAAACAATTCGAGTTCGTCGTCTGAAAGTTCATACTTATTTTTTTCAATAACACGTTCAAGTGTATCAATAGTGGTGCATTTTCTTAAACGCATCAAATAGTCGATTTTGTTCATCGTGGCCTTTTCATTTTTTTCTGATGACAGCATATAAATTATTACTCAAGTCTTCATTAGGGTACAGATGTAGTCCCCTGAGAACATTCTGAATAATCGCTTTTTGGTCTTCTGCCATTGGCGTAAATCAGAATCATTTATTCCATAATTACTGAACAGGGTGTAGGTATCATCCAGATACTCTTCAACCAGATCACTTAAATGGTTATCGTCGGGGTACTTAATTTTAAAACTCATCACAAAGGATGCAATGTGTTCGATCAGTTCGTTGAGTTGCAGGTTACCAGCTGAAGTAGGGTCGTTAACCCAACCATGATGACTGTCACCCAGTGTTGCAATTCCTTCATCATACAACATTTCATTCAGGAATCGTAACTGAGCGATATCGTGCCGCTTAGGCGAGTACTCATCCATATCATCCCCTCCGTAATGGTTTATTCGGTGTTGATAACACTCTGTGAGTAAACAACAAAACTTAATGGCTTACAGGAACCAGCTCTCACAACAAACTCTTGAAACTGCAAACATCACAAACTCGGTTAAACATCAGTAACAATCACAATAAACCGGTATCTCAAGGAGGTTTTACAAGGGATTATTCTACAGTTAACAGATTAAATATAATTCATTTTTAGAACGCTGTGCAAACGTATTACTCAAACTTACAATTCGTCTGCAGTAGTTCCTCTGGATGTGTCAATAATATCAAACTCAAGCCCTTCTGGCTTGACCCTGAATGTCACATTTTGCGTCGTATACTCGTCTGCATTAATGTCCAGACACCCATTGAAAACTGTCCATTTGTAACGATAACTCATTGAATATTGGCTTTCGTTCGTTTGAGTTATAGACACAATTTGCAAAGAATCCGGCTCATAACGGGCATTTTCAGAAAAATAAGATAAATCACCAATTAAAGGTTCTTCAATTTCAGATAAAGAACGCTGGATAATCTCTTGTAACTCTTTAACAGAGGGGGTTTTACCACAAATATCGCTGGGGAACATTTTCAGCACGGGTAATTTCCTCTTAAGTCCTGTCCTTTCATTATTACATACTTTCCGGATTCTGTGCTTCAAGTACGAAAAAAAATTCTCTTTGCCTGAGCGTGTAGTGATTTGATTTTCATGGGATTTATGATGCATTCATTAATTTTTACCCTTTTCTGACATTTTTTGGCGCTGTCTGATGCTGTTAAGAAACTGAAACAGTTCATGCATTGATAAAAAACTATGTGATGTTATATTATAACCATTTGGAGGGGTTATGACCAAAACACTCTTTACGATTTCTTCGCCAGCACGCTGTATCGGCGTACTGACCGCACTCGCTGTTCTTTGGGCCGCGATTTACTGGGCGATTTCACTACCATGATTTTTGTTAACAATGTCGAAGTCGGCTATGACCGTCGCGCGGTGACTATGCCGCTCTGTGGCCGCTTTTTGCCTGGTTCATTAACGGCGGTGATTGGTGCCAACGGCGCTGGGAAATCGACGTTTCTAAAAACACTGGCGGGCCTGCAGCAGGCCGTCGCTGGTGACATCACATTCAGTCGGGGCAGGCGTCCACGTTTGGCGTATTTACCGCAGCAGGCAGAACTGGATCGCAGTTTCCCTATCAGCGTGCTCGATATCGTGACGATGGGATGCTGGCCGCAGAGTGGCTTATTTGGCGGGATTAACCGCCAGTCAACGATAAATGTGGAACAGGCGCTGGAGACCGTAGGGATGACGGAGATGGCGAGTTTTCCAGTGGGCTCGCTTTCTGGCGGACAGTTACAGCGCACGTTATTCGCACGTTTGCTGGTGCAGCAGGCTCCGCTCATCATGCTCGATGAGCCATTTACCGGCATCGACAGCCAGACGACCGAATTGCTCCTTAAGGTCATCGCGCAATGGCATCGGGAAGGCAAGACCGTCATTGCGGTGTTGCATGATATTTCAATGGTTTCCCGGCATTTCTCCGATGTGCTTTATCTCAGTGGTCAACAAAATCTGTGGGGAAGTGCGAACGATGTTCTGAGCCATTTTCCTCATCCCGCGCATGCCTGCGTTTCGTCTGAACCTTTTTCTCTCGTGGCGGGAGTCGCCAACTCATGATGCTTTTCCATTTGCTGGCCGACCCCTTTATTGAATTTGGTTTTATGCGCCGCGCGCTGATCGCCTGCATTGCATTATCGATAAGCGCGACACCTTTAGGCGTCTTTCTCCTGTTAAGGCGGATGAGTCTGGTTGGTGATGCGCTCTCTCACGCCGTTTTACCGGGGGCTGCAATAGGCTATCTGATTTCAGGTATGTCATTGGTGGCGATGGGGATTGGCGGGTTTATCGCCGGGCTGGCGGTGGCCATGCTGTCAGGGCTGGTGAGTCGCAAAACGCAATTGAAAGAAGACGCAAGCTTCGCCGGTTTCTACCTTGGCTCACTCGCGCTGGGCGTTACGCTAGTTTCGCTGCGAGGTTCAAGCGTCGATCTACTGCATGTTTTATTTGGCTCCATTCTCGCAATCGATTCTTCTGCGATGATCATGGTCGGGATCATCAGCAGCGTGTCGTTGCTGGTGCTGGCCTGCATCTATCGCGCGCTGGTGATCGAATCTTTTGACTCACTCTTTCTTCGTGTGAGTGCCAGTAAATGGCTGGCGGCGATCCACGGTATTTTCCTGGCGCTGGTGGTGCTTAATCTGGTCGCCGGTTTCCAGATCCTTGGCACGCTGATGTCTGTCGGATTGATGATGCTGCCTGCGGCCAGTGCGCGTTTTTGGGCACGCGATTTACCGCACACGCTATTGAGCGCGATGATTATCGGGGTGATTTCCAGCGTCGTCGGGCTGATTTGGTCGTATTACGCTTCACTGCCGGCAGGCCCGGCGATTGTGCTCAGCGCGACGGTTATTTTCTTTATTTCAGTTTTATTTGGAAAGCGTGGCGGGATGTTAACCGCCTCGCGCTCTTAAGCAGTAACACAATGAAAAGTAGCACCAAAAATTAAGGGGACATGATGAAAGTATTACCTGTATCACTCGCAGTAGCTGCCCTGCTGTCGAGCCCATTGGCGATGGCGAAAACCGTAGACGCGGTAGCCAGCTTTTCTATTCTCGGTGATATCGTTCAGGAAGTCGGTGGCGAGCACGTCAAGGTGACCACCCTGGTCGGGCCGGACGGCGATCCGCACAGTTTCGAACCTTCACCCAAGGATAGCAAAGCGATTAACGCCTCTGATGTCGTATTCGTCAGCGGTTTAGGATTGGAAGGTTGGATCGATCGTCTGGTTAGTGCGTCCGGTTATAAAGGGCATCTGGTAACGGCATCGCAAGGCGTTAACTCACGCAAAATGGAAGAAGACGGCAAGCAAATTACCGATCCGCATGCGTGGAACAGTATGGCTAACGGGGTGATTTACGCGACCAATGTGATGAATGCGTTGATTAAAGCGGATCCGGAAGATGCTGATTATTTCCGTCAGCGCGGCACGGCTTACATTGAGCAGCTGCAAAAATTGGATGCGTGGGCGAAAACCGAGTTCACTGGTATTCCTCAGTCGAAACGTAAAGTACTGACCAGCCATGATGCATTTGGCTATTTCGGTCAGGAATATCATGTGAGCTTTATGGCTCCGGTTGGTTTCTCTACCGAAGCGGAAGCCAGCGCGAGCGGTGTGGCATCACTGATTAAGCAGATTAAAGAACAGAAGGTAAAAACCTACTTCATCGAGAATCAGACCGATCCACGCCTGGTGAAGCAGATTGCTGCAGCCAGTGGCGCGCAGCCTGGTGGAGAGTTGTATCCGGAAGCTTTATCAGGTCCGCAGGGCCCGGCAACGACATACATAAAAGCGTTTAAACATAACGTCGAGACGATTGTCGCCAGTATGAAATAAGATTTCCCCTCCTCATGGCACCGCTGTGGGGAGGTTTACATCATGTCTTAGCATATAAAAAAAACCCGTCGGGCAAGCGACGGGGTTTTTGTTTTTGTGCCACAGCAACTCAATCAATTAAACTCACTTAACGTTTTTTCTTCTTCCCCTGAACGGCTTTAAAGCGCGGATTACTTTTGCAAATCACATAGATCCGGCCTTTACGGCGGACAACGCGGCAATCCGGATGGCGTTTTTTCGCCGAACGTAATGAACTCAGAACCTGCATACTACATCTCCCTGATGCTGTTTATTTCTTACCGAGGAAGCTGCCGAAACGCTGGTTGAAGCGCGCGGTGCTGCCTTCTTTTGAGTACTCTTTCTGTTTGCCGGTGTAATACGGATGTGAGGCCGAAGACACTTCAATGGTGAGGTAAGGAAAGGTCACACCTTGCAGTTCAATGGTGCGGTCTGTGGAAATTGTGGAACCGACTTTAAAGTATTCGTTAGCGCTGGTGTCGTGAAACACGACGGTGCGATAAGCAGGATGGATAGTAGGTTTCATAATGCCTCTAAATGCTATGTTATACTATAACAATAATTATGCACCTATCTCAATTTATGTTCAAGGTTTAGACGAAAAAAAAGGCCGCATCAGCGGCCTTTCGTCAGGGTAGGGGATCCGGTTATAACGTCGGATGCTCTACTTTATGCGTGTGTTCAATATCCTCGTTCTTCTTACCGAAGCGGCGACGAACCACCACGAAGAAGACCGGAACAAAGAAGATCGCCAACAGCGTAGCAGTGATCATCCCGCCCATAACACCGGTACCTACGGCGTTCTGAGAACCTGAGCCTGCACCGGAACTGATAACCAGCGGCATAACACCGAGGATGAAGGCCAGTGAGGTCATCAGAATCGGACGCAGACGCATACGGACTGCTTCCAGCGTCGATTCAATCAGCCCTTTACCTTCTTTATCCATCAGGTCTTTGGCAAATTCGACAATCAATATGGCGTTTTTCGCTGACAGTCCGATGGTGGTTAACAGACCCACCTGGAAGTAAACGTCGTTACTCAGACCGCGCATCGTTGCCGCCAGAAGCGCACCGACAACCCCGAGTGGCACAACCAGCATGACGGAGAACGGTATCGACCAGCTCTCGTACAATGCGGCTAGACACAGGAAGACCACGATCAGTGAGATGGCATACAGAGCCGGAGCCTGGTTACCTGACAAACGTTCCTGGTAAGACAGACCCGTCCAGTCATAGCCGATGCCGCTTGGGAGTTTGGAAGCCAGAGACTCCATCATCGCCATCGCATCACCGCTACTCTTGCCCGGTGCTGGCTGACCCAGGATTTCCATCGATGGCAGACCGTTATAACGCTCCAGACGCGGTGAACCGTATTCCCATTTCGCGGTGGAGAACGCGGAGAACGGCACCATCTGACCCGCGCTGCCGCGGACATACAGATTGTTGATGTCGGAAGGCAACATGCGATACTTGTTTTCAGCCTGCACGTACACTTTCTTCACGCGACCACGGTCGATGAAGTCATTGACGTAGCTACCACCAATCGATGCACCCAAGGTGGTGTTGATGTCAGAAATAGACACGCCAAGGGCGGTCGCTTTTTCCTGATCAATTTCGATTTTGAACTGTGGCGTATCTTCCAGACCGTTTGGACGTACCTGAGTCAGCAAGTCTGGATGCTGAGCAATCATGCCCAGTAACTGGTTACGCGCCTGCGTCAGTTTGTCATGCCCAAGGTTTGCCTGGTCAATCAGCTGGAAGTCAAAGCCCGTTGCCGTACCCAACTCCACAATGGCCGGTAAGTTGAACGGGAACACCAGTGCATCTTTGATGGTACTGAACGCGCCCATTGCACGGCCTGCAATCGCAGGGACTTTGTTTTCAGCGCCGCTACGTTCAGACCAGTCTTTCAGACTGACGAAGGCGATACCGGTGTTCTGGCCACGACCCGCAAAGCCAAAGCCGTTAACGGTAAACACAGAGTTCACGTTGGCTTTTTCTTTAGTCAGGTAGTAGTTGCTGACTTCATCGAGCACTTTCTGCGTACGTTCCTGGGTTGCACCTGCAGGCAACTGCGCCATGGTCAGGAATACACCCTGGTCTTCTTCTGGCAGGAAGGAGGTAGGCAGGCGGATAAACAGGAATGCCATACCAACAACGATCAGCAAGTAAATCACCAGATAACGACCGGTGCTGCGCAGAATATTGCCTACGCTGTCGGTGTAGTGGTGCGTACTTTGCTCAAATTTCTTGTTAAACCAGCCGAAGAAGCCTTTCTTCTCGTGATGCTCACCTTTGGCAACCGGCTTCAACATGGTCGCACACAGGGCAGGCGTCAGGATCATCGCCACCAGCACCGACAGCACCATGGCAGAGACGATGGTGATGGAGAACTGACGGTAGATAACACCGGTTGAGCCGCCGAAGAAGGCCATTGGGATGAATACTGCGGACAGCACCATCGCAATACCCACCAGAGCACCCTGGATCTGTTCCATGGATTTCTTAGTGGCTTCTTTGGGTGGCAGGCCGTCTTCGACCATCACGCGTTCTACGTTCTCGACGACGACGATGGCGTCATCGACGAGCAAGCCTATCGCGAGCACCATCCCGAACATCGTTAAGGTGTTTATCGAATAGCCAAACGCAGAAAGCACGGCAAACGTACCGAGCAATACTACCGGAACGGCGATCGTCGGAATCAGCGTCGCGCGGAAGTTTTGCAGGAACAAGAACATCACCAGGAATACAAGGACGATGGCCTCGAACAGCGTTTTACCTACTTCTTTAATCGAGATTTTAACGAACGGTGTGGTGTCATACGGATAAACAACTTCTAAGCCCGCAGGGAAGAACGGTTGAAGTTTAGCCAGTGTTGCTTTTACTGATGACGCCGTATCAAGGGCGTTCGCACCGGTAGCCAGTTTGATACCCAAACCTGATGCCGGTTGTCCGTTGAAGCGGGCGATAACATCATAGTTTTCACCACCCAATTCAATTTTTGCCACGTCTTTCAGACGTACCTGAGAGCCGTCCTGATTCACTTTCAGAATGATTTTGCCGAACTCATCAGCGGACTTCAGACGGGTCTGCGCCACGATAGAGGAGTTCAGTTGCTGACCAGGCACCGGCGGTGTACCACCGAGCTGACCTGCGGCAATCTGGTTGTTCTGGACTTTAATCGCGTTGATGACATCAACCGGCGTCAGCTGGAAGTTGTTCAGTTTGTTCGGATCCATCCAGATACGCATTGCGTACTGGGCACCAAACAGCTGAACGTCACCCACACCTGAAGTACGGCTGACCGGGTCTTTAATGTTAGACCCCACGTAGTCGGCGATATCATCCTGCGTCATGGTCCCGTTATTAGAGATAAAGCCCGCGACCATCAGGAAGCTGCTGCTCGATTTCTCAACGGAGATACCTTGTTGCTGAACTTCCTGCGGCAGCAACGGTGTTGCCAGCTGCAATTTGTTCTGAACCTGAACCTGTGCAATATCTGCATCAGTACCGGAAGCAAATGTGAGGGTAATCTGGACAGTACCTGAAGAGTCACTGGTCGACGACATGTACATCATGTTGTCAATACCGTTCATGTTCTGTTCGATAACCTGGGTCACCGTATCCTGCACCGTTTGCGCATCCGCACCCGGATAAGTTGCGGTCAGCTGGATAGCCGGTGGCGCAACCGTTGGATACTGTGCGATAGGCAATTTAAGAATTGCCAATGCCCCTGCCAACATGATGATGATGGCGATCACCCATGCAAAGATGGGACGATCTATAAAAAACTTAGCCATGAATTACCGGCTCCTATTAAGACTTCGTCGCTGTATCGGATGCAGCTGCTTTTTGATCAACTTCCTGTGCAGTAACCTGTACGCCGGGCTTAATTTTTTGCAGACCTGTCACGATGACTTTATCGCCACTTTTCAGGCCATCGGTCACGACCCATTTGTCGCCAATAGCCTGCGTTGTGGTGACAGTGCGAAGCTCAACTTTATTGTCAGCGCCAACTACCATAGCTGTTGCATCACCGCGTGGGTTACGAGTGATACCTTGTTGAGGAACCAGCAGAGCGTTGTTATTAACCCCTTCATCCAGACGTGCGCGCACAAACATCCCTGGCAGCAGTGAGTCATTTGGATTCGGGAAGATGGCACGTAACGTAATAGAGCCGGTGGTTTCATCAACCGTCACATCAGAGAATTCTAATGTACCCGCCTGTGAATATTCTTTACCGTTGTCCATCAGTAGTTTGACTTGCGCTTTGCCGTTGGCTTGTTTCAGGGAACCGTCAGCCAGTTCCTGCTTCAGACGCAGGAAGTCGTTACTCGACTGAGTCACGTCAACGTAGATAGGATCGAGTTGTTGGACAGTTGCCAATGCAGTGGCCTGACCGTTCGACACCAGCGCACCTTCAGTGACAGACGAAATACCAATACGTCCGCTGATAGGAGAGGTGACTTTGGTGTAAGCGAGATTGATACGAGCTGATTCAACGGCAGCTTTCGAACTCACTACGGCAGCATCAGCTTGCGCTGCGGTAGCGACAGCGGTGTCGTAATCCTGCTTACTGATGTAGTTAGTGCCGAGCAGAGGTTTGTAGCGATTCACAGTCACGCGGGAAATCTGTGCGTTGGCCTGAGCTTTTACCAGATCGCCTTTAGCGCTGTCATACGCGGCCTGATAAGTGGCTGGATCAATTTGATATAAAGAGGTCCCTGCTTTGATTTCGCTGCCTTCAACGAAGTTGCGTTTTAGAATGATGCCGCCAACCTGCGGACGTACTTCAGCGATGCGGAAAGCAGCAGTACGACCAGGAAGTTCGGTAGTCACATTCAGCGGTTCAGTTTTCAGGGTAACGACGCCAACCTGCGGAGCATGTGGCGCACCTTGTTGAGCTTCTTTATCGTTACATCCTGTAAGTGCTAAGCTTCCGGATAGCATCAGAACTACCGCCAGAGGCGTTAACCCTCTGTTTTTGTTCATAAATAAACCTCAAGTGTCCGATTTCAAATTGTCCAATGGATCACAACATTCCAAATCCATTGCTGCGCTTATAGTATCTGCGTGCTATGTTACATACATTCAAGAATGTATGTAAATCAAACTCCCCTGAAAGATAAACCTATGGCACGAAAAACCAAATCACAGGCGCTGGAAACCAGACAGCAGATACTGGATGCTGCTGTACGAGAGTTTTCGGCCCGTGGGGTATCGTCGACATCACTGACTGATATTGCAAATGCAGCCGGTGTGACGCGGGGCGCAATTTATTGGCATTTCCGAAACAAAGTAGAACTTTTTAATGCGATCTGGGAAGCCTATGAATCCCGGGTAAAAGTGCTCGAAGTAGAGTATCAGACAAAGTTTCCTAATAATCCACTGCGTATTTTACGTGAAATCTTAATTTACATTCTTGTTTCCACGGTCACTGATACTCAACGTAAGGCACTGATGGAGATTATATTCCATAAATGTGAATTTGTTGGGGAGATGACATCCGTCCATGAAGCGCGAAAATCGCTATATATGGAAGGGTACGGGAAAATCGAGCGTATTCTGCTGCGATGTATTCAAGAAAAACAATTGCCCGCCACTCTCGATACCCGTCAGGCCGCTATTATTCTGCGCGCCTACCTGACCGGCCTGATGGAAAACTGGTTATTCATTCCAGAAAGCTTTGATTTAGAAGCCAATGCCGGGAAGTTTGTTGACACTTACATCGATATGCTCCGCCATTCTCCCTTCCTTTCTGCCGCGCCAAAGTATCAATAATATTCCCAGATAAAAACAATAAGCCTGCAATGTTTATGGGGCGTTGTGTGGATAAATTAAGCGATCTCATGTTGTATTCAGAAACGCTTTTCCTCTTTCTTTAAGCCGGAAGGCTGCTATTGTCGTCACCATACTATTCATTCGGTAAATGAGTTGAAGCTCACGTATGTTTAACCGGTTTCTGGCCGTACCTTCTGACAACATGTTAACCCTGAAAAAAAATGGGATATTACGAATTTATATACTCGTGATATGCCTCGCACTTTTACTTATCTCTCTTCCTTCTCATGCGGGCAGTAACGATGTCCCGACCCGCAACGAAGTGCAAAACCAGCTCGATACCTTTAACCGGCAGAAAAACCTCACGCCAGTCGATAAATTGTCGCAGCAGGATTTAATCCATACGATGGAGTACCTTGACGCGCTCGATCGCGTGAAGCAGGACGCCACGCAGCTGCATCAGCAGGTTACCGAAGCGCCACAGAAATTGCGTGCGGCAATAGACGGACTCGAACAGCTGAAAAACAGCACTAAAGATGACGTCAATAAAGCCCAGCTTTCCGCGCTTTCTCTGCGTCAGCTGGAAAACCGCCTCAACGATACCCTCGACGATCTTCAGTCCTCACAGGAAGATCTCTCGACGTTCAATACGCAGTTAATTTCGCTACAAACCCAGCCGGAACGGGTCCAGAACGCGATGTATACCTATTCGCTGGGTATCCAGAAAATCCGCAATGAGCTCAACGGGATGTCGCCGGGGCAGCAGGATTTACGTAACACTCAGCAAACCACGCTGGTGACCCAGCAAGCGTTGCTGAACGCACAAATCGATTTACAACGCAAAAGCCTGGAAGCCAACACCACGTTGCAAGATTTACTGCAAAAGCAGCGTGATTATACCAACGCCCATATTAATCAGCTGGAGCACACCGCCCAGTTATTGCAGGAAGTGGTGAATGGTAAACGCCTGATCCTCTCTGAGCGCACGGCAAAAGAAGCGCAGACTCCAGACGATACCTCCAATATTCAGAATGACCCGCTGGTGGCGCAGGAACTGGGGATCAACCGCAAGCTGAGTGAACGCCTGATCGCCGCCACCGAAGAGGGCAATCAGCTGGTGCAGAAAAACATCACGGTCAAAAACTGGTTAGATCGCTCGGCGCAGTCGGAGCATGATCTTAAAGAACAGATCACCGTGCTCAAAGGCAGCCTGTTGCTGTCACGCATTTTGTACCAGCAACAGCAAAACACTATTCCGCCATCCGGTCTGATCACCGACATGAGCGCGCGCATTGCGGATTTACGCCTTGAGCAATTCACTATCAACCAGCAGCGCGATGCGTTATTTCAGGGTGACAGCTACATTCAGGGCGTGGTGACTAACAGCAAAGAAACCATTAATGATGATATCAGCGACGCACTGGATCAAATTGTGGATATGCGCCGGGAGCTGCTCGATCAGCTGAATAAACAGCTGGGTAATCAGCTGTCTCTGGCGATCAATCTGCAGATCAACCAGCAGCAGTTGCAGAGCATCAATCAGTCGCTGACGGAAACGTTGACCCAGCAGATTTTCTGGGTAAGCAGTAATAAACCGATGAACTGGGATTTTATTAAATCCCTGCCCGATGACGTCAAAAGCCAGCTGAGCAGCCTGAGTATTAATCTTCCGCGCGGCGAACTGATGCTCGGGGCGATTCACTCCCTGCCGGTGACTGTGCCACTGCTGATGGTGATTTTGCTGCTGATGTGGCGCAAAAAATACATTAATGAGCGGATTGAAAGCCTGAGTAACGACGTCGGACAGCTCAAGCGCGACAGCCAGCTGCACACGCCGCAGGCTCTGTTGCTGATGGTGCTCAACGTTCTGCCGGGTGTCTTGCTGATGCTGGGTGTTGGCTACTGGTTCTCGCAGTGTGATATCGAGCTCAGCGACTTTTTATGGACACTGTCTCAGCGGCTGGCCGTTTTCCAACTGGTGATGGGATTCTGCTACCGTATTCTTAAACCGGGCGGTATCAACGAACGCCACTTCAATACACCGGCGACCACCTGTGCGCATTACCGGCGCTCGGTGATCCGCCTGAGTCTGGTGATGCTGCCGCTGATCTTCTGGTCAGTGCGTGGCGAAAAAGCGCCGCTCGGGCTGGTGGATGACATTATCGGGCAGGTGGTGATTTTATTGACACTCACCGCACTGACTGTGCTGGTTTTCCCGATTGCGCGCGATGGCTGGCGCGAAAAAGATTCGCACAATATTCGTCTGGTGGTGGTTACTGCCATCGCGCTGGCGCCGGTATTTCTGATTGGCCTGATGGTGACGGGTTACTTCTACACTACCCTGCGGCTGGCCGGGCGCTGGATAGACAGCCTGTATCTGCTTATTTTCTGGAATATCACCTATCTTACTGCGCTGCGCGGACTGAGCGTGGCGGCCCGTCGTCTGGCCTACCGGCGTGCGCTGGCACGACGTCAGACGGCGGTCACTAAAGATGGCGTGGAAGGCAGTGAGCCAGTTGAAGAGCCGCCGCTGGGGCTGGATCAGATTAACCAGCAGTCGCTGCGCCTGACCACCATGGTGCTGTTCTTTATCTTCGCAACGGTGTTCTACTGGATTTGGTCGGATTTGCTGACGGTGATTTCTTATCTCGACAGCATTTCGTTATGGCATTATTCCGGAACAGTCGCGGGCACGGTGACGCAGCAAACCGTTACGCTTGGGAATTTACTGCTCGGCTTTCTGGCGGTGATCGTGGCCTATGTGCTCACGCGTAACCTACCGGGATTGCTGGAAGTCGTGGTTCTCTCGCGGTTGCAACTGCGGCAGGGAACGTCGTATGCGATCACCACCATCCTCACCTATTCGATTACAGTGATCGGAGCCGTGACCGCGCTCGGATCGCTGGGCGTTTCATGGGATAAACTTCAGTGGCTTGTGGCGGCGCTGTCGGTCGGGCTGGGGTTCGGCTTGCAGGAGATCTTCGCCAACTTCGTGTCGGGTCTGATTATCCTGTTTGAGCGGCCGGTGCGAATCGGCGATACCGTTACCATCGGCTCATTCTCCGGTACGGTCAGCCGCATCCGCATTCGCGCCACGACCATCACCGATTTCGATCGCAAAGAAGTGATCATTCCTAATAAAGCTTTCGTGACCGAGCGGCTGATTAACTGGTCGCTGACCGATACCGTGACTCGTGTGCTGATTAAAATTGGCGTGGCATACGGTTCAGATCTCGACAAAGTGAAAGAGATTTTATTGCAGGCAGCGCATGAAAATCCACGGGTCATGAACGATCCGTCGCCGCTGGTCTTCTTCCTTAATTTTGGCGCAAGCACGCTGGATCACGAACTGCGTGTGTATGTTCGCGAGCTGGGAGACCGCAGTTACACCGTCGATGAACTCAACCGCAGCATCGATAAACTCTGCCGCGAGAACGACATCAACATTGCCTTTAATCAGCTGGAAGTGTATCTGCATAATCAGGACGGAAGCGAAGTTCAGGAAGTGAAGCGGGTGCTGAGACAGCCAGGAGATGAACCGGATGCGGTGACGCTGGGCTGAGAGTGGTTTCCACATCAGGGGAAAGCGATGAAATCCCCTGATATTTCCTCCGGCAGCCACTAACCCAGGCTGGTGAGCTTACAGATAACTGATGGAAAGCGAACTTTTGCTGCTCTTCAGCTTTTCCTGATAATCGCGCTGCACAATTTCCAGTGCGGCAAGGGCGGTTTCAGGCGCAATCTCGTTGCATTCGAGCAGGTAAATCAGATCAACAGCAAGCTGAAGTTCGGGAGGCGCATTTTCTACTGACATATTGGCCAACATTATAATTAGCAGGTTTTGGACTTATCATTATAGATAAGAAAAGGTCAACGAAGCAGGCTGAATTCAAAAAATGTGATAAAGATTCAAAAACCTTTTTCCTGCCGCTCAATCTGCTTTTCTATTTTCGCCAGCGCCTGCCGACAACGCATAAGTCGTCCTTCTAACGCGGCCAGTTCCTTCTGTACTCGCTGCTGATCGCTGAACGTCGCCAGTTGCCCGAGTGTGGTTTCCCGGTCTTCAATCATGGCGATGAGTCGCCGCTCAAACTGCTGAGTTTCCGCCAGTCTGGTGTAGTTATCATGGCTTTTACGTTCCGGCGTCTGATGCGTTTTGCGCAGCGTTTGGGTAGCCAGTTCACGCTGCATAGCAGTGATTTGCGCCACCAGCCGTTCAGCGATAAATGCCACCTGCGCGGAACGCTTTTCCACCACTTCCTGATTAAGCTGGCGCAAATTATTTTTTATCTCAGCCAGATAATCCCGCAGACGCGTGCCTTTGGTGGAGAACAGGGCGATATCAAATCGCGCCTGCGTGGCGGAGACGTGGCCAATCGGTTCGATTTCCCGCGACAGTGTTTCGATCTGCTGATCAAGGACATGTAAAATTCGTTCTGTGCTCACGGGAAATCTCCATTGATGACGCGTCCGGCAAATATGACAGAGTTGCTGCGTCAGTTTACACTGGCCAGAGGAATACTTGCCGTGGTTTATCCGAATTAAAAGGAATTGAATGAAACGCGTACTACTGATCATTCTTGGCTGGATTTGCGTGGTGCTGGCGACGCTGGGTGTTGTGCTGCCACTACTGCCGACGACCCCCTTTCTATTGCTGGCCGCCTGGTGCTTCGCCCGCTCGTCGCCGCGTTTTCACCACTGGTTACTGCACCGCTCCTGGTTCGGCAGTTATTTGCGTCACTGGCAGCAGCATCGCGCATTACCAAAAGGCGCGAAACCGAAAGCGGTGGTGCTGATTCTGGTGACCTTTGCCATCTCGATCTATTTCGTCCCGTTATTATGGGTTCGTATTTTATTGCTCTGCATGATGTTTATGTTGCTTATTATGATGTGGCGATTACCAGTGGTTGACCTTGAGCAATAAAAAAGGTGATCATGTCCGGCTGCGGGTTGCTTTTTAAAGCGGCTTTGCATAGATTTGGGCATCTCGTACGTCGGTGCGCTCCCAATTTCCTTCCTTAGACGACATGCTTTATATCAGGCATGACGGGGGACATTTGACCGCCCGCGTTTAAGTATGAACAGCAGCTATATCAGGCAATGACATTATGACCGCTACCGCACAGCAGCTTCAGTTAATTAAAGACAGTATCAAAACCATCCCTGACTATCCTAAGCCAGGCATACTGTTCCGCGACGTCACCAGTTTGCTGGAAGACCCGAAAGCTTACGCTGAAAGCATTAAATTACTGGCCGATCGTTATCGCGATGCTGGTGTGACCAAAGTGGTCGGCACCGAAGCTCGTGGTTTCCTGTTCGGCGCCCCGGTGGCATTGGTTCTGGGCGTGGGTTTTGTTCCTGTGCGCAAACCGGGCAAATTACCGCGTGAGACCATCAGCGAAACCTACGATTTGGAATACGGCACTGACAGCCTGGAAATCCACGTTGATGCGATCCAGCCGGGCGAAAAAATTCTGGTGATCGACGATCTGCTGGCAACGGGTGGCACTATTGAAGCCACTGCGAAACTGATCCGCCGTCTGGGTGGGGAAGTGACCGATGCCGCTTTCATCATCAACCTGCCAGAGCTGGGTGGAGAAAAACGTCTGAACTCCCTGAACATCAACTGCTACAGTCTGGTTTCTTTCGACGGGCATTGATGAATGATAAACGGCCTCGCTTTTATCGCGAGGCCGTTTTGTTCCCTTCCTGTTATTTTTCCGGTTCTCCCGCCCAAACTATCATTACTTTATCGTCACCTTTTTTGCGGCTGAATGCATAATAATCTGGCGTGTGCAGTGATGTCTGAATGCCTGCGCCGATAGCAATATGGTGCTGCCTGAATTTCCCCAGTTTTTGCCAGTGCGTCAGCAGGGTTTGCTTCTCGCCCCTTAGCTCATTCCAGTTCATATCAGAACGCGTTCCCTGCAAAGGATCCGATCCCGTCGGGCCAAACGCGCGCCCGCTTTCGTCGCCGTAATAAATCTGCACTGCGCCGGGCGCCAGCAGCAGCAAATCTGCTGCCCGCCGCTGTAAAGGCAGTGCGCCTTTCGCGTCCGCGTCGAAGAACAACCGGGTATCATGTGAAGAGAGATAGCTCAGTACGTTTAAGTCCTGCATTTTTTCTGCCATCTGCTGATAAGTTGCATCGATAAGGGCAAAGCAACTCAGGGCGGCAGCGGCCTGATCCTGAAAATCAAAGTTGATCATCGCATCGAAACCATTGTCGTAATAATCACTTTTCATTACACCTTGACCCCAGGCTTCGCCAGTCATCCAGAACAGCGCATCGTCCAGTGCCAGCTCCGGATTGGCGGCTTTCCATTGTTTCAGCGCTTCGACAGAACGCGCTTTCAGTAATGCCAGCGTCGGCTTTTCAACATGCTTAGCGGTATCAACACGGAATCCATCAATGCCGTAATCACGAACCCACTGGCTGAGCCATGTCACCAGATACTCACGCGGAGTGGCACCGGGGATTTCTTTCGCGGCGGTATCAGGTTTATGACGGTAAAAAATCGGTAACCCGCTCACTACTTTAGATTCAGTTTTGATATCAGGCAGAAAAGCCAATGACATGGTGAGATCGTCAAACCCCGGCGAGTCATAATCGCCGATATCGGTGCGGATCCATTTCTCGCCCCACCACGTACTCCAGCCCTCTTTATCGCTGAAGTTAATATAATCGTTAAAACTGTGCCAGTTCTGGCCGGGGCCGGGTCTCCAGTCAGTCCAGTTTTTATCCAGTGTTTTTTCGATCTCATTTCCTTTCAGATACAGCTGTCCGAACTCGAAGGTTTGCATATCAGCCAGCGTGGCGTAGCCCGTGTGATTGACTACCACGTCAAACAGAATGCGTATCCCTCGTTTGTGGGCCTCGGTCACTAACTGATGTAACTCTTCGGCATTGCCCATATTGGCGTCGAGTTTTGTCCAGTCGAGCGTGTAATAACCATGATAGGCATAATGCGGAAAGTCGCCTTTAGTGCCACCGCCGACCCAGCCGTGGATCTGCTCGAGCGGTGAACTTAACCACAGGGCGTTGACCCCAAGTTGTTGCAGATAATCCAGTTTATGTGTCAGGCCAGCCAGATCGCCGCCGTGGAAGGTGCCGATCTCTTGTAGCCCGTCGCTGTGGCGGCCATAGCCGTGGTCGTTAGCCGGATTGCCATTCTCGAAACGGTCGGTCAGGACGAAATATACCGTGGCGTTTTGCCAGCTAAAAGTGCTGACTGGGTTACTTACTGCGGATTCAAGCAGCAGCAAACCGCCACTGGAGGGATCGGGCATTATCTGAATATGTCCTTTCAAAACCTTGGCTTTCTGACCGGAGTAAAAATCGCGTACTATTTCACCCTCGGAAAACGTTGAAGAGACGTCCACTGAAAGCGATTTTCCGTTCCAGCGCGGGCAGATTTTCGTCACCGTAGCGACCGTTTCGGGCGCGGTGTTAAGACTCAGCTGAAGGGTCGGCGTTCCGCTGCGGGTATCGATCCGTACCTGATAATCGCCAGCGCGAAATTGCCTCCAGTTCACCGGCGTTTTGCTCGCGCACGGTTGCAGCGAGAGCATGACGTTAAGTTTCACGTCATCCGCAGGCTGCCAGCATTGATTATCCTGAAGAAGTTCAAGCCTGCGCTGGCCTTTTGGCAGGGTGGCGTGAGTGGTGATAATTCCTGAGGACGTCTCAGAAAAAGCAGGGAAGCCTTGCAGCGACCAGTTCGCCTGTGAGGCGGGGGAAATCAACAATAACAGAGGCAGTGTCAGGTGTTTCATGGCTCTCCTTACGCGTGGCAGGAAGCATTCTTTTGGCAGAGGTGAAAACAGTGTAATCCTCATGTCAGGTTCTCCCTCATCCCTGCAGGGAAAATCTCAGGAGGAGGAAGAAGGGGGAGAACCTGCGGCGCAGCCCGCAAAAAGTAAAGTAATAGGAATGATAGCGACCCTGCTGATACACTAAGTAGTGGTAGTCTGACTCCTGCATCATTATGCTGAGTCTTCAGTCTCCGTTACGCAGACCAGCGCAGAAAGACGGGTTAAACGATGTTTTTTCGTGTATCGTCAAATTATTCATTATAAATCAACGATGAAGTATTAATGAGCTATCAGGTTCTTGCCCGTAAGTGGCGCCCCCAAACTTTCGCCGACGTTGTCGGACAGGAACATGTGCTGACCGCACTGGCTAATGGCCTGTCGCTCGGGCGCATTCATCATGCCTACCTGTTTTCCGGTACCCGCGGCGTGGGGAAAACCACCATTGCCCGTCTGCTGGCGAAAGGGCTTAACTGCGAAACCGGCATTACCTCTACGCCATGCGGCGTGTGTGATAATTGCCGTGAGATCGAGCAGGGCCGTTTCGTCGATCTGATTGAAATCGATGCCGCGTCCCGTACCAAAGTCGAAGATACTCGCGAGTTGCTCGATAACGTCCAGTACGCACCGGCGCGCGGTCGCTTCAAAGTTTATCTGATTGACGAAGTGCACATGCTCTCGCGTCACAGCTTCAATGCGCTGTTGAAAACCCTCGAGGAGCCGCCTGCGCACGTCAAATTCCTGCTGGCGACGACAGATCCGCAGAAGCTACCCGTCACGATTTTATCGCGTTGTTTGCAGTTCCACTTGAAAGCTCTGGATCCGGAGCAGATCCGTAAACAGCTCGAAAACGTATTATCCCAGGAAACCATTGCCACTGAGCCGCGCGCGCTTCAGCTGCTTTCACGTGCTGCCGATGGCAGTATGCGTGATGCGCTGAGTCTCACCGATCAGGCGATCGCGATGGGCCAGGGTGCCGTCACCACCGAAACTGTGGCGCAAATGCTCGGTACGCTGGATGATGAACAGCCGCTGGCGATGCTCGAGGCACTGGTCAGCGCCGACGGAGGTCAGATGATGGCGCAGGTCGAACAGGCTGCGTCGCGCGGGGTGGACTGGGAAAATCTGCTGGTAGAAACGCTGTCATTGTTGCATCGCATTGCGATGGTTCAGCTGTTGCCGTCGGTGCTCGACAACCATTACGCCGCCATCGAACAACGCTTGCGTGAACTGGCGCGGGTGATTCCGCCGGCTGACGTGCAGCTGTACTACCAGACGTTACTGATTGGCCGTAAAGAGCTGGCGTATGCGCCGGACAAACGCATGGGTGTCGAGATGACATTGCTGCGGGCGCTGGCATTCCATCCGAAAGTGATTATTGCAGAGCCCGTTCCGCAGCCGGTCGCCCAGGCGCCGTCAGGTCATACACTGCGCACAGCGCCAGCGCAGCCTCAGCCGACGTCTCCGCAGCAGTACAACAATGATTCACCGCACCCGCACGGCAATACGGAACCTGCATCGATGCCAGATTCCACTGCCCAGCTGTTGCAGGCACGAACACAATTACTCAGACAGCAGGGGAGTACCACCCCAAAAAAAGCTGAGCCGGCAGCGCCAGGAAAAGCGCGGCCGGCAAACTCAGCACTGGAGCGTCTCGCCTCGGTGACTGAGCGTGCGCAAACCCTGGCCAGCGTGAAGAAAGAACCCGCGGTGCCGGTTAAAGAAGAGGCGTACCGCTGGAAAGCGTTGACCGAACCGGAAGAATCGCCGGAACCGGTCGCGACGCCGAAAGCGTTACGGACCGCGCTGGAGCATGAAAAATCCCCGGAACTGGTCTCCCGCCTGGCGGAAGAAGCCATTGAACGTGATGAATGGGCGGCAGAAATCAGCCGGTTAGCTATTCCGAAACTGGTGCAGCAACTGGCACTGAATGCGTACCGCGAACAGCCTGAGCCGGGCAAAATTTGTCTGCATCTGCGTTCATCGCAAAAGCATCTGAATTCGCCCTCCGCGCAGAAAGTGCTCGCTGAGGCTTTATCGACACTGCATCAGACAACGGTTGAACTCACCGTTTTGGAAGACGATAATCTGGCGGCGAAAACGCCGCTGGAATGGCGACAAACTATTTACCAGGAAAAGCTGGCTGAGGCGCGCCAGTCGATTATCGCGGATAATAACATTCAGACTCTGTGTCGGTTCTTTGACGCTGAACTGGATGAAGAAAGTATTCGCCCAATTTAAATTAAACGCCGCGCTACGTCGCGGCACTATGGAGAGAAAGCATATGTTTGGAAAAGGCGGCATTGGTAACCTGATGAAACAGGCCCAGCAAATGCAGGAAAAAATGCAACAAGTTCAGGCCGAAATTGCTGCATTGGAAGTGACGGGCGAGTCAGGCGCTGGCCTGGTTAAAATCACTATTAACGGTGCGCACAACGTGCGTCGCGTTGAGATTGATCCAACTCTTTTTGAAGATGACAAAGACATGTTGGAAGATTTGATTGCTGCAGCATTCAATGATGCTGCACGTCGTATTGACGAAGCGCGCAAGCAAAAAACAGATGCTATCTCCGGCGGAATGCAATTGCCACCAGGCTTTAAGATGCCGTTCTGATGCAAACCAGCCCTCTCCTTGAATCTTTAATGGAGGCGTTGCGTTGTCTGCCGGGCGTTGGCCCGAAGTCAGCCCAGCGTATGGCATTCCAGCTGCTGCAGCGCGATCGCAGCGGTGGAATGCGGCTGGCGCAGTCATTAACGCGTGCCATGTCTGAGATCGGCCACTGTGCCGACTGCCGTACGTTTACCGAGCAGGAAATCTGTACAATTTGCGCCAATCCAAGGCGTAAAGAGAACGGCCAGATTTGCGTGGTTGAAAGCCCGGCGGATATTCACGCGATTGAACAAACCGGTCAGTTCTCCGGTCGCTATTTTGTGTTGATGGGCCATTTGTCTCCACTTGATGGCATCGGGCCGGACGACATTGGTCTGGGCCGCATGGAGGAGCGTCTTGAAAGTGAAAACATTCAGGAAGTGATCCTTGCAACCAACCCGACTGTTGAAGGTGAAGCTACCGCCAACTATATCGCTGAGATGTGCGGCCAGTACGGCGTGCTGGCGAGCCGCATCGCCCACGGGGTGCCGGTAGGCGGCGAACTGGATATGGTTGATGGCACCACGCTGTCACATTCTCTCGCGGGCCGTAATCCCTTCAAGTTCTGACTGTTATAGGTCGGGTGCAGATCAGCGCACCCGGTTTACTTTCTCCCTATCCCCTCTGCATTTCTTCTTAAAAATTTCTTCTTATGCTTGAAAAGCCCCGTCCCTAACCCCACTTATTCCTCAACGTATGATTTGGCCAATAACAGTATCTGCATTGAGGTAATTTGATGAGTATGAAAGGACAAGAGACACGCGGATTCCAGTCTGAAGTAAAACAACTTCTTCATCTGATGATCCATTCTCTGTATTCAAACAAAGAAATTTTCCTGCGTGAGTTAATCTCCAACGCTTCCGATGCGGCTGACAAACTGCGTTTTCGCGCGCTGTCGACCCCTGAGCTGTATGAAGGTGATGGCGAGCTGCATGTGCGTCTGGCGTTTGATAAAGAAAAACGCACCCTGACGCTAAGCGACAACGGTATCGGCATGACCCGCGATGAAGTCATTGACAACCTCGGGACTATCGCGAAATCCGGCACCAAAGCTTTCCTGCAGTCTGTCGGTTCAGAGCAGGCCAAAGACAGCCAGCTGATCGGCCAGTTCGGCGTAGGTTTTTACTCTGCCTTTATCGTGGCGGACAAAGTGACTGTACGCACCCGCGCCGCCGGTGCCAGCGTTGAAGAAGGTGTGTTCTGGGAATCTGCCGGTGAAGGTGAGTACACCCTGGCCGATATCGAGAAAGCGGACCGCGGGACTGAAATCACCCTGCATCTGCGTGAAGATCAGGACGAGTTCCTGGATGACTGGCGCGTGCGCTCCATCATCAGCAAATATTCTGACCACATTGCGCTGCCGGTTGAAGTGGAAACCCGCAACGAAGAAGACGGCACCGTCACCTGGGAACAAATCAACAAGGCGCAGGCTCTGTGGACCCGTGGCAAAGCCGAAATCAGTGACGAAGAATACGTCGAATTCTACAAGCACATCTCTCATGATTTCAGCGATCCGCTGAGCTGGAGCCACAACCGCGTCGAAGGTAAGCAGGAATACACCAGCCTGCTGTACATCCCTTCGCAGGCGCCGTGGGATATGTGGAATCGCGATCACAAACACGGCCTGAAACTCTATGTACAGCGCGTGTTCATCATGGACGAAGCCGAGCAGTTCATGCCGAACTATCTGCGCTTTGTGCGTGGTCTGATCGACTCCAACGATTTGCCACTGAACGTGTCCCGTGAAATTCTGCAGGACAGTCGCGTTACCCAGAACTTGCGCAGTGCGCTTACCAAGCGTGTTCTGCAAATGCTGGAAAAACTGGCTAAAGATGACAACGAAAAATACCTGCAATTCTGGAAACAGTTTGGGCTGGTATTGAAAGAAGGCCCGGCAGAAGACGGCGCTAATAAAGAAACTATCGCCAAACTGCTGCGTTTCGCCAGCACCCGCAACGATACCAGTGAACAAACACTGTCGCTGGAAGAGTATGTTTCGAGCATGGTGGAAGGTCAGGACAAGATTTATTACATCACCGCTGACAGTTATGCCGCGGCGAAGAGCAGCCCGCATCTGGAACTGTTCCGTAAAAAGGGCATTGAAGTTCTGCTGCTGTCTGACCGCATCGATGAATGGATGATGAGTTATCTGACCGAGTTCGATGGCAAAGTCTTCCAGTCCGTCAGTAAAGCCGATGATTCATTGGATAAACTGGCCGACGAAGAAACCGAAGAGCAGAAAGAAGCAGAAAAAGCACTGGAGCCGTTCGTTGAGCGTGTGAAATCTCTGCTGGGTGAGCGCGTGAAAGAAGTGCGTCTGACGCACCGTCTGACTGATACGCCTGCTATCGTCACCACCGGTGCGGATGAAATGACCACGCAGATGGCAAAATTGTTTGCGGCTGCCGGCCAGGACGCGCCTGAAGTGAAATACATCTTCGAGCTGAACCCTGAGCATGCGTTGGTGAAACGTGCCTCTGACGTAGCGGACGAAGCGCAGTTCAGTGAGTGGATAGAACTGCTACTGGATCAGGCGCTGTTTGCTGAGCGCGGTACGCTGGAAGATCCAAACCTGTTTATCCGCCGCATGAATACGTTGTTGCAGGCATAATTGGCTGAAATAACACTGAAAAGGGCATCGTGAAAACGAGGCCCTTTTTTTATGGCCGCTGCGTTTTCCGTTGCGTAAACCCGGTGCCCGCAGGGGTTGTTCCTTGAGCAAAAGTGCTCAGAATGGTATGGTTGACCGGTTTTCGAGATTCATAATAATTACATGCAAGGGGATTTACGCAATGCGTATCATTCTGCTGGGGGCTCCTGGCGCTGGTAAAGGAACACAGGCTCAATTCATCATGGAGAAATTTGGTATTCCACAGATTTCTACCGGCGATATGTTGCGCGCTGCTGTGAAGGCCGGAAGTGAACTCGGCAAGAAAGCAAAAGAGATTATGGACGCTGGTAAACTGGTGACGGATGAACTCGTTATCGCTCTGGTGAAAGAACGTATTCAGCAAGAAGATTGCCGCAATGGTTTCCTGTTAGACGGTTTCCCTCGCACCATTCCGCAGGCCGATGCGATGAAAGAAGCGGGCATCAACGTCGATTATGTTCTGGAATTTGACGTGCCTGACGAATTGATCGTCGATCGCATTGTTGGTCGTCGTGTACACCCTGGCTCAGGCCGCGTGTACCACATCCAGTACAATCCGCCAAAAGTGGAAGGTAAAGACGATGTGACCGGCGAAGACCTGATCACCCGTAAAGACGATCAGGAAGAAACTGTGCGTAAACGTCTGGTTGAATACCATGAGCTGACTGAGCCACTGGTGTCCTACTACGGTAAAGAAGCAGAAGCAGGCAATACCAAATACGTCAAAATTGACGGCACACAGCAGGTTTCTGCCGTGCGTGACGAACTGGCTGCCATCTTAAGCTAATTCGTGCTTTCTCTTCTGCCAACGGGGTGACTTAGGTCGCCCCGTTTGTTTTTCAGTCATTCCCCGCCAGAAACAGTCACAATTCGCATTGATAGCTACTGCCGTTGTTCCGATCGTCTTTGTTTTCGTTACAATGACGTGCGCTTCTTTCTGAATCACCGTAAACGGAAGCGCCCATATTTTTCACCCTGGCTTCGATGCCATCAATTTAGGATATTCAGCATGACGCAGACCAAATTCGGGGTTCTTCTGGTTAATCTCGGGACGCCGGAAGCACCAACTCCGCAGGCCGTGAGAAAGTATCTGGGCGAGTTTTTGAGTGATATTCGCGTTGTGGATACACCGCGTCTGCTGTGGTGGCCAATCCTGAATCTGGTGATTTTGCCTCTGCGTTCTCCGCGCGTCTCCAAATTGTACAAGTCCGTGTGGATGGAGGAGGGTTCGCCGCTGATGGTCTACAGTCGTCGTCAGCAAAAAGCGCTGGCCGAACGTCTGCCTGGAACACCGGTCGAACTGGCGATGAGCTACGGTAAGCCGGGTATGAAAGATCCGATCGAAAAATTGCTGGCTCAGGGCGTCACCAAAATGGTGGTTCTGCCGCTGTATCCGCAATATTCGTGTTCCACCAGCGCCGCCGTGTTTGACGGTGTGGCGCGCGTGTTGAAATCCCAACGTCGACTGCCTTCACTGAGCTTTATTCGCGATTACGCCACCCATCCGGCGTACATCGGGGCGTTAAAAAACAGCATCGAACGCTCTTTCGCGCAGCACGGAGAACCGGACCGTCTGGTCTTGTCCTTCCATGGGATCCCGAAACGTTTTGTGGCAGAAGGTGATGATTACGAACAGCGTTGCCGCGATACCGCGCAGGCGCTGACCGACGCGTTGCAGCTGCCGACCGGCAAAATTATGCTGACCTTCCAGTCGCGCTTTGGTCGCGAGCCCTGGCTGACGCCGTACACAGATGAAACGCTGAAAGGCCTTCCGGCTCAGGGTGTTAAGAACATTCAGATTATCTGTCCGGGCTTTGCCTCCGATTGTCTGGAGACGCTGGAAGAGATTAAAGAAGAGAACCGTGAGATTTTTATTCATGCAGGCGGCGAGCGCTTCGAATATATTGACGCCTTAAATGACCAGCCGGAGCATATCGATTTGCTGCAACAACTGGTCACTCAGCACTTCTGATTGAAGGCCGAGTTTTTTGAATTTTCCGAGAATAAAGAATGAAATTTCCTGGTAAGCGTAAGTCAAAACACTATTTTCCGGTCAGCGCACGCGACCCTTTATTGCGTGATTCAATGCTGCAGGAGATGCAACCGGAATCCGAAGGCGGTGCGTCTTATATCGTCGGCATCGACCAGACAATGGTGGATATCGAAGCGCGCGTGGATGAACATTTTGTCGCCCGTTACGGGCTAACGCCCGGCGAATCCAACATTCTGGATGATGAAATGTCGGAAGCGTTGTACCAGGAACTGATGCTGAATGCGCTGATCACCCATCAGTTCGCTGGCGGTACCGTCGGCAATACGCTGCACAACTATTCCGTGCTGGCCGATGACCGTTCGGTGCTGCTCGGCGTGATGTGTAATAACGTTAAGATTGGCGATTACGCTTACCGCTATCTTTGTAACACCTCCAGCCGCGTAGATCTCAACTTCCTGCAGGGCGTGGACGGCGCAATTGGCCGCTGCTTTACGCTTATCAGTGAAACCGGTGAGCGCACCTTTGCCATCAGCCCGGGCAAGATGAACGGTTTGAAAGCTGAAAGCGTGCCGGAAGACGTGATTGCCGGTGCTTCCGCACTGTTGCTGACGTCGTATTTGCTGCGCAGCAAACCGGGTGAGCCGATCCCGCAGGCCACCATGCAGGCTATTGAATACGCAAAAAAATATCATGTCCCGGTGGTCCTAACGTTGGGCACGCAATATGTGATCGCAGACGATCCGCAGGCGTGGCGTGATTTTCTGCGCGACCACGTGTCGATTCTGGCGATGAATGAAGATGAAGGTTTTGCGCTTACCGGTCTGAAAGATCCGCTGATGGCCGCTGACAAGGCGCTGGAATGGGTCGATCTGGTGTTATGTACCGCCGGACCGAACGGTCTGTTTATGGCGAGCTTTACCGAAGACGCTTTTAAACGCACCACTCAGCATCCGCTGCTGCCGGGCGCAATTGCAGAATTCAACCAGTATGAATTTAGCCGTGCGATGCGTCGTGAATGCTGTGAGCAGCCGCTGAAGATTTATTCCCACATCGCGCCGTATATGGGCGGGCCGGAAAAAATTATGAATACTAACGGAGCGGGTGACGGTGCGCTTTCCGCATTGTTGCATGATATCGCTGCAAACGGTTTCCACCGCACCTCAGTACCGAACTCCAGTAAACATTCTCGCGAATATCTGACCTATTCATCGCTGGCGCAGGTGTGTAAATACGCCAACCGCGTCAGCTATCAGGTTTTGAATCAGCATTCTCCGCGTCTGACACGTGGTCTGCCTGAGCGTGAAGACAGCCTCGAAGAGAGCTACTGGGAACGCTGAGTAACAAGGGCGGGGAGGCGGTATTACTTTCCGCCTGAATCCCGCTTATCCCGCCTGAACCTGATTACGGCCTGACGTTTTCGCGCGATAAAGTGCGTCATCCACACGTTTAAACAAGCTGGTAAAATCCTCGCCCGCTTCGTATTGTGCCACACCTACGCTCACCGTCAGCGCAGGAAGCCCCGGCTGGGATAATTGCTGTACGGCTTCGCGCAAATCCTCAGCGACGTGCATTGCGCCCTCCAGCGGCGTCAGCGGCAGTAGGATTAAGAACTCCTCGCCGCCCCAGCGGAACACCGTATCGCTTTCGCGGATGCCGGTTTCCAGCGTGCGGGCAAGCATAATCAGCGCATCGTCGCCTTTATTGTGGCCATGCTCATCGTTTATCGCCTTAAAGTGATCAGCATCCACCAGCATCAGGCTGAAATTGTGCGTCCGTTGCGGATTCTGCGTCCGCGCATTTTCCACCAGTTGCATGAACTGACGGCGGTTACCCAGCCCGGTCAGCGGATCGCGCAGCGCTGCGTGTTCCAGCTCCTGCTCAAGACGCTTCTGCTCGGTGATGTCGTGAATGATGCACAGCATCAGCCGCACGCCGTTCACCTCCACCGGACCGGCATAAGTCTGGACGTGGCGCAGATTGCCGTCGGCCAGTTTATGCACGAACGTCAGCGGCTTGTGTCCGCCGGGCAGCCGTGCGATTTCATGCATCACCGGCAGCACATCCAGCCCCATCGCATTGATTTCCCAGGTGTGTTTGGTGCACATCTCATCGCGCGTATAACCATAAAAGCGTGTGGCTGCCTGATTTGCATCGACAATCTGACCGTTATTGGACGGATCGATTAACAACATCGGCGCAGTATTAGTCTGGAACAGCCGTTCGTAGAAACCACTTTCATCCCGGCGATAGGGCGTGGCATTTGGAACGGGAACGGGCACGTTGGCGGCGGAAGTGTGCGCGCCTTCGAACACAATGGCGGTTTCGTTTGTATCCAGCTGGACTGAAGACAGCCGGCAGCTCAGTGGGAAAGCCCGGCCTTCTTTGTGGATCGTCCAGATTTCGACGATCTGATCATCTTTTGCCAGATTCGGCAAATAGGACTCGAGGGATAACTGAGAATGAACGGAGAACTGGCCATTACGCAGCGGCCCGAGCAGGCTGTTGCCTGCCAGCTTTCTGGCCGCCGTATTGGCGAAAAGAATATGCTGACTGTGCGCCGAAACGACCCAGACCGGCGTA
The DNA here is from genome assembly GCA_013457415.1 of Enterobacteriaceae bacterium Kacie_13. Classification (NCBI taxonomy): domain Bacteria; kingdom Pseudomonadati; phylum Pseudomonadota; class Gammaproteobacteria; order Enterobacterales; family Enterobacteriaceae; species Enterobacteriaceae bacterium Kacie_13. Next base: position 1,248,924 of record CP045665.1, read on the forward strand.
CTTAATATGTTTAACGTTTCCAGATGGGGTAACAACATCGCGCCTACCGATCACTGTTTGGCATACCAACAGAATACAGCGAATTAATCTGATTAGGTGTTTTTTATGTAGCGGGATGTTGTGGGGAAATAAACGATATTGAAACGGGCGCACAAAAATGCGCCCGTGATTCAGAGGTGATCACACCGGGCAAAATGGCCGCTTTTCGTCTTCGGTCATGATGTCGATCTGCAACATATCCAGCATGCTGTTGGCGATCTCACGTTCGCCCATCACCACGCGATCCGCCCCGCGCTCCATGATGTACGTCACTTCGTCATCGTAATGCGCACGGGCAATGATCTCGATATTCGGCCGCTTGGCGCGCGCTGACGCAACGATTTCACCGGCTTCGTAACCGTTAGGGATAGTCACCAGCAGCCAGCGGGCGCAGTCCAGACGCGCCAGATCCATGATTTCCTGATTGGCGGCGTTGCCCAGAACAGTGCTGATCCCCTGTTCGCGTAGCGCTTCGACCCGCGGACGGGAATTTTCGATCACTACCAACGGGATGCCAGCGGCCTGAAGCTTCTCGCCCAGCAGGCTGCCGACGCGGCCATAACCGATCAGCAGTGCATGATTACACAGATCAAACGGGATCTGTTTTTCGTCTTCCACCGCTTCTTCGATGCTTTGATCTTCAATGGTCTCGGTTTTCGCCAGATATTTTTCCAGCAGCGTAAACAGCAGCGGGTTAAACATAATCGACAAAATTGCCCCTGCCAGTACCAGATTGCGACCTGGCTCAGACAGCAGCCCCAGAGAAATGCCCAGCCCTGCCAGAATAAATGCGAATTCGCCGATCTGCGCCAGACTGACTGAAATCGTCAGCGCGGTGCGTTTCGAGTGCCCGAACATTTTCACCAGTAAGAAGGCGGCGATGGATTTGCCGAACACAATAATGGCCAGGGTGGCAATCACTGTCAGAGGCTCGCGCACCAGAATCATCGGGTCGAAGAGCATACCGACTGATACGAAGAACAGCACGGCAAACGCATCGCGCAGCGGCAGGGTGTCATGCGCCGCCCGCTGGCTTAGTTCGGATTCGTTGAGCACCATCCCGGCGAAGAACGCACCCAGCGCGAAGGAGACGTCGAAGAACTCGACCGCACCGTAAGCGATACCCAGCGCCAGCGCCAGAACCGACAGTGTAAACAGTTCGCGAGAACCGGTACTGGCCGTTTTCGCCAGGATCCACGGCACTACGCGACGTCCGACCACCATCATTAGCGTCATAAAGGCCACGACTTTACCGATGGTGACCGCCAGCTCAATCAGCAGCTCGGTCGGGCTGGCGTGATGACTTTCCAGCATGCCGCTGAAGGCCGGTAATAAGACCAGCGTCAACACCATCACCAAATCTTCAACTATCAGCCAGCCGATGGCGATTTGCCCGCGCTGGCTTTCAATTAACTGCCGCTCTTCCAGAGCACGCAGCAGCACCACGGTACTGGCGGTGGACAGACACAGTCCGAAGACCAGACCGGTGGCGAGATCCCAGCCCATAAGGCTTGATAACCCCATTCCCAGCAGCGTCGCTACTGCGATTTGCGCTACAGCGCCAGGAATGGCGATCGCCTTTACGGCCAGTAAATCTTTTAAAGAGAAATGCAGACCCACGCCAAACATCAGCAATATTACGCCGATTTCAGCCAGTTCAGGAGCAAGAGAGGTATCCGCAACAAAGCCTGGTGTAAATGGCCCGGCCAGCACGCCTGCAGCGATATAGCCAACCAGAGGGGAAATACGTAATCGATTGGCGATCATGCCAAAGATAAAGGCCAGTACCAGGCCACCGACAATCGTGGTAATCAAGGGCGTAGAATGATGCATTCAGACTCCTTCTGGTTATGCTCAGGGCAATGTGTTGCAGATTGTTTCTAAGTTTATGGTAAAAATCATTTCCACGTTGAGGAATTTTGGCCTTTTTTGCCGTAAATCCCCCACAGACAACAAAAAAAATCTGAATGGATGATTTAAATGGGTTTTATCAGGCAAAACTCAAGTAGGGAAAGGATTAGTTGCTGCCGATATTCAGAATATCGGCAGCAGGAGGTACCGCTTAAGCGTTTTTACGTTCTAAATTCGGCAGGAAGGCAGTAAATATCCCGAGCAACGGGAGGAAGGCACAAATCTGATACACCAGCTCGATGCTGGTGATATCCGCTACATAGCCGAGCACTGCCGCCCCCAGCCCGCCCATTCCAAAGGCCAGCCCGAAGAACAGGCCGGACACCATGCCGACTTTTCCCGGCATCAGCTCTTGGGCAAATACCAGAATGGCCGAAAATGCCGAGGCCAGAATCACGCCGATAATCACGCTCAGCACGCTGGTCCACATGAGATTAGCGTGCGGCAAAAGTAGCGTAAATGGCGCGACACCGAGAATTGACGCCCAAATGACGTATTTGCGCCCAATCTTATCACCCACCGGCCCGCCGATGATCGTCCCCGCCGCGACCGCAAACAGGAAAACAAACAGATGGATCTGCGCGCTTTGCACCGAGACGCCAAATTTGTGGATAAGATAAAAGGTGTAATAGCTGCTGATACTGGTCAGATAGAAATATTTTGAGAACACCAGCACCAGCAAAATGCCCAGCGACATCGCCACCGTCCGACGCGGGAGTACGGTTATAGTACTTTTCATCGGGCCGCGCTTTTTGGCGATCAGATTTTGCTGGCGATACCATTTGCTGATTTGCAGCAGCACGACAATGCCGAGCAACGCTGCCAGCGAAAACCACGCAACGTTGCCTTTGCCATAAGGCGCGATAATCAACGCAGCCAGCAACGGGCCGAGGGAGCTGCCAAAGTTACCGCCCACCTGAAACAGCGATTGCGCCAGCCCGTGACGTCCGCCAGAGGCCATGCGCGCCACGCGGGATGATTCCGGGTGAAACACCGAAGAACCGGTGCCTACCAGAGCAGCCGCCAGCAGCACGACAGGGAAACTCTGTGCCGCGGCCAGCAGCAGCAGGCCCGAGAGCGTAAACCCCATCCCAATTGGCAGCGAATAGGGTTGCGGGTGCTTGTCGGTGTAATAACCGATGAGAGGTTGCAGCAGCGACGCGGTTATCTGATACGTCAGCGTAATCATCCCTATCTGGGTGAAGCTGAGCGCAAATTCATTTTGCAGCAACGGATAAATCGCCAGGATCAGCGACTGAATCATGTCATTAAGCAGATGAGAAACGCTGATCGCCGCCAAAATAGAAAACGCAGTCTTTTTGACTGCGTCTTTCTGCGGGCTTTCCGGCGTTGCCGTGTTATCGGTCATAGCAGGTGAACCTTCATCTTAGAATTATCGGGGCAGGGCTGTCAGTCGACTTTCGCGATCTCAGCGAACTGGCCTTTCAGTAAGCGACAAAGATCGCTTGCCGCCAGTTCAATATCAAGTCCGCGTTTACCGCCTGAAACATAAATGGTGGAAAACGTCTGCGCCGGGCTGTCGATAACCGTTGGCAGTAATTTCTTTTGTCCGAGAGGGCTGATGCCGCCGACCAGATAACCGGTCACGCGCTGGGCGATCGTCGGATCCGCCATGTCGGCTTTTTTCGCACCAAGGGTTTTGGCAACTTTCTTCAGATCCAGCATTGAGGCTACCGGTGTTACGGCAACGGCCAGATTTTTGGCGTCGCCGTTGAGGGAAACCAGCAACGTTTTATAGACCTGACGCGCATCCAGCCCAAGCTTTTTCACCGCTTCGTCACCGAAGTTTGTTTCATCGCTGCTGTGTTCGTACGGATGAAGAGTGAAGCTGACTTTATTCTTTTCCAGAAGAAGTACCGCTGGGGTCATGATCTTTCATCTCTGATTACTTTTTTGTTCGAAAAATCGTCGGCAGTTCAATTCGATGAAATTTAACAATAAAGTATGATTAATAAGCGAGGGAGAAATAGTAGTGCAATGAATGCTTATTGCCAAGACCCAGCGCAGGTTGTTACCCTGTGCGCGCCGGTGCCGTGTCCGCAAGGGCTGGCATTGTAGCTATAAAAATAAAATGAAATTCCTCTTTGACTGGCCGGCCTTAAAACCCGGCCATTTTTTTATCTGTGCTTTTACTTACCCGCCAGCAAATCCGGCAAATTCCCCTCGCCGTACAAATGCAGCGCGCCCACGGCGACCACGTAATTTCCTGGGGGCAGGTCAGAGAGCTGTTGTTTCCAGCGTGCGTTACGCTGATTCATCAGCACATCATATAGCTCACTGCTGAAGGTATTCGGCAACTGATCTAACGCTGCCACCGGTTTAGTATCCAGCCACCAACTGATCATGGTTTGCAGCAAACGGGCGTTGGTGTGCCAGTGCGTCAGCGTATCTTCCAGCAGCCCCAGACCGTTGTCGGGAAGCTGCTGCAACAGCGCAAACTGTTCCTGCGGGCCTTCCAGTTCAATGATCGGCATGCTCTGCTGTTTAGCGTTCTGCAACAGCTGATAATCAATGCCGTAATGACCGCGTAACCCGAGGCGCTGCGCTTGCGTCGCCTGCAACATCAGCGCGACCTGCCACGACGGCAGCGGGTTAAGCGTCCACATCGACACTCCCAGCTCTTCGCATAACTTTTCGACGTGCAGGTATTGCGATTCGGGCAGACGTTCTGTCAGCGGCGGGTATTCGCCGGACATTTCGAAAGGAGATTCGGTTCCGCTGATATCTGCTTCGACAATCAGTGCATCGGCTTTTTGCATACGGCGTAACAGCTGCGCGGGGAGCGGCTGCATATCCTGCGTACCCATATGAATGCTGCCGACCAGATGAAGGGAACGGTGGCCGGGAAGCTGAACATCAATGGCAGGATAGGAATACTCGACGGGAAGCAGCCTGCGTAGCCAACTGAATGTCTGTTTAAAAAACTGCGCCATATAGCCTGGTCTCCCGAAAAATGAGAGACCATGCTATCGCGTCATACGTTGGGCGAACAGAGGAAACGTCTTGTTTTTTAGGCCTGTTTTTTAGGCGTGAAGCGTAAAAGGCGGTTAGCGTTCGCCACCACGGTGATGGAAGAGAGCGCCATCGCCGCTCCGGCAATCACCGGGCTGAGCAGGGTGCCGGTCAGCGGATAAAGCACACCGGCGGCGATGGGGATACCAATCACGTTGTAGATAAATGCCCCAAGCAGGTTCTGTTTCATGTTGCGCAGCGTAGCCTGCGACATCGCCAGTGCGTCGGCGACGCCGTGCAGGCTCGGGCGCATCAGGGTGATGGCGGCGGTTTCAATCGCTACGTCGCTGCCGCTGCCCATCGCAATTCCGACATCCGCTTGTGCCAACGCTGGCGCATCGTTAATCCCGTCCCCAATCATCGCAACCTGCTGCCCCTTGGCCTGCAATGCTTTAATGGCGTCTGCTTTACCGTCTGGCCGCACGCCTGCAATTACCGTATCGATACCTGCCTGCGCTGCAATCACCTGCGCAGTGCGCAGGTTGTCGCCGGTCAGCATCACCAACTGATAGCCGAGCTGATGCAGACGCTGCAATGCCCCGACGCTGTCTTCGCGCAGTGGATCGCGCAGTCCGAACAACGCCGCCATCTGCCCGTCCACCGCCAGCAGAACCGGTGTTGCGCCTTGCTCCATCATCTCATTGAGCAATGCCTCAGTCACCTGAGCATTAACACCGTTTTCCTCCATGAGTGCTTGATTGCCCAGTAGCAGCGTTTTGCCGTTGACGTCGCCGCGTAAGCCCAGACCGCCGAGCGTGCGGAAGTTCTGCACGTCGGGAATGGCCTGATCTTGCGCTTTTTCAACAATCGCCTGCGCCAGCGGATGATGGGAGCCCTGTTCCAGCGCTGCAGCAAAACGCAGCGCTTCGGATTCGCTGATACCGCCAAAAGTATGGATATCGGTGACTTTCGGCTGGCCTTCGGTCAGCGTCCCGGTTTTGTCAAAGACCAGCGTCGAGAGCGTACTGGCTTTTTGCAGCGCATCGGCATCACGCACCAGTACGCCAAACTCCGCCGCCCGCCCGACACCGGCGGTGATCGACATCGGCGTGGCGAGCCCAAGCGCACAAGGACAGGCGATGATAAGCACCGTAGTGACGATTACCAGCGTGTACATCAGCTGCGGCTGCGGTCCGAAGAAGTACCAGATAGCCCCACTGAACAGCGCGAACAACACCACGGCAGGGACAAACACAGCAGAGATTCTGTCCGCGAGTTTACCGATCTCAGGCTTACTGCTTTGCGCTTCGCGCACCAGCTTGATGATGCGGGAAAGCGTAGTCTGGCTGCCAATGGCGTCTGCGCGAAACAGCACGCTGCCATCTTTCACCAGTGTCCCGGCATGTACCTTTTCTCCCTGCGATTTCTGTTGCGGGACAGGTTCGCCGGTCAGCATCGCCTCATCCATCCAGGCTTCGCCGCTCTGGATTTCTCCGTCGACCGGCACACGATCTCCGGTGGTCAGGCGCAGTGTCATCCCTTGCTCAACATTCGCCAGCGGGATGGATTGTTCGCCCTGTTCTGTGACTACGCGGGCGGTCGGCGGGGTAAGATCTAACAGACGTTCAAGCGCCTGAGAAGAGCGCTGGCGCCCGCGTTGTTCCAGCGCATGGCCGAGATTGATTAAGCCGATAATCATCACGCTGGCTTCATAATAAAGATGGCGTGCCTGCATGGGAAAGGCGTCCGGCCACAGGCTGACGGCGAAGGAGAACGCCCACGCCGCACCAGTACCGAGTGATACCAGCGTGTCCATGTTGGCGCTGCCGTGCATCAGGCTTTTCCATGCGCTGCGATAGAAATGTCCGCCCGCGACCACCATGACAGCCAGCGTCAGAACGCCGACAATCAGCCAGCCGGTCTGGCTCTCTGCGGTGACCATCATTTCGCCGCCGAGCAGCCCCCACAGCATCAGCGGAATACCGGCAGCCAGACCGATGGCGGCCTGCCAGCTGAAGCGGATCATGCTACTGCGCGCGGTTTGCTGCTGACGCTCGCGGCGTTTAGTTTCATCAATAATAATTTCAGCGCCGTAACCGGCACGTTCAACGGCGGCAATCAGCGCCTCCTGATCCACGTCGCCGCTGACCAGCGCGCTGCGTTCTGCCAGATTAACCCGCGCCCGTTCGACGCCGGTCACGCCTTCCAGCGCCCGCTGTACTTTACTGACACAGCTGGCGCAGCTCATTCCGCTGAGCAACAGCTGTACGCTGTCATCAGTGGCAGGAATGTGTGCCGGAACGGGTGAGACAGCCGCTGACAGGGGTTCCGGCAAAACAGTCGCCTTATCGGTCAGCGGCTCAGATTTTGGGGATGGATCCTCCAGCACTTGTGCTTCATAGCCGGCGTCCACCACAGCGTCGATCAGACTCTGGCTGCTGGCGTCGCCTTCAACGATGGCTTTGTCGAGTGAAACTTCCACAGCCGTGGTGCCTTCCACCGCTTCCAGCGCCTTACGCGTCGAAGCGACACAGTGTCCGCAGGACAAACCTTGCAGGGATAAAACGGTCGTTGTCATGATGATTTCCTTTTTGTCTTGACCCGATGGTCAACTTTCATTAGTTATAGAGGATAAACCTTCCAGCAAGGGGAAGGTCAAGGAGTCAAAATGAATATCAGTGATGTGGCAAAAAAAACCGGGCTGACCAGCAAGGCGATTCGTTTTTACGAAGAGAAGGGGCTGGTGACTGCGCCGATGCGCGCCGAAAATGGTTATCGCAGTTACGCGCAAAAACATATTGAAGAACTGACGCTTCTGCGTCAGGCGCGGCAGGTTGGATTTACGCTGGAGGAGTGTCAGGAGTTAGTCGCACTTTTCCATAACCCCGAGCGCCACAGTGCCGATGTGAAAGCGCGGACGCTGGAAAAGGCCGCGGAAATTGCGCGGCACATTGAAGAACTGAAAGTCATGCATCAGCGCCTTCTGACGCTGGCGGAGTCTTGTCCGGGGGATGACGGTGCTAACTGCCCGATCATCGACAATCTCAGCGGCTGTTGCCACAGCCATTAGGATTAGCGGGGGTGAGGTTCCACCCGCAGCGTCGCGCCTTCGACGCCGGTGATAATCACTTCGTCACCAACGCTTAACGGCGAGGTGCAGATGGCGCGCCAGCTGCTGTCACCGATTTTTACCCGCGTAAAGTGATTCACCAGTGGCTCTATCACGGTGGCGTAAGTGCCTACCAGCTGCTGGCCGCGTTGATTAAGCGACGCGTTGCCGCCGTTTTTATCCACGCGCTGATTCAGCCATTTCCACCACAGCCACGCCGCAATAATGGTGAGCACGGCAAACGCCGCGCCCTGCCATTCCCAGGGCAGCGGCAGGATCCATGTGACTAACCCTACCAGCGCCGCCGCCACGCCGCTCCATAACAAATAACCGCTCGCCCCGACGAGTTCAGCAGCCAGTAACAGGCCGCCGAGCGACAGCCAGAACAGATGCGGCGTTGCCATCAGGTTTTGCAGCATTATTTGCCGCCTTTAGTTTCTTTCAATAATTCGGCGATACCACCAATCGAGCCCATCAGGCTGCTGGCATCCAGTGGCATCATGATCACTTTGCTGTTATTAGCGGAACCGATTTTGGTCAGTGCGTCGGTATATTTCTGCGCCACAAAGTAGTTGATGGCGTGGACACTCCCCGCAGCGATGGCTTCGGACACCATTTTAGTTGCCTGCGCTTCGGCTTCGGCTGCACGTTCACGCGCTTCCGCTTGTAAGAAGGCCGACTGACGCTCACCTTCTGCTTTGAGGATCTGCGACTGTTTTTCACCTTCAGCGCGCAGAATAGCCGACTGACGCACGCCTTCTGCTTCGAGAATATCGGCACGCTTGGTACGTTCAGCTTTCATCTGTGCGTTCATCGCGGAGATAAGTTCTGCCGGTGGGCGCACGTCGCGGATTTCGATACGCGTGATTTTCACGCCCCAGGGATTGGTAGCTTCATCGACGATATGCAGCAAACGTGCGTTGATATTGTCGCGCTGTGACAGCATCTCGTCGAGTTCCATCGAACCCAGAACGGTACGGAAGTTGGTCATGGTCAGATTGACGATGGCCTGTTCCAGATTACTGACTTCGTAGGCGGCACGCGCCGGGTCGATGACCTGAATAAAGCAGACTGCGTCAATGGCTACGTTGGCGTTATCGCGGGAAATAACTTCCTGAGACGGAATATCCAGAACCTGCTCCATCATGTTGATCTTGCGGCCAACGCGGTCAACAAACGGCACGACCAGGTTCAGCCCAGGCATCAGTGTTTTGGTATAACGGCCAAAGCGCTCTACGGTCCACTGGTAGCCTTGTGGCACGATTTTGATCCCGGCGTAAACCACCAGCAGTGCCAGTACGATCAGAATGATAATGGGGATGGGGATGAGATCAAACATAGTATAAAACTCCTGTAAAACTGTGTCCTGAATATTCCGGCTGGAATATCCCGATAAAACAAGTCCCTGCGCGTTTACCAAAGGGTAAGAGGCGAGATCAATTGTCGCACACTTACACGAGTCATCGTATTAATAAAGGATAGTTCAGAGGGAAAAAGACAGGAAAAAGGGCACAAAAAAAGCGCACACTGGCTGGGGGAAGCCGGTGTGCGCCGGGAGTCTTAATTCGTTACTTTCTGATCAATCAGTACAGCAGAGAATATAACTGGCGGCGATATTTTGCGGCCAGCGCATCGCCGGTGCCCAGAGCGGCCATAATATCCATCAGCGTTTTACGCGCTGCACCGTTGGCAGCCCCTAAATCTTTCTTCAGCGGAGCCATCAGCAAATCCAGTGCTTCTTCGTTACGTCCCACCTGATGCAGTTGCAGGCTAAGTTTAACGACCAGCTCGGCGTTATCAGGATCGCCTGACAGTTCCATCTGAAGCTGTTGAATCTCAGGGGTATCCGCCGCCTGTTTCAGCAGTTCGATCTGGGCGATCAATCCCTGATAACGGGAGTCTTTATCCTGCAACGGGATGGTTGCCAGCACCGCTTCGGCGTCGTCGATGCGGTTCAGATGAATGTGTGTTTCCGCCAGCAGCAGGCCGATATCGCTGCGCTGATTGCTCAACTGCCACGCGTCTTTCAACAGTGGCAGCGCTTCCTGCGCTTTACCGTCCTGCAGCAATTCCTGCGCCTGAGCCAATTTAAGCTCTTCTTCTTTTGGCAGGACTTTTTGCAGCAATTCGCGGATCACCTCTTCCGGTTGCGGTCCCTGAAAACCATCCACTGGTTGCCCGTCTTTAAACAGGTAAACCGCAGGAATGGAACGCAGACCAAACTGCTGGGCGATCATCTGTTGCACATCGCAATCGACCTTCGCCAGAATGAGCTGACCGGCATATTCGGCGGCCAGTCTGTCGAGAATTGGCCCCAGTTGCAGGCAGTGCTGACTGCGTTCGGACCAGAAGTAGAACATCACCGGCACAGACATGGATTGCTCCAGCGCCTGTTGCAAGTTGGTTTCGTCGATATCGATGATAGTAGGTTGTGCAAGCATGAATTCTTTCTCTCGCTATACCCTTCATATTTTGGGTATATAAAATTAAAGTATTAATAAACAAATGGGGGCGGGCAATCGCGGCTTCAACCCCTCCGATTTAAGTTAGCTGTTTCCGCGTAAAACTTTATCCAGCAAGCGGCCAGGCAAAAGTCGTTTGAGCACGGTCAGTGCATGGGCGACCAGCGTGACCGGATAACGCAGCCGTGCGCGCGGATTTTCTAAAGCATGGTGCAGTTTTGGCAAAACTGCTTCCGGTTTGAGCGTAAAACGTCGCGCGATCCCCGGATTTTCCACTGGCTGATCGGCCTGCGACTGATTCACATTGGCGGTGAAATTGCTGCTCAGAGGGCCTGGCTCGATCAGACTGACCTGAATGCCTGTGCCATGCAGCTCCATGCGCAACGTATCGGACCAGGCTTCCAGCGCGAATTTACTCGCGGCATAGACGCCCCGTCGTGGCGTGGTGATAAGCCCCATAACGGAACTGGTCTGGATAATACGGCCTTCGCCATGCGGCAACATGGCGGGCAGTAAAAGTTGCGTCAGCTGATGGGTGCCAAACAGGTTAGTGGAAAATTGCTTCTCAAACTGTGCCCGGCTAATGCTGTTAAGCGGGCCGTAAACGCCATATCCGGCGTTATTGAACAAGCCATACAGGCGGTTGCCGGTCAGCGCAATGACCTCGGCAGCGGCCCGTTCGACGCTATTTTCATCATTGAGATCTAACTGGAGGGTTTCAAAACCCATCTGCTCAAGCGTGTCAATATCCTGCGCTTTCCGGCAGGCGGCCAGCACCCGATAACCGCGGCTGCGCAAGTCCTGCGCCGCCACCAGCCCAATACCGCTGGAACAGCCGGTGATTAATACTGCTTTTTGCATAACTTTACCTGTGAGGTGTCCCTATTTTTTATAGCTGTGATTTACTAGGGAGTCGGGTGAAAAAGGTAACGTCTTGGTTTTACTCACGTCCCGGTATTATTTTATTTATCGTATTTTAAACCTAATTGCTCAGCAGCGGGGCGAGTTTCTCAGCCATCCAGTCGGCGATAAACGGCTGAGCGGCCAGCGCAGGATGTAAACCGTCGTCCTGCATCCATTCCGGCTTCGCGGCGACCTGTTCCATAAAGAATGGCACCAGCGGCACGTTTTCCTGCTTCGCCAGTGCCGGATAAATGGCATAGAACGCATCACCGTAGCGTCGGCCATAGTTTGGCGGCAGGCGAATTTGCATCAGCAGCGGTTGGGCATCGGCCTGTTTTATCTGGCTGATAATCTGTGTCAGCGTTTGTGAGATGGTTTGCGGCGGGAATCCCCGCAGTCCGTCGTTGGCGCCCAGTTCGATCAGCACCCAGCGCGGATGATGTTGTTGCAGCAGCGCAGACAGTCGCGCCAGCCCTTGTCCGGCAGTATCGCCGCTGATGCTGGCGTTAATAATGTTGGGTTTATTCCCTTCTTTTTGCCATTTGTTATTTAGCAGTGACGGCCAGGATTCGGCTACCGGAAGGCGATAGACAGCACTTAAACTGTCGCCAATAATCAGCAAGTTATCAGCAGCAACGGCGCGAAAACTCAATAATCCTAACAACATAAGGAAGGGGAGATGCCAGCGGAAAACGTTCTTGAAGTTCATCATCTTAATAAGCACGTCGGTCAGGGTGAAGGACAGCTAACCATCCTGTCCGGTGTGGAGCTGGTTGTCAAACCGGCGCAGACAATTGCGCTGATCGGCGAGTCGGGTTCCGGTAAATCCACATTACTGGGCATTCTGGCCGGACTGGACGACGGCACCAGCGGTGATGTGGTGCTGCTTGGCAAATCTCTCCGTTCGCTAAACGAAGAGGGCCGCGCCGCGCTGCGGGCCAAAAATGTTGGCTTCGTGTTTCAGTCTTTCATGCTGGTGCCGACGCTGAACGCGCTGGAAAACGTTCAGCTTCCGGCGTTGCTGCGCGGTGAAAGTGACAGCAACAGCCGTCAGCAGGCTGTGCAGTTGCTGGAAAGTCTCGGGCTGGGCGGGCGCTTACATCATCTTCCGGCACAGCTTTCAGGCGGAGAGCAGCAGCGTGTGGCGCTGGCACGGGCATTTATCGGCAAGCCGAAATTACTCTTCGCAGATGAGCCCACCGGCAATCTGGATCGCGCCACCGGTGAGCGCATCATGGATCTCTTGTTCTCTTTGAACCGCGATGCGGCCACCACGCTGATTCTGGTCACCCATGATGAGCAACTGGCGGCGCGCTGCCAGCGGCGTTTGCGTCTGCGTGACGGTAAGTTGTGGGAGGAAGCATGATCTGGCGCTGGTTCTGGCGTGAATGGCGTTCACCTTCGTTGTTGATCGTTTGGCTGGCACTGACGCTGGCGGTGGCCTGTGTGCTGGCGCTCGGCAGTATCAGTGACCGTATGGATAAAGGGCTGAGCCAGCAAAGCCGCGAATTTATCGTCGGTGACCGCGTGCTGCGCTCTGCGCATCCGATTACCGAAGCCTGGTTGCAGGACGCGGAAAAGCAGGGGCTGAAAGTCAGCCGTCAGCTCTCTTTCATGACCATGACCTTTGCCGAAAATACCCCGCAGCTGGCATCCGTGAAAGCGACCGATCTGGCCTATCCGCTGTATGGCGCATTACAGACAGAACCGGCCGGGCTGAAACCGGAACCGGGCACTGTTCTGGTCGCGCCGCGTCTGCTGGCATTGCTGAACGTGAAAGTGGGCGACAATCTGGACGTCGGCGATTCCACGCTGAAAATCGCCGGCGTGATTGTGCAGGAGCCGGACTCGGGTTTTAATCCGTTCCAGACGGCTCCGCGTGTGATCATGAATCTGGACGATGTGCCGAAAACCGGCGCAGTCCAGCCGGGCAGCCGTCTGACCTATCGTTATATGTTTGCCGGAACGCCTGAGGCGATTCAGAGCTACGGCGACGCCATTAAAGGATTGCTGAAACCCGATCAGCGCTGGACCGGCATGGAAGATTCCGACGGCGCGCTGGGCAAATCCTTGCAACGTTCACAGCAGTTCCTCACGCTCTCGGCATTGCTGACGCTGATGTTGTCGATTGCCGCGATAGCCGTATCGATGGGACATTATTGCCGCAGCCGTTACGACCTGGTGGCGGTGCTTAAAACGCTCGGCGCGGGGAAGAAGGCGCTGCGCAGGTTGATCATCGGCCAGTGGCTAGCGGTGATGGTACTGGCGGGTATTTGCGGCAGCCTGGTCGGGCTGGCGTTTGAAGCGGGGCTGATGAAGGTACTGGCTCCGGTTCTGCCTGCGGCGCTTCCGCCTGCTGGCGTCTGGCCGTGGGTGTGGTCGATGGGCGCGATGGTGGTGATCTCCTTGCTGATCGGCATTCGTCCTTACCGCCAGCTGCTGGCGACTCAGCCGCTGCGCGTGTTGCGTAACGACGTGGTCGCCAACGTCTGGCCGCTGCGCTATTTCCTGCCGGTAATGGTGTTAGTCGTCGTCGGGCTGCTGGCGGCGTTGATGGGCGGAAGTTCGCTGCTCTGGTCACTGCTGGCGGGCGTGCTGGTGCTGTCATTGTTACTGGGGGTTATCGGCTGGGGCGCGCTGTTATTACTGCGCCGCCTGACGTTCCGCCAGCTTCCTCTGCGTCTGGCGGTTAACCGTCTGCTGCGCCAGCCGTGGGTAACGCTGAGCCAGCTGGCGGCGTTCTCAATGTCGTTTATGTTGCTGGCGTTGTTGCTGGTGATGCGCGGGGACTTGCTGGATCGCTGGGAGCAACAGCTGCCGCCGGACAGCCCGAATTATTTCCTGCTCAACATCACCAAAGAGCAAATCCCGCAGGTGACGGATTTTCTGCATCAGCATAAAGCCGAGCCGGAAACCTTCTATCCGATCGTGCGTGTGCGTCTGACCAAAATTAACGACAAGATTGCCACCGACATCATCAAACCTGATGATGCGGGCGGTGAGGCGGTAAACCGTGAGCTGAACCTGACGTGGATGGAAGGCCTGCCGGATCACAATCCGCTGGTCGCAGGCAACGGGCCGCCGAAAGTCGGTGAAGTGTCGATCGATGAAGGGCTGGCGGGGCGTCTGGGCGTGAAGCTCGGTGATACCGTGACTTTTAACGGTGATACACAGGATTTCAGCGCCAAAATTACCAGTCTGCGTAAAGTGGACTGGGACAGTCTGAAGCCGAACTTCTACTTCATCTTCCCGCCGGGCGCGCTCGACGGCCAGCCGCAAAGCTGGCTGACCAGCTTCCGCTATCACGGCGACGACAGCACGATCACGCAGTTCAACCGCCAGTTCCCGACGGTCAGTATGATGGATATCGGCTCGATTTTGCGTCAGATTGGACAGGTTCTGCAGCAGGTGAGCAGGGCGCTGGAAGTGATGGTGATTCTGGTGATGCTGTGCGGTGGGCTGCTCCTGCTGGCACAAATTCAGGTTGGGATGCGCCAGCGCCGTCAGGAGCTGATCGTTTATCGCACGCTCGGCGCCAGCAAAAAAATGCTGCATCGCACGCTGTGGTGTGAATTTGCGGTACTCGGGCTGGTCGCCGGTATCGCGGCGGCCATCGGGGCGGAAGCGGCATTATGGCTGTTGCAGCGCAAAGTGTTCGATTTCCCCTGGGAGCCGAATTACCTGATGTGGATTGCCGTGCCGGTAGTCAGCGCGTTGCTGCTCTCGGTCTGCGGCGGCTGGCTGGGTGTGCGGTTGCTGCGGGGAAGGGCGTTGTTCAGGCAATACGACGCGTAACCGCCATACTTCGAGCCGCAGGAGCGTTGGCTGCGTTCAGTCACCCGAATCACTTACCTGAGTAAGCTCATCGGGATTTCTTTACTTGCTGCGTTACTCGGCAGAGCCTCGCCCCGTTGGGCCAGCACATGTGCTGTTCAAAAGGCTGAAGCCTTTTGAACAGCAACTCGAATTATTTAGGTCACCAGAGCATCTCCTTTTTAGCGGGAGGTGCTCAAATCACAGCTTCTCAATCGCCCATTCAATACCGCTGGCGTACTCTTGCGGGAGCATCGGGATCAGTGCAGACAGGTTATCTTTCAGCAGGCTGGCACTGGCGTCGTTGAGATTCAGGTGTCCTACTTTACGTCCGGGACGTACTTCTTTCTCGTACCAGTGCAGGTTCACCAGCGGCAGGCTGAGCCACTGCGCAGCGACATCCGTCCCAATCAGATTGACCATCACCGACGGCGTACTGACGACAGGTTTCGGGAGCGGCAGGCCAAGGATCGCCCGCAGGTGCATTTCAAACTGGCTGTAAGATGCGCCGTTTTGCGTCCAGTGCCCGCTGTTATGTACACGTGGAGCCAGTTCGTTTATCAACAAACCTTCGCTGACCACAAAACACTCCATCGCCATCACGCCGACATAATTCAGTTCATTAAGGATTGCCGACAGCATACTTTCCGCCTGCTGTTGCAGCGCGGCGTCGGGCTCCGGCAGTGCCACGCTGGTGCGCAGAATACCGTCCTGATGCAGATTGTGGGTGAGCGGATAAAAGACAGTTTTGCCATCGTGCCCGCGCGCACCGACCAGCGATACTTCGCCGGAAAAATGGATGCCCTGTTCGACGATGCATTCTCCGTAGCAGTCTTTCGGCAATGTGGCTTCTTCACCTGAACGCAGACGCCATTGGCCGCGGCCGTCATAACCGCCGACGCGACGTTTTACAATCGCCAGTTCACCGAGCTGTGAGAAAACCTGCGGCCATTCGGCTTCATCGGCCAGTAACTGCCAGGGCGCGGTGGCCAGCCCAAGCTGGTCCAGCAGCTGCTTTTGCGTCAGACGATCGGCCAGACGCGGGAAAATATCGCGGTTGACGAACGCGGTATGCGTCGCCAGTTCGCGGGTCAGCGCGGTTTCAGGCCAGCGTTCGATTTCAGCGGTGATTACGCTTTGCTGATAAGGCACGGCTTCCGGCTCAGCATCCAGACCTACCGGATAAACGGCAATCCCCAGTGGTTCGCCCGCCTGACGCAGCATTCTGCCTAACTGACCGTTTCCGAGTACGCAGACCGGCTTCATGCTTCCTCCCGCGGGTCCGGGTTGTTCAGGACTTCATCGGTTTGTGCTTTGCGCCATGCGGCCAGATTTTTGCTGATCTGAGTATCGTGCAGCGCCAGGATTTGTGCGGCGAGCAGGGCAGCGTTTGCGGCACCCGCTTTGCCGATAGCCAGCGTACCCACCGGAATACCCCGCGGCATTTGTACGATGGAATACAGGCTGTCGATGCCGCTCAGCGCAGCACTTTGCACCGGCACGCCCAGTACCGGCACCAGTGTTTTCGCGGCCAGCATGCCCGGCAGATGTGCCGCGCCGCCTGCGCCTGCGATGATTACATCAAACCCGTTGGCCGAAGCTTGTTCCGCGAAGGTGAACAATTTATCCGGCGTACGGTGAGCGGAGACGATATCGACATGAAAAGGAATATTCAGCGTTGTGAGCACTTCGGCGGCGAACTGCATGGTCGCCCAGTCACTTTTAGACCCCATAACGATGGCGATTTTTGCCGGGGTAACGTTGGATGACATGTCTGTATAGCTCCTGTGATTATGCAAGCATCGCCAGAGGACTGGTTCTGGCGGAGAGGGCGCAAATGATATCACGCTCATGAAGCAAGGAAAACGGTTGCGTCGCCGGAGAACCGTGCTTTTTTGCTGAGAAGTTGTCGGCAGATTTGTATAATCCCCACCACTCTGTTTTTAACGTACCCGACGGGAAACTGATTTATGACGCAGACTTTACTGGCACCGATTTATGATTTTCTGCACTGTAAAACACCGGCTCTTTGGGTGGATGTTGCGCTGGAAAATCAGGCGGTGATGCTGATTGACCACGCCAATTGCGAAAAGAAAGCGGCGGCCACGGCGATGAGCCTGATGACCAAATACCTCGACCGTACCGAATTATTATTTTGTGCCGCGCGGCTGGCGCGCGAAGAGTTGCACCATTTCGAACAGGTGGTGGAAATCATGCAAAAGCGTAATGTCACCTATACCCCACTTTCTCCGTCGCGTTACGCCAGCGGAATGATCAAACACACCCGGCATCACGACGATTTGAACATTCTGGTGGACCGGCTGATTATCGGCGCCTATATCGAGGCGCGTTCCTGCGAGCGTTTCGCTAAAATCGCGCCCCATCTGGATGAAACGTTGTCGCGTTTTTACACGTCGCTTTTGCGCTCGGAATCACGGCACTTCGCCGATTATCTGGCGCTGGCGGAGCAGTATGCCGGCACGGATATCAGCGATAGGGTGGAATTTTTCGGAAGGATTGAAGCGGAGTTAATTTTATCGCCAGATGAGCAGTTCCGCTTTCACAGCGGAACACCCGTGTGCAGTCTCAAAACGGGAAGCTGACCAGTTCCACGTTTTCAGCAGTCACTTTGACCATCGATCCCTCTTCATGCCATGCACCTAACACCACGCGGTGGCCGGTTTTCTCACCGAGCGGTACGTCGTGGACCGCGGGGCGATGAGTGTGGCCGTGAATCATCCATTCCACGCCTGCCGCCTGCATTTCACTGACCACAGCCTGAGGATTTACATCCATAATCGCCAGTGATTTTCCCTGATTCGAGGCTTTGCTGTTGGCGCGCATTTTGGCGGCAATGCCCAGACGCCATTTCAGCGGCAACAGCAGGAACAGTTTTTGGATTAGCCGATTGTGTACTTTTTTACGGAAGTTCTGATAGGGGATATCATCGGTACACAGCGTGTCACCGTGCAGGATCAGCACGCGACGACCATAGAGTTCGAGGACTTTCTTTTCCGGAAGCAGCGTCATCAGGCTGTCGCGCGCGAAACGTCTGCCGAGCAGAAAATCGCGGTTGCCGTGGATGAAGAAACAGGGCACGCCTTGCTGGTGGAGGTGGTTTAACGCCGCAGAGATTTGCGCGTGTAACGGTTCAGGATCATCGTCACCAATCCAGGCTTCGAATAAGTCACCGAGAATGTACAGTGCGTCGGCCTGCGGCGCATCTTCGCGTAGAAAACGCAGAAAACCGGCAGTAATTGCCGGTTCCTGTGCGCAAAGATGAATATCTGCGATAAAAAACGTGGTCATTCCGACGCGTTCTTTAAAAACGTCGGTTATTCGCTGACTGTGACGCTTTTGATCACAACATCTTCTTTTGGAACGTCCTGGTGCATGCCGCTGCGACCGGTTTTAACCGCTCTGATCGCATCAACCACGTCCTGACCTTCAACCACTTCTGCGAATACGCAGTAGCCCCAACCTTGCGCATTTTTGCCGCTGTGGTTCAGGAAGTCGTTATCAGTCACGTTGATGAAGAACTGTGCAGTAGCAGAATGCGGATCGTTGGTACGTGCCATCGCCAGCGTGCCTTTGGTGTTTTTCAGGCCGTTGTCTGCTTCGTTTTTAATCTGAGCATCAGTATTTTTCTGGTTCATGCCTGGCTCAAAACCACCGCCCTGAATCATGAAACCGTCGATAACACGGTGGAAAATTGTGTTGTCGTAGAAGCCTTTACGGCAATAGTTCAGGAAGTTTTCAACCGTTACGGGCGCTTTGTCAGCAAAAGTTTTTACTACGATGTCGCCGTGGTTGGTGTGGAAAGTGACCATATTAATCATCCTGCTTATGTTGATGTGTGCTCTTAGTAAGAGTCGCTACTATAGCCTTTTCTTATACCATAACTCAAAAGTTGCCGTCAGCAGACGGTTTGTGACGACTAAAGCCCGTCCGGCGGCCTTATGCCGTTTCGGTGAAGGCGTTTTCGTTATATTATGAGCCGAAGTGTCGCGAAAGCGCCTAACCATCATTTTCTACGCCCAACACACGGAATAGCCTGATGCTGAAGATTTTTAATACCCTGAGTCGCCAAAAAGAGGAATTCAAGCCAATTCATGCCGGTAAAGTCGGGATGTACGTGTGTGGGATCACTGTTTACGACCTGTGTCACATTGGCCACGGTCGCACCTTTGTGTCTTTCGATGTGGTATCGCGCTACCTGCGTTACCTCGGTTATGACCTGAAATATGTGCGTAACATTACCGATATCGACGACAAGATCATCAAACGTGCCGCTGAGCAAGGCGAACATTTCTCGGCCTTAACCGACCGTATGATTGCCGAAATGCACAATGATTTTGCTTCGCTGAACATTTTGCCACCGGATTCTGAACCGCGTGCCACGCAGCACATTGGTGAAATTATTGAAATCGTACAGAAGCTCATCGACCGCGACCACGCCTATGTGGCGTCGAACGGCGACGTGATGTTCTGGGTGGAAAGCGATCCTGATTACGGTTTGCTGTCCCGTCAGGATCTGGATCAGTTGCAGGCCGGTGCGCGCGTTGAAGTCGAAGCGAATGTGAAACGTAATCCAATGGACTTCGTGCTATGGAAAATGTCCAAGCCGGGTGAACCGAGCTGGACGTCACCTTGGGGTGAAGGCCGTCCGGGCTGGCACATCGAATGTTCTGCGATGAACTGCAAACAGCTGGGCGATCATTTTGATATCCACGGCGGGGGTTCTGATCTGATGTTCCCGCACCATGAAAACGAAATTGCTCAGTCAAGCTGCGCGCACGAAGGCCCGTATGTGAATACGTGGATGCACTCTGGCATGGTGATGATCGACCGTGAGAAAATGTCCAAATCATTGGATAATTTCTTTACTGTGCGCGACGTGCTGAAATATTACGACGCCGAAAGCGTGCGTTACTTCCTGATGTCCGGCCATTACCGCAGTCAGCTGAACTACAGCGAAGAGAACCTTAAACTGGCGCGTACCTCGATGGAACGCCTGTACACCGCACTGCGCGGCACCGACGCCAGCGCAGCGCCAGCGGGTGGCGAAGCGTTTGTTGCCCGCTTCCGTGCGGCGATGGACGACGATTTCAACACGCCGGAAGCCTATTCCGTACTGTTTGATATGGCGCGTGATATCAACCGTCTGAAAACGGAAGACATGTCTTCCGCCAACGGCATGGCGGCAGAGTTACGCCAGCTGGCGGCCGTGCTCGGCTTGCTGGAGCAGGATCCAGAGCAGTTCCTCAAATCCGGTGCGCAGGCGGATAATGATGACGAAGTCGCTGAAATCGAAGCGTTGATCAAACAGCGTAACGACGCCCGCGCCAGTAAAGACTGGGGCATGGCGGATAAAGCGCGTGACCGTCTGAATGAAATGGGTATCGTTCTGGAAGATGGCGCGGCAGGCACCACCTGGCGCAGAAAGTAATCCTTTCTCTCTTTTTTCAGCTACGCTCAATGGCTCCCGTTTGGGGGCCATTTTTATAAGGATCGTCCCGTGACTACAACGCTTCTGACCTATCATCCACCGTACGACTGGCAGTGGATGACGACCTTTCTTGGCGCGCGTGCTTTACAGGGCGTTGAGCAGCAGGATGGCGAATTTTACCAGCGCACGCTGGCGGTGAAGCACAACGGTGAAAGGCTGACCGGCTGGTTCAGGCTGCGGCCTTTACCCGCAAAGAACAGTGTCGAACTGCAAGTATCGTCGTCGCTGGAACCCGTTGCGGACAATGTTGCGAAGCAGGTGCGGCGGTTGCTGGATCTGGATGCACAGCCGGAACAGATCGCCGCCGGGCTGGGAGCACTGGCGAAAAACGCTATCGGGCTGAGATTGCCGGGCTGCGTGAACCGTTTTGAGCTGGTGGTCAGGGCGATCCTCGGGCAACTGGTCAGCGTGAAAATGGCAGCGACGCTGGCCACGCGGCTTACGCAAAGATGGGGCGAGCCGGTGAATACGCCGTTTGCGGCACTGACGCATCTCTTCCCGTCACCGGCGACTGTCGGGCAACTGACGGTGGATGATTTGCGTGGGATTGGCGTACAGGCGAAACGTGCGGCCTGCTTAATCGGGCTGGCGCAGGCGGTGGAAGAAGGGCGGTTGCCGCTTGATGAAATGACCGATGCGCAGGAAGGTATCAAAATGCTGCTGGCAATGCCCGGCATTGGCAGCTGGACCGCCAGTTATGTGGCGATGCGAGCATGGTCAGCGCCGGATGTTTTTCTTGGTGGGGATTATCTGATCAAACAGCGTTTTCCGGGCATGACACCGGGGAAAATCGCCCGTTACGCAGAAACCTGGCAACCGTGGCGCACCTACGCCACGCTGCATTTATGGTTCAACAACGACTGGCAGCCTGACATGCCCTAGTGAATGCCGAAATAGCCGGTGTTAAGCAGTTTTTCCAGCGGAGTTTCCGGGGCGATGGTGTCGCCGCCAACCAGATCGATGCCGATCCCGGTCAGTTTCTCCAGCGTCTCGGTGATATCCGCCGGTCCCGCCAGCGTCTGAGCATTCAGCCGGTGGGTGTTGCCGTGCAAAATAGTCACCAGCACTTCATGCATTTGGTTGTAATGGATCTGCGCCATAAAGCTCGGGTCAATCTGCACGTAATCCACCGTATCCGCCTGCAACTGGTTAAATTCCACCATGTTCTTGCCAATGTTCTGCACAACAATTTTGCAGCCGCGCTGGCGAATGTCGGCAATAAATTTGCGCAAATCAGGGTGTTTAAGCAGAACGGCGTCGTCAATCATCAGGTTGATAGATGACATTGGCAGCGGCGTTTCATTGAGCATCTCCAGCAAATCAGCGCGCAGAGCTGGCTGCAACAAACCTTCCGTCGACAGCGGGATCGCCACGCAAATGCCTTTATTGGCGATGCCCTGTCCGTAATCGGTCAGCACGCGGCGTAACAGCCAGCGGTCAACCTGCGGCATCATGTCGTAGAAATGAGCGGCCTGCAGGAACAGTTCGGCGGTCTGCGCGATCTGATTGGGGATCGCCAGCTGTAAAGATATCTGATAGAAGCATACCGACAGCGGTGTTTTGGGCGGCGACGCGGCGCGGCAATGCAGGGTTATCTGATTCTCACTCAAAATACGGGTGATGTCCTCGGGGCGGAACAGCGCCGTGTGGGAGGAAAGTTGCAGTTTTTGCCGCGATTCATAGGTGAATACCCGCCCGCGTCCTTTGTGTTTGGCGGTATAACAGGCGACATCCGCCTGTGCCATGTACTCGCTGCTACTGATATTGGCATTATTAATCAGCGTCAGGCCGGCGCTGGCACCGATCCGGTAAATCTGATTTTCCCAGACAAACTGAAACGCATTGATCTTATTGACCAGTTGCTGAAGAGTGTTCAGCCCCTGATCCAGCGGGCAATCGAACAGGATCAGCGCAAATTCATCACCGCCCAGTCGTGCCAGACGGTCGCTGTTGCGGATGTGGTCCTGCATCAGCGTACTGATTTGACGCAGTAATTCATCACCCGCCGCGTGGCCCGCGGTATCGTTTATTGCCTTGAAACGGTCGAGATCGATAAACGCCAGACTGTGCGCCTGATGCTGTATCGCCGTCAGGCTGAGTGCTTTTTTCAGGCTTTTTTCGAAACTGCCGCGGTTAGCTAAACCGGTGAGCAGATCATGCGAGGCGCTGTAGCTGAGTTTGCGCATCAGCTCGCGGGATTTACTGACGTCTTGCAAGACCAGCACAATGCCGATCGGTTCATCTTTGAGCGTGCGCAACGGTGAAACCGCCAGCTGGACGTCAAACAGACCCGTGCTATGGCCGTGTAAAACTAACGATTGTTCCACGGACGAGTGCAGATTTTCGCTGATATCAAACTGCTGCAAATTGTCGAGCAACGGCCCATCTGGCCCTTTAGTGATGTGTACAATACGACCGACCGGTTGCCCCTGCGCCTCAGACTCTTTCCAGCCGGTCATTTTCTCAGCCACCGGATTCATAAAGGTGATGTTCAGATCGCGGTCGGTGGAAATCACGGCTTCGTTGATTGAGTTCAGCGTGATGTGCAACAGCTCTTTCTCTTCATGCAACGCTTCGGACAGCCGCTTATTGGTGATTTCGGTGTGCTTCAGCTCGGTGATATCTTCAATCTGAGAGATGAAATAGAGCGGATTCTGGTTTTCATCGCGCACCAGTGAAACCGCCAACAGGACCCAAACCATTTCGCCGCTACGGCAAAGATAGCGCTTCTCCATGTTGTAGCTCTGAATATCATCGTCTAACAACTGCTGGAGCAGGGCGAGATCTTTACCTAAATCTTCCGGATGGGTTATATCCTGAAAAGTCAGCGTTTTCAGGTAGTCAGCGTCATAGCCCAGAAGTTTACACAGTGATTTGTTCGCCTGCAGCCATTTGCCCTGCGGCGAGACGAGTGCCATACCAATCGCCGAATACTCCATCGCGTTACGAAAACGGTTTTCGCTTTGTGTGATGTGCGATTTCTCCGTGCGCAGGGCATGCATCGCCATCGCCATCGCATTGGCGGGCAGAAGAATCAGTAACAGCGGCAGGAAAATCAACCCCTGCGGGATCTGAATAGCATGAGGCTGGACGGTAACAATGCCGCTGGTTTGCAGCAGGGCAATCATCAGCATCATTGACAGGAAAATAATAAATGCCTCGATGCGCGGCAAACGAATGGCAGCCCAAAGCAGAGGAATGGTAATAAAGGCGAAGGTATAAGGCAGCCATTTTAGCGCCATAAAACCGAGCGTCAGCGTCACAATCAGCGTGACCAGTAATTCAACCAGACGGCGGGAAGTCAGGATTTGCGTGAAATTACCTCGCTGATAGATAAGCCCCAGCGGGGTCAGCGCGAGAATTGCCACAGCTTCAGACATAAACCAGGTCGCAAAACGTTCCTGTAACTCTGCCGAGGTGTGGATGTGCAGAATGAACATCATCATGATCACTGAACTGACCAGCGGACAGAAAATCACGGCAATGACCAAAAATTTCACCCACTGACCCAGGCCGGAAAGCGGATCTTGTTGCGATAATGCCCGCCGCAACAGCAGGGCGCAAAGCGTGGCCTCAATCAGATTATTGAGGACGTAGGGCAGATAACCGAGGATGTGCGAACCCATCAGAGTATGCGCGGCTGAAATACCTAATGCCGCGGCGCAAAGCAGCGGGATCCAGTCCAGATAACGGTGATGGAACAGTACGGGGATCAGAAACGCCGTGGGTAACCACAATCCTGCCAGACTGGATGTTTTTTGGATAATATTTAGACACGCCAGAGTCAGCAGACAAATAGCGATGCCCGTCAGCAGAGGCACTTTCCAGTTGACCTGATTCGTAAGGAAAACGGTCGGTTTGCTTTTTTCCACGGTGAAAACCTTATTCTGACTGGCAATGAGTGGCAGACAGTAACGGTGACGCTTGTTTTAGCTGTTATTTATCACCGGCTCACAGGAGATAAGACCTTTTCAGTCTGCTAGCGATGTATTGAAGTGAATGA
This sequence comes from Enterobacteriaceae bacterium Kacie_13, assembly GCA_013457415.1. Taxonomy (NCBI): domain Bacteria; kingdom Pseudomonadati; phylum Pseudomonadota; class Gammaproteobacteria; order Enterobacterales; family Enterobacteriaceae; species Enterobacteriaceae bacterium Kacie_13. The sequence continues at coordinate 1,273,646 of CP045665.1, forward strand.
TTATTATTTTAAGATTATTAGTATGAATTCTACATCACTCCTTCGGTGATAACGAATAGTCTGTTACAGAAATAAGGCGAGATTTTCAGGGCTATTCTTCTGATTGTTTTGCGAAAAGGGACATTTCCGGCCCGCAGGCCGGAAAAACGTCATCAGATCAGGAAGATTGTGGCGAGACCGAGGAAGATAAAGAAGCCGCCGGTGTCAGTCAGCGCGGTAATCATCACGCTGGAACCAATGGCAGGATCGCGGCCGATGCGCACCATGGTTAAAGGAATAATCACACCCATCAGCGCGGCCAGCAGCAGATTAAGGATCATCGCCAGCGTCATCACAGCACCCATCTCCCAGTCGCCGTACAGCAGCCAGGTGACGATACCCATCAGGCCTCCCCAGACTAAGCCGTTGATAAGCGCCACACCGAGTTCCCTGAACATAAGGAATTTTAGATTACCTACCTGCACATGGTGCAGCGCCAGGCCTCGTACGATCATCGTGATAGTCTGATTACCCGTGTTACCCCCAATCCCGGCGACAATCGGCATCAGGGCGGCCAGCGCCACAAGTTGCGAAATCGTATGTTCGAACAAGCCGATAACGCGCGACGCAATAAAGGCGGTACACAGATTGATGGCAAGCCACGCCCAGCGGTTGCGCACCGCTTTACTGACCGGGGAAAATACATCCTCTTCCGGGCTCAGACCGCCCATGCGGCGCAGATTGCTGTCGGTATCGTTGTTGACGAAGTCGACTATCTCTTCCACCGTCAGGCGACCCATCAGCTTGCCCTTTTTATCCACTACCGGCGCGGTAATCAGGTCATAGCGTTCGAACGCACTGGCGGCGTCTTCGGCTTTGTCTTCCGGCTCAAAACTGGTGAGATCGGTAATCATCACATCGGCGACTTTCGTCTCCGGCGGATTAAGCAAAATCGCGGTCAGTGGCAGTTCGCCGAGCAGGGTATTTTTGCGATCGGTGATAAACAACTTGTCACTGGCCTGTGGAATACGTTTTTGCAAACGCAGAAAGCGCTGTACGGTCGCGAGAGTGACGTCCGGGCGGACGGTCATCAGCTCGAAATCCATGATACGGCCCACGCATTCCTTGTTGAACTTCATGACTTCGCGGACTTTTTCCCGCTGCTTCGGTTCCAGCGACGTGAGTACGCGCCCCGTCAGGTCACGCGGCAGGTATTCCGCCAGATACACCTGATCGTCCACGTCGAGCAGCGACATGGTTTTCAGCAGGTCTTTGTCGCTCATTTCTTCGATCAGGCTGTCCCAGACGGTTTCTGAGACCTCGACCAGCGCTTTACCGCGCGCGGCCGGTTCAACAAGTCGCCACAGCGCCAGGCGTTCGCGGATCGGCAACGCTTCCAGTACGTCGGCGACGTCGGCTGCGTGGAGTTTTTGTACCCGCGCGCTGAGTTCAGCGGTGTAGTCCATGAGTTGTGCGCGGGTGGCGTCATCAACCTCAATCTCTTCCCCGAGAATACTGTCGGCGAGTTCATCGGTGTTAAGCAGGAGATCGAGGATCCGGCGGCGACTTTCCGCCAGCTTTTGGCCGTAATTCTTTGGTTTTTCGGCAGACATTCAGGGTCCTTTCTCTTTTTTACGTCCGGCAGGCCTTCAGGGCGCCGGTAGGGATTTCGTCGTATCAGTGTGTTCAGGACGTGCCTGGGTCTGCGCTTCGCGTTGAGTTTGCTTTTGATTCTGATGATGCGAATACGCGCCGACAGCGGAGTAGACAAGACGTCCGAACAAAATAATAAAGCTTATCGACAACACGATTTTCGTCATCAACTTGATGTTGGATTTTCGAGACATAGTAAAGTCCGTTAGGGGGATCTTTGCTCCGATGGCAGCGATAAAAGATGTAAATGATAACGGTTACAATATAACGCACATCTAAACGACTCTCCAGATAAAGGCAAAAAGCAAAAAGTGCGGTTTATTTTCACTGACAGGTGAAGTTGTGCGATGACATTACCATTCAGATAATCTATATGTTTAAAGTTAATCTCATGGATTTGAATGTATTTGTTAATTTGTTAATCACGTGCAGAATTGTTTAGGATCTTTTTAGTCAAAAAGTTGAAGAATGTGTTTATTGATCAGTATCAAGAGCATTAATATGAAGCCGATTAGAATTCAGCTTTATTTTAAGATTTATGACACCGACCTCCGCTGTTTTTCTTTTTTTCTGTTGGTTTCTGTGAAATGACATTTTTATGACGATAATTGAATATAGAGCCTGTCGTCACTGTCGCCCGGCGATTTCATGACACCCGTTTTATCCTGATACCTTTACTGCGGCATGACTCACATCCGCGAAACTTATGATGGACCCAATGCAAAAATTCTTTTCCTGGAATGAACTGCGCCACAAATGGTGGGGACTTCCGATCTTCTGCGCGCTGGTGCTGATCCCTATCACCTCTTCGCTCTCTCCGATCATTATGTTGCCGGAAGGTCGAACTTATCTGATTTATATGCCGCTCGCGACCTGCGTAGCGCTGCTGATGGTCTTTGACTGGGCGGCATTCCCCGGTATTGTGCTGGCGCTGTTCCTGCGCTATTACCTGCGCGTGGGGGCAGAAATGGGCACTCTGATGACGGTGATTTACTTCACGTCACTGTTTCTTGCCTGGCTTGGATATCGCTGGCAGGCCGGCAGCCGTTGGTCCGCCCCGCTCGGGTTGATGAGTAAGCCGTGGGTGCGCGTCGGCTGGTTGCTTATCTTCCTGACGTTCTTCTTCACCATTGCGCTGCAAATCGTAGTGGAAAGCGGCCTGCTGCCGCAGTATCTGGGCATGGCGACCCGCGAATTTATGACGCTGCGTACGCTGATCAATCTGCAATCCATGATTCTGGGGATCTTGCTTAACTCACATCTGATTTATCTGGTGATCCGCATTATGCGGCAGCCAAGGTACTGGCGTGTGTTACGTATGATGCTACGCAAGCAATGTGCACCCAGCGTGAAGCCTTTAGAAATAGTGGTGTGGTTTTTCATCCTTTGCACGATGGTAGCCTTGCTGTGTATCGAAGGGCTGAGCGAGCCTTTCATGAAGATTCTGCTCAGTGATTATACGCTCACGCTGCTGTTCCCGGTTCTGCTGTTCGGCGCGCTGCGTTACGGCTATTACTTCATCAGCATCGTGTGGACCATTACGCTCACGATTCTGTTCCACAACTATCAGGGCTTTATCTCTGAGCAGAACTTTATTCACAGTCTGGTTTTTGTCTCCGCCCTGATGCTGGTTTATACCTTCACGTTGCTGCTGATGGCGGTGATTTCTTCGCGCCAGCGCCTGCTGATGAAAAAATTCAGAGCGGCAGCGTTGCAGGATCCGGTATTCGGCCTGCCAAATCTGCGCGCTTTTAACCGGGATTTGGCGAAGTACCCGCGCTCTCTGCTGTGCTTTGTGCGTGTCTCGGATATGGATGTGCTGAGCCGTAATTACGGGATGCAGCTACGTATCCAGTTCAAACGACAGCTGGCGATGGGATTGAAGCCTTACTTACTGCCGGGCGAAAAAGTCTATCATCTGCCGGGCTATGATCTGGTTCTTCGGCTGAACTGTGACGATGTCGAAGAAAAATTGCGTCAGCTGTATGAGTACGTTGAAGATTTTCGGTTGATCTGGAACGGTTTACCGCTGCATCCGAATATCGGTTTGTCGTACTGTACGGTCTATTCTCCCGTCGAACATCTGCCGATTTTGCTGGGTGAACTGAGCGGGATTGCCGAAATGTCGCTGACCACCGGGAAGCCGGAATCGAATAAAAGCGATCACAGTCAGGTGCAGACTGAAATCAGAGACAAGGTCGATATGCTGCATAAAATCCAGCGCGCGCTGGATGACGACCGCTTTGTTCTGATGGCACAACCGATTCTGGGCGTGCGGGGTGACAGCTATCATGAAATTCTGCTGCGCATGTCGGAAGGTTCAGATAAAGCGCTGATCGCGCCAGATAAATTCCTGCCAGTGGTGCACGAATTTGGTCTGTCGTATCAGATGGATATGTGGGTGCTAAGGCACACGTTGATGTTTATCTGCCAGAATCGCGTGCGGTTGCCGAGCCTGCGTTTTGCTATCAACTTTACGCCATCGACGCTGTGTCGTCCGACATTCACTCGCGATTTCAAAGCGCTGATGAAGGAGTACGAAGTGGAGCCCTTCCAGATCGTGCTGGAAGTCACCGAGTCGCATTTATTGCAGGACGTGAAATACGCTGACTACGCCATGCGTGAGCTGCGCCATTACGGTTGCCGTATCGCTATCGACGACTTCGGGACAGGCTACGCCAGCTATGGACGCCTGAAAGCGATTGAAGCCGATATCCTCAAAATTGACGGCAGCTTTGTGCGTAACATGTTGACGGATTCGCTGGATGGCTACATCGTGCAGTCGATTTGTCAGGTGGCGCGGATGAAGCATCTGGCGATTGTGGCGGAATATGTGGAAACCGAAGAACAGAAAGCGGCGCTGCACGCGCTGGGCGTAGATTACATGCAGGGTTATCTGGTCGGAAAACCTCAGCTTTTATCGACGCTGCTGGAAGTGTCGCCAGCCTGACCCGCAGGCAAGGCACTTAAGAAAAAGCCCTCAGTCCACAACGTGCCTGAGGGCTTTTTGTTTCGCTATCCTGCGTCATTGATTGACACAAAACCGCTTAGTTTTCTTTCGCTTCGCCGTCTTCTTCTTCCAGCATGAGTTTCCAGCCGGTCACATCATCCCAGTAACTTTGTTCACGCTCAAAATCGAGCTGAACCAGGTTATTCTGCGCCAGATAACCGGCAGGGAAGCGCAGCGTCCAGTGATTATCATCCGTCGACAACCGCAAAGACTCAGGCGTGGTAGTCGATTGACGCTGATTATTGAGTAACGCACCAAGGCGCAATAACTGGATCAGAGGAATGTAATGCTTCTTCTTAAACAGGTTAAGGCGTGGCAGCTCTTCCAGTTTGATCGCTTTGCGATGGAAACGCACGATGGTCGCCAGTAACGTCTGTTGTTCCTGATTAAACCCCGGCAGATTGGTGTTTTGCAGGATGTAAGAAGAGTGGCGGTGCATGCCGGTGTGGTTAATACTCAGTCCCACTTCATGCAACATGGCACTGAATTTCAGCAGCGACTCCAGCTGTGGCTGAACCAGCTTGGTATTTTGCGCCAGCCACTGGCTGTAGAGTTGCTCGGTAGTTTCCAGCACGCGGCGCGCCTGTTCCCGGTCGATATTGTAGTGCTCGGCCAGACTTTTCGCGGTACGGGTACGGATGTCCTGATGACGGAAGCGGCCTTCCATTTCGTACAGCACGCCTTCGCGCAGCGCGCCGTCGGAAAGACGGAGTTCTTTAACCGCCAGCGCATCAAACACGCCGCGCAAAATAGCCAGGCCCGGTACGAATACCGACTGACGATCCTCCGACAGCCCCGGTAAATCCAGCGCATCGAAACTCTTAAAGTCCAGTACCGCTTCGGTGAGCATTTCCAGACGTTCCGGCGTGATGAGACCATCTTTCTCACCCATTTCCACCAGCACTTCATGGGCGGCTTTGATGCTGCCGGATGCGCCGAGCGCATACTGCCAGCCTTGCAAACGGTACTGCCACGCCAGCGTTTCAAGCTTTTGTGCGGCAGCGAGTTGCGCGCGTTTGAAATTGCTGCGGCTGATTTCCCCGTTCGGGAAAAACATTTGCGCAAAGCTGACACAGCCCATACGGCGGCTTTCGGCAAGTAACGGCTCGAAGTCTTCACCGATGACCAGTTCCGTAGATCCGCCCCCGATATCAACCACCAGCTTGCGGCCTTTTTCCGGCTGCGTGTGTTCCACACCCATGAAAATCAGACGCGCTTCTTCCTGACCGGAGATGATTTCTATCGGGTAGGGGATGACTTCGGCGGCGCGCTTGAGGAATTCCTCAGCATTCACTGCCTGACGCAGAGTATGCGTCCCAACGATAGTGACGTTGTTATCCGGAAAGCCTTGCAGGCGTTCGGCAAACAAAGCCAGGCAATCCAGCCCGCGTTGAATGGCTTCTTCACTGAGCACATTTTTACTGTCGAGGCCGTCAGCCAGATGAACGCGCTGCTTCAGGCGGCCTAACACCTGTAAGGCGCCGTTGACGACGCGCGCAATCACCATGTGGAAACTGTTCGACCCGAGATCGATAGCCGCAATTTCCTGTGGCTTGGCACTCAATGAGCTGTTTTTAAGGGGCATAGTCGTGTAACGCTCCAGGGGGTTCAGGCTTGCTGACTCTGTTGTTCCAGATCTTTCAAATACTCGTAAATCGCCAGTTGTGCACGGACTTTTCGGCGATTTCCGCGTGGAACATACCGGTTGCTCAGTTCTTTATCAATCACTCTGGCTTTGACTGTGTCATTAAACAGCAACTCCAGAATATCCAGCACGCGCTGTTTGAGACGCGGATCGAGCAACGCGACCGCCACTTCGATACGGTAATCGATATTGCGCGTCATCCAGTCGGCGGACGACAGGAAGACTTTCGTATCGCCACCATTTTCGAACACGTAAACGCGGTCATGCTCGAGATAACGGTCGATGATGCTGGTGACCTGAATGTTTTCGCTGAATCCCGGCAGGTTGGGCACCAGTGAACACATACCGCGGATCAGCAGACGGATTTTTACCCCCACGTTGGACGCCACGTAGAGACGGTCGATCAGCCCTTTATCCACCAGATTGTTGATTTTCAGCGTAATACCACCGGTTCCTCCGGCCTGAACGTTGGCGATTTCACGGTCAATCAGCCGGTAAAGCATGTCACGCGAGTTTTGCGGCGACACCATCAGATGCTCGAATGAAACCGGGCGGTAAGGGTTCTCGATGAAGTTAAACACCCGGCGGACTTCGTTAGTGATGCGCGAATCTGCAGTCAGCAGCGAGTAGTCGGTGTAAAGACGTGCTGTTTTCTCGTTAAAGTTCCCGGTCCCAATATGAGCATAGCGGACAATTTCGTCGCCTTCGCGGCGGGAAATAAGAAAGAGTTTTGCGTGAATTTTCAGGCCAGGCGCAGAGAAAATAACGTGTACACCGGCTTCTGTCAGACGTTTCGCCCAGTGAATATTCGCCTCTTCGTCGAAACGTGCCTGCAACTCGACCACAACGGTTACTTTTTTGCCGTTGTGCGCCGCGTGGATCATCGATTCGATAATTCGCGAGTCTTTGGCAACACGGTAAATATTGATTTTTATCGACAGCACGTTCGGATCGAAAGACGCCTGACGCAGCAGCTCCAGCACGTGCTCGAAAGTGTGATACGGATAATACAGCAGCACGTCCTGCTCGCGGATTGCGGCAAAACCGTTGCGGAATTTATCGAACCACAAATGGCGCAGGCGGGGCAGAGGACGGTTCACCAGATTGGCTTTACCGACGTTCGGGAAGCCGATGAAGTCTTTGAAATTGTGGTAACGGCCACCGGCTATCACCGAATCGTAGTTGGAGATCCCGAGCTTACCGCGCAGTAATTCCACCATTTCATTGGGCATATCACGCTGATAAACGAAACGTACCGGCTCGGCAGTCAGACGTTGTTTCAGGCTCGAAGACATCAGCTCCAGCAGGCTTGATTCCATTTCCGTGACCAGATCGTATTCGGCATCACGGGTCATTTTCATCGAATAGGCGTTCAGTGTGTCGTAGTCAAAGAAGCCTTTGAAAATGTCGTCGAGGCAATAACGCAGGATGTTATCGAGCAGAATCATCGGTTTGCGGCGACGCGGCGCTTCCGGCGGCAGATTGACGAAGCGCGGGACTTTGTCCGACGGGATTTCCAACAGCGCGTAGTGGATCTCTTCGCCGCGTATAATTTCGACCGCCAGATAGGTGTAATCGTCTTTAAGGAACTGCACCAGATTGGTGTCGTGATTGATGAGGATCGGCGTGATGTGCTGGCGCAGGTGATGTTTGAAATACTGACGCAGCCAGAGCTGTTGATTTTCCGACACCTGACGCTCGTTAATCAGGAAAATCTGATTACGCGCCATTTCCAGCAACAGGTCGTTGTAAAGGCTGTCGAATTCCTGATCGATCCGCAGGACTTTCGCCTGAATCTTTTTCAGCAAATGCCGCGATGCGCCGAGAAAACCTTGTTCTTCACTAATGAGGATCCGTCGTTTTAAATCAGCAAAGCGGACTTTGTAAAACTCATCAAGGTTATTGGAATAAATTCCTAAAAACCGCATCCGTTCGATCAGAGGATTACTTTTGTCTGCTGCTTCCTGCAAAACGCGTTCATTGAAGGACAGCCAGCTTAGTTCTTTCTCGATATAAAGCTTTTCCTGACCCATTTTCACTCCGTTCGTTTAGCGTACAACCTGGCCCATACAGGCGAAACCCGCCTGAAAACACCGCAATTTAGCTCAACATCATCTTCGTGCTGCTCGCTTTTCCAACGGTCAGCGTAACAGGAAGCCTTTTGTGTGAGGGGCCTAGTGTCTACTAACAATATTGCGAAAGATTGACAGGAAAGTCCAACATAACAGGGAGAGTTTTATCAGATGAAATAAAAGAGGAGAAAACGCAGGAAATAAGCAGGAAAAGTCTTACCGGTGAAGGACATTGGCGTCCTTCACCGACAAAAATTGCTACAGACTGTCTGAGGTAAATCAGACCGCGCCGGCACCAATCACCGCTTCCGGTTTGATCTGAACCGGTTTGGTTTTGTATTTCGCCAGGAACTGCGGCTGGAAAATACACATGCGGATGGCGCTGCGATATTCTCCGTTCACGAAGAATTCCTGTTTCAGTTCGCCTTCCAGCTCAAACCCTAATTTGCTGTAGATGTGGATCGCCTTTTTATTTTCTTTATCGACGATTAAATACAGTTTGTAGAGGTTAAGTACCGAGAAAGCATAATCCATCGCCAGACGTACGGCATCGCCTGCAAATCCTTTCCCCTGATGCTGCGGGTCAATGATGATCTGGAATTCCGCACGGCGGTGAATATGATTAATTTCCACCAGTTCGACAAGGCCAACCGGCCCGCCCTGGAATTCGATAATAAAGCGGCGTTCGCTTTGGTCATGGATATGTTTGTTATAGAGATCGGTCAGTTCGACGAATGCCTCGTAAGGCTCTTCAAACCAATAACGCATGATACTGGCGTTATTATCAAGACGGTGAACAAACGACAGGTCATCCTTTTCCAGGGGACGTAATCTGACGCTGTTATTGCTAAACATGGGGTGTTCCTCAAAAAATAAAGCCGTTTTACCTGAGGTAACCTTCTTGGAAATGAAATCTGAAACAACCGTGTTCCAGATGAAGGTCGGCGCACAAACGACGTTTAAACGTGCGCCGGGAACGCCATTATATCGGCTGAACTGTAAACAAGTGTCAAATGACAGGAAATAAAAAACCGGCACGAGGCCGGTTTGTAGTGAAATCATCGTACTCAAGCAGATTAATCCGCCGCGTAACCCTGCTCAGGGAGTGGATTGTTATCCAGCAACGCCCGATCGTTTTTCAGGGATAAACGGCCTTCAACGAACCAGCTGACTACTAAAGGATAGATATTGTGCTCCTGCGTCTGTACGCGGGCCACCAGATCGTCTTCGCTGTCATCGCTAAATACCGGCACTTTGGCCTGCAAAATCACCGGCCCGCCATCCAGTTGCTCCGTTACAAAATGCACCGATGTACCGTGTTCTGTATCCTGATTTTCAATCGCCTGGCGGTGAGTGTGTAAACCCGGATATTTCGGCAGCAGGGAAGGGTGGATGTTGATCATGCGTCCGGCAAAGCGCTGGACGAAGTCGGCAGTAAGGATACGCATATACCCCGCCAGCACGACCAGATCCGGCTGGTATTCATCGATAGCGTCGGCCAGCGCGACGTCAAACGCCGCGCGGTCTTCGTAGGCTTTGACATCCAGAGCGTGCGCCGCAATGTCTGCCAGTCGCGCACGTTCCAAACCGTAAGCGGCGGATTTATTGCTGAAAACAGCGATGATTTCTGCATTAATTCGTCCCTGCTGGCAGGCATCAATCAGGGCCTGAAGATTACTGCCTTCGCCCGATACCAGAACCACAATCCTTTTCATATCGCTACCTGTCGTCAGTCAGTTGATCTACCGGATTACTCAATCACCACACGTTCAGCTGAGTCAGAGGCTTTAACATAGCCAATTTTCCACGCTTTTTCGCCATTATCATTGAGTAAAGCTATCGCCTGATCGGCAAGTTCTGCCGGAAGTGCCACGACCATGCCCACACCACAGTTGAAGGTGCGGTACATTTCGTGACGGCTGACGTTACCGGTGGTCTGCAACCAGGTGAAGACGTCTGGCCACTGCCAGCTGGATTCATTGATGATGACCTGAGTGTTGTCCGGCAGAACGCGCGGGATGTTTTCCCAGAAGCCGCCACCGGTCAGATGCACAATGCCGTGAACATCGACGTTTTCGATCAGATTCAGGATCGATTTCACGTAAATTTTAGTCGGTGCCAGCAGGTGATCGGCAAGAGGCTTGCCTGCCAGATCGGTAGTTTCCGGATTAGTATTGCTGACTTCCAGAATTTTTCGCACCAGAGAGTAGCCGTTGGAATGCGGTCCACTGGCGGCAAGACCGATCAGCACGTCGCCGTCAGCGACTTTGCTGCCGTCAATAATTTCTGATTTTTCCACCACGCCGACGCAAAAACCTGCCACGTCATAATCTTCGCCATGATACATGCCCGGCATTTCAGCGGTTTCACCACCGACTAACGCACAGCCTGACTGCTTGCAGCCTTCGGCGATACCGGTGATCACGCTGGCGGCGATATCGACGTCCAGTTTACCGGTGGCGTAATAATCGAGGAAGAATAGCGGTTCAGCACCCTGAACGATCAAATCGTTGACGCACATCGCGACCAGATCGATACCGATAGTATCGTGGCGTTTCAAATCCATCGCCAGACGCAGCTTGGTGCCAACGCCGTCGGTGCCCGAAACCAGTACGGGTTCACGGTATTTTTGCGGCAATGCGCAGAGGGCACCAAAACCGCCCAGTCCACCCATTACTTCAGGGCGGCGAGTCTGTTTTACTACACCTTTAATGCGATCTACCAATGCGTTACCGGCATCGATATCTACGCCTGCGTCTTTATAGCTGAGAGAGGTTTTGTCGGTCACTGCGAAGTCCCCACGGCGGTTTGGGTTGGTGGTTGAAGAATAAAGCGGGGCAATTCTAACAGCGCAGGCAAACGTTTGCGAGCGCCTTATGAAGTGTCTCGATCTATACTCATGGGCAGCGCACAAATCCACTGATGCCAGTTATGTTGATCGTGATCAGGCAATTGGCTGTGGCGCAGAAAAAAAATGGCGTTATAATCTCGCGATTTTTTTTTGCAGTTCAACCACCTTAGGAGAATAAAAAATGAAGATCGTCGAGGTGAAACACCCGCTGGTGAAACACAAGCTGGGCCTGATGCGTGAGAACGACATCAGCACGAAACGTTTTCGCGAACTGGCTTCTGAGGTGGGAAGTCTGCTGACGTATGAAGCGACTGCCGATTTAGAAACTGAGAAAGTGACTATCGAAGGCTGGAATGGTCCGGTTGAAATCGATCAGATCAAGGGTAAAAAAATTACTGTTGTGCCGATCCTGCGTGCCGGTCTGGGCATGATGGAAGGCGTTCTGGAGCACGTACCGAGCGCGCGTATCAGCGTCGTGGGCGTATACCGTGATGAAGAAACCCTGAAGCCTGTGCCGTATTTCCAGAAGCTGGTTTCTAATATCGAAGAACGTCTGGCGCTGGTGGTTGACCCGATGCTGGCGACCGGTGGCTCGATGATTGCAACTATCGACCTGCTGAAAAAAGCGGGCTGCCAGAGCATCAAAGTGCTGGTGCTGGTGGCTGCACCGGAAGGGATTGCCGCTCTGGAAGCCGCGCACCCGGACGTTGAGCTATACACCGCCTCGATTGATCAGGGGCTGAACGAAAAAGGCTACATCATCCCGGGACTCGGTGATGCGGGCGATAAGATATTTGGTACGAAATAAGCAATAGCCGACTGAGAAGTCGGCTTTTTTTTGATTTTTTTTTACTCGTTAAATACAACATCATTTCACAGAGGATCAATCCATGACCCGTCGTGTCATCGGGGTAAGCGAACGTCCGCCTTTACTGCAGACAATCCCCCTGAGTTTCCAGCATCTGTTTGCCATGTTTGGTGCCACCGTTCTGGTACCCATTCTGTTCAAAATCAATCCGGCAACGGTGCTGCTGTTCAATGGCATAGGGACTTTGCTGTATTTGTTTGTATGTAAAGGGAAAATACCGGCTTACCTCGGTTCCAGTTTTGCATTTATCTCACCGGTGCTATTACTGCTGCCGATGGGGTATGAAGTGGCATTGGGCGGATTTATCGCCTGCGGGCTGTTGTTCTGTCTGGTAGCGCTTATCGTCAAGAAGGCGGGTATCGGCTGGATCAACGTGATGTTCCCTCCGGCGGCGATGGGCGCAATCGTTGCCGTCATCGGTCTGGAACTGGCGGGCGTGGCAGCGAACATGGCCGGGCTGCTGCCTGCTGATGGCGCACCGGTGGATTCCACCGCAGTGACCATTTCAGTGGTGACGCTGTCGGTGACCATTCTGGGTTCAGTGTTGTTTCGCGGCTTCCTGGCGATCATCCCGATCCTCATCGGTGTGCTGGTCGGCTATGCGCTGTCATTCGTTATGGGCGTGGTGGATGTCTCTGCTATTGCCAATGCGCACTGGTTTGCGCTGCCAACGTTCTATACCCCGCGCTTTGAATGGGTGGCGATTCTGACCATTCTGCCTGCCGCGCTGGTGGTGATTGCTGAACACGTCGGGCATCTGGTGGTGACGGCAAACATCGTCAAGAAAGACTTGCTGCGCGACCCCGGCCTGCACCGTTCGATGCTGGCAAACGGCCTGTCTACCGTACTTTCCGGATTCTTCGGCTCTACGCCGAACACCACTTACGGAGAAAACATTGGCGTGATGGCCATCACCAAGGTCTACAGCACCTGGGTAATAGGCGGCGCGGCGATTCTGGCGATCCTGCTGTCGTGCATTGGGAAATTAGCGGCGGCCATTCAGGCCGTGCCAGTGCCGGTGATGGGCGGCGTCTCCTTGCTGTTGTACGGTGTGATCGGCGCATCCGGTATCCGTGTGCTGATTGAATCGAAAGTCGATTACAACAAAGCTCAGAACCTGATCCTGACCGCGGTTATCCTGATCATCGGTGTCAGCGGTGCTAAGATTCACATCGGTGCAGCGGAGCTTAAAGGTATGGCGCTGGCGACCATCGTCGGCATCTTCCTCAGTCTGCTGTTTAAAGTGATTGAGATCTTCCGTGGCGAAGAAAAGATCATTGATATCGAAGACGAACGGGAAAATCCGCCGGTCTGATGGGTGAATTTTAGCTGAAACACCTGACCGGCAGGCGCAGTGCTTTCCGGTCAGGTGCTCGGATCACAAGCGGTTGCACTCGGCACAGTTCAATTTGCTGCGGATCCTTGCTAGAATTCTGTCGTTCCTTTTTATTGACATGACAACATCTGCGGTCTTCATACCGCTTCGGTTGAGGTGCTTCTGAATACGCCGGCACAGCTTTCCCTGCCACTTTATCTTCCCGATGATGAAACCTTTGCCAGTTTTTATCCGGGTGAGAATCCCTCTCTGCTTTCTGCGATTCAGACCGCATTGCATCAGGAACACGGCACCTATATTTATTTCTGGTCCCGCGAAGGCGGCGGCCGCAGCCATCTTCTTCACGCAGCCTGCGCAGAATTATCCCAGCGCGGCGAAGCCGTGGGTTACGTTCCTTTAGATAAACGCGCCTATTTTGTGCCTGAAGTATTGGACGGCATGGAGCATCTTGCGCTGGTCTGTATCGATAACATCGAAGGGATTGCCGGCGATGACGAATGGGAAGCCGCGGTTTTCCATCTGTATAACCGCATCCTGGAAACCGGCCGCACGCGTCTGTTTATTACCGGCGATCGTCCTCCGCGTCAGCTGAATCTCAGCCTGCCGGATCTGGCGTCACGTCTCGACTGGGGACAGATCTACAAGCTTCAGCCGCTCTCCGACGAAGAGAAACTTCAGGCATTGCAGTTGCGCGCCAAACTACGCGGATTTGAATTGCCGGAAGACGTCGGGCGGTTCCTGCTCAAACGTCTGGATCGCGAAATGCGCACGCTGTTTATGACGCTTGATCAGCTCGATCGCGCGTCTATCACCGCGCAGCGTAAACTGACTATCCCGTTCGTGAAGGACATTCTGGGGCTGTGATCGGAGGATGTTCGGGTTCGAATCTTGAACCCAAACGGACGAGCGGAATTACAAAATCTCTTTAACCTGTTCCGGCGGGCGCCCTAAACGCGCTTTGCCGTTGGCCAGTACGATCGGGCGTTCAATCAACTTCGGATTCTCAGCCATTGCCTGCAACAGCTGTGCTTCGCTCAGGCTTTTATCGGCCAGACCGAGTTCCTTATAAATATCTTCGCCTTTTCGCATCAGTTCCCGCACCGAGCTGAACCCGAGCTTTTTTACTAAATTCTGCAACGTGGCGACCGTCGGTGGCGTCTCCAGATACAAAATCACTGCTGGCTCGATCCCTGCGTCTTCAAGCAATTTCAGCGTTTCGCGGCTCTTCGAGCAGCGCGGGTTGTGATAAATCGCGACATCATGTGCCATAACATTCTCCCTTAATGAGTCAAAATCAGCCTTTCTGATACTGACGGAAACGGCCCTGTAGCTGACGAAGCTGGTCGATACGGGCGTCATAGCGGGCCTGTTCCAGGCTGCCTAATTTTTGCAATGCGCTGGCGTTACTCAGCATTTCGATGGCCTGATCCAGACGTCCGATCAACGCCATGCTTTCCGCGCGGGCGGCCAGTTCCTGCGCGCGTAAACCCTGCGCGGCTGAAGCCTGAGACAGCAGATCCCAGCCGTTCGGATCGCCCGGATAGCTGAAGGTGTAACGGTTAAGAATTTTGCTGGCGTTGGCCGGTTTTGCCCCTTCGAGATAGGCATTCGCCAGATTAAGCTGAAGTACCGGGTTAGAACTGGTAGCCGCTCCCGCCTGCTCCAGACGGGCGATGGCCTGCGGTGCGCGTTTGCTTTCGATATCGTTATCGGTGGAGAGATCCAGCAACCATTCATTGCCCGGATTCTGTACCAGCAGAGGTTCCAGAATCGCCCGCGCCTGATCGTATTTCTTCGCTTTGTAAAATTGCAGCGCCTGGCCGTATTTCGCCGCCAGCTGTTCACGTACGTTGCCGTCGCTCAGCTTTTGCAGATAATCATCGGTCAGCGGGAAACTTTCGGAGCCGTACATCCCTAACATGCGCACTTTCGCCATCAGGTAATTTTGCGAAGACTGTACGACAGTGTGCGGCATCTGATTGGCGCGGTTACGTACGTCGGCGAGACGGCTGTCCGGCAGGGGGTGCGTCAGTAACATTTCCGGTGGACGGGTGGAATAACTCGCCTGATCGGCCAGTTTTTGCAGGAACGCGGGCATCGCCTGCGGATCGAACCCGGAACGCTGAAGAACCTGCAAACCGATACGGTCGGCTTCCTGTTCGTTGCCCTGCGTAAAGCTGATCATTCCCTGCTGCGTGCCGGCCAGCGTACCGGTCAGCGCCGCCATGCCCATTTGCGGGCTGGCCATCGCCAGCAGGATTGAACCCAGCGCGCCGACCCAGGTCAGCGGCGCATTACGTTGCTGATCTTCCATCGCACGGGCCAGATGGCGCTGCGTAACGTGGGAGATTTCATGCGCCATGACCGAGGCCAGCTGGCTTTCATTATCGGTATAGCGGAACAGCGCCGAGTGCAGCACGACGTTGCCGCCGAAGAAGGCAAAGGCGTTCAGCTCGTCATTATTGACGATGAAGAAATGGAACGGCGTGCGCACGGAATAGGCGTGTGCGACCAGACGCTGTCCGAGTTCGTTGATGTACTGATTCAGCAGCGGATCGTTAATCAGCGGCGTACTGGCACG
The DNA here is from genome assembly GCA_013457415.1 of Enterobacteriaceae bacterium Kacie_13. Taxonomy (NCBI): domain Bacteria; kingdom Pseudomonadati; phylum Pseudomonadota; class Gammaproteobacteria; order Enterobacterales; family Enterobacteriaceae; species Enterobacteriaceae bacterium Kacie_13. The sequence continues at coordinate 1,289,641 of CP045665.1, forward strand.
CATCTGACGGACGTAAAAATCGCCCATCTGTAATTCCTGATTTATGCTCAGCGTGCCTCCCGCCGTGGTGCCGATATCCGGTAACTGATCGCTCACCGGCGGTGCCAAAGGCGAGTTAGTGTTTTTGGAAGAAGAGGTCACCGGCGTTGACCAGAATGAACTGTCGTCAGCGCCTGCCGGGAAAATTACGCCAGTGAACAGGCTGCCAAGACACAGGGCGATCACCGTTTTTTTCAACCGCATTACCATAAACATTTGCTTCCCAATAAGTGAACCGCACATCGATGAGCTTTAAGAGCTTTTATTTCATGAACTGGCGAAGTGAGCATTATTTTCTGGCGCTATTGTTGGCGCTGAACTCTATAGTAGCTATCCTCGTGGGAGTTTAAAACACTCCGCTGGCTTCAGTTGTGTGACAACGAATTTAAAAGATAGTTACTTGTGTCTGAGCGCGCAGGGAACGAACAGCGCAACCCCACAGGCAATAAAAATCTCAGGAGCGTTCTCAGATGTTAGACATGTTATTACAGTGGTATCGCCGCCGCTTTACCGACCCGCAGGCTATTGCGCTGCTGGCGATTCTGGTCGCCGGTTTTTGTATCCTTTACTTTCTGAACGGCATTTTAGCCCCGCTGCTGGTGGCGATTGTGCTGGCGTATTTGCTGGAATGGCCGACTGTACGCCTCCAACACGTCGGGCTTTCGCGCACGCTGGCGGTCAGCGTTGTACTGCTGATGTTTGCCGGGATCCTGATGATAGGCATTCTGGTTATTGCCCCGGTGACGTGGCAGCAGGGCGTCAATCTGCTGGCGGATTTACCGAGCATGCTTAACCGTTTCTACGATTTTGCCGCCACGTTGCCCAAGCGTTATCCGGCGCTGGTGGATGCGGGCATCATCGACATGATGGCCGAGAACATGCGCAGCAAGCTCTCGGGGCTGGGCGAATCGGTGGTGAAATATTCTCTGGCGTCGCTGGTCGGATTACTGACGCTGGCCATTTACCTGATTCTGGTACCGATGATGGTCTTCTTCCTGCTCAAAGACAAAGAGCAAATGCTCAATGCTGTGCGCCGCGTTTTGCCGCGCGATCGGGGGCTGGCGGGGCAGGTTTGGGCGGAGATGAATCAGCAGGTCACCAACTATATTCGCGGCAAAGTGCTTGAGATGATAATCGTCGGCGTTGCGACTTATCTGGTCTTCTGGGTAATGGATCTGCGCTATTCGCTGCTGCTGGCGGTGCTGGTAGGTATCTCGGTTCTGATCCCTTATATCGGCGCGATGCTGGTCACCATTCCGGTGGTGATTGTCGCGATGTTCCAGTGGGGGCTCGGCGCAGATTTCTGGACGCTCATCGTCGCCTATCTGGTAGTGCAGGGGCTGGACGGCAACGTCATCGTTCCTTTGCTGTTCTCCGAAGCGGTGAACCTGCATCCGCTGGTGATCATCCTTTCGGTGGTGGTGTTCGGCGGACTATGGGGATTCTGGGGCGTGTTCTTTGCGATACCGCTGGCCACGCTGGTCAAAGCGGTTGTTCACGTCTGGCCGGATGAATTGCTGAACGAAACGGTCTGAGGCCATCATTCTCTCACTCAAATAAAAAAAGCGCGTCTGCGCTTTTTTTTATGAACGTGGATCAGGCGTAAACAATCAGGCTGATTTCTCGTTCAGATAGGCCATCACGATGTCATGGTGATTGGTGGTTTTGAAGTCGTCGAACACTTTTTCAACCTTGCCATTGCCGTCGAGCAGGAAGCTGATGCGGTGGATGCCGTCGTAGGTTTTCCCCATAAAGGTTTTTTCACCCCAGACACCAAACGCCTCGCACACCTGGTGATCTTCATCGGACAGCAAGGTGAAGTTCAGCAGTTCTTTCTCGACAAAACGAGACAGTTTTTCAGGTTTATCGGTGCTGATCCCCAGCACTTCCACCCCCTCACTTTTCAGCTGATCCATGTTATCGCGCAGTCCGCAGGCCTGTACGGTACAGCCTGGGGTCATAGCTTTTGGATAAAAATAGACCAGGACTCTCTGTCCCTGGAAGTCGGCCAGATTAATTTGTTCACCGTCTTGATCGGGTAAACTAAATTGCGGCGCAGGATCACCGGCTTTCAGTGGGCTCATTGTCTTTCTCCGTATCTCTTAGCGATTACTGCAGTTTATTTTCATTCTCAGAATAACTAACGACGTTAATACTGCCTTGCGCATTCAGTTCTGTACATAGCTGATGAAAGGCTTGCTCAATTATTGCCGGATCGGTATTCGCCGCACTGTGCGCCGTCATCTGGATAGAGAGCTGCGCGGGCGTGGTGGCATCGGCAGGGCGGGTTTTCGACGCCAGTTCTGCAATGTTCATCTGGTGCGTATCGAATAAATCGGTAAAGCGTTCGATCAGGTGCGGAGAGTCTTTGACTTCTACTTTCACCCAGACGGTGGCAGGCATCGGCGGACGAACCGGTGCGCTGGTACGTTTCATCACGATGAGTAATTCCAGCTCGGCGCCTTTTTGCGGCAGGGTAGACTCAATCAGCGTGATGGCGTTCCAGCTACCGGAAAGCAGCATGATAAAGGTGAACTCGTCACCGAGCATCGCCAGACGGCTATCCTCGATATTACAGCCGCAGCTGCTGACCTGGCGGGTAATGGTATTGACGATACCAGAGCGATCGGCACCTAAGGCGGTGATAACCAGATAATGTTGTTGTGGCTGCGGCAAAATGGCTGTTCCTGTCGTGCTTGGGAGTATTCCCAAGGTAAACATAAAAAAAACCGTCGGACAAGCGCTTACAACACGTTGATTGCTTGCTTTTGCAGTGGTGTCAAAAGTACCATGAGTGACCTGTTTGTGGAGGGGAAGGTCAATGTTTACGGGAAGTATTGTTGCACTGGTTACGCCGATGGACACCAAAGGTGCTGTCGATCGCGCGAGTCTGAAAAAACTGATTGATTATCATGTGTCCAGTGGTACTGCGGCGATCGTTTCCGTTGGCACGACAGGCGAGTCGGCTACGCTTAGCCATGACGAACACGGTGACGTGGTCATGCAAACGCTGGAACTGGCCGATGGGCGCATCCCTATTATCGCAGGCACTGGTGCCAATGCCACCGCCGAAGCGATTTCTCTGACGCAACGTTTTGAAAAGAGTGGTGTTGTGGGCTGTCTGACAGTCACACCTTATTATAACCGTCCTACGCAGGAAGGCCTGTATCAGCACTTCAAAGCCATCGCTGAAAACACCTCGCTGCCGCAAATTCTCTACAACGTGCCTTCACGTACCGGCTGCGATATGTTGCCGCCAACCATCGCGCGTTTAGCAAAATTAAAGAATATTGTTGCTGTTAAAGAAGCAACAGGGAACTTAAGTCGTGTTAGTCAGATCCAAGTGCTGGTTGATGATGAAGATTTCATTCTGTTGAGCGGCGATGACGCCAGCGGTCTGGACTTTATGCAACTTGGTGGCAAAGGCGTCATTTCCGTCACAGCCAACGTGGCTGCCCGTGAAATGGCCCAACTTTGTGAACTGGCGGCAAGGGGCAACTTTGCCCAAGCGCGTCGCCTGAATCAGCGCCTGATGCCGTTGCATCAGCATTTGTTCGTAGAAGCAAACCCAATCCCGGTGAAATGGGCCTGTAAGGCACTGGGGTTGATGGCAACCGATACTCTGCGTCTGCCTATGACGCCGTTAACAGATGCTGCCCGTCCGGTCGTGGAACAAGCATTAAAAAGCGCCGGTTTGCTGTAACTCTTAGGAAGATTTGATGGCCTCTTTATTTGACAAGAATAGTTTCCAGATGACCCGTTTGCAGAAAACAGCCGTAGCGAAAGTGGTCGGGGTTTCCCTGATTATGCTGCTGGCGGCCTGTTCCACAGACCAGCGTTACAAGCGTCAGGTCAGCGGTGATGAATCCTACCTCGATGCGCCCGCGCTCAGTGAGCTCAAAGCACCGGCGGGCATGATTCTGCCAGTGCAGAATGGCACTTACGAAATCCGTCAGGGCGCAATGCAAGGTGCGGTCGGCAAACAGCTCGATATCCGTCCACCAATGCAGCCTCTGGCCTTGCTGAACGGTTCACAAACGCAGTTCGCCGGTGACAGCAGTACTGTATTGCTGGAAAACACCGCGCAAAACCGCGATTTGTGGAACAGCGTGGTGAAAGCCGTTCAACAAAATAATTACAAAATTGCAAACCGCGATGACGCTAACCAGACGCTGACCACTGATTTTGTCGACTGGAATCGTGCAGATGAAGACTTCCAGTATCAGGGCCGTTACCAGATCAGCGTGAAACAGCAGAGCTACCAGTTAGCGCTGACCGTGAAAACGCTTGAGCTGAAACAGCAGGATAAAGCCGTCACCGCCTCAGCTGAAATCCAGCGGTATAACAGCCAGATGATGAACTCCATCACCGCCAGTCTGGATAAAGTGCAGCAGGATACACAAGCCCGTCTCGACAATCGTCGCGTCGGTGAAATCGACGTGCAGAGCGGCGCTGATGATACCGGTTTACCGGTGCTGATTGTACGTACCTCCTACGGCGTAGTGTGGGATCGCCTACCGAATGCACTGGCGAAAGCGGGCATGAAAGTGACCGACAGCAGCCGTCCGCAGGGTACATTGTCCGTCACCTACAAACCGTTGAATGACGATGCGTGGCAGACACTGGGTGCGAAAGATCCGGGCCTCTCTTCCGGTGACTACAAACTTCAGGTTGGTGACCTCGACAACCGTAGTAGCTTGCAGTTCCTTGATCCTAAAGGACATGCTCTCAGCCAGTCGCAGAACGACGCGATGGTGGCGGTCATGCAGGCCGCATTTAGCCAGAGCAGTGCAAAATAATACCAAGGGGCTCCGGCCCCTTTTTACATCTGTTTTTTCCACTGGAGTAAGTAAAGATGCAAAAGTTAGCTGAGTTGTATCGCGGCAAGGCGAAAACCGTCTATACCACTGAAAACCCGGACCTGCTGGTGCTGGAATTCCGTAACGATACGTCAGCACTGGATGGTCAGCGTATTGAGCAGTTCGACCGTAAAGGTATGGTTAACAACAAATTTAACCATTTCATCATGGCTAAGCTGGAAGAAGCCGGGATTCCTACCCAAATGGAACGCCTGCTGTCTGATAACGAAGTGCTGGTGAAAAAACTGGATATGGTCCCGGTTGAATGCGTGATCCGTAACCGTGCTGCAGGATCGCTGGTGAAACGTCTGGGCATTGAAGAAGGTCTGGTTCTGAATCCGCCGTTGTTCGATCTGTTCCTGAAAAACGATGCGATGCACGATCCGATGATCAACGAGTCTTACTGCAAAACCTTCGGTTGGGTGAACGAAGAGCATCTGGCGCGTATGAAAGAGCTAAGCTACAAAGCCAACGACGTGCTGACCAGGCTGTTTGACGATGCTGGTCTGATTCTGGTCGATTTCAAACTCGAGTTCGGTCTGTTCAACGGTGAAGTGGTGCTGGGTGATGAATTCTCACCAGACGGCAGCCGCCTGTGGGACAAAGAGACGCTGAACAAGATGGATAAAGATCGTTACCGCCAGAGTCTGGGTGGCCTGATCGAAGCTTACGAAGAAGTCGCTCACCGCATCGGTGTGAAACTGGACTAAGCAACGCTTAGTTTTTAGCCCGGATGCGCAATCGTTTCCGTCGCGGGCATGGGCTATAACGGGTGGCTATTTCGCCACCCAATTTTCTATCCCGCATTTAATTTCCTCTTTTTCGCCCTGTTTTATTTCATTTAATTCCTTCTGACCTAAAATTACGTCCTTGCGCGGATGGTATTAACCGCGTGCGCTGGCTAGTCTTTATAAAAACAGTCTGGAGGTGGAGTATGCGTTGGCAAGGGCGTCGCGAAAGCGACAATGTAGAAGACAGACGCGGACAGGGATCCAGCGGCGGCGGTCTGGGTGGCGGCGGTATGCGCATCCCTCTGCGCGGCAAAAGCGGCATCGTGATTATCATTGTGGTGCTGGTCGCCGGGTATTATGGCATCGACCTTTCTCCGCTGATTGATGGAGGACAGTCCGGCAATGCGCAACATCAGACGCAGTCCCAATCCATCAGCCCGAAAGATGACGAGCAGGCGAAATTCACGTCGGTGATCCTCGCCTCGACGGAAGATACGTGGAAAGACATTTTCCAGAAGCAGGGGATGACGTATCGCGAGCCGAAACTGGTGATGTACCGTGGCGCGACCCGCACCGGATGCGGCACCGGTCAGTCGGTCATGGGGCCGTTCTACTGCCCGGCGGACAGCACGGTGTACATCGATCTCTCTTTCTATCAGGAACTGAAGGACAAACTGGGCGCAGGCGGTGATTTCGCACAGGGTTATGTTGTCGCCCACGAAGTTGGACACCACGTACAGAGTTTACTGGGCACTGAGCGCAAAGTGCGTCAGATGCAGCAGGGCGCCTCGCAGGCGGTGGTGAATCAGCTGTCGGTGAAAATGGAATTACAGGCCGACTGCTACGCCGGTGTCTGGGGCCATTCGATGCAGGAGCAGAACGTACTGGAAGAAGGCGATCTGAAAGAAGCGCTGAATGCTGCACAGGCGATCGGCGATGATCGTCTGCAACAGCAAAGTCAGGGACGCGTAGTGCCGGACAGCTTTACCCACGGCACGTCACAGCAGCGCTATGACTGGTTCAAACGCGGTTTCGATACCGGTAATCCGGATCAGTGCAACACCTTCGCCAACCGCTGATTTCGCGGCATCATGGCCATTCAGTTCTGGTCTGCCCGCAAAAACTGTTCAATAATCAAAGACCGATTCAGAAAGGCTCTCCGGAGCCTTTCTGCCTTTCTGACAGAAAACGCAGGGAACGCTATGGCTTTTCTCGATCCAACGCTTTTGATCTTACTGGTATTCGCCGGGCTGGGCATTATCAGCCACAACAGCGCGGTGACTATCGCGATGTTCTTCCTGCTGACGGTGCGCATCACGCCGCTGAATACCTTCTTCCCGTGGATTGAAAAATACGGTCTGACTATCGGCATTATTATTCTCACCATCGGGGTGATGGCGCCGATCGCCAGCGGAAAAATAAGTGCCAGTACCGTCGTGCATTCGTTCTTCCACTGGAAATCCATCGCCGCCATTTTGGTTGGCGTGCTGGTGTCGTGGCTCGGCGGACGCGGACTGACGCTGATGGGCACTCAGCCGCACCTTGTTGCCGGTTTGCTGGTGGGTACGGTGCTCGGCGTGGCGCTGTTTAAAGGTGTGCCGGTCGGGCCGCTTATCGCCGCCGGGTTGCTCTCCATGCTGGTCGGGAAAACCTGAGATGCCTGCGGTATCGGCCACATCGTTACAACTACAGATGCTGCGCCGGGGCGTGCGGTGCGTGTTGGTATTCAGCGGTGAAGCGGACTGGTGTGTAGCGCAGGCACTCGATTTTTCGGTAAACGGCGCCGGAGACTGGCTGTGGATCAGTGATTCACCGCCTGTGGGAGTGAACGCCTGCTCACCGTCTGCGGCGCATTCGCTGCTCGGTCAGGATATTTTTCACGGCATTTTTGATGCCCGCAACGGGCTGAACGTGGACGCGCTGGCAGCGTTTTCGGGTACGCTAAAAGCCGGGAGCTGGCTGGTTTTGCTGGTACCGGACTGGTGCCGCTGGTCACAGTTACCTGATGCCGACAGCCTGCGCTGGAGCGAACAACCACAGGCGATCCCCACGCCGCGTTTTATCCGCCGTTTTCAGGCATTACTGGAAAGCACGCCGCATGTCGCACTGTGCAGGCAACATCAACCTTTTTTACTTTCTCCTTTACCGCCTGCACCTGACTGGCTGCCACCCGAGGGGCAACCGACGCCCGAGCAGCAAAAGATTTTACAGCGGCTGATGCGGGCCAAATCCGGTGTGTGGGTGCTGACTGCGCCGCGCGGTCGTGGTAAGTCGCGGCTGGCGGGAATGCTGGCCGCGCAGTGGCCGGGCAGCTGTTGGGTGACTGCGCCGGGTAAGCGCCCGGCAGGTCAGATCCTCGAACTCGCGCCCGAAAGCACCTATTTTATCGCGCCCGATGCCCTGCTGGCGCGGTGCCGTGAAGCAGCGGTGGAGGGGGCGGACTGGCTGATTATCGATGAAGCCGCTGCTATTCCTGCGCCGATGCTGGCGGAGCTGGTGACGGCTTTCCCGCGTGTGTTGCTCACCACCACGGTGCAGGGTTACGAAGGCACCGGACGCGGATTCCTGCTGAAGTTTTGCGCCTCGCTGCCGCACTGGCACGATCTAAGGCTGACCGCGCCGATCCGCTGGTCAGAACAGGATCTGCTCGAGCCGCTGATCGGGGAAGCATTACTTTTCGGCGAGCCCCTGACGGACGTTAAAAACGTGGGTGGACGTTCGGACATATTTACCCCCGATGCCGACGACTGGCTGCGGCATCCTGCGCTGTTACAGGATTTCTACGGCCTGCTGACCAGCGCGCACTACCGCACGTCGCCGCTGGATTTACGCCGTTTGCTGGATGCGCCGGGCATGACTTTCAGCGCCGCCCGACAGGGCGATATTCTGACCGGCGCGCTGTGGCTGGTGGATGAGGGCGGGCTGAGCCCGGAACTGGCACACGACGTCTGGGCGGGAAGACGACGCCCGCGCGGAAATCTGGTGGCGCAGTCACTTGCTGCCCATGCCGGACTGGAGCAGGCGGCGGTATTGCGTTCGCGACGCATCAGCCGCATAGCGGTGCATCCGGCATTCCGGCGTCAGGGCATTGCCCGCACGTTGCTGACGGAACAAAAGCAGCGCGCACGCAAACAGGGGTTAGATTTCCTGTCAGTGAGTTTTGGGTATACCGGTGAGCTGGCTGCCCTGTGGCAGCAGGCCGGATTCCACCTTGCACGCATCAGCACGCAGAAAGAAGCCAGCAGCGGATGTTATGCCGTGATGGCGATTTTACCGGTGAGTCTGACGGGGCGGGATCTGGCGCAGACGGCTGAGCAGCAACTTCATCGCGACTGGCGCTGGCTGGCACCGCTGATGGAAATTACTTTACCGCTTCCACTTGGCGCAGAGACAGCACTCAATGAGGCCGACTGGCGCGAACTGGCCGGATTCGCCTTCGCGCACCGGCCGCTGGAAAGCAGCCTGCCCGCGCTCAACCGCTTGCTGCTTATGAGTCAGTTGCCCCTTCCGGCGCTGCGGGCGCATCTGCAACAAGGGAAAAATGTGGCGGAAGTGGTGCAGACGGCGGGGCTGTCGGGGCGAAAAGCGCTGGTTCAGCGCTGGCGACAGGAAACGCAGCAGGCGCTGGTGGCGCTGGACTCAGCGGTCTGCGAACGCTGGCGGCAAAGAATTTAACGATGTGCAGTCATTGCAAAAAATGGAAAGACTCGTTCAATAAAACCCGATTTCACTGTCCGGCTGGCGGCGTATAGTGGCGGCATTAACCTAAAAACGGGAGAGACCCATGAGCTCAGAACAGATTATCGTCCAGCAACCGGAAGAGCGCGCTAACCAGCTGATTCTACTATTTCACGGCGTGGGCGATAACCCGATTTCCATGGGCGAAATCGGCAAGTTTTTCGCCGTGTCCTTTCCGCAGGCGCAGGTGGTAAGCGTCGGCAGCCCGGATATTTGTGATTTTGGCCGCGGCTTCCAGTGGTTCTCCGTGCAGGGCGTGACCGAGAAAAACCGTCAGCCGCGCATTGATGACGCGATGCCGTTGTTTATTCAGATTGTCCGTGACTGGCAGCAGAAAACCGGCGTAACGCCGGAACACACCACGCTGGTTGGTTTCTCGCAGGGTACTATCATGGCGCTGGAATCCACCAAAGTAGAAGAGCATCTGGCGTCGCGTATCGTCGCGTTCAGTGGCCGTTTCGCCAATCTGCCGGAAAAACCGATTGCCGCAGGCACCGTGGTGCATTTTATTCACGGTGAGCAGGATCCGGTAATCAATCCGTTTCAGTCGAAAAGTGCCGCAGAGCGCCTGAAATCCTTAGGCAACGTGTGCACCCTGAACATTCAGGCGGGCATGGCGCACGGGCTGGACTCGCAGATGATCAATACCGCTATCTCGCATTTGCAAAACGATCAGCCGCAGTAATCTGGTCATTGCCATAAAAAAAGGCAGCCATCCTGGCTGCCTTCGTTTTTACCGGCCTTACTTCTTCTTCGGCCAGTCATCGTCTTTATCCCACTCGGCATTGTTATCGCGATGCGGCGGGATTTCAGGTTTGTCGTTGAGGTACTTTTTGACATCAACGCGTCGCAGTTCTTTAATGCCGCTGATTAACATCCCGAACAGAATGATCAGAATGATCCACCAGTAATCTTTAATCCACTCCATGGCGTGCTCCTTAAATTGTTATGTAGGTAGGGCGATGAATCTTGGGAAGATAGTCGCGATCTCGCTGATTATCCAGTCGGATCCCGCTAAATCTTGCCCCTGCCATGCGCTGATGAGCACGTCCGGCGTCAGTTGCGCAGCGCACAATACGGCCAGCGGGCGATAACTCAGGTGCCAGGGTTCAATGGCAACTCCGCCACGGTCTTTATCATACGGGCGGTAAAAACCAAACTCCGCCATATGGTCTGACATCCATTTGTTCAGCGGATAAAAATATCCGCCTAGTTCATACTCCCACGGCTCCAGCTGTAACGACTGGCCTGCGGGCAGCAGGTGTGGATCATACACATCCAGATCGCTCCCCCAGTGGTGACGGCTGGCGCCCGGAAGTGCCGACCAGCGCAGGATTAGCCCGCAGCGTTCGGCGTCAGAACATCCGCTGATATCCACCGGCTGACTGTCTTTATCTAATACTGGTCGCTCGCCGCGAAATTTGCCATTCCAGATAGCCTGCTGGCGCTCAAAATCGCGAAAAGTACTGGCAGGCTGCAAATCAAAACCAGCTTCCTGCGCGGCCTGCTGCATCCTGGCGAACGCGTCGGCGGCCTGTTTTTGCAGACGGTGCGGCCCGTCGCCCAATGTGACCAGATGCGCGGCTGAGCGCCCGGTCAGCATCTCATTGGTGATCATGCGACTAACTGCTCCATGATGCGCTGATACATGCGGCTCAGGACTTGCAGATCGGCGGCGTGTACGCATTCGTTGATCTTGTGGATAGTGGCGTTAACCGGCCCCAGTTCGACCACTTGTGCGCCCATCAGCGCGATGAAGCGTCCGTCTGAGGTGCCGCCGGTGGTTTGCAGATCTGGCGTGATTTCACTGTAATGGCGAACGGCGTTGACCACCGCATCTACCAGTTCGCCGCGTGAGGTCAGGAATGGCTGACCGGAGACCACCCAGTTCAGCGTGTATTGCAGATTGTGGCGATCGAGTAGCTCTGCCACGCGCTGTTTAATAATGTCATCGGTCAGTTCGGTGCTGAATCGGAAGTTAAACTGTACATACAGTTCGCCGGGAATGACGTTATTGCTGCCGGTTCCGGCGTTGATATTGGCGATTTGCATGCTGGTCGGCGGGAAGAACTCATTGCCGTTATCCCAGACGGTAGCCACCAGCTCGTTCAGCGCAGGCATGGCGCGATGAACCGGATTGTCAGCCAGATGCGGATACGCGACATGTCCCTGAACGCCGTGGACATGCAGGTTAGCGGTCATGGAGCCGCGACGGCCATTCTTCACAATGTCGCCGACGCGCGAGGTGCTGGAAGGTTCGCCGACCAGGCAATAATCCAGACGCTCGTTGCGTTCCATCAGCGCATTGACCACTTTTACCGTGCCATTGACCGCGCTGGCCTCTTCATCGGAAGTGATCAGAAACGCCAGACGGCCTTTGTGATGGGGATTGGCAGCCACGAAACGTTCGGCGGCGACGACCATCGCCGCCAGCGAGCCTTTCATGTCCGCCGCGCCACGGCCGTAAAGCATGCCGTCGCGCAGTGTCGGTTCAAACGGACCGGTGACCCAAAGCTTGTGATCACCGGTTGGCACAACGTCTGTGTGGCCGGCAAACGCCAGCGTTTTACCTTCACCGCGCGTGGCCCAGAAATTCAGGGTATCGCCAAAATTCATGGTTTCGATGTGAAAACCTACAGCGCGCAGGCGGGCAATCATGATGTCCTGACAGCCAGCATCCTCCGGGCTGAGGGAAGGGCGACGAATTAACTGTTGGGCGAGATCGACAACGGGGCAGCTCATGTTATTTCACCTCCGCGAGGAATTGCTGATAGCTCTCTGGTTTGAATCCCAGCAGAGACTGGCCATCGGGAGCCAGTAAAAACGGGCGTTTGATCACTGCCGGATGTTCGAGCATTACCGCTTTGGCGCTGGCTTCGTTATCGCTGGCCGAGCGGACGGCGTCATCGAGTTTGCGCCAGGTGGTGCCACGGGTGTTCAGCATCGCTTCCCAGCCTTGTTTATCGATCAGTTTCTGCAACAGCGCGTCGTCCAGCCCCTCAACGCGATAATCATGAAACTGATAACTGACCGCGTTTTCTTCCAGCCAGCGACGGGCTTTTTTGACGGTATCGCAATTTTTGATGCCATAGAGAATAAATGCGGCTGAAGCTGAAGTCGTTGCCATAGAAAAACGTAACCTGTCAGTAATTATGAACTTTTCACCAGCATAAAATGCCGGTGCGAGGATAGGGCACATAATGAGGCAAAACGCGGGCAGGATCCAGACGGGGCGGGATTGTGATCGTGATTAAAGAATCGTAAGAGATCTTTGGTTTGTACAAAAAACAGTCGTATAATCCCCGCGTCCAATAAAGGGGAGTCAAATGTTAGAGCAAGAATTAGGTAACTGGAAAGACTTTATCGACCGTATGTTGAACGCGTAATTGCTGTAAAACTCAGGCCTGTAAAGCAAGAAAGATTTATTCGCAGTGTCAGCCCGTCATAATAAAAACGTTTGTTCAGGAAGACCATTACGTCCGATTTAGCGACGATTCTTACACCAGTAAATCAGTAATAAAAAAGGCGTTAATTCACATTAACGCCTTTTTTGTGGGCTTTTTACGCGGTTATTTCACGTCGTCTGGCGCTATTTCAACAATATTGGCAATCACCGGTTCACCGGATTTCCCCGGAAAACGGCGGCGCACCAGCACGAAGAACAGCGGTACGAAGAAGATAGCCAATACCGTCGCGGAGATCATCCCGCCGATAACACCGGTCCCCACCGCATGCTGGCTGGCGGAACCTGCGCCGCTGCTGGTTGCCATTGGCAATACGCCGAAGATAAACGCCAGTGAGGTCATCAGAATAGGGCGCAGGCGCATTCTTGAGGCTTCCAGCGTGGCCTCCATCAGCGCCTTGCCTTTGGCGTTGAGATCGTTGGCGAACTCGACAATCAGAATGGCATTTTTCGCCGACAGCCCGATAATGGTCAACATTCCCACCTGGAAGTAAACGTCGTTTTCCAGCCCGCGCAACCAGGTGGCGATCACCGCGCCGATCACGCCTAACGGTACGACCAGCATGACCGAGAACGGAATCGACCAGCTTTCATACAGTGCCGCCAGACACAGGAAGACCACCAGCAGCGAAATCGCGTACAGCGCCGGCGCCTGCGCGCCTGACAACCGTTCCTGATAGGAAAGCCCTGTCCATTCGAGACCAAATCCGGCAGGCAGTTTGGCGACCAGTTTTTCCATTTCGTCCATTGCAGTGCCGCTGCTGACTCCGGTCGCGGCTTCACCGACGATCTCCAGTGCCGAATAGCCGTTATAACGCTCAAGACGCGGTGAACCGGTCTGCCAGTGGGAAGAGGCGAACGCCGAGAAAGGTACCATCGTACCGCTGGTGTTTCGCACGTACCATTTGTTGACGTCGTCCGGCATCATGCGGAACGGCGCTTCGGCTTGCACATACACCTTTTTCACACGGCCTCGATCCACGAAGTCATTCACATAAGTTGACCCCCACGCCGTACTCAGCGTGCTGTTGATGTTCGCTATCGATACGCCGAGCGCCTGCGCTTTCGCCTGATCGATGTCGATCTGCAACTGAGGGCTGTCATCCAGACCGTTGTGACGCACACGGCTTAGATTGCTGTTTTTCGCTGTCATCTCCAGCAACTGGTCACGCGCAGCCATCAGGGCATCGTGGCCATTACCGGCGTGATCCTGCAATTCCATATCGAAACCGGCTGACGTGCCCAGCCCATTAATCGCTGGCGGCCCGCTGGCGATAACCCGCGCTTCCTTGATGTGTTTAAATTCGTTGGTGGCCCGGTTAATGATATCGAAAACTGAGTTCTGACCGGAAGTACGGGAGTCCCAGTCTGTCAGGCTGACAAAGAGTCGTGCCACATTTTGTCCGTTCCCGCCGGGGCCTGCGCCCAGGGTGGAGAACACGGAGACCACATCTTTCTTCTCGTCCGTGAGGAAGTAGTGCTCGATTTTCTCGACCACTTTTTGTGTCTGCTGCAACGTGGAGCCCGGCGGCAGCTGAACCTGAACGGTCAGCACTCCTTGATCTTCCTGCGGCAGGAAGGACGTTGGCAGCCTGATAAACAGGATCGCCAGAAGCACGACGATCAGCAGATACGCCAACATGTAGCGCACGCTGTGTTTGAGAATGCTGCCGACGCCGTTTTCATAACGTCGGGCATTCTTATCGAACATGCGGTTGAACCAGCCAAAGAAGCCGGTTTTACCGTGATGATGGCCTTTGGCAATTGGCTTGAGAATGGTGGAGCACAACGCCGGTGTTAGTGTCAGCGCGACAAAGACGGACAATACCATCGCCGCCACGATAGTAATGGAGAACTGGCGGTAAATCGCCCCGGTGGTGCCGCCGAAGAAGGCCATCGGGATAAACACCGCCGAAAGCACCATGGTGATACCGACCAGCGCACTTTGAATCTGTCCCATCGATTTGCGCGTGGCTTCCCGGGGGCTTAGCCCTTCCTCACTCATCACACGCTCGACGTTCTCCACCACCACGATGGCGTCATCGACCAGTAACCCGATGGCGAGCACCATAGCGAACATGGTCAACGTGTTAATGGTATAGCCGAACTGATGCAAAACGACGAAGGTACCGAGCAGCACGACCGGCACGGCGATGGTGGGGATCAGCGTGGCGCGGAAGTTTTGCAGGAACAGATACATCACCAGAAACACCAGCACAATTGCTTCAAACAGCGTTTTCACCACGTCGGTGATCGCTGCTTTAACGAACGGAGTGGTTTCGTAGGCAATGCGGGTTTCCAGGCCGTGTGGGAAATATTTCTCCAGCTCACTCAGACGCGCACGCACCAGTTTGTCGGTTTGCAGTTCGTTGGCACCGGATGCCAGCTGTACGCCCATCCCGGAGGCCGCCTGACCGTTATAACGGCTGAGAATACTGTAATCCTCCGCCCCGAGGCCAATCACCGAGACATCGCCGAGTTTGACCTGAGAGCCGTCCTGATTCACCCGCAGCGTAATATCGCGAAACTGCTGCGGCGTCTGCAACTGAGACTGGGCGTTAACGGTGGCGTTCAGCGCCTGAAAATCTACCGAGGGCGCGCCGCCGAGCTGACCGACCGCCACCTGACTGTTCTGCGCCTCAATGGCTGAGACGACGTCACTGGTGGTGAGCTGATAGTTGTTGAGCTTGTTCGGATCGAGCCAGACGCGCATGGCGTACTGCGAACCGTAAGCGGTAATACTGCCGACGCCGTCGATGCGGCTCAGCGGATCCTGAATGTTCGAGGCCACATAATCGGCGATATCCTGCTTATCCATACTGCCGTCGGTGGAGACGAACGCCACGGTCATCAGGTTCGTATCACCGGTTTTAGAAACCGTCACGCCCTGCGTCTGCACGTCCTGCGGCAGCCTTTTCAGTGCCTGCTGGAGCTGATTCTGCACCTGTTGCAGCGCTTCATTAGGATTCGTTCCGGCAATAAAGCTCAGCGTAATTTGCGATCTGCCGTTGCTGCTGCTCTGCGAGGACATGTACATCAGGTTATCTAACCCGGTCATGTTTTGTTCGATAATCTGCGTTACGGTATTTTCTAACGTCTGGGCAGAGGCACCCGGATACGTCGCCGTAATACGCACATTCGGGGGAGCCAGATCGGGGTATTGCTCAACGGGCAAGGAATAAATAGCCAGTGCGCCGGACAAGGAAATGATGATCGCTAAAACCCAGGCAAAAATCGGGCGATCGATGAAAAAATTGGCCATGCGTCAAGAACCTCGTTATCACTCAGGCGGGAGTGACGAACATCAGCAAACAAACAGAACGTCAGTAATCTGACAAAAAAATCCACTGAGAAGCAGTTCCCAGCGGCAGTAAGGTCCAAAGAGGACGGAGCGAGTGTTAGAGTGTAGTTCTACGTCCAAGCACTTTACCTGCTCGCCGCGCATAAAACGTGGAGAAATAAAGGAGATAATGTAAAAAACCCACTCCGGACACGGGGTTATGTTTCTTAAAATCTTCTACGCTTGGTGTGATCCTTTCCTAATAACACGACCGGAGTGCGTTTGATGAATTTGAATTCGGTGTTTGCCCGCCGTCTGTATCTTTGCTGGTGGCTAGAAAATGAACAAAAACCTAATGTGCCGAAGCTGATGGAAATTACCGGCTGGCCGCGCCGGACCTTACAAGACGTGCTGAAAGCGCTGCCGGGGATGGGCGTTGAACTCGATTTTGTGCAGCAGGGGATCCGCAACAATGACGGGTACTATCAGCTATCGAGCTGGGGACCGCTCGATAAACAATGGGTTGAACGGCACCGCGATGAACTACTCAAGGCGATTTCACAAGGATGACGATAGCGTGGGGAGAATATTCCGGCTAAGATGACGGGCTTCTCTCACCACTTCTGAGCGGGGGCATTGAATGTCATCTCAAGACGATAGTTCTTCAGGTAAGTCATCCAAAATCGAAAACGTCCAAAGCGAGCTGCTGTCGGACAACTGGTACATTCTGCGTAAATTCTCCTACGATCTGATCAAGCGCAATGGCGAACGCCAGCCGCAAACCCGCGAAGTATATGACCGGGGCAACGGCGCGACGATCCTTCTCTACAGCAAAATCAAAAAGACCGTCCTGTTGATCAAACAGTTCCGTATGCCGACCTATGTCAATGGCAATGCCACCGGTATGCTGCTGGAAACCTGCGCGGGTCTGCTGGATAACGATTCGCCAGAAGATTGCATCCGCAAAGAGGCGATCGAAGAGACCGGTTTTGCAGTCGGTAAAGTCGATAAGCTGTTTGAAGCCTACATGTCGCCGGGCAGCGTTACGGAGATCGTCCACTTCTTCGCTGCGCAGTACGATGAGTCCCAGCGTCAGAACGACGGCGGCGGGGTAGAGGACGAAGATATTGATGTCCTCGAAGTGCCGTTCAGCGACGCCCTGGCAATGATAAAAGATGGCCGCATCAAAGACGGCAAAACCATCATGCTGTTGCAGTACGCGCAGATTCAGGGCTGGATGTCGTAACTGCTTTCGAAACGACAACGTGATGAATGACAAAGGCACCCTCGGGTGCCTTTTGTATTTTTTAATGAGGATAAAATGTTTACTGCGCTGCGGCGACCGGGGTACTACCCGCATGACCTTTGATGGCTGACCATGGCAGAACCGACCATTCCGGACCTTCACAGGAACGCTGAACGCGGGCGAATGACGGATCAAAATACAGCCCCTTCGGCGTGAAATACCAAGCCGGGAACTGCCAGATTTCCGGCTGGGAGTAATCACAATCATCATCACTCTCCTCAGTCGGTTTCTTCATTTCCTGCGGATAGGCTTCGGTCAGCTGTTTCACCAGCCACGGAGCCCATTTCTTGTCGCGATACTCAGCGAATGTATCAAAATCCACATCATTTTTGCCGGTTGAGACGCCGTCTTCTGCATTGAGATAATGGAACGGCGCACCTTCGCCTACCCAAACCACATCTTCCAGCGTCAGCGATTCTGCTGTTTTCGCATTCATATTCACCGGCGCTTCGCCAAAGTCAGGATGCGCACCGCCACAGTCGTAGGAGGTGAAAATACTGATGCTGACCACGTCATTGCTCAGGAATTTCGGCGTCACGGTCTGCATATATTCACCCTTGCCGAACCGGCTGGCGCCCAGCATACAGGCATGCCAGCCACTGACTTCCTGCCACAGACGGGCGCGCAGCTTTTGGTTGATCGCGTGCAGTTCGGCTTCCGGATAACCGGAGGCAATTTCAAACAGTGCGATTTTTGATTGCGGCTCAGTCCACCATTGCAACTGATAGCCCATAAAGTTTTCACTTTTACCGGCGGTCAGTTGAAGCCCGGAAAGGCGTAAAAATTCATAAGGTTCAGTGTGGGCGAGGGTGGTCAGCCACGTATCATCCGCCGGTGGGACGGGGATTTGTGCTGGCTGTAGTTTTACCGGCAGCGTTTTACCCTGCGGATTGGTCCAGCTCCCTTGCCAGCCACCTTTTTCATCTTTGGTCAGTGAAAGCTCAGGGCGCGGCGTGTCGTCAAAATCATCCAGCCCTTCCTGAAGTTTGAGTTCCTGGCCGTCCACGGCGCCGTTTAAAGGCAGGTCAAGACGGTATTTTTGATAAAAGTAGCGGCCCGTGACTTCATCGGGTTTATTTAAATCCAGCTCGACAACAATAGCGGTTTTACCCAGCGTGCCGGAATAGACCACCGGCGGCTCTTCCGCCAGCGCAGGCAGTGCCAGCAGGGCTATCAACCAAATCCACAACTTCATCTGTATCTCCCGGAGAAATGAACATCATCCTTTACGCCATTATTTTTTCGTTATTGGCAATGGCGTGCGAAAGCCAGTGTACTGAAAGTTTTGTTACGTCACCATTACGTGATTTCGTAACAGGTGAAAATAATTGTTTGCCTCGAAACGGACAGGGCAAGGTATCTCTTTCTAATTTCGAATAAAAAAATGCTGCTTTGTTAGCAGTCTCCCCGAAGAGGTTACGCTATTATCAGGAAGATAACTTCGAGAAGAGCTGAACCTCAAATGAGCAGATCGATAACCGCCCCTTTATGCCTGCTGGCCGGAGTGCTGGCTTTTAGCGCGCAGGCCGAGCCGATGCAGGCCATGTATAACGACTGGCAGGTAAGCTGCGACAACCTTAACCATTGCGCCGCGCGTAACAGTCAGGACGGGCAGGAGCTGGTGATGAAAATCACCCGCGAAGCCGGGCCGGAAGGCAAATCGACAATCAGTATTGATTACCAGCGCAACAGCGATGAACAAAGCGCCGACGCATCTCTCGCTAACCGGTTGCAGATGAATGGAAAAACGCTCACTTTTAATCACCGGGAATGGGATGTCAGTAAAAAACATCTCTCCACCAGTAACCGTCTGGTGGTCAACGATTTCATCGCCACAATTCGTGAAGGCAGCAACATTCAGCTGGCTGGTAAAGCCGATCCCGCACAACCGGTCAGGCCGATGATTTCGCTCAAAGGCCTGAAGGCCGCCTTGCTGGCCATTGATGACCGGCAGGGCCGTGTTGGCACTAAAACGGCCTGGGCGAACCGCGGCAACAAACCGGTGAGCACTGTGCCGCCAGCCCCGGCGGCATTGGTATTGCCGCGCTTTAGCGAACCGCACGCGCTCTCCGAGGCGGAGATTTCCGCCATTACGCAAAACGCCGCCACCACCATCGAGAACAACGATTGCAGCCTCGATCCTTCCGAACGCGAAGTGCATATTTTCGCCCTCAGTAATGATAAAGCGCTGATGACCGTTAACTGCGACATGGGAGCCTATAACCTGTTCGCCTTGGGGTTCATGGTGTCACGACAGGCTCCTTATAAGATGGAGAACCTGACGCTGAATATGCCGTTCAGACTGGGCGACGATGAACAGTCGCCAGAGCTGATTAACGCAGATTTTGACCCTAAAACCGGCATGCTCTCGACGTACGATAAAGGCCGCGGGATCGGCGACTGCGGTGTATCTTCCCGCTGGATGTTTGACGGTAAAGTGTTCCGGCTGGCGGCGTTCGCCTCGGAGCCAGCCTGTGATGGCTATAGCAGCGGCGGCGAATGGCCGGTGTTGTGGGTCACTCAGAATCCGTAACTTTCTTTAAGTCATAAAAATGCCCTGTAAAGCATGACGCTTTCAGGGCATTTTCTTTTCTGGCTTAAAACGCTGAGAATATTATTCAGCAGACGCTTTAACGACGACCGTGTTGCTGGCAAATTCAACCTGCTGATCGGCTACGATTTTGCAGCGTCTGCGGGTTTCGACTTTACCGTTGACCTTTACCTGGCCTTCGCTAATGACGGATTTCGCGCTACCGCCGCTGTCACACCAGCCCATAAATTTGAGCAGGTCGCAGAGTTCAACGTGCGGGTGCTTTTCGAGAAAAAAAGTTTCCATGTATTCCTGACTTTGTTTGGTACGAATGAATTAAGACTTAGTGGCGCTGATGTCGTGATATTCCTCACACGCCTGCAAGGTGTTTTGAATCAGCGTCGCGACCGTCATCGGGCCAACTCCGCCCGGCACCGGTGTGATAAAGGAAGCGCGCTCAGCGGCGGCATCATATTCCACATCGCCGACAACTTTACCACTTTCCAGACGGTTAATACCGACATCAATGACAATCGCGCCCGGTTTAATCCATTCACCCGGAATAAAGCCCGGTTTACCGACGGCTACCACCACCAGATCGGCGTTTTCGACGTGATGACGAAGATTTTTGGTGAAGCGGTGCGTCACGGTCGTCGTACAACCGGCCAGCAGCAGTTCCATGCTCATCGGTCGGCCCACAATGTTAGATGCGCCAATCACCACCGCATTGAGCCCGAAGGTATCAATGCCATAGCGTTCGAGCAGGGTAACGATGCCACGCGGTGTGCAAGGGCGCAGGGTAGGCGCGCGTTGACACAGTCGACCGACGTTATAAGGATGGAACCCGTCGACGTCTTTATCCGGATGAATACTTTCTAAAACCTTGATGTTATCAATACCTGCCGGCAGCGGAAGCTGGACCAAAATGCCGTCGATTTCGCCGTCGTTATTCAACTGGTCGATGAGCTTGAGCAGTTCGCCTTCCGTAGTGGTGGCCGGCAAATCATACGAACGGGAGATAAACCCGACTTCTTCGCACGAGCGGCGTTTACTGGCGACATAAATCTGTGATGCCGGGTTTTCACCGACCAGCACCACGGCCAGGCCAGGGGCACGTTTACCTTCCGCCAGCCGTTGTTGAACACGCGCTGCAACTTCGTTTCTGACTTGCTGCGCAATCGTTTTACCGTCAATAATCTTTGCTGCCATCAGGGAGTAAATCCATCAATTAATAAATGCAGGGGATACGCCTATTTTGTCAGAAGCGGCGGGCGCTGTCAGGCGTTGAATGCGAATAACTTTCCTGAAGATTCACTGAGACACTCTCCTTAAAAGTGTCTATTTTAGAAACAGGGCTTTTTAAATCATAAGGAAAGGAACCAATGACACGCAAAGTGGGGATTATCGGCGCAGGCCACGTGGGCGCTGACGTTGCATTTTCTTTGGTCACACAAGGTCTGTGCGACGAGATCGTTCTGCTGGATGAAGATGAGAAGAAAGCCGCCAGCCAGGCGCTGGAGCTGCGCGATATGGCGTCGCTCACCGCCTCACGCGTGAAGGTGATCGCCAATGATTACAGCGAGCTGCGCGACGCCAATGTATTGGTGATCGCCGTTGGTCCAAAAACGTTACTCCGTGAAGACCGCCTCGAAGAGGTGGCTGAGACACGCGCCGCAGTGCGTGAAGTCATTCCCCGCGTGATCGGCAGCGGTTTTGGCGGTGTTATCGTCAACATCACCAATCCGTGCGACGTCGTTACTCAGATTATTCAGCAAACCAGCGGTTTCCTGCATTCACAGGTCTTCGGGACCGGCACGTCGCTCGACACCGCGCGCATGAAACGCGTCGTCGGCGAGTTCTTTGATATCGACCCGAAAAGCGTCACCGGTTACGTGATGGGCGAACACGGCGAATCCCAGTTTGTCGCCTGGAGCACTGTCACTCTCGGCGGGCGTCCGGTCGCAGAAGTGGCGGGCAACCGTGACGTCGACTGGGCTAAAATGAACGATGCGGTGCGCGGTGGCGGGTGGGAGATCCTGCAAGGAAAAGGCTGGACCAGCTTCGGTATCGCTACCGCGACGGCACGTCTGGTGGACGCGATTTTGTCCGATGCGCACAGCGTATACCCCGTTTCGGCGTGGGATGAAGGATTGAACGTCTATATCGGCCAGCCAGCGGTGATCGGCAAGCACGGCATCGTGCAGACCCTGCAACCGGAACTGACTGCCTATGAAGGTGTGGCCTACCATGCGTCTGCTCGCGTGATAGCCGCAGCGCTGAAGTCAGAGAAATAAGGTAAACGCCCCATATTCTGCCGCAGGGCAGACCGGAAAGAGTACCAAATTGTTCAGGCATTAAGCAGAGAGTTCGAAAGCCATTGACTCAACCCTGTCTGCCCGTATAATCCGAACCCGCAACGCTCCCGAATCGGGACAGCAATGCGCCCTTAGCTCAGTTGGATAGAGCAACGGCCTTCTAAGCCGTAGGTCACAGGTTCGAGCCCTGTAGGGCGTACCATTTAAAATCAATGAGTTACGCAAACCTCCTCACTAAAAACCACGCCTTACAAAAGTTTATGTAACGGCTGGTGTAAGTAAATTTTCTCAACGGCCATCAACATTAACGTGGCTTAGCTAACATTCCCGGATAGTGCTTAGCGATGATGTCATTCATCCTTTCAATCAGATCCAGGCGTTTAAACGTCAAATGGGCAGTTCCTTTTTGATAGTAAAGAATGCTGAAGAACTCATCTTCGTAAACTTCCTTAGTTGGGCTGTCCCGAATATGCTCCATCAAACGGGTAGATATATCACTACGGTTGTCAGGTATCGGTTTGCCATCAAGTAAAAACAGCATCCGCTCCAAATCTGCCAGTTGATCCCGCCTCCAGCCCCAGTTCAGACTAAATCCCCAGCGGTTATGGGTCACCAGATTGTTAATGATGACCTTCTTACCGAAGCTGCAGGGACTATTGGTTTTAAAATCCCAGCTTAGCCCCTTAAAAACATTGATAATTCCCCGCTCAAATACCTCATCTTTGCTCTGGTGGAGCTGCTCAAAGGTACTGAGTATGTTGGCTTCACTGATGGCAGGGATCTCATCCCCTTCAAGATTTCTGTCCCACCGCTCCCGGGCCTGAGCATCCATAATAGAAAGCATCCCCGATTTCTTCATCAGATCTCGCCATATACCGCGGTCCATATTGCGGGTAATAACTTTCATTGCCGTTTCTGCTTTCTCCATAAGCCAGCAGCCGCAGCGAAAGTCTTGTCGCATTGCCCAGTTTCTTGCCATTCCACCGCCAATTCTGCTGGTGGTTTCCGAGATGCTTTCAAGCTGGCTGATAAGGGATTCAATCTGTGCCAGCGCGCTATCACGTCCGGTGACAATGCGCTCAATGTTGGTCGAGCAGATAAGATCGGTATGGTCGGTTAATACATCGGGTTCTGTCTGCATGATTTTCTTTCTCTATAAAGGATACCACCGCCGGTTAAGGGCGGCGGAGTACAGTATGTGTTGTAGATAGCAACGTTGGGGGAGTAAGGGCGGGTATTTCATGGCTTACCAGTCAAACGTGGTAAATTCCGACAACACGTCGCCGAAGGCATCCAGATGAAGAATGTCGATTGCGTCGGATTGCATCAGTGTGACAACCAAACGGCGACAGGTTTTCGATAATCCCATGCGCTTAAGCCGCAGTACCGGATACTGCCAGGCGCTCAGCCGGAGCAGATAACCGGTGCCGGTAAAGTGTATCCACTCCGCGTTGCCAAACTCCTCCGACTGGTGCGAAGCTTGAAATAACAAGTCGTTGTCACCGTCGGTAATATGGGCCGTGCTGCACCGTATACCGTTAAGGCGGGTCACTGGTGCCTGTGAGTTCGCGGCGTTGATACTCCCCAGCTCGTCAGCAACGTGAAGCACCACCCCATTTTGGTTAACTGCATCAACCAACTTGGCTAATTCAATACCCTCCAACTCAACGGCAATTTTCCCCAAGTTGAGCGCCAGTACGCTGACGCTCTCGGCCTCGACGTTAATAGAGAGCTTCATGAACCGAGCTCTTGAGCATGGGAAACGCCGTTGGTGATATTGCTGACGGCTTTATATCCGCAGCGCGTCATTAACCCTGCGGCTTTTCTGGCACAGAGAATATCGATATGAGTAATAAAAGGTGACTGCTCCTTGACGCTATAACCGGCGCGGTCAGTGCGCACCAGTTCATATTTTTCAACGACAAAATTCAGCGCGTCGGCGAGCGATATACCGGCCTCAATATGTGCCTGAATAACGGCATCGTTGCTAAACGCGGTGTCGTTGAGCGTCAGACCGTAGTGTTGCTCTAAAAGATGGGTGAGCAAGGTCTGCCAGACGGCAATTGGTGACAGGCAGGGTTGAGCCGCCTGCGCGGCAGGGACAGGTAATATTGGCATAGGGTTATCTCGCGGTAGGTAAGGATAATGGGTGAGTGAAGCAGTACGGCGTGCAAAGATAAGAAACGGTCGCGTTACACCGCCGGTGTCGGATAAAGGGCAATATAGACATAGCCGTGTGAGCCGAGCGTATCGGCTTCGCAGGTCAGGCCGCAATGGTGTAGCGTCACACAGCGTTGGTGGCGGGGACAGAGTTCACCGGAAATCAGCATCCGCTCGAGCTGGTCGATAAAGTACGGGAAGGTATTTTCTAGTGTAAGCGCCTGCGCTTCACCAAACGCCCCGCAGATACCGGCACGGTCAGCCAGATAGTGCAGCCGGTTGCCCTCCTGTACCAGACGAGCGCCTAAGCGCGGTATGATGTTACTGTTCAGTCCCCATTGCGGCGCATCAGGTGATGGTTTCATCTCCATTCCCCTATAACCAGCCGCGTTCGGCAAACGATATCGATTCGCCGTGACCAATGACGACATGGTCCAGCACCTTGATATCCATAAGCGAAAGCGCGTTTATCAGCGTGTTGGTGATGGTGCGGTCCGCATGGCTCGGTTCAGCCATGCCCGACGGATGGTTGTGCGCGAATATCACCGCCGCAGCGTTATGAGAGAGTGCAGCTTTCACGATTTCTCGCGGATAGACCGACGTGGCGTTGATGGTGCCCTGCGAGCTGATTTCACTGGTGATTAGCCGGTGCTGATTATCCAGATACAGCACCATAAAAACCTCGCGTTCGAGTTGCTCCAGTTGCAAACGCAGGTACTGAAGCGTCTCCACACTAGAATTAAAACTAATGGGCTTCTGCTTCATCTGTTTTTCAAGCAGAGTTAGCGCCATTTGGATCACGCGCCGGTGGGATGGGTATTGCATAGCTCACTCCAATGAAAGAGAAACCGCTAATCCGACTTTCGATATGGCTAATGGCTGCTGAAAAAGAAAAACCTCTGTCGCATAAGCGGCAGGGGTTAATAAAAGAATGGGTTAATAATTCGGCGTTCTTTATCGGTAATAAATTTCAGTACATTCCCCCTCTTGTGGAAGTACCTTTTGGGCATTTTTCAGGTTGACCTGATAACTGCTTACCTTCTTATCATTGATGTAAACATCGAAACTCTGAGCCTTCGCAATATCGCCAATGAACGATACCCATGCATTATCGGCATTTCGCCACCCTAGAGAGGGTGGGATCCAATACTGCTGGTCACTTATTACAACAACAATATTAGGATCTTGATCCCCAGGATATACAGTCGTGCCATTGGCTAACGTGACGGCTACACCATGCTCAAGTATTCCATCCTTGTCGGGATTGTCGGTGCAGTAGATCGTGAAGGCAACATTATCCGTGCTGGTGATTGTGTATTCCGCATTGCCCTGCCCGAAGCCGCTACTCCACATATTGGGAATAGCCAGAGCAGGAGATGAGAGTAAGCAAAGTGATGCAGATAAAACGTATTGTCGCATGATCATCTATTCGTCCTTATTTTCTACAATCCTGATTTGAAAGCACCCGATAGTCGAGATGGCGTCAACAATTCCCTTTCTTTCGGCATAGCTCATTGAGCGTCTCTTTTGCTACCCATTGTTTAAGCAGCCTGTCGTCAGATGATTCTTTGGCTTTTATCTCAGCCAGTTGCTTTTTATTGATGCACTTATCGGCAATCGTCGTTAAAATTTTTGGCGCAACTTGGAGCGAGTGAACGTAGCTATTTCTCGTGCAATGGATAGATTAGTGATCGTCGGGGCCGCACGCATGTGGCGAGAACGGCATCAAACTTCAGCACTGGGTCGTGTATTAGCCTACATCGAACAACATCGTGATAGTGAAAACTTCAATTTAGTGCAGGCACTAGCCATTGTGGATGAACAGAAATGATTACATTAGAAGAGAAAAAATTAAGAGAAATCCTTGCGATTGACGAGATTACTTTCGCAATTCCTGCACAAAGTTTTGCTATCGAATGTTCAATAAGTGCTGAAGAGGCATTACCTGTTGTCACTGAGTTTGCACTTCGCATTGCTTATGTTTGTGGCATATTGAGTCCAGCACAAGTTCAAGAATTTTTTGGTTTCACGAAGAAAGAAACAGATGCTGTAATACAAACTTTACTTGGTGAGCGCCTCATTAAATGGAATGAGGATGAGCAGTTAGAATTAACGTCTTACGCATTAACTCGCTTTCAAGACAGTTCTGACCATTTGCCACGATTCTTTAAAATTCAAGAATGGAGCTCTGAAGTTGTTTTTGACCTAATAAGTTTTAGTCCTGCAGGACGACCTAATAGATTAAGAAGGCTAAATTCATTTGTAGAACTAGCAACACGAAATATTGAGCGACAATCAAGAACTATTCAGTACGCAGAACAAGCATTCCAAGAGAACTTTCATAATATTTGTAAAAAAGATAAAGCCGAGATTTATAAAATTAGTGCTGTCGATGCTGGTGAGCGTTTTAGTATTCCATTATCCTGTGTATTCCATCTAGACTTAGAAGGGCAGGTTAATGTTCGTCGTGATATCGATGATGAAGTTTTTAGTAGTCGACTTGAAATATCAGAGGCTATTACTGATGCCCTTTCCAATCAAGAACGCCCACAAAATGATAGTTTTGAAGAATTTATCCATAGATTTAATTACTCATTGCTCAGGCGTTATATTTTGAATGATGCTTTTGACCTGCGCCGTTATGTTCAGGATGTTCATTTATCTCGGATTTTTGGTTATGAAAATAAAGAAGTCACCCCATTACTGGGTGCATTTCACTTACAAAATAATGCTGATTTAATCATATCAAAAATTGGTGAGGAAATGTTGAAAGCAGAAGAGTTAGTAACAAAGGAAAGCAGTAGCCCTGATTCACAAGGAGGAGGTGATAAAAAGATAAATGAGGAACTTACTTCAGATCACTCGGTCATTCAAAATGGTTTATGGCTTGCTCCTCAATTATCTCTTTGGGCTAGAACCCGTGGTGCTAAAGAGCTTGTACAAAAAATTGACCGTTTGTTGGAGTCGAGGAGTAGCAAAAAAAGTACATATCCCGCTGGTGTCTATGTGATGATCAGCGGTCGAAATCAGATAGCTAAAGAACGTACTTTTAAATATAGAGATCAGTTTCAAAGTTTATTCAATGCAGACATATGTCTCATGGATGGTAAATTAGAGTTATTATTAATGCCCGGCCTAATGGTTTGTGCCCTATTTCACCTTCATTTGGAGCATCAACCTGTCAGTGTACCAATAGGTTTTATCTCATCTAATGCTGAACATTTAAATTCGGCAAGTATATTATTATCTGAAGCAACACGCTCAAAGTTAATATCGGCCCCTGTGGTTAATAATAATGATGATATTTCTATAGTACAGCAAGGGCTGCAGAATTTACTTGACCAGATAACTCAGATATAATCATTTGAAAGCTGATAGGGTAAGTTTTTATCTAATGGTAATGCGTGATAGCTATTCTAAAATACACTCTCGGAATTTAAATTCTGGCCTATTCCTTAAGGGATGAGCCAGTTTAAACTTAAATACGAGGGCTTTCGTCTGGGACAAGGAGAACTGTATCAACTATATCTAAAAAATAAATTGATGAGTTTATGATAAATACGTATATTCAGCCTACCTATTTATTCAATGAGTGACAACACAAAAAATATAACTACTTATTTTTTGTGAAAAACTGACTTGTCTGTCACTTACGACTGCGCCAAAAATTCCTTTCACTCTTTTTGTAAATTTTACTTTCAATCTTGGTCAGGTAATCCAGGCTCACAGACAGCATGCCGTAATTATAGATATGACTGAGTGATTAGGTATCCAGAACATATTTGCAATCCTCCGTGAAGTGGAACTGTAAGTATCCCACCGAACCGAGCTTTGGCTATAATTTGCAGTTTTGCGGTAACACCCAGTAACTACCTTCGCAAACCGATATAATGCCCCTCCCGATGAAAGTCACCTAAGTTACCCGATAGAAAATTTTTAATTGATGTAAATCAATGAAATATCGATCAGCTAGTGATGCAACGAAAACATAAATTTTCCCAACATAAATCACCATTAGCTACATCATGATCAGTCATACATAGCAAGTATTGTTAATTTTTTAGTCACTTCACTCATTAATATTTAGAAGAAAAATCCTAGAAAATTCATTTCCTCAACATATAGATCTAAAAATTTGATCTTGGTGCTAATATTGCTCTAATATCGCGATGTTGAAACGTAGTGCCTGCCTCGTCATTCATCATGCAAACGATCTGTCTGGGAGTTTTTGGGCGCACTTTATCCAGGCTATGGTTTGATATTCTTTGAAATTATCACGTTCCATGGGCCAATGAACTGACAGAGTACGGCACTCACCAGGACGGTAGCCTTTGCATTCTTCAGACAACGACATTACAGCACAAGCCTTTGATACCCTGATGCAGGATACCTGGCTGCTGGCCCTTGCCATCAGAAACGGCAAGCCTCCGGCGGTTGACGATGGTTTGTATCAGCACTGCCTTGGTATGATCCAGCTTGTAGAAGATAAGCTGGTCTCTTCCGGTGCCTCTGAACGGCTCGCTGAAGAAATCAAATTTGCCCACTGTATATTTGTGGATGAAGCAATAATGTCCCAGCCGGATACGGATGTGTCCACCTGGTGGAACCGCACGCCGCTGCAGGGCCATTTTCTGGGTAACATTCATGGCGGCGATCTTTTCTACGAACACATCAAAAAGCTGTTGCGTGAGTCTGCTCCCTCCCTTGTATTAGTCACCTGTTATTACCGCATGCTGTTATTGGGGTACCGGGGGAAATACCGCGTAGAAGATCATCCCGAACGCCAGGCGCTGATGAACCAGCTACGTCAACGCCTTCCTGCCCCTGAGAGCAAAATCAATAGCCCCGTTTTTATCCGACGTTCCCGTCCAGATATCCGCTTCTGGCGGCGCTCACCGTGGATAATGCGGGGAGTAGCATTGCTGTTAATTGTGGCTGTTACCTGTGGCGCAAGCGTTCATCTGCATTACTTACTCGGACAGTGGTACACACGGGGCTGAAACACCGATAACCAGGGAGAGGGTCAGACATGAGTGAAAATAATTTCAGTCTTCAGGGCGGGAAAATCCCGGTTTATAACCACTACCAGCTAAACGTGGCGGAACTGCACAAGCAGCGCCCTGATATCCAGCTGTCGGTATTGCGTTTCAGCGGCGAGGAAGCCCTCAGTACGCCGTGGCGTTACACCATTGAACTGACCAGTGCGACCCCGGACATTCCGGCTGACATTCTGATAAATACCACGGCACAGTTTCTTATGTACCCGGACGGTCAGCCCTGGCAGGCCGTTACCCCTCGCGTACTGCGTGGCGTTATTACTTCTTTTCAACAGTGCGAAAGTTCTGCCGATATCACCCGCTATGTCGTGGTGCTGGAGCCGAGGCTGGCGCTACTGCAAAACAGCCTGACCTATGCGGTTTATCAGAATAAAAGTGTTATCGGTGCCGTCGAAGATATTCTCAAACGTTGGGAATTCTCCAGCCTCGATTATCGCTACCAGCTCAGCACACAATATCCGGTACGTGACTTTTATATCTCCTATGCAGAAAGCGATTTGGCCTTTATTCAACGTCATCTGGCGCGTGTCGGCGTGTTCTATTACTTTGCCTGGGATGAAGAAAATCACCGTGATGTGCTGGTCCTTGGTGACTCTGGCTATGCTTTTATTGATGGACCGTCTATTGCGTTCCGCAACCCGTCAGGTTTGTTTGACGGTGGCCTTGAATCCCTGTGGGGTATCTCGGTAAATCGCCATTCGGTAGCAGGACAGACCCGCGTCAATGATGAGTATTATCGCCAGGCACAAAACGACATGCAGGCGAATGCCGACACTGACCTCGATAAACCGGCACTGACGGGTGAACTCTACCGTTACGGTGAGCACTATCTGGAACAAGGTAAAGAGGCCAGAGAACAGCCGGAAGAAGGCCGCTGGTTCGTCAAACGTCGCCGCGAGCGCCTTATCAGCGAACAGGTGATTTTTGAGGGTAAGTCGAACGGCATGGATATCCGTCCGGGAATGATCATCAAACCCGAGGGGAAATCCTGGGAAGATGCCCCCGACGGCCTGTTAGTGGTCTCCACTTCTTCATCTCGGGTATCCCGTGACACGGCTTATACCATCAGCTTTACTGCCATCCCTAACCGCCAGCATATTTCATATCGCCCCCCGTTGCTGGAACGCCCCACCATTGCCGGTACGCTGCTGGCACGCGTCACCAGCCCGGTCGAAAACGCGCAGTACGCTGAGCTGGATGTCACTGGCCGCTATCGGGTTCGCTTCCAGTTTGACCTGAACACCGCCTGGCAACCGGGCTTTGAAAGCGTCCCGGTGCGCCTTGCCAAACCTTACGCCGGTAATGTCTACGGCTGGCACTTCCCGCTGATAGCGGGAACCCAGGTGATGATCGCCTTCACCAACGGTGACCCGGACCGGCCTTATATCCTCTGTGCCATGCACGACTCCCGCCATGAAGACCACGTTAATCTCTATAACTATCAACGTAATGTGCTCAGAACGCCTTCAAATAACAAACTGAGATTTGAGGATAAGCGAGGTTATGAGCACGTAAAATTATCGACTGAATTCGGCGGTAAGAGCCAGCTGTCACTCGGTCATATCGTGGACAGCTCGCGTAACAAGCGCGGTGAAGGGTTTGAACTGCGCACTGACAGCACGGGTACGCTACGCGCCGGTAAAGGGCTTTACCTGACCGCCGATGCACAAGCTACCGCCACCGGACAGGTGCTGGACATGACCCCGGCCATCAGCCTGGTCAAAGGTGCGGTGAACCAGATAGATGAATGGCGCACCATCACCCAGTCACACAACAATCTGCAACCCGATGCCACCCATCTGAAAGCCTATCTTACGGCTGCCGACCAACTGAAATCCCCGGCGATGTTGCTCAGTGCACCGGACGGTATCGGGGTGGTCAGCCCGCAGTCCATCTTACTGAACAGCGGAAAAACGCTACACCTGCAAAGTCAGGATGAAACCAGCATTGCCAGCGCCCAGCGTATCTCAGTAAACGCCAGCCAGACTATTTCGATGCTGGCACAGCAGGAAGGAATGCGGCTGGTATCCGGTAAAGGGCCGCTCACCCTCGAATCACACGGCGACATCATGGCGCTCACGGGCCTGAAAGATGTCACCGTGCAGTCCACTCAGGGCCAGCTTCACCTCTCGGCGAAGAACGGCATTGTGCTGGGTTGCGGTGGCGGAACCATCAGCATTTCACCGCAGGGTGATATCAGCATTCATACCCCCGGCAAAATGAGCCTGAAGGGGCAGCACGTCTGGGACGCGCCTGCCAGTGTCGATACACCGTTGCCGGAACTGCCGAAATCGGTGTGTAAAGACTGCCTGAAGCGGGCGCAGGAAGAAGCGGCGGCCTTTGCGCCGCGTGGATAAGGACATGGACATGACGACCGATATCGGCACGGCGTGGATAAAGCAGGCCGAAGCACTCTGTACCGCAGCCGGACAGGACTATGTTGACGTGTTGGTGGACCAGGCCGGAACCGAACAGCCCCTGCAGAATGCGCTGCGCCAGCTTTCGCCCGCCATCCGCTGGTTTGCGCTGTTTGACGACACACCCGAAGCCGGAACAACCGAATACTCACCGATACTGATGCGACTGCATTTTCCCGTCAGTAATCACCGCGGCTGGCTTGAGCAACTGGTCGAACATTTTGCTAATACACCACGCCTCACGCTGCTGATTTCACCATTGAGCTTCGATTTGCTATGTCGCCACCTGCAGGCGCTGTCGCAGGTTCACTGGGAAGAACAGACCGGGTTGCTGCGTTACTACGACAACCGGATATTTGCGCCGCTGTTCGAGCACGTTCTGACGCCACAGCAACAGGCTGCGTTTACGGATATCGCCCTGTTCTGGAGCTGGCGAAATCGTGATGGTGACCCCACATGGAAAGCCGGAACCTGGACACCGGAACGGGTACTTGCCGATGAACCCGAAATGAGTCGGGTGGATGATGCGCAGGTTGAGATGATGGGATGTATTAGTGATGCAGAAGCATTCAGGAAGGAACTGCCATCCCCGGACATGACGCGGGAAGCGGACTTTGCCCGCTGTATGGCGCTGGTTATGCGGGCAAATGAAGCGGGCTATCTCGGCAGTTTGCTGGATTTTAAGGAATAACGAGGGAGTGATGATGAAGATAAAAATAAGCTTTATCAATGGACTGATACTCGCAGTAGCGATGTTGCTCTCTGGTTGCTCACATGCCAGTGATGATGGTTATACCGCTGGTGATCTACGAGGTTTTAATCACATGGCCGACAGTGGCGTTAACTCGTTCTCGGTCAATGGCTACGGTGGAACACTGACGGGTAATTCGTGCTGCATCATGCTTCCTAATGAATGGACGCCGGGATTGAAAGCACATATTGAGTGGGAAGTTGATCCTCATACAGCGCCCCTTCCCCCTGGTTACGAGGATTGGGATAACTATCTGATTTGGGAAAAGAAACTGAAAAGTAGTTTCCAACAGCACAGCACTATTGTTGATATCCCCCAATACGGCAAAGAACGCTGTGGTTTAACGGTGCACTTCCTGCCTTGTGACCAGGTAAAAGTCACAACGGTTTGTTCAGGATACGGTACGCCGAATTACCCGATCAAAGAGCCCCTTAACATGAAGGAGCCTGCATCATGTCCGGCTTAAGATTTGTTTTTCTGCTGTTTGTTTTTTTTGCATCTGGTTGTTCACATGCAAGTGACGATGATTATACCGCAGGGGATTTACGCGCTGTTAACCATGTTGATGGTATTGGAATCAATGGTTTTTCTGTAAACGGATACCATGTGCCAGGGCTGGGCGGTGGTTATTGCTGCATTCAACTTCCCAACAAATGGACGCCGGGTCTGAAAGCACATATTGAATGGGAAGTTGACCCTCATACAGCGCCCCTTCCCCCTGGTTACGAGGATTGGGATAACTATCTGATTTGGGAAAAGAAACTGAAAAGTAGTTTCCAACAGCACAGCACTATTGTCGATATCCCTCAGTATGGCAAAGAACGCTGTGGTTTAACCGTGCATTTCTTACCTTGTGACCAGGTAAAAGTCACAACGGTTTGTTCAGGATACGGTACGCCGAATTACCCAATCAAAGAGCCTCTTAACATGAAGGAGCCTGCGTCATGTCCGGTGAAATGAGTTTAGCCAATCCTTGTTGGGCACCGCCATTATTTCCGAAGGCCGGTCGCCTGCCTCTTACGGAAGCGCAGGTCAATGCCAACTATAAAAAGCAAATACAGGAAGAGCAGGATTACAAAACCCGCTTAGGCAAACAGTCAGGGAAAAAGGTCGGTTTTGTATGTTGTCGTAGCCTGCATATCAGCCTGTTTTTTGACGGGACTGGCAACAATGAACATAACGATACAAGTAGTGATCCTACGCATCCCACTAATATTGCAAAACTTTATCACGCTACATATCAGGATGCTGAGAGAGACGGCTATTTTCGCTATTATATTCCCGGTGTTGGCACCCCTTTCCCTAAAATTGGCGAAATGGATTACAGTAATGATGGTCTGGCATTTGCGGCTGGTGGAGAAGATCGTATTAACTGGGCGTTGTTAAGGCTGGTCGATGCCCTGAGCTATGTGATCACCAAAGGGGCTAAGCGTCTTGATGATGGTGTCGCCAAAGGAATGTTACCGGACATGCGTGCCCATGCACCGTTCTCGGGTGAAGTGAACCGTCGTAATGCCATCAACCCCTTATTAAAGGCTCTGGAAAGCCAGGCCAAACAGAGCCAGCAGCCCCATCTGTTGGGGGTTAAGCTGTTCATTTATGGTTTTTCACGCGGAGCCGCTGAAGCTCGGACCTTTATCAACTGGCTGACGCAACTGCCAGCCCCCAATAAATCTGGCGGAAACCAACCACTCACTCTGGCCGGACTACCTGTCAGTATTGAATTTGCTGGCCTGCTGGATACAGTGGCCTCCGTGGGTGCTGCCCATATATTGCCCGGAGCCGCAGGGCATATGGGGTGGGCGGATAATACCCAACCTCTGCCTGATGAAACTAAATTCCCTGGGTTAATTAAATGCTGCCGTCATTTTGTCGCGGCGCATGAACAGCGGCTGTGTTTCCCGCTGGATTCTATTCGCAGGGCTGACGATGGTAGTTATCCGTCTTATTCGAATGAGGTTATTTATCCCGGCATGCATTCTGATATCGGGGGCGGTTACCCGGCTGGCGATCAGGGAAAATCCCTTAACGGCGCAGGGGAAGTATTATCTCAAATAGTATTACATGACCTATATTCAGCTGCGTTTGAGGCTGGTTCGCCTTTATCAGTCCATCCTTCTTCGCTCACCGAATTAATAAAAGACATTTCACCATCACGTGTAATGTCGGGTAATTCAGTTACTGAGTTTGCAATTGCTCCTGTAGTCACCAAACGCTTCAACCTCTGGCGTCAAACCCTGCTTAACACAACCTTGCAGGGCACTGGAGAAACCGCAGAGAGCCAGAATGGCTATCGCGCATATCAACTTTCTCAAACCCTCGAAAGCGCCGTTATCGATCAGGTGGGTTGGATCACCGCCTGGCGCATTGGTCGCTATGCTCATGGCAGCATGCTTCCTCAGGGGCCCATGTTTGCCAACAGTTTCTTCAATAAAGCTCCACAGTTAAACGCTCAAGAGCTGAAAGACGAGAAAGATGCCCATAAAGAAGCCGTAAGGAAACTCGCCATCCGCCGTGCCGAAGCGAAAAAAGCGCGCAAACCGCCGGATGAGAGCTTACAGGGCAAACCCGATCTCGACCCAACCAACGCGCAGTACCAGTTGCGCGAAGCTGCCCGTGAGTTCCAGCACGACTATAAAGAGTGGGTGCGAGACATCAACGGAGATATCTTCTGGGATAAAACAATCCAGATTGCGCTGGACGTTATTCCCAAGCATGCGGTGTTTCTGATTAACGGCGATGATGACCAGGCCGAATATAAAGAAATGAAAGCGGACGGTGACAGGCTTTATCCGCAGTTATTTATCGACAGTCTGGGCACCGGTATCCGAACTCAACCCCGCGCTGAACTGCTGGCATTCTACGATGAGCAAGTCCACGATTCCCGCGCCTGGTTTATGCAAAGTGCACTCGGTGGGCGTGAGCCATGGGGCGGTTACTTCCGCTATCGCATGATTTACTGTGGCAATAAGGCCAACAAAAAGCTGCAGTTGATTTCAGTGGAAGGCAAAGTGGTCGGGGCTGCGCCAACCTCTAATAAGGTTATCTATCTGGTGGAACCGAAAACGGCGTATGCCCCTGAAGTCCATAAAGTCAAAGACCTGGCAAACGGCGTCACACAAAAACTCACCGCCGACGTGCAGTCTCTACCGGGTACGGAGCCGGGCCTTACAGTGGCCCAAAATCGCTCTGCTACCATCAGCAGCAACCATCAGGCTATGATGTCATCGTCGCTGGAGATGCTCAAAGCCTCCGGGGCCAACATCGTATGAGCCTGCAAAAACTCATCCGCGTGGGCGATACGCTTAAGCCCTACGGCGGTGAAGTGCTGAGCGGCAGCTATAGCGCCTTTGGTAAGGCGGTGGCCTGCGTTGACGATAAGGCCAAATGTAACCAGCACGGCATGACCACCATTGCGCAGGGCACCACCGGCAGCATCATGAACGGTAAGGCGGTGGCGCTCGACGGGCATCAATGCGCCTGTGGCTGTACGTTGGTCAGTTCCCTGACGCATATGGACGTGCGTGGATGAATCACCCGCCGCACTATCCTGACTACGCCGATATTCACCGCGCCAGCTGGCGGCGCTGGTGGGTGGCGCTGCCGGTCATGCTGTTTCTGTCGGCGATGGCGACCATGCTGCTGTGGCCGGAAGGTAAACCCACGCGCACGCCGTCATTCTGGTTCTGGAGCCTGGTACTTCCACTGTTGCTGTGGCTGATTGCCGTGGCCGGACGCTGGCTGGTCTGGCTGGTGGCGCTGTACAACCGCAATACCTATCAGGTAACGATAGCCGAGTCCCTTGATGCCTGGTGGCAATATCGCTCCCGCACATTACCCGTCGAACACGTCCTGCTGGTCACGCCGCTCGGCGATGAAGAGGCCGACCACGAGCCTTTGCTCTCGTCTTCACTACCCCCGACGCCGTTACAAAGTACGGATGCAGCGGGCAACGCATTGCTGCGTTGCTCACAGGTGCTGGGGATGCAGAGTCGCTCTGTGCTGCTGGCCCGTTATCTCGCCCGCCGTTTGCTGACGCAGCTTCGCCAGAATGATGAACTCCGGCTCGTACAGGTATTTTGCTGGCTGGGTGACGACGACAGCCTGGCGGCTTTTACGCAAGCGCTGGAGTCAGAAGGCATCCGCCTGCCTGACGACGTGATACGCCTTTTCGACGCTCGCCAGTTGGACATCGTTATCGATGCCATGCCGCAGGATGAACAGGCGCTGATGCTGTGCGCCGGATGCGGTGAAGGCGAAGCGGATAACGGCTCTGTCGCAGGCGAAGGGGCATTTGCCTGGCTGTGCGGTCAACAGGCAAAACTACAGATGTACCGCGCTGAAATCCTGAACCCTGATACAGGTGAAACCCCGCAACAGCTGACTGCGCAACTTTCTCGCTACGCCCGCTTAAACGCCGCCCCCGAGCGCGTGATTGCCACTGATAAAACGGCGATGGATACCTTGTTACCTTCCGGCTGGTCTGCGGTTGATCACGTGCTGACGCCGTGGCTGGGTCATGCCGGTGCAGTGACCCCTTTTATTGTGCTTTCCCTTGCTGCACTGTCCGCCCGTAACGGGCAGGCTTGTGGCTGGACCGCTTCGCTTATGGATAACCAATTGATGACAGGAGTTTGCGTCCCCCGTGGAAACCTCCCGCACTGAACCCCGACATTCGCTGTTCTGGCTCGTTACTGGCTATGTAATAATCATCACCCTGCTGGTTTTGCTGGGCGCTTCCCTGTATTACTTTGCTGGCAGCAGCGTGAACCTGCCTGCGGCGCTTCCCCGTCAGATTGCCTTCTGGGCACTGATGGTCTGGCTGGCCCTGGTCTGGTTCTGCCCGCTGTTTATTCTGGCGTGGAAAGCCCTCATTCGCCTTAAAGCCCGTGACGTGACGGGGAGTGGTATTGACGGGAAGCGACAGCGCCCGCCTGAAAACCAACTTGTCCGCGATATTGTCACCCAGATGCGTTTTCAGTACGGCTGGCGCTGGCGCAGCAAGGTGCGCATTCTGCTGGTGGTCGGCAATGAACATGAAGTCGAACAGGCGGTGCCGGGACTGACTACCCAGCACTGGCTGGAAGGGCATAACACGTTGCTGTTATGGCACGGAAATCCAGCGGACGAACCGCAACCGGCACAGTTGAAAGCGCTGCGTAAAATCCGCCGTCGTCTCGCTGATGCCCTCGTGTGGGTGGTTAATGCACAGACTGAACTCAGTCATGACACTCTCGATACGGTATCCCGCCAGTTGCACAAACAGTTTCATCTGCTGGGGCAGGAAATTCCGCTGTGGGTGTGGGAAATCCATCAGCCGGAGTGGGAACAGCCCGACTTACCGGCGCAGGGTATCGGCTTTATTTCCGCACCCGGCGTCACCGCTGAGGATATAAATCAGTCGCTGACCGCACTGGAGCAGCCACTTATCCGACAGGGGATGCAGCAGGCAGAGCAGGACCGCAGCCATGCCTTTTTGCTGCACCTTGCGCACCATCTTCGAACCGGTGGCACGGCACGCCTGACGCATAGACTATCTCAACTGGTTGAGGGGGCACGGGCGCTGCCGCTGGCCGGAATGGTATTTAGCCCATCAGTCACCTCAGGCACGGCTTCATTACGTCACGCCTGGCAACCGGGCAAAGCCTGGCTGGATTTGCTGGCGCAGCGCTGGCGGCGACCCGTGGCAACGGGGGTATCCTGGCGCAAATCGTTGTTACTGGTGTGTTCGTGCCTCCTTGCGCTGTGGCTGGCCTTTGTCGCCTTCTCATATATGGCTAACCTGCGCCTGATGCAGGCCGACCATCAGCTGGCGCTGTCTGCCACGGATACCGCTTCGCCGGTCGCCACTCAGCTCATGTCTTTACGTGCGCTACAAAAAGAAATCGAAC
The DNA here is from genome assembly GCA_013457415.1 of Enterobacteriaceae bacterium Kacie_13. NCBI lineage: Bacteria > Pseudomonadati > Pseudomonadota > Gammaproteobacteria > Enterobacterales > Enterobacteriaceae > Enterobacteriaceae bacterium Kacie_13. The sequence continues at coordinate 1,328,178 of CP045665.1, forward strand.
GCCTGCAGTACCGTCATACCTACGGGCCGCCCTGGTATATGCGGTTTGGCCTCAGCCGAAATGACGATGTGCTCGACGCGCTTTGGCCGTACTGGCAGAAAGCAGCCATGCCGTTATTGCGTGATGCTTCCGTGCAGCACCTGAGTGAACAAATGAACGCCTGGCGAAATCGTGCTCCGGATGACCCGGCGCGGGCCACGCAGTCAAAAGCCATGTACGACCTGCTCAAGGCGTACCTGATGCTCTCAAAATCAGATAAAACTGACCCTGCATTTTTCAGCAGTACCCTAATGAAGAACTGGCGGTTACGTGACGGCGTGCAGGATGGTACCTGGGCCATGAGTGGTGACGACATGCTGACCTTTATGATGCTGAATCTGCCCGCACATCCTGACTGGCGCGTTGCCCCCAATATGCCGCTGGTGAGCGGGATGCGCACAACGTTGTTACGTCAAATCGGGGCCAGCAATGCGGAGGCCACCCGCTATCAGCAACTGATTGACCAGGTATCCCGCGACTATGCTGATATGTCACTGGGTGAAATGGTTAACGGGACCGACAGCAGCCGTCTGTTCAGTTCAGGTGAAACCGTACCCGGCGTATTTACCCGTAAAGCCTGGGAAGAAGACGTGGAGCCCGCGCTGGATAAACTGGCGAGTGCCCGTCGCGACGAAATTGACTGGGTGCTCAGTGACAGTCAGCACGCAGTGAATAGCGAACTCTCTCCGGAAACGATGAAGGCGCGACTGCAATCTCGCTACTTCTCCGATTACGGTGCCGCCTGGCTGAAGTTCCTCAACAGCCTGCAGTGGCGTCAGGCTGCCAGCCTGTCGGAGTCTATCGAACAGCTCACGCTGTTGGCCGATGTTCGCCAGTCACCGCTGATAGCGCTGATGAACACGCTGAATATTCAGGGGCGCGCCGGGCAAAGTGGTGGTGACCTGGCCGACTCTCTGGTGAAATCCGCGAAGAGCCTCATCCATAACGACAAAGCCAACGTCGTAGAGCAAAACACCGGTCCGCATGGTCCGATGGATGACACCTTTGGCCCGCTGCTGGCGCTGAGCGACACCACGTCAGCGGCACAAAACACCCTGAGCCTGCAAACCTTCCTGACTCGCATTACCCGCGTTCGCCTGCGCTTACAACAGGTCACCAATGCGCCAGACCCACAGGCGATGATGCAGTCCCTGGCGCTGACTGTTTTCCAGGGCAAAGCCGTTGACCTCACCGATACCCGCGATTATGGCAGCCTGATTGCTGCCAGCCTCGGCCAGGAGTGGAGCGGTTTCGGGCAGACCGTGTTTGTGCAGCCGATGGTTCAGGCATGGGAGCAGGTACTTTCTCCGACCTCTCAAAGCATTAACAGCCAGTGGAAAACCGATGTCGTCACCCCATGGGAGACAGCCTTCAACGACCGCTATCCGTTTGTTGACCGCCAGAGTGATGCGTCACTGCCCGAACTTGCGCAGTTTATGCGCATGGACACCGGACGTATTGCGCAGTTTATCAACACCCGGCTGGGTGGCCTGCTGCGTCTGGAAGGCGACAAATGGGTGCCAGATGCCATGAACAGCCAGGGGCTGACGTTTAACCCGGCCTTTATTGACGCACTCAACCATCTGACCCGTATCTCGAACGTTGCCTTTGCCCATGGTGATGTCGCGCTGCACTTCCAGTTGATGGCAAAACCGTCCCGTGATGTGGTGGAATCCGACCTCACCGTTGACCGCCAGAAACTGCAGTATTTTAACCAGGAAGAGAGCTGGCAGATGCTGGCCTGGCCGGACAACCGCTGGCAGCCGCAAACCACCCTGACCTGGCGCACCATTCAGGCCGGTGCGCGCCTGTATGCCGATGAGCCGGGAAGCTGGGGACTTATTCGCCTGCTGGATAAAGCGCTGGTCACTGACCTTGGCGATAATCAATATCGCGTGGCGTGGATAACCCCGGACGGGGTAGCGCTGAACTACCTGATGCGCACGGAACTTGGCAAAGGCCCGCTGTCACTGCTTGATTTACGGGGCTTCACTCTGCCTTCTGACGTTTTTGCCACGGGCATGTCGCATGTGCCTGCCGCGAAGAACGGAGGGAATAAATAATGCTGCGTGCATCACGCCTTATCTGCGCACTTCTGTTGGTGCCGACCCTTACCCTCAGCGGATGTGGCTTGTATCAGAAAGCCAAGCAGGGTACAGCATCTGTCGCCAGCGCCGTCTTTTACCGGCAGGTTGAAACGCTGCATCTCTCCTTTGTGGCCCGTGAGGCCATTAACCACGACGATGCCCAGCAGTCGATGCCCCTGTGCGTGCGCATCCTGCAGCTTAATGACCGTAAAGCCTTTGATAGTGCGGAATACTCCGACCTGTTAACACAGCCTGATCTGGTGCTGAAAGACAGCCTGGTAACACAGCAGCAGCTCAGCGTCGTGCCGGGACAGACGCTGAACCTTGACATCCCCATGGATGAAAAGGCAAACGTTGTGGCTATCGTCGGGCTGTTTCGTCTTCCCGACAGGGCAAGGGGAACCTGGAAGCTTGTGCTCAGCCGCGACGATCTTGACCCTGACCTTCCGCGAGTCATTGAAGTACGAGATAACACCCTTTTTTTACGACCATTGAAATAGAAACCCGTCAAAACATAAGGCAGGAGCCATAACGTGACGCTGTATGACATCAAACCTAAGTTTCAGAGTTTACTTCGCCCCACTGTCGTCAGATTGCATGCCATGGGGGCAACGGCAAACCAGGTAACACTATTAGCAATGTTTGCCTCGGTTCTGCTCGGTGGTGTGCTGATGTGCTTCCCGAAGCCTCTTTTTTTTATCTCACTGCCGGTTTTCTTATTTTTCCGTATGGCGCTGAATGCCATCGACGGCATGTTAGCGCGGGAATTTAACCAGCAGTCCAGGATTGGGGCGATTCTGAATGAAGTTGGCGACATTATCGCTGATGCCGCACTCTATCTTGCATTTGCTTTTTTGACCGGGGTTTATCCGTGGCTGGTTGTGCTGGTGGTTCTGTTGTCGTGGCTGACAGAGTTCTGTGGCGTTGTGGCCCAGACGCTAACGGGCAGCCGAAATTATCGTGGCCCGATGGGCAAAAGTGACCGTGCCTTTGTTTTGGGGGCTTTAGGTTTGTTTATCGCGCTTTGGCCACAGTACACCATTGTTGCCAATATCGTCTTTGTTGCCTCGGCAGTGCTGCTGGCCTGGACCTCAATCAACCGCTGCCGCAGCGCGCTGGAGGTCAAAAATGCCTGATTCTCTGCACACGTTGTATTACTGCCTCGGCGGGATCTTCAGTGTTTTAGTACTGGCGACCATTATCATCTTCGCCTTAAAAAAATGCCGCCCGCAGCGCGACTGGTTAGAGCTTCAGCAACGTATCAACAGCTGGTGGGTCATCGTTGGTTTATTTTCTCTGGCGATGCTTTCACCCAAAGGGCTGGCGCTCACCTTCTTCGGATTTCTCAGCTTCCTGTCACTGAAAGAATATCTGACGCTGGCACCGACTCGTCGCTCCGACAGTGTGCCATTGCTGTGGATGTATGCTGCTATCCCGCTGCAATATCTCTGGGTGGGGATGTCGTGGTACGGCATGTTTATTATCTTCATCCCGATTTACGTGTTTTTATTCCTGCCCGCCCGCATGGTGCTCGTTGGCGATACCAAGGGGTTCTTACACTCTGCGTCCATCATGCACTGGGGCATGATGACAACGGTCTTTGCTTTAAGCCATGTCGCGTTCCTGATGATGCTGCCCGGCGTGGATATCAAAGCGGGTGCACTGCTGGTGATATTCCTGGTGGCAATGACCGAGCTTAACGATATTTCGCAATACCTGTGGGGGAAGTCGCTGGGCAAAATTAAGGTCACGCCGAAGGTCAGCCCGAATAAAACGCTGGCGGGATTGTTAGGTGGTGTACTGACCACTACGCTGCTGGCGGCTATTTTCGGCCCGTTGCTCACGCCAATGAACTGGATCCATTCGCTGGGGGCCGGGGTGATTATCGGCCTGAGCGGGTTCTGTGGCGATATGGTGATGTCGGCTATCAAGCGTGATTTTGGTGTGAAAGACTCCGGGAAATTGCTGCCGGGGCATGGTGGCATCCTTGATCGTCTGGATTCGCTGATTTACACCGCGCCGCTGTTCTTCCACTTCTATTACTACTTCTACGTATAAGGGGCGCAGATGAACCGTTTTCTGCGCTGGATCTTTACGATGTGCATCGCGTACCCCGTGGTCTGGATTTGGCTGGGCGTTCGCGTGTCTGGTCGCAAAAATCTGCCTGTGGAAGGCCCTGCCATTATCGTGGCGAACCATAACAGCCATCTGGACGTGCTGACGCTGTTCACGCTGTTTCCACTTTCTACGCTGGTAAAAGTGCAACCTGTGGCGGCGGCAGACTATTTCCTGCGAAACAAAGTGATTGGCTGGTTTGCCCTGAAAGTCATCGGCATCATTCCTGTTTATCGCGGAGCCCATCGGGCCAATCCGCTGCAGGCCTGCGTCGATGCGCTGGCGGAAAAGAAAATTGTGATTATTTTCCCTGAAGGCACTCGCGGCGAGCCGGGGAAATTCTCAGAAATCAAATCCGGCATCTGGCATTTAAGCCAGCAATGCCCGGAGGTGCCGATTACCCCCGTCTATATGCACGGGCTGGACCGCTCAATGGGCAAAGGCCAGAAAATCCCTGTGCCGTTTTTTATCGACATCTTTATCGACGAACCGCTGTTTTACGACGCGGATAAAGTCACTTTTAAACAATCGTTATTCACTCGTTTCGTCACATTACAACAGCAGGCGACAAGGAAAATCACATGAGTCAGGAAGCGCGTATATTTCAGGAAAGTACATTCGCAACCAGCGATGGTGAGTCGCTTTATTTTTGCCACTGGTCTGCAACGGAAGGCAACGGTAAGAAAGTGATCGTGCTGTTTCACCGTGGGCATGAATACTCCGGGCGTCTACAGCACATTGTCGATGAGCTGGGCATGCCCGATACGCATTTCTACGCCTGGGATGCTCGCGGTCATGGTCAGTCGCCGGGCGCTCGCGGTTACAGTCCGAGCCTGGCTCGCTCTGTGCTGGATGTGGATGAGTTTGTACGTTTTGTGGCTAAGGACGCGCAGGTCAGCCTTGAGGATATCGTGGTGATTGCGCAGAGCGTGGGGGCGGTGCTGGTCTCCACCTGGGTTCATGACTATGCGCCGAAAATTCGGGGAATGGTGCTGGCTTCTCCGGCCTTTAAGGTCAAACTGTATGTGCCGTTTGCCCGCACGGGCCTTAGGTTGATGCAGCGGATCCGTGGCCTGTTCTACGTCAACTCCTACGTGAAAGGGAAATTCCTTAGCCACGATCCGGAGCGAGTCGCCAGCTTTGAACAGGATAAGCTCATCACGCGGGCAATCGCTGTCAATATTCTTCTCGATCTCTACAAAACCGCCGAACGTATTGTTTCCGACTCTGCCGCCATCACGCTGCCCACTCAGTTGCTTATCTCAGGCGATGATTTTGTGGTGCACGCAAAGCCGCAAAAACAGTTCTACGCCGGTCTGCGCAGCGCCATCAAAGAGCAGCATATTTTGCCTGGCTTCTACCACGATACGCTGGGTGAAAAAGACCGCGCCCTGGCCTTCGATAAAATGAAAATCTTTATCGACAAACTGTATGCGGTTCAGCCTTACACCTTCGATTACAGTCATGAGGACCAGTGGAGCCCGAGCGCCGGCGCGTACCGTGAGTTGCAGGCACCGCCAAAAGCACGCTCGCTGGAAGGGATGTTCTATTCCTCGTTAAGCTATGGCATGAAAACGGTCGGCAGACTGTCAAAAGGGATGCGTCTGGGCTACGAGACGGGCTTTGATTCCGGCAGTACGCTGGATTATGTGTACCGTAACTACCCAGAAGGTAGAAGTATTCTGGGGCGCATGATAGACAGACACTACCTCAACAGCATTGGCTGGCAGGGGATCCGGATACGAAAAATCAATATTCAGCAGGTAATAGAGCAGGCGGTCACCCGGCTGAAAGAGAGCGATATGCCGATACGTGTAGTCGATATCGCAGCCGGGCACGGGCGTTATGTGCTCGACGCGCTGGAGAAAAATCAGAATATCGAAAGCATACTGCTGCGTGATTACAGTGACCTGAACGTCGAAAAGGGCCAGGCCATGATTGAAGGGCGGGGGTTAAGCCATCTCGCTCAGTTCAAAAAGGGCAATGCCTTTGACTATGATTCTCTCGCCACGCTTGATCCCGCGCCAACGCTAGGGATAGTTTCCGGGCTTTATGAGCTCTTCCCGGATAATGCCTTAATAAAAACCTCGCTCGCCGGGCTGGCTGCGGCAATACCGCCTGGCGGCGTGCTGGTTTACACCGGGCAACCGTGGCATCCGCAATTAAAAACCATCGCCTATACCTTAACCAGCCACCAGAACGGCATTCCGTGGATGATGCGTGTGCGCACGCAGAAAGAGATGGATACGCTGGTGGAGCAAGCGGGCTTCGAGAAATGTCATCAGGTGATTGATGAGTTTGGTATTTTCACCGTCTCGCTGGCCGTGAGAAAGCCGCATGACTGAGTCCGTGCTCATGCAAAACAAATACAGCCTCTGGAAACAGGGGCTGTACTGGCTGATGCTGTTAGGACCGCTGTTCTTCCTCAGCTATGGGCAGGTGAATCAGTTCACGGCTAGGCGTCATGACGTCGAAAGCATGGTTTTTGTCTGGGAACATGCGATCCCATTTATGCCGTGGAGCATCGTGCCCTACTGGAGTATCGACCTGCTGTATGGCATTTCACTGTTTATCTGTACTTCAAAGCAGGAGCTGACTCGCCATGGTTGCCGACTACTTGCCGCATCGTTAATTGCCTGCGTGGGCTTTCTCCTTTTCCCGCTGAAATTTACCTTCATTCGTCCGGAAACGCAGGGGATGTTTGGCTGGTTGTTTCAGCAGCTTGAGCAGTTTGATTTGCCTTATAACCAGGCCCCGTCGCTGCATATCATTCTAACGTGGCTGCTGTGGCTGCGTTTTCGTCAGCATCAGGGGAAGGGCGCAAGACTGCTTTCCGGTGCGTGGTTTTTGCTGATTGCGGTGTCTGTGCTCACCACCTGGCAGCACCATTTCATCGATATTGTTAGCGGGTTCGTGGTCGGCGTGATGATTAGCTATGCCATTCCGGTTGAAGGCCATTGGCGATGGGAGCGTTCGTCAGCGCACGCCTTGCGGCTCGCCATGAAATACTGTGCTAGCGGGTTCGTGTTTTTACTCGTGGGATGGTTCATTCCATACGCTTTCATTTTGCTTTGGCCTGCTGCGGCGTTATGGATGGTGGCGGTGGGCTATGCCGGACTCGGGGTGCGGGTGTTTCAGAAAAACAGCCACGGTGATTTATCCCTCTCTGCCCGCTGGCTGTTGTTCCCTTATTTAGCCGGGGCATGGCTTTCAAAAAAATGGTTTTCCCGACGAATAGCTCTGAGCAACGTCATTTATGACGGCGTGGCATTGGGCCGCTTTCCGGATAAAATCGTGGAGCAGGCCGCAGTTCTCGATCTGACGGCTGAATTTCATAAAGGCAGCCGCAAAACAGAGTGCTGGGAAGCTTATCCGTTGATGGATTTAGTTGTGCCGAAAATTCAGGATATCCGGCAGGCCGCCATGAAGCTCTACCAGATGCGACAGGTACAGGAAAATGTACTTGTTTGCTGCGCTTTAGGCTTATCCCGCAGTGCAACCGTTGTTGCGGCCTGGTTGCTGATTGAAGGGCATGCCGCATCAGTATCTCAGGCTGTGGTATTAATCAAATCCCAGCGCCCTCGGGTGGTACTTACGCCCGCCCACATTCAGGTTCTGGAAACGTTCAACGAGGAGTTGCAATGTCATCATGTATCACCATGACCAGCCGAATCATGCAAATTCATCTGTCGAGCTGGCGCTACTTTGCTGCCCTGACGCTGCTGCCGTTGGCGCTGATCTTTAACCTCTTATTTTCAGCCGATTGCGTGTTGCTGATGGGGCTCTTTTTGCTGACACATTATTACTGTTGGCGTCTGTGGCTGGATGAACGACTTTTCCAGCTCATTGAGAGTGAAAGCGATCTCGCTGAATTTGATAACGGGATGGCGCATTTGTGGGCAAAAGAGACGGGTAACACTCGTACGCTGGGTGCACGCTGGCATGGGACGAGAAACCTTTTTTATCGGGCGATGTTCTCGCTAATGGCGCTGTGGATCGTTTCATCGTGCACGGTCCTTTACCATGCTTTAACGTTGGTGGATTAACCCGTTATGAACGACCATGAATTTTTGAAATATTTTGACAGCGAAATGCGCTGGCTGAAATCCGCCGCCAGAGAGTTTGCCGAGCAGCATCCTGACGCCGCCCGCCGCCTCGGCGTGGACAGCCTGTCGCACAAGATGGATGAGTCCGTGGAGCAACTGTTTCAGGGCTTCTCACTGATGATGGCGCAGCTGCGACGCAAGATTGATGATGATATTCCCGAGCTGACAGAGCCTTTGCTGGGCCACCTGCTGCCGGTGGTGAATCGTACCCTGCCGTCAATGGGCGTGGTAGAGCTGACGCCGGATATGGTGGCACAGGTACGGGACGCGGTATTGCCGGAAGGCACCACGCTGCTGACCCGCTCAATGGATGAATCCGGTCTTCGCTGTCCGTATCGCACCACCGATGAGTTAACGCTGCATCCACTCACCCTTAACGGTGTCAGCGCACAGTTTCACCCTGATGGGCATCAGGTGTTGAGTCTGCGCTTCTCCCTCAGCCAGTACGCTGACCCGAGCCAGGTAAATCTGCATGCGTTGCCGCTTTATATCAACGGTGACCGCCCGCTGCAGTCGATGCTGTACCAGGCACTGACGCACCATGTCAGCCGTATCACGGTGCGGTTGCCTCAGACCGGCAACCCAGACCCGTTGCCGTTTGGCGGGACATTGGCTAACCGCTGGCAGCAGCACTGGAAGCCTGTATGGCCGCAGAGTGACAGCCCGGCGCTGTGTGGTGAAGTGCGCCCGTGGCTTGAGTATTTTAGCTTTCCTGCGCGGTTTGCTTTCTTCACCCTAACCGGGCTTGATACGCTGCCACTCAGTGAGGAATGCCGCGACTTTATCCTGGAAATCCATCTCACCCAGCCGCTGACTCGCGATATCCCTTTACCCGATGATGCGCTACGCATTAACTGCGTTACGGTCATTAACCTGTTTTCCCTGAATGCGGAACCGCTGAAAGTACAGCCTACCGTGCTGGATTATCGCCTGCGCCCGCACCGGCTGCGTGACCACCATACTGAAATCTACAGCGTAGATACGGTAGCGGCGAGTGAAACTCTTAACAAACGGCAGTATGTTCCGTATCGTCAGTTCCGTCAGAAAGGGGGGATGTTGGCGCGTAAAGCGTCCTGGCCTGAACGGTATTATCACACCCGCATCTGGCGCGGCGTCAGTGGCCTGCATGAAACGCTGCTGATGCTCGGAGGGACATCCGGTGAACAGGATTTAGCACAGGAAGAGGCCACGCTGTTTATGAATCTCACCTGCACCAACGGCAACTACCCGCGCATGGCGCTGGATAATGCAGTATTTGATGGCACTGCCGTTGCGGGCAACCTAACGCTGCGCTGCCAGACCCGGCACGCGCCTTCCATGCCCTCTTATCCACCACTGACTCAGCTGTATCAGTGGCACGTGCTGTCGCTGCTGCACCCCAGAGCGCTAAGCCAGATGCTGGCAAGCACCGATAACCTGAAAGCCGTACTTCAGCTCTTTAACTGGAGTAATGACGACAACAACCGTCGTCGTATCGCCGGTATTACGCACGTCAGTTACAAACAGGCCTTTAACTCGTCTCATCACTGGCACGGCGTGAAAATCCGCGTAGAACTGGATGAGCATCACTTTAGCGGCATCGGCGATGCGCGTCTGTTTTGCGAACTGCTGGAGCAGTTCTTCACTCAGTACGCCAGCGTCATCCGCTTCACGCAGTTAACCGTGTTACTGACACAATCTAAGACCGAATGGACATGGCCGCAGCGGCGCATTGACCGGGTGTTGATGTGACGACTGAAAACAAAAAAAATAATCCAACCCTCCCGCCATTCTGGCTGGACGGCGAAGGCAATGACCACACGGCACGGTTTAACTTTTATCGCTTCTGCCAGCTGATTGAAGGGCTGAACGGCGGCACGCTGGGCACGGGGCGCGCCATTACAGACGACCCGGTGCGCTTTCGCCCCAATCCGCATCTGGGTTTTCCTGCAGGGGAACTGAAGCGCACGGAAACTGACCCGGATAACCCGGATGCACCACCGACCATCAGGACGAACTTCTTCGGCCTGTACGGGGTGGACTCGCCACTGCCTACTGCCATCATCGATGATATTAACCAGGGACGCGACGGGGCCGATGCTATGGCGGCGTTTCTGGATATCTTCAACCACCGGCTGATGACGCAGTTCTACCGTATCTGGAAGAAGTACAGCTACCCGGCCACCTTTGAAGATGGCGGAGTTGATAACATCTCCCAAAGCCTGATGGCTCTGACCGGTATCGCCCACGGCCAGGACATCTCATCCTCACGATTACTGGCAATACTGCAGCCTCTGCTGCAACCGACGCACACCGCCGAGGGGATCGCGGCGGTTATCCGCAGCCAGGCACCCAATACAGAGGTAAATGTGTTCCCGCATCATCCGGTGAGGATGCCGGTGTCGAAACGGGCACGGCTCTCATTGCGGGATGGCATGACGCTCGATCAGCACCCCATTCTGGGGGATGAAACCACCGTTGCCGGGTACTGCTCGCGGGTGGAACTCTCGACAGAGAATTCTGATGAAGCAAAGGGCTGGATGCCAGACGGTCAGCTTAAACAGGATGTGATGGCGTTACTGCGCACCTATCTGGGGTGCGATTACGATGTCCGCCTGTGGCTGACGATCCCGACACGGCTGCTGCCGGTTCCCCGACTGGGCGATTCTGGATTGTTCTCCGGATATAACATGATGCTGGGGCTGAGGGACGACAATCTGGGTGAGATGCCGAAAACTACGCGAATCAAAGTCGGACGGCTCAGGGAAGATAGTCCAGAGTTTGGGCGAGTATGATGCGTGAGAAAATAATTTATCAATATGCTTATCAAGGTCTTATCTGAGGAATTGCATCAGGATGCCGAGTTAATGTGGCGAGCACGCCTTTCCCACAAGCAGGACTGGTTTGTTCTCAACGCAAGAAAACCTGAATTTTTTTGTTCTTTAAAAGGAGAAAGTGATGGAATCTGCTCGTGATAAACGTACCGGTGAAATTGTTGAAGCCGAAGACCTGTGGTTACTTGATAATGTCGATGCCAACGGCTACGTATGCTGGGGATGTGGGATCGAGATGTACCCCTCAGCTTGGCAAAAAGGCAGTAAGAAAAGACCGTCGTGTAAACTGATATGGGGTAAGTTTGCCTGCTCTAATGCTTGGTTATGTGCCTTTCGGGGCTCGACAATTTTCCCACTCTTACTATTACTGGTGAAGACCCAGCGATCTTCACTAACATCGCTTTTTGACGTTCTAGCCAGTTCAGCCAGAATAGTTGAGACATAAGGTGTCAATGGGATCATACGTTCGCCCTTATCCTTGATCCGCATGCTGGACCATTTGAAATCAATATCGGTCCAACGTAGAGATGCTATTTCCTCTCGCCTTGCCCCCGTGAGTAAAAGAACCTGGAGATAGGTTGAAATCACAGGATTGCTTAGCCGTCTTACTTCAGTGAACCAGCTCTTCAGTTGCTCTTTCTGAAGGCAGTCATCTGCTTTACTGGCAGATATTGGCACCATTTTTCTGACATTACGGTCTTGGGTGAGATCAACAGGAATAATCCCCTGAAACTGCTTGTGGTCCTCGACCCACTTCAAAAATGTTCTAAGGATGCGGTATGAATTGGCTGTGACCGTCGGGCGGGTTTGTCTTTCCCTTGTCAGCCAATCAGTGATGAGAGCGGGAGAAATATCGGATAGTGGTAAATCAAGGAAACATGCTAACGGTGCAGCAATAGTTAAACCATCACCCACTTTTTTGGCATTCCCACCACGATCTGAAAGCCTGATATGGTCCGCAAGGTAGCGTTGAGAATAGGGGCGCTTTGTTTTGGCACTGATGCCGTTTTCCAACTCCTTGATATACTCTTCCCACGCGATAGAGAAAATCACTTTCCCCCTACGTGATTCAACCTGCAGTGATTGAAGAGCTGCGATCTTTTCTGCTTTGGCGATTCTGGGATCGATTCCTGTATCAATGAGCGTCTGTAGTCGCCGAGCTTCGGTTCGTGCATCATCGATTTTCTAGTCGCTAATATTGCCAATCGTCATGCGCAGAGTTTTCCCCAGAAACACACTCTGGAAGATAAATGCTTTTGTCCCTTTAGTTGCACGGCAGGCCAGCATTGTTACGTCTGAATCCCAAAGAAACTCTTGCGATTTTCCTTCAGTTAGTTTAAATCTACGCAACCGTTCGAAGGTGAATTTTTGTCTCGCAGACGCCATTTGTAGCTCCTTATTGAATACTTACACCAGATGCTAATGTAACGGCTGGTGTAAGTAAATTGAGACTATAAAGATCAACGCTCATCAATTTTCGTCAATGAGGTTTTTTGTTTATAATATTGTTTTAATTGGATTAAAATAAAAATAATGCGATTGTTTAGAGGCTTGGAAGTGCATGGCCTGCGCACTTCTAAGCCGTAGGTCACAGGTTCGAGCCCTGTAGGGCGTACCACCCTTACTTATTTTTACGTCTCCTAAATTTCTAAGACTCTTTACACGATTTTGTTAAATAACTGGCGCTAGTGAAAATTAGCTCCGTGCCGCTTATTATTCATTTAAGATCGATTTTTAATATGTTGATATCATTTCATCAACATATGACAGGGATATAATTTATGAAAATAATGACTATTGCTGGTTTGTGTTTACTATTGTCCGCCTGTACATGGGAGTCATTACCGCGTCCGGTATCTTCTGATGTGTGCCCTCAGGGAACAAACAGCATTACCCAGCAATGTAGGTGAATAAACGGGTATTAGGCATTTGTCGTTAGGTTGTTTTTTAAGTAAATTGTTATAGCACTTCTATTTCACATCTTATTCCATGATCGTTTTATGGAAAGTCATCATGTTCACCCCATTTGCTGTTTCTTCATTTTGCGAAAGTGAAATCATGGAAAGGCGCGCTGGAGGGTGTTTAAGCCATGTCATTCATTAAACTAATTCCATTGCACGTTAACTTTTTTTCTGGAATCCTGTTTTTTTGTGACATTACTTTGAATTTGATTTTTTGTTCTTGCCTAAGTTATTAGTCGCGCTATTATCTCTGGCCGATATTTTAAACTTTAAATGGATTTAACATGGACGAAGAAAATTCAGAAGGGTTCTTTTCAGTCATCAAAAAAGTGATTGATAGTTACAAGTTCATCATTCCCTATCTTATCATCATTTCCGGGGCTGTGGTTTGGAGGTACTTAAGTGGTATTGGCAGGGCAGATTTACTGCTCGATGCGTTCTCTATCAATATAGGATTAATATCTTTATTGTTTTCTGCTTTGATATTTGGAACGGGAATTATAGTGCTTCTGGTTTTACCAAGTGTTTTACTTGTCGGTTATCACTTCATAAGAAAAGACAGGCCCGGTGGTTATGAGATGTCTTCTGTGCCCTGCTATTGTATAGGGCTATCAATTATAGTGATATTAATTAATTTCCTCCCCAGTATTCCATGGGTGAGCGATTTGGTGAATGGGCATAAAATATCTAGCGTAAAAATAATTAATATTATTATTACGCTAGCCATCGCATTTAGCATTGTGAATACGTTGAGATACTATGTCGTTAAGGCGGGTTCCGGCTGGCTACACGTTATGTGGGTTGTCATTCAGTATCTCTTTGAGATACTTGTTTTGTCATTGTTTATATTTTTCTCCGCATCGTCAATTTTTTATCCTCTGATGATTGTGTTAAAGACCAGTAGCGTTGAGAGCACATTGGTATTTTTATATTGGCTGGCTTTCATGATAGCCTTTATTTTGATTTCGTATATGCCTTGTTTATTTTACTTTTATCTGGAAAAGATTAAAAATAAAAACAAGAAAAACACATTGCTGATAATGCAAGGTGTCTCTTTTGCTGCACTTTTCTCTTCAGTGGTTTTAATGTTTCTATTTCCAATGATTCTGAATGCATTTATATACTCTTCACTAAACTCAGTGGGTATAGTAAGTAGCGTGCCTCATTATTACTCAATTGATGCAGGTAAATATGATGTGAAAATGTTTCCGAAATCGATTTGGGCAACTCAGTCACTGGATGGTGAGCAACCAAAGGTTTTCATTCATGCTTTTAGTCTTTTTTCTATCGGGACAATAAATTTGCTCTGCCCTAATTATATTTTAAATCTGAAAGAGGAAGCGTATAAAGTAAACTTCAATCATTTCCCACCTTCTTATGACAATAAAAAAATATTTTATTTTAAAAAAATGGTGCAGGGCTGTCTGGTTTTTGAAGATACGGATATTAAACAGTGGGATACGCTTTTCGATGCAAAAGGAAAAATAAAATCATAAGAACTTCTGATAAGAATGAATGACTGGCAACAAATTTTTCCGCGTCAGTCATTCATTGGGGGACTCAACCAAAGAAACACCCATTTTCGTCTGTGCGCACAACCTTTCCCGTCTGTCTTTAATCAGAATGACGAAGGGCTTGTGCAGATTCTCAGAGCAAAGCGCCTGTGGCCTCTCATCTGCAAGGATTTAGGCTTACGCTGAGGGCGTTTTTTTGTGTACGATCAGGGCTGTAAAATTCGCTGAAAGAGAGAGTTATGGCTTCGCTGAAAGAAGTAGCACAACTGGCATCGGTCTCCCTTATGACCGTGTCCCGCGCCATCAATGAGCCGCAAAGGCTGAAGCCGGAAACCCTGGCGCGCGTGCAGCAGGCCATTGATGCACTGAATTATGTGCCAGATTTCTCCGCACGGAAAATGCGCGGTAAAAGCAGCAAAGTTTCCACGCTTGGCGTGCTGGCGCTCGATACTGCTACGACGCCGTTCTCGGTCGAACTGCTTCTTTCGATTGAACTCACCGCCCGCGAATTTGGCTGGAGCAGTTTTCTGGTCAGCATTACGTCGCAGGAAGACAGCGAACGCGCCGTCAGTCAGCTGCTTTCCCAGCGCCCGGATGGCATCATTTTTACCACTATGGGTCTGCGCGAAGTTGAGATCCCGGCGCGGCTGATGGATAAAAATCTGGTGCTGGCGAACTGTCTCAGCCGTGAGCTCGCGCTGCCCGGTTATATTCCCGATGATTTTGACGGCCAGTATCAGGCGATGAAGCTGCTGATCCGCAAAGGTTACCGGCGTCCGCTGTGCATCTATTTGCCGCAGTCCATTCCTGCTGGCGTTCGTCGCCGCGCAGGTGCTGAGCAGGCGTGGCGCGAAGTCGGACTGGCGCAAGAACAATTGCGTCAGCTTCATATGGAACTGGGGGATGAGCATTACCGCGACGTTGTCGGGATGCTTGAAGCATTCATCATTGACGGCAAACCAGATTTTGACGTGGTGGTTTGCGGCAATGACCGCATTGCATTTTTGGCGTATCAGGTGCTACTGG
This sequence comes from Enterobacteriaceae bacterium Kacie_13, assembly GCA_013457415.1. Taxonomy (NCBI): domain Bacteria; kingdom Pseudomonadati; phylum Pseudomonadota; class Gammaproteobacteria; order Enterobacterales; family Enterobacteriaceae; species Enterobacteriaceae bacterium Kacie_13. Next base: position 1,343,839 of record CP045665.1, read on the forward strand.
CAAAAGGGATGGCGATACCGCAACAGGTGGCAGTGCTCGGGTATGACAATATGGTGGGTATTGGTGATCTGTTCCTGCCGCCGCTGACCACGGTGCAGCTACCACACCGCGAAATAGGCCGCGAAGCGGTACTGCACCTTATCGAGCAGCGTCCCAATCACGGCCTGATAAACATCGCCTCGCCCGTGCTTGAGCGCGCGTCGTTATAACGTACCTGACAGATTAACCCGCAGATAATGTCCAGTAATCACTTTGCACTAACGCCGCTTTACCTTCCTGCGCAAAGAAGAACAGAGTGCGTTGATCGGGATGTGGGTAAATCCGGCTGCTGAGGGTTGCTTCTCCCTGATTAACAAACACTTCAATCGACGATCGGTCAATAAAGATCCGCATCTCAAGCATGTTGTCCGAAGGCAGTGCAATACTGCGGCAGTCTTTGATCCCATGCCCCGGGAAGTCCCTTTCCAGACAGAGTCTTTGCGTCTTAGCATCCACGAAGACCCAGACGCCATCGCCGAGTTTTATGCCGAAGCTCTGTGCGTCAGAGGTGCTGAGATCCCATTGCGAGATGATTTCGATTGCCTGCGCATTTTCAATTATCCGCTCAATACTGTTCCTGATGACATGCGGCAGGAGAGGGTGATGAGCACGGCGCAGCGTCCGCACTTCATCAACCGGCTCCATGCGCACGTTACCATTGCGCAGCGTCAGTTCGCGCGGCAGCGTCATGCAGCCCGCCCAGCCTTCCGCTTTCGATGGCATCACAGATTCCCACATGTCCATCCACGCGATAACCACCCGGCGTCCGTCGGCGGCTGTAAACGACTGTGGCGCGTAGAAGTCATGGCCGTTGTCGAGTTCCGTAAAACCTTCCAATACCTTAAAATCCTGACCTGCCTGCCATGTGCCGCGCAGGCAGCCGCTCTGGAACAGGTTACGGTAATCGTGGCCTTGCGCTTTGATACCCTGCGGCGAGCACATCAGAATGTGTTCATCGCCAAGAGGGAAGAAATCTGGGCATTCCCACATGTAACCTGTGTTGCCGTCGGCTTTAGCGAGCACGCGATCGAGCGTCCAGTCGCGCAGGCTGTTGCCTTTGTACAGCAACACCTGACCGCAATCGTGCTCATCCCGCGCGCCGATCACCATCCACCAGTAACCAAACTCGTGCCACACCTTCGGATCACGAAAATGCATGATGTTATCCGGCGGCGTGAGCACCACGCCCTGTTTGGTGAAGTGAATACCGTCCTCGCTGGTGGCGAGACATTGCACTTCGCGAATAGCACTGTCATTGCCTTCGCCGCTCAGCCAGACGTGGCCGGTGTAAATGAGGCTGAGTACACCGTGGTCGTCCACGGCGCTGCCGGAGAAGCAACCGTCGCGGTCATACTCATCGCCCGGCGCCAGCGCCACCGGCTGATGTTGCCAGTTCACCATGTCCTGACTGGTGGCGTGCCCCCAATGCATCGGTCCCCAGTTCTCGCTGAACGGATGGTGTTGATAAAACGCGTGATACAACCCCTGATGATAAATCAGCCCGTTCGGGTCGTTCATCCAGCCCGCTGGGGGGGCGAGATGAAAATGTGGGTAAAAGGTATCGCCGCGGGTGGCTATTCCAGAGCGCAACGCCTGTTCTGCGCGTTCCAGTCGCTGTTTCATAAAATCTCACTCTTTTTGAATAATACAGAGGGGGGTGTCCGGCTCTTTTCGCCAATGAGCAGGAAACCGGAGATGAGGGTCAGGACAAGGACCAGCATCCCCATAATCATGTACGTGTCTGCAAAGCCGATCAGGTCGTAACCGTGCCCGGCCAGCGGGGATAACACACTGGCGCAAACCTGCGTGATGAACTGAAAACCAACCAGATACAGCGTGGCCGAAAGGCGCGGATCGAAGCGGGTGGTAATGTACTTAAACATGGCGATCAGCAGGATTGGCAGCTCGACGGCATGCAGCAGTTTCATGCAGGAAATGGTCACTGCATCTGCCGCCAACCCAGAGCCAAATACGCGCAGCGCCATGATCAGGCCGCTTAGCAGCAAGCCATTTTTAGCGCCGATTTTGTTGACCACGAAAGGCGCCAGGAACATCCCACCGGCCTCTAAAAACACCTGGAAGGAGTTGAGGAAACCATACATCTCGTTGCCGTTTTTGACGTCCGCAAACAGCGAGGAGAAGTACACCGGGAACTGCTGGTCATAGACGTTATAGACGCTGACACCGGTGACAAACACGATAAGTGTCCAGAAACGCGGCAGACGAAACAGAGCAATTGCATCGGCCAGCTGGAGGTTGCCAGGCTTGCCGTACTCGAGCTGGTTCAGCGCATCGGTTTTCACTTCACGCAGCCGCCAGAGCAGCAGCAGGAAAATCACTGCTGAAGACGACGCCATCCAGAAATTCAGGTTCGGGTTGATGTTAAACAGCATCCCGGCGAAGAAGGTGGCCGCCGCCCAGCCGAGCGATCCCCACATCCTTGCCTTGCCGAACTCAAACCCCAGAATGCGGCTGACCCGCTCGGTGTAAGATTCCAGTGCGCCAATTCCGGCAAAAAATGTCGCGCCGACGTACAAACCACCGGCCGCAGCACCCAGAAGAATATTGACTTGCAACAGCGGGGCAAAAACAAAGATAAAGAACGGACCGCTGGCCAGTAACAAACAGCCGATGGCCCACAGCAGGTTTTTGCGCAGCCCCAGTTTGTCCTGAATAAACCCGTAAAGCGGCTGAGCGCACAGCGCCGTCAGGGCGATGGCAGAAAAGAACATTCCTGTTTCCGTGCCTTTAAGCCCGACCTTTTGGCTAAGCCAAAGTGAAATAAGCGAAAAGGCGGAGGACCAGGTGTAGAAGAAGCAAAAAAGCAATCCACTTAGCAATATGTAGTGACTTCGGTGACTGTTTCTCATGGGCATATCCGTGCGTGTTACGAAGAGATAATGCACATTGTTAACGTTAACTTATTTCTTTTCCCAGACTGAACGATGCGTAAGTATGATGTTAATCACAAATGTTAACGTTAACATAATCGGGGTGTGATCTGAACCGCAAAATTTTGCGGTTCAAAACGTTGGAAGGGGGGGAACGCCGGGCAAACCGCGCAATCCATGCTCGACCATTGCCATGTAAACGGCAAAATAGTTCAGCACCATTTGCATAAATGTCAGATGCAAGACAATGGTGTTGTTCGGCGTATCCAATGTCAGTAATCTGGCAACTTCTGCCGCTTTCAGGCATCGCTTGATGTGCGAGCGTGAAACGCCACACTTGAGCGAGGCCCTCAGGTAATTGTACTCGATCACCGCCGTCTGCTGTTTCATGCTCTCCATATACAAGTCCATCAGCAGCATGTGCCCGGCATCCCTGAAAATGAACTCCTTACAGTCCGGCACCATATCGAAGAGATACACCTGATTAAGGGTAATTTCTGAGTATTTTTGGAAATACTCTGCGGTGAAGTTTTCCATTTTCAAACACCCTGATACATCGAAATCCGGATAAAGCATGCCGTAGGGGATCATCATGGTATTAATTAGCGCACGGGTTTCATCGAGCGCTTTTGGCGTCACCTGATAGTTTAACTTTCGCTTATCCTGAGGATCCTTTTTAACGTCCATACGACCGCCAACCCGGATAAAGAGCAGAAAGGAATCGATCGTATTGTCACTGATTAAACCCGTTTGCTTACAAAAATCTTTTACGTGGCGAAGCGTCGGTTTTTCTGTCGTGAAAAAATACGCCATAATGGCCGAACCGATAATAAAACGGTTTGCTTTAAAAATAACCTTAAAATAGAGCGGTTTAGTCAGGTAAAGTCTGAACAGAAGTTTATAGTGCTTCTGCATGACTGCCTCAATGTCTTTATGGGTCTTAATGATTTCTGCACGGTGAGAAATTAATTTTGTGAGTTGTTGTTTGCTCTTCATATTGCCGCTTACTTTGCCTGGTTCCATAATACAAATAAAAAAACATTGCCATTGTTCTTTAGGGTTAATTTAAAGTCCGTTGATAAACGGTTCATGATGTTATATGGCGAGATTTGGTGTTTAGCGATTTTTGTTAAAATCAGGAAGGGTCTTTATTGCCCATCTCAGGATAATCCTAGCACTAAAGTGACTATTTTGCATAAACCCTGATTTTATTTTAACCGGTTAAAATACTTTCAAAACTAAAAGGCTTATTTTTATGGTGGATATTTTAATTAGCTATTTCATCGGGTTAGGTGATTTTTTTTATGAAATGTTTTTTTTGCCATTTCTTTCAAAAAAATTAACCACAAAAATGGACAGTGACATAACAAAGCCTGTGTGAGAATTTTCTTAGCGCCAGGTTATACCCGTTGATTCAGATGTCCGGGTTAACAGGGGTTCTCTCTGGAGGGGGAATTACCGGCACGTTTGTTAATGGATTTTATAAGGATTTATCATGGAAGAGTCACGTCATCAGACCCTGCTTTACGGCAATTCTTTTACGTTATTTTGTAAAAAGAAGTTCGCCAGGCTACTTTGTTTCCCTCTGATATCAATGACTTTTTTAGTCATGCCTGCAGCTTTGGCAAATATGAGTGTCTATCCCATGGAGGTGACGCTTAATAGCCAGGGCGCAGCGCAGGTACAAACCTTGTCGCAAAGCGGTGAAGCGCAGTTTATTAAAGTCACCATTAAGCGAATAGATCGTCCTGCGACACAATTCGAAAAAGAAATATTGCTCGAAGATGCGGTTTCACGCTCGCTGATCGCCACGCCAGATAAATTCGCGCTGGCATCGGGTTCGCAACGCATCATTCGTCTTATTTCGTTACAACCAGCGGAAAAAGAGACCGCCTGGCGGGTTTACTTCGAGGCGGTCGGTGCGCCGGAGGAACTGAAAGATAAAACAGGTCAGGAAAGTAAACTCAGCAACCAGGTGGGTATCAATTTAGTCTGGGGCGTTTTGGTTCATATTCCACCGAAACACGCTGTGTTATCTCTCCGCTCATTATCGTCAGGTGAAGTTAAAAATAATGGCACCGTGCGCATGGTGATTCGCGAGGTCGGTCTCTGTCCGGAAAAAAATAGCAGTGGCAGCTGTCAGTGGAAACAAGAACACGCCACGGTATATCCGGATGAGACATTGCAGTTCAAAGCATGGACGCCAGCAGAGTTAAACTCTGCCCAGGCAATAAGAATTAAATATGTTGATCAGAAAACGAGAAATGTGAATGAGTACGTTCTCGAAAAGTAATCAGCCTATTTTAAGGAAATAACAACACGTTTGTTATTAAGCAGTTCATTATCATCGAGACGGTCATTAATACACTTCATACTTCAAGTCGCAGGTGCTTGGGCTGTATTCATTCGCCTGCCTGCAACTCGAGTTATTGATTGTATAGGGCCATTACATGGATTTTCATGGAGCTACAAATGCAAAAATTAATCAAACCACTTTTCATCGCTGCTGCATTAACGGCTGCATTTAATGCGCAGGCTGTGCAGAAAGATATTACTGTAAATGCTAACGTTGATGCGACGGTAGATATGACCCAGGCTGACGGTACCGCGTTGCCGGGCACGATTAATATGCAATATATTCCGGGCCGTGGTTTGTCTACTTATTCGCTGGATACCAAAATCTGGTCGAACTCTTCCACTGCCAATATTAACGTTGCACTGGTGAGCGCTGCCCAGTTAAACGAAACCGTGACCGGTACCACCGTTCCGTTGAAAGTGACGCTGGGTGCAGACCTGAAACCTATTACCACCACGGCCACGTCCCTGACTTACGCATCCTTGTTCCCGGCGGGCACCACCAACGGTTCTTCCGTTCTGCCATTGAAAATCTCTCCGGCAACGGTAGCGCCTCTGGCGACCGGCACCTATTCCGGCGTGGTGAGTCTGTTGATCACACAGGCAACGACGTCGAGCTAATTTGCCGGAGTTGACTGATCGATTATTTCGGGGGGCAGTGCGCCCCCTTGTTATTCTTTTTCAGCAGGACGCTGTAATGAAGGTCAATATTCGCAGAGCTTTAATCGCCTCTTTCATTACCCTGATCCCCTTTCTTTCAGCCCGTGCTACCACTCAGGTTCCGCCTGGTTTTGAATCGCTGGTCACCGGCCAGACTCTGTGGGTCAATCTTTCTGTCTACGGGCAATCGCTCGGACTTTTTGAAGCCTCCGTTAACCTCGATACCGTCACATTCCTCAAACCGGAAGACGTGGCGCAGGCGGTGATGAGGCATTATCAAAAGGGTGCTCAACAGCAAGCAATTCTGGACCGTCTGATCGGCAACCCTCTGGCACGTAACGGAAATCTGGCGTGCAGCAGTAACGGCGATGTGGCAGGCTGCGACTATCTGGACACGGATTCAGTCGCGCTTATCTATGATGAAAATAATGCCAAAGTTGCGCTGTTCCTCGGCCCACAGTTTGTGCCGCTCGCGGCAGATAACCGCTCACCGTATTACGAACAGACGGCAGAAACCGAAGCGGCATTTATCCATCAGCAGAATATTAACTTTGTTACCAATAGCGACGACCAGACCCTGTCCCTCCAGGGTGCGGGCGCGCTCGGGCTGACAGAAAACAGCTATGCCGGTATTGACTGGGACTATCTGGCGCAGAAATATCGCCAGCAAAATCATCAGGAAGTACGTTTTAATAACGTCTTCCTGCGCCGTGACATAGGCAAGCGCTATTACGTTCAGGCGGGGCGCATGGACTCGCGGGATATATTCAGTAACGCGGGCGGGAACATTACCCTCAGCCAGCTACCGCTCAGCACTATCGAAGGTGCTCGCGCCGGCTCTACGCTCGCCTGGATGAACAACTCACAGGTCGCGCAGGGCACGCCGGTGACGGTGTTTATCACCCGTCCATCGCGTATTGATGCCTATCGCTTTCAGCAACTGCTCGGCACCTTTTACCTGAATGCGGGGACACAGAACCTCGATACCAGCGCGTTCCCCAACGGCAGTTACACCGTGACGCTGCGTGTTTATGAAGATAACCAGCTGTCACGCACTGAGCAGGTACCTTTCAGCCGTACGGGTTATGCGACCAGCCAGAATATCGAATGGTTTGTGCAGGGCGGTGCTATTCCAGACAGAGAAGTGCAGAGCAACGGCGCTGAATCACAAAACGGTGCAGACCGCCGGGTGATGCAGGCGGGCATAAAAGTGCCGATCACCCGTGAAGCCGCGCTCACCGGCGCTGTGGCCGCGACCAACCGCAACCACTTTGTCGAAAGCGCACTCGACTGGAGTCACGGATTTGATAACCCGCTGCTCGACGGCATTCTCACCACCCGCTTTAGTTATCTGAAGGGCGGCGAAGGCTCGCGCGGCAACATTCAGCAAGTCACCTATAACGACGGTTTTTCCCTCAGCTTTTATCGCAGTGCACTGTATGCGCAGGATTGTTATAGCAATAACGGCGGCCAATATGGTTTCGGCGGCTGCTATCAGAGCAGCAGCCTGATGTTCAGCGTGCCGGTGAAAAGCTGGTACGTGAATGCCGGTTACAGCGCCAGTGAAAATGAAGGCCGCAACGTGATACCTGCACAACGGGACAATAACGACCTCGTGCCGGTGTGGACCCGCCGCAGTACCTACAATAAAACGCAGACCACCACCTGGCAGGCGGGTCTCGGGCGTGGTTTTAGCGTCGGCGGTATTAACATCAATACCAGCGCCAACTTTTTTACGCGCACTAACAGCACCGGCATCAAACGCGATAACGGTGGTTTTCTTTCTGTCTCGCTTTCACGGGTCAGTGCGTCAGCGAATAGCGCCCGCTCGAACTTCAGCTCAGTAGGGATGACTTATCAGACCGATCGCAGCAGTAAAGATCAGGTCGGCTATAACGTCGCGCAAAACGCGTACTTCGATGCGCAAAACCAGCAGGAAATCGGCGTGAATCTCAATGGAAGCCAGGACAATGCGTTGAATGGTTCGATATACGGCAAGACCAGCGGTGAGTATGGCAGCGGCAGTCTGGCGTTCAGTTCAGCCTCTTCCGGTGCGTCCGGCCAGCGTTTAAGCAGCAGCGGCAGCTATAACTCCTCGATGGCCGTGGCGAAATCCGGTCTGTACTGGGGGAAATGGGGCAATGGTCTTCCCGGTGCCGCCGTCGGGCTTAACGTTGCGAGCACCGATGACAGCCGTGATACCCGCGTCGATGTCTCCGTTGACGGCGCGGGCAGCGCCAGCCTGCATGGCACCGGCCGCACGCTGTTCAGCCTGCCCGCGTATACGCAAAGTAATATCAGCATTAATGATTCGATCGAATCCGCAGCGGGTATACGCAGTGAAATCACGCAGGGTGCCGGACGTCGGACGTTGTTTATCGCGCCGGGGAGAATGCTGGTCAGCAAGGTGAATATCGTCTCTCGCTATACCTATCTCGGCAGGTTGATTATCAATCAGCAGACGCCGCTGGAAGGTGCCACGCCGCTCAATGTTGCCAGCTGGTCGGGATTAGGGCAGGGCGGATTCACCGCGGAAACCGATCACCGCATAAAGAATTTGTATATGGCGCGCGGAATGCAGATGTATCGCTGCGAAATAAAAGTGAAAAGCACGCATGACGTCGTGCGCTACGTCGGCGACAGCGACTGCAAAACAGTTGAACTGGCGTCGGTGCCGCTTAACGTTCAGCAGCGGGCAAAAATGCTGATCGCTACCCGCCGGACGGATGAAGTCCCCCTTACACGGGCGGAATTTTCTTTGCAGGAACAATAATAGGGATTTTAAATGAAAAGCAAATTGCTCACCGGACTGGCGCTGATATGCCTGATGGCCGGAGCACAGGCGGCATCACTCACGCCGTCAGGGCGTACGACGACAGTCAACCTGTCTTTCGACCGAATGTCCGTACCGGCGCAGTTGCCCATCTGGACCAATGAGAGCGGCGGTTACGACACCACCAACGCGCCAAAGTGGGGACGAAACACGCTGGTTTGTCAGTCACGAACCAGCAATCAGTATGGTGCCTGCCTGACGTTTCCTGTCTGGCTTGAAGCGTCCCCCTCGCCGTATCCCGTACCGGTCTTATTTACTGAAAGCACCACCAAACAGACGCTGGTGCTCAATATCTATATGACCAAACGAAGATCGCTCAATAACGTGGTGGTGGCCACCGATCTGGTGCCACTGAATGCCTTTGGCGGCGAGGTAACGCCGAGGGGCGACGGTACGGATTACTCGGCGTATCTCCCCTCGTCGGAGCTGAGTAAATTCCCTTTTGCCGGAATCTGGAGCGGTACACTCAAAATGTCGTTGATGCAATGGCCCCTCACCTGTACCGGGAATTCGCAGAATGTGAACGTGGGTTGTACCAACGTCACCAGGCTGGGCGACTGGATCGCCAGCATGACGTTTAAGGTGACGGATTACGGTAATCAGCAGATCTATCTGCCTGAGTTTGGCAATGCGGCGGCAAATGTGGATCTGGGTCTGAAAATCTTCCCCGGCGCACGTGCTACCACAACAGTGAATGGCAGCCGTTCACTGGATATGTGTCTGTACGATGGCAATAACTCGGACAGCAATCGTGTGAGCCTGATCTTTCAGGACGAAGGCTCCCCAGCGCCTTCAAGAGCCACCGGATTATTTTCGTTATATCTCAATGGCGGGAATAAAAATCTGGCACAAGATCGTCTGGATTATTCGATAGAGGTGATTAATCCGCTGACCAAAGCACGGCAGAGGGTGCAAAACGGCACCGAGATCATCTGGAGCGGCACCAATAAGGGGGTGTTGCGCCGTGTGGTATTGCCGGGACAGCGAAATTCGGTGCTGTGCGTTCCCGCGCCGATGGAATTAATTACGCCGTCTTTCACCTTATCGTCGAAAACGGCAGGGCGATATCGCGGCACCCTCAGGATTATTTACACCCCGACGACGCAGTAATTCTCCGACAATATTCTCAGCTCCTGTCGTTGATTAATGAAATTTACTCATAGGTTCTTTCACATTTTTCCACCTAGTCCGCTCGCACGAAAGGCGGTAACGTAGTTCAATCAGTCACGAACTTGTAATGGCATCAGCATAATGTGAAGGAAGAAAGTGACATAAACGCCCTTAGAGCAACTACGCTTTCACTATCAATGATGATGTCTTGCATGGCCCCGGCAACGTTTGCCGAAGCGGAGAATAAAATGAACGACGCAATCAGAATCACCAAAAACGGTTCCACCCCTTCTCAGAGCGGCCCGGAAAGTTACTTCACCGGTAAAGTACGCATCGACGCACCGTTCAGCGGTACGGAATCTGCCCGCGTTGGCGGTGCGACCGTGACTTTCGAGCCCGGCGCGCGCACCGCGTGGCATACGCATCCGCTGGGGCAGACGCTGATCGTCACCCACGGTCGCGGCTGGTTACAGGAAGAGGGACGCGACATTCGCGAAATGAATGTGGGGGACATCGTGTGGATCCCTGAAGGCGTAAAACACTGGCATGGCGCAACGCCGGAAAATGCCATGACGCATATCGCGATTGCCGAATCTCTCAACGGCAGCCCGGTCGAGTGGATGGAAAAAGTGACCGACGCGCAGTATCAGAAATAAAGAACAGGTTTTCCTTTTTGGCAACATCCTGTCAGGTTTATCCTGACGGGATGTCTTACTTTCTACCTGTACAGGAAAAATATCATGACCCTGAAAGTGCTCGGATATGCCGCTCAGTCAGCCAAAGTGCCATTAGCCCCCTTCGAATTCGAACAACGTGAAGCCCGCGCCGATGACGTGGTGATCGACGTAATGTACTGCGGCGTCTGCCACTCAGATTTACATCAGGCGCGCAACGACTGGGGATTCAGCACCTATCCGCTGGTTCCCGGCCACGAAGTGGTGGGCCGCGTGTCCAAAGTCGGTAAGAATGTCACCAAATTCAAAGTCGGCGATTATGCCGGGATCGGCTGTATGGTCGATTCCTGTCGTACGTGTAGCCCGTGTGAGAAAGGTCTCGAGCAGTATTGTTTAGAAGGCAATACCCAAACCTATAACAGCGTGGATCGCCACGATCATATGCCGACCTACGGTGGCTACTCAAAATCTATTGTGGCGAGTGAAAGCTTCGTGCTGAGAATGCCGGAAGGGATCGATCTCAAGGCCGCCGCGCCTCTGCTGTGCGCCGGTATCACCACCTGGTCACCGCTGCGTCACTGGAATATTACCAAGGGAAGCAAAGTCGGCGTGGTCGGTCTCGGTGGGCTGGGACATATGGCGCTGAAACTGGCCAACGCGCTGGGTGCGGAAGTCACGCTGTTTACCCGTTCCGCCGGTAAAGCGGAAGATGCCCGTCGTCTGGGGGCACATCACATCGTGGTTTCCACGGATGACGCACAGATGGCCGCGACTCACGGCGAGTTTGATCTGATCATCGATACCGTGCCTTACGTTCACGATATCAATCCGTACATGCCTACCCTGAACATCGATGGCACGCTGGTGTTCGTTGGTTTCCTTGGTGACATCAGCCCGATGCTCAATACGCTGTCGATGATCCTGGGACGTCGCTCCGTGGCCGGTTCGTGCATCGGTGGTATTGCAGAAACGCAGGAAATGCTCGATTTCTGCGCCGAGCACAACATCGGTTCTGACATCGAAATGATCAACATGCCGGACATCAACGACGCTTACGAACGTATGCTGAAAAGTGACGTGAAATATCGCTTCGTGATTGATATGGCGACGCTGACGGCGTAATAAATTCGCTTTACGCGCAGTACAACGGCCGCATCGGGTGCACTTCCCGATGTGGCTGTTTTTTTTATTCAGTCGGCCTCTCTATCTCAAATTTCTCCGCTAAATCCATAACTCTCTCTAAATAAGTCAAAAACACGCCTTATTCCTTCTATTGAATCCGATGCTTTAGCTAGATGCGCCATCACTAACTCGACTACTATAAAAAGAAATACATTCAGCGAGCTTTGTCAGGTATGCCATATTTCTTCCCGGATGAAAGCCACGTGCGTGAACGTTCGGATCGTTTTTTACGACGAATGTATCTGATGCGCATGTTGGGTACTTTCCTCTGCTTTCTGCCGATTGCTTCTGTGCTTGAAGAGCGGGGTGCATCCTGGCTGCCGGTCAGTCTGCTGGTGTTCAATGGTTTTGTCTGGCCGCACGTCGCGATGCTGATTTCGCGGCGTTCGAAAAACCCCAATCAGGCCGAGTTCAGAAACCTGGCGTTTGACGCCGTCGCCGGGGGAGCATGGGTCGCGCTGATGGGCATCTGTCCTCTGCCGTCAGCGGTGATTACGTCTATCCTTATTGCGGATCGTTTTTCCGCAGGTGGCTGGCGTCTGCTACGCCGCGCGATGGCTTTTTATTGCATCGGATTTATTATCTGCTGGCCGCTTTCGGGTATGACACTTTATACCGAGGTGACCGTACGAACGCTGTGGCTGACGTTGCCATTGTCGACGATTTATATTATTGCCTTCAGCGCCGCCAATTATTCCATCTCCAGAAAGTTACGGGATAAACAGCATGAACTGGAAAAAACTGCGCTGATGGATCCGTTCCTCGGCCTGCCGAACCGTCGGTTGCTCGACAGGCGGCTGATGCTGGAGTTTGAACGTTCCAGACAGGATCTCTCCTGCCTGATGGTACTCGACGTTGATGATTTAAAAATGGTGAATGACCTGTTTGGCCGTGAGGCCGGAGATTATGTGCTGCGTTCGGTGGCGACGATTTTGCGTCAGGAAACCGGCGAACATGATTTCCCTGCGTTGCTGGGTGACGATGAATTCGTGGTGATACTGCCGGGAATTTCTGAGGAGGAAGCCTACGCAGTGGGATACCGGTTACTGCTGAAAGTCTCTGAAATCCGCCTGTCGCAGGATGCCGGTTTCCAGTGCTCACTAAGTGCAGGTATCGCCACGTCGCGCGGGCGGGAAGATTACCACCAGTGGCTGGCCGCTGCCGAACGCGCCGTGGCGACTATAAAGCAAAATGGCAAAAACAGTATTGGCAGCGCAGGCAGGGCTTAAGCTTTTCCTGGTCTACACTGATTTGGAATACATTTTTCGGGATGAATAATGATGAAAAATATGAAAATAGTGATGGTTGCAGCGGTTACGGCCGCCGGTTTTCTGGCAGGATGCTCAAGTATCGATGAACCGGTAGGGGAGCAAACCTACCGCCCGGCAAAATTTGATGAATCTTTTGCCCAGGGACAGGCGAGTTATACGTCTTCCGTGTTTTCAATTCTGGAACGTCAACGTCGGGCGGATACTTACAAAAAGATTTTCGATTTTTGTAGCGGCAGATTCCAGACGCTTGGAGAAAGTAATGATGGCGAAAAGGTACATATAAGATTCGCCTGTTTGCCGAAAACGCTGGCGCAAAACAGCTATTCCGCCCAGCCGGGATTACCGACGCATTATTAAACTTACCGATATTTTGAGGCGCTATGAGCAAGGAAAGACCTGATTTTATCCGTCACTGGACTGAGCTCGAAGGCCCGGACGACGGCAGCTATCCCGGCGATGACGAGCTGATGTCGATAGGCGCGCCGCTTGGGAAATCACTCGGGCTGACGCGTATTGGTATTCACCACGAGCGCCTGTTGCCGGGGCGCCGTACAAGCTATCCACATGCGGAAAGTGCAGAAGATGAGTTTGTATATGTACTTCAGGGCCACCCGGATGCGTGGATTAACGGCAATTTGCACCCGCTGAAACCGGGCGATTCGGTGGCTTTTCCGCAGGGAACCGGAATTTGCCATACCTTCATCAACAACACCGATGAAGAAGTGCATTTGCTGACGATTGGTGAGGCGAACAAGGCGGAGAACCGTATTTACTATCCGAAGAATCAGGAATATGAAGCCACTCGCAAAGACCGCTGGCAGGATGTGCCGTCGCAGGAATTTGGTGAGCATGACGGGCTTTCGGATCAAAAAAGGGGCAATAAAAAGCCGGTGTAATAACCGGCTTTTTTACAGGGCTTCTACCGCGGATTTTTCAAAGATCATCATTTCGACAAAGTCTTCATTGGATTGAAAGCGACTGCCAGCGCTGCTGACAATAGGGCATCATGCGGTGAATCTTCAGCGTCTGCGCTTCATGGCGATTCAGTGAGTAACCCTCCGGGGTGATTTCCAGCGTATCACCGGCCTTCAGCGAGAAGTTGTCGTCTACCGATAAAATCAGCTTCAGGTTTTTAAACGCCTGAATGCAGATGTATTTGAGTCCTGTGTGCGGGATATTCAGGATATCTATTATTTTCCATTCCATACCTTCACTCCTTTATGAAACTACCTGTTTTTCGTGCCTCATTTTTACCTCACAACCACGTCATTTTTTGTCATCACAAGGTAATGATTTCTTTATAGGCGTTCCAATAAGTTCAATGCATGAGCTGACTCACAAAAAGGGATAGCCAAATCATCGCGGGATCGCAGAATGAATTATTTAGGACAAAGTGAAGTGATTTTGCCTTTTTATGACCGTGAATTTGCCCCTTTACAGAAAGCGTTGCGTAAACAGCAAGGAAAAAAGCTTGAACTCATCGGGATAAAACGGGTATTTCTGAATGCTTTATGATTTTTGTTATATTTTTCAGGGCAGGATGAGATGAATCACACACGTAAAAATCTTCTGGGTATTGCCTTAGTATTAAGCACGTTTTCGGCGTGGGCGAATCATTGTATCGAAACCCGCGCAGGCATCGATATGGGATCCGGCACCACTAAAATTCAGGTTGCGCAGGTAGATATTTGCCGCCACCAGTTGGGTAAAGTACTGTACGAAGATCAGCGCGCGCTGGGCTTTAACGATGATTTAGGAAAATCTGGCAATAATCGGTTAAGTGCCGTGATGCAGCAGCAGGGTATTACCGCGCTCAAACAGATGGTCGATAAGGCGCGTACGTTCCATCCCCAGCGTATTACCGGCGTGGCGACTGCGGTGTTCCGCTCGGCGTCGAACGGCCAGCAGGTGATCGACCAGTTTAACCAGCTGGCACAGATCCAGCTGCGCATCATCACCCAGGAACAGGAAGCTGAGCTGGGGTTTATCTCGGCGAAAGCCGCGCTGCATGACAACAACGTCAAAAATGAAGATTTACTGGTGTGGGACATCGGCGGCGGATCAATGCAGATGACTGCTTTTCGCGATCAAAACGGCAAGACGGTAACCGACATTTATCAGGGACGTCTGGCCTCGGTGACGCTGAAAGAATTCATCATCAGCGTGCTGAAAAATCAGGAACTCGACAAAGCGGCCTCGCCGAACCCGATTGGTTCGCTGCGTAATACCGTGCTGCGTTATGTGAATTTTTACGCACGGACGCACGTCAGCCCGCAGATCAAACAGGATGCTAAAACCCGTCGGGTGATCGGCATCGGCGGTGTCCATGGCTATTCGGTCAAAGACCAACTGCGTTCCACCAACAAGACTCCTGGCTCAAACAATACCTACACCCTAGAAGATGTGCAGCGCGTATCGAAAAATCAGGTGTGGAAAGGCGACAGCGAACTGGCCGGTGAATATCGGGCGACCGACGTCAGCAATTTGTTGCTGGTGGAAGGGTTTATGCAGGCGCTGAACATTCCGCAGGTGACCGTGGTGAAAGCCAGCCTGATTCAGGGCATTCTGGTGCAATAACGCCCGTTTAACGCATAACTGAAGGAGCAGAACCGCATGACAACTGACTCAACAAATTCGCAGCAGGATGACTTCATCTGGCTGGAAGGGATCCGCAACGAAAAGGCGCTGGCCTGGGCGCATGAGCAAAATCAGATCACACTGGCCGCTTTTACCCAGAGCAAGGAGTTTGACCCGCTTCGCGAGAAAGTGCTCAAAGGGCTGAACTCGCCGGAACAAATCCCTGGCATCGGGCGGTTTGGCGAGAAGTGGTACAACTTCTGGCAGGATGCGAAAAATCCGCGCGGCCTGCTGCGCCGCACCACGCTGGACGAATACCGTAAATCTGAACCGCAGTGGGAAACGGTGCTGGACATTGATGCGCTGGGAAAAGCCGAAGGGAAGGACTGGGTGTATCACGGCATCTATCCGCTGAAACCTGAATACAAACGGGCGCTGGTTTTCCTGTCTCCGGACGGCGGGGACGCCTCAGAAGTGCGAGAATTTGATTTGCAGACGCTGGAATTTGTCACCGACGGCTTCTTCCTGCCGGTTGCGAAAAGCCGCACCGGTTGGATCGATCACGACCATCTGTTCGTCGCCACCGATTTTGGCGAAGACTCGCTGACCGATTCCGGTTATCCACGTATTGTGAAAATCTGGTCGCGCGGTACACCGCTCAGCGAAGCCACGACGGTCTACAGCGCCGGTAAAAAAGACATGATGGCCGTGGGTTATCACGACAGCTTCACCGGCTTTGAGCACGATTATGTCGTGCGGGTGATCGATTTTTATCACCGCGAAGTGTTCCTGCTTAACGCACAAAAGGAACTGATCAAAATCGATGTGCCTGATGACGCCAAATTCAGTTCGTGGCGTGAATGGATCCTAATCCAGCCTTCCAGCGAATGGCAGGTCAACGGCCAAATCTGGCCGTCAGGCTCGCTGCTGACCATGAATTTTGACGCCTTTATGGCCGGTGATCGCACGCTGGTGCCGCTTTTTGTGCCGGGCGATCACAGCGCACTGAGCGGAGTTACCGCCACGCGTGATCAGCTCAACGGTTATTCCTGCACCTGCGATCACATCATTTTGAGTATTACGCGTGACGTGGTGAACCGCCTCGAAGTGCTGACGCCAAAAGAGGGTGGATGGCAGCGTGAGCCATTCGGGCATGTGCCGGAACTGAGCAAAATAAACGCCTGGGGCGTCTCGGACGACTCAAATGAATATTTCATGAGCGTCAGCGGCTTCCTGCAACCGGCAAGTTTGTCGCTGGGCAATCTTGATAACGGCGCGGACAAAGAAGCGGAATTGCTCAAACAGGATCCGTCGCATTTCGATGCATCCCGTTATCAGGTCAGTCAGCATTTTGCGCAATCCGATGATGGCACTCGTGTACCGTATTTCGTTGTGTGCCGCAAAGATGTGGTCTGCGACGGTAAAAACCCAACCCTGTTGTACGGCTACGGCGGTTTTGAAGTGTCGCTGGATCCGTATTATCTCGGCGTGAGCGGCGTGACATGGCTGGATTGCGGCGGCGTCTTTGTGGTGGCCAATATTCGCGGCGGGGGTGAGTACGGGCCGGAATGGCATAAGGCGGCGCTGAAGGGAAAACGTCTGCGCGCGTATGAAGATTTCGCTTCAATCGCCAAAGCGCTGATTGCCAGCAACATTACTTCACCGGCCCATCTGGCGGCGCAGGGCGGCAGCAACGGCGGTCTGCTGGTCGGCAATATGCTGACGCGTTACCCTGAACTGTTCGGCGCGATCGTCTGCGAAGTGGCATTACTGGACATGCAGCGCTACACGCAAATCTCCGCCGGTGCCTCGTGGATTGCCGAATACGGTGATCCGCAGATCCCGCAAGAGTGGGCATTTATCCGCGAATTCTCGCCGTATCACAACATCGATCCGACGAAAAAATACCCGCCGGTACTGTTCTCCACGGCGACCAGCGATGACCGCGTCGGGCCAGACCATGCGCGTAAAATGGCCGCCAAAATGCAGGCGCTGGGTATTCCGGATGTGTATTTCTATGAAAATACTGAAGGCGGCCACAGTGCAGCGGCAGATAAGGCGCAGTCCGCCTTTAAACGTGCGATGGTCAGTGA
The DNA here is from genome assembly GCA_013457415.1 of Enterobacteriaceae bacterium Kacie_13. Classification (NCBI taxonomy): domain Bacteria; kingdom Pseudomonadati; phylum Pseudomonadota; class Gammaproteobacteria; order Enterobacterales; family Enterobacteriaceae; species Enterobacteriaceae bacterium Kacie_13. Next base: position 1,361,524 of record CP045665.1, read on the forward strand.
GTTCCTGCTGAAGTTTATCGGGCGAGAATCGTAAAACTCGTCGTTTTTTTCATTATCTCACTTAACTCAAACGGGATGCCATTTTGGTATCCCGTTAATATTTCGACATGTTTTATCCGCGTTATTCCCCGTAAAAGCGTTGCCTCATCAATCGTTCCTTGTTTATTATTCCTGCTTATTTGATAACAATTATCAAAATCATTTTTTATTCATTCTCATTTTCGGGGCTTTGCATGTACAAAAACACCGCTCGCGTGCTGTCTGTTGCCGGTTTGATGGTCGCTTCCTTCTCAGTTTTTGCCACCACGTATCCGCTGACGGTGACCGACATTTCCGGACAGAAAGTCACTATCGATAAAGCGCCACAGCGCGTGATTTTGCAGGATGGCCGCGATTTACTGGCGCTGGCGGTGCTGGATAAAGCCAATCCGTTTGAGCACGTGGTTGCGTGGAATAACCTGCTGAAAAAAACCGATAGCGGTACCTGGGATATGCTGAAAAGCAAATGGCCGGAATCTGCCAACATCCTCGATATGGGATTCAGCGATAAAGGGCAGGTTGATCTCGAAACTGTGATCGCTAAGAAGCCGGACCTGATGGTTGCGCAGCTACGGGCCAGGGATTCCCTCGCGCAGGCAGGCGTGCTGGATAAACTGGCCGCGCTGCATATTCCGGTGGTGTTTTTAGATTACGAACTGGATCCGGCCAAAAACACCGCGCCAAGCATCGACCTGCTGGGCAAAGTCATGAATCAGGAAGACAACGCTCGCGCCTATACGAAGTTCTATAATGAGCATTTCCAGAACATTCAGAAAGCCGTATCAGCGATTAAAACCAGGCCAAATGTGTTCATCGAACCTATTGCCGGTCGCGATGATTCCTGCTGCTTCACGCACGGTAACGCAGGCTGGGGTCGGTTGATTCAGGCGGTAGATGCCAACAACATCGGCTCCCAACTGTTGCCAGGTGCATCGGGCACCGTTTCGCTGGAGCAGGTGATCAGCATGAAGCCGGACGTGTACATCATGACCGGTTCTGCGCGTCCGAAGGGCGGTTCAGTCACTCACATTCTGCCGTTCGGTTACGGTGCAGATCAGGCGAGTCTGGATAAAGCCGCGAAGGTGCTGACTACCCGCACTGGCGTGGCGCAGATCCCGGCCGTCATGAACGGTAACGTTTACGCACTTTACCACCAGTTCTACAACCATCCTTACAACATCGTCGGAATGGAATATCTGGCGAAATTTATCTATCCGCAAGCGTTTAAAACGCTGGATCCGGCGAAGACATACCACGATATCGTGCGTAACTACACCAATCTGCCAGATCAGGACTTCATCCTTGGCTGGTCAGCGAAGAAATAAATTCAGCGCTATCCCGTCTGCTTCCTTGCAGGCGGGTTTTATCTGCCCGCAGTGCCTGGCATTAACGCCATTTACATTCGTCACATTCGTTGACACTCCGTTAATTCATACCTTAATCCAATTGTATTAGTGTGATTCATAGAATCCCGCTATAGATCGCCATGGCGATCGTCAGCGAAGTGTACGACATCAACAAGGTGATTTTATGCAAACTGAAGAACAGCGTTTAATTGACGGGCTTTTTAGTCGCTTGCAACAGGCTGAGTCCAATACGGCACCGCGCGATGCGGACGCTGAACGTGTGATTCAGGCCCATATCCGTCAGCAGCCGTCGGCACCTTATTATATGGCGCAGGCGATGATTATTCAGGAAGCCGCGCTGACCAAACTGAATGGTCAGGTTCAGGCCTTACAGCAGCAAATCGACCAGCTGCAACAGCAAAGTGCGAAGCCGCAAAGCAGCGGTTTTCTGGCCGGCTTATTTGGCGGCGGGGCTGCTCAACCTGAGCCGCAGCGTTCTGCATCGCAGGGCAGCCAGCCGATCCCCGGCACGCAAGGTTGGGGCGCTCAGCCGCAGCAGTCACAATACGCCGGACAACCGCAGCAGGCTCCGACACAAGCTGCGCCACAGGCTCCGGGATTTTTAGGGAGCGCGTTGCGCACTGCGGCGGGCGTCGCCGGTGGCGTGGTCCTGGCGGATATGCTGACCGGCATGTTCCATCACAGCCAGCCTCAGGAAATCGTCAATATTATCGAAGAGCCGCCGGTGCAGGATCTCAATCCCGCCGACAGTAGCTTTCTGGATAACAACAATCAGGGCTTCGACAGTAATCAGCCTTCCTGGGAGGATGCGTCGCTGCGCGATGACAATTCGGATCTGGGCTTTGGTTCAGATAATTTTGACTCTGATGACTTCAACAATGACGATGATTCGTTTTTCTGATGGGGCGCGATATCAGGGCGTGAAGGGCTGATTTTGCAGAAGAAAGCGGCAACGAAAAGTCAGGAATGAGAGCTTTATCGCTTATTGCTATCAGAATTCTGGACAAAATGAAGATCTGTTGCTGTACTGTGAATGACACACATTTTGTGTCCAACATTCACGTAAAGGTAAGTTTGATGTCTAAGATTAAAGGTAGCGTTAAGTGGTTCAATGAATCTAAAGGTTTTGGTTTCATTACCCCTGAAGATGGCAGCAAAGATGTTTTCGTTCATTTCTCTGCTATTTCCAGCCAGGGCTTCAAGACCCTCGCTGAAGGCCAACGCGTAGAGTTCGAAATCACCAATGGTGCCAAAGGCCCGTCGGCTGCTAACGTTATCGCTATCTGACTTTAGCCGAATTCTTAAAAAACCCGCCGAAGCGGGTTTTTTTTTGCCTGCTGATTATGAAACGTTAAGCCGGTTTGCGTACCAGCGTGACGAACAACAGAATCGCAATCGCGTAGCAGCCGAGCATGGTCAGCGCCATTGAAAGCGCAGGCATACTGCCGAAACCTGTCACCGGCACGGCAAGCGCGCCGAGCGCAAACATACACACGCCCAACAGCGCCGACGCGCTGCCTGCATTTTTCCCCTGACTTTGCATCGCCAGCGACCCGGCATTCGGGCTGACAATCCCGATCACCATCACTGAGAAGAACAACGGCACCAGCAGCATAATCAGTGGCGCACCAAGACTGGCGGCGATCACCAGCGCCAGGGACGCCACAGCCGCGATGCACAGACCGGTTTTCACCAGCGCCATTTCGCCATAGCGACGGCTAAATCGGGTAGATACCTGCGCAGAAATGACCAGACCGATGCCATTGATTGCAAAGCACAGGCTGAACATCTGCGGGCTAAGGTGATAAATCTGTTGTAAGACGAATGGCGATGCGCCGATATAGGCGAACATTCCCGCCATCACGAAGCCCTGTGTCAGGCAAAGCCCCATAAACGGACGGTGTTTTAGTAATGAAAAGACCGAGCCGAACATGCTGAAAATCCCGCCCTGCGAGCGGCGCTCCGATGGCAGTGTCTCGTGCAACTTCAGCGCGGCGGAGGCAAACAGCATGATTGAGATGACCGCCAGCACGCCGAAAATTCCCCGCCAGTTCATCCAGCTCAGCATCGCGCCACCCAGCACGGGCGCAATGATCGGCGCCAGCCCGTTGACCAGCATCAGCAAGGCGAAGAAGCGTGTCAGCTCATGGCCGTTGTATAAATCTCTGGCGACCGCGCGCGAAAGTACCGCGCCACCTGCGCCGGCGATCCCCTGAAGTAAACGCGCAACAATCAGCTGATGGATATCCGGTGCTACGGCGCACCACACGGAGGCTGCCAGCAGCAAAGCCAGCGACCATAACAACGGACGAATGCGGCCATAACGATCGCTCAGCGGACCAAAAATCAGCTGGCCGAAGCCCAGACCCAGTAACCCGGCGGTGAGACTCAGCTGCGCGCTGGCGGTGGAGGTATTGAGTTCACCGGCCAGTTCTGGCAGCGCCGGTAAATACAGATCGGTACATAACGGACCGAGAGCGGCGAGTGAGCCGAGAACCAGGGCATAGCCGAGGCGTTTTTCTTGCAGGTGAGCGCTCATGGTGAAGAATTATTCCGCGTTGCTGGGGGTGAAATCGGTGTTGAAGAGATCCTGAAAGTAGCGATGGTATAACGCTTCCAGAATCTCCGCATCGGCGTGAACGGTAGTCAGACGACGAAAGGCCGTGCCTTCGCAGATGACGGCAAGACTTTCGACTTTAGCCGTCATTTCCACATCTGAAAACTGCGGGAAACTTTTACTCAGGAATGATTTGGCTTCGTTAAACAGCTGCTTTTCTGAATCCCGCCAGATCTTTTCCACCGCCGGATTACGGGTGGCTTCGGCCGCCACTTCCAGCATCAGTGCGTGGTCAATTTCGGCCTGCTCTTTTTGTTCCGAACAGAAATCTTCCTTAAACGGTGAACTGAGATTGCCAATGCGCCGGTGCGCCAGATTATGTGCGATCTGCTGTAAATTATGGGCATTACCGGTGATCAGCTGAATTTTTTTCATCACCATACGACGCACGATCTCTTCAATGATGGCGTTTTTGTTAGCGAAATAGCGGTAAATTTGCCCCACGCTGAGCTGCGACGTTTTGGCTATCTCAGCCATGCCGGCACCGTGAAATCCGTGCTTGCGAAAGCACAGGCGGGCGGCGGCGATGATCTGATCGCGGCGGGCGTTGATACGATCTTCTTTACTGCATTGTTGGGAGGCAAGCATGGAAGTCCTGGCGAATCGCCGTCATTGATTGTGAACGATCGTTCTCAATTATAGGTAATAAGGCGCAGCAGGACAATATTTGTATTATAAATGTAGCAAAAACGGCGCGTTCCAGAAGAAAGCGTCGTTTTTAAGAAGTGGGGTGATTAACGCGTTGAGCAAGCAGGATTAAGCGAAATATGCCTGCAAAAAAGCAGCAAGGGTCAGGACACAAAGGGCCACAACCAGATATTCAGATGACGTTTTTGGAGCAGAAAACATGGCATACCTCAATGTGTGCAATTAACTAAGCTAATTTAATGTTGGCTATTATCTGCGACAAACATGAAGGAAACATTAAGACAAAGAGGAGTGGATGTGAATCTGCGTCACGATTTGAAACTACGGCGGGCTTTTATGTAGAAAAAGCTCCGCCGCCGGAGAGGATCAGTGCGCGGTGTACCAGCTGACCAGCCCGAACGCCAGTAAGGTCATGGCAAGGGAACCCGCCAGATTAAGTGCCATGTTGAGCACCGCCGCGCCGAAACGACCATCCTGCAACATATAAACGACCTCAAGCGAGAAGGTAGAAAAGGTCGTCAGGCCACCGCAGAAACCGGTGGTAATCAGTATTTTCCAAACCGGATCGAGATGCGTCATCCGGGTAAAAATAGCAATGCCAAGACCGATAATAAACGCGCCCACCAGATTTACTGTCAGTGTGCCGAGCGGGAGTACAGGACTCATGCCGTTCATTTTCAGGCTGACATACCAACGGACAACACTGCCAATGCCACCGCCAATAAAGACTGCAAGTAAGGTGCTAAGCATAAAAACCCTTAAACCCGTCATACTTCAAGCTGCAGATGCGTTGACTGCGCTCGCTCATCCCGCTCCCTTAGTTATCTAAGCTCGGGGGATTCATAAGTTTGTCGCCTTCCTGTAACTCGAATTATTTAGGGTTTCAAATATGTTGAATTCAGAAAGGTCCGGGCACGACGCTACGAACCTCTCGCGAGATTGCGTAGACATCATCAGCCGGTAAAGGCGGTTTGGGAGGAATGTCATCTCCATACAGCAGACGCTGATTTTAGCGCGAAACGTCAGCCCATCGCCAGCACTATGGCATCGGCAATCAGATCGACTTTATCGGCTTTGATCTGACTGGTACTTATGCGGATAAACTGTCCAGGTCCGATGCGGCAACGCTCACCCGGCAGCACGGCGATACCGCGAGCGGCCAGCGTCACCAGTGCAAATTGTTCGGATGGCACCGGGATCCATATTGCCAGCCCGTCGCGTTCCGGGATATTTACACCACGAATGCGCAGGGCATCGGACATTGCTTTGCGCCGCTCTGCGTACACTGCTTTAGCGTGTTTAATACCCGCCTGCGTTTCCACATCATTAATCAGCCACGCCAGCGCCTGTTGCAGAATACGGCTAGACCATCCTGCGCCGAAATTACGGAATGATTTGATTTGCTTCACCAAATCCTCAGAACCGGACAGCACGGCCAGCCGTAAATCCGGGCCGTAGGCTTTGGAATAAGACCGCACATGCACGGTGCGATCCGGCAAGACGCTGCCCATGCTGACCGGTGGATAGGCGGATAACTGCCCGATGCCGTCGTCTTCAATAATCAGCGTGTTGCTCTCGCCGAGAATTTCCGCCAGCGCCGCAAAACGCGCGTGATTCAAGGCATGACCGCAGTGGGAATGGGTACGTGGCTGGTAGATAAACGCCGAAGGATTTTTGTTCAGCGCCATACTCAGCGATTCCGGGAGCGGGCCGAATTCATCACATTTCACCGGCACAACCTGCGCACCGAGATTGTCCAGCATATCGAGCAGGCGCGTCGCGGTCGGGTCTTCAATCGCCACCACGGAACCCTGCATCAGCAAGGTTTGCAGCGTGAGATTCATGGCGTCGAAGCCGCCGTCGGCGGCCATAAACGCCGGTGCTTCATACGGCCAGTCAGGTTTAACGGCTTCAAGCAAAGCGGGCGCGATGGCTTCACGCTGATAGCTGTTGAGATTGTCGGCGCTGATACCGTGCTGCATGGCTTGATGTAATTGCGGCAGTAAGCTCGGATCGGGCGAGGAGAGCGCCAGATCGGCGATGATGTGCTCACCGAAATTACCGATTTTCTCAAAACGGGCAGGCCGCGGTGACAGCATATCACCACAAACCCAGACGCCATTTCTGCCGCGTCCTGCGATGACTTTCTGGCGGCGCAGCTGCCCCCACGCGGCGGATACCGTCGCCGGACTCACCCCTAACGCCTGCGCCAGTTCGCGAACGGCGGGCAGGTGCGTACCTATCTCGATAACACCCGAGCGGATCAGTGCAGCGGTTTCAATTGCAATACTGCGCATCGAACGATCCTGCAATTGTGTTGCTAACCACTGTGCATCCAGCGTTTTTTCAGGGGGATTTTCAGCCATCTTTTTGCCTTTTGTTCAGTAACAAAGATTCTATTGTACATATTAATTTATGCCATTAGTATCAAACTTAGCCAGCGGAGGCGATAAAATAATCACGTTGCAATGAACATGATCTCCTTCGTAAAAGAATTTGGTGCGTTTATGGAGCGGTTTGTGAACAACTGATGAGCGCACAGTTATCTTTCTGCATTTCAAATGCTGACACTTAAGGGGATAGATGTGACGATTACTATCAGGCTGGCAGTACGTGACTGGGATTATTTTACGCCGCTGGCGTTGGGCGATCTTAAACCGGAAGGGTTTAACCTCGAGATTGATCGTGTGGGTACGCTGGTTGATAACCTGGCGACCAGCGAGAAATACGATGCAGGCGAAGTTTCTTTCAGCCGTTACGCTCAGGGGCGCGCTCGCGGCGAATCTGATCTGCTGGCTATCCCGCATTTCCTGATGCGTGGTTTTCGTCAGCGTTGCATCATTACCCGTGAAAACAGCCCGCTGACCGAGCTGTCGCAACTGGCGGGCAAACGCATCGGCCTGACCGGCTGGCAAGATTCAGGCAACACCTGGACCCGCACACTGCTGGCGCTGGAAGGCGTGGGGATTGAAGATGCTAACTGGTACGTTGGTCGCCTGACCGAAGCGCATCCGATTGTTGACCGTCTGGCTGGTTTCGGTCGCGAAGGACGCATCGAAGCGGTGCCGGGTGAACGTCCTATGATGGAATTGTTGCAAGAAGGCTGGCTGGACGCTGTCTTCACGCCGTTTATGCCCGACGGTTTTTTCAAACCAGATTCGGGTTTCCGTCAGTTTCAGCCGGATTTTCGTGCCGCCGAGCTGGCTTATTTCAACCGCGTTGGTTACATCCCTGGCATTCATTTGCTGGCCATCAAACCGGCGCTGGCTGAAGCGCATCCCTGGTTGCCGCAGGCATTGAGCGACATTATCGATCGTTCATATGAAATCTGGATGGATAAGCGCGCGAAATACGCTGATACCACGCCGTGGCTGCTGGATGATTTACGTCGCACGGTGGTGGATTTACCGGCGAACTGGAATGCAAACGGTTTCGCCGCCAATGAAAAAATGATCGACGATTTTGCTCATGAATTACACGCACAGGGGCTGACTGCTCAGCGTCTGACGCCGGCAGATTTGTTCCCGCAGTTTGCCACCCGTTAATGGCCGGAGAAGTAATGATGAAAGTTGCATTAGGTCAGTTTGCCGTTTCCCGCGAATGGGAAGCCAATGTCGAAACCTGCCTGTCGCTGATGACGAAATCGCTGGAAGCCGGAACCGATTTGCTGGTGCTGCCGGAAGGTATTTTAGCCCGTGATATCACCGACCCCGATTTAGTGCTAAAAGCCGCACAGCCGCTGGACGGTCCGTTCGTCAGCCAGCTGCTGGCTGCCAGCCGTGGCAATCAGATGACCACCATGATGAGCGTGCATACACCTGCACCGGAGGGTCGCGCGTATAACGTGCTGATTTCTATTCGTAATGGCGAAATCATTTCCGAATACCGCAAGCTGCATTTGTATGATGCGTTCTCTTCGCAGGAATCGAAAAACGTCACCGCCGGCGATGACGTGCCGCCGCTGGTCAACGTTGCCGGTTTTAACGTCGGCCTGATGACCTGTTATGACGTGCGTTTCCCTGAACTGGCGCGCCGTCTGGTACTCGATGGTGCAGACGTGCTGGTACTGCCTGCCGCCTGGGTGAAAGGGCCGCTGAAAGAAATGCATTGGGAAGTGCTGGTTACCGCCCGCGCACTGGAAAATACCACCTATATGGTGGCAGTGGGCGAATGTGGCGAGCGCAATATCGGGAACAGTATGGTGGTTGATCCGCTGGGCGTGGCCATTGCCCGCGCCGCCGAAGTGCCAGCCTTAGTGTTTGCCGAGCTGGACAAAGATCGTCTGGCACATGCCCGTAAAGTGTTGCCGGTGCTGGCGAACCGCCGTTTTGGGTTGCCGCAGCTGAATAACAACAAAGCCTGATTTTCGCCGGTCCTCAACGGCTGAAATTCAGCGCTTAAGAGCAGTAACGCGAGCGCCTCACCAGGGAACTCGTTGTAAAGAAAGACCTATAAATAGAAAGCATTATCCAAAGAAGTCCGCCATGGAAGGCATTAACTATAAATACACAACATTCATAAACTCACAGACTGATTTTTTACACAGAGGATTAAGAGATGATGGCAAAACAATTACGTCAGGCCGCGGTTCTGACTGCTGCATTACTTTCCGTGTCTTCCCTGAATACCTTTGCTGCTGAAAGTGTTGCGATTCCGACTCAGACGATGGATCCGGCGATCCACGCCAAATTACCTGCGGACATTCAGAAGTCGGGTGTGATGACCTCTGTGAACAACGGTTCTTTCCCTCCTTACGAAATCGTGACCGGTAGCAACGGTCTTGACGGCGCCAGTGCCGATCTGTCCCATGCGCTGGGAGAAGTCCTGGGTGTGAAAATTGAACACGCTTCGGTCACCGGTTTGTCCGGCATTTTGAGCGGCATGGCCGCGGGGCGTTACCAGATGGGTATCGGCCCGATTGGCGATTATCCCGATCGACAGGCGAAGAATGATTTCGTCGATTTCGTGAAAGAGTTTGTGGTGTTCGGCGTGCGTAAAGGCAATCCGGAAAAGATTAATGCGCTTGATGACACCTGCGGTAAGCGTATTGCGGTAATGGCGGGCGGTTCGGCTGAACAGGTGATCCGCAAGCAGTCAGAAGTGTGTGTGAAAGACGGCAAACCGGCCGTGACCGTGCAGTCGTTCAGCGACCAGCCCACCTCCATTCTGGCGGTACGTTCTAACCGCTCTGACGCCTTCTTCTCTTCTCAGGCTCCGCTGACATACTTTGTTGAAAAAGCCAACGGCCAGCTGGAACTGACCGGTACCGGGAAATCTAACGGTTTCGGTGATATTTATCAGGGGACCGTGGTCCCGAAAGATTCTGCGGTACGCGATGCGATTCTGGCCGGTTATCAGAAGCTGTTCGATAACGGCACCTACGCCATCATCATGAAAAAATGGGGGCTGGAAGGCAATATGATCCAGGCACCGGGCATCAACCTGGCAAAGGCGCAACCTAAATGACCGACAAAACGTATAGTTCAAAGCCGGCAGTCAAGGACGACTATACGCAGGATCCGCGCCGTAACGTTGAGTTCTCCCATGCACCCCGCAGCTTTGGCCGCTGGGTTGCATGGATTGTGGTACTGCTGATCGCCGCAGATGTGCTCTGGGGCGTATCGCAGAACAAGAACTTTGAATGGCACGTTGTTGCACAGTGGTTTCTGGAAGGTTCGGTGGTCAAGGGACTGGGCGTGACGCTCGGCCTGACGGTCGTTTCCATGTTGCTCGGTGTGTTCATTGGTCTGATGCTGGCCATTGCCCGTTTGTCTGACAGCCTGTTGCTACGGCAGTTGGCGGGCTTGTACATCTGGTTCTTTCGTGGGACGCCGCTGCTGGTACAGCTGCTGTTTTGGTACAACATGTCAACGTTGTTCCCGCGCGTGGTGTTAGGCGTTCCATTTGGCCCGGAATACATGAGCTGGAACACCAATGACCTGATCACGCCGCTGACCGCCGCAATTGCGGGGCTGGCGCTGAATGAGGCCGCATACATGGCGGAAATCATTCGCGCCGGTTTGCTCTCGGTGGATAACGGTCAGGCCGAAACCGCCCAGGCATTCGGTATGAGCCGCGGGCGCGCCCTGCGCCGGATTATTATTCCGCAGGCGATGCGGTCTATCATTCCGCCAACGGGTAACCAACTGATCAGCATGATCAAAGCGACGTCGCTGGTCAGCGTCATCGCGATGGGCGACCTGCTGTATTCGGTGCAAACTATTTACAACCGTACCTTTGAAGTCGTGCCGATGCTAATGGTCGCCGTTATCTGGTATCTGTTTATCACTTCGCTGCTGAATCTGGGACAGTCCGCCATCGAGCGTTACTATTCCCGTGGGACGCGCCGCACGCTACCCAGCGTGAAGCGCCGTCAGAACGCTGCGGAAGAAAAAGCCGCGCCGATCATGAATTCACCGGGCATGGCCCGCAAGGAGGACTTATGAGTCATACGCCATCCGACGTAAAGTCATCCGACACGGCGTCACTGGTGGTCGCCCGTAATGTGCATAAAAGTTACGGCGACAACGAAGTGCTCAAGGGTATCGATCTGGATGTAAAACCGAGCGAAGTTGTGGTGATCCTCGGGCCTTCGGGCTCAGGTAAATCGACGTTTCTTCGTTGCATTAATCATCTGGAAGACATCGACCGCGGTTCGATCATGGTGGGTGGCGAGCAGATTGGTTATGAACTGCGCGGTGACAGGTTGCATAAATTGTCCGAGCGGGCGATTGCGCGTCAGCGCCGTGATATCGGCATGGTGTTCCAGCAATTCAATCTGTATCCGCACATGACCGTGCTGCAAAACATTATTGAAGCACCGGTCGGCGTGCATAAAGAATCCCGCCAGGAAGCGGAAAAATATGCCCGCGAGTTGCTGGAAAAAGTCGGGCTGAGCGATAAAGCCGATGCCTATCCGCGCCATCTTTCCGGCGGACAGCAACAACGAGTGGCGATTGCCCGCGCGCTGGCGGTCAAACCCAAACTGATGCTGTTCGATGAGCCGACATCAGCGCTTGATCCGGAACTGGTTGGTGAAGTGTTGGCGACAATGCGGGATCTGGCGCAACAGGGGCTGACAATGATTGTTGTCACTCATGAAATCGGCTTCGCGAAGGAAGCGGCGGACCGCGTAGTGTTTATGGATCGCGGGTATGTAGTCGAGCAGGGTGCGGCGGATGAGGTCTTAGTTAATCCGCAGCATCCTCGTACGCAGGCCTTCTTAAGCCGCTTTATCTGACCGGCATCGGCGCAGCGAAACGTGGGTTAAATCAAACTTGCGGCGTATTTAGGGCAGCAAAGAGCAGAATCGCTTTATAGGCTGGCGGTTCATGCTCATAATGGCCGTCGCTGGTCATAATGCGCACAAGTTTGGATCCGTTCTGTTACATTTTCGGGTTGTATTAGCGTCGCGAATGGCCGTTAATAATGATAAGTTGTTACCGCTGTTTTCCGGCACTCAGTGTAAAGAAGGTATGTATGGAAGGTCTAAGTATTACTAAATTGTTGGTGGTCGGCGTGCTGATCGTTCTGTTGTTCGGTACCAGCAAACTGCGATCGCTGGGCGGTGACCTGGGTGCCGCGCTGCGTGGCTTCAAGAAAGCCATGAATGATGATCCGGCTCCGGCAACGCCTGCTGAAAAAACGGCAGCAGAAGAAAAACGCGTAGAGCATAAAGACTGATAAGTCCGTACCCGGCTCGCTGGCGTTACTGCAGAAAATAAAAAAGGTTGTTCTTGCGAACAACCTTTTTTGCATTCCGGGATTAAGAAGTAACAAAATATTTAAGCGCTGAACGCATTTCAGCGCCGCAGATTATTTTACTTCCATCCCTTTGGCTTGCAGATCCGCGTGATAAGAAGAACGCACGAACGGACCGCAGGCTGCATGGGTGAAGCCCATTTCCATCGCAGCTTCTTTCATCTGGTCAAACTCTTCCGGGCTGACGTATCGCTGTACCGGCAAATGGTGACGGCTGGGCTGTAGATACTGGCCGAGCGTCAGCATGGTCACACCGTGGCGGCGCAGGTCACGCATCACTTCGATGATCTCTTCGTTAGTCTCACCTAAGCCGACCATCAGGCCTGATTTGGTAGGCACTTCCGGATGCGCTTCTTTAAAGCGTTGCAGCAGGGTCAGTGACCACTCGTAGTTTGCACCAGGGCGAACCTGACGGTAAACGCGCGGTACGTTTTCCAGGTTGTGGTTGAACACATCCGGCGGCGTCTCGTTGAGAATATCCAAAGCACGATCCATACGACCACGGAAATCCGGCACCAGCGTTTCGATTTTAATCGTCGGGTTTTTGGCACGGATAGCGGCTATACAGTCGGCAAAGTGCTGAGCACCGCCGTCGCGCAGATCATCACGGTCAACCGAGGTGATCACCACATAACGCAGGCCCATATCCGCAATGGTCTGTGCCAGTTTTTCTGGCTCATTCACATCGGGCGCGGTCGGGCGGCCATGCGCGACGTCGCAGAACGGGCAACGGCGGGTACAAATCGCACCGAGGATCATGAAGGTGGCGGTGCCGTGGTTAAAACATTCGGAAAGATTCGGGCAGGCAGCTTCCTCACACACGGAGTGCAAACCGTTCTTGCGCAGCGCCGCTTTGATGCCCTGAATTTTAGTTGAGTCGGCAGGCAATTTGATTTTCATCCATGCCGGCTTACGTAACATTTCCTGCCGGTCGCTGACCACGGTTTTCACCGGGATTAACGCCATCTTATCTGCATCGCGGTATTTAACGCCGCGTTCCATCTGAATCGGTTTACTCATAGTCTTGCAGCTTCCAGGTTTGTCTCTCTTAACTCGAGATTTTTCAGGACATTCAATGAACTGGCTGATTCATCAAAAAAAGTAGAAATAATGCGGAAATTATATCATTGAAGCATCGTTACGTTCAGCCCTTCGTCATGGCCTGAAGTGCTAAATGCTGCATTTTTTTAACTTGGGTCACATCATTTGTGCGCTAATAAGGGCGTTTTTTGAATTCAATACACTGATTTTATTATTACTTTATCCAAATGGCCGAGGGCGGTTGCTTGGTGTTAATAGGGTGTGAATTTTTTTGCGCCGGTAGGGATTTTTCTTGCTGAGTGAAAGCATCACCAATGGCGTCAATGATCTTGCTCAGCGTTTTATCGCTGTTGGTCGCTTTGTTGTAATACATCATCACGGTGTAAGACAGCGTCGGTATTTCGCAGGTGAGTTTCTGCACTTCGAATGTATTGGCAAACATATCCACCAGTTTTTCCGGCAGGATGCCCAGTAAGTCAGTGCTGGCGACCATTGATAGAATATTGATCGCGTTGTAACTGGTGAACACAATCGGCCGGTCGGGCAGGGATTCGCTGAGTTCAAATTGCATCCGTTTCAGATCGCTGGCGTTGGTCATAATGGTGGTTTGCGGCAGCGTCACGGCCTGTTCGGCGCTCAGGGTTTTGTTGAGAATCGGATGATTTTTCCTGCAAACAAACACGGTGCTGTCTGACATCAATGTGATGGCTTTCAGTGACTTATTAAATAACGGGCTGATGTCGATCACTAAATCGGCACGATGCTGAATAAGCGTATCTTCCGGATCATGCAATGGCAAATGTTTGAGCGTGTAGTTGCAGTTAATTTTCTCAAGTTCTTTGAGGATTAGCGGAAAGGTAATCAGTGCAATATAAGGAAAGCAACTGACGGTCAGCACGCGGGATTTATCATTATCGTGCGTGAAGTCCAGCCCGGTCAGAATGGAGCTGAGACCCAGACTGATGTGCTTATGCAGGTTAGTCGCGTAAGCCGTCGGGCTGATGCCCTGACCGTTGCGGATAAACAACGGATCGGGAAACGTATTACGCAATTTCTGAATGGACTGGCTGACCGACGACGGCGTCAGGTTCAGCGCTTTGGCAGCATGAACAATGCCTTTATGCAGATACACCGCTTCAAAAACGGTCAGCAGGTTGAGATCCAGATTACGGAGCTTATTCAGGCTGGCACTAATATCTTTATCATCCATATAACCTTCCTGACAGTGTAAAAGACTGTCCCGACGAGCGGCTGGCCGGGGAGTGCCCTTATCCTTAAGCGATGCAATGCAAAGAGAGACTTAGCGTGATAATAGTAAACCAAATTGCGGCGTAACCCTGTGATTTATCATGACGTTTCCAGAGACATCTCACAAATCAGAGCGTTGCAGCGCCATATTTTTCGATCTGCCAGGGCAAATAATCAACTTGCTGATAATTAAGATGATGATTGAACGCTTTTACCAGTACCGGCATGACCTGATCGATACTCAGCCCAGGTTTTTCAAGGCTGGCCTGGGTCATTTCCAGACCGGCATAGCCGCAGGGATTGATGCGGTGGAAGGGCTCAAGATCCATATCAATATTCAGCGCAAGTCCGTGTAACGAGCAGCCTTTACGGATGCGCAGACCGAGTGAGCAGATTTTTTTGCCATCGACGTACACCCCCGGCGCATCGGCGCGAGGATAAGCGTCGATCGAGAAATGAGCCAGCGTATCGACCACAGTTTGCTCGATTGCGGTCACCAACTGACGCACGCCGAGTTTTTTGCGTTTCAAATCAACCATCACATACATCACCTGCTGACCAGGACCGTGATACGTCACCTGACCGCCGCGGTCACTCTGGATAACAGGAATATCGCCCGGCATTAGCACGTGTTCTGCTTTGCCTGCCTGACCCTGCGTAAAGACGCGATGATGCTCAACCAGCCAGATTTCATCCAGCGCATCTGCTGTACGGTGTTCAGTGAAATGATGCATGGCCAGCGAAACGGGTTCATAAGGCTGAAGACCAAGCTGGCGCAGTACGATACGTTCTTGCGGATTTTGTGATTGCACGGCGGTTACCGTCAGTAGAAGGGAATAAACCGCGCGGCAGGTTTGCTCCCGCGCGGGTCAATCAGAAAGGGCTTACAGCACCATGCGGACAATTTCGATATTGCCGAGCTCATCGTACAAGGTTTCAACCTGATCGATGTGCGTGGCAGTGATCGTAATAGAAACGGAGTGGAAATTCCCTTTGCTGCTCGGTTTTACCTGAGGATTATAGTCGCCAGGCGCATGGCGTTGCACGACTTCCACAACCTGGTCCACCAGCTCGGGTTGTGCCAGGCCCATTACTTTGTAGGTAAAGGAACAAGGGAATTCGAGCAGTTCGTTCAGTTTGGTTTTCATGTGCACTCCAGCGTGTTGTACCGCGTATTAAGTATTGTCTCTGAAAGTATAACTCCCGCCGGAGCGGGAGCTAATATCTATACCCATTATATGGGGACTGTTGCAAACTATTTCAAGCGGGCAACTTAACCAAACCAGTGATGGAACATCAGTTTGATGTAATCCACGATGCGACCGAAGAAACCGCCTTCTTTCACTTCGTTCATCACCACCAGCGGACGCTCATCAATCGTTTTGCCATCCAGCTGGAAGTTGATGGAACCGACCACCTGATTTTTCTGCAACGGTGCGTGCAGTTCTGGTGTATTGAGCACATAGCTGGCTTTCAAATCTTTCATACGGCCACGCGGGATGGTCAGATACGCATCTTTTTCCACGCCCAGTGCGACGCGATCGGTATCACCAAACCACACTGGCTCAGACGCAAACTCTTTGCCTGCTTTCAGCGGGGACACGGTTTCGAAGAAGCGGAAGCCCCAGGTCAGCAGCTTTTTGCTTTCAACTTCACGGCCTTTGTAGGTATGACCGCCCATCACGGCAGAGATCAGACGCATCTGGCCTTCGGTCGCAGAAGCCACCAGATTGTAACCGGCGGATTCAGTATGACCGGTTTTGATGCCATCCACGCTCAGGCTTTGATCCCACAGCAAACCGTTACGGTTCATCTGACGGATATTGTTGAAGGTGAACTCTTTCTCTTTATAGGTGGCGTACTCTTCCGGGACATCACGGATCAGCGCCTGGCCGATCAACGCCATATCACGCGCAGAGCTGTACTGACCTTCCGCATCCAGACCATGAACGGTACCGAAATGGGTATTTTTCAGGCCAAGTGCATTTACGTAGTTGTTCATCATGGCCACGAAAGCGTCCTGACTTCCGGCGACATGGTCAGCCATCGCGACGCAGGCATCGTTACCTGATTGTAAAATAATGCCACGGTTGAGTTCTGACACCGGCACGCGATCGCCAGGTTTCAGGAACATCAGGGAAGAACCTTTGAACACCGGATTGCCGGTTGCCCATGCATCCTGACCGACGGTGACGATGTCTGTCGGGCTGATTTTACCTGCTTTGATGGACTGACCAATAACGTAACTGGTCATCATTTTTGTCAGGCTGGCCGGGTCACGGCGGGCATCGGCATTCATTTCTGCCAGAACTTTGCCGGAGTTGTAGTCGATCAGGACATAGGCTTCAGCATCAATTTGCGGAACACCAGGGATCATTGTTTTTAAATTAACATCGTCGGCATAAGCGGACGCTGCACTGAAGGAGATAACGGTGCCAAATGCGAGGCTTTTGACTAAACGTGAAGTGTTTACAAGTTTCATGATCGGGACAACAACATCCGTAGAAGTAGGTGATAAACGTGCGCCACTATAGCAGAAGAGTCCTGAGTCAGACATCTGCGATTACCGGCGCTTACTGATTTTTACTTATGAAACAGGGCTCACACCCTGTCTCTTAGAATTAATTGCTCGCGGTCACGAACGACTGTTGCTGGGCTTCACTGGCCAGTCGCTGCTGCAACTGAACGGCCTGCTGACGGGTGCTGAAGGGGCCGAGCTGCACGCGGTAAGTGCTGCCATTGGCCTGCACCTTGCCTGGCACCGAGAAACGCTGGCTGAGGCTTTTCTGCCACAGCTGTGCATTCTGGGGATTGCTCAGGGCGCCGACCTGAACCATATAGCCGGAGCCCGAAATTGCCGTCGTGTGGGCAGGTGCCGCAACCGCTGCGGTAGCGGCAACAGGTGCTGCGGTGGCCATTACCGGCGCGGAGACAGGTTCACTGCTTTCCAAAACGCCATTACGTAACGGCGTTGGTGCGCTGAGGAAACCGCCGCTCCCACTGTTGCCTGACATTGTTGTCACCGGTGCGTTGCCGCTTGCGGCTTCATCATTGGTCAGCGGCGCAGCGTTCGGATTACTCAGCGTGCTGTTATCGATCGGGTGGACATCGGAAGTGTTCACCGGCTCGGCCTGCATCGTAGGCGTACCCATATCACTTGCACCCAGGCTTGGGCGAGCGGGCAGCGCGTAAGACTGTTTGGCGACGGTGGTTCCAATAGTACCTGGACCGGTCATGGTGCCGTCCTGTGCGACATTAATGAAATCGATTCGCACTTTGGTACTGTTAGTCAGATTCAGACGGTCTGCAGCGGCCTGCGACAGGTCGATGATTTTGCCCGGAACGTAAGGACCACGGTCATTGACGCGAACCACCAGCATACGGCCAGTCGCCATATTGGTGACGCGCACATAGCTTGGGATCGGCAGCGTAGGGTGTGCGGCGGTCATGGCGGTCGGATCAAATTCTTCCCCAATCGCGGTGGTGTTGCCGCCGTTTTCCTGCCCGTACCAGGCGGCCTGTCCTACCTGCGAGAAGTTGGACGGGTCTTTGACAATTTTATAGGTTTTACCGTTAACGGTATAATCCTGCATCGTACCCTGGTTATAAGGCTCGTAACGCGGATCAGCGCCGCCGATTTCCACCACCGGGCCGTTATAAGCCTGCTGTGGTGCCGGTTGTTGTTGCTGAGTTTCGTCAGTGGCGCAGCCACTTAACAGCAAACCGATAATGACAGCTCCAAGCCACTCCTTACGCATTGCTCACCTCTATAAATTTTTTGACAACATTTTTCGATGAGTATGTATCGACATGACGATACCAAACCCTGCCATTAGCACGATGAGTGCTGACCCGCCATAGCTGACCAGAGGCAAAGGTACCCCAACCACCGGGACAATACCACTGACCATGCCGATGTTAACAAAGACATAAACAAACAGAATCAGCATCAGTCCGCCAGACATGACGCGTCCGAAGGTTGTCTGAGCATGGGCCGCAATCATCAGGCCACGCATGATGAGGCATAAATAGAGGCCGAGCAGCACCAGAACGCCGATCAGACCCAGCTCTTCGGCAAGTACTGCGAAAATAAAGTCAGTATGGCGTTCCGGGAGAAATTCCAGCTGCGACTGGGTGCCGTGCAGCCAGCCTTTGCCGGAGAAACCGCCTGAACCGATGGCGATTTTTGACTGAATAATATGGTAGCCCGCGCCGAGCGGATCGCTCTCCGGATCCAGCAGCATCATCACGCGGTCGCGCTGATAATCGTGCATCAGGAAGAACCACAAAATAGGGATAAAGGCGGCGACCAGAATGGCGGCGACGGCGATCAGTTTCCAGCTCATGCCGGAGAGGAACAGCACGAACAGACCGGACGCGGCGATTAAAATCGACGTGCCCAGATCGGGCTGCGCGGCCACCAGCAGGGTAGGGATGAAGATCAGTGCCAGCGCGATGGCGGTGTTTTTCAGTGAAGGCGGACACACGTCGCGGTTAATAAAGCGCGCGACCATGAGCGGTACGGCGATTTTCGCCAGTTCCGAAGGCTGGAATTTGATGATGCCTAAATCCAGCCAACGCTGTGCGCCTTTGCTGATACTGCCAAACGCATCCACCAACACCAGCAGGAATACGCAGAAGATATACAGATAGGGCGCCCAGCTCTCGTAGACGCGTGGCGGAATTTGCGCCATGACCAGCATGATCACAAGCCCCATCAGGATCTGGCCGACTTTGCGTTCCATCATGCCAAGATCCTGACCACTCGCGCTCCACATCACAAACGCACTGTATGTCAGCAGCGCGAGTATGATCAGCAACATGGTCAGGTCGATGTGCATTTTCGACCACAATGATCTTTTTTGTTGGTTCTCAGTCATTGCCGGTTAATCACCTTCGGTTCCCGGCGGCGCAGGCGCGTCAGCCGGTAATTGTGTCGTGTTGTCGCCCAATAAAATATGGTCGAGTATCTGTCGCGAAATCGTCCCCACTGCTGGACCCGCACCGCCGTTTTCCAGCACCACGGCCACGGCCACGGTAGGCTTGTCATACGGCGCAAAAGAGGTCATCAGTTTATGGTCACGCAGATGCTCTGCAATCTTATGCGCATTATAGATTTCATTGGCTTTCAAACCGTAAACTTGTGCTGTACCGGATTTGGCAGCGGCTTTATAAGGCGCGTCAGCAAAATATTTTCGTGCGGTGCCGTTCGGGCGGTTGGCGACGCCATACATCCCGTCTTTGGCGATTTCCCAATAACCGGAATGAATGTCACCAATCTGCGTGGTGTCTTCCTGACGATATGGCACCTGCTTGCCATCAATTTTGGTACTCAGCAACAGATGCGGCGTTTTGACGTCACCATCATTAATCAGCGTCGTCATTGCCTTCATGATTTGTATTGGCGTGGCAGTCCAGTAACCCTGACCGATGCCCACCGGGATCGTGTCGCCCTGATACCAGGGTTTCTTAAAGCGCTTAAACTTCCAGTCACGGTTTGGCATGTTACCGCTGCGCTCTTCCGACAAATCTATCCCGGTGTAATGCCCGTAACCAAATTTACCCATCCATTCTGATAGGCGGTCGATACCCATATCGTACGCGACCTGATAGAAGAAGGTATCGGCGGATTCCTCAAGGGCTTTGGTGACGTTCAGTCGGCCATGGCCCCAGTGTTTCCAGTCACGATAACGCTTGTCCGAGCCAGGTAACTGCCACCAGCCGGGGTCAAATAATGAGGTGTTTTTGGTGATCACGCCGGATGTCAGCGCAGACACGGAAATATAAGGTTTTACCGTTGATGCAGGCGGATATACGCCCTGCGTGGTGCGGTTGATCAGCGGTTTATCGGCATCATTTAACAGCCGGCTGTAATCCTTGCTGGAAATCCCTTCAACGAACAGATTCGGGTCATAGCTAGGATTGGAGACCAGTGCGCGGATCGCACCATCACGTGGATCGCTCACCACCACGGCCGCACGACTGGTCGTCAGGAGTTCTTCGATATATTGCTGCAAAGGCAAGTCGATAGTCAGGTAAATATCTTTACCTGCCTGCGGCGGCTCTTCGTGCAACTGGCGGATCACCCGACCACGGTTATTGACTTCCACTTCTTCATAGCCTGTTTTGCCGTGAAGCGTGTCTTCGTAATAACGTTCGATACCCAGTTTGCCGATATCGTGTGTGGCGGCGTAGTTGGCCAGAATACCGTCTTTGTCCAGACGCTCCACATCGCGATCGTTAATTTTCGATACATAACCGATGACGTGCGTCAGCGCGGAACCGTAGGGATAATAGCGGCGCTGATAGCCTTTCACTTCGACGCCAGGGAAATGGAACTGGTTCACGGAGAAACGGGCGACCTGTACTTCTGTCAATGCAGTTTTCACTGCAATAGATGTGAAGCGGCGCGAGCGCTGGCGTTCTTTCTTGAAGTTATCGATATCGTCAGGCGTTAAATCGACGATGGGCTTGAGGGCTTCCAGCGTGGCTTGCAAATCATCCACTTTTTCCGGGACCAGCTCGAGCTGATAAATAGTGCGGTTAAGCGCCAGCGGCGTACCGTTTCGGTCGTAGATAATGCCGCGGCTTGGCGCGATTGGCACCAGCTTAATCCGGTTATCATTGGAACGGGTCTGGTAATCCTGAAAACGAACAATTTGCAGGTTATACAGATTGAAGGCCAGGACACCGCTAAGTAGCAGAATGCCGATAAACGCCACCAGTGCACGGCGCACGAAGAGGGCTGATTCAGCCGTATAGTCGCGAAAAGGGTTACGATCTATTTTCATCCCACTACTTAATTCATGTTGCTGACATTCAATTCACCACCCGTTATTCGCGGTGGTATGGATGATTGGTGGTAATACTCCAGGCGCGGTAAAGACTTTCCGCCACCAGGACCCGCACCAGCGGGTGAGGGAGCGTCAACGGAGAGAGCGACCAGCTCTGTTCCGCTGCGGCTTTACAGGCTGGTGCCAGCCCTTCCGGACCGCCAATTAACAGGCTGACGTTACGTCCGTCCTGTTTCCAGCGTTCCAGTTGTTGCGCCAGTTGCGGGGTTTCCCACGGAGTCCCTGGAATATCCAGTGTGACAATACGGTTCCCCTTTCCGACGGCAGCCAGCATCTGTTCGCCTTCCTTTTCAAGGATGCGTTTGATGTCTGCATTCTTCCCGCGCTTCCCGGCCGGAACTTCAGTCAGTTCAAACGGCATATCTTTGGGAAAGCGGTGCAGATAATCGTTAAAACCGGTTTGTACCCAGTCTGGCATTTTGGTGCCGACGGCGACAAGTTGCAGTTTCACGGCTTAGCCCCAGAGTTTCTCGAGCTCGTACAGCTGACGGCTTTCTTCTTGCATGACGTGAACAATCACTTCACCCAGATCAACCACAACCCAGTCGGCTTCATTAATACCTTTAACACCCATTGCATCAATGCCGACGGCTTTTACTTCTTCCACCAGGTGACCGGCGATAGAAACAACGTGACGGCTGGATGTGCCGGTGCAGATAATCATGCAATCAGTAATACTGGATTTACCCACAACATCAATGGCAATGATGTCTTGTGCTTTAAGGTCATCGACTTTATCGATAACAAAATCTTGGAGCGCTTTACCTTGCAAAGGTTCCCCCTGGGGATATTTGAAACACGTTGACTCCATAAGACATCCGCCGGTGTGACACCTGAGCGATAATCGGTCTTATGGAGGAGTGGCATAGCGGCAATCAGAAAACGTCTCAAAGCGTTTAATAATCAATAAATTATATTGATGAATCACGCGACGTTATCGAGAGCCGAAATTTAGCGGCGCAGTATACCACGCGTTGGCTACGCGCGGTACAAGCCCTGTGATTCTATATAGCGCTCAACGGCCTCGGGCAGAAAATCGGAACAATCGAGACCCGCCTTATGACGCTCACGGATTTGTGTCGCTGAAATATTCAGCAATGGTGTATTGGCCTGATAAATGAATCCGGCAGGCTGAAGCCTGAGACTGTCTGCATCAGCGACACGATGCGCATCATACCAACGCTGTAACTCGGGCGTATCGAGTTGCTCGTGATAACCCGGTCGCGCCATAACAATCAGATGGCAAAAATCCAGGAGAGAGCCCCAACGATGCCATTTGTGCAGCGTCAGCAGCGAATCCTGACCGATAATAAACGCCAGCGGGCAACTCCCGCCATGTTCTTTACGTAACGTTGCAAGAGTCTCAATGGTGTACGACGGCGTATCAACGGCAAGTTCACGCGGATCAACAGAAAATAGCGGATTGTCTTCCACCGCCAGTTCCACCATACGCAGGCGTTGTTGCGGGCTTGCGCCGGGCTGCGGGCGGTGCGGCGGAACATTGTTGGGAAGTAATATCACGTGATCCAGACCGGCGTTCAGCGCCAGTTGCGTGACAGGTTTAAGATGGCCGTAATGAATGGGATCAAACGTCCCGCCAAAAAAAGCCAGCAACGAAGCAGTTTCATCTGTGGAACGAGAGGGAATTGTCGGCATGGAAATATCCTGCGTCAGTACGAACCTTGTCCGACGAAGCTGACAGGTAAGGGTTTGCCACACAATAGCATGGAGAGACTTTCCAGCTCCGGCCACACGGACTGGCCGTAATCCTGCTTGAGCGTGATTTCCATTTGCGTCAGCAAACGTACTGCCTGATTAAGATCGGCAAGCGATAAACGCTGCAAGGCCTGGGTTACCAGCGTACGTCTGTTTTGCCAGACTTTTTGCTGATCAAACAACGTGCGCAGCGGCGTGCTGTCCATTTTGCGTTTCAGATTCAGTAACATCAGCAGTTCACGTTGGATTGTGCGCAGCAAAATCACCGGCTCACTGTCTTCCTGTTGCAGCTGACGCAAAATATGCCAGGCACGCTTACTTTTTCCCGCCAACAGGGCGTCCAGCCAGTGATAAGGCGTGAAGTGCGCCGCATCATTCACTGCATCTTCCACGCGCGGCAGCGTCAGTTTGCCATCAGGATAAAGCAGGGACAGGCGTTCAAGTGATTGTGCTAAGGCCAGCAAATTACCTTCGTAGCAATAGCACAGCAGCTGATTCGCCGGTTCATCAAGTTCAAGTGAAAGTTCTTTAGCGCGGCGTGTTACCCAGCGCGGAAGTTGTGCCTGCTCAGGTGTCTGACAGCTGACAAAGACGCTTTTATCACTCAACGCTTTAAACCATGCGCTGTTTTCCTGGCCTTTGGTCAGTTTGGTGCCGCGAAGGACCAGCAAAATGTCATCGTGCAATAGCGTGGTCAGCTTGAGCAGAGGTTCTGCCATCGGCGCAGTCGGGCCATTTTCCGGCAGCGTCAGCGTCAGCGTCTGACGGCTGGCGAACAGACTGAGTGCCTGACAGGTACTGAAAATCGAATCCCATTCAGTGTGGGCGTCGAGAATAAACGTGTAATGCTCCTGAAAATCAGCCAGCTGCGCCGCTTTGCGGATGCTGTCCTGACTTTCCTGCAGAAGCAGAGGGTCGTTACCACATAATATATAACAAGCGCGCAGCCCCTCACGGAGCTGCGCAGCAAGTTGTTCCGGATAAACTCGGATCATTGTACAGAAGTGCTGGCCGGTGCCGTTGATACCGGTGTGGTAACAGACGACGACGGCGTCATTGCATCAGAAGATTTGCTGGCGGAAGAGCCGGTAGTAATCACTTCAACCTTGCCATCCACCTGATCGGCTTTACGCAGCTCAGACGCATGAACCGACAACAGTTTACGGATCAATTGTTGTGCAATCTGCTGGCGCATCTCTTCGCGAATGATCTCCTGTTCGTTATCCTTCGCCAGCGCCGTTAACGGGTTGTCAAAGAATGAACGGAACACGGTGGCATTGATCGGATAAATATCTTTACCCGGCATCAGAACCGTCGCGCTGACACTCATTTGCATCTGATATTCAGCCGTTTTACCGTCCTGGAATACTGATGCAGTGCTTTGACCGCTAGTTTCAGGGCCGATTCGCAGCGATGGAATATCCTTATGCTTACCGGTTGGATCATCAACAATGGTCACATTGCTCAGACGCAACTGAGTACGAATATCACGCGTTAACGGACCGTAAGGATCCCCGCTGTCCAGAACGATAGTTTGCAGTTCGTCAGGCACATTGGTTTTTCCACGTAAGTGGAACCCACAGCCTGCGGTAACCATGACTGATGCTGTCAGCAGCAGTGTCACTATACGATGTCGCACAGCTCCTCCTTGACTCAACCTACTACCAGGTTAAGCAGTTTGCCCGGAACGTAGATTACTTTGCGAACTGTAACCCCATCCAGATATTTAGCGACCAAATGTTCTTCTGCCGCACGCTCGCGCACTTGTTGCTCTGTAGCATCAGCGGCTACGGTGATTTTAGCACGCACTTTACCGTTCACCTGCACAACGACCAGTTTAGAGTCTTCGACCATTGCCTGTTCGTCAGCCAGCGGCCACGGTGCGGTATCCACATCGCCTTCGCCTTTCAGTGCCTGCCAGAGGCTGAAGCACACGTGCGGCGTGAAAGGATAAAGCATGCGAACGACTGCGAGCAGGGCTTCCTGCAGCAGGGCGCGATCTTGTTCGCTTTCCTGCGGCGCACGGCCCAGCTTGTTCATCAGCTCCATCACTGCCGCGATTGCGGTGTTGAAGGTCTGACGACGGCCGATATCATCGGTCACTTTGGCGATGGTTTTATGCACGTCACGACGCAGATCTTTTTGCGCTTCGTTGAGTGCAGCCACGTCGAGGGCAACGGTCGCGCCTTTTTCGGAATGCTCATAGGCCAGTTTCCAGACACGTTTCAGGAAACGGTTTGCACCTTCCACGCCTGATTCCTGCCATTCCAGCGTCATTTCCGCCGGAGAAGCAAACATCATAAACAGACGCACGGTATCCGCGCCGTATTTCTCAACCATGACCTGAGGGTCGATGCCGTTGTTTTTAGATTTGGACATCTTGCTCATACCGGCATACACCAGCTCGCGCCCTTCTGGATCGGTGGCTTTGGTAATACGGCCTTTTTCGTCACGCTCCACGGTTGCATCTACCGGGGAAACCCAGACGCGTTCGCCGCTGTTGCCGGTGTAATAGAAGGCATCAGCCAGAACCATACCCTGACACAGCAAGCGTTTCGCAGGTTCGTCAGAATCGACTAGACCGGCATCGCGCATCAGTTTGTGGAAGAAGCGGAAATACATCAGATGCATAATGGCGTGTTCAATACCACCGACATACTGATCAACCGGCAGCCAGTAGTTGGCTGCAGCCGGATCCAGCATACCTTCGTCGTATTGCGGGCAGGTGTAACGCGCGTAGTACCAGGAAGACTCCATGAAGGTGTCGAAGGTGTCGGTTTCACGCAGGCCAGGCATGCCGTTAACGGTGGTTTTTGCCCACTCAGGATCGGCTTTGATTGGGCTGGTGATTCCGTCCATGACCACATCTTCCGGCAGAATCACCGGCAGTTGATCTTCTGGCGTTGGAATAACGGTACCGTCTTCCAGCGTGATCATCGGGATTGGCGCGCCCCAATAACGCTGACGGGAAACACCCCAGTCACGCAGACGATAGTTCACTTTGCGCTGACCTACGCCCTGCGCGACCAGTTTGTCGGCAATAGCATTAAAGCCATCTTCATGGCTCAGACCGTCATACTCGCCTGAATTGAACAGCGTACCTTTTTCGGTCATGGCTTCTGCCGTAACGTCCGGCTGGTTGCCGTCGAGGGTCAGAATGACAGGTTTAATTTGCAGATTGTATTTGGTGGCGAATTCCCAGTCGCGCTGGTCATGGCCAGGAACGGCCATTACAGCACCTGTGCCGTATTCCATCAGAACGAAGTTAGCGACCCAGACTGGCAGCTTTTCACCGGACAACGGGTGAATTGCATACAAGCCGGTGGCCATGCCTTTTTTCTCCATTGTTGCCATTTCTGCTTCGGCAACTTTGGTATTGCGGCATTCGTCGATGAATTCAGCCAGCGCAGGGTTGTTCTCTGCGCCTTGTTGCGCCAGAGGATGCCCGGCTGCAACGGCAACGTAGGTCGCGCCCATAAAGGTGTCAGGACGGGTGGTGTAAACCGTGACTTTCTCGTCGCTGTCAGCCACGTCAAAAGTGATTTCAACACCTTCAGAGCGGCCAATCCAGTTCCGCTGCATGGTTTTGACCTGCTCTGGCCAGCTTTCCAGCGTGTCCAGATCGTTAAGCAGCTGGTCAGCGTACGCGGTGATTTTGATAAACCACTGTGGAATTTCTTTGCGTTCCACCTTGGTGTCACAACGCCAGCAGCAGCCGTCGATCACCTGTTCGTTCGCGAGAACGGTCAGGTCATGCGGACACCAGTTAACGGCGGAGGTCTTCTTATACACCAGGCCTTTTTCGTACAGCTTGGTAAAGAACCACTGTTCCCAGCGATAGTAATCCGGTTTGCAGGTCGCAATTTCGCGATCCCAGTCATAGCCGAAGCCCAGCAGTTTTAGCTGGTTCTTCATGTATTCGATGTTTTCATACGTCCACGGCGCAGGGGCGGTATTGTTTTTCACCGCAGCACCTTCAGCTGGCAAGCCGAAAGCATCCCAGCCGATTGGCTGCAGAACGTTTTTACCGAGCATGCGCTGATAACGGGAAATCACGTCACCGATGGTGTAGTTGCGCACGTGCCCCATATGGAGGCGGCCTGACGGGTAAGGCAACATGGAGAGACAGTAATATTTCTCCTTGCCAGGCTGTTCGGTAACTTTGAAGGTTTGCTTCTCTTGCCAGTGAAGCTGAACGTGTGACTCGATGTCTTCTGGACGGTATTGCTCTTGCATGGCGGCCGGTGGTCCTGTGAGTGAAAACAGCTACGCCTGTAGCTCAAAAAGTTTTAATCAAAAGATCCGCATAGCATAGCTGATAAGCAGAGGCGGCAACAACACCCAGCGACCAGCTAAGGGGGATTTCTGCCTCCTAATGCCCCATTATTCGCAAACTGCGAAGCAGCCCGGGATAATCTTCACAACGGATCAGGGATTTACGACTAAAATAAAGACAAGAAAACATCTGCCGGGCGAACGGTCATGTCAGTTCAAGGAGAGGAAATAATGAGCAATATTACTCAAAATTACCGTCAGTTAGTGACGTCGCTGACAGAGCGATTGAAAAATGGGGAACGTGATATCAGTGCGCTGGTGCAAGATGCGCGCGTCCGCCTGCAGGACGAAGGTCAGTTGTCTGAAATTCAGATTGAACAGCTCACTTCTGCGGTGCGGCGCGATTTGCATGAGTTTGCCCGCAATTACACGGAGAATCAGCAAGCGGAGAAGGATGACGGCACGGACAGCGTCTTTATGCGGGTCATCAAAGAGAGCCTGTGGAAAGAACTGGCGGATATGACCGACAAAACCCAACTGGAATGGAAAGAGGTCTTTAAAGACGTCAATCATCATGGTGTCTATCACAGCGGCGAAGTCGTGGGATTAGGCAATCTGGTGTGCGAAAACTGCCAATTCAGTCTTGCGGTGTATACGCCGGAAATCCTCAGTAAATGCCCGAAATGCGGTCATACTGAATTTTCCCGTCACGCGTTCGAGCCTTAATTGCAGACGGCCTGCCCCTGCAACAGCCGGGGCAGGCCGATACTTCTTTTATCAGTGCAGGATCTTCGCCAGGAAATCACGGGCGCGATCGGATTGCGGGTTATTGAAGAAGTCGTCTTTGTTACGATCTTCCACAATCTTTCCTTCATCCATGAAAATCACGCGGTTTGCCACTTTACGGGCAAAGCCCATTTCGTGGGTGACAACCATCATTGTCATGCCTTCGTTAGCAAGTTCGACCATCACGTCCAGCACCTCGTTGATCATCTCAGGATCGAGTGCTGACGTTGGTTCATCAAACAGCATGGCGATCGGATCCATACACAACGCACGGGCGATGGCCACACGCTGCTGCTGACCGCCAGAGAGCTGACCGGGGAACTTGTTAGCGTGCGCGGATAATCCCACGCGATCCAGGAGTTTCAGGCCTTTATCTTTGGCTTCGGCTTTATCGCGTTTCAGTACTTTCACCTGCGCCAGCGTCAGATTGTCGATAATTGACAGATGCGGGAACAGTTCGAAATGCTGGAACACCATGCCCACTTTCGCGCGCAACTGTGCCAGATTGGTTTTCTTATCGTTAACCGGCGTTCCGTTAACCAGAATCTCACCTTTCTGTACCGGCTCAAGACCGTTTACGGTTTTAATCAGCGTCGATTTACCTGATCCGGAAGGGCCACACACCACCACAACTTCACCTTTTTTAACTTCGGTGCTGCATTCGGTAAGCACCTGAAAGTGCCCGTACCATTTAGAGACATTCTTCAGTGAAATCATGAAACGGTCCTTTTCTTCAAATAACGCACCAGCAAGGAAGCGGAAAGGCTGATAACAAAATAAATAATTCCTGCAAACAACACCATCTCCACCAGCGTACCGTCACGGTCGCCAATGTTAGAGGCGCTGCGGAAGAAGTCTGCAAGGCCAAGCACGTAAACCAGTGAGGTATCCTGGAACAGAACGATTGCCTGCGTCAGCAGAAGCGGCACCATCGCACGAAAAGCCTGCGGCAAGATAACCAGCTTCATCGATTGCCATTGGGTCATGCCCAGCGCCAGAGCGGCGGAAGACTGTCCGCGAGCGATACTGATGATCCCGGCACGAATAATTTCTGAGTAATAGGCAGCTTCAAACAGCGCAAACGCCACCATTGCGGAAATCAGACGGATATCGGTCTTCGGCGACAGTCCAAGTACTTTTTGCAGAAAGCCCGGCACAATCAGGTAGAACCACAACAGCACCATCACCAGAGGTACGGCGCGGAACAGGTTCACGTAAACCGTTGCAAACCATCTGACCGGGGCGAACGTTGACAGACGCATCACGGCGAGCAACGTGCCCCACAAGATACCGACAACAATCGCCAGTGAGGTTATCTTCAGGGTAATGACCATGCCTTGCCATAGATAGGGCAGGCCGGGGCCAATAGAACTCCAGTCAAATTCATGCATGCTTATTTACCTCCCATGTTGCCCGGCAGGCGGACTTTACGTTCTACAAAGTGCATCAGCAGCATAATCACCGCGTTGATAAGCACGTAGGCGACGGTAATGGCAGTAAATGATTCATACGCATGCGCAGAGTAATCCAGCAATTTACCGGCCTGCGCGGCCATATCGACCAGACCGATGGTCGAGGCGATCGCGGAGTTTTTTACCAGGTTGACCATTTCTGAGGTCATCGGCGGTACGATCACGCGATAGGCATTGGGCAGCAGCACATAGCGGTAGGTCTGAGGCAGAGTCAGCCCCATCGCCAGACCGGCATTACGCTGTCCGCTCGGGAGTGACTGGATCGCGGCACGGACTTGCTCGCACACGCGGGCAGCGGTAAACAGGCCGAGACAAATGACGGAAGAGGTGAAGAACTGCACATTTGGCGCGAGTTCTGATTTAAACCACATGCCGATATTTTCCGGCAGCAGTTCAGGCACCACCAGATACCAGATGAAGAATTGCACAATCAGCGGCACATTACGGAAGAGTTCAACGTAACAGGTACCGATGCCAGAGAGAAAACGGTTGGGAACAGTACGCAGGATACCGAACAGAGAACCGACGAAGAAGGCGATGATCCAGGCGCAAATCGACAGCGCGACCGTGACCTGAAATCCATTCCAAATCCAGCCCAGATAAGTGGTATTACCAAAAGGGGCTTGTTGCAGGAAGATCCCCCAGTTCCAATCTATTGACATAAAAACTCCATGACGCGGGTAATAAACTACCCCTTTGAGTGATGACGTAACCAAAAACGTGGGTGAGTGACGGAAAAAATGCGGGGTGGGGAACGACCACCCCGCATCCGGTCTGCCTGTCCTTTCGGACCATCATCACAAGCTGGTTGGCCAGCCTTTATTTTTAATACCCGGTACTACCCGTCTGCTACTAATAATTACAGTGCTTTGTCGTTTGGTGCTTTGAACAGCGCTTTCATGTCGTCAGACAGTTCAAAGTTCATGTTCAGGTTTTTCGGAGGAATAGGTTTTTTGAACCAGGTCTCAAACCACTTGGTGGCTTCACCGGAGGTCTGCGCCTTCACAATGGTGTCATCAACCAGTTTTTTGAATTCCGCGTCGTCTTTACGCATCATGCAGCCGTAAGCTTCTTTTGACTGTGGTGTGCCGACGATGTCCCAGTTATCCGGTTTTTTAGCTTTCGCACGTTCGCCAGCCAGCAGGGCATCATCCATCATGAACGCAACAGCACGGCCAGTTTCCAGCGTACGGAAGGAGTCACCGTGGTCTTTGGCGCTGATAATGCGCAGATCCAGTTTCTTCTCTTCGTTGAGTTTGTTCAGCAATACTTCAGAGGTCGTCCCGGAAGTCACCACCACGGTTTTGCCTTTCAGGTCAGCAAAATCTTTAATGTCTGACCCTTTTTTGACTAACAGACGGGTGCCGATCACGAAGATAGTGTCTGAGAAAGCCGCTTGTTGCTGGCGCTCCAGATTATTGGTCGTGGAACCACACTCAAAATCGAACGTGCCATTTTGCAGCAGCGGGATACGGTTCTGGGAGGTGATTGGCATCATTTTCACTTGCAGGTTCGGCAGGTCCAGCTTTTTCTTCACGGCGTCAACGATAGCGTTGGAGTAGTCCTGTGAATAACCTACGACTTTCTGTTCGTTGTTGTAATAAGAAAATGGCACCGAGGATTCACGGTGACCCACGACGATAACGCCATTGTCTTTAATTTTCTTCAGAGTGCCGGTCAGTTCTTCCGCGTGGGCAAAGCTGCTTGCGGCAACGCTTGCCAACAGTACTGATAACGCTAATTTGCGCAATTGCATGTCCAACTCCTTGCTGTCATTAGGGATCCAAACTCAGGGATCAGAAAGTGCTAATGCCTCGTCATATGAAGCTAGAAAATAGCTGAATGTGAAATTTATGAAACTACATTGTTTCTTTTTTGAGACGAGACACGCACCAAATCAAAGCAATTAACCGGCTATGCACTACGAGGGTGCATGAGGAATAGCCTTTTTGTATCAAAATGATGCACAGCGTCAAAAAAAATCACTAATCAGATATCTTTCAATTAGATGTAGCAAGACTCATGCCAAATGGCCTGATTTAACCTTGAAGCCAAACAAAAAGTCAGCGCTTAATACCGTCGTTCGATCAATCGGCAGCAGGTAAATGCGGGTTTGAAAGGAAGACGGGAAAAGGGTGCTACAAAAAAGAACAGGCGCCCTGAGGCGCCTGTTCTAACAGCGAAAAAAAGGTGCTCAGGATTTACGGCGGCCGAGCCACAATGCGGCACCTGCCATTACGAAGGTCGCAAACCACACCGGCCACCAGCCGACGCGGGCATATGGCGTCATACCGGTTGTCGGCGTGACTTTAACGTTCAGTACTTCACGGGTGAACTGCGGAATTTCAGCGGTCACGTCGCCCTGAGCATTCACCACGGCGGTAACACCGTTGTTGGTGCTACGCAACAGCGGACGCCCCAGTTCCAGAGAACGCATACGTGCCATCTGGAAATGCTGCCACGGGCCAATCGAATGACCGAACCACGCGTCGTTGGAAATCGTCAGCAGGAAGTTGGTATCGGGTTGCAGGTTATCGCGTACCTGTTCGCCAAATACCACTTCGTAGCAAATCGCGGTAGTGAGATTGAGTCTACTGACAATCAGCGGTTTCTGCACATAATCACCGCTGGTCAGGCCTGACATCGGTAAATCAAAGAACGGTGCAAGTGGGCGCAGAATCGTTTCCAACGGAACAAATTCCCCAAACGGTACCAGATGATGTTTATTAAAACGGTTGTCATCAGGGTAACGATAAGTCTGTTCACCGCCGAGCACTATCGCGCTGTTGTAGACTTTCATGCCTTCTTCGTTGCGGCGGGCATCAATAATGCCGGTCACCAGTTGCGTGCCGTGTGAGCGGTATATGTTGTCCACCATACTCAGGAAAGCCTGCTGATCGGATTCGATATCTGATATCGCCGACTCAGGCCAGATGATCATGCTGGATTTGCCAAGGTACGGGCGGCTGAGATCCAGATAGGTCTGCAAGGCACTTTCCAGCGCTTTCGGATCCCATTTCATCGACTGAGGAATGTTGCCCTGAACCAGTGCCACGTCCACGGCTTTGTCCGGCTGTTCCTGATACCAGTGAACATAGCGCAGCGGCCACGGCAGAAGCAGCATAGCCAGCGCAATCACGCCCGGCGTGATTCGGCGCTGATGAAGAGCATAAACCAGCAGGCCGCTCAGTGAGGTCAGCAGCAATGTAATACCGTTAACGCCGGTTATGGGTGCCAGACCCTTCAGCGGGCCGTCTATCTGGCTGTAGCCAAATTGCAGCCACGGAAATCCGGTCAGTACCCAGCCACGCAGAAAGTCGGTGATTTGCCATAACGCAGGTGCAGCGAGAGCCAGTTTCCACCACGTCGTTTTTGGCCACAGTTTGCTGAACAAACCTGCGAAAAGCATAATGTAAAGCGACAAATACGCTGCCAGCAGCACCACCAGAAACAGGTTGATGGCTTCCGGCATGCCGCCAAACGTCGCGATACTGACGTAGACCCAGTTTACGCCTGAGCCAAATAAACCCATCCCCCAGAAGAAACCGATCCATGCAGACTGGGCAGGGCGGCGGTCTAACGTTAATACCAGCATGCCGCAAAGCGAAACAATCGCCGCAGGCCAGAAGTCATAAGGGGAAAAGGAAAATGTGCCACAGGCACCGAATAAAAGCGCCAGCAGGACGCGAGTCCGCTGGCGTTGGTATAAAGAGGCAATTGCCATGGAGTAATTATTCTTCCAGTATCGGTTGCGGCGCGTCGTCCGGTATTTTTACATGAACCTGAATAATACGGCGGCTGTCGGCCATCGCAACCTTGAACAGGTAACCGTCAATTTCAATGCTTTCGCCACGCGCCGGTAAATGGCCGAACGACTGCATCACCAGACCGCCAATGGTATCGACTTCGTCATCGCTGTAATTGGTCTGGAACACTTCATTGAAGTCTTCGATTGGTGCCAGCGCGCGGACGGTGTAGGTATGGCGGCTGAGCTGGCGGATATCCAGATCCTCAGCTTCGTCATACTCATCATCGATTTCTCCGACAATCAGTTCAAGAATATCTTCGATGGTCACCAGACCGGAAACGCCGCCGAACTCATCGACAACAATCGCCATATGGTAACGCTGGGAGCGGAACTCTTTCAGCATGCGATCGACACGTTTGCTTTCAGGAACCACCACGGCGGTTCTCAGCACCTTATCGATGCTGAATGGTTCAGACGTTGTGCGCATAAACGGCAGCAAGTCTTTGGCCATCAGGATGCCTTCAATGTGATCCTTATCTTCGCTGATCACCGGGAAGCGTGAGTGGGCAGAT
The DNA here is from genome assembly GCA_013457415.1 of Enterobacteriaceae bacterium Kacie_13. Classification (NCBI taxonomy): domain Bacteria; kingdom Pseudomonadati; phylum Pseudomonadota; class Gammaproteobacteria; order Enterobacterales; family Enterobacteriaceae; species Enterobacteriaceae bacterium Kacie_13. Next base: position 1,395,668 of record CP045665.1, read on the forward strand.
TCGATGATGACATCGAGGCACTCTTCCAGCGGTTGATTGCGTTTAAGCGTGATCATCTGTGAACGTGGGATCATGATGTCCCGGACGCGCTGCTCGGCGATATCCATCACGCCTTCCAGCATGTCACGGGTATCGGGGTCGATCAGATCGTTTTGTTCTGAGTCACGGATAAGCTCAACCAAATCGCCACGGTTTTTAGGTTCACCGTGGAAAAGCTGGCTGAGGATAAGGGAAAAGAAGCCCTTCTTGGGACTGGGGCTGGGGCTGTCACTATTTTGTGAATGGTCATCGCTCATGGCGTTTGGTTTGTTTTACTCGTAGTAGTGAAAAAATATTTAGCCAGCTTAGTAAACGCGGCGCAAAGGTGAAGTTCCCTTTCGCCGTGTTGCTATTGACTGCGCTAATCTCAGTTATCTTCTTTCTCTGAAATATACGGGTCTGGATAACCCAGCCCCAGCATGATCTCAGTTTCAATCGATTCCATCTCTTCGGCTTCTTCGTCAACGATATGGTCGTACCCCAGCAAATGCAAACTGCCATGGATCACCATATGTGCCCAGTGAGCTGCTAACGCTTTTTCCTGCTCTTTGGCTTCTTTCTCGACGACCTGACGACAAATGATCAGGTCACCCAGCAGCGGCATCTCCATACCCGGAGGCGCTTCGAACGGGAAGGATAACACGTTGGTCGGTTTATCCATGCCACGATACGTCATATTAAGTTCATGGCTTTCAGGGATATCCACCACACGGATGGTTACCTCTGATTCTTCCTGAAACTGTGGAAGGACTGCCACCAGCCAGGTCTGAAAGTCATTTTCTGACGGTAAACCTGCTGCATCTTCGCAGGCAATTTGTAAATCGAGGATTACCGTATTCATTGACTGGCCTGTTGGGAGGAATGGTGTTCATGTTTTCGTTCTGCGGCAATCGCATCACGGCGTTTTTGATCTTCTTCTTCCCAGGCTTCATAGGCGACAACAATACGCGCTACGACAGGGTGGCGAACCACGTCTTCGCTGTGGAAGAAGTTAAAGCTCAATTCTTCAACCGACGATAATACTTCAATTGCATGGCGCAGGCCGGATTTCTGATGGCGCGGCAAATCGATCTGAGTTACGTCACCGGTGATCACCGCTTTGGAGTTAAAACCAATACGGGTCAGGAACATCTTCATCTGTTCAATAGAAGTGTTCTGGCTTTCATCAAGAATAATAAAGGCATCATTGAGTGTGCGACCGCGCATGTAGGCCAGCGGTGCGACTTCAATCACGTTGCGCTCAATCAGCTTTTCTACCTTCTCGAAGCCAAGCATTTCGAACAGGGCGTCATAGAGTGGGCGGAGATACGGGTCTACTTTCTGGCTGAGATCGCCCGGCAGGAACCCGAGTTTCTCACCGGCTTCCACCGCAGGGCGGGTCAGCAGAATGCGACGTACTTCCTGACGCTCCAGCGCATCTACGGCAGCGGCTACCGCCAGATAGGTTTTACCCGTACCCGCAGGCCCAATGCCGAAAGTGATGTCGTGATCAAAAATATTGGCGATGTACTGCGCCTGATTTGGCGTGCGCGGTTTCACCATGCCACGTTTGGTTTTAATGATGACCGACTTGCCGTAATCCGGTACGCTTTCAGCGGTTTGTTCAAGCACCCGGCTTTCTTTAATCGCCAGATGGATTTTTTCGGGATTGATGTCCTGCGTCTCACCGCGCACCGGCGCAGTGTCTACGTATAAGTCACGCAGAATGTCGGCGGCAGCGGAGACAGCCAGACTTTTACCGACCAGTTTAAATGCGTTATCACGACGGTTGATTTCAACGCCCAACCGGCGTTCCAGTTGTTTGATATTGTCATCAAACGGCCCGCACAGGCTCAGCAGGCGCTGATTGTCTTCGGGCTCCAGTAAAATCTCTTGTGTTACAACGTTCAAACTATTCCTCTGGGCCACTCTGGACCTGTTGCGATCTTACCCGGCTGCACACTGTATTCAGCCGTTCACCATACCTGAGTTAATAATACATGCCCTTGGCAAAATATGCTGCGTCCCGGCGTCAGTTGCAGTTACCTTCATCCGAATATGCGGCCTTTCTCGGAAAATTAAACCCTTCAGGCCTCGGCTCTGCACAAATTCTCAAAAGAAACAGGACGCCGAAGCGCCCTGCGAATGTGCTGCCATACATCATTCCGATGGCTCAGGGTTGATACATTCCAACGCCTAATTCATTCTCTTTACGAGTACGGGCGATGACCGACTGCGGCGATTCATGCAGGCGCAGCGACATTTGTTCTTCAGTACGCACCACCACGCCACGCAGTGAATTGGTATATACATCGACGATTTCCACATCGACAAATTTGCCAATCATGTCCGGTGTGCCTTCAAAATTGACCACCCGGTTACACTCAGTGCGGCCGGTCAGCTCCATAATATCCTTTCGTGAGGTGCCTTCTACCAGAATGCGCTGAACGGTTCCCAGCGTTGCGCGGCTGAAACGCATCACCTGTTGCGTGATTCGCTCCTGTAACAGCGCCAGACGCTTTTTCTTCTCGTCCATACCGACGTCATCTACCATGTCCGCCGCCGGTGTGCCCGGACGTGGGGAATAGATAAAACTGAAGCTGACGTCGTAATTCACCTGGGCAATCAAGTCCATCGTGCGTTCGAAATCCTCATTGGTTTCGCCGGGGAAACCAATGATGAAGTCAGAGCTGAAATGAATATCCGGGCGCGCGGTGCGTAATTTGCGAATGGTCGATTTATATTCCAGCACCGTGTGCGGACGCTTCATCATCGTCAGAATGCGATCTGAACCGCTCTGAATAGGCAGGTGCAGAAAGCTAACCACTTCAGGTGTGTCTTTATAAACGTCGATGATATCGTCAGTAAATTCAACCGGATGGCTGGTCGTAAAACGAATGCGGTCAATGCCGTCAATCGTAGCGACCAGACGCAGCAACTCTGCAAAGGTGCAGATGCCGCCTTCAAAGGCTTCGCCGCGATAAGCGTTCACGTTCTGGCCAAGCAGATTCACTTCACGTACGCCCTGGGCCGCCAGTTGCGCGACTTCAAACAGTACGTCATCACACGGGCGGCTGACTTCTTCGCCACGGGTATAAGGCACTACGCAGAAACTGCAATACTTATTGCAACCTTCCATGATTGAGACGAATGCTGTCGGGCCATCGGCGCGGGGTTCCGGCAGACGGTCGAATTTTTCGATTTCCGGGAAGCTGATGTCTACTACCGGGCTGTGCGTGCCGCGGACATGATTAACCATTTCCGGCAGACGGTGCAGTGTTTGCGGCCCGAAAACGATATCGACACAGGGCGCACGTTTACGCAGTAGTTCGCCTTCCTGAGATGCCACGCACCCGCCGACACCAATAATCACGTCCGGATTTTTCTTTTTGAGTAATTTCCAATGGCCAAGCAGGCTGAATACTTTCTCCTGCGCTTTCTCCCTGATTGAACAGGTATTCAGCAGCAAGATATCCGCATCTTCGGCATTATCTGTGAGCTGGTAACCGTGGGTGCTTTCGAGAAGGTCAGCCATTTTGGATGAATCATATTCATTCATCTGGCAGCCCCAGGTTTTTATGTGCAGTTTTTTAGTCATCAGCGTGTCAGTACTCAAAACGGAGGAAAATACGGATGTTTGGCAATGCCGCAGCGCAGAGCGCAATTCAGAAGCACTATTGTAAACCCTCCCTCAGGTGGTGACCAGTGCAGGAAAGCAGCTTAGGTCCTGATGCTGACTCAAAAATCCGGTACACTTTGTTTAATGAACTGAATAAAAAGCCGGAATAAAATGAATAATTCTGAGAAGTTATTTGATGCAGTGATTGTCGGCGGTGGCATGGTTGGCGCCGCCGCCGCTCTGGGGCTGGCGCAGCAGGGGCTTCAGGTGGCATTAATCGAGAATGAAGAGCCTGCCGGTTTTGACCCGTCAGCGCCCGCTGACTTGCGGATTTCTGCGATTGGCTGTGCGTCGGTGCGTTTTCTCAGGAAACTCGGTGCATGGCCAGCGGTGGAGCAAATGCGCTCTGTGCCGTATCGCCGGCTGGAAACCTGGGAAGTCGATGGATCTGAGGTGAAATTTGATGCGCAGTCGCTCGGACTGCCGGAACTTGGGTTCATGGTAGAGAACCGTGTTCTTCAACGGGCGTTGTGGCAGCAGTTTGATGGCTATTCCAACCTGACCCTTTTTTGCCCGGCGAAACTGCGTCATCTTTTACAGCATGACGACAAAACCTGGTCGCTTCAGCTGACTACTGGCGAACTGCTGCATACGCAGCTGGTGATTGCCGCCGATGGTGCGAATTCGCTGGTGCGCCAGCTGGCAGGGATCGGCGTGGATGGCTGGCAATACCGCCAGAACTGCATGCTGATTAACGTCGAAACCGAAACGCCGGATCAGGATGTCACCTGGCAGCAATTTTTCCCTTCAGGCCCGCGCGCATTCCTGCCGTTGTTTGGTCATCAGGCTTCCTTAGTCTGGTACGACAGCCCGCAGCGTATCCGTTATCTGCAAACGCTGAACATGAAACAGCTGACTACCGAAGTTATGCAGGCATTCCCCGCACGCCTTGGGAAGGCCACGGCATTGTCTTCGGGCGCTTTCCCGCTGGTTCGCCGTCACGCGCAACGTTATGTCTTACCGGGGCTGGCGCTGGTGGGGGATGCAGCCCATACCATTAATCCGCTGGCAGGTCAGGGTGTAAATCTCGGTTACCGGGATGTCGAAGCGTTGCTGTCTGTACTGGAAAAAGCACGAGAAAGTGGTGAGGCATGGAGCAGCGAGAAAGTATTGCTGCGCTATCAGTGTCAGCGCCGTCTGGATAATTTGATGATGCAAAGCGGGATGGATTTGTTTTATACCGCCTTCAGCAATGATTTAGCGCCGGTGAAAATGTTGCGAAATCTGGCGCTGATGACCGCCGAGCGGGCCGGTGGCCTGAAAACCAAAGCATTGAAATACGCACTGGGGATTTAATGAAAAAAGGCTGACGTTAAAAAACGATCAGCCTTTTTTGAATCTGTCTTTAAACCGCAGAAAAGCAAAAGGCCCGAATAAATTCGGGCCTTTCTAATGTGGCTGGGGTGCCAGGATTCGAACCTGGGTATGCTGGTATCAGAAACCAGAGCCTTACCGCTTGGCGACACCCCAATGGTGTTTCTTACTTCTTTCTACAACCAGCTTAGAATGCAAAGTTGTAAAATGGTGGCTACGACGGGATTTGAACCTGTGACCCCATCATTATGAGTGATGTGCTCTAACCAGCTGAGCTACGTAGCCAAATTTTACTGATTTACTTCAAAACTTCAAGCACTAATTTAACTAACTTAATAATAAATTTCAAGTGCTTACCAACTAAAAGAGAGAAGTATGGCTGGGGTACCTGGATTCGAACCAGGGAATGCTGGTATCAAAAACCAGTGCCTTACCGCTTGGCGATACCCCAACAGTACAACTTCTTCAAACCGGGTTTTCCTCCCTCACACATCTAAGACGTGACGAGAAAAGAAATGGCTGGGGTACCAGGATTCGAACCTGGGAATGCTGGTATCAAAAACCAGTGCCTTACCGCTTGGCGATACCCCAACTGTGCTGCCGATGTCCGGAAATGGTGCGGGAGGCGAGACTTGAACTCGCACACCTTGCGGCGCTAGAACCTAAATCTAGTGCGTCTACCAATTTCGCCACTCCCGCAAAAAAGATGGTGGCTACGACGGGATTCGAACCTGTGACCCCATCATTATGAGTGATGTGCTCTAACCAACTGAGCTACGTAGCCATCTTTTTTCGCGCTACCTTCATCGGCGTTGCGGGGCGCATTATGCGTATATGACCGTTTTGCGTCAACACCTTTTTTGGAGAAAAAGCCCTGACAGCGTCCATTTGTCTGGCTTATAACCACTCTGGTGATTAATTGGGCAAAAGACATTATTTTTACTGGCTTTACAGATAAAAAAATGGGCCATAAGAGGCCCATTAATGAGGGGGAGATTAACCCGATAATCGGTTATTTATAGGCAGACTGATGAACGCCTACTGCACGGCCAGAAGGGTCGTCCATGTTTTTGAACGCTTCATCCCACTCAATGGCTTTCGCGGAAGAACAGGCCACTGAAGGACCGCCAGGGACGCATTCTGCGGCGCTTGGTACCGGGAACAGCTCCTCAAAGATTGTGCGGTACAGGTAGCCTTCTTTGGATGTTGGCGTGTTGTACGGGAAACGGAAATGTGCAGTTTCAAGCTGTTGATCGGTGATCTGCTGAGAGGCCACTTCTTTTAACGTATCGATCCAACTGTAGCCCACGCCGTCTGAGAATTGTTCTTTCTGACGCCATGCGACGCTGTGCGGTAAATAAGACTCGAAACATTCACGCAGGATATGTTTTTCCATCTTGCCGTTGCCACACATTTTGTCTTTCGGGTTCAGGCGCATAGCCACGTCGAGGAATTTTTTGTCCAGGAACGGTACGCGCGCTTCCACGCCCCATGCGGACATCGCTTTGTTAGCGCGCGCGCAGTCATACATGTGTAAAGCAAGAAGTTTGCGTACAGTTTCTTCGTGGAATTCTTTCGCGTTTGGCGCTTTATGGAAGTACAGGTAACCGCCCAGCACTTCATCAGCACCTTCGCCGGACAACACCATCTTGATACCCATCGCTTTGATTTTACGCGACATCAGGTACATCGGCGTTGACGCACGAATAGTGGTCACGTCGTACGTTTCGATGTGATAAATCACGTCGCGGATAGCATCCAGACCTTCCTGCACGGTGAAATGGATTTCATGGTGCACTGTGCCCAGATGCGTGGCGACTTCCTGTGCAGCGCGCAAATCCGGAGAACCTTCCAGACCGACGGCAAAGGAGTGCAGCTGCGGCCACCAGGCTTCGCTTTGATCTTTATCTTCGATGCGGCGACCGGCAAATTTCTTGGTAATCGCAGAAATCACCGAGGAATCCAGACCACCGGAAAGCAACACGCCGTAGGGCACGTCAGACATCAGGTGACTTTTTACGGATTCTTCCAGTGCGTCTTTCAGCGCTTTGGCATCAGTGACGTTGTCTTTGACGTTGTCATAATCGAACCAGTCGCGGTGATAATATTCGCGGATCTCGCCGTCCTGGCTCCACAGATAGCTGCCTGCCGGGAACTCTTTGATGGTGCGGCAAACCGGCACCAGCGCTTTCATTTCGGAAGCCACATACATGTTGCCGTGTTCGTCGTAACCCATGTACAGCGGAATGATGCCCAAATGGTCGCGGCCAATCAGATATGCGTCTTTTTCTGTGTCATACAGAATGAAGGCGAACATGCCTTGTAGTTCATCGAGGAAGTCGTGACCTTTTTCCTGATACAGCGCCAGAATAACTTCGCAGTCAGACGCGGTCTGGAATTCATACTTGTCACCCAGTTCAGCGCGCAGTGCCTGATGGTTGTAAATTTCACCGTTAACGGCCAGAACGTGGGTATGTGCTGCGTTGTACAGCGGCTGTGCGCCGTTGTTGACGTCGACAATCGACAGACGCTCGTGCGATAAAATCGCTTTATCGCTGGCAAATACGCCGGACCAGTCTGGTCCGCGGTGGCGCATCAGGCGCGAAAGCTCCAGCGCTTTTTTGCGCAGCTCGACGGAGTCAGTTTTAATATCGAGCACACCGAAAATTGAACACATAAGTCTTTCTCCCTAACGTTTCTCTGGCTGTCATTTTTATGAGGGTCAACGTTGCCGTTCTTTCTGTTTTAGTCTGGCGATGTTGCGTTGCTGACTATGAAAATGCGTCAAAACCCCCATGCTGTGCAAGCGGTTTAACACTCTTCTGAGAAATAGTATGTTGAGAGGGGTGAATCTTTAGCGAATTATCAGTTTAATGATAAAATTATTGATGAATCGTCATTTATATCGCGAAAAATTGAGAGGGCTGCAAAAAATCAAGAAAGTGGATATAAAACAATCAGCAAAACGAAAAAAAACGAGCCAGAACAGGCGTCCTGGCTCGTTTTCAAAGGCTTAACAAACGGCGTTAAATGATGTCGATATCGGCAACCGAAGGATAAATCCACGTCGGGCGGAAAGGCATCCCCTCGATATCGTTCAGTGTGGAAACGCCGGACAGCACCAAAATGGTTTCTAAACCCGCCTGAAAACCGGCCAGAATGTCGGTACGCAAATTGTCGCCGACAATCACTGTGCCATCGGAGTGTGCCTGCATTTTATTGAGGGCAGAGCGGATGATCCACGGGCTAGGTTTACCGACATAAAACGGTTTGCGGCCAGTGATTTTTTCGATAGGTGCACAAAGTGCCCCACAGGCCGGGGTAAATCCGTGGCCGTGATTATCTGGATTTGTCGCGATAAAGCGTGCACCGTTGGCGACGAAGAAGGCGGCTTTATGGATCATGTCCCAGTTGTAGGAACGGGTTTCGCCAACAATCACAAAGTCAGGATTGATGTCCGTAATGGTGAAACCTGCTTTATACAGTTCGTGGATCAGCGCACCTTCGCCGACGACGTAGGCTTTCTTGCCTTCCTGACGTTTCAGAAAATCAGCGGTGGCCATTGCCGAGGTAAAGAAGGCGCTTTCCGGCACATCCAGACCCGCCGCGCTAAAGCGGTTCGCCAAATCTTGCGCGGTCTGGGAAGGGTAGTTGGTGAGAATGACCAGAGGCATTCCCTGTTCCTGAATACGGGCGAGAAACTTGTCTGCGCCTGGGACTGCGGTGTTGTCGTGCAACAGCACGCCATCAATGTCACAGATTACATTCTTTATCGTCATGATTTCTAAACCCACTTTTCCAGCTCCATTTCTGGCAGCCAAAGACTATAGCACGTCTTAATTTTCCAGCAGACGCTGTAAAAGAACGCCGTTAAGCATCGCGCGTTTAACCAGCGCAAAGGCGCCAATCGCTGACTGATGGTTCAGTTCGGAGGTCACCACCGGCAAGTTGCGGCGGAAATCCTTCAGCACCTGGGCATTGATACAGTTCTGAATAGCGGGCAGCAGCACCTTATCGGCCTCGGTAATTTCACCGGCGATCACCACTTTCTGCGGATTAAACAGGTTGATGGCAATAGATACTGCTTTGCCCAACTGACGCCCGACGTGATCGATAACTTCCGTGGCCAGCGCATCGTGGCGGTTCGCCGCTTTACAGATGGCGGTAATCGAACAGTCATTGAGGCTGAGCTTGCTGGCATAGCCCTGGGTCAGTAGGTGGCGCACACGGTTTTCGATGGCAGCATTAGCGGCGACGGTTTCCAGACAACCGAAATTCCCGCAGTGGCAGCGCTCGCCCAACGGGTCTATCTGAATATGGCCGATCTCGCCCACGTTACCGTTGCTGCCGAGGAAAATCTGGCCGTTGACGATAATCCCGGCACCTGTTCCGCGATGTAAACGAACCAAAATGGAGTCCTGGCAGTCACGGGTTGCACCGAAGTAGTGCTCGGCAAGTGCCAGGCTGCGGATATCGTGGCCGACAAAACTGGTCACTTTGAACCTGGCTTCCAGCGCATCCACTAGCTTCCAGGCACCCACGCTGATGTGCGGCATGTAGCGAACGATGCCTTTATTCGGATCGACTAAGCCAGGAAGGATGACGGAAATGGCAATCAGCTCGCGAATTTTGCGCTGATTCATCTCGATAAATTGCGCGATCGATTCAAAGAGTGCGTTCTCTAATGTTTCCTGAGTGCGTTCCGGCAGGGCATAATGTTGTTCGGCCAGTGATTTGGCGCTCAGATCGTAAAGCGTGATGGTCGCGTCATGACGCCCTAAACGCACAGCAATGGTGTGAAACGGGCGGGCTTCGGTGATGATAGAAATTGCGCGACGGCCACCGGTGGACGCCTGTTGCTCCACCTCTTTTATCAGGCCGCGCTCAAGTAACTGTCGGGTAATTTTGGTAACACTGGCGGGCGCTAGCTGGCTCACGTCAGCAATCTGAATACGTGAAATGGGCCCCTGTTGATCAATCAGGCGGTAAACCGCCGCGCCGTTTAACTGCTTAACCAGATCAACGTTGCCGATTTGTGCCTGCTGTCCGCCAGTTGTCATCAATACTTTTATCCGCTCAATTAAACTTCGTCACCGTTAACGATAGTTTTTGTGATTTTAAAATCATGAGTGAACGCGGTGAGGTTGGCGACTTTACCTGCTTCGATGCTGCCTAAGCGGTCATCGAAACCAATCGCGCGTGCCGGATAAAGCGATGCCATACGCAGCGTTTCATCCAGAGCGATTCCGACATGTTCGACGCTGTTTTGAACCGCTTCGATCATGGTCAGCGCTGAGCCGCTCAGTGTTCCGTTCTCGTCCACACAGAGTCCATCACGGTAGTATATTGTTTTACCGGCAAAAATGAACTCATCAATGTTCGCACCCGCTGGCGCGGTAGCATCGGTGACCAGCACCAGCTTTTCGCCTTTCAGTTTTTTCGCGTTGCGGATATTTGCCCAGTCAACGTGCAGACCATCGGCGATGACACCGGTATAGACTTCTGGCGTATCGAAAATTGCACCAATCAGGCCAGGCTGGCGGCCGGTAATGGCAGGCATTGCATTATAAAGGTGCGTAGCAAACGAGATCCCGGCGGCAAAACCTGCGCGCGCCTGCTCATAAGTTGAGTTCGAATGACCCGCTGACACCACAATGCCTGCATCACGCAGCTGGCGAATGTATTTAGCATCGACCTGCTCGGGCGCGAGGGTAAGTTGGGTAATCACTTCGGCGTTAGCACACAAGAAATCAATCATCGCGCTGTCCGGCAAGCGGATAAAGGCCGGATTGTGGGTGCCTTTTTTCACCGGGCTCAGATACGGCCCTTCGAGGTGCAGACCCAGCGCCTGATTTGGATATTTATCCAGATAGGTGCGCATGACGCTGATACCGTGTTTCATGTAGTCATCACTACAGGTGATCAACGTCGGTAAGAAACTGGTACAGCCGGATTTTTCGTTGGCTTTCTGCATAATTTCTAACGTTTCTACGGAAATAGCTTCCAGAGAATCGTTGAACTGCACGCCCCCGCAACCGTTCAGTTGCAGATCGATAAATCCGGGGGCAAGAATGGCACCGTCCAGACTGCGGGTTTCCACATTTGCCGGCAGCTCGCTGACCGGACAGACACGTTCGATTTTGCCATCGGCAATCACGACCGCGTGGTTGTCCAGAACGTCGTGACCGGTATAAATCCGGCAATTAATTAAAGCGTACATCATGCCCCCATTCCCCTTCATTCTTCGAGCCGCAGCCAACGCAGCTGCGACTCAAATGATTTTTGGGATTCAGTTAAATTAAAGATTCTTCATGTTTTCCGCTTCTAACTCGCGGAAATATTTAACAGTTTTGACTTTCAGTTCCATGGTGGAGGGTTCGTCACACACCATTACGGCTTTAGCGTGAAGTTGCAGACAACTGATGGTCCACATGTGGTTAATGTTACCTTCCACCGCCGCTTCCAGAGCCTGTGCTTTCGCGTGACCGGTAACCAGAATCATCACTTCTTCTGCGTCCAGTAGCGTACCCACCCCAACGGTCAGGGCGTATTTTGGCACCTGAGACACATCGTTGTCGAAGAAACGGGAGTTCGCTATACGGGTCTCATGTGTCAGCGTTTTGATACGCGTACGTGAGGCCAGTGAAGAAGCCGGTTCGTTGAAAGCAATGTGGCCGTCGTTGCCCACGCCACCCATGAACAGGTTAATTTTGCCGTAAGATTTAATTTTTGCTTCGTATTGACGACATTCTTCGTCAATATCTGGCGCGTTACCATTCAGCAGGTTAATGTTTTCGCTTGGAATATCAACGTGATCAAAGAAGTTTTTGTACATGAAGGTATGATAGCTCTCCGGGTGTTCCTGCGGCAGGCCAACATATTCATCCATATTAAAGGTCACGACGTTTTTGAAGCTAACCTGGCCTGCTTTATGCATAGCGATAAGGTGTTTGTAAGCTTCGAGCGGGGTTCCACCGGTAGGAAGGCCCAAAATGAAAGGACGTTCGGCAGTCGGTTTGAAGGCATTGATACGTTCAACGATATGGCGCGCAGCCCATTTGCCAACTTCAGTGGTGGTGTTTAAAGGAATAAGTCTCATCACGTACCTCTAGTTTCAGAATATTGAATATACTGTTCATACCCTTAGTCGTGAATGCCGGCTTCGGATATACGTAGACAAAGCTAAAGCAAAGTTCTTCGATTCAAAGGCGGTCTTGTTAAGCGTAAACCACCGTGAAAGTTTATGGCTGGCACAATACCGTCTAGATTTTTTTAATAATAAAATAAGTTTTGTGTGTTGACCAGTACGATGGCATGTTATCACCTCTTTTTGGTGACAATTATCACAAAAAGAGAGGTTTTAATTTGCGATACGAAATAATCTTTTTACACTCGCAGTGCAGTCGGTTAAATCAGACCAGTAAAGAGTAAAGGTAGTAACCATACTAATTAAACTACTTAGGTGATTCGCCTGACGGCGGATAGGGGGAAATGTGAATATTCTTGGATTCTTTCAGCGTTTAGGCAGAGCGCTACAGCTGCCGATAGCCGTACTACCGGTCGCTGCATTATTGCTGCGCTTCGGTCAGCCTGATCTTCTTAACATGCCTTTCATCGCGCAAGCCGGTGGCGGGATTTTCGATAACCTCGCATTAATCTTCGCTATCGGTGTGGCGTCGAGCTGGTCTAAAGACAACGCGGGTGCGGCTGCATTAGCTGGCGGTATCGGTTATTTCATCCTGACCAAAGCGATGATCACCATCAACCCGGCCGTTAATATGGGCGTGCTGGCAGGGATCATCACCGGTCTGGTCGGCGGTATGGTTTACAACCGTTGGTCTGATATCAAACTACCTGACTTCCTGAGCTTCTTCGGTGGGAAACGTTTCGTTCCTATCGCAACCGGCTTCTTCTGTCTGGTTCTGGCCGCGATTTTCGGTTACGTCTGGCCTCCGGTGCAGGATGCAATCCGTGCAGGTGGTGAGTGGATCGTGGGCGCTGGCGCATTTGGTGCGGGCATCTTCGGTTTCGTTAACCGTCTGCTGATCCCAACCGGTCTGCATCAGGTTCTGAACACCATCGCATGGTTCCAGATTGGTGACTTCACCAACGCTGCCGGCACCGTATTCCACGGTGACATCAACCGCTTCTACGCGGGTGACGGTACCGCGGGGATGTTCATGTCCGGCTTCTTCCCAATCATGATGTTCGGTCTGCCAGGTGCGGCATTTGCCATGTACTTTGCAGCCCCTAAAGAACGTCGTCCATTGGTCGGTGGTATGTTGGTTTCCGTGGCGGTGACCGCGTTCCTGACCGGTGTGACCGAGCCATTAGAATTCCTGTTCATGTTCCTCGCTCCATTGCTCTATTTAGTGCATGCCATCCTGACCGGGATCAGCCTGTACGTTGCAACGGCTCTGGGTATTCACGCAGGCTTTTCCTTCTCTGCGGGCGCCATCGACTATGCGTTGATGTACAACCTGCCAGCGGCAAGTAAAAACGTCTGGATGTTGCTGGTGATGGGTGTTGTGTTCTTCATCATCTACTTCGTTCTGTTCAGCGTAATTATCCGCATGTTCAACCTCAAAACGCCGGGTCGTGAAGACGACACTGAAAATATGGGCGCACCGGAAGCGAACAGTAATACTGAAGAAGGCCTGAACCAGCTGGCGCGAAGCTACATCGGTGCACTGGGGGGTTCTGACAACTTTAAAGGGATTGATGCCTGTATTACCCGTCTGCGTCTGAACGTGAAAGATGCCGGCACCGTGGATGATGCGGCGTGTAAACGCCTTGGCGCATCCGGTATCGTTCGTCTCAACAAACAAAGCATTCAGGTTATCGTGGGTGCAAAAGCCGAATCTCTGGCAGATGCTATGAAGAAAGTGATTGCCCGTGGCCCGGTTGCCGCAGGTGTGGCGACTGCCGCGCCGGTTGTCACTGCCAAAGCTGCGCCTCAGGCGGTGCCAAATACGGTGAAAGCCGTAGTGGAAACACTGGTCTCCCCGGTCACCGGTGATGTTGTGGCGCTGGATCAAGTCCCTGATGAAGCCTTCGCCAGCAAAGCTGTCGGTGACGGTGTTGCCATCCGCCCGACCGGTAAAACCGTGGTATCGCCAGCAGCGGGTACTATCGTTAAAATCTTCAATACCAATCATGCCTTCTGCCTGGAAACCGTTTCTAGTGCTGAAATCGTAGTTCATATGGGGATTGATACCGTGACGCTGAACGGTCAGGGCTTTACCCGCCTGGTCGAAGAAGGCGCGACGGTCACTGCCGGTCAGCCTGTTCTGGAACTGGATCTTGATTATCTGAACGCCAATGCGCGCTCAATGATAAGCCCCGTTGTGGTCAGCAATATCGATGATTACACCGGTGTTATCTCTCTGGCCAGCGGTTCCGTTGTAGCCGGCCAGACCAAACTGTTTGAGATTCAGGGCAAATAATCTTTTTTCTCTGAGTAAAGTGGTTTCACAGAGCACTGTTTTAAAAAGGCAGTCAGAACGGGAAGAGAGCGATCTCTTCCCGTTTTTTATTGTTTTCGGACAGCCCGTAAAGGGATAACCACGATTTTATGCAACTAACGGTTGTTTCCCGACGTGGCTTGTTGGAACATAAGCGGTTATCCGTAGAGGCAATGTTGCGTAGAGGAATTGCACAATGAGTGAGGCTGAAGCCCGCCCAACAAATTTTATCCGTCAGATTATTGATGAAGATCTGGCGACCGGGAAACATACTACCGTTCACACCCGTTTCCCGCCTGAGCCTAATGGCTATTTGCATATCGGCCATGCGAAGTCTATCTGCCTGAACTTCGGTATTGCGCAAGACTACCAGGGACAGTGCAATCTGCGTTTTGACGATACTAACCCGGCAAAAGAAGACATCGAATTCGTTGAGTCGATTAAGCACGACGTCCAGTGGCTGGGCTTCGACTGGAGCGGTGATATTCATTACTCTTCAGACTATTTCGATCAACTGCACGCGTACGCGCTGGAACTTATCAACAAAGGTCTGGCTTACGTCGACGAACTTTCTCCAGAGCAAATCCGCGAATACCGTGGCTCGCTGACTGCGCCGGGCAAAAACAGCCCGTACCGCGATCGCAGCGTGGAAGAAAATATCGCGCTGTTCGAAAAAATGCGTAACGGTGAATTTGCTGAAGGTGCAGCCTGCCTGCGAGCTAAAATCGATATGGCATCGCCATTCTTCGTAATGCGCGATCCGGTCATCTACCGTATTAAGTTTGCCGAACATCATCAGACCGGCACAAAATGGTGCATCTATCCAATGTACGATTTCACCCACTGCATTTCCGATGCGCTGGAAGGGATCACCCATTCACTGTGTACGCTGGAATTCCAGGACAACCGCCGTCTGTATGACTGGGTGCTGGATAACATCACCATTCCATGCCATCCGCGTCAGTACGAGTTCTCCCGTCTGAATCTTGAATATTCAATCATGTCCAAGCGTAAGCTGAACTTGCTGGTGACAGATAAGATTGTAGAAGGGTGGGATGACCCGCGTATGCCGACGGTTTCCGGACTACGTCGCCGTGGTTATACCGCGGCGTCTATCCGCGAATTCTGCCGTCGCATCGGCGTGACCAAGCAGGACAATAACGTCGAAATGATGGCGCTGGAATCCTGTATCCGTGACGATCTCAACGAAAATGCACCACGTGCCATGGCCGTGATCAACCCGGTTAAAGTGATCATTGAGAACTTCACCGGTGATGACGTGCAAATGGTGAAAATGCCGAATCATCCGAGCAAACCGGAGATGGGCACCCGCGAAGTACCCTTCACCCGTGAGATTTACATCGATCAGGCTGATTTCCGTGAAGAAGCGAACAAGCAGTACAAACGTCTGGTGCTGGGCAAAGAAGTTCGCCTGCGCAATGCGTATGTGATCAAAGCGGAACGCATCGAAAAAGACGCGGAAGGGAATATCACTACCATCTTCTGCTCTTACGATATTGACACGTTGAGCAAAGATCCCGCTGATGGCCGTAAGGTAAAAGGCGTGATCCACTGGGTTTCTGCCTCAGAAGGTAAACCGGCAGAATTCCGCCTGTATGACCGCCTGTTCAGCGTTGCGAACCCAGGACAGGCCGAAGATTTCCTGACAACCATCAATCCGGAATCTCTGGTGATTTCACAGGGCTTCGTTGAACCATCTCTGGCCGCTGCTCAGGCAGAAGTCAGTGTGCAGTTCGAGCGTGAGGGTTACTTCTGTGCCGACAGCCGCTATTCAAGCGCTGAGCATCTGGTTTTCAACCGCACCGTCGGGTTGCGCGACACCTGGGAAAGCAAACCTGTCGCCTGATTAAAATATCACGTCTGACTCAACGCAGCTTCGGCTGCGTTTTTTTATGCCGGGAAAACGGTGTATTTGATTTTTATCGCGAATTAATGTGTTTTTGATGGTCACTTTTTAGCTTTCTCATTTAAGCGATATGTGAATGCTGAAACGTGTAAAGCGTGTGGTTATTTTATTTAATTATTTGAATTTATTATGTTTAATTCTTTTCTGCCTATTGGATCCATTCCATGGTGCTTTTGTTACACTTTTTCATCTTTATGTGCACTTTGTCATATTTCAGCGATCAATGATTAATTACCCATTGATAATTCGTGTCGCGAAAAATACTCTTAACCTGCTTTTTACGGTTACGCCTTTGGCGGCCGCTTTTAATACCCATTTGGGTTTTGCATCATCTTTTTAGTCAAAATGAGGAAATTCTATGCACAAGCACCTTAATCGGGGCAGGGGATCGGCTTATCTGAAACCTGTGATGTACACTTTGGCCGGCACCTTATTAGGTGGCGGAATGACCTTTTCTAAAGAAGTAAAAGCGGAAGGCTTTATTGATGATTCCACGCTGACTGGCGGAGTTTATTACTGGCAACGTGAGCGTGATCGCAAAGATCTGAATAAGACCAAAGAAGAAACCCGACCTGACGGATCAAAAGTCACGGTCAACAATCCTGATTATGATAAGTACGCCACTAACCTTTCTCACTCCACCGCCAACCTGAATTTGGATTTCTCCTCCGGTTATGCGTGGGATATGTTCGGCATCGACGTCGCAGCTTTTACTGCGATTGAGCTCGCTGAAGCCAGCGACAGCGGCCATCCAAACGAAATTGCGTTTTCTTCTAAAAACCACGCCTACGATGAAGATTATTCGGGAGATAAAGGTGGGGTCAGTCTGTATAAAGCGGCAGGTAAATTCAAATACGGCGGATTCTGGGGGCACGCCGGTTATATCCAGCCAACCGGACAGACGCTGATAGCGCCGCACTGGAGCTTCATGCCGGGGACATACCGAGGGGCAGAAGCGGGCTATAAACATGACTTTGGTGAGCCAGGTGAACTGAGCTTCTCCTACATGTGGGCGGACGAATACAAATCGCCGTGGCATCTGGAAATGGATGATTTCCGCCAGAATGATAAGAAAACTGGCGTTTCGTACATCCACTCTCTGGGCGCGAAATACGACTTCAAAAATGATTTCGTCCTCGAGGCGGCCTATGGCCAGGCGGAAAGCTACGTCGATCAGTACTTCGCAAAAGCGTCCTATAAGGTCGATCTGCTGGGTAATCCGCTGACCACCAGCTACCAGTTCTACGGTGCCGAAGACCGCATCAGCGACAAAAACGATCCTAACAGTTTGTATGATGGTCTGGCATGGCTGCAGGCGCTGACATTCGGCTACACCACCGGCCAGTTCAACTGGCGTCTTGAAGGGACGATGGTCAAGGCTGAAGGGAATCAGGGCTATTTCCTGCAGCGTATGACACCGACTTACTCCTCATCCAACGGTCGTCTTGACGTGTGGTGGGATAACCGTTCTGACTTCAACGCCAATGGTGAAAAAGCAGTCTATGCCGGAGTGTTATATGATCTGGCGAAATGGGATCTGCCGGGCTTCGCAGTAGGGGGATCTTACGTTTATGCGTGGGACGCCAAGCCAAGCACCAATGCGGCTTATGACCAGAGCCAGCGCCTGAAAGAGAGCGCCTGGAGTCTGGATGCGCTGTACACCATTCAGGAAGGTCGCGCTAAAGGTACGCTGTTCAAACTGCATTACACCCAGTACGACAACCATTCGGATATCCCGAGCTGGGGTGGCGGTTACGGCAACATCTTCCAGGATGAAAAAGACGTCAAATTCATCGTTATCGCTCCATTCACTATTTTCTGAGGTCGCCATGTCGATGAATAAATTACTGATGATCGTTGTTACTTCCGTTCTGTTGACCGGTTGCGCACAAACTGCCGAGCAAGCTCAAATCTCGAAAACGCGCGAGGCCTACAGCGCCTGCATTAACACAGCGGAAGGTTCGCCGGACAAACTGGCTTCCTGCCAGGCGGTACTTACCGTTCTGAAACAGGAAAAGGCTCACCAGAAATTTGCTGAACAGGAAACGGTGCGCGTGGTGGATTACCAGCGCTGCCTGACCGCGCGTAAAACCGGTGACGGCCAGGCTTACTCCGACGACTGCGGCAAAATCTGGCAGGAAATCAGAGCGAACAATTCTCCAAAACCCACCAATTAAGAATTAAAAACCCCGGTTCGCCGGGGTTTTTTATATCTGATGTTCAGCACTTAGGCCAAAAAAAACCGCTTTTCAGCGGTTAGTTAAGGCTTTACGCAGACGGCAACATCGCCGAACCGGGCAGATTACTGCGCGGGCTTATCATTGTGCAAAGAATCATCTTCGCGGCAATCGCCTGCTTCACAGTGGCCGTACAGGTACAGGCTGTGGTTGGTCAGTTTGATGCCATGTTTCTTAGCGATTTCACGCTGACGACCTTCGATATATTCGTCACGGAATTCAATCACGCGGCCACAATCTAAGCAGATGAGGTGGTCGTGATGATGTTGCTGGGTCAGTTCGAATACGGATTTGCCGCCTTCGAAGTTATGACGGGTCACGATACCGGCGTCATCAAACTGGTTCAGAACGCGATAAACCGTCGCCAGACCAATCTCTTCACCCATATCAATCAGTTGTTTGTACAGATCTTCCGCACTCACGTGATGACCTTCCGGCGCTTGCAGCACTTCCAGGATTTTAAGGCGCGGAAGCGTGACTTTTAAGCCGGCTTTCTTCAGTGCGGTGTTGTTGTCAGTCATGCGGATTCAGTCCTGTTACTATGTGCTAATCAAGTTGAGGCATCGAGCCTGTGGCATCAGCGGCACAAAATTGTTCGTTTAGGATCCTTCGTTTAACGGAAGTGTGCCGATCCCCTAAACGATTGCCTGTTAATAAAGATCACTAAATGCCGGTCACATCAGATAATGCAACGACTTGATCGATAGAAAAAACAGATGAACTCAGTGTACCTTGATACCACTGAAAGTAACAATTTTGTTGTGGCTAAATTGTTAATTTCAGTAATAGTTTGGCCCTTCAATTGTAGAATAAATCCTCAGGGCCAACAGGGTTTTTAGCCAATAATTTCTGAAAGGCTTAATTCTTCTGTAATTTGCTTAACCCACGCATCAACGCGCTCATTGGTTAATTCAGGCTGACGGTCTTCGTCAATCGCCAGTCCGATGAAGTGTTTATCATCGGCCAGACCTTTGGAGGCTTCGAAGTGATAGCCTTCAGTGGGCCAGTGACCCACAATCACCGCGCCGCGTGGCTCAATGATGTCGCGCACGGTGCCCAGTGCATCACAGAAATATTCTGCATAGTCTTCCTGATCGCCACAGCCGAACAGCGCAACCAGCTTACCTTCGAAGTCGATCTCTTCCAGGCTTGGGAAGAAGTCGTCCCAGTCACACTGTGCTTCACCGTAATACCAGGTTGGAATACCGATCAGCAAGATATCGAATTTTTCCAGATCCTCTTTGCTGCTCTTCGCAATGTCATGCACCTCAGCAACATCTTTACCCAGCTGTTTCTGGATCATTTTTGCGATGTTTTCGGTGTTACCTGTATCGGATCCAAAGAAGATTCCTACTACGGCCATAAGATGTCTAACCTCTTGTTCTCAATGATAAGCCCTACTTTGCAGGCAATAATAACGCTGATAATAGCAAACTCGCGGGGCGGAGAATATGCTTCTGCTCGCCTTCTTAACTGACGAATAAGTTTATCGGCCAAACTTTTTAAGTGTTATCGCCTTCGTGTCTTTTGAATGCCGGTCTTAACCTCAAAGTTATTGAGGTTAAAAGCAAAGTGAAGAAATAATCTGACACTCTCCTTAAGTTTAGGCACGTCCAGCCGATAGATGATGCGAGAGCAATCTCAACATAATAAAGAAATCGATGCCCGGAGAGGTGTTCAAACATGTCCAGAGGCACCCGCCCGCTGGTTACACGTATTGATTCTCCGCATCCCCCTCAATCCTCAGACCAGAAACAGTCATGTTTCGAGAGAGGCATATCGTGCAGTTTTTGAAAAATATCACCATCAGGGCCGCTTTATTAAGCATTCTTGGCGTTTTTTGCGTCATGTGGGCGGGTGTATCGCTTTATACCGTCAGCTCGCTTAACACACTGACCCAAAACACCAGGAACAGTTCCGAACTCGTCAACAATATGGCGCTGATCAGCAAAGGAAATGATCAGTATTTTCGTACCGTCACCCGTCTGAGCCGTGCCGTCTCGCAGCTTCAGGCCGATCCGACCAAAGGACCTGAAATTTTTGATACCGCAAAGCAGTCCCTCGACGGTCTGACCCAGGCGCTGGCCGGTTTTAAAGCCGCGCCACATCCGGGTCTGGAAGAATCTGCTGTTCAGGAGTTGCTTGCCAGCTGGGAGAGTCTTGTCGCGCAGGGCGTAACACCGTTGTTTGAAGCTGCCAGCAGTAAAAAAATCGACGTGTACAACCAGTTAGCGAACGCCACCGTACCACCACTGAGTCGTGATTTTGGCGCGGCGATGCAAAAAGTCAGCGGCCAGATTGCGGTAGATTTCAGTACGGCGCAGGCACAATCAAACCATCTGACGTATCTGAGCAAAGTCATTCAGATCACTGCGTTCATCATTGGTCTGATTATTCTGCTGCTGACCGACCGCTATCTGGTCATGGCGTTGGTGAAACCGCTGGATAAGATCCGCGATCAGTTTGCGCTGATTGCCAGCGGTGACCTGACAAATCATATGGAAGAGTTTGGTAAAAACTGTGCCGGTAAGCTGATCCCGTTACTGAACATCATGCAGGCCAGTCTGGTGAACACCGTTCAAACTATCCGCAATTGTACCAACAACATTTATCAGGGCGCTTCAGAGATTTCAGCCGGCAATAACGATCTCTCCTCCCGTACGGAAGAGCAGGCCTCGGCGCTGGAAGAAACGGCGGCCAGCATGGAAGAACTGACCGCTACGGTGAAACACAATTCCGATAATGCCCATCACGCCAGCCAGCTGGTGATTGAAGCATCCGGCACTGCCCGCAAAGGCGGTAGTATTGTGGCCGACGTCGTCAGCACAATGAAAGATATCTCCGGCAGCTCGAAGAAAATTGCTGAGATAACCTCGGTCATCAACAGCATCGCTTTCCAGACTAACATTCTGGCGCTGAACGCCGCGGTAGAAGCCGCGCGCGCAGGCGAACAGGGGCGCGGATTTGCCGTCGTTGCCAGCGAAGTGCGCAATCTGGCACAGCGCAGCGCGCAGGCAGCGAAAGAGATCGAGCAGCTTATCAGCGAATCAGTTTCCCGCGTTGACAGCGGTTCTAAACTGGTGGAAAACGCCGGTCAGACCATGGATGAAGTAGTGCGCTCAATTACGCATGTCACCGACATTATGGCGGAAATCGCGTCTGCATCTGATGAGCAAAGCAAAGGCATCAGTCAGGTCGCCGTGGCGGTTACGCAGATGGATAGCGTGACACAGCAAAACGCCTCACTGGTCGAACAGGCTTCTCAGGCTGCCGTATCTCTGGAAGAACAGGCCGCATTGCTGAACAACGCCGTGGCGACGTTCAAACTGCGGGACAGCGTGACGCGCGTCGGGTCAAAACCTGCGGGGATGACTTCTGCGCCGTTATTACGACCAGATACGAGAATGATTTCTGCGAAAAGTTCGGAAAACTGGGAAACGTTCTGAGTGATGCAGTGAAGTGAGTTGTTAACAGTATAAAGAGAAAAAACAAACGGGTAGCCTGAGAGGGTTACCCGTTTTTCATCAGCCTTCATGACCGTTAAGATGCGCAAGCAGCATCTCTTCAATCAATTCGCTACGACTGATATTGCGCTCTTCTGCCAGCTTATTGAGCGTATCAACAGCATCAGCGTTCATTTTCAGCTCAACGCGACGCAGGCCGCTCGCTTTATCGCGGCGCAACTGGTTGCGCTTGTTAATCCTGAGCTGTTCATCACGGGATAGCGGATTTGTTTTTGGACGCCCCGGACGGCGGTCATCTGCGAACAGATCAATCGTCGTGCGATCCAGTTGTTCTTTTGCCATAGGTAGCGGTACAACCAGGGAAGTTTTTACATCGGAAAACGGCAAGCCGATTCCTGACGAGCGTTTCACACATTTCGGGCTAAGAAACCCTGACCCAATTCACCCCCCGCAACTCAACCTGAGCGAAACGGGGCGGCAAAATTATAGCGCGCAATCATACCCTAGCGCGCCAGGAGTTCACAACGCCTGATTACCCTGATTTCATGATAACTTCTGAAGTTGTGCAGACTTTTTGCACAATTTATCCCCAGGATGTTAAACCTCAGGCGAATCGATGAAACGATGCACAGCACGCAGCACAGCGTCAGGTTTTTCCGCGTGAACCCAGTGGCCGGTTCCTGCGACCACATAGGCTTTTGCCTGCGGGAACTGGCGGGCAATATCTTCGCGGTAGGCGTCTTGCACATACGGCGACAGACCGCCGCGAATGAATAACGCCGGGTGATCCCACGCGGGCACATTCTCCCAGCCGATAATGGTTTCGTACTGACTCATCAATACCGGTACGTTGAAGCGCCATTCTCCCTGCTGGAATGATTTCAGCAGGAACTGGATCACGCCGTCTTCCTTTATATGCTCTTGCATGCAGGCGGTGGCAGACGTGCGATCGCGCACTCCGGCGGCGGTCACGGCGTTGATCGCCGCAAAAATTTCATCGTGGCGGCGGGTGTGATAATCCACCGGGGCGATATCAATAGCGATCAGCTTTTCGATGCGATCCGGGATAAGCGCCGTCAGCGCCATCGCGGCTTTCCCCCCCATGGAGTGGCCGATAACGATGAGTTTTTGGAAACCAACTTCCTCTAACGTTTCCACTAAATCCTGCGCCATCGCGGCGTAAGACATCTCTTGTGAGCGTCCGGACTGGCCGTGGTTACGTAAATCCACCTGCAACACTCTATGCTGTTGTTTCAGGTCGCGGGCCAGAACACCCAGATTATCGAGGGTTCCGAACAAACCGTGGATTAGCAAAACCGGCAGGGCAGTGCTGTCAGTGACTTCAGGTTCTTGCAGGCGATAATGTAATTTCATGGCGAAGTTCATACAGATAAACAATCTCATTAGGTTATCATGAGTGGCGGATAATTTTTTAAAACAGAAAGTTTTCTGCCAGATGCCTGAGCGGGATTTCACTACGTGGAGAAAACAGGCCGGAGCCAGCATGCAGCAAAGGTAATAATTCTGCTTTTTGCTTCGCGGCACGATTCCCTGTTTGTAAACGCGTAGAAATTTGTATAATCCTTTTGAACAAATTAAGTAGAAAAACAGTACTGGATAAAGATGAAAACTATTGAGGTTGACGAAGAACTCTACCGCTACATTGCCAGCCACACACAAGCTATCGGTGAAAGTGCGTCTGATATTCTGCGCCGTATGTTGAAGTTTACTGCCGGTCAGACCGCACCTGCTGCGCCAGCGGCTAACATTCCCGGCACCGTCGTTCAGGAAAAACCGACCGTTGCCGCGGCACCGACGTCGCGTGATAAAGTCCGCGCCGTTCGCGAACTGCTGCTTTCCGATGAATATGCCGAGCAGACCAAAGCGGTGAACCGCTTTATGCTGATCCTGTCGACCTTGTACAGCCTGAACTCGAAAGAATTTGCCGCCGCGACCGATTCACTGACCGGCCGTACGCGTACCTATTTTGCCGCTGACCAGCAAACGTTGCTGCAAAACGGCATCCATACCAAACCCAAACACGTTCCTGGAACGCCGTATTGGGTGATCACAAATACCAACACAGGTCGCAAACGCAGCATGATAGAACACATCATGCAGCTCATGCAGTTCCCGGCGGAACTGACTGATAAAGTGTGCGGCACCCTCTAATTTCAGCGTCAGGGAGAAGCGCCAGTGGCTAATCACCCCCGTGCAGGGCAACCTGCTCAGCAAAGCGATTTGATTAATGTGGCGCAGTTAACGTCACAATATTACGTTCTGCAACCGGACCCACAAAACACCGCCCATGCGGTGAAATTCGGGACGTCCGGCCATCGCGGTAGCTCGTTGCGTCACAGCTTTAATGAAGCGCACATTCTGGCAATTGCTCAGGCGATTGCCGAAGTGCGCAAAGAGCAGGGCACCACCGGTCCGTGCTACGTGGGGAAAGATACCCATGCGCTGTCCGAACCGGCATTTATCTCCGTGCTGGAAGTGCTGACGGCCAACGGCGTTGACGTCATCGTGCAGGACAATAACGGTTTCACCCCAACTCCGGCGGTGTCTCACGCGATCCTGACCCACAACCGCAAGGGCGGCGCACTGGCTGATGGCATCGTCATCACCCCGTCGCACAACCCACCGGAAGATGGCGGCATCAAATATAACCCGACCAACGGCGGTCCGGCAGATACCAATCTGACCTCGGTTATCGAGAAACGCGCCAACGCTCTGCTGGCGGCGAAGCTTTCCGGCATCAAGCGTCAGTCTTTGGATCAGGCGTGGAAAAGTGGTCATCTGGTCGAACAGGATTTGGTTCAGCCGTTTATCGAAGGCCTGACCGAAATCGTCGACATGGCCGCGATTCAGAAAGCCGGTCTGAAGCTGGGTGTGGATCCTCTCGGTGGTTCCGGTATTGAATACTGGAAGCGTATCGCTGAGCATTACAAACTGGATCTGACGCTGGTGAACGATCACGTCGATCAGACTTTCCGTTTCATGCATCTCGACCACGACGGCGTGATCCGCATGGACTGCTCGTCTGAATCCGCAATGGCCGGTTTGCTGGCGCTGCGTGATAAATTCGATCTGGCCTTTGCCAACGACCCTGACTACGATCGCCATGGTATCGTGACGCCTGCTGGTTTAATGAACCCGAATCATTATCTGGCCGTGGCGATTCAGTACCTGTTCCAGCATCGCCCGCAATGGGGCAAAGACGTCGCTGTCGGTAAAACGCTGGTCTCAAGCGCAATGATCGACCGCGTTGTTGAAGATTTGGGGCGTAAACTGGTCGAAGTTCCGGTCGGTTTCAAATGGTTCGTCGATGGTTTGTTCGACGGCAGCTTCGGTTTTGGTGGCGAAGAAAGTGCAGGGGCTTCCTTCCTGCGTTTCGATGGCACACCGTGGTCTACTGACAAAGACGGCATCATCATGTGCCTGCTGGCAGCAGAAATTACCGCAGTTACCGGTAAGAACCCGCAGGAGCATTACAACGAGCTGGCTGCCCGTTTTGGTGCGCCAAGCTACAACCGCATTCAGGCGCCTGCAACACACGCCCAGAAAGCCGCATTGTCTAAACTTTCCCCTGAACAGGTGAAAGCCGACACGCTGGCCGGTGACCCGATCACCGCCCGTCTGACCAACGCACCGGGTAACGGCGCATCGATCGGCGGTCTGAAAGTGATGACCAAAAACGGCTGGTTTGCAGCACGTCCGTCCGGCACAGAAGAAGCCTATAAAATCTATTGTGAAAGCTTCCTCGGTGCAGAGCATCGCGAGCAAATCGAGAAAGAAGCCGTAGAAATCGTCAGCAAAGTGCTCGCCGACGCAAAATAATCCGGTTTCGGATCCTGACTAAAAGCGCTGATTATTCAGCGCTTTTTTTTGTCCGCAATTTACGAAATAAAAAAGATATATCTAAATGTGCATTCAGGCTTGCCAGATTTTGAAATCCGATCTAGTTTAGATATATCGAAATAATTCGATATATCTAAATAGGACATAAAATATGTTTAGCAAAATGTTTGAAGGCCGCCATCGCGGTCACGGCAGTCGGGAAGAAGGGCAACGCGGCCATTGCCGTCATGAATCAGAAGTGAGCGGTCACAGCGAACGTCATGCACTGCGCCGTGACGGACGTCATCGCGGTGAGGAACGTGGAGAAGAAGGGCGCGAGCGTCGCGGTGGTCGTGGCGAAGGCCGGCGGGGCGGTCCTCGCGGCGAACGCGCTGTGCATCGTCTGTTCGAGCACGGTGATTTACGCCGCGTCCTGCTGGCGCTGGTGGCAAAGAAACCGAGTCATGGGTATGAGCTGATTAAAGCCATCGAAGAAGCCTCGTCTGGCCTGTATGTGCCAAGTCCGGGTGTGATTTATCCGACGCTGACCCTGCTGGAAGAACAAGATTTTCTGGAAGCCGTGGCCACCGGAAATGGTCGCAAAAGCTATCAGATAACCGAAGCCGGCAAAAATGAACTGGCGCAGCATCAGGAAGTTGTGGATATCATTTTTGCCCGCCTGGCCGGTGCAACCCGACCGAAGGGAAATAATCTGGCGGAAGGCATCCATGAAACTATGCATCGCCTCAAACATGCGCTGCGCGGTAACATGATGCGTGATGATTTAACGCCGGAGCAAGTGTTGCGCGTGAGCGCGATTTTACAGCAGGCGGCTGAAAGCATCGAAGCGGAATTTGCGCCCGTGAAAACCGACACTGACGCACCTGAAGCCCCTAAGGCATAAAGCGATAACCGACCCCGGTTTCGGTCAGTAAATGACGCGGACGGGTGGCGTCGGCCTCCAGTTTCTGGCGCAAATGCCCCATGTAGATGCGCAGATAATGGCTGTGTTCGACGTAATTCGGGCCCCAGACGTGGCTCAATAACTGACGCTGAGTAATAACTTTGCCGCTGTTTGCCAGCAGCTCGGCCAGCAGGCGAAACTCGATCGGCGTCAGATGACAATCTTCACCGTTACGCTGTACGCGCCGGTTAATCAGATCCACCGTCACATCGGAAAACGTGACCAGAGGGCTTTCCTGCGAGCTGTTTGCCTGACGGCGCAGCGCCACGCGGACCCGTGCCAGTAATTCACCGACGCCAAATGGCTTAGTGAGAAAATCATCAGCACCGGCATCCAGCGCGGCAATCTTGTCTTCCTCGCGGATGCGTGCCGACAGCACAATGATCGGGATCGCGCTCCAGTTGCGCAAATCGCGAATATAGGTCAGGCCGTCCCCGTCCGGTAAACCGAGATCGAGAATAATCAGATCCGGTTTTCGCGTGCCGGCCTCAATCAGCCCGCGCTGCAGTGTTTCACTTTCAAACACCCGTAAGCCTTCCGCTTCCAGCGCAGTGCGCACAAAGCGGCGGATTTCTTTTTCGTCTTCAACAATCAAAATATTGATGGGGGATGCGGTCACGAGGCCTCGTCGATGTCTTTTTCCATGTCATTCTCCATATCAGGCATGGCTTCCAGCGGCAGCCTGAAACGGAAACGCGCACCGCCGTCCGGACCATTTTCTGCCCAGATCCGTCCGTCGTGCACCTCAATAATGGCACGACAAATGGCTAATCCCAACCCCACACCCGGAATGGCGGATTCTTTATTCCCGCGCGCGAACTTCTCAAAGATTCTTTGCTCGGTACCCGCCGCAATGCCGGGGCCGTTATCCCAGACTTCGATCTCCAGCCACTCGTCGAGCGGCGTCGCTTTGATGCCGATGGTCGCACCGATCCCGGCATATTTATGGGCGTTCTCCAGCAAGTTGATCAGCACCCGTTCGATCAGGCTGGCATCACAGTTCACCAGCACCATTTCTGCTGGTAAATCGATTTTGATATTGTCGTTCGCCAGCACCGGCTCCAGCATCCGCAGGGCGCTGCCGGTGATCTCTTCCACCGACTGCCACTCTTTGCGCAGATTAAATCCGCCCGACTGAATACGCGCCATATCCAGCAAATTGTTTACCAGCCGCGTAGTGCTCAGTACCTGCTGGCGGATCTGGCTGGCCTGTGGTGCATGCTTCGAACCTTCCGATGCTAAATCCAGCGTCAGGATTTCCGCTTGTCCGAACAGGACGGTGAGTGGTGTACGTAAATCGTGAGAGAGCGCCGAAAGCAGCGAGTTGCGCAGCTGTTCGCGCTCGGTTTCCAGACGTGCAGATTCCGCGCTGGCAGCCAGATGCAGGCGCTCGAGGGCGTTGGCGATAAGCACGGTAAACGTCTGCAACAGACGCTGTTGTTCCGGTACCAGCAACTGGCGGATGTTGGTAGGTTCCACCGCCAGTAGCCCGCAGGATCCGCCCGAGGCCACCAGTGGCAGTAGCTGATACGGCACGCCGGGCAGCGTATCGGTACCGGCACCGGCGGGCTGTTTCTTATCAAAACTCCAGCGCGCAATGGCATCGTCAACGACAATCGACGTCACCTCTGCGGCAGGCTGCGCCAGCTCGCCGTTTTCCTGCGGCAGCAGAATGGCGGTTTTGGCGTGCAGGCTGGAGGATATAAAGTGGCGGCTGGTTTGCGCGATGGCTTCCGGCGTCAGCGCCTGACTGAGGCTTTTCGACATCTCATACAGATGTTGTGCGCGTTTCTCGCGGTGGCGGGCGATGCGGGCCTGATAACGTACTCCGGCGGTGAGGTTCCCGATCAGAATACCGACCAGCAGCATCACGCCGAAGGTCACCAGATATTGTGCGTCGGTAACGGCGAGCGAGCCGCGCGGCTGCACAAAGAATAAGTCAAAACTGACGACGTTAATTACCGCCGCCAGCACTGATGGCCAGCGGCCATAAAACAGGGCGACGATCACCACACCGAGCAGATACACCATCACCAGGTTGGCCTGATCGAACGCCGGGATCAGCCACTGCGACAGCACGGTGATCAGCGCGCACAGCGCCACGGCCAGCGAGCAGCCCCACAACTGGCGGCTGAACCGGTCGGCAAAGGTGCGTGAATCCTGCTCTTTGCGCACCGGTGCGGCGGGGGAATCTTCCAGCCCGACGATAATCAGGTCGAGATCCGGGCCAATATCTGCCAGTTTGTCGGCAAAGCTGCCGCCGGGCTTCCAGCGTTTTTCACGGCGGCGGCCCATCATGATTTTGCCCAGACGATGCTCGCGGGCGTAGCGCAGAATCGCCTGTTCTTCGTGTGGTTCTGAAAGTGTGGCGGTTTCTGCGCCCAGTTCCTGCGCCAGTTTCAGTGAATGCAAAATCGCGCGGCGCTGGCCTTCCGGTAACCGGTGCAGACGCGGCGTTTCGACATAAACAGCATGCCAGACGCAGCCGAGGCGCGCCGCCAGACGGGACGCGACGCGCACCAGTTTTTCGTTACCGCCGCCATGCCCGATGCATAACAGTAGCGCATCACGGGTATGCCAGACTCGGTTGACGCCCTGATCGTCGCGGTATTCCCGCATTTGATCGTCAACACGATCGGCGGTGCGGCGCAGGGAAAGTTCGCGCAGAGCAATCAGATTGCCTTTACGGAAAAAGTGCTCGATGGCGCGTTCGGCCTGGCCGGGAATATAGACTTTGCCTTCTTTCAGGCGCTGACGCAGGGAGTCGGGAGGTAAATCCACCAGCACCACTTCGCTGGCATCATCAAACAGACGATCGGGGACGGTTTCACGAATGATAATGCCGGTCACGCCGCTGACCACGTCGTTCAGGCTTTCCAGATGCTGAACATTCACGGTGGTGAAAACGTCGATACCGGCATTGAGTAATTCTTCGATATCCTGCCAGCGTTTTGGATGGCGCGAACCCGCGGCGTTACTGTGTGCCAGTTCGTCCATCAGAATCAGGGCAGGGCGGCGGGCCAGTGCCGCGTCGAGGTCAAACTCCAGCACCTGACGGCCGCGATGGTGAATGCGCCTGGGCGGCAGCAGCGTCAGGCCCGGCAGCAGCGCTTGCGTTTCCTGCCGCCCGTGAGTTTCCACCACGCCGACCAGCACATCGAGACCGGTGGCGCGCAACCTCTGCGCTTCCTGCAACATGGCGTATGTTTTCCCAACGCCTGCGCAGGCGCCGAAAAAGACCTTCAGTTGCCCGCGCGGCTTCTCATTGGCGAGCGCCAGTAAGCTGTCAGGGTCGGGGCGATTATCTTCTGTCATATTATCCTTCATACTTCGGGCCGCCTTCCTGCGACCCGAATTATTTTGGCTAAATTAATTGGCTTTCAGTTTATCCAGCGCCTGATTGAGTTCCAGCACGTTGACCACGGTCGGACCGAGATAACCTATCAGCGGTGATGATGTATTATCATCAATCAATTTATCCACTTGCGCCAGTGGCAACCCGCGCGCGGTGGCAATGCGCTGAGCCTGCCATTGTGCCGCCTCAACCGAAATCTGCGGATCAAGCCCGCTGCCGCTGGCAGTCACCAGATCCACCGGCACCGTCGCCGGGCTTTGCGGATTGGCTTTACGCAGCGCTGCGATACGATCTTTCACCGCCTGATCCAGCGCCGGGTTACTGGCCGCCAGATTGCTGCCCGCTGACGCCATCGGGTTATACGGCGAATCGGACGTCACTGACGGACGCCCCCAGAAGTAATCGTTGCGGGTAAAATTCTGCCCGATAAGCTCCGATCCAATCACTTTGTCGCTGCTGTCTTTGATGAGTGAACCCCGTGCCTGCGAGCTGAACACCAGTTCGGAAACGCCGGTGGTCAGCAGGGGATAGGCCACACCGGTCGCCAGCGTCAGCAGGACGGTCATCACCAGAGCCGGGCGAACATACGCAATACGTGTAACAGACATAATGGTCTTCCTTTTAATCAATCAGCTCAGGTGTAAAACGGTCAGGATCATGTCGATAAGTTTGATCCCGACAAACGGCACCAGCAGACCACCCACGCCATAAATCCACAGGTTACGGCGCAACAGCGACGCGGCGCTCATGGCTTTATAACTCACGCCTTTCAGCGCCAGCGGGATCAGGAACACAATCACCAGGGCGTTGAAAATGACCGCCGACATAATGGCCGAAGACGGTGAGGTCAGGTGCATCACGTTCAGGGCATTCAGCTGCGGATAGGTCGCCGCAAAGGCTGCCGGAATGATGGCAAAATACTTGGCGACGTCGTTGGCGATACTGAACGTGGTCAGCGAGCCGCGGGTCATCAGCATCTGCTTACCGATGTGCACCACTTCAATCAGCTTGGTTGGGTTGGAATCCAGATCCACCATGTTCCCGGCTTCTTTCGCTGCCTGCGTACCGGAGTTCATCGCCACCGCCACGTCAGCCTGCGCCAGCGCCGGGGCATCGTTGGTACCGTCGCCGGTCATGGCCACCAGACGACCTTCAGACTGGTACTGGCGGATCAGCGCCAGTTTAGCTTCCGGCGTGGCTTCGGCCAGAAAATCATCGACGCCCGCTTCGGCGGCAATGGCTGCCGCTGTCAGACGGTTATCCCCGGTGATCATCACCGTTTTGATGCCCATTTTGCGCAGTTCAGCGAAACGTTCCTTGATGCCACCCTTGACGATGTCTTTCAGTTCAACCACACCCAGTACTTTCGCGCCTTCGGCCACCACCAGCGGCGTACCGCCTTTACGCGCCACGGTTTCCACCAGCCCGTCGACGGCTTTCGGGAACGTACCGCCGTTGGATTCCACATGGCGACGGATAGCATCTACCGCGCCTTTACGGATATTACGGTCGCCGACGTTCACGCCGCTCATACGGGTTTGCGCCGAGAAGGGGACGAAAGTGGCATTCAGCGAGTGAATGTCGCGTTCACGCAGATTAAAGCGCTGTTTTGCCAGTACCACGATACTGCGGCCTTCCGGCGTTTCATCGGCCAGTGAAGATAACTGCGCGGCATCGGCCAGTTCCTGTTCCGTCACCTGAGGGGAGGGCAGGAACTGCGATGCCTGGCGGTTACCCAGCGTGATGGTGCCGGTTTTATCCAGCAACAATACATCCACATCACCGGCAGCTTCCACCGCACGGCCGCTGGTGGCGATCACGTTGGCTTCCAGCATGCGGCTCATCCCCGCGACGCCGATAGCTGACAGTAAACCGCCAATGGTGGTCGGGATCAGACACACCAGCAGCGCGACCAGCACGGTCACGGTGACCGGAATACCGGCATGACTGGCGTCCACGCTAAACAGTGAGAACGGATACAGCGTGGCGGTTGCCAGCACGAAGACCAGCGTCAGTGCCACCAGCAAAATGGTCAGCGCGACTTCGTTTGGCGTTTTGCGACGCTTCGCCCCTTCGACCATAGCGATCATGCGGTCGAGGAAGGTGTCGCCAGGGTTAGCAGAACACTGCACCACCAGCCAGTCGGAGAGTACGCGCGTCCCGCCGGTCACTGAGGAGAAGTCGCCACCGGATTCGCGGATCACCGGCGCAGACTCGCCGGTGATCGCGCTTTCATCCACCGATGCGCCGCCGACCAGCACTTCCCCGTCGCACGGCACGGTATCCCCGGCTTCGATCAGCACCATATCGCCTTTACGCAACTCGTCCGCAGCGACTTTGATCACCGGTGATTCCGGGCGTGGTTCATAGATTTTCTTCGCCCAGCTGGTTTTCTGCACGCCCTTCAGGCTCTGCGCCTGCGCCTTACTGCGGCCTTCCGCCAGCGCTTCGGCAAAGTTGGCGAAGAGCACGGTGAACCACAGCCACAGCGACACGCTGCCGGTAAAGGCGGCGCTGCCGTCGGTGCGATGCAGCAGGATCGCCAGCCAGATAACCGTGGTCAGAATACTGCCCAGATACACCACGAACATCACTGGATTGCGCCACTGAACGCGTGGATCCAGCTTTTTCGCCGCATCCCACAGGGCAGTGCGGATCAGGCGAGGTTCAAACAGCGCACGTTGTTTACGAGTCATTTTATTAATCTCTATATTCATTAATTCAACGAATTACGCAGCATTACTGTGCTGACCAGACCTGAAGATGTTCCGCGATCGGCCCCAGCGCCAGCGCCGGAATAAAGGTCAGCGCACCGACTAACAAGACGGTCCCGACCAGCAGGCCGATAAACAGCGGACCGGACGTCGGCAGTGTGCCGTTGCCTGCCTGCTGACGTTTTTTCGCCACCAGCGACCCGGCAATGGCCAGCACCGGCAGGATCACGCCAAAGCGTCCGAAGAACATGCAGAACGCCAGCAACAGGTTGTAGAACGGCGTGTTGACGCTGAGCCCGGCAAAGGCGCTGCCGTTGTTGTTGGCGGCGGAAGACACTGCATAAAGCACTTCGCTAAAACCGTGCGCGCCGGGATTAAGAATGCCCGCCCGGCCTGCATCGGTGACCAGTGCCAGCGCGGTGCCAAGCAGTACCAGCGTCGGTGTGACCAGGATCGCCAGTGCGGTCATCTTCATGTCGTAAACGTCGATTTTCTTGCCGAGATATTCCGGTGTACGTCCAATCATCAGCCCGGCGATAAACACCGTCAGCAGAACGAACAGCAGCATGCCGTACAGGCCGGAGCCGACGCCGCCGAACACCACTTCACCAATCTGCATCAGCCACATCGGCACCATTCCGCCGAGCGCGGTGAAGGAGTCGTGCATTGCGTTGACCGCGCCGCAGGAAGCCGCCGTGGTCACCACCGCATAGAGGCTGGAAGCGAGAATGCCGAATCGGCTCTCTTTGCCTTCCATATTGATGTTGCTGCTTGCCCCGAGCACCGTGAAGTGCGGGTTACCCTGCAATTCGGCGTACATCACCACTACCACTGACACCACGAAAATCACCGACATCGCCCAGACCAGCGCGTTGCCCTGACGGTTGTCACCGACCACGCGACCGAAGGCAAAACACAAGGCGCAAGGAATGATGAAGATCGCCAGCATCTGCACCATGTTGGTCAGCGCCGTCGGATTCTCAAACGGATGCGCCGAGTTAGCGCCGAAGAAGCCACCACCGTTGGTGCCCAGCATTTTGATTGCTTCCTGCGAAGCCACCGGCCCCATTGGCAGCGTTTGTTGCAGACCCTCCAGTGTGGTCACGTGCTGATAAACTTCGAAGTTCTGGATCACGCCCTGACTGACGAAAAACAGCGCCAGCAGGAAGGACACCGGCAGCAACAGATACAGCGTGATGCGCCATAAATCCGTCCAGGCGTTACCAATGGTGCTTGCTGAAGGGCGCGCAAAGGCGCGGATCAGGGCAAACGCCACGGCGATACCGGTCGCGGCCGACAGGAAGTTTTGAACAGTTAAACCGGCCATCTGGCTCAGATAGCTCAGCGTGCTTTCGCCGCTGTAGGCCTGCCAGTTGGTGTTGGTGACGAAACTGACGGCAGTGTTAAACGCCAGATCCCACGACAATCCGCCAAAATGCTGCGGATTCATCGGCAACGTGCCCTGAGCCATCAGCATGGCGGTCAGCACAATAATCCCCAGAATGTTGAACACCACGATCGCCAGCGCGTACTGCCACCAGTTCATCTCAGCATCGCTGCTGCCAGACGTGCGTAATACCCCGTTTTCTACGCGCTGCAAAAAGGCGCCAGGCTGTCCTTCAATAAGTTGAGCAATAAAGTTACCCAGTGGTTTTGCCAGCAGCAAAAGCACCAGCATAAAACTGGCAATCAGTAAGAATCCGGTCGCGGCCATTTAAAAATCCTCCGCATTCAGCAAGGCATAAACCAGATAGCCGAGCAGCAGAAGAACCAGCAATGCGCCGCAGATTACGCCAACAGTCACAATCCACCTCCACAGGTGTGTTTTTTATGTTGGGAGGAGAATAAGAAAACGGGGGCAAAGATCCTGAAAAGAAAGGGCTCGTCGGTGTAAAGAAAGTATAAAAATGCGCAAATAAAAAACCAAAAAGAAACGCAACTAATGTTTTTATTTAACCGTTTTGTAACCTAATTACAGTAACAGGCAAGAAATGGCGAAAATTTACTCTTTAAAGTGGTCAGATGAGTGGTAAAATTTCATCAGTTGCCGTAAAATTTTTCACAACTTCCAGTTTCTATAAACTATCCAAATTTCACAGGAGCAACGCGATGAAAGCTACGTCTGATTACACGCCTTACACCATGACCCGTATTTTGGCCCGCCGCGCTTTTGTGCTGGCAGCCGGTCTTCTCGCCTTACCGGTCATGCTGTTCCGCGCCGATCGCGCCCGTTTTTACAGCTATTTACACCGTGTCTGGATGAAGACCAGCGATAAGCCGGTCTGGCTGGCACATGCTGAAATGGCAACACAAGATTTCTACTGATTTGTTAACTGAATCGATTTTTCAGCTTCACCTTTAAAACCCCGTTCTCAGGACGGGGTTTTTTATTACTCTTTCGGAAAACCTGTACAACATTATTTTTATGTATAACTTATACTGAGTAATACATGAGAGTGATGAATCACTGGCACTCCCTTCTTCACTTCAATGGCGGAGCTGACAATGACGAAAACAATCCCTATTGGTATCAGCGCATGCCTGCTGGGCGACAAGGTCCGCTTCGATGGCGGCCACAAACGCTTTGCCTTTGCCGTAGAGCAACTGGCGCCTTACGTCCGCTTCGAACCCATCTGCCCGGAAATGGCTATCGGCCTTCCAACGCCGCGCCCGGCTTTGCGACTGGTCAGAATGGATGAGGGCGTCGCGATGCGATTCAGTAATGATGAAACCATCGATATCACCGAAAAAATGCAGAGCTACGCTGAAAAGCGCATCGCACCGTTAACGCAACTTTGCGGTTACATCGTCTGCGCCAAATCTCCCAGCTGCGGCATGGAACGCGTGCGGGTATACAGCGCCAACGGCAAAGATGCGAAAAAAAGCGGCGTTGGCATCTACACTGCCGAGCTGATGAAACAGCATCCGTGGTTGCCGGTGGAAGAAGACGGGCGACTTAACGATCCGGTGATCCGCGAAAATTTCGTGGAACGCGTATTTACTCTCTTTGAGCTGAACCAGCTGCGCGAGAGCGGTCTGACGCGCGGCAAACTGATGGCGTTCCATAGTCGTTACAAACTTTCTTTACTCGCGCACTCACAGCCCGAATATCGCGAACTGGGCCGCTTTGTCGCCGCAATGGCGGAATGGACGTCGCTGGAAGAGTATTTCGTCGAATACCGTCAGCGGCTGATGAATCTGCTTAATCACAAAGCCACCCGCCGCAATCACACGAATGTGCTGATGCATGTGCAGGGCTATTTCCGTAAACAGCTCACGTCTGTGCAGCGTCAGGAACTGGCGGGGCTGATCGACCGCTACCGTCAGGGCGTGCAGCCGTTGCTCGCCCCGATCACATTGCTTAAGCATTACATGTCCGAATATCCGGATGCGTATCTGGCCGATCAACGCTATTTCGAGCCTTATCCGGAAGCGCTGCGCTTGCGTTACGGACACTAAAGGGAGTTTTATGACCACGCATTTAGTCTGGTTTCGCAATGATTTACGTATTACCGACAACCGCGCGCTGCACGCCGCCTGTGAAGATCCGCAGGCGAAGGTGCTCGCCGTTTTTATTGCCACGCCCGAACAGTGGAAACAGCATGAGATGGCACCACGTCAGGCGTCGTTTATTTATCAACATCTTCAGGCGCTGCAACATGCTCTGGCGGAACGCAGTATCCCGCTGCATTACCATCAGTGTGATGATTTCGCGGCAAGTCTGAACTGGATGAAAGCGTTCTGTGAAGCGGAAAAGGTGGATGCACTGTTTTACAACAAACAGTATGAAATCAACGAACGCCTGCGGGATGAAGCGCTGGAAAAATCTGTCGGTGCGGGCGTCTTGTGTCACGCATTTGACGACAGCCTGCTGCTGCCGCCGGGATCGGTCACCACCGGCAACAACGAAATGTACAAAGTTTACACGCCGTTTCGTCGTGCCTTTTTATCCCGTCTGACCGAATCCGACAGCCGTTCCTTGCCCGCACCAAAAGCGCGCGAGCACGGGCAGAAAACAGTGTTGCATAAGCTGATGCCTTTCGATTATCCGCTGGAAAATATCGACGAGAATTTTGCGGTCGGTGAAGACGCGGCGCGCAATCAGTTGCGCAGTTTTTGCCGTGAGCAGGTGCAGGATTATCTCCAGCAACGCGATTTACCCGCCGTTGATGGCACCAGTTCGCTCTCGCCGTATCTGGCGATCGGCGTGCTTTCGCCGCGTCAGTGCTTCAACCGGCTGCGCACTGAATGTCCTGACGTACTCGACAGAACCGACGGCGGCGCATTTGGCTGGCTGAACGAACTGATCTGGCGTGAGTTCTACCGTCATCTGATCGTTGCGTGGCCGAAACTTTGCAAACATCAGCCGTTTGTCGACTGGACTGATGGCGTGCGCTGGCGTCATGCACCGAAAGAGTTACAGGCGTGGAAAGAGGGAAAAACCGGCTATCCGATTGTCGATGCGGCGATGCGCCAGCTCAACGCCACCGGCTGGATGCACAACCGTCTGCGGATGATCGTCGCCAGTTTTCTGGTGAAGGATTTACTGATCAACTGGCGCGAAGGCGAACGCTATTTTATGTCGCAACTGATCGACGGCGATCTGGCCGCCAACAACGGCGGCTGGCAGTGGGGCGCATCGACCGGGACCGACGCCGCACCGTATTTCCGTATTTTCAACCCGACAACGCAGGGCGAACGCTTTGACAAAGCGGGGCGATTTATCAAGGCCTGGATCCCGGAACTGTCGGATGTACCGGAAAAAGACATACACACACCGCATCGCTGGGCGGAAAAACAGCATCGCGTGCTAGACTATCCGTTGCCGATCATTGATCACGCAAGGGCACGCAAAGACACGCTTGCGGCGTTTGAGGCGGCAAAAAACCGGTCAGACTGACCTTTTTGCTAATCACCACGACAAGGAGCGATGTGATGAAAAAACACCTGCTGGCGCTGATGCTGGCGTGCTGGGCGAGCCAGGCCGCGGCGGCCTTTGATGTGGTTGCACTGGGTGTCAACGGTGGCGTTGAGGAAGGAAATCTGACGTCATATCTGGTACGCAGTGATGATCAAAAACTGTATCTCGGGCTGGACGCCGGCTCCGTATTGCCGGGCATCCGCAAAGCGCTGGAGAAAGGCAGTTTCCCCGAAGTGACGACTGAAAATGCCGCTCCCTACACCCCGCAGGGCGCGGTATTTCGCAACCTGATCGGCGGCTACTTTATCAGCCACGGTCATCTGGACCATCTGGCCGGACTGATTATCAGCTCGCCTGAAGACACCAAAAAACCGCTTTACGGCACCGCTGACACTATCGGCACGCTGCGTCAGCATTACTTCAACGGCCGCGTCTGGCCGAATTTCACCGATTCCGGCAGCGGCCTGCGTATCGGCACCTATCGCCTGAACTTGCAGCGTCCGGATCAGCGATTCTCCCTCGGCCTGACTGGCCTTGATGGCCGCATTTACCCACTCAGCCACGGCGGTACACCTTCGAGCATGATTCTGGTCAGCCGCAATAACCAGTCCTTCGCCTTCTTTGGCGATACCGGCCCGGATGACGTCGAGAAATCGAAGAATCTTGACGCCGTCTGGCGCGTGCTCGGCGATGAAATCAAAGCGAAACGCCTGAAGGGGTTTATCATCGAAACCTCTTATCCCGATGATGTTCCCGACAGCAAACTGTTCGGACATCTGACACCGGACTGGTTGCTGAAAGAGCTGGGGTATTTGCAGCAGTACGCAGGCGGCGAGGGATCGCTGAAAGATCTGACAGTCATTATCAGCCACGTTAAACCGAGCCTGAAAGCGGGTGCAGATCCTGAAAAGGAAATCATGGCGCAGCTGGAGAAAGGCAATAATCTGGGCGTGAAGTTTGTCAGAATGGAACAGGGTGACAGATTGCAGCTTTAGAGGATGAAAGGGGAAATACGTTTCCCCTTTTTATGCTTCCCCTTTTTATATTTAATCGACCAGCGGGCTGAGTGCCTGGAACAGCGGATCCAGATGCGTGTTAACTTTCTGATAAACATCCGCATTCAGCGCGTTATACAGCGCATGGTTTTGCATATCGGGCGTGAAATGTTCGCCCATCCGCACCATCTTTTCCGTCGCCTTTTCATAACTGCTGAAAACACCGACCGCCATTCCGGCATTCACCGCACACCCGACGGCGGCAGAGCCTTTCATCAGATTCCGTCGCGTCGGCACGCCAAACACATCGGCGAAAATTTGCATGAATAAATCACTGTTCGCGCCACCGCCGGAAATAATCAGGCTTTTGAACGGCACTTTCAGTTCCTGCGCCATTTTATCCATGTGATTTTTCATGGTGAACGCAATACCTTCCAGCATCGAGCGGTACATATGCGCGCGGGTATGACGGCCATCAAAACCGATCATCGCGCCTTTACGAAACTCAGCTTCGGAAGGCGGTGCCCAGTCATGCACCGTCAGCAAACCTTCACAACCGGCCGGAACATGCGTCGCCTCGCGGTTGAGTAATTCCTCAATGCTGAGGTTTTTCTCCGTAGCATCGGCCAGCGCAGCCGCACCAAACTGGTCGCGGAACCAGCTGACAGTCCACATGCCGCGCCGCACACCCATACACTCGTAAAGATAACGACCGGGAATGGATGCCTGGAACGGCCAGAAGTATTGCGCGCCTTTCACGTTATCGTGCCCGTGAACCATCGCACCGATATAGGTACCGAGTGAAATCAGTGCCACACCGGGTTCGAGTGTGCCCGCACCCAGCGCTTCGACGGCTTTATCGTGCGCGGTGGCAATCACCGGGATCCCCGCTGGCAGGCCGATGTTACGCGCCGCTTTTTCACTGAGATATCCCAGCATTTCGCCGGGTTTCACCACATCAAACACTGTTTCCGGCGTCAGATTGCAGCTTTCCCATTGCGCCGGATCGGTGCTCCAGTCGAGCGTATCGTTGTCCATCGGCCACCAGCCGATATAGTTGGCACAGGTATCTTTAAATTCGCCGGTCAGCCGGTGAGTAATGTAGCCGGAAGTGGTGGTGACGTATTTCACGTCACCGTAACATTCCTGATGCTCATAAGGTTTGTTGAGCCGTTTATCCATCCAGTTGATGACCGGCCACGCCAGTTCACCGTTACCTTTTAGCAGTACACGGCAGCAGCGGATCACACAGACGCCCATCGCCAGAATATCCACCGGTTTTCCGCCAAGTGTGTGGAAGTTGTCCATCACTTTGCTGAATGCCACCTGCAGGGAATCCCATAAATCATCGTCAGGATGTTCCGCCAGCAGCGGCGCGGGGATCTCGAGTTTGCGCAGCGCCTGTTTACCTTCGCAAATCACATTGCCTTCAGTATCAAAAATGACCACTTTGGCGCTTTGTGTCCCCACATCCACGCCCATTAAATACTTTTTGTCCATGTATAAGGCCTCCGGATTGATTTTATTTGGCCAGCTGCGCAGTGCTTTGCGGCGTCACGCTTTGGCATCTGATGTTATTAAAGAGTAATGCGGTAAAAACGATCACAATGCCGGTGGCGACCATGCCCATCAGCCACATATTGCGATAGGCCTCGGCGGCAGGCAGGGTGTCCTGCCAGTGTCCGACCAGCGGATAAACAAACACATCGGGCAGAAAACCGATCACCGAACAAATACCCACGGTGGTGCCCATAATGTATTTAGGCGTACGTGCTTCGCCGATACAGGCGAAGTACAAACCGCGCGAGGCATAACAGGCAAAAGCCAGCAATAAAATCAGGCCAATGCCCACGGTGACGGATTGCGGATGCTGGTTGGTCATCAGCAAAACGCCGAGAGTGATAATGCTGACCAGCGCCAGCAGCTGTACGGCGCGGGTCGGCGATTTAAGACGGGTGTAGGTGGTAATCATGCCGCCCAGCGGACCGCACAGGGCGCGGAAAATCTTGTTGATGACGATACCCATGTAACTTGCCGCCACCAGCGTCATGCCATACATTTCTGTCAGATAGTTGGTGGAGTAACTGAGAATGGCGTAGATGGTGTAGACGCCGAAGATGATCATGCTGCAATACCAGGTGGTGCTGATTTTCAGTACGGAGAAGATATCTTTCAGGCTGAATTTCTGCGTGTCCTGCTGATTTTCACTGACAACAAAACCATCGCGCACAAAGAACCAGCACAGTATGCCGAGCAGGATGTAAACACCGCTATAAATCAGGATCACGGCTTTCAGACTGGCCGGATTTTCCGGCGCGAACAATGAAAACACCCACATGGTAAACACCGCCAGCGCCATCACGCCGACGCCGCGCAGTCCTTCCATCCAGCCCATGATTTTGCCCTGTTCGTCGTGATTTCCGAGCAGCGACGCGGCTTTTATAGAAACCGACCAGAGCATTAAAATTGTGGTAATGGCAAAAGCCACCTGTATTAAAATCATCACCCAGAATGGCGGATAAACTGCCATTAATAACCCCAGTATACCGGTGGCTATCATGGCAAAACTCATCATTTTTTTATGGGAAAATTTATCAGCAATAATTCCGCTTGGCGCATAAAGAATAATCGCTGTAATACCAAAAGTGCTCATAATTAAGCCAATCTCGGTATTGGTAAAACCCATAAATTTTGCCATCGGGATTTGATAAATATACCGCAGGTAAGCCAGATCAAAGCTTACGCCGCCACTGATACTTATTATTGCCAATGTCATCCAGCGGCGAAAATTAGATTGTTCCATAAATACTGCCCTGTGTTGTCAGATTTTTAAGGCAAAAAAAAAGAGAAAAGCAGACTTCCCGAAAGCGGGGAAGTTACTTTTCTCTTCATCTCTGGTAACTGGCGACAGTAATAACATGCGGTAATATTGAATAACCGTGATAAAACTCACAAATCATTTAAAGAATTCTTCTGTGAGGCAGTTCACGGAATTACTCCGTTTATTCATGGTACACCTTTTAGCCAGTTACTAGAGCCTATGAGAAAAGTAGCTTCCCTTATTTTCCAGGGAAGATTGCTTTTCTCTTTTTTTTTGGATTTTTTCAGGTAAGGAGTTTCACCATGTCGTTAAACGCGCTGAATGAATTTTCACTGGATTTCTTTTCTCTGAAAGGTAAGACCGCCATCGTGACCGGTGGTAACAGCGGGCTCGGACAGGCATTTGCCGTCGCCCTGGCAAAAGCGGGCGCTAACCTGTTTATCCCCAGTTTTATTATGGACAAGGGCGAAACCCGTGAACTGATTGAGATGCAAGGCAGTCGCGTGGAGTTTATGCAGGTGGATATTACACAGAAGGGCGCACCGGCACGGGTCATCGAACAATGTGTGAAAACCTTCAGTACTGTCGACATTCTGGTAAACAACGCCGGGATTTGTAAGCTCAATAAAGTGCTGGATTTCGGGCGTGAAGACTGGGATCCGATGATTAATATCAACCTGACCGCAGCATTTGAATTAAGCCATGAAGCCGCGAAAATAATGATCCCAAAAAATGAAGGGAAAATTATCAATATCTGCTCATTATTCTCTTATCTCGGCGGTCAGTGGTCACCGGCTTATTCGGCAACCAAACACGCACTGGCCGGGTTCACTAAAGCCTATTGCGATGAATTAGGTCAGTACAATATTCAGGTTAACGGAATTGCTCCGGGATATTACGCCACTGACATTACGCTGGAAACCCGTAAAAATCCGGTCACCAATCAGCGTGTGCTGGACCATATTCCGGCAAACCGCTGGGGAGAAACACAGGATTTAATGGGCACGATGGTGTTTTTAGCCAGTCGTGCATCTGATTATGTTAACGGTCATTTAGTCGTTGTCGATGGCGGATATTTAGTCAGATGATCATTTTTCGCAGATATACCGCAGACCGCCATGGTAGTTCCAGAATTTTTAGTTAAACCGATGATAGGATTTTATTTATGTCGCTGACAAGAGAAGCAATTGTAGAAAATTTAAAAGAGATCGTGGGCCCGTCACAGGTCATTACCGATGAAGCGGTATTGAAGAAAAACAGTATTGACCGTTTTCGTAAATACGCCGATATCCACAATGTCTTTACCCTGCCTTTGCCGGCCGCGGTGGTGAAATTACAAAATGCGCAGCAGGTGTCCGATGTTCTGGCTTTTCTGAATAAGCACGACATTAATTGCGTACCGCGTACCGGCGCATCAGCGACCGAAGGCGGGCTGGAAACGGTGGTGAAAAATTCCGTGGTGCTCGACGGTTCCGGCCTGAATCAGGTAGTGAAAATCGATATCCGCAATATGCAGGCGACGGCGCAGTGCGGCGTGCCGCTCGAAGTTCTGGAAAACCAGCTGCGCGCGCAGGGTTACACCACCGGTCATTCGCCACAATCTAAGCCGCTGGCGCAGATGGGCGGACTGGTAGCCACCCGCAGCATTGGGCAGTTTTCCACGCTTTACGGTGCAATCGAAGACATGGTGGTCGGGCTGGAAGCAGTATTCCCGAACGGCAAAATCACCCGCATTAAAAATGTGCCACGCCGCGCGGCAGGGCCGGATATCCGTCACGTGATCATCGGTAACGAAGGCGCACTGTGCTATATCACTGAAGTGACAGTGAAAATTTTCAAATACATGCCGGAAAATAATCTGTTCTACGGATATACGCTCGACAATATGCAGACCGGTTTCGATATTCTGCGTGAGGTAATGGTGGACGGTTATCGTCCGTCGATTGCCCGTCTTTACGACGCGGAAGATGGCAGCCAGCATT
Organism: Enterobacteriaceae bacterium Kacie_13; assembly: GCA_013457415.1. Classification (NCBI taxonomy): domain Bacteria; kingdom Pseudomonadati; phylum Pseudomonadota; class Gammaproteobacteria; order Enterobacterales; family Enterobacteriaceae; species Enterobacteriaceae bacterium Kacie_13. The sequence continues at coordinate 1,439,363 of CP045665.1, forward strand.
TCACGCATTTTGCTGACGGGAAATGTGTGCTGATTTTCATGGCTGAAGGAACTAAGGGCATTGCGCGTGCGACCGGTGAAGGTATCGAAGGAATTGTCGCGAAGCATCCGGAATGCAAAAAAGTGGACAGTGCGTTGATTGAACGCTGGTTTAACCATCTGAACTGGGGGCCGGAAAAAGTCGCCGCTGAACGCGAGCAAATCATGAAGACCAATAATATGGGCTTTACCACGGAAGTGTCCGGCGACTGGTCGAGCATTAACACCATCTATGAAAATGTTATCCGCCGCATTCGTAATGAATTCCCCCATGCGGGTGATATCACCATGCTTGGCGGGCATTCCTCGCACAGCTACATCAACGGTACCAACATGTATTTTGTTTACGATTACAACGTGGTGGACTGCAAACCGGAAGAGGAAATCAACAAATACCACAATCCGCTGAATAAGATCATTGTCGAGGAAACCATTAAGCAGGGGGGATCGATGGTGCATCACCACGGTATCGGTAAACACCGCACACACTGGACGAAGGATGAACACGGCAGCGCGTATTACATCCTGAAAGCGCTGAAAGAGGTATATGACCCGAAAGGCATCATGAATACTGGCACTGTCTATCCGATTGAGAAGTGACCCTTAAGCGCCTTTCCTCTTGCAGGGGAGGCGCTAAAAAATCAAAAACGGAGCGCATCATGGCGGCAGAAAAAACCGTGCAGACCAGTATGGATGACATTCCGCTTAACGCTTTTCATATCAAAATGGCCGGGCTGACCTTCGGCGCACATCTTACCGATGGTTATGTGCTTGGAATGATCGGCTTTGCGCTGGTACAGCTGACCCCGCAGATGCAGCTCACGCCTTTCTGGCAGGGGGTGATCGGTGGCTCAGCGCTGGTGGGATTGTTTATCGGCAGTTTGCTGCTTGGCTGGTTGTCTGATCACATTGGTCGCCAGAAAATCTTTAATTGCAGCTTTATCATTATCACCCTCGCCTCCGTGGCGCAGTTTTTTGCCCAGACGCCCGAACAACTCTTCTGGCTGCGGGTACTGGTCGGCATCGGTCTGGGCGGGGATTACTCCGTCGGGCACACCATGCTGGCTGAATTTTCCCCGCGTAAACATCGCGGTATTTTGCTCGGTTCTTTCAGCGTGATCTGGACACTCGGCTATGTCAGCGCGACGTTTGTCGGGCATATGATGGCCAATTTCGGGCCAGATGCCTGGCGCTGGCTGCTGGCATCGTCGGCGCTGCCGGGTGCGCTGATTATGTTGCTGCGCATCGGCACGCCAGAATCGCCGCGCTGGCTGATGCAAAAAGGATTATTTACCGAAGCGCACCGGGTGGTTAAACACTGTTTTGGCCCGCACGTCACGTTAAATGATGAGATAACGGTCGCCACATCGCGTCATCTGAAAACGCTTTTCTCTGCGAAATACTGGCGTCGGACCGCATTCAACAGTCTGTTTTTCGTCTGTCTGGTCGTCCCGTATTTTGCCATTTATACCTTTTTACCCGCCATTCTGGCGCTGCTGGGATTAACGCCGGGACTGTCTACGGATCTGCTGTTAAACGCGCTGTTGCTGGGTGGATCGCTGCTGGGGATCGGCCTGACGTTGTGCTGTTCGCGACGTGGATTTCTCATCGGATCCTTTATTGTGCTGACGCTGAGCCTGACGGCGATGAGCCTGCTACCGGCCGGTCATGCGGGGCTGACGCTGTTATTGTTCGCGGTTTTTACGCTGTCGATTTCTGCCGTCAGCAATCTGGTCGGCGTGTTTCCTGCCGAAAGTTTTCCGACGGATATCCGCTCACTGGGCGTCGGTTTTGCTACCTCGATGAGCCGCCTGGGTTCAGCTATCGGCACCGGACTTTTGCCGCTGTCGGTTTTATCGCTTGGCGTGCAAACCACCATGCTGCTGCTTGCCGCCATGCTGTTACTGGGTGCGGTGGTTTCGATTCTGTGGGCGCCTGAAACTAAAGGGCTGACGCTGGTCGGCGCGTCTTCGGTTAAAGCCGGACCGGTTCCCGGCGTCGTCAGCCAGGGAGTCTGAATATGAATGTGATGGTCTGCGTGAAAATAGAAGCTGATCTGTCGATGCTGGCGGCCAGCGACTGGCAAAGTGTGGCAGAAGGCGAACGCGAAGTGACTTATGCGCGGCGTCAGTTGAGTGGATTTGACCAGAGCGCAGCGGAGATGGCGCTTTCCCTTTCCGGTCACGATCTCACTCTGATGACGGTGGGAAATGCGCTGATCCAGCCGGTGTTGAAAACGCTGCTGGCGCTGGATTTTGCCCGTGCTGTACGGATTGAAACACAGAACAACGATCTGCGCTTTCATCCCGGAATTATTGCTGCTCAGATCGCCAGTTATCATGCAGAGCATCCGCAGTCGGTGATTATTCTCGGGTCACAAAGCAGCGAAGGACAGAACCGGCAAACCGGTTTTTTGCTGGCGGAAATGCTCGGCTGGCCTTGTCTGACTGAGGTCAGTGAAATTCAGGCCACGTCTGATACAGGTTTTTTGACCGTCCAACGCCGGACGGAGGATGAACTGCAAACGCTGACGCTGAAACCGCCGGTAGTGCTTATCACCGGCGCGGGTGCTCAGGCACAGTTGCTGCGAATTCCGACGCTTAAACAAAAGCTGGCGGCGGCGGCAAAACCGCTTGAGATGATCCCGGCCATCGGTTTGCCTGATAACCCCGGCGTCAGGCTCAGCGAACTGACGCTAAAAGAGACCGGTCGTGCAGGCGTGATGATTGAGGGCGGCAGCGTGCAGGAGAGCGTACGTGAACTTTATCAGCAGCATCTGGCACAGAGGTGGCACCGGTGAAACTCGCCCTGATTATGGATACCCGTCAGTCCGCGTTTTTAACCAAAGCGCAGGAGCTGAATGAATTCTTGCAGGCCTCGGGCTGGACAACTCACAGTGCCGAATTGTGGCTGTTTTATGCAGGCGAAAAGCCGTCGTTTCTGCCGCAGATGGGGTGTCCGGTCAGCGGTATACGCTGGATGTCTTTGCCGCCACCGGGATTATCAGAGCAACAGCTGGAAGGTCTGGAGTGGTGTTGTCAGCAGTCTCCGGCGGATGTTTTGCTGTGTGCCAGCGGCGTGCAGGGTGATGAACTGGCTTCGCGGCTGGCGTCGCGTTTGTGCGGCGTCAGTGGTGCGGGCGTCACGCAGGCGGAACGTGACGTGCGCTGGCAGATAAGAAAGCCTGCGTATGGCAACCGGATGCAGGCAACGCTTGCGCTGTCTGGTTCTCCGCTGTGTGTTTCCGTGGCTGCCTGTGGTGCGAAACCCGCCGCGACCGGGCGGTATGTCGGTGACCAGCAGGAATGTCCGCTGCCCTGCGCCCCTCCGGACTGGCTGACTGATTTTCGACAGACACCTGTACAGGTTGATCACGGTTTGCAGGATGCGCTTTATATTCTGGCCGTCGGTCAGGGCGTCGGCAGTGCCGAAAATCTCCGGCATGCCTGCGCGATTGCGGCGAAGATGGGCGCGGAAACGGGCGTGAGCAGGCCGGTGGCGATGAATGCATGGTGTGAGATGTCGCGAATGTTAGGTATGTCGGGCATTATCGCTGCGCCGAAAGTCTGCATTGTGGCGGGTGCGTCGGGTGCCGCAGCGCTGATGGCAGGGTTGTTTCACAGTGAGTTTATCGTGGCGATAAATACCGACCCGCAGGCGGCGATTTTTGCCCAGGCGGATGTCGGTATTGTCGGGGATTTACAGGCAGTGCTGGAAGAACTCTCCCTGCATCTTAGTAAACCATCGCCTTAAAATTTAAGCTGCCAAACGCCGGTGTTAGTGGTGGAAACCGCCACGGCACCGGCATTCAGCGCACTGGTGGCATCTTCTAAATCGCACACCAGCCCGCCCGCAATAATCGGCAAATCGATTTTCTCCGAGACCCAGCCTAATACTTTCGGCATACAACCCGGCAGGATCTCCACACAGTCGGGATTAGATTGCGCGACCTGTTTGTCGATATTGTGAAACGAAATGGAGTCGAGCAAAAACATGCGGTGGATACCGAAGAATCCCTGTGCTTTGGCGGCTTTGATCATCGACGCTTTGGTGCTGATGATGCCATCGGCGGTCGTGACGATTTTGAGAAAGTTAATCACGATCTCTTTATTCGAAGTGCCGTCCAGCAGGTCCACATGGATAAAGGCGTATTTATCGGCCTTTTTGATACGCTGAACGATCGCGCCAATATTGCAAATGTTGCCGTACAGCACCGAGATAATTTTGCAGTCCGATTGCAGTGCAGCATTGAGACTTTCCGTGTCTTTTACAGCAGCGATGACCGGGTGTTGATTCAGTAATTGCAAAATAGACACAATACACAGCTCCGTCAGATAAGGGATTTTCACCCTAAAAACATAGCAGCTTTAATCGTTTACAACGTCGCGCTATCTCCCAGAGTTTATCCGAAACGGAAAGTCACGCCGCAACCGGCCTGCGGATAACGCCAGCGGGCAAAGGTGGTTTCATCACATAAGATCCGGCAGGTCCCGCATTCCAGACAGCCGTGGGCTTCGAAAGTGATGTCGCCCTGTACATTCAGCCGGTAAAGACCCGCCGGGCAGGCATTGAGTAAAACTTCCACTGCAGATTGCTCTGCGCTGTCTGCCAAAATAATGTGCGGTTCGCTTTCCGGCTGATAAAGGTTTTTGCTGAGTTTGTCGTTGAGATGAAGAGTCACAGGCTGCGCGCTCCTTTACGTAAATCTTTGATAAGTTGCCACAGACCCGCTTTACGGGCGTGACTCCAGAGGAGATGGCGTAACGGAACCGCTGGCTGATTTTGCACGTGAAACAGGTCATGCAGGAAATCCGCTGAATATTGCGGATACTCGGAAAACCAGTGCGGTGAACTGAGCAGGGCGTCAGGCAGATGACGATACTGCGTCATCAGCGGCCACAGCGCGCTTTGTTCAAGATGCCAGCGATAGTGCGAGAGCATCTCAGCGCTGAAGTTGTTCTGGTTGTGCGCATGGATAAGTGTCGCGCACACCGCCTGAGCGGAAGTGATCGCCAGATCCATACCGCGGACGGTATGTCCGGCATGGATGCACAGTCGGGCGGCATCACCGGCAACCAGCCAGCCTGCGCCGGAGAGTTCAGGCAGTGCATTCAGGCCGCCTTCCGGGATCATATGCGCGCTGTATTCCATGATTTCGCCGCCTTTAAGCAATGGACGTATCGCCGGATGCTGTTTGAAATCCTCCAGCATCTGCGGCAGGCTGTGCGCGCTGTCAGCCAGCCTGGAGAGATTGCACACCACGCCCAGCGAAAGGCTGTCTTTGTTAGTATACAAAAAACCGCCGCCCACTTTGCCGGAGGTGGGCTGACCGGCAAACATCCACGCACAGCCCTGTTCACCTTCCAGACCGAAACGATCTTCGAGCTTTTCGCGGGGCAGGGAGAGGATTTCTTTCACGCCGGTTGCCATAGTCTCAGGCGCAGGTCGGGAACCGGACAGCAACGTATTGGCGCCTTCGGCCAACACCACGACGCTGGCATACAATTCTTCGTCACCGATCCTGACGCCGGTGACGCGATCATTTTCCCTGATTAGCGCATCCACCTGAACCCCGGTAATGCATTGTGCACCCGCCAGCTGCGCCTGTTCCATCAGCCAGGGATCAAACCGTGCGCGCAAGACGGTTGATGAACAGGCGGTATCGGCGGGATGACGGTAGTCGAGAGTGGTCATCGCACAACCGGTCATCAGCGATAATCTTTCCTGCGTGACCGTGCGTTCGAGCGGAGCTGTACGGGCGAAATCGGGCAGGATTTGCGCCAGACTATGGGTATAAATTCGCCCGCCGGAGCTGTTTTTACTGCCCGCCTGTGCGCCCCGTTCCAGCAAAATGACGCTCAGTCCGGCGCGTGCCAGCAAAAGAGCGCTGGTGCAACCGGCGATCCCGCCTCCAGCCACGATGACATCACAATTATTCTGGTTCATGTTCTCAGTCCGTTGAATTGTGTGAGGACCAGAATACCAACAGGACAGTTCACGACATTGATTTTGAGCAGGACAGACGTTGTCGGTTATCATCACCAGATTCGTATCACTCACAAGAGAACTGCCATGAATAATCTCCAGCTTGAAGCCCTGATCAACCAGAAACTGGATATCAGTAATTTCCATGATTATGCGCCAAACGGCCTGCAGGTCGAGGGGCGTCGTAATGTGCAGCGCGTGGTCACCGGTGTGACGGCCTCTCAGGATCTGCTGGATGCCGCGATTGCCGTCGAAGCGGACGCAATTTTGGTGCATCACGGTTACTTCTGGAAGAACGAACCGGCGGTTGTTCGCGGTATGAAGCGCAACCGGCTGAAAGCCCTGCTGGTGAATGATATCAATCTGTATGGCTATCATTTACCGCTCGATGCGCATCCGGTACTCGGTAATAACGCACAGCTGGCCGAATTATTTGGCATTGAAGTGCAGGGCGAGGTGATGCCGCTGGTGCCTTACGGCGAGCTCGATAAGCCGTTATCCGGCGAAGAATTACGTCAGCGGATTGAAGTGATTTTAGATCGCAAAGTGTTGCACAGCGCACAGGGCGGGCCGGATGAAATCCGTCGCGTCGCGTGGTGTTCCGGCGGCGGTCAGGGCTTCATTCAGCAGGCAGCAGAATTTGGCGTGGATGCTTTTATCAGCGGCGAAGTCTCTGAGCAAACTATCCACATCGCCCGCGAAATGGGGCTGCATTTCTATGCCGCCGGCCATCACGCCACAGAGCGTTATGGCGTAAAAGCCTTAGGCGAATGGCTTGAGTCAGAGCATGGGTTGGATGTGATGTTCATCGACATCGATAATCCGGCTTAGGGGCTGTCTTATCTACGTTTTCTTCCGGCACGCTGTCTTCCAGCAACGTAAATGCACGCTGTAAGCCGGTATCCACTTCGGGGTCTGCACCCTGTAGCGGATACGGGCTTTCTTCCTCTTCTTCTGTCACTTCGCTCTCTTCCACCACGGGTTCAGTAACATTTTCCGGCGCAGGCATGGTTTCCTGAATCATTTGCTCGTCGAAGGCCGGGTTCAGCGCCGGGGAAAGTGGTGAACTGCTCAGGCTGTCCGGCATGGCGATATGCGGCAGAGGCGCATCGACTGCCATCACCGTTTCTTCTTCTTTCGCCGAAGTCCGGCTGAGGGCGACGATGGCTGCCCCGCACAGGGCGAAAAATGCATACAGAATGTTGCCACCGAGCGGTTCCATCAGCGCACCCACGGCCAGCGGGCCGATACAGGCACCGACGCCAAACGCCATGAGCAGACACGCGGAAAGCGAGACGCGGCGCTCCGGTTCGATCATATCATTGGCGAGTGCGACCACCAGCGGATACAGGGTGAACTGCATCAGGCTGACGACAAAACCGATGCCGAGCAGCACGGGGAACGAAATGTGAGTGAGTAATGCCAGCGGCAGGGCGGCGACCGCCAGCAGGATCGCGTTAATGCGCATCAGCATATTTCGGTTATACCGATCTGACAGCCAGCTCAGCGGGAACTGCGCCAGCAGCCCGGCGAAAATCGCCAGCGCCATAAACAGACCTGTTTGCTGAGTGGTCAGCGCTTGCTGGCTGGTGTAAATCGGGGCCATCCCGTAAAACGAACCCACCACCATACCGATGACCAGCGTTATCGCCAGCACCTTTGGGATCGCACCGATGAAGAATTTAAGCTCCATCGGTGCCGGGGACATATGGCCGACATTGGTGCGCGTAGTCAGCGCGATAGGCACCAGACAGAGCGCAAAACACAGTGCAATCATGATGAGCGTGCTGACACCAAGGCCGCTGTCGAGCATCAACACGACCTGACCGAGTGACATGCCGAGATACGACGCCACCATGTAAAAACCGAATACCACGCCGCGCTGATTCGCCTCGGCCTGATCGTTCAGCCAGCTTTCCAGCACCATGTATTGAACCATCATGCACAGGCCGATGATCAGTCGCAGCACAACCCAGACGGGGATAATGTCGGTCAGCCCGTGGCCGAGAACGGCGGCAGTAATAATGCCGGAACAGGATACGTAGGCGCGGATGTGGCCAACCCGTGCGATCAGGATATGGCCGACTTTACCGCCGATCACCAGCCCGATGTAGTTGGCAGCGATAATCGCCCCGATCATCGCACCGCTGACGTGTATCGCCGACAAGCGCAGGGAAATGTAAGTGGTGAGCAGGCCGGAACCGAGCAGCATCAGTAATGTGGTGGTATAGAGCGGAAAAAAGAGTGCTAAAGGTTTTCTCACGGGCTGTCCCTTTCATTTTGTAAATACTGCGTTATCCAAACGCTAAAAAACTGCAACACCTCTGAGAGTAGCAGGTGCGGACGACGGGCGAAACCTTCACCGCCCATTGGTTACCGCCCACCAGTTGACATCCTCTGTCGCTTTCCCGCATAACTACCCTTAATCTACATACCAATATCGGGACATTGAGTTCATGAATAACTCAATGATCCACAACCCTTCTTTGAGGAGTGTCTGAGTGCAACGAGCACGATGTTACCTGCTGGGCGAACGCGCGGTAGTGCTGGAACTGGAACCGCCTGTGACGCTGGCCAGCCAGCAGCGGATCTGGGGGCTGACCCAGCGTTTACAGGATCGCGTGGCCTATCCCGGCGTTCGCGAAGTCATTCCCGGCATGAATAATTTGACGGTTTTACTCACCGATGCGCAAAGCTCCGCGCTGGATGCGATTGAGCGCCTGCAAACCTGGTGGGAAGAGAGCGAGGCTATCGAACCCACATCCCGGCTGATTGACATTCCGGTTATCTATGGCGGTGCGCAGGGGCCGGATCTGGAGAACGTCGCCCGCCATACCGGCATGACGCCGCGTGAGGTGGTCGAGTGCCATTCGGGGATTGATTACACTGTCTATTTCCTCGGTTTCCAGCCTGGCTTCCCGTATCTCGGTGGAATGCCGGAACAGCTGGCCACGCCACGTCACGGCGAGCCGCGGCTTTCAGTGCCCGCGGGATCCGTCGGCATCGGCGGCAGCCAGACCGGTATCTATCCACTGGCGACGCCCGGCGGCTGGCAGTTGATCGGGCAGACGCCGCTGGCGATGTTTGATTCCACACGCTCATCACCGACTTTATTATTACCCGGTGACCACGTGCGCTTTGTGCCACAGAAGGAGGGCGTATGCTGAAGGTTTTACGCGCAGGGATGTTTACCACGGTGCAGGATCTAGGCCGCAACGGTTACCGCCAGCAGGGTGTCAGCCAGTCCGGCGCGCTGGATGCCCCGGCGCTGCGCATCGCCAATCTGCTGGCCGGTAATGATGACAACGCAGCCGCGCTGGAGATTACTCTCGGGCAGTTCAGTGCCGAATTTCATCGTGAAGGCTGGATGGCGCTGACGGGTGCAGGCTGCCACGCGCAACTCGACGGTAAAGATGTCTGGACCGGCTGGCGTTACGCGGTGAAGCCAGGTCAGGTGCTGACCATGAAAACGCCGACGCGGGGGATGCGCAGCTATCTGGCGATTTCTGGCGGGATCGATGTGCCGGAAGTGATGGGCTCGCGCAGCACCGATCTGAAAGCAAAATTCGGTGGTTACAATGGGCGTCCGCTTCAGGATGGTGATGTGTTACCGACCGGTGACAGTTTCCATATGCCAAAAAGCGCGGGCGGCATAAAACAACTTCTGTTTGGTAACCGTATCCGCGCAATACCGGGGCCGGAGTATCAGGAGTTCAGCGCCGAAGCCCGTGATGCTTTCTGGCGTGCATCATGGCAACTGAGCCCGCAAAGTAACCGCATGGGTTATCGCCTGCACGGCCACGCGCTGAAGCGGGAAACCGACCGCGAGATGCTTTCTCATGGTTTGTTGCCGGGTGTGGTTCAGGTGCCACATAGTGGTCAGCCGATTGTGTTGATGGCCGATGCACAGACCACCGGCGGTTATCCGCGGATTGCCTGCGTGATCGAAGCCGATCTCTACAATCTGGCGCAGATCCGCCTGGGGGAGCCGGTGCATTTCGTGAAATGTTCGCTGGAAGAAGCGCAGAAAGCCCTGCGCGAGCAGTCATTGTTTATCGAACAGATTAAGCGGGGGCTGTATGACCGTTGATCTCAACGCCGATCTCGGTGAAGGCTGCGCCAACGACGAGGCGCTGTTACAACTGGTCAGTTCCGCCAATATCGCCTGCGGCTTTCACGCCGGAGACGCGCAGACTATGCAGCAATCGGTGCGCTGGGCGCTGAAATACGGTGTCGCGATTGGCGCACATCCGAGCTTTCCCGATCGCGAAAACTTTGGCCGTACCGCCATGCAGTTGCCGCCTGAAATCGTCTATGCGCAGGTGGTTTATCAGCTCGGCGCACTGGCGGCCATCACCCGCGCAGAAGGTGGAAAGATGGTGCACGTCAAGCCGCACGGCATGCTGTACAACCAGGCGGCCACCGATGTGCTGCTGGCTGATGCCATTGCCCGCGCGGTGTATGACGTCGATCCGGCGCTGCGTCTGGTCGGGCTGGCAGGCAGTGAGCTTATCCGCGCCGGTGAGCGATTTGGGCTGGCAACCTGTCAGGAAGTGTTCGCCGACCGCCGCTACCAGAGTAATGGTTCACTGGTGCCGCGTAGTCAGCCCGATGCGATGATCGACAGCGACGAAAAGGCGCTGGAACAGACTCTGGCGATGGTTCAGCAACAGAAAGTCCTCAGCCGTGAAGGTGTCTGGGTGCCGGTCAAGGCTGATACCGTCTGCCTGCACGGCGACGGTGAGTACGCCCTGAGATTTGCCAAAAGGCTGCGCGAGGCATTTGGTGAGCGGGGGATTGAAATCCGATCATAATTACCTCATAGCTAACAGATGAGATATCAGTATTGCCCTACAACAAGGATCTATTATGCGTAAAGTCTTAGTGACCGGTTTCGAACCTTTTGGCGGCGAGCGCGTCAATCCTTCGTGGGAAGTGGTGAAGCAATTGGGTGATCTGGAGTTGTCGGGCGCGCAGATTGTGGTACGGCAGTTACCTTGCGTGTTTGGTAAAGCGATTGAAGTGCTGAATGCGGCGATTGATGACGTCCATCCGGAAATGGTGCTTTGCGTGGGGCAGGCGGGCGGACGCAGTGATTTTAGCGTCGAGCGGGTGGCAATCAATATTGATGATGCGCGGATCCCAGATAACGAGGGCAACGAGCCGGTGGATGCACCGATTGTCGCCGATGGCCCGGCGGCGTATTTTTCTTCACTGCCTATCAAAACCATCGTGAACGGTTTGCGTGAATCGGGTATTCCGGCGTCGGTGTCGCAAACGGCGGGTACCTACGTATGCAATCACGTGATGTACGGGCTGATGCACCGGCTGGCACACCCTTCATGCAACGTGGTGAAAGGCGGTTTTATCCATATACCTTATCTGCCTGAACAAGCCGCCAAACATCCGGGCGAGCCAAGTATGTCCGTGCGTACTGTGCTCAATGCCCTTGAACTGACTATCGCCATTGCCCTGCATACGGAGCAGGACCTGCGAATTGCCGAGGGTGCGACTCACTGATGCCTGAAGGTCCTGAAATTCGCCGCGCGGCCGATTTACTGGTGCGCGCGGTAGTCAATAAACCGCTCACGGATGTCTGGTTTGCTTTTCCCTCATTGAAACCTTATCAGTCAGCGCTGCGTGGCACGAAAATCACGGCGATTGAAACCCGCGGTAAAGCACTGCTGACTCACTTCTCCAATGGTCTGACCCTCTACAGCCACAATCAACTTTACGGGGTATGGCGCGTGGTGAAGGCTGGTGAAGTGCCGAAGGAAACCAAACGTTCCCTGCGTGTGCAGCTGCAAACTACCGATGCAGCGATCCTGTTGTACAGTGCGTCCGAGATAGGGATTTATGATACGGCGGAAATAGAAAATCATCCGTTCCTGCAACGCATCGGCCCGGACGTGCTCGATGAGACTCTGACGGCCTCGCAGGTACGTGAGCGGTTACTCTCGCCTAAATTCCGCAACCGTCAGCTGGGCGGCATGTTACTTGATCAGGCGTTTCTTGCCGGGCTGGGAAACTATTTGCGGGCGGAAATTCTTTGGCTGGCAAAACTGCTGCCGGATCATAAACCAAAAGAGCTGAAAGAGACGGAGCTGGATGCGCTGGCGGATGCCTGTTTGTCCGTCGCCCGTTTATCCTATGCCACGCGCGGTACGATGGATGAAAATGTGCACCACGGCGCGCTATTCCGCTTTAACGTTTTTGGCCGGACAGGCAAGCCCTGCGAGCGTTGCGGCGATCCGATTGTGAAAAGCAGCGTATCATCGCGGCCATTCTTCTGGTGTCCGGTTTGTCAGCAATAAGTTTGTTATATTTTTGAGAGTAAAAATGATTTTTGTGCTTATTTATTATGCACGTATCAGTCCCGCCTTATTAGATATTGAGCAGAGTGCAAACGGATGTATTCGGTAGACACTACTTATCTAACAGGGCGAGGACATATCAATGAAAAGAACGACGTATGGCTTATTTATTTCACTATGCAGTTTGGGCATGGTTTCATTTGCCGCGCACGCCGATAATTATCAAACCAGCGTTCAATGCAGCTATCATCATACATTAGGGGATGATGCTATTATGATGTTTGGTATGCCCAATCAGGCAATGTGGCATGACTTTTTTGGTAATACTAGTACCGATGCATCATCTTCTTATTCCACGCTTCAGCAAAAACCGACAACAACCTGTTCGGATTTGGCGGATTCATCGGCTTATTGGGCTCCTTCATTACGGTTACCGGACGGTACAGAAGTTCGTCCTGCGTATCAGAAAACATATTATCAGACAGTGAATAGCATTGAATATCCGCTGACTTCCTTCCCGAAGGGTTTGCAGTTATTAGCGGGTGACCATAAAGGAACCGGGCCGAGTAATGTTATCAATTTCCTGTGTAACGATAATAAGGGGTATAGCCATTCGGCAGATAAAACCTGCCTGCCGCCATCTTCCACTGTGCCGATACAGTTGAATATTGCCATTCAGTTCCCTAACTGCTGGGATGGGAAAAATATTGCGGCGAAACCGTCCGCCACGACGCATAAGACGAATGCTGTATATGCGGATTCCAACGGGGCCTGTCCGGCGGATTATCCGAAGCATATTCCCACCGTGAATATGAATATTGCCTATCTGTTCCCGGGGCTGGCGTCGCTTGATCTGAGCAAAGTCCAGTTGTCACTAGATCCAATCATGAACGGTGATCAACGTATCGATCAATGGGGCAGTATTTATACGGCGCACGGCGATTTCATTAATGGCTGGACGGAAGATGCCGCAAAATTCATGACAGAACGTTGCATGAATAATAACTATGATTGCATCAGTTATATGCCCTATGCCTACCGGGATGCTGTGGCAGATACTTATGTGAGCAATCTGGCAGACAGTGATAAGAACTTTTCTGCCAGTGAGGGATTAGTCGTCAAAGGAGATGCATCGAATGCCAGTGAAAATAATACCCAGGAAAAATTGACGTTGCTGAAATATCAGATCCCGGATATGCCAGCGAATTATTCTCCGGAGGAAGCGGCACTATTTAAATATAAAGTACATATCAACGGGGGAAGAAGTACTGGCACGGGTGCGGCAATGATTTATATCTACCCGACTACCACTGACTGGGATGAAAATACAGTGACCTGGAATACCCGTCCGGTATGCGATTTTAAAACCTATGCAGGATTATATCTCGATCAGGCGAAACAATACCGCGATATAGATGTGACCAGTATGGTAAAAAAGGCGCAGCAATCAGGTCAAAAGGAAATCGGTTTTTGTCTGAGTGGTGATAGCAATAAACAGGGAATTGAATATACTTTCAATACCAACTCTACGCATTATTCCTCACAGATGATTATCATGGGGCTGCAATAAGGTCGGCTAAGAATTCACTGATCTAAAATAAGCGCCAATATTATATTGGCGCTTCGTTTTTCAGCTCTCAGTAGGGATATTTTATTTTTTCAGCTGAGAATGGAAATCGCGTTTGTCGTAGCCGGTGTACAGCTGACGAGGGCGGGCGATTTTAATGCCGTCCTGATGCATTTCGCTCCAGTGTGCAATCCAGCCGACAGTACGTGCCATCGCGAAGATTACGGTAAACATGGACGATGGAATACCCATCGCTTTCAGGATGATACCGGAGTAGAAATCGACGTTCGGATACAGTTTCTTCTCGATGAAGTACGGGTCGTTCAGCGCAATGTGCTCAAGCTCCATTGCCACTTCCAGCAGGTTATCTTTCAGATCCAGCTCTTTCAGTACTTCATGACAAGTTTCACGCATCACGGTGGCGCGCGGGTCGTAGTTTTTATAAACACGGTGACCAAAGCCCATCAGGCGGAAGGAATCATTTTTGTCTTTCGCGCGTTTCACAAACTCTGGGATGTGATCCACGCTGCTGATTTCTTCCAGCATTTTCAGCGCTGCTTCGTTGGCACCGCCGTGAGCAGGCCCCCAAAGAGAGGCGATACCAGCAGCGATACAGGCGAACGGGTTAGCGCCGCTTGAGCCCGCGGTGCGCACTGTTGACGTTGAGGCGTTTTGTTCGTGGTCGGCGTGCAGGATCAGAATTCGGTCCATTGCACGTTCCAGAATCGGGTTCACTTTGTATTCTTCACACGGGGTGGAGAACATCATATGCAGGAAGTTACCGGCGTAAGACAGGTCGTTGCGCGGATACACGAACGGCTGGCCGATAGAATACTTGTAGCACATCGCGGCCACGGTCGGCATTTTTGACAGCAGACGGTAAGCGGCGATTTCGCGGTGACGCTCGTTTTCGACATCAATGGAATCGTGATAGAACGCGGCCAGCGCGCCGGTCACGCCGCACAGAACGGCCATCGGGTGAGAGTCACGACGGAAACCATGGAACAGACGGGTGATCTGCTCGTGCACCATGGTGTGACGGGTCACATTGGTTTTGAATTCTTCGAATTGCTTCGGTGTCGGGGTTTCGCCGTTCAGCAGCAGGTAGCTTACTTCCAGGAAGTTAGACTCTTTCGCCAACTGGTCGATTGGGAAACCGCGGTGCAGCAGAATACCTTCTTCACCATCAATGTAGGTGATTTTGGATTCGCAGGATGCAGTAGACGTGAAACCGGGATCATAGGTAAAAAGGCCTTTTGAACCGAGGGTGCGGATATCAATTTCATCCTGGCCCAGCGTGCCGGACAGCACATCCAGTTCAATCGGGTCGTGACCTTGTAGGGTAAGTGTCGCTTTCTTATCAGCCATTTACAGTCTCCTTAGCGCCTTATTTTTAAAAATCGATAACAACAGAAATGCCTGGAAGCGACGCCTTGTAAGGTCATTATTATTATCAGCCTTAACTCTGCGATCGTATCGGAAGGGAACGTAGAGCTGAGTCGAATTGCAGTCTCAGACTGCTCTGTGACAAACAAGCGGCGTTTCATCGTTGTTAAAGATTCGGTAAATCATTACTGTTCTGTCGCTCAGTACCAGTGAAGAGGTTGAGGATTTACACAATCACCACTTTTGCATAACTTGGCCCGACAGGGAAGACCCCGCCTTACGATTGTGTGATCCACTGATTCTCTTAATACTTTCCCCTTTTTGGTGCGTTCGGGTAAAGCCGGTGTGTGCTCAGTGTCACAGTCCTATAGGGATGGTTCATATGTAATGGAAATGTTGATCAAATGTCAAACTCGATAATTTATTTTGTGCGATTTGTTGAATTTGAGAGCTAACTCACTGTTTCGCAGAAATGTGAATAAAGCATTTGTAGGGCAATTGTAATAGGAATGTGATCAACCTATACTTCAACGAGGTCTCCGGGCAAACCCTGAAGTAGGAGCACCCAGCGTTGTTTTCTGAGCATTTTACGTTTCCCAAACGCAAAACTTTGAAAATGCATCACGCGCCGTTTAAGCACATTGGATGTCGTTGTTTGAGCGCGAGGGATGAAGGCTAAACAGTCTTAATGCTGTCTGACACTGCTCCAGACCGGAGGAAGTAAAATAATAAGAGCTGTGTGGGCAAAACCGTGAAAAAACAAAGACCTGTCAATCTGGATCTGCAAACGATCCGGTTTCCCGTTACTGCGATAGCGTCCATCTTACACCGAGTCTCTGGCGTAATAACCTTCGTCGCCGTCGGTATCCTCCTCTGGCTGTTAGGCCTGTCGCTCTCTTCTCCTGAAGGGTTTGCGCAAGCTGCTGCCATCATGAATAGCTTCTTCGTCAAATTCATCTTTTGGGGAATACTCACTGCGCTGGCCTATCACGTTTGCGGTGGCATCCGCCACTTGCTGATGGATTTTGGCTATATCGAAGAGAGTTTGGCTGCCGGTACCCGTTCTGCCCAGGTGGCAATCGGTTTGACCGTCGTGCTGTCAATTCTGGCTGGAGTCCTCGTATGGTAAGCAATGTTTCTGCATTAGGGCGTAATGGTGTGCACGACTGGCTGTTACTTCGTGCTTCCGCAATCATCCTCACCTTGTACATCCTTTATATTCTGGGCTTCGTGGTTCTGGCTCAGGAACTGACTTTTGATGTCTGGCATGGCTTCTTCGCTTCCTCCATCACCAAAGTATTCACACTGCTGGCGCTGCTGTCGATTTTGATTCACGCGTGGATCGGCATGTGGCAGGTGTTAACGGACTATGTCAAACCGGTAGCTGTTCGACTGGTGCTGCAACTGGCCATCGTCGTCACGTTAGTGGTTTACCTACTTTACGGAACAATTGTTGTTTGGGGAGCGTAGTAAATGAATCTGCCAGTCAGAGAGTTTGATGCTGTGGTGATCGGTGCAGGTGGCGCCGGTATGCGTGCGGCATTACAGATTTCACAAACGGGCCAGACCTGCGCCCTGATTTCCAAAGTCTTCCCGACCCGCTCCCATACGGTGTCAGCGCAAGGCGGTATTACCGTCGCGCTGGGCAACACCCATGAGGATGACTGGGAATGGCATATGTACGACACCGTAAAAGGTTCCGACTACATCGGTGATCAGGACGCCATTGAATATATGTGCAAAACCGGGCCGGAAGCGATTCTGGAACTCGAGCACATGGGCCTGCCTTTCTCCCGTCTTGAAGACGGCCGTATTTATCAGCGTCCGTTTGGTGGCCAGTCGAAGAACTTCGGCGGCGAGCAGGCAGCGCGTACAGCCGCTGCCGCTGACCGTACCGGCCATGCCTTGCTGCATACGCTGTATCAGCAAAACCTGAAAAACGGCACTACGATTTTTTCCGAATGGTATTCACTGGATTTAGTGAAGAATCAGGACGGCGCGATCGTCGGCTGTACGGCTATCTGCATTGAAACCGGTGAAGTGGTGTACTTCAAAGCCAAAGCGACCGTGCTGGCGACCGGCGGTGCAGGCCGTATTTACCAGTCCACCACTAACGCACACATCAATACCGGCGACGGTGTTGGCATGGCGCTGCGCGCGGGCGTGCCGGTGCAGGACATGGAAATGTGGCAATTCCACCCGACCGGTATTGCGGGTGCGGGCGTTCTGGTCACAGAAGGCTGCCGTGGTGAAGGCGGTTATCTGCTCAATAAAGACGGCGAACGTTTCATGGAACGTTATGCGCCGAATGCCAAAGATCTTGCGGGTCGTGACGTGGTGGCGCGTTCTATCATGATCGAAATCCGTGAAGGCCGTGGCTGCGAAGGTCCGTGGGGCCCGCACGTTAAACTGAAACTCGATCATCTGGGTCGTGAAGTCCTGGAGTCCCGTTTGCCGGGTATTCTTGAACTCTCCCGCACCTTTGCTCACGTTGATCCGATCAAAGAGCCGATTCCTGTTCTGCCAACCTGCCATTACATGATGGGCGGTATTCCGACCAAAGTGACCGGTCAGGCGCTGCGTGTGAACGAGAAGGGCGAAGACGTGGTGATCCCTGGTTTGTTTGCGGTTGGCGAAATTGCCTGTGTTTCCGTACACGGCGCAAACCGCCTCGGCGGTAACTCACTGCTGGATCTGGTGGTGTTTGGTCGCGCCGCCGGCATGCACTTGCAGGAATCGATTGCCGAACAGGGCGACAGCCGCGATGCGTCTCAGGACGATATCGATGTCTCTCTGGAACGTCTGAACCGCTGGAACAACACCCGTTCAGGTGAAGATCCGGTGGCTATCCGCAAAGATCTGCAAGCCTGTATGCAGAACAACTTCTCGGTATTCCGCGAAGGCGATGCGATGGCTGAAGGGCTGGAACAGCTGAAAGTGATCCGCGAGCGTCTGAAATCTGCCCGTCTGGACGATACCTCCACTGAGTTCAATACCCAGCGCGTGGAATGTCTGGAGCTGGATAACCTGATGGAAACAGCGTTCTCGACGGCCGTTTCCGCAAACTATCGCACCGAAAGCCGTGGCGCACACAGCCGCTTTGACTTCCCGGATCGTGACGATGCGAACTGGCTTTGCCACACGCTGTATCAGCCGGAAACCGAAAGCATGACTCGCCGTGAGGTGAACATGCAGCCTAAGCTTCGTGCGGCGTTCCCGCCTAAAGCGCGTACTTACTAGGGCGTAGCGGAGAAAGAATATGAAACTTGAATTTTCGATTTATCGCTATAACCCGGATGTCGATGACGTTCCGTACATGAAAGACTATGTGCTGGAAGCGCAGGAAGGGCGCGACATGATGTTGCTCGATGCGCTGATTTTACTGAAAGAGCAGGATCCGACGCTGGCCTTTCGCCGCTCATGTCGTGAAGGGGTCTGCGGTTCCGACGGTCTGAACATGAACGGTAAAAATGGTCTGGCGTGTATCACGCCGGTGTCGACCTTACGTCACGGCAGCAAGAAGATTGTTATTCGTCCGTTACCTGGGTTACCGGTTGTGCGTGACCTTGTAGTGGACATGGGGCAATTCTATAAGCAGTATGAGAAGATTAAGCCTTACTTGTTGAATGATGGGAAAAATCCTCCGGCGCGTGAACATTTACAGATGCCGGAAGATCGCGAAAAACTGGACGGATTGTACGAATGTATTCTCTGCGCCTGTTGCTCGACGTCTTGCCCTTCCTTCTGGTGGAATCCTGACAAGTTTGTCGGTCCGGCAGGTCTTCTGGCCGCTTACCGTTTCCTGATCGACAGCCGCGATACCGAAACACAACCGCGTCTTGACGATCTCAATGATGCTTTCAGCGTATTCCGCTGCCACAGCATCATGAATTGTGTGAGTGTTTGTCCAAAAGGGCTTAACCCGACCAAAGCTATTGGCCATATCAAATCGATGCTGCTACAACGCGGTGCCTGAGAAGATAAACCACGTCACAGCGGGAACTCAGGTTCCCGCTGTTATTTACCCATAAGCGCTACTTACAATAGTTACAAATGTGCTAACTGAGGGGCTGATAGCAAATAAGTAATTTTTTAATAACAAAGTAGCAACAAGTGCAACAAAGTTGCGCCTGACTAGAGTAAGATAGTCGGGTAAAAATCAGGGACATCAATTGCAGCTGTTTTTGTGAAGAAGGGGAGAAAGATAAGCAGGGCAACTTCAAAAGTCAGTCACGCGCATGGCGGATTTTTGAAGGTTCCTTGAAGAGCCAAACGCTCAACCAACGAACTGTTTTAGTAAGGAAAACCGTTTTACCGCGGTGTATCACGGTCATTATTATTAACCACGGCGAAAACTAAAGCTTCAAAGCTTAAGGGATCACGATGCAGAACGGCGCAATGAAGGCCTGGCTGGATTCCTCCTATCTGGCGGGTGCGAACCAGTCTTACATAGAACAACTCTATGAAGACTACTTAACCGATCCTGGTTCCGTTGACGATAGCTGGCGTTCGATTTTTAAACAGCTACCAACAGTGGGTGTGAAACCAGAGCAACTCCATTCTCAAACACGGGACTACTTCCGCCGCCTGGCGAAAGACGCGTCACGTTATAACTCCTCCATCAGCGATCCTGAAACGGATGCCAAGCAAGTTAAGGTGTTGCAGTTAATCAACGCCTTCCGCTTCCGTGGCCATCAGAACGCAAACCTTGATCCTCTCGGCCTGTGGAAACTGGACGATGTACCGGATCTGGACCCAGCGTTCCACCATCTGACCGAAGCTGATTTCCAGGAAACCTTCAACGTCGGTTCTTTTGCCATCGGCAAAGAAACCATGCAGCTCGGCGAGCTGTATAAAGCCCTGAAGCAAACCTACTGCGGCTCCATCGGTGTGGAATATATGCACATCACCAACACTGAAGAGAAACGCTGGATCCAGCAGCGCGTCGAATCCGTGGTGGGTCGTGCAAACTTCACCAATGAAGAAAAGAAAACGTTCCTGAAAGAGCTGACCGCAGCAGAAGGGTTGGAACGTTATCTGGGCGCGAAATTCCCAGGTGCCAAACGCTTCTCGCTGGAAGGCGGCGATGCGCTGGTTCCGATGCTAAAAGACATGATCCGTCACGCGGGCAAAAATGGGACGCGTGAAGTGGTGCTGGGTATGGCGCACCGTGGTCGTTTGAACGTGCTCATCAACGTGCTGGGTAAAAAACCTCAGGATCTGTTTGACGAATTTTCCGGCAAACATAAAGAACACCTGGGCACCGGCGACGTGAAATACCACATGGGCTATTCGTCTGATGTGGAAACCGAAGGCGGTATGGTTCACCTGGCGCTGGCGTTTAACCCGTCGCATCTGGAAATCGTCAGCCCGGTGGTTATCGGTTCCGTTCGTGCACGACGTGACCGTCTGGACGAAGCGCGCAGCAACATGGTTCTGCCAATCACCATTCACGGTGACGCGGCGATCACCGGGCAGGGCGTGGTTCAGGAAACGCTGAATATGTCGCTGGCACGCGGTTATGAAGTGGGCGGTACCGTGCGTATCGTCATCAATAACCAGGTGGGCTTCACCACCTCGAACCCGAAAGATGCGCGTTCTACCGATTACTGTACTGATATCGCAAAAATGGTGCAGGCGCCGATTTTCCACGTGAATGCGGATGACCCTGAAGCGGTCGCTTTCGTCACCCGTCTGGCGCTGGATTTCCGCAACACCTTTAAACGCGATGTGATGATTGATCTGGTGTGCTACCGCCGTCACGGCCATAACGAAGCCGATGAGCCAAGCGCAACGCAGCCACTGATGTACAACAAGATCAAGAAACACCCGACGCCACGCAAAATCTATGCAGACATCCTGACTGAGCAAAACGTTGCCAGCCTGGAAGATGCGACCGAAATGGTCAACCTGTACCGCGATGCGCTGGATGCCGGTGAGTGTGTGGTGGAAGAGTGGCGTCAGAATGACATGCACACGTTCACCTGGTCACCCTATCTGAACCACGAGTGGGACGAACCTTATCCAAATAAGGTTGATATCAAACGTCTGCAGGAACTGGCACGTCGCGTCAGCCATGTACCTGACGCTATCGAAATGCAGTCACGTGTGGCCAAGATTTATGGCGACCGTAACGAGATGGCTGAAGGGAATAAGAAGTTTGACTGGGGCGGTGCCGAGAATCTGGCTTACGCCACGCTGGTTGACGAAGGTATTCCTATCCGTCTGTCCGGTGAAGATACCGGCCGCGGCACCTTCTTCCACCGCCACGCTGTGATCCATAACCAGAAAAATGGTTCCGTGTATGTGCCGCTGTCGAACATTCACAACAGTCAGGGCGAATTCAACGTCTGGGACTCCGTGCTTTCCGAAGAAGCGGTACTGGCGTTCGAATACGGTTATGCCACGGCTGAACCGCGTACGCTGACTATCTGGGAAGCGCAGTTCGGCGATTTCGCCAACGGTGCTCAGGTGGTGATCGACCAGTTCATCAGCTCCGGCGAGCAAAAATGGGGCCGCATGTGTGGTCTGGTGATGCTGCTGCCGCACGGTTACGAAGGGCAGGGGCCGGAGCACTCCTCCGCACGTCTGGAACGCTACCTGCAACTTTGCGCTGAGCAAAACATGCAGGTGTGTATCCCGTCTACCCCGGCGCAGGTTTATCACATGATCCGTCGTCAGGCGCTGCGCGGTATGCGTCGTCCGCTGATCGTGATGTCACCGAAGTCACTGTTGCGTCATCCGCTGGCGGTTTCCACGCTGGACGAACTGGCCAATGGCAGCTTCCAGCCGGCGATTGGTGAAGTGGACGAACTTGACCCGAATCAGGTTAAGCGCGTCGTGATGTGTTCAGGTAAGGTCTACTATGATCTGCTGGAACAGCGTCGTAAGAACGAAAAAACCGACGTCGCGATCGTCCGTATCGAACAGCTGTATCCGTTCCCGCACAAGGCCATTCAGGAAGTGCTGGAACAATACGCACACGTTCATGATTTCGTCTGGTGTCAGGAAGAGCCGCTGAATCAGGGCGCATGGTACTGCAGCCAACATAATTTCCGTGAAGTGATTCCTTTCGGGGCTTCTTTACGTTACGCAGGACGCCCGGCCTCTGCCTCTCCGGCAGTCGGCTACATGTCCGTTCACCAGAAGCAACAGCAAGATCTGGTTAACGATGCGCTGAACGTGAAATAACCGCGTTGGTGTCAGTTAACCATATGGAACATAAGAAGGATTGATAATGAGTAGCGTAGATATTCTGGTCCCTGACCTTCCTGAATCCGTTGCGGATGCGACGGTTGCCACCTGGCACAAAAAGCCTGGCGACAGTGTTGAGCGTGACGATGTACTGGTAGAGATCGAGACTGATAAAGTGGTTCTGGAAGTGCCGGCGAGCGAAGCTGGTATTCTGGACAGCATCATTGAAGACGAAGGCGCAACGGTCATTTCCCGTCAGATTCTGGCGCGCATCCGTCCGGGTAACAGCTCTGGTAAGCCAAGCACTGAGAAAAGCTCCGATAAAGAAGCGACTCCTGCGGCACGCCACACAGCTGCGCTGGAAGAAGAGAGCAGCGACGCCCTCAGCCCGGCGATCCGCCGCCTGATCGCAGAGCATTCTCTCGATGCCAACGCTATCAAAGGCAGCGGTGTGGGTGGTCGTCTGACCCGTGAAGACGTTGAGCAACACCTGGCGAAAGCCAAGGATGCCAAGCCTGCTTCAGCGCCTGCTGCCAGCGAAACAACGGCACCGGCTCTGGGTTCACGCAGCGAAAAACGCGTACCGATGACCCGTCTGCGAAAACGTGTTGCCGAGCGTCTGCTGGAAGCTAAGAACAGCACTGCGATGCTGACCACCTTTAACGAAATCAACATGAAGCCAATCATGGACCTGCGTAAGCAGTACGGTGATGGTTTCGAAAAACGTCACGGCGTGCGTCTGGGCTTCATGTCTTTCTATCTGAAAGCCGTAGTTGAAGCGCTGAAACGCTATCCGGAAGTGAACGCCTCTATCGATGGCGAAGATGTGGTTTACCACAACTACTTCGACGTCAGCATTGCCGTTTCTACCCCACGTGGCCTGGTGACGCCGGTTCTGCGCGATGTGGATACGCTGGGCATGGCGGATATCGAGAAAAAAATCAAAGAGCTGGCGATCAAAGGCCGCGACGGCAAATTGAAAGTGGAAGAACTGACCGGCGGTAACTTTACTGTGACCAACGGCGGCGTCTTCGGCTCACTGATGTCGACCCCAATTATCAACCCACCGCAGAGCGCGATCCTTGGCATGCATGCCATTAAAGATCGTCCGATGGCGGTGAATGGTCAGGTCGTGATCTTGCCAATGATGTATCTGGCACTGTCCTACGATCACCGCCTGGTTGATGGCCGCGAATCGGTCGGCTTCCTGGTGACCATTAAAGAGATGCTGGAAGATCCGGCTCGTCTGCTGCTGGACGTTTAGTCCCCGGTTGTCGTAAGTAAAAGAGATCTCGACCCTCAGTGGCACAGTTCGCTGTGCCACTGATAAAGCCCTCCTACTGAATAAGAATGGATAGAACATCATGAATTTACATGAGTATCAGGCGAAACAGCTTTTCCTGCGCTACGGCCTGCCAGCACCATCAGGCTTCGCCTGTTCCACCCCGCGTGAAGCGGAAGAGGCTGCATCGAAAATCGGTGCCGGTCCGTGGGTGGTGAAATGTCAGGTTCATGCCGGTGGTCGCGGTAAAGCGGGCGGCGTGAAAGTCGTGAAAAGCAAAGAAGAAATTCGTGCTTTCGCAGAACACTGGCTGGGTAAACGTCTCGTTACTTACCAGACAGACGCCCATGGCCAGCCGGTTAACCAGATCCTGGTTGAAGCGGCAACTGACATCGATAAAGAACTGTACCTCGGCGCGGTAGTCGATCGCAGCTCCCGTCGCGTGGTGTTCATGGCGTCTACTGAAGGCGGCGTGGAAATTGAGAAAGTGGCAGAAGAAACGCCACACCTGATCCACAAAGTGGCCCTGGATCCGCTGGCGGGCCCGCAGCCTTATCAGGGTCGCGAACTGGCTTTCAAACTGGGCCTGACCGGTAAGCAGGTTCAGCAGTTCACTAAGATCTTCATGGGTCTGGCGAACATCTTCCTTGAGCGCGATCTGGCGCTGATCGAAATTAACCCGCTGGTGGTGACCACTGCCGGTGACCTGATTTGCCTCGATGGCAAACTGGGCGCAGACGGCAATGCTCTGTTCCGTCAGCCAGAACTGCGCGAAATGCGCGACCACAGTCAGGAAGATGCCCGCGAAGCTCAGGCTGCGCAATGGGAACTGAACTATGTGGCGCTCGACGGCAACATCGGTTGCATGGTGAACGGTGCCGGTCTGGCAATGGGCACCATGGACATCGTGAAACTGCACGGTGGCGAACCCGCTAACTTCCTCGATGTGGGCGGCGGCGCGACTAAAGAACGTGTGACCGAAGCCTTCAAAATCATCCTGTCGGATGAAAAAGTGAAAGCCGTCTTCGTCAACATCTTCGGCGGTATCGTTCGTTGCGACCTGATCGCCGACGGTATCATCGGTGCGGTGGAAGAAGTGGGCGTCAGCGTGCCGGTTGTGGTGCGTCTTGAAGGTAACAATGCCGAGCTGGGTGCCAAAAAACTGGCAGACAGCGGTTTGAACATCATTGCAGCGACCAGCCTGACGAATGCGGCTCAACAAGTTGTCGCGGCAGTGGAGGGGAAATAATGTCGATTTTAATCAACAAGAACACCAAAGTTATCTGCCAGGGTTTCACCGGTAGCCAGGGGACTTTCCACTCCGAACAAGCCATCGCATATGGCACAAAAATGGTCGGCGGCGTAACGCCGGGTAAAGGCGGCACTGAACATCTGGGCCTGCCGGTATTTAACACCGTGCGTGAAGCGGTAGAAACCACCGGCGCAACCGCGTCTGTGATTTATGTTCCGGCACCGTTCTGCAAAGATTCCATTCTGGAAGCGCTGGATGCGGGCATCAAGCTTATCATTTGTATCACTGAAGGCATCCCGACTCTGGATATGCTGGTTGTGAAGATGAAACTGGATCAAAGCGATGCAGTGATGATAGGGCCGAACTGCCCTGGCGTAATCACCCCAGGCGAATGCAAAATCGGCATCATGCCGGGCCACATTCATCTGCCGGGTAAAGTAGGCATCGTGTCCCGCTCCGGTACACTGACCTATGAAGCCGTTAAACAGACTACCGATTACGGTTACGGCCAGTCTACCTGTGTCGGTATCGGCGGTGACCCGATCCCTGGCTCTAACTTCATCGATATCCTGAAGCTGTTCCAGGAAGATCCACAGACTGAAGTGATCGTGATGATCGGTGAAATCGGTGGTAATGCGGAAGAAGAAGCGGCTGCTTATATCAAAGCACACGTGACCAAACCGGTTGTGGGTTACATCGCTGGTGTGACTGCGCCGAAAGGCAAACGTATGGGCCACGCTGGCGCCATCATTGCCGGTGGTAAAGGTACTGCAGACGATAAATTCGCTGCGCTGGAAGCGGCCGGTGTGAAAACTGTCCGTAGCCTGGCGGATATCGGCGAAGCGGTGAAATCTCTGCTGCCACAGTAAGTACAAAATCGCCTGCCAGGGAGAATTCTGGCGGGTGTGCAGAAAGCTTCAAAGATTCGACATGTTGGTCACCTTCGGGTGACCTTTTTTATTGCTGCTATAATGTTTAACAATAACTGATTTAAGTCAGATTTATTAACAACGCACGATAGGGTAATTGGGAATGAAAAGTTAATATTTAGACTCGCTAAAACCGAATTTAGATATTATCGCCAACCATATAAACACAATTAATTAACAATAAAGTCATCATTAAAGTGTATTGAAACTCCAATGTAACATCCGGAAATATTTTTTTGGAATTTGATGTAGCTAATATAGAAATAAACAATGAGATAGGCTTAAATTGCGTCAGATCAATTTCAGCTGATGAAGCAGATCTGAGCGCTAATTGACCTGTATGCGTAAATAGGCTTTGGGTCACTAAAAAACCTATTTATTGTGTGGAATTAGTGGCGTAACATACTGGTTCTGTAACATCAGTTTTTTGTATGTTTATTTTCCCCAAAATTTCTCCTGTCCGCAAAGCCCGATTCGAGGCTTGAAGGTGGGTTTTTTGTCGGGGCTCAGAGTGCCTGCGAGCTGGCTTTACTCCGTCATATCGCAGACATTTCTATTCTGCACATATTTGATTTGAATTCTGGTAGTCATGAGGCGTTGCGGGTGACCGTTTCGTCAGAGATCGCAAGTTGGGGTCTTCCTCCGAGGAGCAAGGGGTCAAGATGTTTGATATCGTTGAACTGTCGCGTTTACAGTTTGCTTTAACAGCCATGTACCATTTCCTATTTGTCCCATTAACGCTGGGTATGGCGTTTTTACTGGCAATTATGGAAACGGTTTATGTGCTTTCTGGCAAACAAATTTATAAAGATATGACCAAATTCTGGGGCAAACTCTTTGCAATTAACTTTGCACTGGGCGTCGCCACTGGTTTAACCATGGAATTCCAGTTCGGGACTAACTGGTCATATTTCTCACATTACGTCGGTGATATCTTCGGTGCGCCTCTGGCGATTGAAGGTTTAATGGCGTTCTTCCTTGAATCTACATTAGTCGGCCTGTTCTTCTTCGGTTGGGATCGTCTGACTAAAGTTCAGCACATGACGGTGACCTGGTTTGTTGCCCTCGGTTCGAACTTATCTGCTTTGTGGATTTTGGTGGCGAACGGCTGGATGCAGAACCCGATTGCATCAACCTTCAACTACGAAACCATGCGTATGGAAATGGTCAGCTTCTCCGAGCTGGTCCTGAACCCGGTTGCGCAGGTTAAATTCGTTCACACCGTGGCGTCCGGTTATGTGACTGGCGCGATGTTCATTCTGGCCATCAGCTCTTATTACCTGCTTAAAGGCCGTGATATCGGTTTCGCGAAGCGTTCATTTGCTATCGCGGCAAGTTTCGGTCTGGCGGCTGTGCTCTCCGTTATCGTTCTGGGTGATGAGTCCGGTTACGAAATGGGTGACGTGCAGAAAACTAAACTGGCTGCCATTGAAGCCGAGTGGGATACCCAACCTGCACCGGCCAGCTTTACGCTGTTCGGCATGCCGAATCAGGACAAAATGGAAAACGAATATTCTATTCAGATTCCATACCTGCTGGGCCTTATTGCAACGCGTTCTGTGGATACGCCGGTCACCGGTCTGAAAGACCTGATGGCACAACACGAAGTGCGTATCCGCAACGGGATGAAAGCTTACACGCTTCTGGAAGAACTGCGTTCAGGTAACACTGACCCGAAAGTGCGCAGCGATTTCGAAAGCGCCAAGCAGGATCTGGGATACGGTATGCTGCTCAAACGCTATACCGATAACCCGGCGGATGCGAGCGATGCACAAATCCAGAAAGCCACCAAAGATTCTATTCCGCGTGTTCTGCCGCTGTACTTCGCATTCCGTATCATGGTTGCCTGCGGCATCCTGATGCTGGTGCTGATCGGTCTGTCCTTCTTCGCGGTGATCCGTGGCAAGATTGGTCAGAAACGGTGGTTACACCGTGCAGTATTCCTCGGCCTGCCATTACCCTGGATTGCTGTGGAAGCGGGCTGGTTTGTGGCGGAATACGGTCGTCAGCCTTGGGCTATTGGTGAAGTGCTACCGACTGCAGTTGCGCACTCTTCACTGACGGTCGGTGATGTGCTGTCGTCAATGATTCTGATTTGCGGCCTGTACACCCTGTTCCTGATCGCTGAGATGTTCCTGATGTTCAAATATGCACGCCTGGGCCCAAGCAGCCTGAAAACAGGTCGCTATCACTTTGAACAAACTCCAGCGCCACTTGAGCAAACTCGGTAAAAGGGAGTCCAAATATGTTTGATTATGAATCGCTACGGTTCATCTGGTGGGTGCTGATTGGCGTGCTGTTTATCGGCTTCGCAGTCACCGATGGATTCGATATGGGCGTAGGCATTCTGGTGCGTATTATCGGCAAAACCGATACCGACCGCCGGGTAATGATCAACGCCATCGCTCCGCACTGGGACGGTAACCAGGTCTGGCTCATCACTGCCGGTGGTGCGCTGTTCGCCGCATGGCCGATGGTTTACGCTGCTGCATTCTCCGGCTTTTATGCTGCGATGGTGCTGGTATTGTGTGCCTTGTTCTTCCGTCCGCTCGGTTTTGACTATCGTTCAAAAGTGGAAAGCGCACGCTGGCGTGGCATGTGGGATTGGGGCATCTTTATCGGGAGCTTCGTGCCTGCATTAGTGTTCGGCGTGGCATTCGGTAACTTGCTGTTAGGCGTTCCGTTCCACATTGATAGCGATCTGCGTCTCTTCTACACCGGTAACCTGTTACAGCTGCTGAACCCGTACGGCATCCTCGCTGGCCTGGTCAGCCTGACCATGCTTATCACGCAAGGCGCAACCTATCTGCAAATGCGTACCGTGGGTGAACTCCACCTGCGTACCCGTGCGGCATCCCAGATTTCCGCGCTGGTGATGATGGTGTGCTTCCTGCTGGCCGGTATCTGGTTAGTAAAAGGGATTGATGGCTTCACCGTGACTTCAGTAATGGATCATGCGGGCCCGTCAAATCCTCTGCGTAAAACGGTATCTCATGAAGCGGGCGCATGGCTGGCAAACTTCAATAAGACACCAGGCCTGTGGGCTATTCCTGTGCTGGGCGTTATTTTGCCGCTGCTGACTATTCTGTTCTCACGCATCAACAAAGGCGCGCTGGCGTTTATCAGTAACTCACTGACTATCGCCTGTGTGATCCTGACTGCCGGTATCACCATGTTCCCGTTCGTGATGCCATCCGTCACTGAGCCGAATGCCAGCCTGACTATGTGGGATGCGACATCTACACTGCTGACGCTGAGAGTGATGACCGTTGTAGCTTGTATCTTTGTGCCACTCATCCTGATTTACACCTCATGGGCGTATTACAAGATGTTCGGTCGCCTCGATAAAAACTACATCGAGAACAACAAGCATTCGTTGTATTAAGGAGAACACCATGTGGTATTTTGCCTGGATCCTCGGCACCTTACTGGCTTGCTCGTTTGGTATCATTACCGCGCTGGCGTTTGAGCACAGCGAAGCCAATAAAGCAGCCAAAGAAGAGAAGTAATGAGTGTGATCGCGGATAAGATATACGCCCTCACCGATAAGGGCCCCTTACGGGCCCTTTCACTGGTGATGTCGCTGGTTCTTGCCGGTTGTGTTTTCTGGAAACCGGGCATGTTTGCCTCGTCGACCAGTCAGCTGGAAGTGTGGCATGGGATCATTCTGATTTGGGCGGTGTGTGCTGGCGTGATTCACGGTCTGGGATTTCGCCCGCACAAGTCGATTTGGAAAGCTTTCTTTTGCCCGTTGCTCGCCATGATCGCTTTAGCTGCCGGACTTCTATACTTTTTTAGCTGAATAAATACACAGATTTACATACAAAGTCTTATGGGCCGTTCTGGCCCATAATTATTTTCAATACAGCAATGCAACCCATTCCCAACCCCAGCCCTCTTGAGTATAGTAGTGCCGTCAAATTGCATTACGGGATGTACAGTGAGTAATTCGTTGTTCCGATGGCCGGTTCGTGTCTACTATGAAGACACAGACGCGGGAGGTGTGGTCTACCACGCTCGATACGTCGCCTTTTATGAAAGGGCTCGCACAGAGATGTTGCGCCAACGCAATTTTCACCAGCAACAGTTGCTGGGCGAACACGTCGCTTTTGCTGTCCGCCGCATGACGGTCGAATACTTTGCACCAGCTCGTCTTGATGACATGCTGGATGTCCAGAGTGAGATTACGTCCATTCGCGGAGCTTCTCTTACTTTTGCACAACGAATTCTTGATTCGCAAGGAAACCTTCTGAGTTCTGCGGAAGTGTTAATTGCGTGCATTGATCCACACCAAATGAAGCCACGAGCGCTTCCTAAGTCTATTGTCGCGGAGTTTAAGCAGTGACTGACATGAACATGCTTGATTTATTTTTAAAGGCCAGCATCCTCGTTAAGCTGATAATGCTTATCCTGGTGTGCTTCTCTGTCGCGTCTTGGGCAATCATCATTCAACGTACGAAAGTGCTGAATGCCGCCACCCGTGAGGCAGAAGCATTTGAAGATAAATTCTGGTCCGGTATTGAGCTTTCCCGTTTGTATCAGGAAAGTCAGGGCCGTCGCGAAACCCTGAGCGGGGCAGAGCAAATCTTCCATTCTGGTTTCAAAGAATTCGCACGTCTTCATCGTGCCAACAGCCATGCGCCAGAATCCGTGATCGAAGGGTCTTCGCGCGCGATGCGTATTTCTTTTAACCGTGAACTCGAATCTCTTGAAATGCACATTCCATTCCTGGGTACGGTCGGTTCAATCAGTCCGTACATCGGTCTGTTTGGTACGGTCTGGGGGATCATGCACGCCTTCATCGGTTTAGGTTCTGTGAAACAAGCTACCCTGCAAATGGTTGCACCGGGTATCGCAGAAGCACTGATTGCGACCGCGATCGGTTTGTTTGCTGCTATCCCGGCGGTAATGGCGTATAACCGCCTCAACCAGCGTGTGAACAAGCTTGAGCAAAACTACGATAACTTCATGGAAGAATTTACGGCCATCCTGCACCGTCAGGCTTTCTCTCGCGAAACCGGCAGTAACTAAAGGGGGAGAGTATGGCTCGTTCACGAGGTCGTCGTAACCGTCGCGAAGGTAAGTCGGAGATCAACATTGTTCCGTTGCTGGACGTACTGCTGGTTCTGTTACTGATTTTTATGGCAACAGCACCGATCATTACTCAGAGCGTGGAAGTTGACTTGCCTGATGCAACGGATTCCAAAACCGTATCCAGTGATGATAACCCACCGGTGATTGTTGAAGTCTCAGGCGTCGGTCAGTACACCATTGTGGTGGATCATCAGCGTATGGAACAGTTGCCTGAACAGCAGGTTATCGCAGAAGCGACCAGCCGTATTCAGGCCAATCCGAAGACAGTCTTTCTGATCGGCGGTGCAAAAGATGTGCCTTATGATGAAATCATCAAGGCGCTGAATATGTTGCATCAGGCCGGTGTGAAATCTGTCGGATTGATGACACAACCTATCTGAGGATAGGTAATTTGTAACACTTATTTGAAACCCGGCGTTCCCTGCCTTGTTAAAAGATAACGACAGGCACTGAAGGGATCCGGGTTTTGGTAATCCTGTCTTGGGAAATCTATTTTGGTAAAGGCAACTGCAACTGAACAAAACGATAAGCTCAAACGCGCCGTTATTGTTTCGGTCGTTCTGCATATCATCATTATAGGCCTGCTGATTTTGGGATCGCTGGACGAAGATACCAGCATGAGTGGCGGCGGTGGCGGTAGCGATATCTCCGCGGTGATGGTCGATCCAAGTGCAGTGGTCGATCAGTACAACCGTCAACAGCAGCAACAAGCTGATTCCCAACGTGCTGCAGCAGCACGTCAGAAAAAATCAGAGCAACAGGCTGAAGAATTACAGCAAAAGCAGGCCGCAGAACAACAGCGCCTGAAAGAGCTTGAGAAAGAGCGTCTGCAAGCGCAGGAAGACGCGAAGCAGCAGGCCCAGCAACAGAAGCAATCTGAACAAGCCGCTGAGCAGGCCAAAGAACAGCAGAAACAGGCAGAAGCCGCCGCTGCACAAGCAAAGGCTGAAGCTGCGAAAGAAGCTGCTGTTCAGGCCAAAGCCGATGCTGCTAAAGAAGCCGCGAAAGCTCAGGCTGATGCACAGAAAAAAGCCGCTGCTGCCGAAGCGAAGAAACAGGCTGAAGCAGAAGCGACGGCTGCCGCTGCGGCTGCCAAGAAACAGGCAGAAGCAGATGCTAAGAAAGAAGCCGCTGCTGAAGCGAAAAAAGCTGCTGCTGCTGAAGCGAAAGCTCAGGCCGCTGCAGATGCTAAAGCGCAGGCTGATGCCGATGCCAAGGCCGCTGCAGATGCTAAAGCGGCTGCGGCAGCTGAGAAGAAAGCTGAAGCGGCAGCTGCCGCGAAAAAGGCGGCTGCCGATAAGAAAGCGGCTGCAGCTGCAGCCGCAAAAGCCGCTGCGGATGCTGACAATTTATTCGATGGTCTTGCTGATTCGAAGAACGCGCCTAAAGGTTCAACGGGCGGCGGGGCATCTGCTCCGGCAGGAAAGGGTACACAGAAGAAAGCGGGCGCGTCCGGGGCTGATATTGCTAACTATGGCAGCCAGATTAAGGCCGCAATCGAAAGCAGATTCTATGATGCTGCATCCTATGCAGGTAAAACCTGTACGTTGCGCGTTAAAATGGCACCAGATGGCTCACTCAATAGTGTGACAGCGGAAGGTGGGGATCCGGCACTTTGTCAGGCAGCGCTTGCCGCGGCACGACAGGCTAAATTCCCTAAACCACCTTCAGAAGCAGTCTATGAAGTATTTAAAAATGCTCCGTTAGATTTTAAACCGTAGAAAGATGAAAATAATAACTTTTCAGAATTTTACGATAGATTGCAGGGTGTAATTCTAGTTTTGTGTGCGTTGGTTTGTTAAAATTCTGCTAAATTATCGCGGGCAGATACGTCCAGATAAGGGAGATACAATGAAGCAGGCATTTCGAGTAGCGTTCGGCCTTATAATGATGTGGGCATCTGTAGCACATGCAGAAGTTCGTATTGAAATCACCCAGGGTGTAGATACCGCCCGCCCGATTGGCGTTGTGCCATTCAAATGGGCAGGTCCGGGTACTCCACCTGAAGATGTTGGTGGCATCGTTGCTGCTGACTTACGTAACAGCGGCAAGTTCAATCCTATTGACGCATCACGTATGCCTCAGCAGCCGGCCACCGCAGCAGAAGTCACTCCTGCCGCCTGGACCGCTCTGGGTATTGATGCTGTTGTTATCGGTCAGGTTCAGCCTGCAGCCGATGGCAGCTACGTGGTATCTTACCAACTGGTCGATACCTCTGGCGCGCCGGGCACCGTACTGGCACAAAACCAGTATAAAGTGACCAAGCAATGGCTGCGTTATTCCGCCCATACCGCCAGTGATGAAGTGTTTGAAAAACTCACCGGTGTGAAAGGCGCATTCCGTACCCGTATCGCTTACATCGTTCAGACCAACGGCGGCAAGTTCCCGTATGAACTGCGTGTAGCTGACTACGATGGTTATAATCAGTTTGTGGTTCACCGTTCACCAGAACCGCTGATGTCTCCGGCCTGGTCTCCAGACGGCAGCAAACTGGCGTACGTGACCTTTGAAAGTGGCCGTTCCGCACTGGTTGTGCAGACGCTGGCGAACAGCAGCATTCGACAGATTGCTTCTTTCCCACGTCACAATGGTGCACCTGCGTTCTCACCTGATGGCAGCAAACTGGCTTTCGCACTGTCTAAAGACGGTAGCCTGAACCTGTATGTGATGAACCTTGGCTCAGGCCAAATCAGTCAGGTGACCAATGGACGTAGCAACAATACTGAACCTACCTGGTTCCCGGACAGCCAGAATCTGGCATTTACGTCGGATCAGGGCGGTCGTCCACAAGTTTATAAAGTGAATATTAATGGCGGTGCGCCTCAGCGTCTGACGTGGGAAGGCTCTCAAAATCAGGATTCTGACGTAAGTGCAGATGGCAAGTTCCTGGTTATGGTGAGCAGCGCCAGCGGTACACAGCACATCGCTAAACAAGATCTGGCAACGGGAGCCGTTCAAACATTGACGGACACGTTCCTGGATGAAACGCCTAGCCTCGCACCAAATGGCACCATGGTTATTTACAGCTCTTCACAGGGTCTGGGTTCCGTGTTGCAGTTGGTATCGACTGATGGACGTTTCAAAGCGCGTCTTCCGGCAACTGATGGACAGGTCAAATTTCCTGCCTGGTCGCCGTATCTGTGATGCATATACAACTATGTATGGCAAAAAATTATAAAAGGATCGAATAGATGCAACTGAACAAAGTTCTGAAAGGGCTGATGCTGGCATTGCCTGTACTGGCAGTCGCTGCTTGTAGTTCTCACAAGAACGCAGACAACGACCAATCAGGTATGGGTCTGAACACTGGCGCTGGCACTGAAAACGCAAACATGTCTTCAGAAGAGCAAGCTCGTCTGCAGATGCAAGAATTGCAGAAAAACAACATCGTTTACTTCGGCTTAGACAAGTACGATGTGTCTTCTGAATTCGCTCAGATGCTGGATGCACACGCAGCTTTCCTGCGTAGCAACCCGTCATACAAAGTGACCGTAGAAGGCCATGCTGACGAACGTGGTACTCCAGAGTACAACATCGCCCTGGGCGAACGTCGTGCTACTGCTGTTAAAATGTACCTGCAAGGCAAAGGCGTTTCTGCTGACCAGATCTCTATCGTTTCTTACGGTAAAGAAAAACCAGCTGTACTGGGCCATGACGAAGCGGCTTACGCTAAAAACCGTCGTGCCGTACTGGTATACTAAGAGAGTCGCATGAGCAGTAACTTCAGAACTCACCTGTTGAGTCTGTCGTTACTGGTTGGCGTAGCGGTCCCATGGGCCGCTACTGCCCAAGCGCCAATCAGTAATGTCGGCTCAGGCTCGATTGAAGATCGGGTCACCTCTCTGGAGCGTATTTCTAACGCTCATAGCCAACTATTAACTCAACTCCAGCAACAGCTCTCTGATTCTCAACGCGATATGGATACTCTCCGTGGTCAAATTCAGGAGAATCAGTATCAACTGAGTCAGCTTGCCGATCGTCAGAAGCAAATCTTTAATCAGATGGATAGCCTTAGTCAGGGTGCTGCCGGAGCCGCCAGTACTGGCGCTGCTGCTGCAACGGGTAGTGCGTCTGGTTCTGCTGACGCCGCAGCAATGCCTGATGCTGGTGCCGCTCAGGCTCCAGCGAGTACGGGTGATGTGAACAGCGATTACAACGCCGCTGTATCACTGGCGCTGGAAAAGAAACAGTATGATGAGGCCATTGCGGCTTTTCAGAGTTTCGTTAAAAAATACCCAGACTCAACCTATTTGCCTAACGCGAATTACTGGTTAGGTCAACTGTATTACAACAAGGGCAAAAAAGATGACGCTGCGTATTATTTTGCAGTCGTGGTCAAAAATTACCCTAAATCTCCAAAAAGTTCTGACGCGATGTACAAGGTTGGGGTGATCATGCAGGAGAAAGGTCAGGCTGATAAAGCCAAAGCCGTCTTTACGCAGGTCGTAAAACAGTACCCAAATACCGATGCGGCAAAACAAGCTCAAAAACGTTTATCTGCAAAGTAAACCTTATTCAGGTCCGGAAAATGTACATATCGTGCATTTTCTGGGCTTGAGTGTGTGAAGAACCAGCAGTCAGGCATCTTTATGAAAATTAAAGTTGCACTGAAAAGTTAAATAAGTAATATATGCCGCCGTTGCCCAGACAACTCCAAACGGCTCAAGCTGTTAGAGAATCAGGCAATTTGCAGCAGGTTTAGATGGGCCGTTAGCTCAGTTGGTAGAGCAGTTGACTTTTAATCAATTGGTCGCTGGTTCGAATCCAGCACGGCCCACCACTTTTCAAGTGGACTATGTAGTGAAGCAGTGCAGGATGAGAACCACAGGTTTGAGCCGAGCGAAGCGAGACGACAACGCGCAAGCGTTGCCCGCAGATTGAGGCGAAGCCGAGTCAATCCAGTACGGCCCACTAATCTAAACACATTGCATGCGACTCTCACCAAGGAGTCCACGCAACAGGTAGTCAGAAGTAATCAGGAAGGGCCGTTAGCTCAGTTGGTAGAGCAGTTGACTTTTAATCAATTGGTCGCTGGTTCGAATCCAGCACGGCCCACCACTTTCAAGTGGACTATGTAGTGAAGCAGTGCAGGATGAGAACCACTGGTTCGAGCCGAGCGAAGCGAGACGACAACGTGCAAGCGTTGCCCGCAGGGTGAGGCGAAGCCGAGTCAATCCAGCACGGCCCACCACTTTTCAAGTGGAAGTCCTGAGTAAGTTTCTGAACGCCAAGAGTAAAGTAACAAGCAGTAATTAGATGGGCCGTTAGCTCAGTTGGTAGAGCAGTTGACTTTTAATCAATTGGTCGCTGGTTCGAATCCAGCACGGCCCACCACTTTCAAGTGGACTATGTAGTGAAGCAGTGCAGGATGAGAACCACTGGTTCGAGCCGAGCGAAGCGAGACGACAACGCGCAAGCGTTGCCCGCAGGGTGAGGCGAAGCCGAGTCAATCGAGCACGGCCCACCACTTTTAGTGAAGACATCTAAATCTAAGAATTCAGGAAAAAGCGCCTTTTGGCGCTTTTTTCGCATCTGAACCTCTACACTTCTTTTATCCCACACGCAATTATCTTCCCAGCGAAGTTAAAACCCATAACTTTAAGTCCAGTAAACATTTTTAGTTTGATGGCTAAAATAACGACGACTTTTATCCTATTTTGCGTTATTTTGTTTAGCATACAAAACCACTCTGTTTCAGATTGAATCCGAGGGTAGCTTCCAGCCTTCAGGCACGACGCTTGACTGAATGAGATAATGAGTATGAGCGAAACATTGGATTTGAATGCGACGGTATATCCGTTCCCACCGAAGCCCGCAGTTCTGAATGCAGACGAAAAGATTTTCTATAAAGAGAAGATTAAGAAACTGCTGAAAGAGCGTAATGCCGTGATCGTCGCGCATTACTACACCGATCCTGAAATTCAGGCGCTGGCAGAAGAAACGGGCGGTATCGTGGCAGACTCCCTGGAGATGGCGCGTTTCGGCAGCCAGCATCCGGCGTCCACTTTGCTGGTGGCCGGCGTGCGCTTTATGGGTGAGACTTCGAAAATCCTCAGCCCGGAGAAAACCGTGCTGATGCCGACCCTTCATGCAGAGTGCTCGCTGGATCTTGGTTGCCCTGAGCAAGCATTCTCGGATTTCTGTGACAGTCACCCCGATCGTACCGTCGTGGTCTACGCGAATACCTCGGCTGCGGTTAAAGCGCGTGCCGACTGGGTGGTGACCTCAAGCATTGCCGTCGAACTCATTGAGCATCTCGATAGCCTTGGCGAGAAAATCATCTGGGCACCTGACCGGCATCTGGGCAATTATGTGCGTAAGCAGACCGGTGCTGATGTGCTGTGCTGGCAGGGCGCCTGTATCGTCCATGACGAGTTTAAAACTCAGGCCCTGACCCGAATGAAGGGTTTATACCCAAACGCCGCTGTGCTGGTGCATCCGGAGTCCCCACAGGCGATCGTCGACATGGCTGACGCGGTAGGGTCGACCAGTCAGCTCATTCAGGCGGCGAAAACATTGCCCAATAAACAGCTGATCGTGGCAACTGACCGGGGCATTTTCTACAAAATGCAGCAGGTGTGTCCGGATAAAGAATTATTCGAAGCGCCGACGGCGGGTGAAGGTGCCAGTTGTCGTACCTGCGCACATTGTCCGTGGATGGCGATGAACGGCCTGAAAGCCATTGCGGAAGGTCTTGAACATGGCGGCGCGGAACATGCAATTGAAGTGGATGAAGCGCTGCGCGTGAAATCTCTGATCCCGCTGAACCGTATGCTGACGTTCGCGGCGGAGCTCAAACTGCGTACTCAGTCTAAAGCGTTGTAGAACAGAGCCTTGTAATTGACTTAAGGAAAGGACGAGATGATGGATTTTTTCAGTACCAGCAATATCCTGGTGCATATCCCGCTGGGGAAAGGCGGCTATGACCTGTCGTGGATTGAAGCCATTGGGACCCTTTTTGGTCTGTTGTGTATCTGGTACGCCAGCAAAGAGAAGCTGATCAATTATCCGTTCGGCCTGATTAACGTTACGCTGTTTGCGATCATTTTCTTTCAGATCCAGCTTTATGCCAGCCTGCTGCTGCAAGTGTTCTTCTTTGGTGCCAATATTTACGGCTGGTACGCGTGGAGTCGCCAGACAGCGGATCAACAAGCCGAGCTACAAATCCGCTGGCTGCCGCGCGGAAAAGCACTGCTTTGGAGCATAATTTGTATTGCAGGTATCCTGCTGATGACTTTCAATATTGACCGTGTATTTGCGGCGCTCACGCTGCTGGCCGTGAATTTGATGCAAACGCTGGGACTGAATGTACAGATGCCGGAGTTGCAACCTGATGCATTCCCGTTCTGGGATTCATCAATGATGGTGCTGTCGATTGTGGCGATGCTGCTGATGACGCGCAAATACGTCGAGAACTGGCTGGTGTGGGTGGTCATTGACGTCATCAGTGTGGCGATTTTCGCCTATCAGGGTGTATATGCGATGGCGCTGGAATATGTATTGCTGACACTGATTGCCCTGAACGGCTCCTGGCTTTGGATCAAGAGCGCGAAGCAAAACGGTTCACTGCCGCTGCAATGAGTCTTTGCCAACGAAAACGCCTCCTTAAGGGAGGCGTTTTGCTTTCTGAAAAACCTAAATCAATCAGTGATGATGCGCATGGCTATGACCGTGATGATCGTGACCGCCGCTGGCGGCAGGGACTTCATTGATCTCACAGTCCGGCGTTTCACAATGACCGTATTCCATCTGAATAGTGGCGTGACCGATACGGCATTTCTCTAGCAAATGATGCTGAATGCGTCCGAGCAGCGCGTCGTGGTCGTGCGGCGGTACCACCTGAACATGCAGCGTCATCAGTCGCTGCTCACCAATCTGCCAGACGTGAACATGATGCACGTTTCGCACTTCAGGAATACTACGTGATAAATCCTTGCGCAGCTCATCGATATCGATCTCCTCCGGCGTGCCCTCGAGCAGTTCGTGGAAGCTTTCGCGCAGCAACCGCCATGCATTATTCAGAACTAAACACGATACCAGCACCGACAAAATGGGGTCGATCGGCGTCCACCCTGTATACATAATG
Organism: Enterobacteriaceae bacterium Kacie_13; assembly: GCA_013457415.1. Taxonomy (NCBI): domain Bacteria; kingdom Pseudomonadati; phylum Pseudomonadota; class Gammaproteobacteria; order Enterobacterales; family Enterobacteriaceae; species Enterobacteriaceae bacterium Kacie_13. The sequence goes on from CP045665.1 coordinate 1,478,490, forward strand.
ATCAGTGCTGCGGCCACCGCACCAATCGAACCAAGCAAATCCCCGAGAACGTGAAGCGCTGCGGCCCGCACGTTGATATTGGCTTTCTCTTCTCCCTGATGCAACAGCCAGAACGCCAGAATATTAGCGAACAGCCCGGCGATTGCGATCACCAGCATCGTTGTGCCCATGACCGGTTGCGGGTTAAAGAAGCGGGCGATCGCTTCCCAGACAATCAGCACGACGATCACCAGCAATGCCGCCGCATTCACGAAGGCCGCCATGGTGGTCAGACGCAGATAGCCGAAGGTATGGCGTGAGTTAGGCTTACGTTTCGCGAAACGCACCGCCATTAAAGCGACAAGCAGCGCAGCGGCATCGGTCAGCATATGCCCGGCATCGGCCAGCAGGGCCAGCGAGCCTGAAATCAGACCACCGATGATTTCGGCGACCATAAAGGTGACGGTAATCAGGAACGCGAGAAGCAGTCGGCGACTGTTTTTGTCCTGGGGTAAAAATGATGATGCAGACATAAGTGTATTCACAAAAATAATGAACTGAGGCGATTACAATAACGTAATCATGAACTGTTGCAAGAAGGGGACAAGGCGAAAAAAAGAGGAACCTAAGTTCCTCCCGAATCTGAAATCAACGAGCGAGTTTTAGTTGCCCGTAGCTTTTGACTGGTTGGTACCTGGAACCTGATCCGGGCAGCGACCGTCCTTACACATTGCTTTTTTATGATCGACTGTTTTTTTACTCATATTGTGATGAGCTTTATCTGTCGTTTTGTGAGTCTTTTTATGGACTTCATTGACGGGTTTGTCGGTTTCATTAATTTTGCTGTTATCTACGCCGTTAGGCGCGATTTTCTGGATAGAACCCGGACTGTCTGACTGATTAGCTGCGCCGTTATTAGAACCGGCATCTGTGCCTGCTGCCAGCGCGGCACCTGAAGTCATGGCCAGAGCTGCGGTAAAGAATGCGATTGCGAACTTATTCATAATGTCATCTCCATTGTTTCAGATAGATCCGTCGTGGTTTTGGTATGGACTGTTTAAGCCTAGCTAATGAATTCATGTCCTGAATCAAAATGAGATTATTCGTAAGTGTAAAAGTAGATTTACACCAGCAACCAATACGGCTAGATTGAACGCGGTCAGCGTTTCGCTTTGTCTCTTATGAATACCCGAATGGAACAGCTATGAATTATCAAAACGACGATTTACGTATCAAAGAAATTAAGGAACTTTTGCCACCTGTCGCACTGCTGGAAAAATTTCCTGCGACCGACAAAGCGGCGAAAACAGTCTCTCAGGCACGCAATGCCATTCATAAGATTCTGAAAGGAAACGATGATCGTCTTCTGGTCGTGATCGGCCCTTGCTCTATCAATGATCCGAAAGCTGCAAAAGAATACGCCGTACGCCTGATGAAAATGCGTGAAGAATTGCAGGGTGAACTGGAAGTGGTAATGCGTGTTTACTTCGAAAAACCGCGTACCACAGTCGGCTGGAAAGGGTTAATTAACGACCCGCACATGAACAACAGTTACCAGATTAACGATGGTTTACGCATAGCGCGCAAATTGTTACTGGATATTAATGATATCGGCCTGCCAGCGGCGGGCGAATTTCTGGACATGATCACCCCACAATATCTGGCGGATTTAATGAGCTGGGGCGCGATTGGCGCACGCACGACGGAATCTCAGGTTCACCGTGAGCTTTCTTCCGGTTTATCCTGCCCGGTTGGATTTAAGAATGGTACCGACGGCACCATCAAAGTGGCGATCGATGCGATCAACGCAGCCGGGGCACCGCACTGCTTCCTCTCGGTCACCAAATGGGGCCATTCCGCCATCGTCAATACCAGCGGTAACAACGATTGCCACATCATCCTGCGCGGCGGCAAAAAGCCAAACTACAGCGCACAAGATGTGCAGGAAGTGAAAGAGGGTTTGAAAAAAGGCGGTCTGCCGGCACGTATCATGATCGACTTCAGCCATGCCAACAGCAGCAAACAATTCAAAAAGCAGATGGAAGTTTGTGAAGACGTTTGTGGTCAGGTTGCCGGTGGTGAACAGGCGGTGATGGGCGTGATGGTGGAAAGTCATCTGGTTGAAGGTAACCAGAGCCTCGACAGCGGTGAACCGCTGGTTTACGGCCAGAGCGTGACAGATGCCTGCATCGGCTGGGAAGATACTGAAGTGCTGCTGCGCAGCCTGGCGAACGCGGTAAAAGCACGCCGGGGATAATCTCTGACAGCATGACATCTTTCTAAGCCCCGCGTCGGTGGGGCTTTTTACTGTCTGAGTTCGTCAAAGTGCAAAACACATATCCAGGCACCGCAAATCTGCATTCGCCATTTCAGACCGGTACAGGCTCTCTTTCAGCAGACTGAATCCGTTCCTCTTATAAAACTCAAAGGCATTGGGCGTGGCAGAAAGCGTGATCTCGCTAAATCCCCGCGATTTTGCTTCGGCTTTTAGTGTATTGAGGATTTGCGTGGCGAACCCTTTTCCTTCGAATTCCGGTAAGGTGAAAATCGCTTCCACGCTGCCATTTTTCAGATCGAGATAACCCGTTGCCGCAGGCGTACCCAGCCCGTTCATCTCAGCGACAAAAAAAGGATTCTCGGCAATTGCTTTACGGTAACCGGGCGGCATCTGATCCGGCGTCCACGCCATCACAATATCGGCGCCATAGGTATTTTTACATCCGTGGCGGATAGCCTGATTTCTGATTTTCCAGAGTATTTCTGCTTCATCGGGGGTGGCGAGTCTGACGGGCATTTTTATCTCCTTTTTAATGGCGTTCAGAAATAACTTACATGAAGTCATCGCTCTTATCTCTGGCGGTTCACTCGTTGGTTTATCAAAATCTCGTGGTTGTGCAGGTTTATGGCTTTTCTTGTGCAATGATTAATACGTTTGTTCCAGTGCTCATCAACAGGCGCAGGCGATAAAAAAGGGACCTTCCGGTCCCTTCTGCATACCTTCTGTTTCGCACAGACAGCGCGGAATTACTTCGCTTTACCCTGGTTTGCCACGGCCGCGGCTTTCGCTGCGATTTCGTCGGCATTGCCCAGATAGTAATGTTTAACAGGTTTGAAGTTTTCGTCGAATTCGTAAACCAGTGGAACACCGGTAGGGATGTTCAGTTCCAGAATTTCGTCTTCGCCCAGGTTATCCAGATATTTAACCAGCGCACGCAGGGAGTTACCGTGTGCAGCAATGATCACGCGCTCGCCGCTTTCGATGCGAGGTTTGATAACTTCAGTCCAGTAAGGGATAACGCGTTCGATGGTCAGCGCCAGGCTTTCCGTTGTTGGCAGCTCTTCCTGAGACAGTTTTGCGTAGCGTGGATCGTGGCCCGGGAAACGCTCGTCGGAACGGTCCAGCTCTGGCGGAGTCACGGCAAAGCCACGACGCCATTGTTTCACTTGCTCGTCACCGTATTTTTTCGCGGTTTCGGCTTTATCCAGACCCTGCAACGCGCCGTAATGACGTTCGTTCAGTTTCCAGGATTTTTCTACCGGCAGCCATGGCTGATCCAGTTCGTCCAGAACGCTCCACAGGGTGTGGATGGCACGTTTCAGCACGGAGGTGTAGGCGAAGTCAAAGTGGAAGCCTTCGTCTTTCAGCAGCTGACCGGCCGCTTTTGCTTCGGTACGGCCTTTTTCGGACAGTTCAACATCATGCCAGCCGGTAAAACGGTTTTCTTTGTTCCACTCACTTTCACCGTGTCGTACCAGCACCAGTTTGGTTACAGCCATAGCTAAACTCCTCAGTTAACTGAATTTTCAATGATAACAATTATCATTATAGGGTCTTGGCATCCTCATCGGCAATCGGTAAGTGTCCTGATCGCCGTTGTGTCACACCGTTTGAGGTTAAACATAACGAATTTGCTGCGGGGATGTAAAACAAAACGCGCAGACGGTTGCCCGAACCACGCGTTTTGTATAAAAGTGCAGCGTAATTAGCTGGATTTTTTCAGGCAGGTGCTCATGAAGGTTTTACGTGCATCGCCTTTCAGCTCTTTCTTTGCCGCATCGGCATTACAGGTTTTCATTTTCTCCTGCTGCGGGCTCAGTTTTTCGGTGGCATTACTTTCCGCTTTCAGGCAATTACTCATGAACTTTTTGCGATCCTCGCCTTTGAGGGATTGCGTGGTGGCCTGCGAATTACAATCGGTCATTTTCTGACGTTGCGCGGTTTGTGCCGCAGAAGGCGCTTTGACCGGATCGGCGGCCAGCGCAGAACCCGCCGCGCACAAGGTAGCCAGCAGGGTTAATACAACGGGTAAACGCATAACGAACTCCTTATTAAACGTCCTTTTCGCAGGACACTCACTAAGCGTAGATGCGGCTGAAGTCTTTAGCTGAAAATGTGCTGGCGCAGATGCGGGGTAAGTCACAAAACAGGACAGGATCGGGCGATCCTGTCCATCGGGATTACAGCGCGAAGAACTGGTAGGTCGTGGCAGATTTATAAGTCTGACCCGGTTTTATCCAGCAGCTTAGTTGCGGCCAGGTGGCGTGATTCGGGCTGTCCGGCAGAAATTCACTTTCCAGCGCCACACCGCTGTAGCTGGCATATTCGCCGCCGGTGCGGTTTGGCGTTCCGCCGAGGAAATTGCCGCTGTAAAGCTGCAACGCTGGCGCAGAGGTGAAAACAGTCATCTGCACCTTACCGTCGGCGGACCACAAATGCGCTGCCGGGAATTCGCCGGAATTGCAGGTGCGGTTGAGCAGATAGGCATGGTCATAGCCTTTCACACGCTGCTGATCGCGATCGCTGAGGAAATCTTTCGCCAGCGTTTTCGGCGCGTTGAAGTTCATGCCGGTGTTTTCCACCGTGGTGGGATCGGCGCACGGAATACCGTCGCTGTCGACCGGCAGGAAGCGGTCGGCAAACAGTTGCAGCTTGTGCTGACGCGCATCCGTGCCTTCGCCGTCGAGGTTGAAATACGCGTGATTGGTCAGATTGACCGGGCACAGCTTATCGACCGTCGCGTCGTAGCGGATGTCCAGACGATTATCGTCAGTCAGCTGGTAATGCACCGTGGCGGTCATATTGCCCGGAAAACCCTGATCGCCGTCGGCGGAGAACAGCTGGAAACTGACTTTCTGCGCGCTTTGAGACAGGATCTTCCAGCGGCGCGCATGGAAACCTTCCGGCCCGCCGTGCAGCTGGTGAACGCCCTGATTAGCCACCACCAGATGCGGTTTACCCTCGATCTCAAACTGTGCACGGGCGATGCGGTTGGCATAGCGCCCGACGGTTGCGCCCAGATAGGCGCTCTGATTCATATAGTCGTGCGGTGACGCGCAGCCGAGCAGCAGTTCGCGCGTGGAGCCATCGGCCAGCGGCAACGTGAAGGACAACCAGGTCGCGCCCCAGTCCATGAAAGTGGCGGTAGCACCCGCCGCATTCTGTAACGTTACCTGTTCAAACGGCTGGCCATCGGGCGCCAGCTGCGTATTTTCAGGTTTTAACATACGCCGGCTCCCTGTGATGCGGTGCAAACGTAGAAGGTTTCTTTCAGACCGCTGTGCGCCTGATATTGTTCTTCCACCGCGCGGCGGACTTTCTCCACCATGTCTTCCGGGACCAGCGCCACGATGCAGCCGCCGAAACCACCGCCGGTCATGCGCACGCCGCCTTTGTCGCCAATCACTTCTTTGACGATTTCCACAAGCTTGTCGATTTGCGGCACAGTGATTTCAAAATCATCACGCATTGAGGCGTGAGATTCTGCCATCAGCTCGCCCATGCGTTTCAGGTCGCCGCTGGCTAGCGCGTCAGCGGCAGCCAATGTCCGGTCGTTTTCAGTGATGACATGGCGCGCACGGCGTGACACCACCGGATCCAGCTCATCCTGAATGGAGAAGAACAGGGCAGGGTCAACGTCGCGCAGTGCTTTCACGCCGAAGAAGCGGGCAGCCACTTCGCACTGTTCGCGACGGGCGTTGTATTCGCTGTCGACCAGACCACGTTTGACGTTGGAGTTGATGATCACTACTGCGGCGTTTTTGGGCATGGAGACCGCGCGGGTTTCCAGTGACCGGCAGTCGATCAGCAGGGAATGGTTTTCTTTGCCGAGCGCAGAAATCAGCTGATCCATGATGCCGCAGTTACAGCCGACAAACTGGTTCTCCGCTTCCTGGCCGTTCAGTGCCAGCGCAACGCCGTCCAGCGGCAAATCATACAGGGATTTAAGCGCCTGACCGACAGCCACTTCCAGCGATGCCGATGAGCTCAGACCCGCGCCTTGCGGCACATTGCCGCTGATCACCATGTCTGCACCGGAGAAGTCTTTATTACGCAGCATCAGATGTTTCACCACGCCGCGCACGTAGTTAGCCCACGGATGTGCGTCGTTGTGCAGGATGGGTTCGTCAAGTGAGAAGCTGTCTTCTTCGTTGTCGAAATCGGCAGCAATCACGCGGATCTGACGATCGTTACGCTGGGCGCAGGCGATCACCGTTTCATAGTCGATGGCGCACGGCAGTACGAAGCCGTCGTTGTAGTCGGTATGTTCGCCGATCAGGTTCACCCGGCCCGGCGCTTTGATGGTGATGGTCGCAGGGTAGCCGAATTTATCAGCAAAGATTTCAAGGACTTTAGTTTTCAGATTCATTATTTTTCTCCGGCCTCACGATAATGGACATCACTCACCGCGCGCAGACGCTCAGCGGCTTGTTCTGCCGTCAGGTCGCGTTGGGTCTCGGCCAGCAATTCGTAGCCGACCATGAATTTACGCACCGTGGCTGAACGCAGCAACGGCGGATAGAAATGGGCATGCAGCTGCCAGTGTTCGTGGTCGCCTTCGGTAAATGGCGCGCCGTGCCAGCCCATGGAATACGGGAAGGAACACTGGAACAGGTTGTCATAGCGGCTGGTAAGCTGTTTCAGCGCCAGCGCCAAATCACTGCGCTGTGCATCCGTCAGGTCGGTGATGCGTTTGACATGCGCTTTTGGCAGCAGCAGCGTTTCGAACGGCCACGCCGCCCAGTAAGGCACCACGGCCAGCCAGTGTTCAGTTTCCACCACGGTGCGGCTGCCATCGGCCTGCTCGCGCTGCACGTAGTCAACCAGCATCGGTGAACCCTGTTGTTCAAGATATGTGCGTTGCAAACGGTCTTCACGTTCCGCTTCGTTCGGCAGGAAGCTGTTGGCCCAGATCTGGCCATGCGGATGCGGGTTGGAGCAGCCCATTGCCGCGCCTTTGTTCTCGAAAACCTGCACCCACGGATAGGTTTTACCTAAATCCGCAGTCTGTTCCTGCCAGGTTTTGACGATCTCGGTCAGCGCTTCTACCGACAGCTGCGGCAGCGTTTTGCTGTGGTCGGGCGAGAAGCAAATCACGCGGCTGGTGCCGCGCGCGCTTTCCAGACGCATCAGCGGATCGGTACTTTTTTCCGCAAACGGCGTGTCCGGCATCAGCGCAGCAAAGTCATTGGTGAAGACGTGCGTGCCGGTATATTGCGGATTCACATCGCCGGTGACGCGGGTATTGCCCGGACACAGGAAACAGTCCGGATCGTGCGCTGGCAGCACTTCATCGGAAACGGCTTCCTGCTGGCCCTGCCACGGACGCTTAGCGCGGTGCGGGCTGACTAAAATCCACTGATCGGTCAGCGGGTTATAGCGGCGATGCGGATGCTCAATCGGGTCAAACGTGCTCATAAAGATTCCTTATCCGCCTTAGTTTGGGTAACCCTGCGGGTTTTTCGACTGCCAGAGCCAGGTATCATTCGCCATATCTTCCAGTGTGCGGGTCACTTTCCAGTTCAGCTCTTTCTCCGCTTTGGTCGGATCCGCCCAGTAAGCGGGCAGATCGCCGTCACGGCGTGGCGCAAAGGTATATTTCACCGGCTTGCCGCAGGCTTTGCTGAAGGCGTTGATCACTTCCAGCACACTCTGACCGAAGCCTGCGCCGAGGTTATAAATATGAACACCTGGCTTGTTGTGCAGCGTTTTCATTGCTGCCAGATGGCCGTCAGCCAGATCGACAACGTGGATATAATCGCGCACGCCGGTGCCGTCTTTGGTCGGGTAATCATTACCGAAAACTGCCACGGATTCACGGCGGCCCACGGCAACCTGCGCGATGAACGGCATCAGATTGTTCGGTACGCCCTGCGGATCTTCTCCCATCAGGCCCGATGGATGGGCACCGACCGGGTTGAAATAGCGCAAGAGCGTAATGCTCCAGTCAGGTTCCGCACGCTGTACATCTTCCAAAATCTGCTCGACCATCAGTTTGCTGCGGCCATATGGGCTGGAAGGATTGCCGGTCGGGAAGTCTTCAACGTAAGGCGTTTTTGGCTGATCGCCATACACGGTGGCTGATGAGCTAAATATCAGGTTTTTGACACCCGCTTCGCGCATCGCTTCCACCAGTACCAGCGTGCCGGTGACATTGTTGTCGTAATACGCCAGGGGTTTAGCAACGGATTCACCCACGGCTTTCCAGCCTGCAAAGTGGATCACTGAGTGAATTTTGTGTTCGCTGAAAATTTTATCGAGGATCGCGCGGTCACGAATATCACCTTCGTAGAACAGCGGCGTTTTACCCGTCAGCGTATTAATACGCTCCAGCACACTGACTTTACTGTTGTGAAGGTTATCCAGAATGATTGGCGTGTAACCTGCATCAATCAACTGCACGCATGTATGACTCCCGATGTAACCGCTACCACCTGTGACTAAGACGTACATAATCGCTCCCCGATGATTATCAATGCTGCAACGATATCACGCTGCAAGGCTGAAAAAGGTGATCCATCCCCAATAAAATGGAATCGCTTACACAAACAGTTTAGCAGCTTTCCACCGTGCTATACAGCTGATACCAGCAGTAGGGAAAGCCAGCTGAAAGTCGGCAAAGACCAGAAACGGCGGTTGGTGTAATCGCTTACACTTATGGTCTCGAATTATCTGAAAACCGTTTCACGGTCAAAAAGGCCAGGCAGGGGGAGGAAAATGCGGGAAAAATGAGGAAAACAGGCCTTCCATACCGGGAAGGCCGCATTGTTTTAACGTTGTTCGATCTGATACCGGTAGATATCGCCGTCAGGAATAAAGCTCAGGCGATGGGTGATGCACTCTGGCGCATCCTCTGCGTGGTGCGACACGAATAATAGCTGGGTTTCCCCTTCGCCAATCAGGATATCGACAAAGCGGCGCACCAGCTGGCGATTAATCGGGTCCAGCCCCTGCAAGGGTTCGTCAAGGATCAGTAATGCCGGGTGCTTGACCAGCGCGCGGGCGATCAGCGCCAGACGCTGTTGCCCCCATGACAGGCTGTGGAATGGTGTATCACCGGCCGCGCCGCCGAGGCCGAGCAGGGCCAGCCACTGGCTGGTGAGCAGGCGTTGCCGGTCAGAAACTGCCTGATAAATGCCGATGGAATCGAAAAAGCCGGAGGTAATCACGTTACGCACGCTGGTGCTGACGCGATAATCCAGATGCAGGCTGCTGCTGACGTAACCGATGTGGCGCTTGATATCCCAGATGGTTTCACCGCTGCCGCGACGGCGGCCAAACAGGGTCAGGTCGTTGCTGTAACCCTGCGCGTGGTCGCCGGTAATCAGGCTCAGCAGGGTGGATTTCCCTGCACCGTTCTGCCCGGTTATCTGCCAGTGCTGGCCGTGTTCGACCTGCCAGCTCAGATTGTGCAGGATCGGCTTATCGTCGTACTGCACCACGCCGTTGTGCAGCACAATCAGCGGGCTATCTGCCGGCGGGTTGACCCTGGCGGTCGGGTCTTCCGCTTCCGGCACCGCCATGCCGCTCAGGCTTTCACTGTGGGCCAGTTGTGCAACCAGCGCATCTGCCATCACTTTTTTACGCGGGCCGACAGAGGCCAGCGTGCAATCGGCCAGCACGCCGACGTTCTGCACAAATGCAGGAATATCATCAAAGCGGTTCAGCACCAGCACCATGGTCTGGCCCTGTTCTGCCAGCGTGGCGAGCAACTCTGCCAGCTGAGCGCGGGCGTTAACGTCCAGGCCGTCGAAAGGCTCGTCAAGCACCAGTAAGTCAGGCTTTTGCATCAGCACCTGGCACAGCAGCGTTTTGCGGGTTTCGCCGGTGGAAAGATATTTGAAACGTCGGCCCAGCAGTTTCTCAATGCCAAACTGCTGGGCGAGGGCGGCGCAGCGTGCCGGATCCTGCACCTCTTCCTGAATGATTTCAGCGGTGGTGCGGCCGGTATCGTCTTCACCTTCACTCAGCAAATCAGTGTTGTTACGCTGCCATTCATCGGCCACCAGTTTTTGCAGTTGCTCGAAGGAAAGCCGGACGATGTGGGCAAAGTTGTTTTCGCGGGTGCCTTTTAACAACGTGAGGTCGCCTGCCAGCGCGCGGGCCAGTGCGGATTTTCCGCTGCCGTTAGAGCCGACGAACGCCCAGGTATCAGCCTGCTGAACAGTGAGATCGGATAGTACGAGGGTTCGGGTATCACTCAGGCGGAAAATGCCTTGCGAAATGTGCAATGACGACATTGTTTATCCCTTTTTATGCATACATGTTGTTTAAGAAGGGATAAGCGCTGCCGCCGCGCAAGTCAATTGACAATTCTGCAAAGTGTCAACGCTGATACTGCAAGATTTTGATTATCAGCATTTTTTTAACACAGCGTGGCAATAATCACTTTGTCATCATCAAACTGGGCAAACGCCTTCTGACCGGTTTCAATCTTCAACGTATCCATTTCCGCGTTCGGCACCGTGGCGCACAAGGTCTCGCCGCCGGTGACTTTCAGCAGCACTTCGCTGTTCACGTCGCCGCGCTGAATATGGGTGATGTCGCCCGGCAACGCGTTGTGTGGATTTTCGGCGCGAAAACCCAGAGTAATCCACGGCGCTTTGATGAGTACCAGCACTTCCTTGCCGGGTGTCAGTGCCAGACGATCGGCACTTTGCTCAGTAATGGCGGCGCGTATTTGTGTTTTCCCGTCGGCCAGCATCACAATGATATGCTGCTGCACGCTCTCATGGCTGCGTTCTACTACCTTTCCGAAAAACTGATTGCGCGCACTAGTCTGTAACGAGAAACGGGAAATGGCGGCCAGCAGGCTGTCGAGAGGCAGGGAATCTTCTTTGAGCACATCAAACGCTTTTTGCTGGATCTGGGCCAGCAACTCGTACAGCTGGATCAGACGCTCACCGTATGCGGTGAGGATCGCGCCACCGCCGCCTTTACCGCCGGTGCTGCGCTCTACCAGCGTTTCATCCGCCAGCTGGTTCATCTCGTTGATCGCATCCCACGCGCTTTTATAGCTGATGCCTGCCAGCTTTGCGCCCTGGCTGATTGAGCCGGTATGGCGCACCTGTCGCAGTAATTCGATACGGCGCGGGTCGGCGAACAGCCGCTCCTGAAGCTTCAGGGTTAACAAAATTTCAGCTTGCATGTCAGCTTCCTTAATAGACGAACGTGCATTGTCGCCGTTAAACCCGTCCGCAGGCAAGTTGGCGAAATGCTAAAGTAATTTTGGCCTTGTGCTGCTATTATCCGTCACAGTCTGTCATACAGTTTATGAGCATCGCCGCCGTTGTGCGATCCAGCCAGTCAAGTGAGGCTATCATGTTAGAATTAATCGAAAGTTTGATATTTGCTGCCATCATGGTGCCGATCTTCATCGCGGTGATCCTGGGTCTGATCTGGGGACTGGGCACCGTCTTCAACGTTATTTCCGTTATCGGTCACTCTAAAGAGTCGCGCAGTAAGCCTCATTACTAAGTTGTCGTGAAGCAATCTGAATCCGAAGAACCCGGCCATTGTGCCGGGTTTTCTTTTTTCTGCGAGCAACACAACTCCCCGGAAAAAAATATTCACCGCAGTCAGATCAACAAACTTCAAGTTCTGCCCGTTTCCGCCGATAAATCAGATGACAACCAATTTTCTCACGCTATATTGTTGCCTACATAACGCATCACCTGATGTATGAATAACAGATAAAAGGCGAGGAAAACGATGAAAACTTCCTGGACAACATTATTTACGGCGACTGTGCTGGTGGCAGGGCTGAATGTGCAGGCGCAGGCCGCAGACAAAATTACGGTCTTTGCCGCGGCGTCGCTGACAAACGCGTTGCAGGACATCGCGACGCAGTATCAGAAAGAGAAAGGCGTGCAGGTAGTTTCTTCTTTCGCCTCGTCCTCTACGCTGGCGCGCCAGATTGAGCAAGGCGCACCGGCGGATCTGTTTATTTCTGCCGATCAGCAGTGGATGGATTACGCCATCGGTAAACAGCAAATAGTCGATAACACCCGTTATACTCTGCTCGGTAATGAGCTGGTGCTGGTTTCTGCAAAAAACAGCAAAATCGATAAAGTCGATATCTCTGAAAAAACGCAGTGGCTGAAACTGATTGGCGACAGCCGCTTAGCCGTCGGTGATCCGGACCATGTCCCGGCGGGCATTTATGCTAAAGAAGCGCTGCAAAAACTGGGCGCGTGGACCACGCTTGAGCCTAAACTGGCGCGTGCCAGCGACGTTCGTGGCGCTCTGGCGCTGGTCGAGCGTGAAGAAGCCCCGCTGGGTATCGTCTACGGTTCCGATGCCATTGCCAGCAAAAAAGTGAAGGTTGTCGGTATCTTCCCGGCTGCAAGCCATAAGCCGGTGGAATACCCGATGGCTATTGTTAAAGGCCACGAAAATCCGACGGTCAGCGCGTTTTATGATTATCTGAAAACACCCGCTGCCGCTGAGATCTTCAAACATTATGGATTTACGCCACGATAATGATGTTGAGTGAATATGAGTGGCAGGCGGTATTTCTCAGTCTGAAAGTATCGAGCCTGTCCGTAGTTTGCAGTCTGCCACTTGGTATTCTGATGGCATGGATCCTGGTCCGCTGCCGCTTTCCCGGCAAATCCCTGCTCGACAGTATTATCCATTTACCGCTGGTGTTACCGCCAGTGGTGATTGGCTATTTGCTGCTGGTGGTGATGGGGCGGCGGGGCGTGGTGGGCCAGTGGTTATATGACTGGTTTGGGTTTAGCTTCAGTTTCAGCTGGCACGGCGCGGTGCTGGCCTCTGCCGTCGTGGCGTTTCCGCTGATGGTGCGCGCTATCCGCCAGTCGCTGGAAGCCGTGGATCCGAAACTTGAGCTCGCCGCCCGCACGCTCGGAGCGTCGCCGTGGCGGGTGTTTTTCACCATTACTTTGCCGCTTTCGGTTCCCGGTGTGATAGTCGGCGTTGTGCTGGCATTCGCGCGTTCGCTCGGCGAATTTGGCGCGACCATCACCTTCGTCTCGAACATCCCCGGCGAAACCCGCACCATTCCACTGGCCATGTATACCCTGATTGAAACACCCGGCGCAGAAAGCGCTGCCGCACGGCTGTGCGTGCTGGCGATCCTGTTGTCTCTGGCGGCATTACTGATTTCGGACTGGCTGGCGAAACGCAGCCGAACACGGCTGGGAGGCTGATATGCTGGAGCTGGATTTCAGTCAGCAACTCGGTGAGCTGAATTTGCAGGTCACACAGACGTTACCGGCGCAGGGCATTACCGCGATTTTCGGTTTGTCCGGCGCGGGGAAAACGTCGCTGATCAACGCCATTGGCGGACTGACGACACCTGACAGCGGACATATTACGCTCAATGGGCGGGTCTTATCTGATGCCGATAACAAAATTTTCCTGCCGCCTGAAAAGCGCCGTGTGGGATATGTATTTCAGGACGCGCGCCTGTTTCCGCATTATCGCGTGAAGGGCAATCTGCAATATGGCATGGCGGCGTCGATGCGCGGCCAGTTCGACAGCATAGTAAGGTTGCTCGGCATTGAATCTTTGCTCGATCGTTTTCCCTTGACGCTCTCCGGCGGTGAAAAACAGCGCGTGGCGATTGGACGCGCGCTGCTGACGGCACCGGAAATTTTGCTGATGGATGAGCCGCTGGCGGCGCTGGATCTTCCCCGTAAGCGCGAGCTCATGCCTTATCTCGAGCGGCTGGCGCAGGAAGTCAGTATTCCGATTCTGTACGTCACACACAGTCTGGACGAAATTCTGCGGCTGGCGGAAAAAGTGCTGGTGCTTGACGGTGGAAAAGTGCTGGCGATGGGCGATCTTGAGGAAGTCTGGGCGAGTAATGTGATGCGCCCGTGGCTGCCCAAAGAAGAACAGAGCAGCGTGCTGAACGTCAGCGTTCTGGAGCATCATCCGCGCTACGAAATGACCGCGCTGGCGATTGGCGATCAGCGGTTGTGGATCAGCAAAGTCGATGAAGCGCCGGGAACGCCACTGCGGGTGCGAGTTAACGCCACCGACGTTTCACTGGTGTTGCAGCCGACGGCCAATAACAGCAGCATCCGTAACGTCCTGCCTGCGCAGGTCCTGGAATGTCTGGACGTGGGCCATCAGGTGGAAGTGAAACTGGCGATGGCCGGTCATATCATCTGGGCACGTATCACTCCGTGGGCGCGGGACGAGTTGATGGTCCGCGCAGGCCAGTGGCTGTATGCGCAGATCAAAAGCGTGTCGTTGAACCGTTAAGCTTTTGGCGTGTTAAAGGTTTCATATAATGCCAGAACCTGTTCGGCAAACTCGTCGTCCAGAATATAGAAATAGCATTCCGGTACGTTCAGCACGCGGGCGAAGTGACACATCGTGTCGAAGTTCGGGCTGTACGTGCCGCTTTCATATTGCGACACCCTTGAGCGCGCCGTGCTCTCATCAATCCCTCCCAACACACCGAGTTTTTCCTGCGTGAGCCTGGCTTTTGTTCGAGCTGATTTCAGTCTGTGAGGGATCATAGTCAATAACCATATAAACTGTATTGACGTCATGTTAAGCATCACTTAACATATTGTTGTTTAGAGTTACTGAACGATGTTACTGGAAAGAGTAGACCACATTTCAACGGCAGTACCGACAACAAAAGGAAGAACGATGAAAATGGAAAATGACTGGCATCCGGCGGACATCATTGCCGGACTGCGCAAAAGGAAAACCACTCTGGCTGCGGTCTCCCGTGAAGCCGGTTTAGGATCGTCAACGCTGTCCAACGCGCTGGCCCGCCCGTGGGCAAAGGGTGAGAGGATCATCGGCCAGGCATTGGGTGTGCCGCCTTCAGCTATCTGGCCAAGCCGTTATTTCGACGAAAATCATCGTTTAATTCCGCGATGCATCAGGTCAGAAAAGAAAAAGACGAACTGACGAGACCTCTGGATTATCCTAAAAAAACGCCTTCCTCAATCACAGAAGAGGGCGTTTTCTTGTATAACCAGATCAGTTCAGCACTTTACTGCGGATAACGTCCGCGATGCCCGGCGTTTCATGGTCACCAATCACCAGCGCGGCGCGTTCTTTAATGGCATCCACCGCATTGCCCATCGCCACACCTAGCCCGACATTTTCCAGCATGCTCAGATCGTTGAAATTATCCCCAAAGGCAATCACGTCCTGCATGCTCATACCCTGAGATTCAACCCACTCCTGTAAACGACGGCCTTTACTGTTGCCACCTTTGGCGACGTCGACCTGATCGTGCCATGACCATTCGCAGGCCAGACCCAGTTCGTTTTCCACCTGCGCGGCAAAAGTATGCAGCGCATCGAGATCCTGATGCGACGTAGCAAATTTCCACACGGAGTGTGCATCGTCCGCCGCTTCACGCAGGCTATTAACCTGCACGATGTTCGGGCGTTGGCCTTCCGGTAACGTTTCGCCCCAGGCGATTGAACGGCTGACGTGGCCACTTGGTTGCTGATAAAGCATTGCGTCATCGACATACAGCAGGCCGTGAATGCCGTGATACTCGAGCAAATCGACCACTTTTTTGGCCTTCACTTTATCCATGGGATCGGACGTTAGCACCTTACGTGCCTGATAATCATAGAGATACGTTCCGTTACAGCAGATAGCCGGCGTATCGAGTTGCAAGGCCTGATAAAACGGATGGATCGCCACGTGATGACGCCCGGTAACGATAACCACTTTGATACCCTGAGCACGAGCGTCGGCAAGCGCGGACAGGGATTGAGGCAGGATACGTTTTTGACGGTCGAGCAGCGTACCGTCGAGATCGAGTGCGATAATGCGATAAGTCATGGTCAGTCCATCATTAAGTGAGAGGATCGAAGAAATTATCACCATGTTACCGTGTTAAGCCTGCTAATTAAACCTTCAAACCCGCCAGACGTGGTGCAGTGAATGCCTTGTCGGCTCCCCGGTTTATTTAGGGCGTGGAGGGTTTGGGGTTGTTGGGTTATCCTGAACTACGCTTTCAAATCTAATGAGATTTAATAAGGAGTTGTGATGAAGCAAGTTGTCTACGTTGCCAGCCCTGATAGCCAGCAAATCCACGCATTTCGTCTGGCGGACAATGGTGAACTGAGCCTGCTGCAAACCGTGGAAGTGCCGGGACAAGTTCAGCCGATGGTTATCCATCCTGACGGCCATCGCCTGTACGTGGGGGTGCGTCCTGCGTTTGGGGTCCTCACTTACCGTATCGATAGCGAAGGAAAACTCGAAGAAGCTTCCATGGCACCGCTGCCCGGCAGCCCTACGCATCTGGGTATCGATCTTCAGGGGCGCTTTGTGTTCTCGGCTTCCTACAGCTTCAATAATGTCAGTATTCATCCACTGGACGAGCAAGGCCACGCGCTGGCTCACACGCAGGTTCTGGAAAATATTCAGGCACCGCACTCGGCCAATATCGATCCGACCAACCAGTTACTGATGATCCCTGCGCTGAAAGAAGACCGCATCCGTCAGTTCGATTTCAGTGTTAACGGTGAAGCCACGCCGCATGAATCTGCCGAACTGCGCACCGTCGAAGGTGCCGGTCCGCGCCACATGGCCTTCCACCCGAATCACCATTTCGCTTACTGCGTGAATGAGTTGAACAGCAGCGTGGACGTTTATCAGAAAGATGTCACCAGCGGCGAATACCGTCAGGTGCAGACGCTGGGCATTATGCCTGCTGATTTCACCGGCACCTGCTGGGCAGCCGATCTGCACATCACGCCCGACGGCAAATTCCTGTATGCGTCCGATCGTACCGCCAGCCTGATTTCCGTGCTGAGTGTGTCCGAGGATGGCAGTGTGCTTGAACTGGTGGGACATCATGCTACGCAAACGCAGCCGCGCGGGTTCAATATCGATCACACCGGCAAGTTTGTGATCACCGCCGGCCAGAAATCTGATGCCATTGAAGTCGCGAAAATTAATTCTGAAAACGGTCAGCTGACGACGCTTAAAACCTACAACGTAGGTAAAGGCCCGATGTGGGTGAGCATTCTGGAAATTCGTGGGTAAAATAATCATTAATTAACAATCTTAATGATTCGTTTGATATTGATGAATATTCCACCACGTAATAATAATCAAGCCCCTGTATTAAGGGGCTTTTTATTTTGTAAGCATCCCGTGCCATTGTTAAGATTTATTTTGATTTCCCTCTAAATATTGTGCCTATCCGGTCGATAACTCTCCCGTTATTCACTCATTCTTTAGTGGCTATGCCACTGTCAGAGTCAGTCCATTTTGGAAATCAGGGAGAAGAAAATGAATGTACTTTCAGGGATCGCTGGCCGGATTCGCCACGCCACTATCGCTAATAAACTCGGTGCCGGTTTTGCGCTGGTTCTGCTGTTGGGTTCCCTCGTTGCCGTATCCGGCATTTATCATCTGACCAACATCAATGAGCGGGCAGAGAAAGTGACGCTGCTTAAAACCGTTAACGATCTGCTGAGCAGCGCGAAATTTTCTCGTCTGTCTTATATGGCGACCAATGATCCTAAATTTGTGGAAGAAAACGCACAGGCGCTGGATAAGCTGGAAACGAGACTGGCGGATGTCGCCGTCTATTCGTGGGATGCCCGTGACGTTCCACTGGAAGAAGCGATGCCGGAAAACATCCGCCGTTATCGCGAAAGCTGGCAGCAAACGCTGAATCCTCCGGCCGGAAGCGACCAGAAAGAGATTGCTGCCCAACTCGCGGCTGCCGGGCTGGCGCTGACCTCGGCCTCCAACACCATGCTCGATCATGAAATTGCCAACACTCATCATGAAGTCAGCCAGACTATCAGGGAAATGGTGAGCATCGTCATCGCGACCATTATTGCCGGTGCTTTGATTTCATGGCGCATGACCCGTCAGTTGACTCTGCCACTGCGCCGGACGTTAGAGACGGCAGAACGTATTGCAGCTGGTGATTTATCAATGCACGTCACCAGCCACAGTTTTGATGAGGTTGGCCAGTTAAGCCGCGCGATTGAAGGCATGAATAAAAATCTGCACGGCATCATTGGTAATATTCGCGAAGGGGTGATGCAGGTGACGCGTGCCTCCAGCGAGATTGCAGCGGGAAATATCGATCTCTCTGCGCGCACCGAAGAACAAGCGGCAGCGCTAGGCCAGACGGCCGCCAGCATGGAACAGCTGACCTCCACGGTTAAACAAAATGCCGATAACGCCACGCAGGCCAGTCAGCTGGCGTCCGACGCCGCAGACACAGCCGCACGCGGAGGCAAGTTGGTCAGCGACGTGGTGGGGGTGATGAAAGAGATTGCGGTGAGTTCGAAGCAGATTTCTGAAATCACTACAGTGATCAACGGCATCGCGTTTCAGACCAATATTCTGGCGCTGAATGCGGCCGTCGAAGCCGCCAGGGCGGGGGAGCAGGGACGCGGATTTGCGGTCGTCGCCAGCGAAGTGCGCAGTCTGGCACAGCGCAGCGGGCAGGCGGCGAAAGAGATTGAAGGGTTGATCCAGAAATCAGTGGGCAATGTGAACAACGGCTCGCAGCTGGTGGCCAAAGCCGGAGACACCATGGAAGACATCGTCGGTTCGGTGCGCCATGTCACCCAGATCATTCATGAAATCGCATCGGCGTCGGACGAACAAAGCCGGGGGATCAGCCAGATTGCGCAGGCCGTAGCGGAAATGGATACCGTGACACAGCAAAACTCGGCGTTGGTGCAGCAGTCAGCCAGTGCAGCGGCATCGCTTGACGAACAGGCGGTAAATCTGGAGCGTACGGTATCGGTGTTCAGGTTGGGGAATGAGATAAGGTAATTAAGCCGTCATGTGAAACGTATCAGGGTCTATATTGCGCTTTACAGTGTCGTTATAGATATCAGGGTTTCTTTTTTGGAAAGAAACCCTTTATTTCGAAGGGTAAACTTTAAAGCATTTTAAATGACGTTAGCATTTGATTGAATCGTGTTATCGACATTCCAGTGAAGGTGCCAGGAAAATATAAAACAGCGAATCCAAATGTTCTGCCTTTTGAGACCGTCAGCCATAAATGGGCTGTATAGGCCCGGTTGCCTGGCACTTTTCTGGTTACTACAGCTTTAATTGCAGTATGCCCTGAGATGGAACCTTTACGCACAGTATGAATAATATAATCTGTATTTTTATCAGCCTGTAAAAAAGCATGTAAATAACCATTAAACGCATCTTTTCCTGCCGGGCTTGTCAGGTGAGCGATGATCTGATCATCAGTGTAATACTTTGCAGCATGTGCAACAGGTCCGCCGATAATCCTTACACGCATGAAATGGCCGCAGTCCTGGCATTCAAACTCCTGCACAATCGAGGTTCCGCCTGCAGGGGGTAACAATGGCATTCCGTTATTATTCACCGAATAAGAACCCGGTTTGGTATAGGCGAAGGATTCATATTAAAAACAAATAGAAAGCAGTAATAGCATACTCAATAATAATTTCATGTTTAACAGTCCTTGGTCAGAATGGTCCCTTTAATTATTTATTAAACAATAACATGATTAATGCTATTCCTGATGTTCAAAATAAAAATAATGAGTTGATTTAGCGATCTTGCTCTTATTATTTAAATGAGTCTTTGTATTCACACAAATAAAAAACCGCCGTTTAACGGCGGTTTAACAGTATTGTTTATTTTTCCGTCATTACTTCGCCGGCTGAATCAGCACGTTGTTGTACTGCCACAGGCGGTTGAAGTTAGGATCATTCAGATCGCGCTGCTGTTTTTCATCTTTCGGCACGTTGCCAGCGAACGGACGGCCTGAGAACGCCGCTGCGCCCCACGGGTTCATCTGGTCATAGCTGTTATCAAAGTTGCTGTCGCGGATCACCAGCTGGCTGTTCGGCGTGGTGCCAGGAACATAACCGCCTTGTGCGACGCCTTCATCCCATGCGCGGCCCATTTTGGCTTTCGCAGCTTGCTCGAAACCACGGTCGCCGGTCAGGTTGCTGTCGGTGACCAGGAAACCGTAAGGTGCGTTCGCCGGAGTGTTCGGCGCAAAGATGGAGGCTTCTTTCACACCACGGCTGCTGACAGTGTGGAATTCAACATGGTCGAAGACCGCAACAGCACGGCCAAACACGTAATCCACATCACCAACGATCAGGCTGTTGTGCACATAAGCGCGGCTATAGCGTTTGTTATCGGTTTCGTTATGGATGTTGGCGGTGTTTACCATAAAGGTATTCTGACGGCCAATCAGACGCACGTTGTCGATAACCACGTTATCGCCATCAGTACGCAGCGCCACGGCGGAGTGATCGCCCGCGTCAACGGTATCAAGCAAGGCGTTACCGATGGTCAGATTTTGCAGTTGCAGGCCGTTGCTCTGTGACCAGACGGTAGCAGAACAGCCAGTACCGATGGTTTCAGTGGTCAGCGTTGCGCAGTTCTGGAACATATAGTGCGCGCGGTCACCCGGCAGGAACTGGCCGTTAGGGCTGACGGTAGCACGGTATGTGGCCGGCGAACTGGCTGCTTCCAGACCCTGAGACAGCGTCACGTCAGAGGCACTGTTGCCTGCACCAAATAAGGTCACTGGCGGAGAACCTGCAGGGATGTAAACCGCACCGGTGTAAGTACCTGGCAGGATTTTGATGAAGATGCGTTCACCGTGGTTACGCACGGCCAGCGCGGCGTTGACAGCCAGCTGTACGTTGGAATAGGCCGCGCCATCGGTGCCTAACTGCGGGCCGACCACGAAGTCAGTTTTCACACCGTCAGTGCTGGCCAGTTTCGGGAACCAGCTCTGTTGCTGAACCTGCAAAGAAGGGCCGCCAAAGGCCAGATATTTTTTCGCTGTAAAGTTGGCCGCTTCGTCCGCAGATAACACGGGCAGGGACGCGGTGCCGGGAGCAACCTGGCTGGATTTGCCTTCATGGCTGCTGCTACATGCCGCCAGAAACAGGCCGGCAGACAACACGGCGCACGCGCGCGACAGGGTGGAAATTTTCACTGTGACTGACTCCTAGATGAAGAACATTTATTCTTTTTTTCAATGTCGCGACGAAGGCCGCAATAAAAAAACGGTGGTCAGCAAAACTGACCACCTTTTCTGGTTCTTTTATACCACAGGAATCAGCTATATATCACTGTCAGTGATGCTTTGCCGAGGGTATGGAAATGCACATTGAAGCCGAGATAGGCGCCGCTGGCCTCTTCATTGACTTCAAGCTGCTCTACATCGATGGCATACACGGTGAAATGATAGTGGTGATGCTCCCCCTGCGGAGGCGCTGCGCCGCCGTAACCGGCTTTGCCGAAGTCAGTACGAGTTTGCACGGCACCGGCAGGTAAACCGCCTTTACCGGAGCCTGCGCCCTGCGGCAGCTCGGTGACGTCAGCCGGAATATTGGCGACGCCCCAGTGCCACCAGCCCGAGCCGGTCGGTGCATCGGGGTCATAGACGGTTATCACAAAACTTTTGGTGCCTTCCGGTGCGCCGGACCAGGCCAGATGTGGCGAAAGATTCTCGCCGGTGTAGCCCATTCCGTTGAAGACCTGCTTCTCCGGCATTTTCTCGCCGTCGCGCAGATCGTTGCTGGTCAGTGTAAATGCCATAAAACCCTCATCTGATGGTGTGTTGTTATCAGTCAGATTACTTGGCGACTTCGCCTCCGCCCAGCATTTTCAGTAACGCCCTGGCGACGGCAGTGGAAGAGGCCGGATTCTGACCGGTGATAAGTTTGCCGTCGGTCACCGCATACGGATGCCAGTCGGCCGCTTTACTGTAATCGCCGCCGTGTTTTTTTAGCTCATCTTCTACCAGGAACGGCACGATGTCGGTCAGACCCACGCCGTCTTCCTCGCTGTTGCTGAACCCGGTGACACGTTTGTCTTTGACCAGCGGCGTACCGTCTTCGAGCAGCACATTGCGCAGAACACCCGGCGCATGGCAGACCGTGGAGACCGGTTTACCCGCCTTCCAGAATGCCTGAATTAATGCGATAGAATGCGCATTTTCTGCCAGATCCCATAACGGACCGTGACCGCCCGGATAAAATACCGCATCGAAATCACCGGCTTTCACGTCTGCCAGTTTTACGGTGTTCGCCAGCGCGTGCTGTGCGTCTTTATCTTTACGGAAACGGTCGGTGGTCTCAGTCTGTGCATCCGGCTCATCGCTTTTCGGGTCCAGCGGCGGCTGACCGCCTTTCGGTGAAGCCAGCGTCAGCGTTGCGCCCGCATCCAGAAATTCGTAATACGGTGCGGTAAATTCTTCCAGCCAGAAGCCGGTTTTCTTACCGGTTTCGCCGAGTTTATCGTGCGATGTCAATACAATCAGTAATTTCATGTTACCTCCTGTGGACGTGAACAAGGCGTTGTTATCAGCAGTCAGTCCTGCCCTACACGTACAACCAGTTTGCCGAAGTTTTTCCCCTCAAGCAGTCCGAAGAATGCCTGTGGCGCGTTTTCCAGACCTTCAACTACATGTTCGCGGAATTTCACTTTCCCGGCTTCAAACCATTCACTCATCTGTTTTGCGAATTCAGGATAACGGTGGCCATAATCATCAAAAATGATGAAGCCCTGCATGCGCATGCGTTTCTTAAGGATAGTTCCGGTCAGCAGCGAAAGGCGATCCGGGCCGTCGTTAAGACCAGTGGCGTTGTATTGCGACACTAAACCGCACACCGGAATGCGTGCTTTGGTATTAAGCAGCGGCAAAACGGCGTCGAATACGGCACCGCCGACGTTCTCAAAATAGACGTCGATACCGTCCGGGCAGGCGGCTTTCAGGCGTTTATCCAGATCAGGAGCGCGGTGATCCAGACATTCATCGAAACCAAAATGTTCGACGGCGTAGCGGCATTTTTCTTCGCCACCGGCGATGCCTACTACGCGACAGCCTTTGATCTTGCCGATTTGTCCAACCAGCGAACCAACGGGGCCGGTTGCCGCAGCCACCACCAGCGTTTCGCCGGGTTTAGGTTCACCGATATCCAGCAGCCCCATAAAGGCGGTGAAGCCCGGCATCCCAAGCACGCCAAGCGCCAGCGAAGGCTGTTTTAGCGCCGCACCTTCCAGCTTCTTCACGGATTTGGCATCAATGACCGAATAATCCTGCCAGCCGGTGCTGCCGACCACCAGATCGCCGGTTTTAAAATCCGGGCTGTGAGATTCCACCACGCGGGACACCGCGCCGCCGGTCATCACATCATCAATTTGAACCGGTGCGGCGTAAGAGGGCGCATCGCTCATACGCCCGCGCATGTACGGGTCGAGTGACAGCCACACGGTGCGAAGTAAAAGCTGGCCATCTTTGGCCTGCGGTAAAGGGGCTTTTTCGAGGCGGAAATTATCGTCAACGGGTTTACCGTGAGGGCGTGAGGCCAGTACGATGCGGCGGTTTTCGGATTGTAATTGAGGCATACCTGTTCCTTTCCGTTTATGTATAAGAGAGCTAAAACTCGAAACAATAGGGAATAAGTATAGGCCGCATAATCTTGTTTGAATGAAGCCTCTGATGCTCTGCGGCAATAAGTCAGACGATTCTCCCCTAAAGTGTGATCATCATCTTTTCCTATGACACCCGCCGAGAAAACCCTTTCACTCTGAAATATACGCAGGTATGTTCGGTAAGATTTTTGACCAGTTGCTCCACTTTATCTTCAAGATTAATAAGCATAAAAAAGGGATCATGATGCGTAAAACCACTCTGGCACTGAGTGCCATTTGCCTGCTGCTCAGCCTCAATCACTCCGCTATTGCCAAAGAGTCCGCCCCTGCGCCACTCTATCCGGGCGTCAACGTGGCCCAGCTCGCAGAGCAGTCGCCGGTTCACTGGGTGTCCGTCGCGCAAATCGAAAACAGCCTGAACGGACGCGCGCCTCTTGCGGTAGGTTTTGATATCGATGACACCGTGTTGTTCTCCTCGCCGGGTTTCTATCGCGGCCAGCTGGAGTTTTCGCCGGGCAAACAGGATTACCTGAAAAATCCGCAATTCTGGGAGAAAATGAACAATGGCTGGGATGAGTTCAGCATGCCGAAAGAGGTGGCAAAAAGCCTGATTGCGATGCATCTCAAACGGGGCGACAGTATCTACTTCGTGACGGGGCGCAGCGAAACCAAAACCGAAACGGTCACGAAAACCTTGCAGGATGATTTCCAGATCCCACAAGACAAAGTTAATCCGGTAATTTTCGCGGGTGATAAAGCGGGTCAGAACACCAAAACGCAGTGGCTGAAAGACAAGCAGATCAAGATTTTCTACGGTGACTCTGACAACGACATTACCGCCGCGCAGGCTGCCGGTGCCCGTGGCATCCGCGTACTACGCGCCTCTAACTCCAGCTATAAACCTCTGCCGCAGGCAGGCGTCTATGGAGAAGAAGTCGTGGTACATTCAGAGTATTAATAGTCTCTGATTCTGCGATTTCACCTTTTAAATTCCTGTGAGAGTACGCAGGTCTGGTAACTCCGGGATAAGGGGCCGGTCAGCGAGGAAAGGAGTTTCCTCGCTGACCGGAATTGCTTATCGTTTCTGAATGTAGGTCAACGCCAGCGCCACCGCCAGCACCAGTCCCTTAATGATATCCATCGCATAATAGGGCACCGACAACATCACCAGCCCGTTAGACAGAACGCCCAGAATTACTGCACCGAGCAGGGTTCCCAGCGCATTCGGCTTGCCGGATCCGGCCAGCGAGAACCCGATATACGCGGCAGCCACCGCATCCATCAAATAACCACCACCGGCATTTACTTGCGATGAGCCAATGCGTGATGCCAGCAAAATACCGCCCGCGCCCGCGAGGACGGAGGAAATCACGTAAGCGATGACGCGGTAACGCGCGGTGCGGATCCCTGCCAGACGTGCTGCCAGCGGATTTCCACCGATAGCGTACATGCGGCGACCGTGCTTGGTCAGCGACATAAACAGTTGGACGGTAACCGTCACCACGGCCATGACAACTACGATCACCGGCACCTGACCCAGCAGACTAAACGCCGCCGGTACAGTGCCTTCGGCCATGTCGCCATTTGGCAGCACCATGTTTTCGGTAATCGAACCACCATAACTGTACGTCATCGCCGCACCCTGAATGACGAACAGACTGGCGAGCGTGGCCAGCATGTCCGGAATTTTCAGTATGACGATCAGAAAAGCGTTGAACAGACCGACCAGCGTACAGAGCGCCAGCGTGATCAGAATGGCTTCTGTGGTGCCAAAGCCGTGCCAGACGAACATCGAAATCACCAGCGCATTCGCGAGCGAGGCGGTCGAACCGACCGATAAATCAAAGCCGCCGACTGAGAGCGAAATCGAGACACCGATGGCAATCACCGTCACGATGGCGATAGAGCGCAGAATGTTGATGATGTTCGACGGTTCGAGGAAGTTGTCCGATGCCACGCCAAAACCGGCGATCAGCAATACCACGGTCAGCAACATGCCCCATTTATACAAAAACTCGAACAGCTGATGACGCCAGGGCTGGCTGACTTCGGGTACGCTTTCTTTACTCACCACGGCTTTGTTCACGCGGGTGTTCCTCCGGTTGAATAGACTAATAAGGTTTCTTCGTCGACGTCTGCGGCATCCAGTTCGGCCACGATACGGCCGTCCCATAACACCAGAATACGGTCACATAAACCGACCAGTTCGGCGAACTCACCGGAAGCATAAATAATGCCTTTTCCCTGTTGCGCCAGGCCGTCAATCAGCCTGAACACGTCCGTTTTGGCTTTGATGTCCACGCCTTTGGTCGGTTCGTCGAAGATCAATACCTGACTCTCACTGCGCAGCCATTTTCCGATTGCTACTTTTTGCTGATTACCACCGGAAAGCCTTGCCAGCTTCTGCATCGGCCCGGAAGCGCGAATACCTAAGCGGCCAATAATATTTTTTGCCCACGACAGTGACTGACGACGGTTGAAAATACTCCAGCGTGAGAAGGTATCGTCGGCGGTGACGCTCAGGTTCATCGGAATATCCTCATCGATAAAAATCCCTTCCTTGCGCCGTTCTTCCGGCACTAACGCCAGCCCCTGTTCCACCGACAGATGCGGTTCTTTCGGCTTCCACGGTTTGCCATTCAGTTCACCGCTTTCTACCTGGCTCGGCGTCGCGCCAAACAGCGCTTTGCAGAGTTCGGTTTTTCCTGCACCGGCAAGCCCGGCGATCCCAAGGATTTCGCCCCGATGCAGCCGCAGAGAGATATCGCGCAGTTTATCTTTATCGTGCATCCCGTGAATTTGCAGCAGCGTTTCCCCGTTGTGCGGCGGGCGGCGGGGTGGATAAATATCATCGAGCTGATGGCCGATCATTTTCTCAATGATGTGCTCGTTGCTCAGGCCATCCATGCTGTCATCGCTGACCAGACGCCCGTCGCGCAGCACGGTCATACGGTCACAGATATCACGCAGTTCGTGGATGCGGTGGGAGATAAATACGATAGCCATGCCTGCGGCTTTCAGCTTGCGCACCAGCGCGAACAACCTTGCACTTTCCGCCTGATCGAGCGGGGCGGTCGGTTCATCGAGGATCAGGAACCGGCACTTATGCGATAACGCCCGTGCCAGCAAAATCAGCTGTTTCTCCGCCAGCGTGCAGCTTTCAATACGCGCGCGCAGACTGATATTCAGCCCGAGCTGTGTGGTCAGCAGCTGTGCCTGATGATAAAGCTGCGGCCAGTTATGCAGATGCCCCGGCTCCGAAAGCCGGTCGAGCATGATGTTTTCAGCGACGTTCAGCGTCGGTACCAGTGCAACGTCCACTTCCTGCTGGACCAGATGAATTCCGTGATCACGTGCCTGATGCGGAAGCCTGATATTCACCGGCTGGCCGTCGATGGTTATCTGCCCGGTGTAATGGTCGTGGGTGCCGGACAGCACCGCCATGAGTGTCGATTTACCCGCACCGTTCGCGCCGACTAACGCGTGGACGGATCCACCTTCCAGCGTGAAATCAACCTGGCGCAGGGCGGGAAAACCCGCAAATGAAATCGAGATATTGCGCATCTCAAGAAGGGAGGAACTCACGCTTGGATTGACCTTTTGATAGACGGATGGGGGGTTAGACGTTTAGCCGTCTGTAAGCTTTTAATTGCAAATTTTTAACATATTGGGGGGATTAAGCAAGGGATTAAATGGGATAAGTAAGAGAGAAAAGTTCTAACCGGAGGGATTAAGTCAAATTCAACGTCAAGACCTTGGGCTGCCGCCCAAACTGGCCTCAAGGGGGGCTTATCGCCGCCCCCCTTAAGAATCCCAGGCTCTTTAAAACACGTGCCATGCAACCCGGCTCTGTTTCAGAGGCCGCAGCTATTCCCGCAAAATCCCGCCGCTGCGCGGTGCCCTCCGTTCGGGTTACAACCCGCGCAAAATCGCGCGGTTTTCCACCTCTCCTCCGGCGCGATTTTTGAACGCGGTCAGAGGCTTTCAGGTCACAACTTGACCGGCTCGGATCACATGAAAAGCAAAACACTGCCCAATTTTTACGGGTTTGTTTTTAAAAATGGTGGGTGGCGCGATAAAAAAAACCTGCTGAACGGAGCGGCTTCGAGACCTTAGGCTCGAAGACCGAGAGAAGGCACCGCGCAGCGGCAGGGTTTTGCGCCACACGCTGGAGCCAAAGAACATGTCCATCGTTCCAGCGAAAGCGTGTTTAAAAAGCGGGGAGGGATCCAAGGGAGGGAAAGCACTTCCCTCCCTTGGTCGGTTTCGGCGCAGGGGATTAAGCGATCGCTGCAATTGAGAAACCGAAACATCCCCGGCTCTGTTTCAGGAACGCCGCCACATGCGGAAGTACCAGAACATGTCTATCGTTCCAGCGAAAGCGTGTTTAAAAAGCGGGGAGGGATCCAAGGGAGGGAAAGCACTTCCCTCCCTTGGTCGGTTTCGGCGCAGCGAGTTAAGCGATCACAGCGCGTAAGAAACCGAAATATCCCCGATCGGCTTTTAAGGGGAAATAACTGAAAATACTCTCCCGGCTATCAAAATTTGCGATTAAAGATTAAAATACCCCTACTAAAGTATTTTAATCATGATTTAAATGGCTTTTTTGAAAGCATAATATGAGGTTTTATTATGGAAACGTTACCAAATTGTCCTACTTGTAAGTCCGAATTTACATGGCAGGATGGCGATATGCTCAATTGTCCTGAATGTGGGCATGTCTGGCCATTGGCGGGTGACGCAGCCGCAGAAGACGACGTGCTGAAAGTTATTGATGCCAACGGCAATCTCCTGGCTGATGGCGATTCCGTTACGGTAATCAAAGACCTGAAAGTGAAAGGCAGTTCTTCAATGTTAAAAATCGGCACTAAAGTAAAAGGCATTCGCCTTTGCGAAGGCGATCACAACATCGACTGCAAAATTGATGGTTTTGGCCAGATGAAACTGAAATCCGAGTTCGTTAAAAAGAACTGATCGAAAAACACCGAAACCTGATAGCTAAACGCGGTTTTGACGTATCGACAGAACCGCCGCTTAAACATACACTCAATGCATAATCTCGTTAACTTTCAGCAGAGAAGATTGCATGAAACAGGCTCAGGACTACCTTAACGCCCTCAACCACGATTACCTTAAAGTACATCAGGACAAAGAAAATTTGTTCTGGCAAAACTATATGGGCATCGGTGATGACAACGTCGCCGAAGCATTCTCCGCCGCTGAAACCGCCTACAAACGTTTTATCGCCGAACCTTCCCGCCCGGCGCAATTACGCAAAATCATCGCACAACTCGAAAACCAAAAATCAGACACAGACAGTGACGCGTTGCTTCATGGCCTGCGCGGCTGGCTGAGTTTCTTCGACTGCAATGTAATTGAAGACCCTAAAGCGCAGGCGTTGATGGATGAAATTATTCAGGCCGAATCCGCGTTATTTGGTAAGCGTAAGCAGTACCGCATGACGCACATCAACAGCAAAGGCGAACGCGTTAGCGCTTCGCTTGGGGAGTTGCTGACCAACCAGGCGAACAACGAAAACGAAAGTTATCGACGCAGTTCGCAAAATGCATTGCGTGAACTGGAAGAGTGGCTGTTACATAACGGTCTGCCGGAGCTGATCGGTCTGCGTAACCGTTTTGCACGACAGCTCGGCTACCGCAACTATTTCGACTATAAAGTGAATAAAACCGAGCGTATGACGCCGGAACAGTTATTCGCTATCCTCGATCGTTTCGAAGAACAAACCCGCGAGAGCAATACGCGCAGCCTGAATGAGCTGGTCTCGCGCGAAGGCGATGCCGCGCTGCTCCCGTGGAATATTCGCTTTGCCAGTGCCGGTGACGTCACCCGTCAGCTTGATCCTTACTTCCCGTTTGCAGATTCCCTGCGCCGCTGGATTGACAGCTTTAAGCGCCTGAATATCGGTTTTAACGGGGCGGATATGCAGCTTGACCTGCTGGTGCGCGAAGGCAAATACGAAAACGGCTTTATGCATGGTCCGGTTCCACCGTTCTTTGATAACGGTAAGTGGGTACCTGCGGTGATCAACTTCACCAGTCTGGCAAAGCCTGATCAGATCGGCAGCGGTGCCAGCGGCCTCAATACGTTGTTCCATGAAGGTGGCCACGCGGCGCACTTCGCTAATATCCGCCAGAATGCGCCATGCTTCTCGCAGGAATTCCCGCCGACGTCGATGGCCTATGCCGAAACGCAATCTATGTTCTGCGACAGTCTGCTTGATGATGCCGACTGGCTGAAGCGTTATGCGAAAAATGCGGCCGGTGAATCCGTGCCTGATGAACTGATCCGCGCCAATATCGAAGCCCGCCAGCCTATGCGCTCATTCAACGAGCGTCACATTTTGCTGGTGCCGTATTTCGAATGGCAGCTGTATCAGTGGCCTGATGAAAAACGCACGCCGGAAGCGATGATTGCACTGGCGCGCGATATCGAGACCCATATTCTTGGCGTGACCGGCAGTCCGCGTCCGACGCTGGCTATCCCGCATCTGCTGTCGATGGAGTCTGCCTGTTCATATCAGGGCTACCTGCTGGCGATGATGGCCGTCGAACAGACCCGCGCGTTCTTCCTCAAACGCGACGGCTACCTCACGGATAATCCGGCAATCGGCCCCGATCTCGCCAAACATTACTGGACGCCTGGCAATAGCGTGAGTCACGACGAAACGCTGCGCAGCCTGACAGGTGAAGGGTTCAATCCGGCGTATCTGGCGCAGGCCTGCAATCAGACTGTCGATGCAGCGTGGCAGGACGCGCAGCAGACCATTGCGCTGGCCTCCAAACGCGAACAGCCGGAAGCAGATTTTGACCTCAATGTGCATATCCGGGTGATCGACGGCAAACGCATTCTGGCCGACAGCGCCGATGGCGACGAGGCGATGTGTCAGGATTTTGCGGACTTCGTGGAACAGAACTATCCGGCAAAATAATAGCCTGAATGCCTCAAAATAAAAACCGCCGACCGGCTTAAATCCGGCGGCGGTTTTTTATTGTGCGGGCGCGATCAGCGGGCGTCGGGGCGGATTAAATCAAAGCGTAACTCTTCTGAAATACCGTAATAGGCGGAAGGGCCACCGGCACGTAATACCGGTTCGGCGAGGGCGGTCTGATAGATGCCGTCCACCAGTAAATGTGGCGCGATATGTACGGCAACCACTTCACCCAGCACCAGCCAGGTATCAATATCGCCACCGGCGGCAGTTTTCAACTGAATGCACTGCGTCAGCTTACATTCGAAATTGACCGGGCTTTCCAGAACGCGATCCGCGGCGACGATTTTTCCCGGTTGCGGTGTCAGACCGGCGAAGTCGAACTCGTCGTTACCGCGCGCCAGCGAAGCCGAGCTTTCATTCATTTTTACCGCCAATGCTCGCGTCGTCAGGTTCCAGACGAATTCACCGGTTTCGACGATATTCGCCACGCTGTCTTTCCAGCCACTGCTGGCGAAACCAATGATCGGTGGACGATAATTGAAACAGTTGAAGAAGCTGTAGGGCGCGAGATTACGCTGGCCTGCGGCATTGCGGGAGGAAATCCAGCCAATGGGGCGCGGACCGACAATAGCGTTGAGCGGGTCGTGCGGCAGACCGTGACCGGATGCGGGTTCGTAATAATAGCGATCATCAGCGTTCATGATTTTCCTCTGGCAATGTATTGATTTAGTTTCTTAATACCAGATTACCCATTTTGCGCGTGGATTGGCGGTTTTTATGTGCCCCGCCGGTGGGCATCCGGCAGGCGGCGACGGTTTGTGGTATCTTGTGCGGCAATAAATGAATATCCCACGCCCCATCGCATGTTTTATGCGTCGCGCACACCTTTTCGGAGAGTCACTCAGGTGGAAAAAAAGAAAGTCTTCCCTCAGGAAAAAAGCGGTCTTCACCCGCGAAATCGTCATCGCAGCCGCTATGATTTCCCGGCCCTGATTGCCAACAATCCCGATCTGGCGCCGTTCGTCACTGAGAATAAATGGGGCGATTTGTCGGTTGATTTCGCCAATGCACAGGCAGTTAAGGCGTTGAACCGCGCATTGCTGCATGACTGCTATCAGATTGAAAATTGGGATATTCCGGCTGATTACCTTTGCCCACCGATCCCAGGACGTGCGGATTACGTGCATCACCTGGCTGATTTGCTGGCGAGCAGCAACAACGGCAATATTCCGCAGGGCAAAGATATTTCCGTGCTGGATATCGGCGTTGGCGCGAACTGTATTTATCCGATTATCGGCCTGCGCGAATATGGCTGGCGCTTTACTGCCAGTGAGATCGACCCCGTCTCTATGGCAGCTGCCAAGAAAATTGTGGCGACCAACCCGCAACTGACCAATCAGGTACGTTTCCGTTTGCAGGCGAAACCGCCACGGATCCTCGATGGAATTATCCGCAACGACGAGCGCTATGACGCCGTGCTGTGTAACCCACCATTCCATTCTTCAGCAGCTGATGCGGCTTCAGGCAGCCAGCGTAAGCGTCAGAATCTCGGTCTGGATCGCCGCCCAACGTCTGAGCTGAACTTCGGTGGTCAGCACAACGAACTGTGGTGTGAAGGCGGCGAAGAAGCCTTTGTGGCCCGTATGGCGGAAGAGAGCGCGGGTAAAGCGCAGAACTGTTTCTGGTACACCGTGCTGGTTTCTAAAAAAACCACGCTGCCGTTGCTGTATGACGCGTTAAATGAAGAAGGCGTAACGGATATCCGGACCATCGAAATGGTTCACGGCAACAAAATCAGCCGTTTTGTCGCCTGGACGTTCCTGACGCCATCACAGCAAAAAAGTTGGGCAATTAAACGCTGGTCAGTTTGATCACGACGTAAAATGAAACATTCCAGCGTGTTCATCTGTTCATGAGCACGCTGGAAAAATAGTCCGGTCCCCCCCTTTCTTTTTGAGTGGATTAAATTATGCTTAATTCACTATAAAAAAGCTTATTAGTTATCAAAGTAATGATTCTTTGCGTTATTTTATTATCACAGCATTGTTGATTGTGTTGGTACCTGCCTGAAACCCACCCAGGGGTCAGACTAATGTTTCGCAGAGTATTGGTAACATCACTAATACTCTGCGGACTTAGCGTGTGTTTATATTTCAATTAATGTGTTTACGCATTAATTCACGTTATCAGCCACAGGGTGTCTGTCCTATGCAATTATTCTCTCATCAATTTAGTACGGCATGGCGTGAAAAATTCTCGGCTATTCAACAAGCCGTTCCAATGATTGCCTTCACTCCTGATGGCGTAGTGCTTGAGGTCAACGATCTTTTCCTCAACGGCATGGGCTATAGCCGGCAGGAGGTCATCGGGCAGCCCCACCGAATATTTTGTACCCCGGAATTCGTCGCCAGTGATGCATACCGGCTGCATTGGGAAGGGCTGAAGCAGGGAAAGTCAATCAGCGGGAATATTAAACGGGTACATAAAAATGGCAACATTCTCTGGCTTGAAGCCACTTATATTCCGGTGAAAAATAAGCAGGGAAAAGTCACTGAAATAATTAAAATAGCCAGCGACGTTTCTGAACGGGTAAATGAATCGCATGAGCATAATGGCATTTATCAGGCACTAGAACGTTCCATGGCGCTCATTACCTTTACTCCGGATGGCCACATCATTTCTGCAAATAATAATTTCCTCAAAGTCATGGGTTATTCTCTGCAACAAATTAAGGGCCATTCTCATTCGATGTTTTGTCTGCCGAAATATCGTGACTCCCATGATTACCGCAATCACTGGCAACGTCTGAAAAACGGTGAGTTTATTCTCGGGCGTTTCGAGCGCATTAATGGCCGCGGCCAGAGTATCTGGCTGGAAGCCAGTTATAATCCGGTGATGGACGATGATGGCAGGGTGCTTAAAGTGGTCAAAATCGCACAGGACATCACCAACCAGATGACTCAGCAGCGTCAGCAGGAAAGCATGATGACGCACGTTCACGAACTCTCTCTCTCCACAGATAAAACCGCTGCCGAAGGTGTCACCATCGTTCAGAAAGCGGTGGAAGATATGCAGGAAGTTGAGGCGTTAGCGCGCCGCACGTCCGACATCATCGGCCAGCTCGGCCAGACATCAGAACGTATCGGCGAGATGGTGGATACCATTCGACGGATTTCCTCGCAAACCAATTTGCTGGCCATCAACGCCACCATTGAAGCTGCCCATGCCGGGGAGCAGGGCAGAGGTTTCGCCGTGGTCGCCGGAGAAGTGCGATCACTGGCCGATCAGTCCCGAAAAGCGGCCGTCGAGATTGACCAGCTGACGCAGAACATCCGCGAAGGCGTCATGGCCGCGATTGACGGCATGGGCAACTGCGTTAACCGCGCAGGCGGTGGCGTTGCGCTCAGTCGCAATGCGGGTGATGTTATTAATCAGGTGAATCTGGGGATGCAGGATCTGGTGCGGATGATGGCGGATTTTTCGGTGATCGCGGGGGAGCGGACCAGACACTAGACTGGCGGCCAGACCGGGCTGTAGCGTTGTGAGCCATTTGAAAATGGCGGAAATTTTTATGAAGAATGACGGAGGAAATTTCGGTTTCTAAATAACAGCAAATCCCATGTGATCACTGCAATTAAGAAACCGAAATATTCGTAATCATTATTCAATCCGCTATTGCGCAGCACCCACATTGATCCCCGGCTGCGTCCCATCGCCACTATAAACCTGAACTGCCTGCCTCGGCATCTCAATTCCCGCCTGCGCGAAGTGATTCTTCACCAGCCGGTCAAGTGCATACTGCACCGTCCATTGTTCCAGCGCCTTGGTTCGCACCAGCACACGCAGGGTGAAGAACTGATCGCCTAATCCCACGACGCCCTGATAGGTCGGCTCGCCGAGCAGCAGCGGTTTGATGTTTTCATCCTGCTTCAGCGCTTCGACGGCTTCACGCAGCACAGCGTTGGCTGCATCCACATCTTCGTTTCGACTGACGTTATAACTGGCGCGGTACACGCCAAACTCACGTTCGTAGTTGGAGAGCGTGGTGATCGAAGAGTAAGGGACGATGTGATAGACGCCGTATATATCGCGCAGGCCAATCGAACGGATGGTCATACGCTCGACGGTGCCGCTAATGCCCATTACCGTTACGTATTCACCGGTATTCATGCCGTTTTCGAACTGAATGAAAATCCCGGTGATCACGTCTTTCACCAGTGTTTGCGCGCCGAAACTGACCGCCAGACCGAGGGCACCGGCACCGGCCAGCAGCGGGGCAATGTTCAGCCCGACCTGCGACAACATAATCATAATGGTGATGGTACAAATCACAATGGCCAGCACGTTGCGAAACAGTGTTAGCAGTGTGCGCTCACGGGCGCTTGGGCGCGCACCGTTGCTGAGTTCCTGCGCCAGACGGTGTTCGATGACACTGGCCAGCAGTGTCCAGGCGACAATCGCGAAGCACAGAATAAATAGCATGTGTCCCAGCCCGCTAATCACCTTCTCGCCGGTCTCGGTCATGAACCATTTGTTGAGGTTAAAGATCTGCCACGCATCGAGCAGGGAGAGCGTGACGCTCAGCACCACCAGCACGCGGATGATTTTAAGACCTGCGGGAATGTAGGAGTTAATGCGTTTTTGCAGCAACGGATAGCGCCGGTTGATGTCATCGGGCAGGGTGATGCGGCGGCTGATCCAGCGCGAGAGCAGGCCGGAAATGAGTGCGCCAAGGCCGATAATCACCAGGCTTTTGATGGTAGCGGCCATCATAAAGCGCAGGCTACCGGCGAAATCAAACTGCGAGAGAAAGAACAGTACGACAAAATAACTGACCGCCAGCAGGTGCCAGACATGGCCGAGTGCGCGCAGGATCACGCTGAAAAACGCCATCGATCTTTCAGCCAGCTGATTGAATTCATGATGGATAGTGCGGCGGTTATGCAGGATCAGCCAGCTGGCGTAAATCGTCAGCGCCAGCATTACCACGAAGTTCACCACAGCGGCGGTAGTGTAATTGATTTGTGTGGCGACCACCGGCACGCCGACCATCAGCGCATAGCCGATCAGGCCGCTCACCCATGCCAGACGGGTATTCCAGTAGCGGGCCGTGACGTCAGCCAGCGGGAAAGGGCGCAGATAACCGAAGCCGGGTGAGAAGATCAGCCGCAGGACGGCTTTAAAGAATTCGATCACCGCGAAGGCACTGAGGAATAACGCCTGTAAACGTGCAATCAGCGGGCTGCCGCCGTTGACGTATTGGGCAAATAAATTACCGGCAGCGACGGTCAGCAGTAAAATGCCGAGATCGACCGCGAACGCACCGATGATACTTGCGGGCAGTTTGTACCAGTGTGTCTCTTTCATCCGCGCATGATTTCCCCAGCGGCCAAGGCGCAGGTACAGCGGGCCAATTAGCCGGCGGATCAGATGGAAGAATGCAAAGGTCACAGCGACGGTCAGCAAAAAATAGCCCAGTGCGGGGAAGAATCGCGCGGCATTAAAATGATGCTGAGGGCCGGAATTGATGGTGTCTTTCAGCGTCTGCACGCGTTTCATAATCCCGGAAGCCGTCTGCTGAGTGGTATCCACCAGCTGGTCAATCAGCGAAAGCTGTTCGGCCTGGGGTTCATTCATTTTGGTTTCTGCGTTTGCTGTTGCTGGTTCAGCGCGTGCGGCTTCACGCAGATGAGTGATCAGTTCGGTACGGGCTTTGTCATCCTGAAGAATATCGGCAAGCGCGGCGTAAGAGGCTTTTTGCTGATCGCCCGCAGCCGGTTTCTCTTCAGCTGCCTGACTGAAGGCGCTGAACAAGGCGAGGGTGATAAACAGCAGAGCCGAAAATAGATGTGTATGGATGCGGTGAGCCAACGGAGTCCTGTCGTTATGCGGCATTGTTCCTCTCTCAAAATGGCGGTTAATCGAAGTCGTACAACCCTAAGGGTAAAGCAACGGTAACCGTATTGTAGATAATTTGTGGCAAAACGTTGTGGGGTGACGTGCCATCGGCGGGGGGAGTGGGGATTAACAGTACAAATATAAAGGTCGCTGCAACAGCTCCTCCCCTTAGCAGGAGAGGAGCTAAGATCCAGCGACTTGTGCCTTAAGAAACGTGCTGCAAGAACTCGCGTAAACGCTCACTCGGTGGGTTATTCACCAGATCCGCCGGTTTACCGTCTTCCGCAATGCGGCCTTTGTCGATGAAGATCAACCGTGAAGCGACTTTCTCAGCGAAGCCCACTTCGTGGGTAACGATAACCATCGTCATGCCTTCGTCTGCCAGCTGTTTCATCACAGTCAGCACTTCATGACGCAGTTCCGGATCGAGCGCTGAAGTAGGCTCATCAAACAACATCAGTTTAGGTTTCACCGCCAGCGCACGGGCAATCGCCACACGCTGTTGCTGTCCGCCAGAAAGCTCCGAAGGATAGTGATGTGCGCGCTCAGACAGCCCGACTTTTGCCAGCAATTCTTTCGCCAGTTTATTGGCTTCTTCTTTTGATGCACCACGGACGCGGATCGGGCCAAAGGCCACGTTTTCCAGCGCTGTCATGTGTGGGAAGAGGTAGAACTGCTGGAAAACCATGCCGGCTTCCTGACGGATCAGCCGTTCATCGACTTTCGGATCATTGACTTTCAGGCCATCAACGATGAGATCGCCGGAGGTGATTTCTTCCAGTTTGTTGATGCAACGCAGCAGTGTGGATTTCCCGGAACCTGATGGCCCGATAATAACCACGACTTCACCCTGAGAAATATTCAGATCGATGTCGTGGAGCACCTGGGTTTTGCCAAAGTGTTTTGAGACGTTCTTAAATTCAATCATATAATTTTCAGTTTGCGTTCTAAGCGGCGCAGAACAAAGCTCAGAGCCAGCGTGATGATCAGATAAATAACGGCAACCGCACTCCAGATTTCCATCGCGCGGAAGTTACCGGCGATGATTTCCTGGCCCTGACGGGTCAGCTCGGCGACACCGATGACGATAAACAGCGAGGTATCTTTGATACTCACAATCCACTGGTTACCCAGCGGTGGCAACATGCGGCGCAACGCCAGCGGCATGATGATGTAACGCAGGGTCGCGCGGCGGGACAGGCCCAGCGCAAGACCGGCTTCACGAAAGCCATTGTGAATTGACAACACGGCGCCACGCGTAATTTCAGCGATGTACGCACCGGAGTTGATCATGATGGTAACCACTGCCGCGCTGAAGGGATCGATACGCAGATCGGGGACCATCATCGGCAGGGCGAAATAGATGAACATTACTTGTACTACAATAGGCGTACCGCGAATGAGCTCGATAAAGACCAGTGCGATATGGCTGCTAACCCAGCCACCAAACGCGCGGGCAAAACCCGCAATCACACCGATAATCAGACCGCCAACCAGACCGAGGACCGAGATCCACAATGTCATCTTGGCGCCTTCGAGCAGGATAGGCAGAGCGGGCCAAATTACGCTCCAGTCAAACTGCATGGATTTTCTCCTGGTAAAACAAAACTGCGCCTGAACTGACGATGTCGTGCAGGCGCTTTATCTCAAGTCATACATCTATAAAAGGAACGACTTAAATGAACGACGCTTATTTAGGTTCGGTATCAAACCATTTTTTATAGATTGCTGCGTAGGTACCATTCTCTTTGATGGTTTTCAGCGCGGCGTTGGCTTTCTCACGCAGTTCGCTGCCCTGTGGGAATGCGATGCCGTATTGCTGGCCAGCCAGTGAATCGCCAACCGCTTTGAACTGACCTTTGCCGGCAGTTTTAATGAAGTAAAGGATGTTCGGGGTGTCATGCATTACCGCATCCGCACGGCCTGTACCCAGTTCCATGTAGGCGCTGTCGATGTTCGGGAACTGACGCAGATCTTTGGTCTGCACGTTGGCTTTCATGTAGTCAACGGAGCTGGTGCCGCTTTTCACTGCAACCACTTTGCCTTTCAGATCATTCACGCTTTTGATGGCGTCGTTGTTGCTCTTAACCATCACCATCAGGCCGCTGTTGTAATAGCCGTCAGAGAAGTCGATCGCTTTTTTACGTTCAGGCGTGATGGTGATACCCGCCAGCGCCAGATCGATATTGTGAGTTTGCAGAGCAGGGATGATGCCGCCGAAGTCCATTGGTTTCAGTTCATAAGAGACTTTCATCTCTTTAGCGACCGCGTCCCACAGGTCGATATCGAAGCCGACATATTTGTCGCCTTGTTTGAATTCAAACGGTACAAACGCAGTGTCGGTAGCTACGATCAGTTTTTTGTCTGCTGCGTGTGAGCTAACGGCAAAGGCCAGAGTCAACGCGGCCAGGGAAAC
Organism: Enterobacteriaceae bacterium Kacie_13; assembly: GCA_013457415.1. Lineage (NCBI taxonomy): Bacteria > Pseudomonadati > Pseudomonadota > Gammaproteobacteria > Enterobacterales > Enterobacteriaceae > Enterobacteriaceae bacterium Kacie_13. The sequence goes on from CP045665.1 coordinate 1,517,388, forward strand.
TTTTAAGAGTGACTTCATCAGTGAATTTCCTTTGTACATATTATGGGAACGATCTTATGTTACGACGCTTTAATGCAAAAATTATGCCAAAATTTATGCTTGCTAAAATTCAATGGGTTAACGGCCGGCTGAACCGATAAAGCAGTGAACTGAGAGGTTAATGCACTTACGTGGTGCATTGTTACACTTTGCAATGTTCTCTAGTGGTGCAGCGCTTTATCATTAACCAGATGTTGTATTTTAAACAATCATTAATTAACAATTACGCTGCGCAAATGATAACTCGCTCTAACTTTTTCAGAACGTGAGCAAAACTTGTGCTCAATTTTGAAGCAGATGTTAAGGAGGGGAACCGGATATTCACGGGGGAAATTACTTCGGTTGAACCATAATGGTGCAACCCTTTTTAAGGGAAACTCAGGGGATTTTAACGAAGCTGGCTGTCTTTACTGCCGCGACGATTATATCCCGCGTGATCCTGCTGTTTTTTATCGAGCGCAGCCTGACAGGTGACACAATACTGCACGCCCCTGAGCGCCATTCTGCGTGCTTCGGGAATAGGTTCACCACATTCATGGCAAAGTTCGGCACTTTCGCCATGACCTAATGCCTGACGTGCACGATCGACCGCATCGTTTACCGTGGAATCAATCTGATCTTGAACTGCGCCATCTTGCGCCCATCCGCTTGCCATAATGACCTCACTGTTTATGCGACTGATTTATTGAGAAAAATCCAATTTGTTTACATTTCAACCAGTCGAAAACTTTGCCATATACAAATAACTATCTGTTATATAACAAACTATTGATATCAGCTGGCTGCGGGGAAACCTTAATTATAGTCAATGTTTTCCTAAGAATCGTCCGATAGAGTTTGTGTTATTTCGTGCTCTATGTTAAAAAATGCATCGATTGAGTGAATGTGTTTCCATTATTTATCACACGTATGAATTTGTGTGTTTTTTCGCTAATGTGTAAATTTTTTAACCAGCTGAGAACACACAACTTTACGGATGTGCATCCGTCGACCCTCATTCAATTTCTCATACTGCATCGCAGTAGCGACCGGCCAGACCATGAAATGGACTTCTTCAGGGCACATTTTACTTGATCGGCTAACCATAATGAGTAACCACTCGGGCAGTGGCTTTTGAGTGTGTTTTACCCAATCAGGGCATTAACGTGGCAGATAATCAGGTAGTTGGCGGCATAACGGGCGCTTCTATACAACCCGGTCTGATTGACTCAGTGCGCAGTACGCTTTCTGAGCAGGCTGAGGCACTGCATCGTCTTTCGACTCAGCTCGACAGCCAGCAATACCAGCAGGCACTTAAGCTCATCATCGAATGCAAAGGCCATGTCATTCTTTCGGGTATGGGTAAATCCGGCCACGTGGGACGAAAAATTTCCGCGACGCTGGCGTCTACCGGTACTCCAAGCTTCTTTATTCATCCCGCTGAAGCCTTCCATGGCGATTTGGGCATGATCACCCCGTACGATTTGCTGATTCTCATATCAGCCAGCGGGGAAACCGATGAAATCCTGAAGTTAATTCCTTCACTGCGCCAGTTTGGTAACCGCATTATTGCAATTACTAATCAGAGCGACTCGACGCTGGCGAAGCACGCTGACGCCACGCTTGAGCTGATGATGGAAAGTGAAAGCTGCCCGAACAACCTGGCACCGACAACGTCGACCACGCTGACCATGGCGATTGGTGATGCGCTGGCCGTGGCGTTGATCCGGCAGCGTAAATTCCTGCCCACCGATTTCGCCCGCTATCATCCTGGCGGTTCTCTCGGACGCCGTTTGCTGACCCGCGTTTCGGACGTGATGCAAACTCAGGTTCCCACCATTGGGGAGGAAACCGGGTTTCGTCAGGTTATTTCAGCCATTACTTGTGGCTGTCAGGGAATGGTGGCGGTCAACAATGCACAGCAGCAACTGGTCGGGATTATTACCGACGGCGACTTACGCCGTTATATGGAAAAAAGTGCACAGCTCGACAATGCCTGTGCCGCAGACATGATGACCCGTTCGCCGCTGACCTTACCGGTGGACATGATGATCACCGACGCAGAAACACTGATGCAAAAGCACCGTGTCTCCGTGCTGCTGGTGACCGATAAAGAGAATAACGTCGCAGGGCTGGTCCGAATCTTCGACTAAAAACATTACGCACCGTGATCCATTTTCAGGGGATACATGAGCAGTTTCACGGTACTTTTAATAAAGCACGATGTTAAAACGTGCTAATTGTCATGATGATAAGAAATGTTTATTGAAAAATTGAAGTCCGCATGGCCCGGTGAGCACATTGCCCGGGTTCGTCGATCTCCTCTCCTGAGTTTGGCTACGCTCAACCAGAATCTGGGCAAAATCATCATTGGCTTGCCGATGGCGTTGCTGATCGTCTATTTGCTGATTTTCAGTCATCCGCGTTATCTCAGTGAATCCACCGTTGCTATCAAAAGTTCAAATGACATCAGCGGCAGCAGCCTGAATGTTGGTTTGCTGCTCGGTGCCGCCAATCCCAGTACGGCCGAAGACGCGATGTATTTGAAAGAGTATATCAACTCGCCAGATATGCTCGCGGTGCTGGATAAACAGCTTAATTTCCACGAAGTCTTTGGTCAGAGCGGCCTGGATTTCTTCTATCACCTGCCAAAAGATTCAACCCGTGAACAGTTCCTCAATTATTACCGCGACCGTATTTCCGTCACTTACGATGACAAAACCGGTCTGCTGACCATTGGCACGCAGGGTTTTACCCCTGAATTTGCCGAGCAGTTCAACAAAGCGGTATTGAAAGAGTCAGAACGTTTCATCAACGAAATCTCGCATAAAATCGCCCGCGATCAGCAGGCGTTTGCTGAAAATGAAATGCTGCAGGCGCGTGCGCGTCTGAACACCAGCAAAACGCAGTTACTCGCCTACCAGAACCAGAATAACGTCCTCGATCCTGAAGCGCAGGCTATCGCGGCCACCACGCTGGTGAATACGCTGGTCGGCCAGAAAATTCAGATGGAAGCTGAGTTACGTAATCTGCTGACGTACCTGCGTGAAGATGCACCGCAGGTCATCAGTGCACAGAATGCGATTACGTCACTGGGCAAACAGATCGATCAGGAAAAAAGCAAAATCACCGCACCGGATGGCCATAAGCTCAACAGTATGGCGGTGGATTTTGAAGAGATTAAGGCCAAAGTTCAGTTCGATACCGATCTCTACAAGCTCACGCTGACGTCAATTGAAAAGACCCGCGTTGAAGCTGCGCGCAAACTTAAAGTTCTGTCGGTGATCAGCTCGCCGCAGCTGCCGCAAGAATCCAGATTCCCGAATATGCCTTACATGATTGCGAGCTGGCTGCTGATCTGCTGCCTGCTGTTCGGAACGATCAAATTATTGCTGGCGGTCATTGATGACCACAAAGATTAACGCGGTTTGTTCCGCTATCCCTTTTAGCCTGAAGAATCGCACACAGAGCTTGTTATGAAATTATTGAAGTCCATTTTGATTTTACTTGCCTGCCAGTTAACACAGGCCCATGCCGTCGGGATTAACGCCGATCCGAATATGACCGGCGCTGCGCCATTGCCGGGTTTCCTCTCGGGGCAGACTCAGCAGACCACCTCTGACAGTGGTTTCGATGACACGCCGCGTCCGGCTGCCTCGGCGGTGATGAGCCGCATGTTTGGTGCGCAGCTGTTTAACGGCGGTGCGGCCTCGGATAACGGCGCAAGCATCGGCTTTAACCCGAACTACATCATCGGGCTGGGCGATCAGGTACAGATCCGCCTGTGGGGCGCGTTCAACTTCGACGGCGCATTAACCGTTGATCCGAAAGGTAACATCTTCCTGCCGAACGTCGGCCCGCTGAAAGTAGCCGGTATTTCCAACAGCCAGCTGAACAGCGTGATCACCACCAAGGTGAAACAGGTGTATCAGGCGAACGTAAATGTGTACGCCTCACTGCTTCAGGCGCAGCCGGTAAAAGTGTTTGTGACCGGTTATGTCACCAATCCTGGCTTATACGGCGGTGTGGCGTCGGACTCTTTGCTTTCGTATCTGAGCAAAGCGGGCGGGGTGGATACCGAGCGCGGTAGCTACGTGGATATCGTGGTCAAGCACAACGACCGCGTCCGTTCGCGTATTAATCTTTATGATTTTCTGCTCAACGGCGATCTGCGTCTTTCGCAATTTTCCGACGGCGACACCATTGTGGTCGGTCCGCGTCAGCATACGTTCAGCGTAGATGGTGACGTCTTCAACAGTTATGACTTTGAATTCCGCGACAGCACCATTCCGGTTAGCGAAGCGCTGAGCTGGGCGCGTCCGAAACCGGGCGCGACGCACATGACCATCATTCGCCAGCAGGGCAGCATGAAACGCAGCGAATATTACCCGCTGAGTTCTGCGCCAGGCCGCTCATTGCAGGATGGCGACAAACTGATCGTCAGCTCTGATCGCTATGCAGGAACGATTCAGGTGCGTATCGAAGGCGCTCACTCCGGCGAACACGCCGTGGTGCTGCCTTACGGCGCGACCATGAGCCAGCTGTTACCAAAAATTCGCACTAACAGTATGTCGCAGATTAACGCTATCCAGCTCTATCGTCGCTCGGTTGCCCTGCGCCAGAAAGAGATGCTGGATGTGACGCTGCAAAAACTCGAAGAGGCCTCGTTGTCTGCCCAGTCTTCCACTCAGGAAGAAGGCCGTCTGCGTATGCAGGAGGCTCAGCTGGTCAGCCGCTTTGTTAACAAAGCGCGTCAGGTGGTGCCGAAAGGTGAAGTGGTACTGAGCGAAGACAACTTGAATCAGGTGATTCTGGAAGATGGCGACGTCATCAATATTCCTGAGAAAACCTCGCTGGTCATGATCCACGGCGAAGTACTGTTCCCGAATGCGGTGAGCTGGCAGAAAGGTCTGAGCCCGGAAGATTACATCGAGAAAGTCGGTGGATTTACTCAGAAAGCGGGGAACTCCAAAGTCATCCTGATCAAACAGAACGGCGAAGCGCTGAATGCAGAAGATGTGAAAACGCTGCAACCGGGCGACGAGCTGATGGTTCTGCCGAAGTATGAATCGAAGAACATCGAAGTCACACGTGGTATCTCGACCATTCTTTACCAGCTGGCCGTGGCCGCGAAAGTGGTTCTGACACTCTGATGATTGGCATTTTCTCGGGCGGGATCGCACGTATCCCGCATCTTGAGCAGTTTCTCGGCGAGCCTGTTTGCAAGGTGTCGCTGGTGAGACCGCTGCCAGAAAACATCACTCAGGTCGCCGTGTGGGGCTATCGTCCTACCGGCACCAAAGCCGTGGCGCTGGCGGAGAAAAACGGACTGCCGGTGCTGCGCCTCGAAGACGGGTTTATCCGTTCTCTCGGGCTCGGAGTGACAGGTTCACCGCCGCTTTCCATGGTGCTGGATACGCAGGGGATGTACTACGACGCCTCGCGCCCAAGCTCGCTGGAAACGTTGGTTCACCAGCGGGAAGAGAACCAGTTATTGCATGAAGATGCACGTCAGGCGATGCAGATGATCGTCGGCGGGGATTTATCCAAATACAACCAGGCACCGGCGTGCACATTCACGCAGCCGCCGCAGGGCGCGGTGCTGGTGGTTGATCAGACCTTTGGTGATATGGCCGTGGTTCATGGCAACGCCGGAGCAGAACAGTTCGACAGTATGTTGCAGGCAGCGATAACGGAGAACCCCGGAGCCGAGATTTGGGTGAAGATTCACCCGGACGTGCTTCAGGGGAAAAAAGCCGGATATTTCAGTCAGATCGCGCAGCTTGCAAAACAGCAACCGCGCATCAGATTGCTGGCGACGGATGTCAGCCCGCAGTCGCTGCTGCGCCGGGTGAGCCGCGTTTATGTGGTGACCTCTAATTACGGTTTTGAAGCGCTGATGGCCGGTAAGCCGGTCAGCGTATTTGGCCAGCCGTGGTACGCAGGATGGGGGCTGACGGACGACCGCCACGCACAGTCGCCATCACTGAGCGCGCGACGCGGCGCAGCCACTCTGGAAGAGCTGTTCAGTGCGGCGTGTTTGCGTTACTCGCGTTATATCAACCCGGTTAACGGTCAGCGTGGCACGATTTTTGATGTCCTGAACTGGTTGCTGATGCAACGCCAGCATCACCAGCAGCGGGCAGGGCTCCTGTGGTCACCCGGCCTGACGTTGTGGAAGCGCAGTATTCTGGCTCCGTTTCTGCGCACCCAAAGTAACAAAGTGAATTTCAGTAAACGCTTCGCCGGTGAGTCGGCCTGCGTCGTGTGGGGCATAAAAGGTGAGGTGAAGTGGTCTGCTAAAGCAGAGCAACACCAGTTACCGCAGTGGCGTATGGAGGACGGTTTTCTGCGCTCGGCCGGTCTGGGCTCTGATCTGCATCCGCCGCTTTCGCTGGTACTGGATAAAACAGGTATTTATTACGATGCCACACGCCCGAGCGATCTGGAGCTGCTGCTCGGCAACAGCGACCTGACAGCGTATCAGCAGCAACGCGCTGCCGCGCTGCGCGGGAAGCTGGTAGCCAGCAAAGTCAGTAAGTACAACCTCGGTGCGGCTTTCACGTTACCCGCCGAAGCTTTTGGCAAGACAGTGATTCTGGTACCGGGGCAGGTCGAGGACGATGCGTCAATCCTGACCGGCACGATATCAATACGCACCAACAGCGGGCTGTTGCGCACCGTGCGCGAGCGTAACCCTGATGCGTACATCATTTATAAACCACACCCGGATGTTTTGGTGGGGAACCGGCAGGGGCAGATTCCAGAGGAAGATGTCCGCCGCTGGGCAGACAGTCAGGCGTTAGATGCTGACATTATTCAGTGCATTCAGGCCGCCGACGAGCTGCACACACTGACCTCACTGTCAGGATTTGAAGCCTTATTGCACGGCAAAAAAGTGGTGTGTTACGGCATGCCATTTTATGCCGGATGGGGGCTGACGCAGGATGAACATTCATGTTCACGCCGTACGCGCCGCCTCCGGTTAGACGATGTGGTCTATCAGGCGCTGATTGCCTACCCGTCGTATATCAACCCGCAAAGCCGGGAGCCCATTTTAGCGGAGCAGGCGGTCGAGTTACTTGCTGCAACGCCGCGGGCTGAGATGCAGTTCACAAGAATTAAAGCGGGCAGGATAGTCCGCTATTACAGAAAATTGCTCATGCTGATTCGGGTCACATTTATCAAGTGAATCAGTTCATTACTCTGTATTTATGGTGTAGATGAAAATGGACAGTAAAGCGCTGACGACATTACTTTCTGGAAAAAAGTATCTGTTGTTGCAAGGGCCGATGGGGCCTTTCTTCAACGATTTAGCACAGTGGCTGGAGTCACTGGGGCGGGAAGCGGTGAACGTCGTCTTTAACGGCGGCGACAGGCGTTATTCGCGCAATCGTGAATACCGCTTGTTCCTGGAGACCCCAAAAGAGTTTCCGACCTGGCTGAAAGAGACCTGGCAGGATTACGACTTCGATACCATCGTGTGTTTCGGGGATTGTCGTCCTTTACATCAGGCTGCTAAACGCTGGGCGCAGGCCAAAGGCGTCCGTTTCCTGGCGTTCGAAGAGGGTTACCTGCGTCCGCACTACATCACGCTGGAACAAAACGGTGTGAACGCTTACTCCGGCCTGCCGCGCGACGCCGAGTTTTATCGTCGTCTGCCACAGATGACCATGCCGGAGATAGAACACCTTAAGCCAAGCGCAGCTTCCCGCTACTGGCATGCGACCGCTTACTATCTGGCGGGCTGGCGTCACCGAAACGAATTCCCAAAATACCGCCACCATAAATCCTTTTCACCGTGGTACGAGGCACGTTGCTGGATCCGCGCCGCGTGGCGTAAGAAGCTTTATGCGTTTGATCAGCGCAATGTCCTCAGGCAGTTACAGACCGGACTGGATCAGCGTTATTTCCTGGCGATTTTGCAGGTATATAATGACAGCCAGATCCGCAACCACAGCCCGTATAAAGATGTGCGCGATTACATTAATGAAGTGATGCATTCCTTCGCTAAGAAAGCGCCATCTACCGAGTTTCTGGTGATTAAGCATCATCCGATGGATCGCGGCCATCGGTTATACGCGCCGTTGATCCGCCAGCTGGGCAAAAAATACGGTATCGCCAATCGGGTGATCTACGTGCATGACCTGCCGATGCCGGAGCTGCTGACGCACGCCAAAGCGGTGATCACCATTAACAGTACGGCGGGGATCTCAGCACTGATCCATAATAAGCCGCTGAAGGTGATGGGCAACGCACTGTATGACATCAAAGGCATTACCTTTCAGGGACATCTGAACCAGTTCTGGTGCTCCGGATTCACGCCTGATATGAAGTTGTTCAAGCAATTCCGTCTATACTTGCTGAAGAATACCCAGATTAATGCAGTGTTTTATGGCGGGTATAAGAAAGACAAAGCGGCTATTGCGGATTCGCAATACAAGCCGGTATTTATCAGTGAGAAACTGGTAATTAACTACATTAAGCGACAGCTTTCCTGAGAGATAAGAGGACTCTGCACAGATGCGAGAAACCCTGAAGTTTAAACCCTGTGCATTATTCTCTCTGATGATTGTTCTTCCTTTATCCCTCTCAGCCTGTGCTGACGGCGCTTCTGCCTCTGATTCACGTGAATGCAAATTGCCGGTGATTAACGGCAACGTCTCGTTACAGCCATCCTGCGTTTATCATCAGGAGATGATGATAACGCGCAGCCACACGACTCTGGATTGCCGTGGCGCAATCCTTGATGGCCGTAATGAAAAGTCATTTGGTATTGTTGTTAACAGCAAAGGCAAACCGCTGTCCGATGTCACCATCAAAAACTGCAAAATTCAAAATTATACGCACAGCGGTATCCGCATCACCTCCGACATTGCCGCCAACAAACTGAGCCCCGACCACGCTGAGAACTACCGGCGCACGCCTACACGCGTGAACCTCGAGAACGTTGAAGTCACCGGCAGTGGTCGCGTTGGGATTTACTTTGATGATTACGTCACCCATTCCACGCTGAAGAACTCAGTCGTTCGTGATTCCTATATGTCCGGCATCTATCTGGAACATTCATCGCGCAACAACGCCATTGTCGGTAACCAAATTATTAATAACGGGCATGAGAGTTTCGGCAAGGGTAAACGCGAAGGGCTGGCCGTAGATTCCTCGGCTTATAACCTGATTGAAGGGAACCACTTTGAATCCAACGGGGCAGGGGGCGTGTTTCTGTATAAGAATTGCGGCGAGCATTTCAGCACCGGCAAATCGGTGATCCGCTGGCAGCATAGCGACCATAACGTCATCCGCAATAATACGTTTGTGAACGAGCCCGTAGGCATCTGGCTGGCATCCCGGCAGAACCGGGACTTATCAGGATTTGATTGTGGAGATAAGCCAAGGGATGGGAGCGGAAAGTACTTTAACGATTATGCGGATGATAATTTGGTTGAGGGGAATAGGTTTGTGGGGGAAGGGGTGAAATTTAGGGATGAAGGTCGAGAGAATATCAGGATGAATTAATTTACCTAGCATCTGGCTGGTTAATATACCCCGCTAAATCTATATTAGCGGGGTGCTTAATCAAGTCAGATTTTTTAATACATTATCTAAATACTGCTCATCTCTTTCATAATTGAAATTATAATCTGACATAAATGCTTTAAGGGACCAGGTTTTCCCATGCTTAATTAAAGAGTCAGACCAAATATAATCCAATTCAATGTTCTTTACTGAGCAAATTAAATGGTCGTTTATCGAATTATATGAATCTGCACCCATTGAAATTAAATTTTTAGTATTATCGCAAAACATTATATTGAATAATCCGCTTCCTGAATATCCTGCTATATGTTTGGCCTGGCAGAAAGTTTTAATTTGATCTTCCCAAGAATAATTTTCTGGACTAAAAAATTCGAAACCAGCATTCAGGAATTTTTCTTCGAGGCGTTCAGGATTTAGGCATTTCCTCACTCCGGATACCGGTCTTGCAATGAAAAGCCTATCCCCTTTTATTCTTGATTCGCCACCTATGACGCCTTCCCTTATAGCAGACCAAATTTTGTCAATTTCAGGATGAACGTGGCCACCTATTACATAGTAAGGGCTAGCAGTATATAGCGTTCTAACACGTACAGTCTCATCGAATACTTTTATATCTTCATCTGCGATACCAAAACTATTTAATATTTTCCTGGCGTAAGAGGGAAGTTGGGCATCTTTTTTTACACTCAGTAATACCTTAAGGTTAACGATATCACTTTTAAGTTGTTTCCAGGCCCACAAGCGTGAAATAACTTCCGAGGTGAAATGTCCAAAGTGTGATGGATATTCAGAATCTAAATATAAAAAATCGCCATCTAAATCTAAAGTAGTTGAAGGGTTAGCTAAACTGTAGAATTGATTTTCTAATGAACGAACATGACGATTTGATAAGTTTTTTTGATATTGCATCCTAAATGTATCCGGGAGTAAATAGTTACCCACATAAACTATTTGACCCGGTGTGCAGCATGCATGCTCATATTTGTTAATGTAGGTTGGAGGAATAGTGAATACAGGACTATGTTGCGATAATAGTAGTTTTTTTATATTTCCATCAGATCTGCATTTTGACGTGAAATTATTTATTTTGTTCGAGTAGAATACGTTCGTACCTGGAAGCGAACCAGCCTTGATTAGATCGCATGCGATCTGAGATCTTAGTCCTTTGAAGGTATGACCTTGCTTTTCTACAATAGCTAACTTCCTAATAATGGCTATTTTTCTAACGTGCTCGGATAAACCTAAAATAGTCTTATCTGAAACATCTTTTAACTCTTTTGGCGATATGGACAAGTTAGATATTTTATTTAACAAATCTAGTATGTCATCACCCTCGCAGTCAATCAGTGGCGTAATGAATTTGGCATGTAACTCTTCAATGAAATAAAGACCATTTTCTTTTAAATGCAGAAATAGTTTTTTAAATAGATCTAATTTATGAGATTTTCGATTCGAACTATGTTCAATAATGACGTCAACACTGCCGATATTAACTGACCAAGTAAGTAGTTCAGTAATTGATGGGAACTGGATTATTGTTGCATTATCTTTATTTTGATCAGAGATATCAATGTTCTTTTTATATGTAAGTATCAAAACTTTAGAAAGCGGAAATCTCTCCGCAAAAATAGACAGCATTTCTAAAGGGACATCATCTGATATTACGACTATATTACATTTCCCAGACCATCTTGAGACTATTTCATCCTCATAAGTCATCAAATAATTATTATTCAGTGAGGACTGTTGAAGTTTAAACTTTTTGCCTAATTCATCAAGTGTTGTCATATTATAAAACCAATTAGTGTAAAGGTATTCATTAGTTGGTGATGTGTATATTGGAGTTTTAAACTTTCCCTTGCAGAGAACCATTAAAGAATTCTACATTCATATCTTATTAGCTAATAATATCGTAGAACATATTTATAGCATTTTTTTGATACTTGTTAATGTCGAAATTATCTTTTTTGGTGGTATTTTCTAAGCTGCAAATCATACCATTAACCAGGCCTTCTACGCTGTTATCGACGAGTAATCCGTAATCATCACCGAGAACTCCACGGTTGCCAACAATATCGGTTGCCACTATTGGTTTTTTAAGAATCAACGCTTCAAAAAGAACCATTGGTTGTCCCTCATGATTAGAGGATAAAACAAAGCAATCAGACCTTTTAAGATATGGGAAAGGATTGTCCTTCCTTCCAAGTAGTATAACTGATTCTTCAAGTTTCAATTGAGTAATAAGAACAGTTAAGTGAGACTTTAATGGACCATCACCTAATATTATCAACTGTGAATTAGGATTAAATTCGTGAACTACTTTAAATGCTCTGATCAATTTCTCATGATCTTTTTCAGGGGATAAACGCCCCAAGGTAACGAAGGAATATTTTCCTTCATCGAAAATAGTATCATCAATATCTTCAGAAGATAATAGAGTAACACTATTAGGATTCTGCAGGTTGTCTGAAAATGCAAATTTTTCCAAAGGGATATTATAGGCATCAGTCATATTGTTGCAGTTTAAGTCTTTAGTAGCAGATGAAACTGAAACAATAGAATGGTAATCATTATACAAATTAAAATTACACTCAAGATATGGGAAACGTAATTTAAACTCTGCACACATGTCATTATGTTGATATATGATGCTTTTTTTTGTTTCAGAAGTCATGGATGCAAATAGTGACACCCATTTTGTATTATATCCTTCGAAATTAACGATGGCGTCGATTTCTTTTCTACCGAAAGTACGATAAAAATCACGTTGGTAGGCATTTAAATATGTTTTTTTCATTTCATCAGAAGAGAAGTTTTTATAATTAATAAATTTCCCAGATACCCATTTTTCCTCTGGTGTGAAATAAATAGTTCCACTATGGCCGATTACCCGGACTTGGTCGGGTAATCTATTAATCATATTTAAACGTTCATCATGTCCATTTAAAGCAGAAATATCAACAGCTAAAAACACATTATATTCATCATAATTTATTGCATGAAAAAGATTTATGGCTGATGTTGCAATACCATTTGGCATAAATGGGCCAGCATAAATGAGTATGTTTTTTTTCGTGAAATTACATGAAACACTGATATTATCCATCTTTTCGAAAAAGAACATATCAATTACCCTTGATGAGGATTTACCATCTTCATAGGGAACAAAACAATCAACTTTCTCAATATTATTTGGATCAAATCCAGATTCAATTGCCGAAACTATAGCTTCAGAGAGCTCGTTTTGCTCATGACAAATTCTGCCGGGGAATTCGTCAGGTGAAATGTATAAACCTCGCTCCAATTTATAATCTTCGATGTCGTAGGTATAAAATAAGATTGGTCTTTTAAGTGCAAGATAATCAAATGCGATGCTTGAGTAATCAGTTATTAATAAGTCAGCAACAGATATTAGTAAATTAGTATCTATATCTGCTGGAGCAACAATAGCGGGTATCTTTGTATTGGCAATCAGGCTTTCCATCATGTGATGACCGCGAAAAATAATTTTATATCCGCTCTGAGACATAGCCTTAAGATCATCTAATAAGCGATCAGTATCGAATTTCACTTTACCATGAATGCCTCTCCATGTTGGAGCATAAAGAACAACTTTATCTTGAGATGATATATTGAGTCGTTTCTTAACAGCTAACAGTTCTTCCTTTGTTGCATTCAATGTTATGTCTGTTCGAGGGTAGCCTGTTTCAGCAATAATGGCTTCTGATAAACCCTGAATATCATATCTTTCAAGCAAGATATTATTTGTATATTTATTTTGGCTTATTATGTGTGTTGCCTGAAGGAGGTTTCTCGCTACATTAGCATGAGAGAGATAACTATCTTTGATATCCTTTCCTAAATACTTCATCGGTGTGCCATGCCAAGTATTCAGATATTTTTGACCTTCTTTGCGAAGAAAGTAGTTTGGGAATGAGACGTTATTAATTAAATATTTTGCACTGGCTAAATATCTTAGGTAAGCATCTGAGTTTCTAATAACAACGATTACGTTTTTCTTTCTTAATATATTGGCTGGGGTTTTAATACCATTTTGTATTACCCATACAAATTTGAAGTTTTTAAATTCAGCTCGTTTGCTTAAATTTGAATATATAGCATATGGATTACAACTTACAGATGCGCCATGAAAACTTTCTAATAGAATATAATCATTCTTAATTTCTAGGCGTTCATAATATTCTAAGTAACTTGCTACAAACTTGAGATGTTCTTTCGATTCATATTCTTCAAGAGAAACGCCATATGCTTTAGAGTAGATTCTTGTATCAAGAAATACTTTACATGCTTCACTATATTTCTTATTTTTAAAATATGAATAACCGAGTTTAAAATACCACTCTGAATTATAAGTATTCCTTCGCTCTAATGATTTTTTAAATAACTCATTAGATTTTATCAAATCACCGGCTTGTTCTAATTCCGTAGCCCTCTGATGGTACTCGTCAGCAGTCCAAGGGTTAGTTGAAAATAGCTTGTGTGAGAAAGTTTTATTGACAAATGTGCGATCGGTCCTCATCATTAAGAATGATAAACAAGAATTTTCAAACTGACCGATTTTATATAAAACAAAGCCTAAACGATAAAATATATGAGAGTTGTGCTTTATATTTCCTCGCGAGGCCATTTCATAATGCCTGGCTGCCTCTTTAAACTTGCCTTGCCTTTCCAATACGAAGCCAAGTCTAAAATTCCAATTAGGATTTCCAAGTTTAATTTTAAGTGCAATTTTGTAGTTTGATTCTGCTTTTTCCCATTGATAGCTTCGGTCATAAGCCATGCCCAAGTTATATATTAAATCCGCATTTTTATTATTTTTTTTAACAGATTTCTCTAGTTCATGGGCAGTCTCTGGCCATAAGCCTTTATTTTTATGAAGGGCAGCGACACCATATTTTTTAACATCAGAGTTTTTGGAAAGCGCTACTGCATTTTTGTAGGCTTCATCAGCCTCATGAATATTTCCATTTTTCTCTAAACAATAACCCAAATTATAGAGTGATTCAGTATTATTCAAACCTAATTCAATGGACTTTTCGAATGCTCTCTCAGCTTCCGTAAAATTATTCATTTTAAGGCAAGCTGCACCTAATCTAAAAAATAGTTCTGATTTTTTTTCATTGATCTTGGTGGCTTGTATTAAGGCCTCAACCTCCTGCCACCATTTTCTTTGTTTATTTAAAGATTCGGCGAGTTTATCATAATATTCATATTTACTGCCATCCAGTTCTGCCGCTTTCCTAAACGCCTTTTCTGCTGCTACTGTTCTTGAAAAACCTAACAACAACACGCCAGACTTAAAATGTTTTTGGGAATTGCCACCATTAGAGATGAATACTGAATTAATAACATCTTCTGCTTCAGACTTTCTCTGGATATTATCTAATGCGATGGCACGTCGATAGTTCCAACGTTGATTGTTCGTTTCTTTCGATGTTGCGATTTCTAATTGTTTTTCAGCAAGTTCCCACTTTCTAAGTTTACTGTAGAGAAAACCTAACTGATAATGCCATTTAGGAAAACAATTATCATTACCTGCAATAGCTTTTTCTAAATGTAAAGTTGCCTTAGCCCAATCTCTTTTTTTCAAAAAATACTGTGATTTTCCGTAATGTAAATATTTCAACATTTTTTAACCTAATAGTTTAATTATTCTCAAAGTGTATTTTTTCTTCGCCAAGTTTTTTTAGGATGTTCATGTGAAAATTGATTTTTTGGCTTTCGTCTAAATGTATAGCATTGGCTAATTGTTTGTAGCTATGTACTACTAATTCTGGGTTGCTCAACACACTTGCATTTGGTGTGTCAAAGGCTGAGTCAAAACTTGATTTTTCTGTTCTCCAGTCACCATAATTCTCTGTGAGATATAAGTCATACTCGACAGGAATCAAATATTCATCTTTCAAAAATTTATGTTTAACTAGTGAAAATGGTGTGTTGTTCCACTTAAGTTTAGAACCTCCATGCCAGTAGTTATTCTCCTCTCTAAAATGGAGGAATATATCAACAGCAGTACCATTAACATGTTTAATTCTGATCGCTAATGATGAGCGAGAAGCTTGGATGTAAAACAGTCCAGAGTTTTTAACGTGATCAATAATGTTTTCAACACCAACGTCACTCCAAACACCAACATCAATATCCTTGTCATGACTTAGCAGTTTTCTTTCCCTTATACAACCCAGTAATGTTCCACTGATGAGGAAAAATTCTATTCCGGCATTTTTGAAAACTTTCTTTAAATCTTTTAACGCTCTAGATGCTCTATCAGAGGAAAAATTTTTTTTGCTACTATTAGAAGGGAAGATAGCTTCTTTATTTATAGTCTTTTGAATAAACTCCTTCCACAACTCTACTGCTTCACCGTAGTTTTTTGAACGCATGGCTGAAGTTGAAATATAACTTAGAAGTTCATAGTGACAGGCCGGGATTATCCCGTTCTGTTTGTATAGTTCCCATAGCGATTTTAATCTTTGATGGTCTTCATTATTAGTTGTTAAGTTCGCTAGCAATAACCATGTTTTTAGCCGGTGAGAGTTTTTAAGGGTTAATTCCAAAACATCTCTCGCTAACTCTTTCTTATCTTCTAATCTGTAGGTTTCACTAAGAAGAAAGGCCATGTCAGCATGTTGAGGATATAGACTAGTAAGTTTATTTAATATCAATCTCGTTTTTCTGTAGTTTCCTAATAAAAAATTTAGATGCGCAGCATAATATTTTAATAGAGGATTTTTATATGTCTTTTTCCAACTTAGAAAGTTATGCATTATATTACTCTTACCTCTTGATAAGAAATAATCAAAAGTTAAAGCGTAAAGAATATTTAATGGCGTTGTAATTCCAAAAAACCTACATTCTCGATAGGCTTTTTTGAACGCTAAATGTATTTCTTGCAAAAAAACCTCATACTTAAAATATTAGCCAAGTATAATGCATTAAAGCCTGATTTACTAACCAAGTGTCATATGTTAATCCAAACCAATACTACAATTAGATCGGGTTAGCGTTAATTACAGAGCTGTTAATGACGTTCTCACCATATGCCTTAATCTCTTCAATTAGCTGAGTTGTAGAAATTCCTTCTGTTCTGGGAAGATAAATAACTTCGCAAAGTTCTTTAAAAATATCAAAACGGCCAGCCCAATCATCACCCATTATTAAAATGTCAGCATTATATTTTTTGATGTATTCACCTTTAAGTTCAAGAGACTCTTCAATGAAAACTTCATCAACACAGTTAAGTGCTGCGATAATACTTGTTCTTTCCAGTTCTGAATAAACCGGATTTCTGCTTTTCTTAGAAAAATTGAGAGCATCGGAGGAAACTCCGACAATTAGACGATCGCCGTGTTTTTTAGCACGTTGCAATATGTTGATATGGCCTATGTGTAAAACATCAAAAGTACCGAAAGTAATTACTGTGCGCATTTATATATCCTTAGTGTTTATATATTTTCATCAATTTTATAACTTTCAATGGCTTCATCCACCGAATCGAAGTACTTAACTTTATTATCCCTTCCTATAAGCAAAGCTACATCACAAAACTCTTTCAGCGATCCCAGGCTATGCGACACCATCAAAAAATTGGCTTCTTTATGCCGCGCTTTGAACAAGTCAGCACATTTCTGCTTAAATCTGGCATCGCCGACCGCTGTAACTTCATCGACAAGATAGTAATCAAATTTAAAAGCCATGCTCAGGCCAAAACCAAGACGGGATTTCATACCGGATGAATAGGTTTTAATCGGCATATCAAAATACTTTCCCAGTTCTGCAAATTCTTCGACAAAGGCGACTTTGTCTTTGAGTTCTTCAGATCTGGCATAGAGTCGTGCGACAAATTTGACGTTCTCGCGCCCGGTCAGGCTGCCCTGAAATCCACCAGCAAGGCCGACGGGCCAGGAAATGGTTTTATCTGTGTGAATCTTGCCGGAATCTGGCCGGTCAATACCGCCGATGACGCGTAATAACGTCGATTTACCGGCACCATTTCGCCCAATCAATGCGACGCTTTTACCTGAAGGCAGTTCAACATTCAGATCTTTAAAAACGTAATGACGACCTTTCGGCGTGCGGTAAGATTTTGTCAGGTTTTCAATTTTCATCATGATGTCAGCATCGCCTCTTCACGATTACGATAGAGGGCTAATCCAATGAATAATACCACTAGGGTACAAGTGGCCAGATAATTTAAACTGACGCCTTCACTGATATAACCAGGCACAACGGATTCACGGCAAAGCTCCACAACATGAACGATAGGGTTCCATAGCAAATACGGCCAATATTCTTTCGGAATGTTATGCAGTGAAAACATAATGCAGGAAAAAAAATAGAGAGGTTTAATCAGAATTGGTAAGAATTTTTCGGTTTCGGGGAAGGATTTTCCGATCACCATGAATATTAATCCAATACCACAAGAGAATAGAACAAGAAGAACCCAAACCATAATCAGGGTAATAAGTTTAGTGACTTCGAATTGCTCGCCGAGCAGCCCGACAATGGCCATCAGCAATACATAGACCACTGTATAAATTACGGTTTCTAACATGGCTCTAGCGAGGATAGTATCGATGGGTTTCACGGGGCGATAGTTGAACAAACCCTGATTGGCTTCTATTGCCCCAATCGAGCGGTTGGTGATATTGCTAAATACAAAAAAGGGAATAATTCCGTTAATCAAAAAAACCGGAAACGAAATATCAGGCATTGTTCTATGCATTATATAGCCAAAAATAGCCAGCATGATCAGAACATGAGCTGAAGGCTCCAGTGCCGCCCACAGATACCCAAGCCGGTACTTACCAAAACGAGTTTTGATTTCCCTTAAAAAGAGCGCTTTAACCGCCGCTTTTTGTACTTCCAAGCCACTACGTGCCATCGATTTATTCCAGTTTTTTACGATTTTCCACGCTACCGCCCCTGGCTTACAGCTACCAATGTGCCGGGAACAGGGTCAGATTGTGGGAAGCGGCTTAGCATTTCACTGTTGTCATGCTGCCGAAGAGGGGAGTCACTTATCCATAAGTCGCTTTCTGAGGATTAACGCCGGTGTGAACGTCCCTTGTCCGAATTTCTTTTACTTTCATTGATTTAGAGAAACGCTTACGTTCACAAAAAAGTAAAGGTTACGACCAAATATTTCAGCAAGTTACAGGTCATCTCACAATCTTGTAAAATTGCTTTGGTCTATTAATTTGCCTTAAACCATTCATCTAGCCTATGGGTCTAAGATGTTTCTGAGGACGAAAATAAAAGTCCTAATAATCAGTCGGATAGTGGTACCGGTTTCACGGTTAATTAGCCACCAATTAGTTTATGTAAAAACTATTTACGCTGGTTATTATTAACATTGGTGTGCAGTTGAGCGTTGAAGGGGAAGTTCAGAGGCAAAAAAGAGGACATCTGCGGGGGGATAACGCAGGAAAACAAAAAAGGCCAGTCGCTTTCGCCACTGACCTTCTTTTTAGCATTGATCCGTTGTTAAGCCGCAGGCTTCAACTGCGGCGATCGAGTCCTGATTACTCGATGTTGGATTCGATGAACCACAGGAACTTATCCAGGTCGCGGGACGCGGCGGTGAATATATCTGCGGTGTCTTCATCTTCCACTTCGCCGATCGCTTTACGCGTATCGTTCGCGACCACGGCGTAACGTTCTGCCAGTGCTTTCAGGTGTTCCTGCACGGTATGGATGTTAGTCGGGTAGCTTTTCAGTGGCGTTTTATCGTTAACCACCTGCACGGTACCCAGCGCCACGCCACCTAACTGCACGACACGTTCTGCGATAGTGTCCTGATGCTCGGTGATCGCAGTACGGAATCCGTCCAGCATTTCATGTACACCGATGAAGTTAGCGCCACGCATGTTCCAGTGCGCCTGCTTAGTAATCAGTGACAGATCGATAAACTCAGTTACCAGACGGTTCAACACTTTGATCGTATCCAGTTTTACACTTTCATCTACATCGTTGCGTGTATAAATGAGTTCAGAAGATTTCGTTTTGACCAGTTTGGCTGTACTCATAATAGATATCCTCTTCATTGAGTTGTTATAAATGACTTTGTTTCGTAACTGGACTCAGTATAGCAATAAATCGCAGTTTTGCAGGAAAGTCGTTCCTATCGTTGTGATAGCGTGTGCAGATATTGCATCACGAACAGTTGTAATCAACTTATCATGCTGATTTTAAAGGTGGATAGGAATGTTCCTGAACGGTGGGAAATAATCGTGCACAGTAAGTGTTAAATATTTAAGAATGTTACATGACGTGTGGGGATATATATTTTCGATGCGCGGTTAAGAGAATGAGAAATATTAACGTCTGCGAATGATTATTTACTCCATAATATCCAGTCTTATCAATAATCAACGGCGTAAATATTCCCTGCCGTTGATTATTGATGAAAGTGACTGTCGTAAATTTGTACTCTCAGAGTGCCAGAGCCCCGCTATAGAGTACCGCGCCAGTCGGCTGCCCAGTCGGAGAGCCACCGTGCGGTTCAACACTGATCGCCAGCGTAAAGCCCGGATCCGGCATTTTGGCGGCCAGTGTCAGCTGAGTCGGTTGCTGAGTATTGAGTAATCCGAGCGATAGCGGTTTGCCGCCCGGCGGAATAGCCCAGAGTTCGAGGCTGCGGTCTGCCGCCACGCGTTGGGTATTCAGCGGTGTCAGCATCAGGCTGCGCGTACTCATGTCGGCGCTCACCACCCACTGCCCGCCCTGGACTCCCGTGCTGCTGGCGAGTATGGCTACCGGCAGCGGCGTAGCGGGTTGCACCAGCAGACGTGGGATCAGTAACAAGGCTGCGAGTCCGGCGGCCAGCGCCCAGCCGAGATAACCGCGAACGGGCGTTTTTGGCGGTGCTGTACGTTTAACCGGTTGCAGATCCAGATTATGCCGGATGCGTTTCCAGACCGAGGCAGGGGGGATCACCGGGACAATCTGGTTATCCAGTTGGGTAAAGGCTTCCTGCCAGCGGGCCACTTCGGCTGCCAGTTCAGGGTCGTCACGCATATTTTGCTCGAACTGAATTTTTGCTGCGCCGCGCAAGGTGCCGAGCGCATATTCAGCCGCGAGTGCAGCATGATAATGGCTTCTGCTTTTCATAGTCCGACGCAGCTCTTTAAGTGATCCAGGGCGCGACGGATCCAGCTTTTAATCGTCCCCAGAGGTTGTTGTAAATGAGATGAGACCTCGCCGTGAGACAGACCCTGATAATAGGCCAGGATCAGGCTTTGTCTTTGTTCTGCGGGAAGGTGCGCCAGACAGTTGGCCAGAATTTTTGCATCACTGTCCTGCTGCAAACGTTGCAGGGGCTCATCGCTTTCTTCGACGTAACGGTCCGCCACGCTGTCGTCCAGTTCGTCTGTCTGGTTGTCGCGCCCGCGCATCCAGTCGATGGCGCGGTTGCGGACAATGTGGGTGAGCCAGGTCATCGGGGAACTGAGGGCGGGGTTGTAAGACGCCGCCCGGTTCCACGCGGTGATGTAGCTGTCGTGCAATACTTCTTCCGCCCAGGCGTGCCGCCGCAGCATACGCAATGCGACGGCGAAAAGCCTCGGGGACGTCAGACGGTAAAGTTTCTCGAATGCCTGACGGTCACCAACGGCCATCGCGCTCATCAGCTCTCGCTGTACTTCCAGCGCTTTCTCTGGTGCTGGTGTAGTTAACAAAGGGTCATGCATTCGCCCGTCCTGACTGTCTGAGATGCTGTTTTATATGGGGATCCAGCTCTCAGTATAGACGGTATTATTTAGGCATCAGGACGGTATCGATAACATCGATCACACCGTTCTTCTGCTGGACGTCATAGGTACTGATGTTGGCAATATTGCCTTTGCCATCTTTGAGCTGAATATTATGCGGACCGTTGTTCAGAATCCACAGTGGCTGGCCGTTCACGGTTTTCAGTTCCGCGGTGCCGTTGCCTTTTTTCAGCAGTTTTTCCAGATCTTTCATCTCATATTTACCGGCCACTACGTGGTAGGTCAGGATGCTTGTCAGCGTGGCTTTGTTTTCTGGTTTCACCAGATTATCGACGGTGCCCGCTGGCAGTTTGGCAAACGCAGCATTGGTTGGCGCAAAGACGGTGAACGGGCCCTTGCCTTGCAAAGTATCCACCAGCCCGGCGGCTTTGACAGCGGCGACCAGCGTGGTGTGGTCTTTAGAATTCAGGGCATTTTCTACGATATTTTTGGACGGATACATTTCAGCGCCACCGACCATGGTGGTGTTTTGAGACATCATTGCAGCCATTGACGCGGTGCTCAGCAGAAGAGATGCACAGATAGCGGTACGGAGTAATGTTTTCATGATGGTGTCCTTCGTATGTTGAGTAGGTAAGGTCTTGCCTCACATCAATACATACGAATGAGCCCCTGCTTTTGGATGCAGGAAAAATTGAAAATAAGTGAAATAAACGAATTTAATTTTTAGTGTATTGATTAAAAAGAAAAAACCACGTGGTGAAACGTGGTTTTAATGATGTTCAAATGATGTTCAGTTGCCGGTTATTTCCCGGAAGGATTGTTTCCCGGCACATCTACCGTCTCGATTTTCGTTTTACGCTGGATGGTCAGCGTTGAACCCGCAGATGCCGCAATAATTGCCGCCAGACCCAGCCATTGAGAAGCCGTCAGAAACTCCCCTAAGAAGATAATCCCGGAAAGCGCCGCCATGGCCGGTTCCATGCTCATCAGCGTGCCGAAGGTTTTGGCGGGCAACTTGGTCAGCGCCATCATCTCCAGTGAATAAGGAATGGCGGAGGTGAGCAGGGCGATGAGTAATCCCAGCGGCAGGATTTCCCAGGTAAAGATAGAGGTGTGCGCCTGCGCGACGCCAATTGGGAAGAAGATAATAGCCGCGATTACCGACCCCATCGCCGCCGTGCCCGGCCCGTAGCTGCTGCCAGCACGCTGTCCGGCGAGAATATAGATGGCCCAGCAGGCACCGGCGATCAGCGCAAAGCAGGCACCTTTAAGATCCACACCACCTGCACTTTGGCCCAGCGGCAGCAGGAAGAGTAAACCGGCAACGGCCAGCGCCACCCAGACGAAATCCACCGGACGGCGGGAGGAGAACATCGCGACCGCAAGTGGTCCGGTGAACTCCAGTGCAACGGCAATGCCAAGGGGCACAGTGCGCAGTGCCAGATAGAAGCTGTAGTTCATACAACCGAGCGCCAGCCCGTACATCAGCAGGGCGCGAAAATTGCCGCCGCGCATTTTAAAGCGCCACGGGCGGAAATAAATTAGCAACAGAATGGAGCCGAGACCCAGACGCAGTGCCGTCACACCCTGAGGCCCGACGACCGGAAACAGGGTCTTTGCAAGCGATGCGCCGCCCTGTAGTGAGAGCATGGCGATAAGAAGCAACAGAATCGCAACCAGAGGAGAAGATTTTTTAGGCAACGCCGGTAATGGTGGGCTGTTGTTGTGTTCTTCAGCGGGCAGAGTGCTCTGCGGTTTATTTTCTGACTGTGTCATCCATTGCGCCTTTTGAGGTGATCCGATTCATCCAGAATGTTCAGATTTATAGTTTTGAAAAGAAAGGTAAAGCACCGTCAGTGTAGAGGGAAATGGGGGAAGAAAAAATCAGTGAAAAAAGTTTTTTTCGGCAGCGGATTTTCCGAAAAAAAATTTAAAAAGCCGAAAATGTTGCGAAAAGATGTCGATTTTTCGTCCAAAACTTTAGGAATTATCTGCTAATCTTAAAAAGTTCAATAAGTTTTTCTTATAGTTTTAGTGATGAAAATCACAATAAAATGAATAGGATACACCATGTTGGAAACTTTATGTTACACGATAGAGTGCTTTGGACATCTATATTCAGGCAGAGTTTCACGCTGGTTTTTGTTATATTTTCAAACGTGAAGGTTACTTTGGTTTCCCATTTTGAGGTGGTTTATGAAAAAAATTGCATGTCTTTCCGCATTAGCTTGCGTAGTAGCACTGGGCGTTTCAACAAGCGCATTCGCTGACACCAGCACCGTAACCGCTGGTTACGCTCAGGGTGATATGCAAGGCGTTGCTAACAAAGCAAACGGCTTCAACTTGAAATACCGTTGGGAACAAGATAACAACCCACTGGGCGTTATCGGTTCATTCACCTACATCGAAGACGACAGCACTCCGGCTTCTGGTGACTACCGTAAAGCACAATACTACGGTCTGACTGCAGGTCCTGCTTATCGTCTGGCTGACTGGGTTTCCATCTACGGTGTTGTAGGTGTGGGCTACGGTAAATTCCAGCAGAATGATAACGCTGCATCTACTGAAAACCGTCAGAAATTTGACAACAGCGACTACGGCGTATCTTACGGCGCGGGTCTGCAGTTCAACCCAATCCAGAACGTAGCTCTGGACGTTTCCTACGAACAGTCCCGTATCCGCAGTGTTGATGTTGGCACCTGGATCGCTGGCGTTGGTTACAGCTTCTAATTCTTCGAGATTGAGTAACGTTTAACGTTACGCCAATTACGAAAATGGAAAACCGCTCACTTGAGCGGTTTTTTTATGTCTGAAATATGCTCTGAATCCATTTATATCTTCTTATGCCTGGTGAATGCTGCGTCTCAACCATTTGAAATTTAAAGTATTATTTTTATTTGCACCCTTATTATCGTGAATGCCGAAAACCTTTGATAAAATACAATTTAAGACTCTGGGGAGAAAATAATGAAACTGCCAAATCTGGAAGATAATCTCGATCAACTTTGCTCAATTCCATTTAGAATGTCGCGTGTTGATGGTTCATATAAGGTTGAACCTATCAAACTAATGAAGGATGGAAGCATATATGGACATTCGAGTTCTAATGAATACTCGTGGAAAATTATTGAAGGAAAATTAGCCTTTCTTAGCAAGGATGGGAGAGTTAGTACCCTTTTTGATGATTGTTCTGTTGTAGATAATAAATTAATACTGAGCGGTGACTTTTTATTACGCCCACAGCTTGCTATCAGACATATGCTGCAGCAAATTGAGTTTTCTTGGGAGAACCGCGAAAGACCAGAAACGCTTACGCAAAAATTATTGAAAGATGGAGTGGTTAAATATGGTTGGGAAGTTGGAGACCATACTTATGGAAATATTAGTGTATTAGAGCCGAGAATGGCAAAAATAAAAATCGGCAAGTTTTGTTCTATTGCAGGTGGTGTTACTATTATTCTTGGCAACCATAAAACGGATACAGTTACTACATACCCTTTTAGTACGCTAAAAAAGTATTGGCCTGGTGCTCGCCGTTATTCTATTGAGGATCATTTTTCAAACGGTGATGTTAACATTGGAAATGATGTATGGATCGGGCGTGGTGTTACCATTATGTCTGGCGTGAGAATTGGTGATGGTGCGGTGATTGCTGCGAACAGCTTAGTTAATAAAGATGTCGAGCCTTATTCAATAGTTGGCGGCATGCCAGCAAAAAAAATCAGACTTAGACATCCTGAAAATATCATTGAAGATTTATTACAGTTAAAATGGTGGGAATGGAGTGATGAGTTAATTGATAGCAGGTTGCCTGACATGCTCTCAAATGTAGAAAATTTCATTAAACTTTATAAATGATTTTAGAGCCCATGATTGAAAAGGGCTCTAATTAATAAAACATTTCCTTAAATATTTTTTTTTACAAGTAGATTAAATAAAAATCAGCTCAGACTAACGAATGGAAATTCTATCCAATGCTGTCATCAAATCCCGCTAAACCAGTTATACCCCTGATCTTCCCAGTAACCGCCAGGGTTCTCATTGGTGACAAAAATAGCGCCGATATGTTTGGCGTTTTTGAAGCCGAGTTTAGTAGGCATTCGCAGCCGTAGTGGATAGCCAAAATCGGGCGGCAGCGGTTTGCCGCCAAAATCCAGTGCCAGTATGGTTTGCGGATGCAAGGCCGTGGCCATATCGATGCTGGAATAGTAGCGGTCGTCGCATTTGAATCCGACGTATTTCGCGGTGAGATCTGCACCGACGTGTTGCAGAAAGGTTTTCAGCGGCACGCCTTTCCACTGGCCAATGGCGCTCCAGCCTTCAATGCAAATCAGGCGAGTGATCTGACTTTCCTGCGGCAGGCGCTGCAACTGTTCCAGCGTCCACGGGGCTTTCTTCTGCACCAGACCGGAAACTTCCAGCCGGTAATTGGGAATGTCGATCTCCGGCACATTGTATTCCGGGTAGAATGCATTGAAGCGGAAAGGTGTAGTTATCTGATCTTCACGATAGGTTTGCGCCAGCTTCTGGCCGCTGAACAGCCAGCCCTGCACGCGGTCATTCCAGCGGGACATCGCCCACAGGACTTTGTCGACCTGGTCACCATCCTGCAAATTACAGCCTGTCAGCATTGAGACTGCACCCAGCGTCAGACCGGAGCGCAGCAGCAGTCGGCGCTGTATATTCACCAGTTGCTTGCGCTGATCGGGTTCGATAATGATTTTCGGGCGGTCTGATTTATCACTCATCAGCGCTTTCCTCCGTACTGATTTTTTTGCCGCCGGTAATCATGGCGACAAAGGTTTTCGGCACCAGTAACACCATGACAACGTGAACTACCACGAACAGCATTACGCCGCTCATGGCAAAGAAATGAACATAGCGGGCAATATCAAAACCGCCAAACAGCCACACCAGACCGCTGAACTGCACCGGTTTCCAGATGGATAATCCCGAGAGCACCAGCAATACGCCGAGCAGCAGCACGCCGACGTACATCAGTTTCTGCACTGCGTTGTACTGGCCGAGCTTATGCGGAAGGTGGAAAGTCAGGGCGCGGACGGTATCTCGCCAGACGGTACGCGGCGAAAACGGAAAAAAGTCGCGTTTAAAATGGCCGCTGAAAATGCCCCAGACCACATAAAATAAAGCGTTGGCCGCCATCAGCCACATCACCGCCAGATGCCAGGCAATGTTGCCTCCCAGCCAGCCACCGAGCGTGGCGCTTTGCGGAAAGGTAAAAGAAAAAATCGGGTCGGCGTTATAAATTCCCCAGCCGCTCATCACCATGCCGATCATCGCGAAAAGATTAATCCAGTGGCACAGACGAACCGGCCAGGGATGAATACGTTTTTTTTTCGCCAAAGGGAGAGTTGAAGTAGGCGTACGCAGCGGGGAGGGTTGAGATTTCACGGATAAGCTCCTGCGTAGTGAGAAACTGCGCAAAGTGAAAGAGGGAGGTTTCACCCTGCGCAGTTTTTCAAAAACAACTTACGCTTGCTGACAGACACGGCCTGCAGGCGTAAGTGCTAAGGGTTACATCGGTGGCGCGACGCCGTCTTTACCGGCGGCGATACCACGGGCAACCAGTGCGCCTTTATCGTCTTTCATCGCAAACAGCACGATTTTAGTCCCAGGTTTCAGCAGGCTGCGGTCGCCCGGCGCCAGCAGAACCACCGGCACATCGTCAGGCACCACAACCGTTTTTTCTGCGTCATGGTATTTAACGGTCAGCGTGCGGCCATTGGTGTTCACCAGTTTGCCGACGGTACCGTTGGTCATGGTATTGATTTTGCCATCGGCGGATTCAAACGGGTTGAAACCTTCGCCGCTGCCGCGCAGGCTTGGCGCAAATACGTGCACTTCCAGTGCTTTCAGCGTGCCGTTGGCCTGCGGAACAGCTGCGGTACCGATGAAGCTGTCGGCTTTAATGTCGCTGATCTGCCCTTTGGTTACGGCGTTGATTTTGGTCTGGTCGGTCAGTTTGACGTCCAGCTTCTCGCCCTGACGGGTGGTGACTTGCATCGAGGAATCATTAACGGACTCAATGGTTCCGCGCGTTGGTTTGATAACGTTGTCAGCCGCAAAGGCGGTGGTCATCCCGCTGCACATCAGCAGCGAACCGAGTAAAAGACCTGCAAGGCGTGTTGGTGTATTCATGTTTATCTCTCCAGTTTCTTACGTATTTTCATTCGGGTAGAAGAATCACTGCGCGTACCAGTGATGAATAACTTTATTAAGAGTGGACGATAAACCGGGATTGGCAGATGACAAGTTGATGACAAAATTGTCATCAAAGGTGTCTGACGAAACTGATAAACTTCTCTGGAGTCATTCTTTGGGGGAATGATCGTGCGGCGCTGAGGGCTGAATGCGGATACTGGTGATAGAAGATGATGTCAGCACAGGCGATTACCTGAAAAAAGGGCTGACCGAAGCGGGTTACAGCGTGGATCTGGCGCGTAACGGCGCTGACGGGCTGTTTCTGGCGCTCGAAGACGGCTATGACGCGGTGATCCTCGACGTCATGCTGCCGGGGCTCGACGGCTGGCAGGTGATGGAAGTGCTGCGCAAAAAAAGTGACGTGCCGGTGCTGTTCCTGACCGCGCGCGATGAAGTACAGGATCGCATTCATGGACTGGAGCTGGGCGCTGACGATTACCTCATCAAACCATTCTCCTTCACCGAGCTGGTGCTGCGCATCCGCACGCTGCTGCGCCGTCCCGCCGCCCGCGAGCCAGATATCTACAGCGTTGCCGATCTCAATCTCGACCTGCTGCGCCGCCGTGTAACCCGTCAGGATCAGACCATTGCGCTGACGAATAAGGAATTTATGCTGTTGCATTTGCTGATGCGCCGTGAGAGCGAAGTGCTTTCACGTACCATGATTGCCTCGCAGGTATGGGATATGAATTTTGACAGCGATACCAACGTAGTGGACGTGGCGATCAAGCGCCTGCGCGCCAAAATCGACCGCGCCTTTGACGTCAAACTCATTCATACCGTGCGCGGCATCGGCTACGTGTGCGAAGTGCGTCATGACTGAGAAGCCAAAAATCAGACGCGCTATGTCCCTTACACTGCGGGCCACGCTGCTGTTTGCACTGTTAGCCTCTCTGGTGGTGAGCGCCGTGGGCGTTTATCTCTATTACTCGCTGGAAAAAGAGCTGGTCCGGCGTGCCGATTATCAGGTGAGCGGGCGCGTGCAGTATTTTCGTCATCTGCTGGCCAGCGAGTTCCCTTTGTCCCAGCTCAGCCATAATCCCGGCCTGTTCGAAAACATGCTCGGCAACGAGCGGGATATCCTGACTTTCCGTCTGAGCGATGCGCCGCCGATTATCAATGTCAATCCGTCGCGCCTGGCGCTGCCACCGGTTGCGCCGGTACCGGACGGTGAGCCGTTAACGCTGAGCACCGTTCACATGCTTACCGCGCCCGACGACACGCCGGTTCGTTTCGCCCGTGCCGCCGTCAAAATTGAGGATGGCCGCACGGTGGAGATTACCGCCGCGCACTTCATGACCGGCGAAGCGCGGATGTTGCAGACGTTTCGCTGGGAAATCACCGGCGCGGTGCTGTTCGCCTATCTGCTGATTGCCGCGCTCGGGTATGGGGTGATCCGGCGGGGATTACGACCTCTGCGGCATATGGCGCTGGAGGCAACGAAGATCCATCCCGCCAGCCTGTCCACGCGTCTGAGTAGTGAAAATGCACCGCAGGAGTTGCAGCAGTTAATCTATTCATTCAACGACATGCTCGAACGGCTGGCGGAAGGGTATCAGCGCCTCACGCAGTTCTCAGCCGATCTGGCGCATGAGATCCGTACGCCGGTGGGTGCGCTGATGGGGCACTGTCAGGTGGCGCTCTATCAGCCGCGCAGCACCGAGGAATACGAAACGCTGCTGGCCAATAATATGGAGGAGCTGGAGCGTATTTCACGTATGGTCGAAAACATTCTGTTCCTGGCGCGGGCGACTGATGCGCGTTCGGTGCTGACCATCACCAGCATTGATGTTTCAGCTGAAATGACGCGGATTCAGGAATACTTCGAGGGTTTGGCGGAAGAGCGGGAGATGACGCTGCACCGCGCGGGGGAGGGGGTTTTATACGCCGACGCCATTCTGTTCCAGCGTGCGCTGAGCAATCTGGTTGCCAACGCCGTGCGGTATGCGCACGAAGGCACATCCATCCTCGTTCGTGCCGAACCACACGCCAGTGGAATGAATATCCATGTGATCAGTCAGGGCGACCCGATACCTTCTGAAAAACTCGGTAAACTATTCGATCGCTTCTATCGCGCCGATGCTTCACGCAGCGAAGGTGGCAGCTCCAGCGGCCTCGGATTGTCCATCGTTCAGGCTATTATGGCGCTGCATCAGGGCAGCGTGGGTGTGACGAGTTCTGCTATGGGCGAAACTCGATTTACGCTGACTTTCCCACGGCAAGATCACAAGCTTTCTCAGTAGTTTCTCAATAAACGTAAGAAACTGGCACAACGCGTAAGAAAATTATCTGGTTTATATGATTGAAAGATAAAGGTTTCGTTAATTCTGTTACATTATCACATTGGAAGATACTAATCACTTTGAACGAAAATACGCGGCCCGGAGTCTGAATAGTCCTAAGGAGTGGGTTCAATCCTCCGGCACGAGCGGTCAATACGACGTAAACAGACTCACCAAAGAGCCATTTATTACCAATGCAAAAATTACGTTTACTTTCGCAACAGAGCATTTTTCTGTTCATTGCGCTTTACCTTGGGATCCTGCTTAACCTTCCGATTTTCTTCCGACGTTACTCTCAGTTGCACTATGACAACGCGTTGTCGATTGCCGTTGAAATGCTGGCGGCCTTTGCGCTGGTCTATTTCCTGTGTGTGCTGCTGTCGTTTACCGGGAAAACGGTCTTCCGCATTCTGATGAGCGTGGTGGTGATCTCCTCCGCCGCGGCCAGCTACTACATGATCCTGTTCAACGTCGATATCGGTTACGGTATTTTGGCGGCGGCGCTGGCCTCAGACTCCATCGATTTATCGAAAGAATCCATCGGTACCCATTTCCTCGCCTGGACAGTGCTGGTCAGCCTGATCCCGGTACTCCTGTTGTGGCTAAGCACCATGCCCGGCGCGGCATTTAGAGAAACTACCCTGAAAAAACTGGCAGTGAAAATCGTGCTGCTGATCGTCTCCGGTTTGCTCTGTTACCTGCCGCTGCAAATGATGGGCAAAGTGCAGGATCGTCATGATCTGGTGAATAACCGCATGATGGCAAGCTACGGCGGCGTGGTGGCGGGCACTTATTCGCCGTCCAACTGGCTTTCGGCGCTGGGGCTGTATGTCTACAGCAGCTACAGCCAGGCAGAAGACACCAAAAACCTGTTCGATCCGGCCAAACACTTCACCTATAACGAACCGGCAGATGCCAAAGACATGTACGTGGTGTTTGTGATTGGCGAAAGTGCGCGTCGCGACCACATGGGGCTGTATGGCTACGATCGTGATAACACGCCGAATCTCGATAAAGAGAAGAATCTTGTGGCCTTGCAGGGCTATTCCTGCGACACCGCCACCAAACTTTCACTGCGCTGCATGTTTGTGCGTGAAGGCGGTGCCTCCGAAGCGCCACAGCGTACGCTGAAAGAAGCCAATGTGTTCTCGGTGCTCAAAAGCAAAGGCTGGAGCTCGGAGCTGTATTCCATGCAGAGCGAAGCCTGGTTCTATAACAAAACCCGCGCTGATGATTATTCCCTGCGTGAAAACATTGCGTCCGAGAAGCGTAACGCCGGTAAACCGGTGGATGACATGTTGCTGGTGGACGAGATGAAAGATTCGATGGCTAACCATCCAAATGGCAAACATCTGATAATCCTGCACACCAAAGGCTCACATTATCTTTACTCCGACCGCTATCCGCGTTCATTCGCCAAATATCAGCCGGAATGTATGGGCATTGATGATTCGTGTTCTACCGCGGAAATGATCAACGCTTACGATAACTCGTTGCTGTATACCGACTATTTCCTGTCGCAGGTCTTTGATCAGCTGCGCAACAAGAACGCCATCGTGTTTTACGCGTCCGATCACGGCGAATCCATTTCGAAAAGCATGCATTTCCACGGTACACCGCGCGATCACGCACCGATTGAGCAGCGCACTGTGCCTATCATGGTCTGGGCGTCGGATAAATTCCTCGCCAATGATCAGAACAAGGCGAGTTTCGAACAGTTGCAAAAAATGGCCGCTGAGAAGAAACCCGCTTTCCATGAAAAACTGTATGACACCATCCTCGGCTGCATAGGCTATACATCGCCGGACGGCGGGATTGTTCAGCAGCATAACTGGTGCCATATATCCGATCAGGCTGCACCGGCGAAATAAAGACCGCGTCTCCTCGCCACCTCTTTCTAATCTCAGGAAAAGGTGGCGATATCCTTCTGGTCGTTCCCTATCTTTTAAGTCACAATCTGCCAACAACTAAAATTGATGATTCTTTTATCAGGGCCGATTACCCATGGAAGCACTTCGCATTACAGTCTGCGTACTGACGGTCATTATGACCTTTTTGACGCTGCTGCCTCTTTCCAAAAATCAACGCTGGTGGGTGCGGGTGTGGGATTTTCCTCGTCTGCAAATGGCGTCTTTATGTTTACTTTTCCTGCTAACTGAACTCTTTATTCTGCCGTTTGGCGGAACGATCGCGACTATCACCATCGTGCTGACGGTTGCCTGCATGCTCTATCAAAGCTGGTGGATTTTGCCGTACACACGCTTGTATCCGTTTCAGGTCAAAAAGACACCGCCGAACGGACATTCCCGTATCAAAATCATCAACAGCAACGTGCTGACCACTAATCGCAAGGCAGATAAATTACTCAGTCTGATCCAGAAAAATAAGCCCGATATTGTGGTGTTGCTGGAGACCGATCAGTGGTGGGAAGATCAGATGGCACCGCTGGAGCCGGATTACCCGCACAGCCTGCGCTGTCCGCTGGATAATCTCTACGGGATGCACGTCTACTCGCGCCTGCCATTGCATGATGCGCAGATCCAATTTTTGGTAGCGGACGATATTCCGTCGATGCATTTTCGCGCCGAACTGGCGTCCGGTGAACAGGTGGTGATGCACTGTCTGCACCCGATGCCACCGAGCCCGACGGAAGCGGATGAATCTACCGACCGCGACGGCGAACTGATTGCCGTCGGGCATACCGCCGCGAAAGCGACATACCCGACCATTGTGACGGGCGATCTGAACGACGTCGCGTGGTCACGCACCACGCGCCTGTTTATGAAAGTGAGCGGCCTGCTCGATCCGCGTCGTGGCCGTGGCATGTACAACACGTTCCATGCCAGCTATCCGTTCCTGCGCTGGCCGCTGGATCACGTTTTCCACAGTAAACATTTCACTCTCATTGACCTGCACCGTCTTGAATTTATGGGCTCGGATCACTTCCCGATTATGGTCGAACTGGCGCTGACGCCTCAGGAAGGCTACGATCAGGAATCGCTGGAAATTGATGAAGAAGACATCGAAGAGGCGCAGGAAAAAATGGATATTGCGGGCGTGAAAAGTACCGATGTTCACCGGGCGGAAAGATTTAACGAAAGTGCTTTTGGATTCTGACGATGACCAGTGACCGGGAGCGTTTACCACTGGCGGAGGACTTAAGAGTCTTTCTGGCGGTGGTGAATAAGCAAAGTTTTGCCTCGGCGGCGACTGAACTTGGACAGTCTCCGGCCTATGTCAGCAAGCGGATTCAGATACTTGAAGAAACGCTGAACGCCCGTCTGCTGCACCGTTCCACCCGCGGCGTGCGCCTGACTGAAGAGGGCGAGCGCGCCCGCCGCTGGGCGCTGCAAATTCTCGATACGTTCGAGCAGTTTATCGGCGATCTGTCCGACTCCCGAAGCGAACCGCGCGGCAACGTGCACATTTGCAGCTCTTTTGGATTTGGCCGCTGCCATGTAGCACCGGCTATTGCGGAGCTGGCGAGGCGCTATCCGCAACTTAATCTGCGTCTGGATTTGTTTGACCGGGTGGTGGATCTGGTTGCTGAAGGCATTGATCTGGAAATTCTGGTGGGTGATGACATTCCCGAACAGCACATCGGAAAAAAACTGGCACAACACCAACGTATATTATGCGCGTCGCCGTCCTATCTGACCGCGCACGGAGAGCCTGAATCGCTGAACGCGCTGATGCAGCATCAATGTCTGGTGCTCAAAGAGCGCGATAATCCTTTTGGCATCTGGCTGCTGATCGAAGGCAACGAACAACAGCGTGTCAGAGTGAAAGGGGCGCTTTCCTCCAACAGCGGGGAAGTGGTGTTGCAGTGGGCGCTCGAGCATCAGGGCATCATTTTGCGCTCGGAGTGGGATGTCAGGCCTTACATCGAAAAGGGTGAGCTGGTGCAGATATTGCCACAGTTTTCCCAGCCCGCCAGCGTCTGGGCGGTCTATCCCACTCGGCTGGCGGAATCGGCAAAACTGCGGGTTTGCGTTGAATTCCTGCATCAGCGTTTCAGTCATTTACTCGGCTGAAACAGATTTTCCTCACGCCAGCCACGGGTTACGTTGCAGGTGTGACCGCTGAAACTCACGAATTTCCTCGCTGTAACGCAGCGTGTTCCCCACCGCATCCAGGCCGTTAAGCAATGACGTTTTGCTCAGCTCATCAATGTTAAACGCGATTTCATTACCATCATGCAGACTAATGGTCTGCGCCGGTAAATCTACGGTGATGTCATTTTTATCCGCCTGAGCCACTTCCTTTGCTATCTGCGCCCATTGCTCCGGACTCAGTTGCACCGTCAGTACGCCGTTGCGCTGGCAGTTGTCGAAGAATATTCCGGCGAAGGTGGTGCCGATCAGCGCCCGAATACCCAGCTGTTTCAGCCCCCAGACCGCATGTTCACGGCTGGAACCGCAGCCAAAGTTTGGCCCGACCAGCAAGAATTTTGCCTGCTGCCACTCAGGCTGATTGAGGATAAACGACGGATCCGGCGAGCCATCGGCCAGAAAACGCAGATCAAAAAATACACCACGATCCAGCCCGTTGCGGTCAATGCCTTTCAGAAACTGTTTCGGCATGATCACATCAGTATCAACGTTGGCCGCAGGGAAGGGCGCAGCCACACCGCTAAGTACGTTAAATGCCTGCATAGTCTTCTCCTTTTACGTCACGCACATCGGTCAGGTGACCACAAATGGCAGCGGCAGCCACCATCGCCGGGCTCATCAGATGGGTGCGTGCGCCCGCGCCCTGACGCCCTTCAAAATTACGGTTGGTGCTGGATGCGCAGCGATCGCCGGGCGAGAGCACGTCATCATTCATCGCCAGACACATCGAGCAGCCGGATTGCCGCCATTCAAAACCGGCCTGAATGAAGACATCTGCCAGACCTTCCGCTTCCGCCTGCGCGCGCACCTGACTTGAGCCTGGCACGATCATCGCCCGCACGGTAGAGGCGACTTTTTTACCGCGCACCACAGCAGCGGCGGCGCGTAAATCTTCGATGCGCGCGTTTGTACAGGAGCCGATAAATGCATGGCTGATGTTGATGCTGTTAAGCGCCTGACCTGCGTGCAGACCCATATAATTGAGCGCGCGTTGCAAATCTTTGCGGCGTGAGACATCGGGCTCAGTTTGCGGGTCGGGAACCTGACCGCTTATCGCCAGCGCCTGATCCGGGCTGGTGCCCCAACTGACCATCGGCGCGATATCCTGTGCTTGCAGGCTGACCTCACTGTCAAATACCGCATCTGCATCGCTGCGTAAATGACGCCATGCGTCTAACGCATCCTGCCACTGCTGACCTTTTGGCGCGCGCGGTTTGTCTTTCAGGTAAGCAAACACTTTGTCATCAGGCGACATAAAGGCACCGCGCGCCCCGGCTTCAACCGCCATGTTGCAGATAGTCATGCGGCCTTCAACGCTAAGCATATCAATGCCCGGACCGCAGAATTCGATGGCGTAACCGGTCGCGCCCGCCGCACCGATTTTCGCCACCATCGCCATCACCACGTCTTTGGCGGTAATGCCCTGATTAAGTACGCCATTCACCGTCACCCGCATTGTTTTCAGACGTTTATACACCAGCGTCTGGGTCGCCAGCAGGTGTTCGATTTCCGATGTGCCGATACCAAATCCGAACGCGCCTAAGGCCCCGTAAGTCGTGGTGTGGCTGTCTCCCGCGGCGATCACCATGCCGGGCAGAATAAAACCCTGTTCAGGCGCGACAACGTGTTCTATACCCTGGCGCTTATCCAAAATATCGAACAGTTCAATGCCAAACTCTGCGCAGTTTTCGGCCAGATAGGAAACCTGACGAGCGCCACCGGCATCCGGCATCTGGCGTGTACGCAGCGGCGCGGTAGGATTAACGTGATCGACTACCGCCAGCGACGTTTCCGGCCGCCACACGCGACGACCTGCATCGCGCAGTCCGCTGAATGCCTGCGGGCTGGTGTATTCGTTAATCACCTGCCGGTCGATGTAGAGCAGCACGTGGCCTTTGTCATCCAGCGTGCGGACGGTGTGGCTGTCGATGTGTTTTTCATACAGCGTTTTTGGCTTCATTTCATTGCCCTGATGAACCGAATGGATAATGCCAGCGTCGCAAACTTAGTGGCTGTCAGGCAATGGCCTGAGTGTGATGACTCAAAACACGGATCGTGAACCGGCGATCTTCATTTGCGGCCTTGTTGCCGGACCGTCATCCACTAAGATGGATGAAAAAGGAGAAAACCCATGTTTGAACATTTTACCCAGGGCCGCATGACGGTCAGCGGCACTGAAATTGCCTACCGTATCGCCGGGCAGGGCGAGCCTCTTTTATTACTTCACGGGCATCCGCAAACTCAGGCTATCTGGCATAAGGTCGCGCCTTACCTCACGTCACAATTCACCGTGGTGCTCGCCGATTTGCGCGGTTATGGCGACAGCGGTAAGCCTGAGCCAGACGAAGACCATCTTCGCTACAGCAAACGTGAAATGGCGCAGGATCAGCTGGAACTCATGGCCGCGCTGGGTTTCAGCCAGTTCAGCGTTATCGCTCATGACCGCGGTGCCCGCGTGGCGCACCGTCTGGCGCTGGATCATCCGCAGGCGGTGAAACAACTGGTGCTGATGGATATCGCCCCGACGCTTTCCATGTACCGGCAAACCAACGAAGCGTTCGCCCGCGCCTACTGGCACTGGTTCTTTCTCATTCGCCCGGCCCCTTTCCCTGAAACGTTGATCACCGCCGATCCGGCCCAATACTTGCGCAGCGTGATGGGCAGCCGCAGTGCCGGAATGCAGCCTTTCACCGAAGAAGCTTACGCAGATTATCTGCGTTGTCTGCAACTTGATGGAACGGCGCGTGGGATTTGCGAGGACTACCGCGCTTCGGCAAGTATCGACCTGCAACACGACGAAGAAGACCTGAATGCGGGCCGCAAAATCAGTTGTCCGCTGCTGGTGCTGTGGGGCGAAAAGGGCACTGTCGGCCAGTGTTTTAAGCCGCTGGAGGAGTGGCGAAAAGTGGCAAAAAACGTGCAGGGCGAGGCATTACCCTGCGGCCATTATATTGCCGAAGAGCAACCCGAACGCTTGCTGGAGAAGGTGCTGGCGTTTTTGAGGTAGTCTCTATGAAAATACAAAACCCGCATTTCGCGGGTTTTGTATTTTACCTGACTTATCAATATTACTCCGGGAATGTCAGCGTATTCCCCGGTGCCTCACGGTTGATGTGCAGGAAGTTCAGATGACGTTCGTACTGATCCAGAATGTCGTTGATCACCTGATGTTTAGTGAAATCCATCAGGTCGTTACCCTGCGTCCCTTCCAGCAGGAACGTCTCCAGACGGTAATAGTTGGATTTACCCGCCCGTGCGCGATAGGTAAACGCAGGGACGGCGTAACGCACCGGCCAAATCTGATAGATAAAGTTCTGCTCTTCGCCGAGCGCTACCTGCAACTCCAGATGACTTATCTTCTCGTCTTCTTCCGGTTCGTGCTCGGTAAACGTCACTTTCGCGCCACGCAGCTCCAGTTCCTGCGCCACTTCCTGCATCGCAGGGCGGCACACGGTATCCATCATTTTCTGCGTATGCGTGGTGCCCGGATAATTCATCACCCGCGACAGGCGCTGCTTCCAGTTTAGCGCCGCATCACTGGTGGCCGGCAGCGGTGCCAGCGACTGCTGGGTGCTGGCGCGGCGATAATCTTCCAGCCGCAGCGATTTATACAATCCGGCCATGATGAAGAAAATCACAAAACTGAACGGTAGCCCCATAATCACCGTGGTGTTTTGCAGCGCCGATACCCCATCGGTCATCAGCATCCCCAGCGTCAGAACACCGATGGTGACTGACCAGAAGATCCGCAGCCAGTTTGGCGCATCGTTATTGATGTCCGCCAGCTTCGAGGTGAAATTACCCAGCACCAGCGAACCGGAATCTGCCGAGGTGACGTAAAACAGCAGGCCGGTGATAGTGGCCACTGAAGCACTCAGCGTAAAGCCCGGATACTGCGCCAGCAGGCTGTATACGCCGCGCTCAGGATGTGAAATCACTTCGTTAGCGAAATCCAGATTGCCGTGCAGGATCTGATACAGCGCGCTGTTACCGAAAATCGACAACCACAACAGGGTGAAGACGAACGGGATGATAAGCGTACCCAACACGAACTGACGGATGGTCCGGCCACGGGAAATACGTGCCAGGAACAGACCGACAAACGGCGACCAGGCGACCCACCACGCCCAGAAGAACAGTGTCCAGCTGTTCATCCACTCGGTCGGGCGGTCAAACGCAAAGGTGTTGAGCGTCATCCCCATAAACCGGTTGATGTAATCGCCGATGTTCAGCACCAGCGCATTGAGCAGGAACTCGGTATTGCCGAAGAACAGCAGGAACAGGATCAGTCCCAGCGCCAGCAGTACGTTAAGCTCCGATAAAATACGAATACCTTTATTCACGCCCGAGGTGACAGAAACTGTCGCCATCACTACCGACAGCAGGATCAGCGCCGCCTGCACCGTCAGATTCTCTGGAATGTGGAACAGCACTTTCAGCCCGTAATTCAGCTGGACTACACCGATCCCCAGCGTGGTCGCAATCCCAAAAATCGTACCGACAACGGCTGCAATATCCACACTGTGACCGATCGGGCCATTAATACGTTTGCCGAAAATCGGGTACAGCGCCGAGCGGATAGTCAGTGGCAGGTTATAACGGTAGCTGAAATAGCCCAGCGCAATCCCCATCAGCGCGTACATCGCCCAGCCGGTCAGGCCGTAATGGAACAGCGTCCAGGTCATCGCCTGTCGTGCCGCTTCCAGCGTCTGACCGTTGCCTTCCGGGGGCAACATATACTGCGTTACCGGTTCAGCGACCGAGAAGAACATCAGGTCGATGCCGATCCCGGCAGCAAATAACATTGCCGCCCAGCTCATCATGCTGAATTCGGGTTTGGATTGTTCAGGACCCAGTTTGATCGAGCCGAAGCGCGAGCAGGCAATGAACACTACAAACACGATGTACAGCGTCGCCGCCAGCATGTAATACCAGCCGAAAGTAGCGGACACCCAGTTGAGGGTGAGACTTATCCATTTTCCCGATAAATCGGTGAAGAAAATGGTCATCAATGTGAAGGCTAAAATCAGACCGGCTGAGGTGAAGAAAACCACCTTGTTCAGCTGATCGCGAGGTTTCTCAGAATGTTTTTCTGTCGTATCGGCAGTCGCCATCTTTTCCCCTGATTTGTTAATTACTCTCTAATTTTCAATAAAATGGGTTCTAACTCATCTCAAAATTCATACAAATTACTAACGTATTGGTAATAAAATATATGCATTTTTAATTGAACGTTCAATCAAAAAAAAGTTAAATAGGTGACGTCAGAGCGTTAACAAGGTTGAACGAAAGCGTAAAAAAATGGTTTTTTTAGCACGTTTCAGCCCGCTCATTTTCAGGAGTCGGACCCATGCCCAAAGTAGGAATGCAGCCCATCAGACGGCAGCAATTGATTGAGGCAACACTGGCCGCGGTGAACGAAGTCGGGATGCACGATGCCTCGATTTCACAAATCGCACGCCGTGCCGGCGTTTCCAACGGCATCATCAGTCACTACTTTCGTGACAAGAATGGGCTGCTGGAAGCGACCATGCGTTATTTGCTCAGTCATTTGGGAGAAGGGGTGCAGCTGCGGTTATCACAAATGACGGATACCGCACCGACGGCGCGGCTGCATGCCATTGCAGAAGCCAATTTTGACGACAGTCAGACCAACAGCGCGGCGATGAAAACCTGGCTGGCCTTCTGGGCGAGCAGCATGCATCACCCGCAGCTGTACCGTCTGCAACAGGTCAACAGCCGCCGGCTCTATTCAAATTTATGTTCTGAATTCAGACGTTTTCTGCCTAAGGCTGAAGCCCGTCTGGCTGCGCAAAGTACCGCTGCCCTGATTGACGGCCTGTGGCTGCGCGGGGCGCTCAGCGGTAAAGAGTTTAACCGCGCTGAGGCGATGAAAATCACCCGTCGCCATATCGAAGCACAGCTCATTCAGGTTCAGCAGTAACACTGCAGAAAACTTTCAGACCGCACAGACCGAGGAGAGAATTATGTCCCGCTACGGCAAACAAAAACTTTATATCAACGGACGTTTTCAGGACAGCACCGGTGATGACACCTTTGACGCGATTAACCCGGCCAACGGCGAAGTGATTGCACAGCTGTCCGCCGCCACGCAGGCGGATGTCAGTCTGGCGGTAAAAGCCGCGCATAAAGGTCAGAAAGTCTGGGCCGCGATGACCGCCATGAGCCGCTCGCGTATTCTGCGCCGCGCGGTGGATATTCTGCGTGATCGTAACGATGAGCTGGCAGCGATTGAAACTGCTGACACGGGCAAGGCGCTGTCTGAAACGCTGGCGGTGGATATCGTCACCGGCGCTGACGTACTCGAGTACTACGCAGGGCTTATTCCGGCGATTGAAGGCCAGCAAATACCGCTGCGCGATTCTTCCTTCGTTTATACCCGCCGCGAACCGCTGGGCGTGGTGGCCGGTATCGGCGCGTGGAACTATCCGATTCAGATTGCCTTATGGAAATCAGCCCCGGCGCTGGCCGCCGGTAACGCAATGGTCTTCAAACCGAGCGAAAATACTTCGCTGACTGCGCTCAAGCTGGCCGAAATCTACACCGAAGCCGGTGTGCCGGACGGCGTGTTTAGCGTTGTCACCGGTGCGGCGAGCGTCGGACAGGCGTTAACCGATCACCCTGATATCGCCAAAGTTTCTTTCACCGGCGGTGTCAAAACCGGCAAAAAAGTGATGGCCAGCGCGTCAGCCTCCACGCTCAAAGAAGTCACTATGGAACTGGGCGGTAAGTCACCGCTGATCGTGTTTGAAGATGCAGATCTGGATAAAGCGGCCGATATCGCCATGATGGCCAACTTCTACAGTTCCGGTCAGGTATGTACCAACGGCACCCGTGTGTTTATTCCAAAAGCATTGCAAAAGGCATTCGAAGCCAAAGTGCTGGAGCGCGTGAAGCGTATCCGCATGGGGGATCCGACCGATGAAAACGTCAACTTTGGCCCGCTGGTCAGTTTCGCGCATATGGAATCCGTGCTGCGTTATATCGAAAGCGGCAAGCAAGAGGGTGCAACTCTGCTGACCGGCGGTGAACGCGTGACCACCGGCGAATTTGCCAAAGGTGCATATGTTGCGCCGACGGTCTTCTCCGATTGTCGCGATGACATGCTGATCGTCCGCGAAGAAATCTTCGGGCCGGTGATGAGCATTCTGACGTACGAAAGTGAAGAGGAAGTGATCCGTCGGGCCAACGATACCGAATACGGTCTGGCGGCCGGTCTGGTGACGCAGGATCTCAACCGCGCGCACCGCGTGATCCACAAACTCGAAGCCGGGATTTGCTGGGTCAACACCTGGGGCGAATCTGCCGCCGAAATGCCAGTCGGTGGTTATAAACATTCCGGCGTGGGGCGCGAAAACGGCGTTACGACGCTTGAGCATTACACCCAAATCAAATCCGTGCAGGTCGAACTGGGCGAATTCAGCTCAGTCTTTTAATCCGCCGCAACAGAGGAGATTTCAATGGATTACGATTACATCATCATCGGTGCCGGTTCTGCCGGCAACGTACTCGCCACCCGCCTGACCGAAGACAGCAGCGTCAGCGTGCTGTTGCTCGAAGCCGGTGGCCCGGATTACCGTCTGGATTTCCGCACGCAGATGCCAGCGGCGCTGGCTTTCCCGTTGCAGGGGCGCCGGTATAACTGGGCGTATGAAACCGATCCGGAACCACACATGAATAACCGCCGCATGGAGTGCGGACGCGGTAAAGGGCTGGGCGGATCGTCGCTTATTAACGGGATGTGTTATATCCGTGGTAACGCGATGGATTTCGACAACTGGGCGACAGCGCCGGGTCTGGAAGACTGGAGCTATCTCGACTGTCTGCCGTATTTTCGTAAAGCGGAAACCCGCGATATCGGCCCTGATGACTTCCACGGCGGCGACGGACCGGTCAGTGTTGCAACACCCAAGAACGGCAATAATCCGCTGTTCGAAGCCATGATTGAAGCGGGCGTGCAGGCCGGTTACTCGCGCACTGACGATCTTAATGGCTACAAGCAGGAAGGTTTTGGGCCGATGGACAGAACCGTGACGCCAAAAGGCCGTCGCGCCAGTACCGCCCGTGGCTATCTGGATCAGGCAAAACCACGCGCCAACCTGACTATCGTCACGCACGCGCTGACTGACCGGATCCTGTTTGAGGGCAAGCGCGCCGTGGGCGTCAGCTATTTCAAAGGCGACGACTACAACGCTAAAACTGCCAATGCCAAACGCGAAGTCTTGCTGTGCAGCGGTGCGATTGCGTCTCCGCAGATCCTGCAACGTTCCGGCGTCGGGGCGGCAGAATTGCTTAAGCGGCTGGAAATCCCGCTGGTGCACGACCTGCCTGGCGTCGGCGAGAATTTACAGGATCATCTGGAAATGTACCTGCAATACAGCTGCACGCAGCCGGTGTCGCTTTATCCGGCATTACAGATGCATAACCAGCCTGCGATAGGCGCTGAGTGGCTGTTCAAAGGCACCGGCGTGGGCGCGAGCAACCAGTTTGAAGCAGGCGGGTTTATCCGCAGCCGTGAAGAATTTGCCTGGCCGAACATTCAGTATCACTTCCTGCCGGTGGCGATTAATTACAACGGCAGCAATGCGGTGAAAGAGCACGGTTTCCAGGCCCACGTCGGTTCGATGCGCTCACCAAGCCGCGGCCGCGTGCAGGTTAAATCAAAAGATCCGCGTCAGCATCCGAGTATTTTGTTCAACTATATGGCGACGGAGCAGGACTGGCATGAGTTCCGTGATGCAATCCGCATCACCCGTGAAATCATGGCACAACCGGCGCTGGATCCGTACCGTGGTCGCGAAATCAGTCCGGGCGAAAATGTCCAGACCGATGAAGAGCTGGATGCGTTTATCCGCGAACATGCGGAAACCGCATTCCACCCGTCCTGCACCTGTAAAATGGGCATCGATGACATGGCGGTGGTCGACGGACAGGGGCGCGTTCACGGCATCGACGCTTTGCGGGTGGTAGATGCATCCATCATGCCGCAAATCATCACCGGCAATCTGAACGCCACGACTATCATGATTGCCGAAAAAATTGCCGATAAAATCCGTGGCCGCCAGCCGTTACCGCGCAGCACCACGGAATACTTCACCGCAGGTGATTTGCCGGTGCGCACCGAACCGATGAAGAAAACCGCCTGAAGCCTTTCATAAGGCATGATAAAAAGAGATATCCTTCGGGGTATCTCTTTTTTTAGCAGCCAGAAAGCTGCATTTTCATGCAAAGGCGGGGCAGGCATTCATGACCGAATCTTCATCTATCGACTGGCAGGATTATCATCATAGCGAACTGACCGCGCAGCAGCTTTACGCCATTCTGGCACTACGCAGTGAAGTGTTTGTCGTGGAACAAACCTGCATTTATCAGGACATCGACGGCCAGGATCTGACCGGTGAGAACCGTCATATCATCGCGTGGCTCGACGGTAAACCGGCGGCCTATGCGCGAATTTTGCGTCATGAAGAAGGCGTGGCTATCGGGCGAGTGATTGTGGCACCTTCGGCGCGGGGGCTCAAACTCGGCTACCAGCTGATGGAGCGGGCACTGGTTTCGTGCCAGAAACACTGGCCGGAATGCCGGGTGGCGATTTCAGCGCAGGCACATTTAGAAGCGTTTTACGGGAAGTTGGGGTTTGTGGTGTACACGGAGGTGTATGAGGAGGATGGGATCCCGCATGTGGGGATGGAGTTGATTATTTAATTTCAACTTCAACTTCAACTTCAACTTCAAATTCAACACCTTGGGCTGCCGCCCAAACTGGCCCAAAGGACGCGTAAACGCGCGCCCTCTGGACTCCCGCGTTTTTTAAAACACGTGCCGTGCATCCCGGCTCTGTTTCAGAAGCCGCAGCTATTGCCGCAAAATCCCGCCGCTGCGCGGTTCCCTCCGGTCGGGTTACAACCCGCGCAAAAACGCGCGGTTTTCCACCTCTCCTCCGGCGCGATTTTTGAACGCGGCCACAGCTTTTTAGGTCACAACTTCACCCGCTCGGATCATTTCGAAAAATCAAATACGTTTTGCAAATTTTCTTTTTTGTTTTTTTTTAAATGGTGGGATGGCGCGATAAAAAAATCCTGCTGAACGGAGCGGCTTCGAGACCTTAGGCTCGAAGACCGAGAGAAGGCACCGCGCAGCGGCAGGGTTTTGCGCCACGTGCGGAAGTACCAGAACATGTCCATCGTTCCAGCGAAAGCGTGTTTAAAAAAGCGGGGAGGGATCCAAGGGAGGGAAAGCACTTCCCTCCCTTGGTCGGTTTCGGCGCGAAACGCCCTGTGATCACT
Source organism: Enterobacteriaceae bacterium Kacie_13 (assembly GCA_013457415.1). Lineage (NCBI taxonomy): Bacteria > Pseudomonadati > Pseudomonadota > Gammaproteobacteria > Enterobacterales > Enterobacteriaceae > Enterobacteriaceae bacterium Kacie_13. The sequence goes on from CP045665.1 coordinate 1,561,601, forward strand.
GCCGTTGAGAAACCGAAATATCCTCGGTTATTTTTAAAAAGCCACCGGTATTCAACCCGATAAATTTGCCAGCTTTCTAAAAGCGAAAAATTGTTATTTCCCGCTCCACGCCTTCAGATTCTGCTCTCTGACCGATAATTTCTGCTCTGGCGTCAACTTATTGTACTCCTTCGCCAGTCCGCTCTCCCAATCACCGTACAACGGGTTAGGCAGGACGATATATTGCGTGCCGAACTGCTGGTGATTCTGGTTCACGAAGGCGCGGCGCTGGGCGTTATCTTTGTGATAAGTCGCCGAGCCGAAGTCGTTCAGGTTGTCGCCGACGAACAATACGATGTGATAACCGGCGGCTTTGATGGAGTCGAAACGCACCTGTTTGTTCGAGGTGTCGGAGCTCAGTAACAGGGTTTGGTCATTCGCGCCGGTAAAGCCCAGACGATTCATGTTGTCCAGCGTGGCGGCGTATTCGCTGGTTTTACGGTTGGATACGTAGAACATGGTGCCGCCGTGGGTATTCACGTAGTTAGCGAATTCCACGGCGCCAGGAATGGCAGTCGCCTGACGTGCGGCAGTCCACTCTGACCAGGTTTTACTGTCGAATGGTTTGTTCGCTTTGACCTGCCACGCGCTGTAGGCGCTGTTATCAAGCATGGTCTCATCCAGATCCACCACCACGGCTTTCTTCTGGCCTGCCAGCGGCTGCGCTTTATCAAACGCCATTTTCGCGGTGTTGAATGCCTGATAGGTCAGTGCCTGATATTCACCTGACTGCTGGAACCAGTTCAGTGCCATCACCGACTGATCGTTCAGCTTTTGCTGAGCATCGGTTTTCTGCTGCGCACAGCCGCTCAGAGCCAGTATGATCAAGGCACTGGTGGTACAAAGCGAAACTTTATTCATTGGTTATCCCTGTTTTTGTTAAGAGAAGTTCTCATTCGTAAAATTCTTTGAAACTTTAGCAGATTCAGCGTGATGCGAAAGAGAAAAAGGCGAATTACGCGAGATGTGCCGTAAAACAACAAAAACAAAAAAGGCCGGAGGGTGAGTCCGGCCGAAAAAATCAAGACAGAGAGTAAAACATCGAATAATAATGAGGTGTAATTTGACTTAAATCAGAACTGATAAACCAGGCCAACAGCGGTAACGTCGTCGTTATTCAGGCCCAGTTTATTATCGTCATCCAGTTGGTTGATTTTATAATCAACATAGGCTGACATGTTTTTGTTGAAATAATAGGTTGCGCCCACGTCGAAATATTTAACCAGGTCTACGTCGCCGATGCCTTCAATATCTTTCCCTTTAGTCTGAACATAACCCAGAGAAGGGCGCAGACCGAAGTCGAACTGATATTGTGCTACTGCTTCAACGGTCTGGGTTTTATTAGCAAAACCGCTGCCTGCCGGTGCGCCTGCAATACCTGCCGGAACGGTAATAGCGATCATATTACGGGTTTCAGCATACATAGCGGCTAAATAAACACCGTTAGCATCGTATTTCATACCGCCAGTCCATGCGTCCGCTTTATCGCCTTTGCCATAGGCGGAGTTGCTCTGGCCGGTGGTGCGGTCAGAAGAGGCGTATGCGCCACCGAAGCTCACGCCGGTATCGCCCAGTGCGTAGGTGGTGGAAAGCGCATAACCGTCGCCGTTCGCCGTGCTGCTGCTGCGACCGTCGTTTTCGTTTTTACCCTGATATTGAAGGGCAACGTTCAGGCCATCCACCATGCCGAAGAAGCCACGGTTACGGTAGGTAGCCACGCCGTTGGTACGGCCAGTCATGAAGCGGTCAGCCTTGGTGTAACCGTCGCCGCCAAATTCAGGGAACATATCGGTCCAGGCTTCGACGTCGTACAGTGCGCCGTAGTTACGGCCATAGTCGATAGAACCGTACTGACCGAATTTCAGACCCGCAAAGCCCAGACGGGTTTTGGTGCCGCTGGTGCTTGGTGATTTGCTGTCGGACTCGGCATGGTTGGCCATGACGTTATATTCCCACTGACCGTAACCGGTGATCAGGTCATTAATTTGCGTCTGACCTTTAAAACCGAAACGAACATAACTCTGGTCGCCATCGTTGCCCGGCGCATCAGAGAAATAATGCAGACCTTTCACTTTCCCGTACAGGTCGAGTTTATTACCGTCTTTATTATAAATTTCCGCTGCGTGTGCGCCTGATGCAATCAATAAACCAGGAATTAAAAGTGCCAGAATATTACGTTTCATGAATTTTTACCCTGCATTCTTATTTAAAAGCTTTTGGTGGAAAGCTTTATATGAAGTCTTGTGGAAAGACGCTAATCATCATTGTTTGCTATGCATTCCGTGTGAGCTCGGAATTTTCTCAGCGAAGGTTTTTTACCGTAGATTTGTGATCAATTTATGACAATCAGAAATGAACTTTTCTTTTTTTTACAAGTCCTCCATTTTTTAACCAAAAAGTAAGGCGGTGAAAATGGTGCTGTTGGGCGATTTCGGGCTGCGCCAAAAGCCGGTCTGTGGGACAATAGCCGCCACACTTCGGTCACGACCCCCAACAAAAAGAGATGCATGGCGCTTTCCCCCGCAGTAAAAAATCAGATCAGCCAGTGGTACAAAGCCCTGCAAGAGCAAATCCCGGATTTCATTCCCCGCGCTCCGCAACGACAAATGATTGCAGAGGTGGCGAAGGCGTTCTCGGGGGATTCTGCACGGCATCTGGCCATTGAGGCGCCAACCGGCGTCGGGAAAACGCTGTCCTATCTTATCCCCGGCATCGCCGTCAGCCGCGAAGAAGAAAAGCCGCTGATTGTCAGCACCGCCAACGTCGCGTTGCAGGACCAGATTTACAGCAAAGACTTACCACTGCTGAAAAAAATCATTCCGGACCTGAAATTTACCGGCGCGTTTGGCCGTGGTCGCTATGTCTGCCCGCGCAATCTGGCGTCGATGAGCAATGAAAATGCGCAGGGCGATCTGGGCTTGTTTCTCGGTGATGAACTGGCACCTTCCAGTGGTGAAGAACAGAAGCTGTGCAAAACGCTGGAAACCGCGCTCTCCCGCTACGAGTGGGACGGGCTGCGCGATCATTACAAAAAAACCATCGACGATCCGCTGTGGATTAAAATCAGTACTGACAAAGCCAACTGCCTCAGCCGCAACTGCCATTATTTCCGTGAGTGTCCGTACTTCGTGGCGCGCAAAGAGATAGAAAGTGCTGACGTGGTGGTCACCAACCACGCATTAGTGATGGCCGCGCTGGAGTCCGAATCAGTGCTGCCACCGGCGAAAGATCTGCTGCTGGTGCTCGATGAAGGGCACCATTTGCCGGAAGTCGCGCGCGATGCGCTGGAAGTTGATGCTGAAATCACAGCGGTGTGGAATAACCTGCAACTGGACAATTTTGTGCGTCAGATTGAACAATGTCTGGCGCTCTTCACCCCGAAAAACCCACCGCCGCTGACCAACGCCGAGCGTCTGCATAATCACTGCGCCGAGATGCGTGAGCTGCTGTTGCTGATCGAACAATCCGTCAGCCAGTATCTGCCGCCGGACGAGCCGGAAGCGGAATACCGTTTTGAGCTGGGCGCACTGCCGCCGGAGCTGACTGAGCAGTGTAGCCGCCTGTTTAAACTTACCGACGGCCTGCGCAGTCTGGCGGAATACATGGTAAACGATCTCAGCGAGAAGACCGGTAAGCACGATATTATGCGTCTGCACCGCGCGATCCTGCACATGAGCCGTATGCAAAGCTATCTCGAAACCATGAGCAAACTGTGGCGGCTGGCAGCGCTGGATAAAGCCTCCAATGCGCCTATCGGCAAATGGGTAACGCGGACATATTTCGATAACCAGACGCATCTGGTATTCCACTGTGCGGGTATCCGCGTCAGCGATCAGCTGGAAAAAATGCTGTGGCGCAAAGTGCCGCACGTGGTCATCACCTCCGCTACATTGCGTTCGCTGAACAGCTTTTCGCGATTGCAGGAAATGAGCGGTCTGAGCGAAAAAGCCGGTGATCGTTTTGTCAGTCTGGACTCGCCGTTTAACCACGTTGAGCAGGGCAAAATCGTCATCCCGCAAATGACGCTTGAGCCGGTAATGGCCAACGAAGCGGCGCATTTGCAGGAGATGGCCGATTTCTTCCGAACGGAACTGGCGAAAGGGCTGCATACCGGCCAGCTGGTGTTGTTCGCCAGCAACCGCGCGCTGCAACAGTTTGTCTCCCTGCTGCCGGATTTACGCCTGATGCTGCTGGTGCAGGGCGATCAGCCGCGCTACCGGCTGGTGGAAGAGCACCGCAAACGCGTTTCAGAAGGCACCACCAGCGTGCTGATTGGCCTGCAATCTTTCGCTGAAGGGCTTGATCTGAAAGGTGAGCTGCTGACGCAGGTGCACATTCATAAAATCGCCTTCCCGCCGGTCGACAGCCCGGTGATCCTCACCGAAGGTGAATGGCTGAAAACGCTGAAGCGTTATCCTTTTGAAGTGCAAAGCCTGCCGAGCGCATCGTTTAATCTGATCCAGCAGGTTGGCCGATTAATTCGCAGTCACGAATGCACCGGTGAAATTGTGATATACGATAAGCGTTTACTGACTAAAAGTTACGGTTCGCGCCTGCTGGCTGCGTTGCCGGTGTTCCCAATCGAACACCGCGAAATGCCTGCACCGGGGTCAGTGAAGCGGCCAGATAGGCTCAAAACTGTGAAGAAAGATCCGGTTCGCCGCCGTGCGCGCCGCCGTTAATGATTTGGACAGATAAGGTAACGGTACGATGGATTACACCAAACTCATCAAAGAAGTCGGGCGCGGAAAAAATCACGCCCGTGATTTAGACCGGGAGCAGTCGCTAGCGTTGTACCGCGAGATGCTCGCGGGCGATGTTCCGGACTTACAGCTGGGCGCTTTGCTGATCGCGTTTCGTATTAAAGGCGAAGCAGAAGAGGAAATGCTCGGTTTTTATCAGGCAATGGAAGAGCGTGTGATGCGCCTTCAGGCTCCCGCAGATCGTCCGCTGCCGGTGGTAATTCCGACCTACAACGGTGCGCGCAAGCAGGCGAATCTCACCCCGCTGCTGGCGATTTTGCTCAGCCACCTCGGCCTGCCGGTAGTGGTTCACGGCGTTGACGAAGACCCCACCCGCATTACCAGCGCCGAGATTTTCCGTGCGCTGGGCATTGAGGCCGCACATAACCAGGATCAGGCGCAGCAGCAGCTCGACGCTGGCACCGCGCCGGTATTTATCCCTATTTCTGTTCTGTGCCCGCCGATCGAGAAACAGCTTTCGTTGCGCTGGCAGATGGGGGTGCGAAACAGCAGCCATACGCTGGCGAAGCTCATTACCCCGTTCATCGGGCAGGATTCTCTGCGATTATCGAGCGTTTCACACCCGGAATATATTCAGCGTGTTTCTTCATTCTTCCGCCAGATCGATGGCCGCGCTTTACTGACGCAGGGAACGGAAGGGGAAGTGTATGCCAATCCGCAGCGGTTCCCGCAGACGCATCTGATTGTTGCAGGTGAGCAACAGGTACTGGCTGAAAAGGAAGAAATATTCGGTTCCGATACGCCGGGAACCAAAGATGTCGCGGCGACGGCGGCGTTTATTCAGGAATGCCTCAAGGGCGAGCGGGATATCCCTTCGGCGATTTTGACACAGGTAGCCTGTGTGCTCGTCGGTTGCGGTGTTTCTGGGGATAGGGTGGAAGCACGGATGTTGGTTAATCAATTGTTTTGATCCCGGACAGAGCTTGACCGGTGCGGATCATTTTAAATTCAACTTCAACTTCAACTTCAACTTCAACTTCAACTTCAAGACCTTGGGCTGCCGCCCAAACTGGCCCAAAGGACGCGTAAACGCGCGCCCTCTGGACTCCCGCGTTTTTTAAAACACGTGCCATGCAACCCGGCTCTGTTTCAGAGGCCGCAGCTATTGCCGCAAAATCCCGCCGCTGCGCGGTGCCCTCCGTTCGGGTTACAACCCGCGCAAAATCGCGCGGTTTTCCACCTCTCCTCCGGCGCGATTTTTGAACGCGGCCACAACTTTTTAGGTCACAGCTTGACCGGCTCGGATCACATGAAAAGCAAAAGACTTTGCTTAATATTCAATTGGTTTTGATTTTAAAAATGGTGGGATGGCGCGATAAAAAAATCCTGCTGAACGGAGCGGCTTCGAGACCTTAGGCTCGAAGACCGAGAGAAGGCACCGCGCAGCGGCAGGGTTTTGCGCCACGTGCGGAAGTACCAGAACATGTCCATCGTTCCAGCGAAAGCGTGTTTAAAAAAACGCGGGAGTCCAGAGGGAGAAGGTTTATTCTCCCTCTGGTCGGTGTGGGCCGACGCCCACGACGTTGATTTTGATTTTGACGTTGACGTTGACGTTGACGTTAATTTTGACGTGAGTCAGAAAGCACCACGATGCAACACCAACACGTTTCAAGCACTTTCCAAAGTGCGTTTAAGCCGCGGCGTCATCCGCCTCAGATGTCTGCTGCGCCTTCAGCCACGCGATTTCATCCTTCCAGATATCAGGATTTACCGTTTCCAGAATCATCGGGATCCCATCAAATCTCGGATCTTTCATGATCCAGCTAAATACCGTATTCCCAATATTGCCTTCGCCCAGGCTGTGATGACGGTCGACGCGGCTGTTGAATTCGCTTTTCGCATCGTTGAGATGTATCCCGCGCAGATACTCGAAACCGACGACGTCGCTGAAATGACGGAACGTGTTTTCACACTCTTCGACGGTGCGCAGATCGTAGCCGGCAGCGAAGGCGTGGCAAGTATCGATGCAGACGCCAACCCGGCTTTTGTCTTCCACACCGTCAATGATTTTTGCCAGATGCTCGAAGCGGAAACCCAGATTGCTGCCCTGACCGGCGGTGTTTTCGATGACTGCCGTGACGCCTTTGGTCTGTGCGAGCGCAATGTTCAGCGATTCAGAGATGCGCTCCAGGCATTTATCTTCGTCTATCTGCATCAGGTGGCTGCCCGGATGGAAGTTCAGCAGCGAAAGTCCCAGTTGTTCGCAACGTTGCAGTTCGTCGAGGAACGCTTCGCGGGATTTCTCCAGCGCTTCGGTCACCGGATGGCCGAGGTTAATCAGATAGCTGTCGTGCGGCAAAATCTGGTTGCTCTGGTAACCGTATTTTTCACAGGCGGCTTTAAATTTTTCGATGACGTCTTCCGGTAACGGCGCGGCTTTCCACTGACGCTGATTCTTGGTGAAAAGCGCAAAAGCCGTGGCTTCCAGCTCGTGCGCTCTCAGTACGGCCTGATCTACGCCGCCTGCCGCACTGACGTGTGCTCCGACAAACTTCATTTTTGCTCCTCAGTTATTCATCGCGTTAATGGGTGGATGATAGCGCCTCCGCGCAGGAGGCGCAGCACTGAAGTGTAAAACCCGCAACATCAGCCAAAAAGATGTTGCACCAGTTGGTTAATTCCTGCACCACCGGCAATCAGCCAGACGAACAGAATCGCCGCCAGCAGCATCGGTTTCAGGCCTGCCTGACGCAGCGCGCTGATGTGCGTGGTCAGGCCGAGCGCGGCCATTGCCATTGCCAGCAAAACGGTATCAAGCGTGATAAGCGCCGGGATCCAGCTGTGCGGCAAAATATCCAGCGAGTTAAACGCCGCCACCAGGATAAAGAACAGGGCAAACCACGGAATGGTGATGTTGCGTATCCCGGATGCCTGCCCCTCTTGCTGCTGGCCTTTGCCACGCGCGACCCAGCCGGATAACAGCAGCAGGAAAGGTGCCAGCATCATCACGCGGATCATTTTTGCAATCACCGCTGCGTTTTCCGCCTCCGGGCTGACCCCCTGACCGGCCGCCACCACCTGCGCCACTTCATGCACCGTCGAACCGGTGTAAATACCGAACTGTGACGCGGTGAAATCCAGCCAGTGATAATGCGCGTTAAGCTGCCAAAGCCACGGATATAGGAAGATGGCCGCGGTGCCGAAAATCACCACCGTCGCGACGGCGACTGTTACTTTTTCAGCTTTGGCATTGAGCACCGGTTCCGTCGCCATCACTGCTGCAGCGCCACAAATACTGCTGCCCGCGCCGATTAACATCGACGTGTCGCGGTCTAATTTAAATACCCGCTGGCCGAGCCAGCAGGCGAGGGCGAAAGTGGAGCACAGCATGATGGCGTCGATCAGGATACCGGTCGCACCGACGTCGGCGATCTGCGCAAAGGTAAGGCGCAGGCCGTAAAGGATGATGCCCAGACGCAGCAGGCGTTGTTTCGCCAGCGTCACGCCTTCATCACACCAGGGTTTCGCCGCAGGATAAACAGTGTTACCGACCACCATACCGATGACAATGGCCAGCGTCAGTGCGCTGAGGCCCAGATGGTTCAGTGAAGGGAAATCGCTCAGCCAGACTGCCAGGGCGGTGATTGCGCCGGTCAGCAAAAGGCCGGGCAGCAGGCGGCTGAACCACATTGGTTGCGGGCGGTCGTGTTTCGCCTCGCCGGGGTGATTAAGCTGATATGTTTTCATCGTCCGTTTCCTTGTTAGTGATAGACAACAGGAGTGATGAGACAAGGCTACGCCGCCCTTATATAAAAATGAAATTGATTATAACTTTATAACCTATCACTAAAACTGGTATAAAAAGAAGGTCGAAAAAAGCGGGCTGACCAAAGGTCTATACTGATAATAGAAAGCGCGTCGTCAGGCGTGTGAAGATAGCGGGACATTTATGCACATTACATTGCGCCAACTTGAAGTCTTTGCCGAGGTGCTGAAAAGCGGTTCGACCACGCAGGCGTCGGTTGTGCTTTCATTATCACAATCTGCCGTCAGCGCGTCGCTGGCCGACATTGAAAGCCAGCTCGGCGTGCAGCTGTTTGACCGCGTCGGGAAGCGACTGGTGATTAACGAACATGGCCGTCTGCTGTATCCGAAAGCACTGGCGCTGCTGGAGCAGGCGGGTGAAATCGAGCGTCTGTTCAATCACGATAACGGCTCGTTGCGCATCGGTGCGAGCAGTACCATCGGTAACTACATGCTGCCGGCGATGCTGGCGGAATACCGTCTGGATTTCCCCGGTACGCCGCTTGAACTCAACGTCGGCAATACTAACGACGTCATTAATGCCGTCGCGGATTTCCGCGTCGATCTGGGCTTGATTGAAGGCCCGTGTCAGATGCCGGAGCTGATTACCCAGCCCTGGCTGGACGATGAACTGGTGGTATTTGTCGCACCGGAGAACCCGCTGGCAGGCCAGCCGGTGACGCTGGAAGCTCTGGCGCGCGAACCCTGGATTTTGCGCGAGCGCGGGTCTGGTACACGTGAAGTGTTGGATCACCTCTTACTGCCGCAACTGCCGGATTTCAATTTGGTGATGGAGCTTGGGAATTCTGAAGCGATCAAACACGCGGTGCGTCACGGAATTGGTATCAGTTGCCTGTCGCGGCGCGTCATTGCCGAGCAACTGAGCAGCGGATCCTTGGTGGAAATCCGCCTGCCGATCCCGCCACTGGTGCGCAAGCTCTACCTGATCCATCACCGCCAAAAACACATTTCCAGCGCGTTATCGCGTTTTTTAACCTACTGTCGGGAATCGCAATAACCGTCTTTCGCTAATGATCGGCGGCCAGTTATGAAGGTGTCTTATAACAGGTCGTTCCTGCTATTCAGAGCGGCAGGTTTTGCTACAATCCGCGCTTAAATTTTAGAATGACGAGCGGATATAGGGAAAACATGGCTCAACAACCTACAAAAAATACGCAGGTGGCACCCACACTGCGTCGCGAGCTGAAGGCACGTCACTTAACGATGATCGCCATTGGCGGCTCAATTGGTACAGGATTATTTGTCGCCTCAGGCGCGACGGTTTCTCAGGCAGGTCCGGGCGGCGCGCTGCTGTCTTATGCGCTGATCGGCATCATGGTTTACTTCCTGATGACCAGTCTGGGCGAGCTGGCCGCATTCATGCCGGTCTCCGGTTCGTTCTCTACCTACGGCTCCCGCTATGTAGAAGAAGGCTTCGGTTTCGCACTGGGCTGGAACTACTGGTACAACTGGGCGGTGACCATTGCGGTGGATCTCGTGGCCTCGCAGCTGGTGATGAACTACTGGTTCCCGGACACGCCGGGTTGGATCTGGAGCGCCTTGTTCCTTAGTCTGATCTTCCTGCTGAATTACATTTCCGTGCGCGGTTTCGGTGAAGCCGAATACTGGTTCTCCCTGATCAAAGTGGTCACCGTTATCATCTTTATCGCCGTCGGCGTGTTGATGATCACCGGTATCATGCGCGGTGGTGAAACGGCGGGCTGGCACAACTGGGCTATCGGCGATGCGCCGTTTGCCGGTGGGTTTGCCTCAATGATAGGCGTGGCGATGATCGTCGGGTTCTCCTTCCAGGGCACTGAACTGATTGGTGTCGCGGCGGGCGAATCTGAGAATCCGGCCAAGAATATTCCCCGCGCGGTGCGTCAGGTGTTCTGGCGTATCCTGCTGTTCTATATTCTGGCAATTCTGGTCATCAGCCTGATCATTCCTTATACCGATCCAAACCTGCTGCGCAACGAAGTCGGTGATATTTCCGTCAGCCCGTTCACGCTGGTCTTCCGTAACGCCGGTCTGCTGTCCGCCGCCGCGGTGATGAACGCCGTGATCCTGACCGCCGTGCTCTCCGCCGGTAACTCAGGCATGTACGCTTCTACCCGTATGCTCTTCACGCTGGCCAGCGAAGGCAAAGCGCCGCGCATGTTCGCCAAACTGTCGAAAGGCGGTGTGCCGCGTAACGCGCTTTATGCGACAACCGTCGTCGCCGCGCTGTGCTTCCTGAGCTCAACCTTCGGGAATCAGACCGTCTACCTGTGGCTGCTGAATACGTCAGGCATGACCGGCTTTATCGCCTGGCTCGGCATTGCCATCAGCCATTATCGTTTCCGTCGCGGTTATGTATCCCAGGGACGTGATTTGAAAGACCTGCCGTATCTGTCCGGTTTCTTCCCGTTCGGCCCGGTATTCGCCTTTGTGTTGTGTCTGATTATTACTCTCGGCCAGAACTATCAGGCGTTCCTGAAAGATACCATCGACTGGTACGGCGTCGCCGCGACCTACATCGGTCTGCCGCTGTTCCTGATTATCTGGTTCGGTTACAAGCTGACGAAAGGCACGAAAGTGGTGAAATACAGCGAAATGGAATTCCCAAAATACGTCGAGACCAAAAGTAACGACTAATAACGGGATTTGCGTTTTTTACGCGGTTATCAAGGCGGAGCTTCGGCTCCGCTTTTTTTGTCTTTCATATGCTTTTCTTCGCCCGCCAGCGTAATGCTTTGTTACCTCAGCCTTGTTTCCCCGCGCATCATCTCTCTGTACCCTTTATGGATCATGTAAACTGCATTGATAATCGTTATCATTTCTTTTATTGTTAGCGCCTCTTCAGGGAAACGTAAAGGAATCGGAAGAAGATGAATTATCAGCAGAATTTGGTCACCACCCGTCTTGCTGGTGGAATGTTTGCGCTGGCAATGGGCCTTATGAGTGTTAGCGCGCAGGCCGTCACGGTGACCGATATTGCCGGTCGAACCGTCACGGTGCCGGATGATGTGCAGCGTGTCGTGCTGGGAGAAGGGCGGTTGTTCTTCGCTGTTTCCCTGCTGGAAGGTCAGAAACCGTTCGACCGCATTGTCGGCTGGCAGGGGGATTTCAGGAAGCTGGATCCGCAAACCTACGCCACCTATCAGGCCAAATTCCCGCAGATCGACAAAATCCCGCTGATTGGCAACACCAGCGCCGACAGCATCAGCCCGGAGAAAGTGCTGACACTCGATCCGCAGCTGGCAATTTTTGGTTTGTCGGGGCACGGTCCGGGAAAAGAAAGCGCACTGGTCACGCAGCTACAGAAAGCCGGTGTGCCGGTTGTCTTTGTTGATTTCCGCACCTCACCGCTGAAAAATACCCTGCCGAGCATGGAATTGCTGGGCAAAGTTCTGAACCGCGAAAAGCAGGCGCAGGACTATATTGCGTTTTATAAAGCCAACATAAAACGCGTCACCGATGTGACCCAAAACATCCCCGGCCAGGACAAGCCGAAAGTGTTCATCGAACTGCGTGCGTCTACCGCCGATGAGTGCTGCCGTTCTGCCGGAAAGGGCAATATGGGTGATTTTATCGATCAGGCGGGCGGCGTGAATATCTCCAAACCGCTGCTGCCGGGGCCGCTGGGCCTGGTCAATCTTGAAAAAGTGATCGCCGCGCAGCCGGATGTGTATCTGATCAGCGGTGGCGGTAAACCGGCCAAAGCGGGTGTTCCGGCGCCGACCGGTCTGGTGCTTGGCGCGCAGACCACGCCGGAGCAGGCGCGCGCCAGCATGACGCCGCTGTTGCAGCGCAAAGGCATCAGCACGCTGAAAGCGGTGGAAGAAGGCCGCAGTTTTGGCATCTGGCACAATTATTACAATTCGCCGTATAACGTGCTGGCGGTTCAGGTGTTTGCCAAAGCGTTTTATCCGGAGAAGTTTGCGGACCTTGATCCGCAGCAAACGCAGAACCAGCTTTATAAACAGTTCCTCGCCGTGGAGCCGACGGGCACCTACTGGACGGATGCAGTTAAACCGGAAAGCGGGAAGTAAGTTATCCTGCTGTAAGTTTTTACGTTGATGAGATTGAAGCAAAACATGAGTGCAACCACCGAACCTGCGCTGACGGCGAAAGCCAATGCCGATAACAGCGTTATGGGGCAATACCAGAATATCGTACGCCGCCGTTTGTTCATCATGCTTGTCCTGGTGCTGGCGATTGTCGTCTCACTGGTGATTGATTTCGTGATGGGTCCTTCGGGGTTGTCACTCAGTACGCTGTGGAAAACCTTATTCGATGCCGCCGCCGCCGATCCGGGCACACGGGTAATCGTCTGGGATATCCGCCTGCCGTATGCGCTGATGGCGATTGCGGTGGGCATGTCTCTTGGCCTCGCCGGTGCCGAAATGCAGACCATCCTCAATAACCCGCTGGCCAGCCCGTTTACGCTCGGCGTCTCCTCTGCCGCAGCCTTCGGTGCGGCGCTGGCGATCGTGCTCGGCATCGGTATTCCGGGCGTGCCCGACCAATGGTTTATCTCCGCCAACGCCTTTATCTTTGCACTGCTCGCCGCACTGATGCTCGACGGCATCACCCGCTGGACGCGCGTCGCCAGCTCCGGCGTGGTGCTGTTCGGTATCGCGCTGGTCTTCACCTTTAACGCACTGGTTTCGCTGATGCAGTTCATCGCCACCGAAGACACTCTGCAAGGCTTAGTCTTCTGGACGATGGGCAGCCTGGCGCGCGCGTCGTGGGTGAAACTCGGCGTGATGATGTTCGCTTTCCTCATTCTTTTACCGTGGTCGATGATGAGCGCGTGGAAGCTGACGGCGTTACGTCTGGGTGAAGATCGCGCGGTCAGTTTTGGTATCGACGTGCGCCGTCTGCGCCTCGGTACGCTGCTGCGTATCAGTATTCTTTCCGCGCTGGCGGTAGCGTTCGTTGGCCCGATCGGCTTTATCGGTCTGGTCGCGCCGCACATTGCCCGCCTGATGTTCGGTGAAGATCACCGCTTCTACCTGCCGGCCAGTGCACTGATCGGCGCGCTGGTGTTGTCGATGGCTTCCGTTGCTTCGAAAAATCTGGTGCCCGGCGTCATTATTCCGGTCGGTATCGTCACCTCGCTGGTCGGCGTTCCGTTCTTCCTGAGTATTATTCTTCGTCACCGGGGGAATGTCTGATGTCTGCGATGCTGGAAACTTCTTCTCAGGTTCACCTGAACGCTGCCACTCAAGGGCTGCAAATCCGCGATTTCAACGCCGGTTACCCGAAGCGTCATGTGATCCGCAATCTCAACGTACCGATGTTGCCGCGAGGCAAAATTACCGTACTGCTGGGGCCGAACGGCAGCGGTAAATCCACGCTGTTGCGTTCGCTGGCGGGACTTAATCGGGCGGAAGGGCAACTGATGCTCGACGGCCACGACTTAATGCCGATGCCGTTTGCACGTCGGGCCGAGCAGGTGGTGTATCTGCCGCAAACCCTGCCAGCCGGAGTGCATCTTCACGTACTGGAGTCGATTATCGTCGCGCAGCGTGCCTCAGGCGGAAAAGGTAAAGTGGCGGAAGGCACCGATAAAGTGATGACGCTGCTGCGACAACTCGGCATCGAACATCTGGCGCTCAGTTATCTCGATCAGCTCTCCGGCGGGCAGAAACAACTGGTCGGTCTGGCACAGTCTTTAATCCGCCAGCCGTCTCTGTTATTGCTTGATGAACCGCTCAGTGCGCTGGATTTGAATTATCAGTTCCACGTGATGGATCTGGTGCGACAAGAAACGCAAAAACGCAATATCGTGACTGTGGTGGTGGTGCATGATATTAACATCGCGCTGCGTCATGGCGACCGGGTGCTGATGCTCAAAGACGGGCATCTGATCGCCGACGGCGAACCTGAGGCGGTGATCACCGCCGACAGTCTGGCACGTGTTTACGGCGTGCGCGGACGAATTGAACGCTGCTCGCAGGGAACGCCGCAAATCCTCATCGACGGACTGGTAGGCGACCCTTCGATCTAAACCGTCGTCAGAAAAAGTATTAAAAAACGGACGCAGCCAAAGTAGCAGCGTCCGCCTTTCATATTGTGAGCCTGAAACTAAAAACAAAATCCTGATCATCCGGGCGATTTCGTTCGCACTTTTTTTACCGGATTGACGGAAATGCATTGCAACGTCCCGCACTGACGGGGTTGTTTTATCTCATGGAGAGAAGAAATGGTTAAGGTTAAATTCACACCGGCAATCAAAGCCGGGTTAGTCGCACAGCTGTTTGCCGCCGCGTTTCCTGTGATGGCTGAAGACACAACCGAAGTAAAAGAAAAAGAAGATCAGATGGTGGTAACCGCCTCCGCCGTCGAACAAAACCTCAAAGACGCACCAGCGAGTATCAGCGTGATCACCCGCGAAGATCTGCAAAAGAAGCCGGTGCAAAATCTCAAAGACGTCCTCAAAGATGTGCCGGGCGTGCAGATCACCAACGAAAGTGACAACCGGCAGGGCGTCAGTATCCGTGGTCTGGGCAGCAGCTATACCCTGATTCTGGTGGATGGCAAGCGAGTGAATTCCCGCAATGCCGTTTTCCGTCATAACGATTTCGATTTAAGCTGGATCCCTGCTGAATCCATCGAGCGTATCGAAGTGGTGCGCGGGCCGATGTCTTCGCTGTACGGCTCCGACGCACTGGGCGGCGTGGTCAACATCATTACCCGTAAAGTCGGCAAAGCCTGGCACGGAACGGTGAGTGCCGATACCACCGTGCAGGAACACCGCGATCGCGGCGACGCGGGCAACGGCAACGTTTTCGCCAGCGGCCCGCTGATTGACGATCTGTTAGGCGTGAAAGTCTATGGCGCGCTGGGCAAACGTGAGAAAGATCAGGCCAGCTCCTCAAGCGGCAGCACCGGCCAGCCGCGCATTGAGGGTTATACGTCGCGCAATGCCAATGTCGAATTTTCGCTAACGCCGGATAAAGATCAGGACATCACCTTTGGTTACGGTATGGACCGGCAGGACAGGGACTCCGATACGCTGGATAAAAACCGCATTGAGCGCGAGAACTACTCGCTCGGGCACAATGGTCGCTGGGGCTTAGCCAATACCGAACTGCGTTTCTACGGTGAAAATATCGAAAACAAAAACGCTGAAACGATCACTTCAAAAAATAACTCCCTCGACGGCAAAGTTGTGATCCCGCTGGGTGAATACAACCAGTTGCTGACGTTCGGCGGTGAATACCGTAACGATAAGCTGGAAGACGGCGTGAACATGAAAAATGGTGGCAGCACGCAGGCCAATCAGTACGCGCTGTTCCTCGAAGACGAATGGCGGATTTTCGAAAGTCTGGCGCTGACCGGCGGCGTGCGTATGGATGACCACGAAAATTACGGCGTCAACTGGAGCCCGCGTGCGTATCTGGTTTACAACGCCACTGACACTGTCACGCTCAAAGGCGGCTGGGCATCGGCCTTCAAAGCGCCGTCGCTGTTACAGCTCAGCCCTGACTGGCAAAGCGCCTCCTGCCGTGGCAGCTGTAACGTGGTCGGCAGTAAAGATTTGAAAGCAGAAACCAGCGAAAGCATCGAATTCGGTATGTACTACGCCGGTGAAGAAGGACTGCTGGAAGACGTGACCGCCAGCGCGACGGTATTTCAGAATGACATCGATGACATGATAACTGTTATCCGCACCGCAAATAAAAATCTGGCACCGACCTACCAGAACTTCGTCGGCTTCGATGCCAGCGGCAATCCGATCTTCAAATATTACAACGTGAACAAAGCGCGAATTCGCGGTCTGGAAACGGAAGTCAGCCTGCCGGTGGCTGAGGCATGGAACCTCAAGCTGAACTACACCTACAACGACGCCCGCGATCTCAGTAACGGAGGCAACAAACCGTTATCCGATTTGCCGTTCCACACGACCAACGCCACGCTTGACTGGAAACCGTGGGACGCCTGGAGCTTCTACCTTTCTGCCAACTACAAAGGCAAAAGCCGCACGGTGACCGACGGCAACCCGACGCCGGGCGGATACACAGTCTGGAACACTGGCGGGTCATATCAGGTTAATAAGGCAGTGAAGATTCGGGCCGGGGTGTTGAACCTGGGGGATAAAGATTTGAACCGGGATGACTATAGTTATAACGAAGATGGACGGAGATATTTCGCCGCTGTCGATTATAGTTTCTAATTTGCAGGAAGCCGCTGCACTGGCGGCTCTTCGCAGGCCGCCAGAAACTTACTCAAACTATTTTTTAAAAGTCACTCGGTGCAACCGAATCACTCCCAGTACGCCGGTGCGCCAAATTTCTCCACCAGAAAATCAATCACCGCCCGCACCTTAATCGATGCTCTGCGGGCATTCGGATATAACGCGGCGATCGTCTGCGGCTCCGGAGACGTCGACACCTGATATTCTTTCATTACGCTCACCAGCCTTCCGTTGCGCAGGGCATCGCCAATAAGCCATGTGGGAAACACCACCAGCCCCATGCCGTCGATAGCCGCCTGCGTCAGCGTTTCTGCATTATTACTGGTGAGCACGCCGCGCAGGCTGTAAGAGTGCCATTCCTGCTCCGGTTCACGAAAGTACCAGCGCTGAGAACCTGCGAACCCTTTGAAAACCAGACAGCTATGTGACGTTAAATCATCGGGCGTTTCTGGCATACCTCTGCGTGCGAGATAGGCCGGGCTGGCGGCGAGACGGAAGTTCTGTTGCCCGAGGGTGCGTGCCTGCATCGTTGAATCGGCCATCACCCCGATGCGGATCAGTAAATCCACGCTGTCCTGCAAGGGGTCAATGAAATCATCCGTTTGCATCAGCTCGACATTCAGCCGGGGATAGCGGGCGCTCAGTTCATGCAACCAGGGGGCGATATGCCGCTGGCCGAAAACGACCGGCGCATTGATCCGCACCAGCCCGCCCGGTTCGCTGTCCTGCTCCTGCAAATCCAGCGCCGCCAGATCCAGCTGCGCCAGCACCTGACGGGCGTGATCGGCGAGCAGTTTGCCGGATTCTGTCGGGCTGACAGCCCGCGTATTGCGATAAAGCAGCTGCGTTTGCAGCGCCTGTTCCAGCTGTGAAATAACGCGGGATACTGTTGACGGGGACATGGCTTCGCGGCGCGCGACTTCAGAGAAATTCCCCTGGTCCAGTACGGCGACAAACAGGCGCAAGGACTGGATGTTGATCTGATTAAAGGTTTTCATCTGTGCAATATCCGCAAAGGTATTTTCCTTATTGTGCTGTTTTTCGCAAAGAAGTGCCACGCTATAGTCGCCGCTTCTTAAAATAGAGTGAGCAAGCTAATAATGAATCTGATGTTAATTCCGCTGGTCATTCTGGCGGGGATGGGGCTTTCGCTGGAAGCCGGACTGATCGGGCCGTTAGGGACCGAAGTGGGGCACCTGTGGGCCACACTGAGCATATTTGGCGTCGGCGCAGTGCTGACCGGTCTGCTGGTGCTTTTTTTCAGCCCGCGTAATGCGCCGTCGTTCACGCAACAGCCCGGCTGGCAGCTGCTGGGTGGCGTGCTCGGGCCGGTGTATGTGGTCGTACTGACGCTGGCGACGCCGGTAATTGGCATCGGTATGACGATGATCGCGATTTTGTCAGGGCAGGTGGCGAAAAGCGTTTTGATCGACCATTACGGCTGGTTTGGCACGCCTCATAAGAAAGTTGGCGGCGAGCGTTTACTGGCTCTGCTGTTTATCGTTGCAGCCCTTGTTTTGATTGCCTGGAGTTAACGGATGTCTGAACTGATTATGATTATTCTGGCGATCGTCGCGGGCGCGGCGCTGAGTATGCAGGCGGCGGTGAACGGCCAGCTTGGGGAAAAAGTAGGCGTACTTAAAAGTGCCTTTCTGACCTTCAGCGTGGGCGCGGCGATTACCGCTGTGCTGATCCTGTTTCTGCAAACGCCACAACAGGCGACGTTGCTCACCGTACCAAAATGGCAGCTGGCCGGGGCATTATTCGGTGTGCCTTACATCATCATTATGGTGACTGCTGTGCCACGTGTCGGAACTGCAGTGGCGACGGTGGCCGTGATTCTGGGGCAGCTGGCGATGGGAATGCTAATCGACAATTTCGGCTGGCTTGATAACCCGCAGATTCCGCTATCGTGGCATCGTCTGGCGGCGATCCCATGTCTTATCATCGCGCTGATGCTCATATACCGCAGCAACAGGAAAACAGAGTAATCGCTCACGCCCCGCGTTTATTGCAGACGCGGGTCAAATATCATCGGCTCGCGTTCTACCGAGGCCAGTAAATCCCCAAATGCCGGATGCTGCGGATTGAGCAAAACGTTGTACTCCGATGGCACGATAACCGAGGGCACTTTCAGCCCGACATAGTCACCTTCCACCAGCCAGACTTCTCCCTGACGCTGTGTACTGTCCGGCAAAGAAGGGTGGCGCCAGTCTGACGCCAGTTCTGAGACGTCCAGTGTGTCGAGCAAAACGTCCGGGACCTCAATGCTGAGCAACGTGTAGGATTGCATCAGCATACTGGAGTGTATGTGCACCAGCATTTCCAGAATCGCCAGCGACTGGCTACCGGCGAGATAAACCACTGGTCTGCCGGGCGGATTCCATCGGCCGCCGTAAATTTGAGCGCCGGTGCCAGACCACGCGGTGCCCAGATGTTTAGTCTTGGTTATACGGAACAGCTTCAACTAAATACCCCGTATTCGAGGCGCCCGATCAGCCGGTTAACTTCCACAGCTCCTGCTTCTGACGAAAGCAGTTCCAGCGGGCGGGAACCGGCCAGCGCCGGAGCAGGGCGGGTGATCCATTCCAGCGCCGCCATGCGGTCGCCTTCAAACAAATCAGTGGCTGCATCAATGGTGCGTACCAGACGTGCGACCCGTTCACTCTCATCGCTTTTCAGTAAACCATTACCTGCTTTACGCCGCGCAAAATTACGCTCGTTAATGCCCATGACTTCCAGTAATACCATCTTCGGCCATCCCAGCTCATCGTTAAGACGGCTGATACTATCAACCGGAAATCCCTTTTGTATGGCATTTATCAAACTGATTCCGCTGCTTGCGGGGAGCCCCGCAGATTGCCAAAGCGGCGTTGCAGATTGTTGCAAAGGGCTGGAAGACAGCCCGAAAAATTTCGTATTCATAATATGTGCCTCCGCACCGTTAATTGTCATTATTATAGCATGACAAATAACGATTGGTGTTTTTTCGCGCAGACGTTTTTTTCCTCTCTGAACGGTGAATTAATTCGTTCTGAAACATATCTGTGATCAATGTCACAACGGGGATGTATCAGGATGAAACACAAATTGACAAACCTTGACCAAATCTATTTATTAGCTAAGAAAAGTTAACTCTTGTAGGAAGTAACTGGTAATTGCATGTTATTTGAACTATGTGCAGCAATCGGTTGCGGATCACAGTTTTAGGGTTTGATATATGCAACGTCTGAAAGTGGCAAGGCGTTGTTCCTCCCCCGCTTCTGGTAAAAATATGAAAAATAAAATTATTGCAGCAGGCGCTTTGATGGCTTTGTCCTACAGCGCGACCGTGCTCGCTGATGATAGCAAGGGCGAATTTGTTTCCGACTGGTGGCACCAGAGTGTAAACGTTGTAGGTAGCGCCGATACCCGTTTCGGACCAACGATTCGTAACGACGTTTATCTTGAATATGAAGCGTTTGCGCACAAAGACTGGTTTGATTTCTACGGCTACATCGATATCCCTAAATCCTTTGGTGCAGGTAACGGCAATGATACCGGTATCTGGGATAAAAACGGTTCTCCGATGTTTATGGAGATCGAACCTCGCTTCTCCATTGATAAGCTGACCGGCACTGATCTGAGCTTTGGTCCGTTCAAAGAATGGTACTTCGCCAACAACTATATCTACGATATGGGGCCGGACAGCGATAACCGTCAGAACACCTGGTACATGGGTCTGGGTACCGATATCGATACCCATCTCCCAATGAGCCTGTCTCTGAACGTGTATGCGAAATATCAGTGGGAAAACTACAGCGCGGCTAACGAAAACAGCTGGGACGGTTACCGTTTCAAAGTGAAATATTTCGTTCCGTTGACTGAAATGTGGGGCGGTAATCTGAGCTACATCGGGTTCACCAACTTTGACTGGGGCTCTTCACTGGGCGATGACGATTTCCGTGACCTGAACGGCAGGAAAGCCCGTTCTAACAACTCTATCGCCTCCAGCCATATCCTGGCGCTGAACTACACACACTGGCACTACTCGTTCGTGGCACGTTACTTCCACAACGGCGGCCAATGGGCTGACGGCGCTGAGCTGAACTTTGGTAACGGTAATTTCGAAGTGAAATCCACCGGCTGGGGTTACTACGGCGTGATCGGTTACAGCTTCTGATATCCGACGTTGTATTGGAAAACCCGGCTTTGGCCGGGTTTTTGCGTTTATCATCCTGATATTTTCCCGCGCATGACGAATTTTTTTACTATCGAGTGAAATTTGTACACAACGAGAGGCGATCCCGACGCGTCGTTGTGGCATAATGCGCGCCAAATCACATTTCCCAATTAAGAGCGAGCGTTGTGCTAAGTACTTACAACATCACCATGCAATTCGGCAGCAAGCCGTTATTTGAAAACATTAACGTGAAATTTGGCGGCGGTAACCGTTATGGCCTGATTGGCGCGAACGGTTGTGGCAAATCCACTTTCATGAAGATCCTCGGTGGCGACTTAGTGCCTTCAGCGGGTAACGTCGTCCTCGACCCGAACGAGCGTCTGGGTAAATTACGTCAGGATCAGTTCGCCTTCGAAGAGTTCACCGTGCTGGACACCGTGATCATGGGCCACAACGAACTGTGGGCCGTGAAAGAAGAGCGCGACCGCATTTACGCGATGGCGGAAATGAGCGAAGCCGACGGCTATAAAGTGGCCGATCTGGAAGTCGAATATGGCGAGATGGACGGCTATAGCGCTGAATCCCGCGCGGGTGAGTTGCTGCTCGGCGTCGGCATTCCGGTAGAACAACATTACGGCCTGATGAGCGAAATCGCGCCGGGCTTTAAACTGCGCGTATTGCTGGCGCAGGCGCTGTTCTCTGACCCGGAAATTCTGCTGCTCGACGAACCAACGAACAACCTGGACATCGATACTATTCGCTGGCTGGAGCAGGTGCTGAACGAACGTAACAGCACCATGATCATTATTTCGCATGACCGTCACTTCCTGAACATGGTTTGTACGCACATGGCGGATCTGGATTACGGCGAACTGCGCGTGTATCCGGGTAACTATGACGAATACATGACTGCGGCAACGCAGGCACGTGAACTTCTGAGCGCCAACAACGCCAAGAAGAAAGCGCAGATTGCTGAACTGCAATCTTTCGTGAGTCGCTTCAGCGCCAACGCCTCCAAATCTAAACAGGCGACATCCCGTGCCCGTCAGATTGATAAAATTCAGCTCGACGAAATCAAAGCGTCCAGCCGTCAGAACCCTTACATGCGTTTCGAACAGGACAAGAAATTGTTCCGTAATGCACTGGAAGTGGAAAAAATCACCAAAGGTTTCGACAATGGTCCGCTGTTCAAAAACCTTGGCCTGATGCTGGAAGTTGGCGAGAAAGTCGCGATTCTGGGCGCGAACGGTATCGGTAAATCGACCCTGCTGAAAACGCTGGTCGGTGAGCATGAGCCGGAAACCGGTTCAGTGAAATGGTCCGAAAACGCTAAAATCGGTTACTACGCGCAGGATCACGAATATGAATTCGATGATTCTATGAACGTATTCGACTGGATGAGCCAGTGGAAATCCGAGAAAGATGACGAACAGGCCGTACGCGGTGTGCTTGGCCGTCTGCTGTTCGGTCAGGACGATATCAAGAAGAAAGTGAAAGTGCTTTCCGGTGGTGAGAAAGGTCGTATGTTATTCGGGAAACTGATGATGCAGCGTCCAAATATCCTAATCATGGATGAACCAACTAACCACCTTGATATGGAATCCATCGAATCACTGAACATGGCGTTGGAAATGTACGAAGGTACGCTGATCTTCGTTTCCCACGACCGTGAATTCGTGAGCTCACTGGCGACCCGTATTCTGGAAATGACGCCGACCCGCGTCATTGATTTCTCGGGTAACTACGAAGATTACTTACGTAGTCAGGGTATCAATAGTTAATTATTGATTCCGGTAAAAGGGCCGCAACGGTTAACGTTGCGGCCTTTTTTTATGTCTCAGAAATAATATCTTAAAATTTAGTATATATATTTTATTTTATATTGATGATGTGAATAGCTTTAATGATATAGCCGGATTATAAAATAATAGAGCTTGTATTTAAGAAAATGCAGGAACAAAATTACGTCGAAAAAACATTTCAGAAATCATTCCATATCTATTATTTGTTCGTATGATTTATAAGGAACTAATATGGCAAACTTAACCTATCTCACCTTAAACGGACAAACACAGGGGCTGATCTCTGGTGGATGTTCTTCAATGGATTCAATTGGTAATAAAGCGCAAATAGGGCATATCAACCAGATCATGGTCTATAGCATGAAACACACTTTATCCCGTGCGCAGAACGTTAATCATCATGTTGTCACCATCCTTAAGCCAATAGATAAATCCACTCCATTGCTGGGAAAAGCCATTTCCGATAATGAAATAATGACCTGTGATTTGGAACTACACCGTATTAACAAAACCGGTATGGGCGAGTGTTATTTCAAAGTGAAACTAACCGGTGCCCGTGTGACGAATATTGATTTTATCGTGCCGCACAGCATTCTCGAGAGCGGAGCCGAAGCACAGGAAAGAGTGAGCTTCAGTTATGAAACGATCACCTGGGAACACTGTATTGCGGGCACCAGCGCGTACAGTTTGTGGAATGAACGCGTTTACTGATCAGGGATGAAAAAATGACAGAGCTCAGAGGTGCGGATTACTGGCGGGGGATGAATGAAGGCCAGCGTTTATTACGCGGAGAAAGCAGTTTCAGTTCTTTCCCAAGCATGAATCCAGTGCAACGGGATATGGCTTTCGCAAATGGCACTTTCATTACCGAAAACCGTTACATTATGTTGCTTACGCTGGAAGAGGCACAGCAAGTCACCGATGAATTACTCGGGTATGTAGATGAGTTTTTTTCCTACAAACTGGCGCCCGGTAACATCAAAGATATTCTTGAGGGCAGCAGCAGTATCTGCAAACTGATGACATTCGAGAATTCCGCAGGGGATATCGCATTCCGTTTTAAATCACTGGGTATCAGAGCGATTGAATACACCTTTAAGGGTAAGACTTACATAAAAATAACCGGCTATGCTGGTATGCGTCGCATTCTGACGGGCACCCGATACGCTGTAGATCATCCCCAAATGCTGGAAATGGGCATCGGGATCCGTGGGCTGGGGAGTGCGCTGATTAAAGGCACTAAATTCTGTATTTTTGCCTCACTGGGGTGGCGGGCGATCGAACTGATTTTTAAATCCGACTATGACCTGGTTGATTTGCTTGGCGATATTACGATGGATGCAGCCAAGGCGGTGGTAGCCAGTGTAGTTATCGGTGTTATTGCAGGAGGGGTATTGACTTTAATCAGTGCGCCAATTGTGCTTACTGCAATTATAATTATAGCAGTAGGGATCGGGTTGAATTACAGCCTGAATGAGTTAGATGATCATTTTGGCCTTTCTGTAACTTTAAAACAACAACTTAGAAACGCAATTAATGAATACAAAAAAATAAATGAGTGGAACTTTAGGCACTCAGGCGTACTTTTCAATTATACATTAGGGAATGGATATTAAATGAATAAAGAATACATACGACAATGGCTTGTATTTAAAGGTGGTGTTATTTTATTAATGGCTTTCTCTTTGGGTTACATTCATGTGGTTTTCTTTTATATGGAAATGGTGAATGTTAAATCATTAATTATTCAGGGAGATATAATAGAATTTAGTGGTAAAATTATAATTTGCATGGGTGGAATTCCAGCATTTGTATGGACATTTTTTTGTTCATTAAAAATGCTCTTTAAGAAAGGCATCCAGCCCTTTAAGAAATACACTGCGATCGGTTATATCTGGATGATCATAAGTGTAGTGTCTTTTTTGTTAGGGTTTATCGCCGCTTTCGTCATCCCCATTATCCTGATGGCCTCACCTTATACCTCATGTAATATAGGAAAATATAGCAGTTACTATGTAATCAATCCGGAGCTGTGTAAAACCATTGTTCCTGACCAATGGATGAAAAAATGACAGAGCTCAGAGGTGCGGATTACTGGCGGCGGATGAATGAAGGCCAGCGTTTATTACGCGGAGAAAGCAGTTTCAGTTCTTTCCCAAGCATGAATCCAGTGCAACGGGATATGGCTTTCGCAAATGGCACTTTCATTACCGAAAACCGTTACATTATGTTGCTTACGCTGGAAGAGGCACAGCAAGTCACCGATGAATTACTCGGGTATGTAGATGAGTTTTTTTCCTACAAACTGGCGCCCGGTAACATCAAAGATATTCTTGAGGGCAGCAGCAGTATCTGCAAACTGATGACATTCGAGAATACCGCAGGGGATATCGCATTCCGTTTTAAATCACTGGGTATCAGAGCGATTGAATACACCTTTAAGGGTAAGACTTACATAAAAATAACCGGCTATGCTGGTATGCGTCGCATTCTGGAAGGTACCCGATACGCTGTAGATCATCCGCAAATGCTGGAAATGGGCATCGGGATCCGCGGGCTGGGGAGTGCGCTGATTAAAGGCACTAAATTCTGTATTTTTGCCTCACTGGCGTGGCGCGTCATCGAATTGATTTTTAAATCCGACTATGACCTGGTCGATTTCCTTGGCGATATTACGATGGATACAGCCAAGGCTGTGGTGGCCAGTGTAGTTATCGGGGTTATTGCAGGAGGGGTATTGACTGTATTCAGTTTACCAATAGTTGTTACCGCGATCATAGTGATAGGGTTAGGTGTTGTGCTAAATGCGGGTCTGAACGCATTGGATGACCATTTAGGATTATCAGTTAGTCTTAAAGAAAAAATGCGCACAGCGTTGACAGAATACCAAAAAATAAATGAATGGAATTTTCGGAATGGAAATTTACTTTTTAATAGTCTTTTAGGAAATGGGTATTAAAATGGAGAAAAGTAATATTAAAAAATGGATTTTATTTAAAGGGGCATCGTTCTTATCGATAGCAGTATCCTTGGGGTATATTTATTCAGTTGCACTTCTTATGATTGTTTTCAATACAAAATCATTAGTCATGCAAGGTGATATTATTGAATACAGTGGTAAGATCATTATTTGCATTGGTGGTATCCCTATTTTTATATGGTTGTTTTTTTTCTCATTAAAAATGTTATTTAAAAGAGGCATCGAACCATTTAAAAAATATACTGCAATAGGTTATATTTGGATGGTGGTTAGTGTAGGGTTTTTTATTTTAAGTTTTGTTGCATCTTTCATCATTCCCTTTATCTTAATGGCCTCACCTTATACCTCATGTAATATAGGAAAATATAGCAGTTACTATGTGATTAAGCCGGAACTGTGCAAAACTATAACACCGGAATACTGGCAGTCGTATGATGACAAATAACCTCAGTGTTCAACGGGCGGAGATAATCCGCCCGTTTTTATCCGGGACTGACAGAACCTGACTTTCTATCAGCGCTCCCCACACACTTCGCAGTTCAGGTCTTTCATCAGTTTCATCTCGCGAAACTGCATCGTCATAGCATCGAACATCAGCAGTTTTCCGCGCGGAGTGTCACCGAATTTTGTCAGCAACTTGATGGTTTCCATCGCCTGCAAGCTGCCGATGGTGCCGACCAAAGGTGCCATGACGCCTGCCTCGACACAGGTCAGCGCATTTTCCCCAAACAACCGGCTGAGGCAGCGATAGCAGGGCTCTTGCGGCTGATAGGTGAAGACGCTGAGTTGCCCCTCCATGCGGATAGCCGCGCCGGAGACCAGCGGTTTTTTCTGCGCGAAGCATTCACTGTTCAGCTGATTTCGCGTCGTAACGTTGTCAGTGCAATCGACTACCACATCACATGAGGCGATCAGTTCCCTCAGCAATACGTCATCGGCCTGTGTGTTGACCTGATTCAAACGGATATGCGGATTGACTGCCGCCAGCGCCAGCGCTGCAGATTCCACTTTTGACATGCCAATCCGCGCATCAGTGTGCAGAGTCTGACGTTGCAGATTGGAGAGCGAGACGGTGTCGAAATCCAGCAGCGTCAGCGTGCCGGTGCCGGCGGCGGCCAGATATTGCGCCGCCGCGCAGCCTAATCCGCCCAGCCCGACAATCAGCGCGTGGCTGGCTTTAAGCTGTTCCTGGCCATCAAAATCAAACCCTTTCAGGACGATCTGGCGGTTATAACGCAGAGTTTCGGCGTCCGTCAGTTCCGGCAACGTCGTCATATTCAGCTCCGCAGCAGGGCGTTGAAAGGTTCGATTTCGACGATTTCACCGGCCGCGACATTATCACGCTCACGTTCAAGCACGATAAAGCAGTTGGCCTGACTGAAGGAGCTGAAGACGTGCGAACCCTGATGGCCGGTGGTGCACACTTCCAGCTGGCCTCGCGCGTTGGTACTGAAAATACCGCGCTGGAAATCGAGACGCCCCGCCGATTTTTTCAGTGGGGTGACAGCAACAGCCTGCAATCGCGACGGGAACTGCCATGCCGTATGGCCCGCCAGCCGGGCAATGAACGGCTGCACCAGCTGATAAAACGTCAGCGCCGCAGAGACCGGATTTCCCGGAAGGCCGCAGAACCAGCTGTTTTGCAGCTTGCCGAAGGCGAACGGTTTTCCCGGCTTCATCGCCAGTTTCCAGAATCCGATTTCGCCCAGTTCATCGAGCATTTGCTTGGTGTAATCAGCTTCGCCGACGGAGACGCCGCCGCTGGAAATCACCAGATCGGCAAATGCGTTGGCGTCTTCAAACGTTTTGCGCAGCGCCTGCGGATCGTCGCGAATAATGCCCAGGTCCAGCACCGTGCAGCCCAGCTGTTCCAGCATCAGACGTACCGCAAAACGGTTGGTGTCGTAAATTTGTCCTTCCTGCAACGGTGTACCGACCGGTTGCAGTTCGTCGCCCGTTGAGAAAACGGCGACTTTAAGCGGCTTCCAGACCTTAACTTCGGTCACGCCTAGCGACGCCAGTAGCGGCAGCTCTGCTGCACCGAGCCGCACGCCCGGCGGTAATACGCTGTCGCCTTGTTTGATGTCGTCACCGGTCAGGCGGATATTCTGGCCTGACACCACTGTATGCGTGAAACGTACACCCGTATCCGAGACATCCGCCTGTTCCTGCATAACAACCGCGTCCGCGCCTTCTGGTACGGGGGCGCCGGTCATGATGCGAATACAGGTCCCGGCAGGCCATTCACCATGGAAGGGGGCACCGGCAAAGGCTTTGCCTGAAACGGGTAATATCGCGCCGTCGTGCAGATCGGCACAACGCACTGCATAACCGTCCATTGCGGAATTATCAAAAGGGGGAACGAAAACCGGCGAAAGCACGGGCGCAGCGGTGATCCTGCCCGCTGCACTGTTCAGGGGGACAGATTCAGCGTCCTCTGTGGTTTTTGGCGGAACGTGGCCGCGCATTTTATCCAGCGCTTCCTGAAGTGAGATCAGACCAGCAGTATTAAATTCCATGAAGATTCCTTAGTGATAACGTCCCGGCGGCGCGGGTGATTTCACCGGAGACCGGGCGGAAAAATAGAGCATGCGCACAGTATGACAGAGAAACGGGACGAACCAAAAATCGTAACAGGCATAAAAAATTCGCGGGGATTGTCGGAAAATTGAGATCGATCCCAAAATTAATTATGTAACGCAGGTATCATGTTTGCCGTTATTTGTGATATCTGTCACACAACTGTCATGCAAACAGGAATAATCGGTGCTTAAAAAAAATCGCCATCAGGCCATCCTTCAGCTGGTAGAACAGTACGAAGTGTTACAGGTTAGCGAACTGGCACAATCGCTTGAGGTGAGTCTGGAAACCATTCGCCGCGATCTCAGTGAAATGCAGGATAAAGGTTTGATCCTGCGTCGCCACGGACGCGCACGCCGTTTGATTCAACACCCCGTTACGGGATGGATGAACAGCTTGCAACGCGCGCGGCAGCTTTAATTTCGACAAATGTTACCGCACAGGAAGGGATTGATCGTTTTTCAAACGCTGGTTTAATAAAATATGCAATTCACGCCAGGGTTAAGGGCTTTCAATTTGTCACTGATTGCGAGCCATTTCTGATGGAAAGCTCTGTCGTTGTCAATATCTCCAGGAAGTCTCTTAGGTATTATAACAATGCCGTAAAGTGTTATTTCTTTAGTTGCGGGTAATCCTTTGTAAATATTTATTCCAGGCCTGCCGACTACCAATATTTCATTATGCCTAGATATATCAGTTCTATTGAGAATTTCTTGTGGAGTCTTAATTTGGTTAAAACCTCCGGCCATTCTCGGGAATGGTGAGCCATCGGGTTTTATTGCATTTTTCTTTGTTTCACCTGTTCGAATACTTTCAAATAGTGCAGCTGAATCCAATACTTTCCCTGTGGGACTGGAATTTTGCCTGCCAATATGATTCGGAAACCAAACATCATGACTGAAGGTGCCTATTATATTCTGGCAAGGAACATCAAGTATTAATGCAATCTCGAAGAACAATCCTGTTTCTCTTTTTTTGAGGCCTTTATTCATTACGTCTTGAGCTTTCTTTATTTTGTTTGTATCGACGAGTGAAGTTGATAAGACGTCCCACGTACTGAACACTGCTTGTGCGGGCCTGGTAAATAAAGGGCCAGCATTTCGGCGTTCAATCGTGATGGTATGAGCCATGTAAATACCTTTCGGTAAATTCTCGCCGCGCCATCGCTCAAGATTTCTCTTAATGTGCTGTTCATCCTGGGTTAAAAATAGGTGATCTGTGGGCCTTGCAGTGGAGACATGTGATGTTGATTTCTTGTTAAACATATTAATTTGGTTCCTGAAAATTTGTCTTCGAGAATATATTATTCACTGAGTAAATATATCATCTGTCATATATTTATTTTTTAAATATATATCTTAAATACAGATGAATATTACTGCTTGGTCAATGGTAAAAAGTGCGAGTATATTAAAGGGGTATTTCACTATTGCAATGATTACACCTTGCTGTAAGTGTAACCAATTATTTCGGATATTAACTTCCTGATTAAGGTAATACGCCCAGCCTTTAAATAGGAATTATATTTATGACTATAAGAACAAAAGTGCTCAATGCAATGCATCAGGCGTACACATAGAATAATGTCAAAATAAGGCAGGTAACAAGTGGCAGATTAGCGGTCAACTATGGGAGAGAATAGCTCCACTGCTCCCGGTACACGAAACCCATCATCCGCTGGGGGCGCATCGCAAACGCGTTGATAATCGTACCGCTATGAACGCCATTTTCTTCGTGCTCAGAACAGGCTGTCAGTGGAATGCGCTGAATGCGACAGGCATTTGCTCATCAAACTCAGCCCATCGTCGTTTCCAAGAGTGGCGTGATGCCGGGGTTTTCGAACAGTTCTGGCAAAACGGATTGCTTGCCTGCGAGAAACTTGATGCCATTGACTGGTCATGGTTGTCCATGGATGGCTGCATGACAAAATCGCCACTTGCAGGCTCAAAAAAACAGGTCGTAACCCGACTGACCGGGGAAAGCAGGGCGTAAAACGCAGCCTGATGACCGATGCGAACGGACTTGCGCTCTCACTGGTTGTTGCCGGGGCCAATACCAACGACATCAAGCTGGTTGAAGATACGCTCGACGGGCTACAGACAGGCAGACCAGGGCAGAGGCTGCGTCTGTGCCTGGACAAAGGCTATGCAGCCGAATGGCTGGAAACCTGTCTGAAAGCACGTCGTTATGAACCCCATATTCAGTCGAGGAAAGAGGAGTCTGAGGCGATTAAAAACAGCGACTTCAAGGCACATCGTTGGGTTGTAGAAAGAACACATAGCTGGATGAATCGCTTTCGCCGCATCCTGACGCGTTGGGTGAAAAAGGTCGAAAACTACGAGGCGATGCTGCATTTTGCATGCAGCATCATGGTCTGGAATAAAATCCTATTGGGATAGGCTCTTAATTTACGGGTTGTTGCTTCAACGCATCGGCCTTGCCGTTTACTGAGGCCCAGCAGGAAGATGTAGGCGATAGTCTTTCTGGATTCACTGGAAGGCTGAAGCAGCAGGGCCGAAGCCCTGCTGTAAGCATTGATTTTAGTGTGCGGAAACTTCGTGGTTAATCTTTTCAGCCTTACTTTTCAGGCTGGCGAAAATCACCATCAGCACCAGCAATGCGTAGGAAATGGTCGCGATGTTCAGCGCCCAGAACAGACCGTACTGGTTGTAGATGAAAGAAGAGAACGACGCGAAAATCAATGTGCCGACGGAGCTGGTGGTCAGCAGTGCGGAGGTCAGCGTTGGCGGGGAGTTCTTGACCTGCAGGCTGCCGTAGCTCATCAGGCCGGAGAACAGGCCAGAGTTACAGAAACCGAACAGACCCACCGCAATCAGCACCAGCAGCTCGGAATTACTGGTGGTCAGCACGCTCAGGCTGGCCATACCCACCACCACAGAAACCAGCAGGAAGGTGCGCAGTTTCACGAAGCGGACGGTGAACTGGTTGAGGAACAGACCAATCGCTTTCACCATCCAGTAGGTGGTGATGTAAATTGCGGCGCGGTCGGTTTCCATGCCGAAATGTTCATGCAGCCAGCTTGGCATCCACAGCGTGAAGACCAGCTCGGTAAACACGAACGCGAACAGGGCGATACACAGGAAGAACACCGCAATGCCCCAGGGTTCCTGCGCGACGTTGCTGTTTTTCTCGGTTTTCACCGGTTGCGCGACGGTCGGGAATTTCTGGCCCGCACAAAGCAGGATCATCAGCAGGCTGAGTACGCCCATGATGCCGTACATCGCCAGCCAGCTTGCGCCATGTTTGAACAGGAAGCCCAGCACCAGTGAGAGCGTCATACCGGACAGTGCGAAGAAGAAGTCGGTGAAAATCAGGTTCGCCGAGCGCTTTTTCGGATCATCATTGATGCGCACCACCAGATAGCTGCCGATAGACATCATCAAACCCGCCGTTGCGCCGATCAGGAACACGCCGACACCAAATAGCGTGATGGACGGCACGATGAACAGTGCGATACACACCAGCACGGAAACGAAGGAGCCGGTCATCAGCTGTTTGCCCAGATCAAACTTACGCATCAGGATGCCGCTGACCATAATTGGCAGGAATAAACCGATGTTCATTAAGGAGAACATTTGCCCGATAAAGCCCGGATCTTTGTTGAAGGCGGTTGCCACTGGCCCGATAACGATACCGAGAGTGGAAACCAGTCCACCGGTAAAGAAGTAACTGAGCCAGGAGATCACATTGATCCGACGGCGGTTATAAACAGTTTCCATCACTGATTTCCTAAAAAGAAAAAATATAAAAAGGCCGCAGGAAGCTTAGCCAGAGGTGCTTTTATCCACGGTTAGGACGTTTATTATTCCCGTTCTTTAGTCATTTGTCTTGGATGTTTATTCGATCCCCTTATTTAATTTTCTCAAACAATCTAAGCAATTAGCGCTGTATCAGTGGTTTTACATTTCTGCTTTACATACTGTAGCGGGCTAAATATAGTCAAAAACAGGTCCGCATTTCTCTTTACATAAATACAACAACACAGGGTGCAGTGCTAATGAGTTCTTCTACTGATAATTCAGCGGCTTCCGTTTCGAACAAGAAGCGCCCGGTCATTGCGATTCATGGCGGTGCCGGGGCGATAACCCGTGCGTCCATGAGTGCCGAAAAAGAGCACTATTATTTAGCGGAGCTGGAACGCATTGTTTCCAGCGGGCAGGCGATCCTTGCCGCGGGCGGCAGCGCGCTGGATGCGGTCACCGAAGCGGTACGTTTACTGGAAGAGTGCCCACTGTTTAACGCCGGAAAGGGCGCGGTGTTCACCCATCAGGGCACCCATGAATTGGACGCCTGCATTATGGATGGCCGCACGCTGGACGCCGGTGCCATCAGCTGCGTTAACCATATCCGTAACCCGATCCTTACCGCCCGCAAGGTGCTGGAAGTCAGCCCGCACGTGATGTTTACCGGCGCAGGCGCAGAAGCCTTCGCCCGCGAACAGGGGCAGGAAATGGTCGGGGCGGAATACTTCTTTACGCAGGAGCGTTACGATCAGCTGCAGCGAGCCATTGCCGCTGACAGCGGTGTACTGCTCGATCACGACGGCGCATCGCAAAGCGGTGACCCGCTTGATCCTGAACGCAAATTTGGCACCGTCGGTGCCGTGGCGATGGACGCGCTGGGCAATCTGGCGGCGGCGACATCCACCGGCGGTATGACCAACAAACAGGCCGGACGCGTCGGCGATTCCCCAGTTATCGGTGCTGGCTGCTACGCCAGCAACAACACGGTGGCGATTTCCAGCACCGGCACCGGTGAAGTATTTATGCGTACGGTGGCGGCCTACGACGTGGCGGCGCTTATCGAATACGCCGGTTTAACGCTGGAAGAAGCAGCACATAAAGTCGTGCAGGAAAAACTGCTGCCACTCGGCGGGATCGGCGGAATGATCGCCATCGACCGCTTTGGCAACGTGGCGCTGCCGTTTAACAGTGAAGGCATGTACCGCGGATTTGCCCGCGTGGGCGATGCCCCCAGCGTCAGTATCTACCGTTCATGAATAATGCTATGAATCCCTCTCTTATCCTCCCGCCCGAGTGCGTTCTGGCAGTGAACAACCTCAGCGTGCAGTTCACACATGAAGGGCTGGTGATCCCGGCAGTCAATAATCTCAGTTTTCAGGTGCGACGTGGTGAAACGCTGGCGATCGTAGGTGAATCGGGTTCCGGTAAATCGGTGACGTCGCTGGCACTGATGCGCCTGGTAGAACAGGGCGGCGGACAAATTTCGCAGGGCGAGATGCAATTCCGTCGCCGTAACGGTGAAATAGTTGAACTGCTGGACGCCTCGCAGTCGCAAATGCGCAGCCTGCGCGGTGCCGATATGGCGATGATTTTTCAGGAGCCGATGACCTCGCTCAATCCGGTGTTTCCGGTGGGCGAGCAGATCGCCGAATCTATCCGTCTGCATCAGGATAAAGATCACCGCGCCGCCCGTGCGGAAGCGCTGAGGATGCTGGATTTAGTACGTATTCCTGAAGCGAAAAATATCCTCGACAGTTTTCCCCACCAGCTTTCGGGGGGGATGCGCCAGCGGGTGATGATTGCGATGGCGCTCTCCTGTAAACCGGCGCTGCTGATTGCAGACGAACCTACCACGGCGCTGGATGTGACCATTCAGGCGCAAATCCTGCAACTGATCCGCGTGCTGCAAAAAGAGATGCAGATGGGGGTGATTTTCATCACCCACGACATGGGCGTGGTGGCAGAAATTGCCGATCGCGTGCTGGTGATGCACAAAGGTAACAGCGTGGAAACCGGTGACGTCGCTTCCATTTTCCATTCGCCGCAACAACCTTATACACAGGCGCTGCTGGCCGCCGTGCCAAAACTTGGTTCGATGAAAGGTAAACCGCTGCCTGCGCGTTTTCCAACGTCTGAACAGCATGAAAGCGATCCGCAACTGGTGCAAAACACCCTGACGCCCGGCGCACCGCCCATTTTGCAGGTGAAAGATCTGGTCACCCGGTTTGATCTGCGCAGCGGCATTTTCAACCGCGTCACCCGACGCATTCACGCGGTGGAAAAAGTCAGCTTTGACTTGCATCCTGGCGAAACACTGGCGCTGGTGGGTGAATCCGGCTGTGGAAAATCGACCACTGGCCGCTCGTTGCTAAAGCTGGTGAAGAGTCAGGGCGGAACCATCATTTTTAACGGCCAGCCGCTGACCGACGTGAACGGCAGTGCGCTGCAACATCTGCGCCGCGATATTCAGTTTATTTTTCAGGATCCCTACGCATCGCTCGATCCGCGCCTGACGGTGGGGTATTCGATCATGGAGCCGCTGCTGGTGCATAAAATCGCCAAAGGCAAAGAGGCGGAAGACCGCGTGGCGTGGCTGCTGGAAAAGGTCGGACTGCTGCCTGAACACGCGCAGCGCTATCCGCACGAATTTTCCGGCGGGCAGCGGCAGCGGATTTGTATTGCCCGTGCGCTGGCGCTCAATCCTAAAGTGGTGATTGCTGATGAATCAGTCTCGGCGCTCGATGTGTCGATTCAGGCGCAAATTATTAATTTACTTATGGATTTGCAGAAAGAATTTGGTCTGGCATTTTTGTTCATTTCGCACGACATGGCTGTGGTGGAGCGTATCAGCCATCGTGTGGCGGTGATGTATCTCGGACAGATTGTGGAAATTGGCCCGCGTCGCGCGGTGTTTGAAAATCCCCAACATGCTTATACCCGCAAACTGATGGCGGCGGTGCCGGTGGCCGACCCGGCGCATAAGCGAAAAGAACAGGCGCTGCTGGTTGATGAAATCCCAAGCCCTATCCACGATTTAAACGATGAACCGCGCGTGGCCCCGCTGGTACAAGTGGCGGAAGGACATTTCGTGGCACGGCACGCCATTGCGGGTGTGTACTGATTTTTGTGGCCGCTCATATTGAACGGTCAATCTTCGTAAGACAAACGGGTAAGACAGGAAAAGGAACTGACATGAATCAGCAGAAACGTAAAGGTAAGAATGTTGTCCGTCAGGCCGTGCTCGCTGCCGCTGTTTTCGGTTCGCTGGCGTCCGCCCAGGCGTGGGCAGCCAAAGATGTAGTGGTCGCCGTAGGCTCTAACTTCACCTCGCTCGATCCTTATGACGCCAACGATACGCTGTCACAGGCGGTGGCCAAATCCTTCTATCAGGGGCTGTTCGGCTTTGATAAAAACATGAAGCTGGAGAACGTGCTGGCCGAAAGCTATACGGTGAGCAAAGACGGTCTGGTGTACACCATCAAACTGCATCCGGGCATCAAATTCCAGGACGGCACCGATTTCAATGCGGCGGCAGTGAAGGTCAACTTTGACCGCGCCAGCAACCCGGACAGCCATCTTAAGCGTTATAACCTGTTCAAAAATATCGCCAGCACGGAAGCGGTGGACGACACCACGGTGAAAATCACCCTCAAAGAACCGTTCTCGGCGTTCATCAACATTCTGGCGCACCCGTCAGCGGTGATTATCTCCCCGGCGGCGCTGACCAAATACGGCAAAGACATCGGATTCCATCCGGTCGGTACCGGCCCGTATACGCTGGAACAGTGGAACCAGACTGACTTCGTGAAAGTGAAGAAATTCGACGGCTACTGGAAGAAAGGCGAAACCAAACTCGACACCATCACCTGGCGTCCGGTAGTAGACAACAATACCCGTGCGGCGATGCTGCAAACCGGCGAAGCGGATTTCGCCTTCCCGGTGCCTTACGAGCAGGCCGCCTTACTGGAGAAAAACCCGAAGCTGGATCTGGTTACCGCACCGTCGATTCTGCATCGTTACATCAGCCTGAACGTCACGCAAAAGCCGTTTGATAACGTCAAAGTACGTGAGGCCATCAACTACGCCATCAATAAAGATGCGTTGATCAAAGTGGCATTTGCCGGTTATGCCGTGCCGTCCGAAGGGCCGTTGCCGCAGGGCATCGAATACGCCGCGAAATTCAAGCCGTGGCCATACGATCCTGCTAAGGCCAAAGCGTTACTGAAGGAAGCGGGCTATCCGGATGGTTTCACCACCACGCTGTGGTCGTCGCACAATAACAGCACTGCGCAGAAAGTCCTGCAGTTTACCCAGCAGCAGCTGGCGCAGGTGGGCATCAAAGTGAACGTAACTGCGATGGATGCCGCGCAACGTGCGGCGCAGGTTGAAAACGTCGGGCAGAAAGACGCGGGCGTGCGCATGTTTTACACCGGCTGGTCTGCCTCAACGGGCGAAGCTGACTGGGCGCTGTCGCCGCTCTTCTCCACCCAGGCCGCTCCGCCTAAACAATTCGGCACGGCGTTTTACAGCAATACGCAGGTGGATAAAGATCTGACCGATGCGCTGAAAACTACCGACAAAGCCGAGAAAGCCAAACTGTACGCCGATGCCCAGAAACAAATCTGGACCGATGCGCCGTGGGCCTTCTTAGTGACCGAACGGCTGGTGTCAGCCAAAAACAAACGCCTGAGCGGTTTTTATGTGATGCCGGATACGGCATTCAGCTTTGATGAAGCGGATGTGAAATAATCATTTCCGGTTTTTACAACGTTTCATTTTAGGGGAAACACGGTGATGGGGTTCCCGCAGGAGTGCCCCACGCCGTGTTAGCCCCGAGTATCTCGGACGAACCCATGAACGTATCTGATTTGCTATGCTGAATTATTTTCTAAAACGACTGCTTGGATTGATCCCGACACTGCTGATTGTGGCCGTGCTGGTCTTTTTGTTTGTGCATCTTTTACCGGGCGACCCGGCGCGGCTGATGGCCGGTCAGGACGCCGATGCCAGCGTTGTGGCGCTGGTGCGTCAGGATTTAGGGCTGGATAAGCCGCTGTATCAGCAGTTTCTCACTTTCTTTGGCAATGCGCTTACCGGCGATTTCGGCCATTCAATGGTCTCGAAGCGTCCCGTTATCGACGAAATCAGTTCACGTTTTATGCCGACTTTCTGGCTGACGCTGACCAGCATGGTGTGGTCGGTAGTTTTCGGGCTAGTGATCGGCGTAGTGTCTGCTGTCTGGCGCAACCGCTGGCCGGATCGCCTCGGCATGGCCCTCGCCGTTTCCGGTATATCCTTTCCCGCTTTCGCCCTCGGCATGTTGCTGATGCAGGTCTTCTCCGTCGAACTTGGCTGGTTGCCGACCGTTGGCGCCGACAGCTGGCAGCATTACATTCTGCCCTCCATTACGCTGGGTGCGGCCGTGGCGGCGATCATGGCGCGTTTTACCCGCGCCTCTTTTGTCGAAGTGATGCAGGAAGATTATATGCGCACCGCGCGGGCAAAGGGCGTGCACGAAGGTATGGTGGTGATAAAACACGGCCTGCGTAACGCGATGATCCCGGTGGTGACCATGATGGGGCTACAGTTTGGGTTCCTGCTCGGCGGCTCAATTGTGGTCGAAAAAGTCTTCAACTGGCCGGGGTTAGGGCGGTTGCTGGTGGATTCGGTCGAGATGCGCGATTACCCGGTGATACAGGCTGAAGTGCTGCTGTTCTCGCTGGAGTTCATCCTGATTAACCTGCTGGTGGACATGCTGTACGCCGTAATTAACCCTTCCATCCGATACAAGTGAGCAAGCGCATGAAAAACTGGCGGCGAAATGCCGTACTCGCGGGTCTGCCGATGGTCACGGCTGAAACCGCTAAATCACAGACGGTAAGGACACCGTGGAAGGCGTTCTGGCGTCGTTTTCGCAGGCAGCATATTGCAATGATTGCGGGCGCTTTTATCCTGCTGCTAATTGCTGCCGCGATTTTCGCACCGTGGCTGGTGCCGTTTGATCCGGAAAACTATTTTGATTACGACCGCCTGAACGAAGGCCCGTCAATGATGCACTGGCTCGGCGTGGATTCTCTCGGGCGTGATATTTTCAGCCGCATCCTGATGGGTACGCGTATTTCACTGACCGCCGGGGTGCTCTCGGTGGTGCTCGGCGCTGCCATTGGCACAGTATTCGGCTTACTTGCGGGATATTACGAAGGCTGGTGGGATCGCATCACCATGCGCATCTGCGACGTTCTGTTTGCTTTCCCCGGCATCCTGCTGGCGATAGCCGTTGTCGCCGTGATGGGCAATGGCATGTCGAACGTTATTATCGCCGTGGCGATTTTCAGCATTCCGGCGTTCGCACGACTGGTGCGCGGCAATACGCTGGTGCTCAAGCAACAAACCTACATCGAATCCGCCCGCAGCATCGGTGCATCCGACATCACGATCCTGTTCCGGCATATCCTGCCGGGCACATTGTCGTCGATTGTGGTCTATTTCACTATGCGTATTGGGACGTCAATCATTACGGCGGCGAGCCTGTCGTTCCTCGGCATGGGCGCCCAGCCGCCGACGCCGGAGTGGGGCGCGATGCTCAATGAAGCGCGCGCCGATATGGTGATGGCCCCGCATGTGGCGATCTTTCCGAGTCTGGCGATTTTCATGACCGTATTGGCGTTTAATTTGCTGGGGGATGGATTGCGGGATGCGCTGGATCCGAAATTAAAGAGTTGAGGTTTTTGCTCCTCCCCCTTTGCAGGGGGAGGAGCAGAATGCTTCTATTTTTAGGAGCTTGCACTCACCCCTACGGGTGCAAAAAATCCGCATGAAACCGCAGGTGATCTTCTATAAATGATGCAATCGTAAAGTAACTGTGATCGTAACCCGGCTGCGCGCGAAGCGTCACTGGCCAGCCACGATGACGGGCGATTTCAGCCAGTCTGGAGGGCTGGAGCTGATCCGCCAGAAACTGATCGCCATCACCCTGATCGATTAGAATCGGGAACGGGGTGTGATCTGCAGGCAAAGAATTCAGCAGGTGGCAGCTGTCATATTGCAGCCACTGACTCTCGTCATCACCCAGATACGCGCTGAAGGCTTTGCGTCCCCACGGGACCTGTGCCGGATTCACGATCGGCGCAAATGCTGAAACTGAACGGAAACGCTGCGGATTACGTAATGCCAGCATCAGCGCACCGTGGCCCCCCATCGAGTGGCCGGAGACCGACTGGCGATCGCTGACCTTGAAATGACCATTGATAAGCGCAGGCAGTTCATCCACCAGATAATCGTACATCCGGTAATGTGCCGCCCACGGTGCCTGAGTGGCATTGAGGTAAAAACCTGCGCCCTGACCGAGATCATAACCGTCGTCGTTGGCGACGTTTTCTCCGCGCGGGCTGGTATCCGGCATCACCAGAACCAAACCGAGTTCAGCTGCGACGCGCTGCGCTCCGGCCTTGGTCGTGAAGTTTTCATCATTACAGGTGAGACCTGACAGCCAGTACAGCACCGGCGGCGGGGTGTCATCTTTCGCCGGGGGCAGATAAATACTGAACGTCATGTTGCAGTTCAGGCTTACCGAAGTATGACGGTAGCGTTGCTGCCAGCCGCCAAACATCCGGTGCTCTTCGAGTAGTTCAATCGAGCTGCTCATCAACACTTTCCTTACTGGTTAAAATGAATATCGGGACGGATGGATTTATTTTCTTGCATCAAATCCACTTCTTCGATGGACAGAGGGTGTTTGAGTATAGGTATCACGCCGTCATTTTGGACGATGATTTGCTCTTTCAGCGCCCGGACGTTGGGACTGAATGCATCACGACGCCAGATAAGCCAGGTGGCAGTATCGGCAAATTCGTCAGGAATTTCGTGGATTTGGACCCGCTCGTGGCCGGGCAGTTGTTCGAGCACAGAGCGCGGTACCATGGCGATCCCTGCGCCGCTGGCAACGCAGGCCATCATGGAGTGATAGGACTGAATCTCCATGGTGTTGGCCACCGGTACGTTCATCTGTTTGATCCACGCTTGTAAACGCTGGCGATAGGAGCAGCTCGGGCGGAAAGCAAAAACGGTGTGGCCGCTGCGGCCTGCGGGCGGTTCGAGCGGTGATTCATCGGGCGGGGTGATCACCACCATGCGTTCGCGATAAGAAATACAGCCGTTGAGATCTTCAAAATCGATCGGGCCATCCACCAGCGCCGCTGCAAGACGACCCGCCCGCACGCTGTCGATGATTTCGCCAGAGGTACCGGTGATCAGTGACAGCGCTACCTGCGGAAACGCCTGATGATAGGCTGCGAGCAGCGAAGGAAGACGCGTCGCGGCTGTGCTCTCCATGGAACCCAGCGCGAAATTCCCGGCCGGTTCGCCCGCATGGGTGATGCTCATTGCTTCATCGCTCAGCGCCAGAATACGCTCGGCGTAATTAAGGAAGTTATGACCCATCGCAGAGAGGCGGATGCGCTGTTTCTCGCGGATAAATAAATCCGTGCCCAGTTCATGCTCGAGCTGGCGCAGACGGGTCGTCAGATTCGACGGCACACGGTGTAACTGCTCTGCCGCGCGCGCAAGCGATCCGGTTTCGGCCACGCAGCAAAACATCCGCAACTGGGTGAGATCGATGATGTGCTCCTGTGTTCTCTTATCGTAAACAACTTGGTTTGTATTATTCAGTTTTCGTAATTGTAACTTTCCTGCATCCTGCCTGACAACTTTCTTTTTCTTGTAGGCACTGTTATCAGTAATCGGCTTTGAGTATGTTTACTCATTGTTTCTATTATGTTGCGTCTCAGTTTCTCGTCTCGGAGCGGTTATGGCTTTTCGTATTGCGCTAAGTGGTTTTCTGGCCTTTGTGGTCGCAATGGGTATCGGGCGCTTTGCCTTTACGCCGCAGGTTCCTTTAATGATAGCTGAACATCAGTTCACGCTGAC
Source organism: Enterobacteriaceae bacterium Kacie_13 (assembly GCA_013457415.1). Lineage (NCBI taxonomy): Bacteria > Pseudomonadati > Pseudomonadota > Gammaproteobacteria > Enterobacterales > Enterobacteriaceae > Enterobacteriaceae bacterium Kacie_13. The sequence goes on from CP045665.1 coordinate 1,602,548, forward strand.
CGGTGCGGGGTTGGTCGCGGCCTTCAACTATCTCGGCTATCTGTGCGGTGCGTTCGATGCCATGAGGGCGACGAAACATCTCGAGCGCCGCCTGTGGCTGGGTGTATGGGGCGGCGTGGGGCTGACCTTGCTGTCGGCGGTGATTTCCGGCGAAGTACTGCACAGCGTAGTGCGTTTTCTGATCGGCTGGACCAGCGGTTGGGCTATGGTGATGGTCGCGGCATGGTGTAACGAGCGGCTGGCGCATTACGGTCGTCCGGCGATGAGTGCGGCGGTATTTGCCGGACCAGGTGCGGGAATTTTCCTCAGCGGTATGCTGGCGGTAGGCATCCACAGTTTGCAGCTGAGTTCGGCGCAGGCGTGGTGTGTGTATGGCGTACTGGCGCTGATTTTCGTGGCGATCATCACGCCGAATCTCCCACGCAAAGGGGATTTGCATCGCTCGCACATCGCGGCACAACCGCTGGTCATGACGCCTGCCCTGAAACGTTTAGTGTGGAGCTACAGTCTGGCGGGCTTTGGTTATATCCTGCCTGCGACGTTTCTTTCGCAGATGGCCAACGCGCGTTTTCCTGACAGCCTGTTTGCGCAGTTTGTCTGGCCGGTGTTTGGTGGCGCGGCGGTTATTGGCATTGTGATCGGCATTCTGACCCGTCACTGCCTGACCACGCACCGGCGTCTGGCGCTGACGCTGTGGATCCAGGCGCTCGGCATTTTGTGCGCTGAAGTGGTGCCGGGCGTGAGCGGACTGGTGCTCGGCGCATTGCTCACCGGCGGCGGATTCCTCAGCGTGGTGCAACTCGCGTTACAATGCAGCCGCGAGCTGGCGCCCAATCACAGCCGGTATATGGCAGGGTTGCTGACCACCGGCTATGCGGTCGGCCAGTTGTGCGGCCCGGTTTTGTCGGCCATTTCCACCGCGCTGACCCACCGTCTGGAACCTGCGCTGTATGTCGCCTTTGTCGGATTTATTATTGCCGGGGCGTTAGTGTTTCGCCGCAATCAATAACTTGCAGCTATTTCATCCATCATGAAACACAATCACTGGATTCTGTTTCAGCTCTCCACTACAGTAAGCCACCTCACTTTGGCGTGATCTGCGTCAAAGTGATTACATCTGCCGGAGAAGAAAGAATGCCTACCCTGAGTAAAGAAGCCATTTTGGTTCACGAGGCCCTGTTAGCCCGTGGTCTGGAAACCCCTCTGCGTGAAGCTTTGCCTATCGACAATGAAACGCGCAAGCAGCGGATCCAGGAACACATGACCGGTATCATGCAGCTTCTGAATCTGGATCTTTCCGATGACAGTCTGGCGGAAACACCAAACCGCATCGCCAAAATGTATGTCGATGAAATCTTCTCCGGGCTCGATTACGCTAATTTCCCGAAAATCACCGTCATCGAAAATAAGATGAAGGTTGATGAAATGGTGACAGTGCGCGATATCACCCTGACCAGCACCTGCGAGCACCATTTTGTGACCATCGACGGCAAAGCGACCGTGGCGTATATCCCGAAAGATACTGTGATCGGACTGTCGAAAATCAACCGCATTGTGCAGTTCTTCTCGCAGCGTCCGCAGGTTCAGGAGCGTCTGACCCAGCAAATTCTGGTGGCCTTGCAGACCCTGCTCGGTACCACCAACGTGGCCGTATCGATTGACGCCGTGCATTACTGTGTGAAAGCACGCGGCGTGCGTGACGCGACCAGTGCCACCACCACCACATCTCTGGGGGGATTGTTCAAATCGAGCCAGAACACGCGTCAGGAATTCCTGCGCACCGTGCGCCATCCGTCGTAACTAAAGCCGCAGCAGCGTTCGCTGCGTTCGGAGACCCGAATCACTGACATCAGTCAGCTCATCGGGCTCTCCTCGCTGACTGCCTTGCTGCAACTTCATTTACCTGGAGGCTAGCCACTCCGTTTTTCTTCCCTTATTCTTGAATATCTCAATAATCTTAAAAAGGAATGTCAGGGTGCGCTCACGTATTGCCACGCTCGACTTTGCCCGTGGCCTCGCCATTTTTGGCATTCTTCTGCTCAATATCAGCGCCTTTGGGTTACCCAAGGCCGCCTATCTGAATCCGGGCTACTCCGGCACACCTTCCACATCCGATACCTGGACATGGGCGGTGCTCGATGCCGTTGCGCAGGGCAAATTCCTGATGATGTTCGCGATGCTGTTTGGCGGCGGCCTTTATTTACTGCTGCCGCGCGGCAAGCACTGGATCCAAGCGCGGCTGTCGCTGTTGCTTTTTTGCGGATTTCTGCACGCCATTTTTCTCTGGGATGGTGATATTTTGCTGTCCTATGGGCTGATTGGTCTGGTGTGCTGGCGCATGGTGCGGGAAGGGCGCAGCAGTCAGTCGCTGATCTCGACCGGCATAATTTTGTATCTGGTAGGTGTCGCCGTGCTGGCGATGCTTGGCCTGATTTCCTCGCCTTCGCCCGGTTCGTTCTGGCTGCCCGGCCCGGCAGAAATACAGTACGAGCAATTCTGGAAGCTGAAGGGCGGCTGGGAAGCGATTCAAAACCGGCTGGATTTATTGTCCTCCAGCCTGCTGGCAGTCGGTGCGCAATACGGCTGGGAACTGGCAGGGGCGATGTTGATCGGTTCCGGACTGATGCGCAGCGGCTGGCTGAAAGGCGAATTCCGCGAGGCGCATTACCGCAAAGTGGCGGCGGCACTGTTACCGCTTTCATTACTCATTCAAATCCCGGCGATTTATATGCAGTGGAAGACCGGCTGGGACTATCGCTGGAGCGGCTTTCTGTTACAGGCACCACGCGAACTCGGCGCTCTGATGCAGGCGGTCAGCTATCTGGCGCTGTGTTACGGCTTCTGGTCGGTGATTTCGGGTTGGCGCCTCATCCGCTGGGTCTCGCAGGTCGGTCGCATGGCGCTGACCAACTATCTGTTACAGACACTCATCTGCGTCACCTTCTTCAACGTATTCGGCTTCTTTATGCACTTTGACCGATTACAGCTGCTGGCGCTGGTGCCGCTGGTCTGGGCCGGCAATCTGCTGTTCACGCTGCTGTGGTTAAGATATTTCCGGCAGGGGCCGATCGAATGGATTTGGCGCAAACTCACTATCAGAGCCTCTGGCGTTGAACTCAGATCAGCCTGATTTTTGCGCCATCACATCATCCTAAATGATAGATTTGAGATGAACGTTGCATAATTGTATGTAAACGTTTTCTTTCCTGTGACGAGATTCACGCAGGCGTTTCCACAAAATGATTAGGATAGCGGTCGTGCCAGTCAGACCACGACTACTCTAATAAGGAAACGCCATGAGCACTTCACCTCGCTTCTCTTTCTCTGCGTTATTTACCTCCTGGGTGATTAATTTCCGTATTCCTCCTTATCAAAGCCTGGCAGATCACGGAGCGACAAATGGTCACCATTCGTGATGTCGCACGGCTTGCAGGGGTCTCAGTCGCTACGGTTTCCCGGGTTCTGAACAATCCTTCTATCGCCAGTAAAGACGCGCGTGAGCAAGTGTTACGCGCGGTCGAAACCTTAGGTTACCGGCCGAATGCCAATGCGCAGGCGCTAGCGACGCAAAGCAGCGACACCATCGGCGTGGTGGTGATGGATGTCTCCGATCCTTTTTTTGGTGCACTGGTGAAAGCGGTGGATACCGTCGCTCAGCTGCATCAGAAATATGTTTTGATAGGCAATAGCTATCATGTTGCTGAAAAAGAAAGGCACGCCATTGAAGTATTGATTCGTCAGCGCTGTAACGCACTCATCGTGCATTCCAAAGCGCTGGGCGATGACGAGCTCGCGCGATTTATGGATCAGGTTTCCGGCATGGTGCTGATTAACCGCGTCATTCCCGGCTACGAGCACCGCTGTGTCTGGCTGAACAACGTCAGCGGCGCAGAAATGGCCACCCGATTACTGCTGTCGCAGGGGCACCAGCGCATTGGTTATATCGGTTCGAGCCATGCGATAGAGGATGATGTGCAGCGCTATCAGGGCTATGTGCAGGCGATGACGCAGCCAATGACGCGGTCACATCAGACGTATGACGCGCCTCCGTCCATCTGGCGCGCACAGGGTTCGCCGGATTTGCAGGGCGGTGAGGCGGCGATGGTAGAACTGCTGGGGCGCAATCTTCACCTCAGCGCGGTGTTTACCTACAACGATTCGATGGCTGCCGGTGCAATGGCGGTGTTGAAAGAGAACGGAATTAACGTCCCGAATGACTTTTCACTAGTAGGCTTTGATGACATACCGATCGCCCGTTACACCAGTCCGAAAATGACTACGGTGCGCTATCCAATCGTTTCAATGGCGACGCTGGCGACCGAACTGGCGTTAAAAGGCGCAGCAGAACAGTTATCTGAAGGTGTTTCGCACTGTTTTATGCCAACGCTGGTCAGACGGCATTCCGTTGCGCCGTGGCAAAATGTGGCACCCGTCACTTATTGATCAAATACCGCGATGTAACCGTTTTCAATCTGTGAGAACTTTCACAGTTTATTAACATCGCGGCCATTATGATTCATTCGTTTTCGACATGATTCACTTTGTGTCCGGCTTACCGGACTGGTTTCACAGCGAGACAGGACGTTATAGGTCAAGGATGGCAGGCACCCCACACATGACGTGGAGCTGTACTGCTCCCACATGGATTTCCGGTGCCAAATTCTGTAACACCCTACATAACCGGAGATACAAATGAATAAGAAGGTCTTCACCCTGGCGACTCTGGCTGCAAGCATGATGTTTGGTTTTGCTGCGCACGCTGCTGATACTAAAATCGGCGTTACTATTTACAAATATGACGATAACTTCATGTCCGAAGTGCGCAAAGCCATCGAAAAAGATGCAAAAGCGACGCCGGACGTACAGCTGCTGATGAATGACTCGCAAAACAGTCAGTCCACCCAGAACGATCAGGTAGACGTCATGCTGGCGAAGGGTGTGAAAGCGCTGGCCATCAACCTGGTTGACCCGGCTGCTGCACCGGTCATCATTGAGAAAGCCCGCGGTGCTGGCATTCCTGTTGTTTTCTATAACAAAGAACCTTCCCGTAAAGATCTGGACAGCTACGACAAAGCCTATTACGTCGGTACTGACTCTAAAGAGTCCGGCATTATCCAGGGTGAGCTGATTGCTAAACACTGGAAAGCGACACCGGCCTGGGACCTGAACAAAGACGGCGTGATCCAATACGTGCTTATCAAAGGCGAACCGGGCCACCCGGATGCTGAAGCGCGTACCAAATACGTCATCAGCACTCTGAACGGCAAAGAAGGCCTGAAAACTGATCAGCTGCAACTTGATACCGCTATGTGGGATACCGCACAGGCGAAAGACAAGATGGATGCCTGGTTGTCTGGCCCGAACGCTAACAAAATCGAAGTGGTTATTGCCAACAACGACGCGATGGCAATGGGTGCAGTCGAAGCGCTGAAATCTCATAACAAATCCAGCATTCCTGTGTTCGGTGTGGATGCCCTGTCAGAAGCGCTGGCGCTGGTGAAATCTGGCGCAATGGCCGGTACCGTGCTTAACGATGCCAACAATCAGGCGAAAGCGACCTTTGATTTGGCAAGAAATCTGGCGGCCGGTAAACCAGCGGCTGAAGGCACCAACTGGAAACTGGAAAATAAAGTCGTTCGTATTCCTTACGTCGCGGTTGATAAAGACAATCTGTCCTCCTTCGTGAAATAAGTAAACGACAAAAGCAGTAAAGACAGACAGCAATACAAAAACAAAGCTAAGCAGTGGCATAAATAATTGCGGTTAAGCCGTAAATAAAGACTAAGTGTTATTAGACGTTAATGCTTATCTGACAGGACGTCATGTCGCCCTGCCGGTGGTGAAAGTAATTACCGCCGGCAGGGCTGACATCAGGTATTAATACACCCGTTTATTTTTATCTTTAGCCAGGTACAACTATGGCCGATAATTCGTTATCTGACACAACACAAAAGCCGGACGAATTCCTGCTGGAAATGAGTGGTATCAATAAGTCATTTCCTGGAGTCAGGGCGTTGGATAATGTGAATTTAAAAGTACGCCCAAGCTCTATTCATGCCCTGATGGGTGAGAATGGTGCCGGTAAATCCACATTATTAAAATGTCTTTTCGGGATATACAGTAAAGACTCCGGTACGATTCTTTTTCAGGGACAGGAAGTAAATTTTAAAAGTTCGAAAGAAGCGCTCGAAAAGGGCGTGTCGATGGTGCATCAGGAATTAAACCTGGTGTTGCAACGTACCGTCATGGACAACATGTGGCTGGGACGTTACCCGACGAAAGGCATTTTTGTCGATCAGGACAAAATGTACAAAGACACTAAAGCGATTTTTGACGAACTGGACATTGATATCGACCCGCGTGATAAGGTCGGTAAGTTGTCGGTTTCGCAGATGCAGATGATCGAAATCGCCAAGGCATTTTCCTACAATGCAAAAATCGTCATCATGGACGAACCTACTTCCTCGCTGACGGAAAAAGAGGTGAACCACCTGTTCACTATCATCCGTAAGCTGAAAGACCGTGGCTGCGGAATCGTGTATATCTCTCATAAGATGGAAGAAATTTTCCAGCTTTGTGATGAAATCACGATTCTTCGCGACGGCCAGTGGATTATCACGCAGCCGCTGGAAGGCCTCGACATGGATAAAATTATCTCCATGATGGTCGGCCGTTCCCTGAGCCAGCGATTCCCGGATCGTCTGAATGTGCCGGGTGAAGTGATCCTCGAAGTACGTAATCTGACCTCGCTGCGTCAGCCTTCGATCCGTGATATTTCTTTTGATTTACACAAAGGTGAAATTCTTGGGATCGCCGGTCTGGTGGGCGCGAAACGTACTGATATTGTCGAAACGCTGTTTGGTATTCGCGAGAAAGTCGCCGGTACCATTAAACTGCACGGCAAAAAAATTAATAACCACAGTGCTAACGAAGCGATTAATCACGGGTTTGCGCTGGTGACGGAAGAACGACGTTCAACCGGTATTTATGCGTATCTGGATATTGGTTTCAACTCGCTGATTTCAAATATTCGTCAATATAAAAATAAAGTCGGCCTGCTCGATACGGCCAGAATGAAAAGCGACACCCAATGGGTGATCGATTCCATGCGGGTAAAAACGCCGGGGCATAAAACCAGTATTGGTTCCTTGTCGGGCGGTAATCAGCAGAAAGTCATTATCGGGCGCTGGTTATTAACCAAACCGGAAATATTGATGCTGGACGAACCGACGCGCGGGATCGACGTTGGGGCGAAATTTGAAATTTACCAGTTAATCACCGAGTTGGCGAAAAGAGAAAAGGGGATCATTATTATCTCCTCTGAAATGCCAGAGTTGCTGGGTATTACTGACAGAATATTGGTTATGAGTAATGGACAGGTTGCGGGTATTGTTGACACCAAAAGTACATCGCAGAACGAAATTTTACGCCTGGCTTCCTTGCATCTCTAATTTTTAAGGGTTCTTATTATGAAAGCATTAAATAAGAAAAGTTTGCTCACTTATTTAAAAGAGGGCGGGATTTATGTGGTGTTGCTGGTATTACTGGCAATTATTATTATCCAGGATCCCAGCTTCCTCAGTCTGGTTAACTTAAGTAACATTCTGACTCAATCCTCAGTGCGCGTTATTATTGCACTGGGCGTCGCGGGTCTGATTGTCACGCAGGGGACTGACCTGTCAGCCGGACGTCAGGTTGGTCTGGCCGCGGTTGTCGCGGCTACCATGCTGCAGGCGATGGACAACGTGAACAAGGTGTTCCCGAATCTGGAAGTTGTGCCGATCCCGCTGGTTATTCTGACCGTGTGTATCGTTGGCGCACTGATTGGTTTACTCAACGGTATTATTATTGCCTATCTGAACGTCACCCCTTTTATTACCACGCTGGGTACGATGATTATCGTTTACGGGATTAACTCCCTGTATTACGACTATGTGGGTTCATCGCCGGTCGCCGGTTTTGATCCGGGCTTCTCGCAGTTTGCACAGGGCTTTATCCACCTGGGCGGCCTGAAGCTTTCCTACATCACCTTCTACGCCGTTATTGCTATCGCCTTCGTCTGGGTGCTGTGGAATAAAACCCGCTTCGGTAAAAACATCTTCGCCATCGGCGGCAACCCGGAAGCAGCAAAAGTGTCAGGCGTTAACGTGCCGTTAAACCTGATCATGATTTATGCGTTGTCCGGTGTGTTCTACGCGTTCGGTGGTTTGCTGGAAGCAGGGCGTATAGGCAGTGCGACCAACAACCTCGGCTTTATGTACGAGTTAGATGCTATCGCGGCCTGTGTGGTCGGCGGCGTGTCCTTCGCCGGCGGTGTGGGCTCTGTGGCAGGCGTGGTGACCGGTGTGCTTATCTTTACCGTCATCAACTACGGCCTGACCTACATCGGTGTTAACCCGTACTGGCAGTACATTATCAAGGGGAGCATCATCATCTTCGCGGTGGCGCTGGACTCTTTGAAATACGCTAAGAAGAAATAAGTTTTTAGGTAGTGAAAGAAAAGGCCGCTTATGCGGCCTTTTTGCGTTTGAGAAGAAGGACTGGATTTTACTCCCTTGCCTACGAAGGGGAGGGAGTAAAACCTATCACTGCTGGAACGGATTTTTGCCCACCGGCTTCACTGGCTGAGGTTTTGCCGTCGGTTCAACATCTTTTGTTTCATCCTGCGCTGCGTCACTGGCTTCCTGTTCTGCCTTCACTCTGGCGGCTTCGTCAGCTGCGGCTTTATCGGCAGCGGCCTTTTCTGCTGCGGCTTTATCAGCCGCCGCTTTGGCTTCTGCGGCTTTCTTTTCGGCTTCAAGTTGTTGTTGTAACGCCAGCACCTGCTCCGGAGTGACAGCAGGGTAGCCCTGAGCATCATCGGGAACGTTGTGGATGGCCGGGATAGGGATCAGCGGACCCAGGAAGCGCGGCTCGCGTTTGAGCAAATAGAGATCCGTCAGCGCACCGAGGCGAGCGAAGATTTCACGGCTGCGAACGCTGAGCATGTTCTTTGGCGATGGCACGGCGAAACACTGCGCCTGAATACCCATATGCAACGCAATAAACAGCGCGCGCTCGCAGTGGAAACGCTGGGTGATAATGATGAAATCGTTAGTGTCGAAAACTTTACGGGTGCGCACGATCGAATCGAGGGTGCGGAAACCGGCGTAGTCGAGCACGATGTCGCTGGCAGGAATACCGGCTGCGATAAGATCGCGTCGCATGGTGCTGGGTTCATTGTAACTTTGCTGCGCGTTGTCGCCGCTTAACAGCAGATATTTCACTTTGCCGCTATTGTAGGCGTTGATCGCGCCCTGGATCCTGTAGAGGTAATACTGATTGATGACGCCGGTGCGGTAATATTTTGAGGTGCCCAGCACCACGCCGACCTGACGGTGTGGCAGCGATTGCACTTCGTCGTAGATGTATGGCTGCGTGCGCAAACTGATCCACTGATCAAGCCCAATAGCGACTGCCAGCATCAGAATAACGATGCCGGTAACGCCAGCTATAATTCGCTTAATCATAGGTGTCCCTGTTTATGACCGGATGGAAATCGGATCCAAGGCTACTTTACCTGTCAGGGTGACGCAATACGTTGAACTCTGCATCACCGGCCTTCGCGGGTTTTTTCAGCACTTTTCATGGAATTACTTACCTAAATGCGTAGCGGGCTGCATTTTTCGCCAAAAAAAGACCAATGCATAATGCATTGGTCTGGATCATAGCCCGTCTTTGTTTACATCAGAATGACGTGCGTTTATACGTCCGGTATTGCGGTGCCCAGAAGTTGTGTTCGATAGCTTTCGACAAAGTATCTTCCGACGTTACCATCGCCACACCCTGCAGCTGCGCAGCCTTGGCGACTTCCATCGCGATGCATTTTGACACCCCTTGTATATCATCGACGTCCGGCAGCAATGAACCTGTGCCTTCGGTTGCCAGCGGCGAACATTCTGCCAGCGTGCGGCTGGCGGCCATCAGCATTCCGTCGGTGACGCGTGTGGCACCGGAGGCAATCACGCCGAGGCCAATCCCCGGGAAGATGAAAGAGTTATTACACTGCGCGATAGGGTACAGCTTGCCTTTGAGACTGACCGGCGAGAACGGGCTGCCGGTGGCGACCAGCGCGGCGCCGTCGGTCCAGTTCAGGATATCCGCAGGCGTAGCTTCAACACGTGAAGTCGGGTTGCTCAGTGGCATGACTACCGGTCGCGCACAGTGCTTGTGCATCTCGCGGATGATCTCTTCGGTGAACAGACCCGGCTGGCCGGATACGCCGATCAGCACGGTTGGCTTAGCGTGACGGACCACATCCAGCAGAGAAATGCTGTCGTTTGCCAGATCCCAGTGAGCCAGCGCGCTGCTTTTTTGAGTCAGCTTGCTTTGGAAATCCAGCAGGTTTGGCAGTTTGTCGGTCAGCAGACCGAAGCGATCGACCATAAAGACGCGTCCGCGAGCTTCTTCTTCACTCAGACCTTCGGATTTCATTTGCGCGACGATTTGCTCGGCGATACCGCAACCGGCGGAACCGGCACCGAGGAAGGCGACAGTCTGATCGCTCAGCTTGCCCCCTGCGGCTTTACTGGCGGCAATCAGACTGCCCAGCGCCACGGACGCCGTGCCCTGAATATCGTCGTTGAAGCAGCACAGCTCATCGCGATAGCGGGTGAGGATCGGCATTGCATTTTTTTGTGCGAAATCTTCGAACTGTAACAGCACGTTTGGCCAGCGAATTTTCACCGCCTGAATGAACTGATCGACGAATGCGTCGTACTCTTCGCCGGTAATACGCGGATGACGCCAGCCCATGTAGAGCGGGTCATTAAGCAGTTGCGGGTTGTTGGTCCCGGCATCGAGCACCACCGGAAGGGTATACGCCGGGCTGATGCCGCCACAAGCGGTGTACAGCGAAAGCTTACCAATAGGAATACCCATGCCACCAATGCCCTGATCGCCAAGGCCTAAAATACGCTCTCCGTCAGTCACCACGACTACTTTCACATGCTGTTTTGTGGCGTTCTGCAACATATCGTCGATGTGCGCGCGGTTCGGGTAGGAGATAAACAGGCCACGGGCGCGGCGGTAAATATCAGAGAAATGCTCGCAGGCCTCGCCGACGGTCGGGGTGTAAATCACCGGCATCATTTCACTCAGATGACTGTCCAGCAGACGGTAAAACAGCGTCTCGTTGGTGTCCTGAATATTGCGCAGATAGATGTGCTTATCGATGTCGGTTTTGAAATTTTGGAACTGGCGATAGGCGCGATCGGCCTGTTCTTCAATCGTTTCAACGGCCTCAGGCAGCAGGCCATGAAGGTTGAAGTTACTGCGCTCTTCTTCGGTGAACGCGCTGCCTTTATTGAGTAAAGGGAATTCTAACAGGATAGGGCCGGCATGCGGGATATACAGCGGACGTTTGCTTTCGTATTCAAGTTCCATGATTTTACTCTTCCGGGGGCTCAGAATGGTGTTTTTTATTTTTTAGAGACATGAGGGTAACAGAGAGGAAAAGACGAATTCAAATTACAAATGTAATGACAATGTTATGTAACTAAAAACTCCGCGAACGGAGTCTTTAGTGTTATCTGGATCACGCAACGCCGGTGATTCAGCAGGTCACGGTTTTCACTTCTTCGCAGCCAATCGCTTTAAGCGTCGCACGGGTGGCATCGTTTTGTGTAAGCAGAGCGCCGGTATTCTCGACCAGTACTGCGCGGCGCACTTTCAGGCAATCTTCACCGGACATGTTCAGCAGGATCAGTGCGGCTTGCAGGGGGGGCAGGCTTGGGTTGAATGCGGCGTTTTCGGCATAACGTCCGGCGAACTGCTTGCCGCTGTGTGTTTCCAGCGCGACACCGCTGTAAGACTTACTGTACGGCGCGTGGCTCTGATTGCAGGCATCCAACGCCAGCAACGTCAGGGCATCAGCGTTATCGAGCTGATAGCCGTGATCGACCTTATCCATCAGAAGGGTGGTGATATCTAAATCTTTCGGACCGAAAGAGTGCGGCAGGTAATCACCAAGTGTGGCAACGTCGCGATCCGGCAGATGGATATCCAGCTCAGTGCCGCTGGTCAGCTCGTTCATAAACTGACGGCAATGACCACACGGCGTGTAGTTAACGGTGATGGAAGCCAGGCGGGTTTCGCCACGCAGCCAGGCGTGTGTGACGGCGGACTGTTCGGCGTGAACGGTTTGCTGCATCGGCGCACCGGCGAATTCCATATTGGCACCGAAATACAGGTTGCCAGATGTCCCGCGCGCAATTGCACCCACGTGGAAATGTGAAATTGGGGTGACGGAGCAGGCGGCGGCGAGAGGTAACAGCGCAAAGGCCAGCGCATCGTCATCGAGTCCGGTCGCCTGTTTAACTTGCGCAACGTCTGCCGCAGTGAGCATTGCCGGGAAGTCATCATGTCGCAGAAACGGCTCAAGGGCGGAGGACAGATTTTCAGGGAGTGCCGCAAAGGCGGTGTGAAAACGTGCGTGCATAAACATTCGATCTCGAAGTAGTTACGGTTTAACAGTGTAGAAGTCATTTCGTGAACTAAGTGTGATGAGTGTCACTATTTTAATGAAATGCAGGTATTCACGTTACAAATTTGAGAGATGTTACGCAGAAAAGCCGCCCTGGCAGACGGCTTTCCCAACGTTATTTATGGAATTAATGAGCAGGGAACCACTTATCATTAATTTTCTTAAATTCACCGTTGGCTTTGATCCCTTCCAGAGCGGCGTTCAGTTTCGCCAGCAGCTCTTTGTTCTCTGGACGCACCGCCATGCCAACGCCGGTGCCGAAGTATTGAGGATCTTTAATCAGTTCACCGATCTCACCCAGGTTCGGGTTGGATTTCAACCAGCCATTTAGCACGGCTGTATCGCCAAGCAATCCGTCCAGACGACCACTTTTCAGATCCAGAATCGCATTCTGATAGCTGTCATAACCCACTGTTGTGATCTCAGGATGTTTTTCCATCAGGTATTTCTGGTGAGTAGTACCGTTTTCCAGACCCACGCGTTTACCTTTCAGGTCAGCCATTGATGAGAACTTGCCTTTCGGCCCGATGATCATGGCGGTATTGGCATAGTACGGCTGAGTGAAAGTGACCTGTTTGCTGCGCTCTTCGGTGATATCCATGCCGGAAATGATCACGTCAAAACGGCGGAATTTGAGTGCCGGGATCAGTCCATCGAATGGCTGATTGGTGAAGGTACAGGTTTCCTGCATTTGCTTACACACGGCGTTGGCCAGATCGATATCGAACCCGACGATCTGGTTGTTGGCATCCATCGATTCAAACGGAGGATAAGTGGCAGAGGTTCCGAAACGAATCGTGTCCGCAGCGTTGGCGGCAAAAGCAGAGGCAGATAAAATAGCAGCGAGGATCAGCTTTTTCATGCAATACATTCCTGTTCAAAAATTAACATTCCCTTCATGGTTCAGTTTACTGATTTTATTAATATAATCGGGTCACTGGCAGGAAGCGAAACCTGTCAAGTAAAATGCCATTAAATGAATTTATATGCAATAAAATTGATTAAAAAATTATATAATAGAATGGGCGCGTGACCCGCGGACATAAAAAAAGGGACGATTTCTCGTCCCTTCCTGTCTGGAGTCCGCAAGTCTTGTAATCAGTTGCGGCGTTCGAACGCCAGCGCATGGCGCTCTATCAGCCGCATCATCAAAGTCAGCAATCCGTTGACGCACAGATACACCAGGCCAGCGGCACCAAACACCATCACGTCATAGGTCCGGCCATACATCAGCTGGCTGTGGCCCATTACGTCCATCAGAGTAATGGTGTAGGCCAGCGAGGTACTTTTGAAGACTAATACTACCTCGTTGGAATAGGAAGACAGTGCGCGCTTAAAGGCGTAGGGCAGCAGAATACGCAGGGTTTGCGGTTTCGACATGCCCAGTGCTTCACAGGATTGCCACTGGCCGGAAGGGATCGCCCGCACCGCACCGGTAAACAGCTGCGTGGTATAGGCTGCGCTGTTCAGCGCCAGCGCAAACATCGCGCACAGCCACGGCTGCGACAGGACTTCCCACAACCACGGGATTTCACGGATCGAGGGAAATTGCCCCGGACCGTAGTAAATCAGAAAGATTTGTACCAGCAGCGGCGTACCGGTGAACAGCGTGATATAGCCTTTCACTATCTGGCTGATGACCGGCAGTTTCAGCGTAAGGATCACGGTGAACAGCATCGCCAGCACCAGTGCAACCACCAGTGCGACCACGGTCAGCGTCAGGCTGGTGTGCAATCCTTTCAGGACTTCAGGTAAATATTCCCACATCAGGAAGCACTCCGTTCAAAGCGGGTGGTACGCAGCTCGATACGTTTGATAACGAACTGGCTGAACAGGGTGACAAGCAGATAAATGCAGGCGGCAATCACATACCAGGTAAACGGCTCCTGAGTACGGGTCGCGATACTTTTGGTTTGCAGCATCAGGTCGTTAACGCTGATAAGCGAGACCAGCGCGGTGTCTTTGAGCAGCACCAGCCACTGATTGCTCAGGCCCGGCAGCGCGTGACGCCACATTTGCGGCATGATCAGGCGGAAGAAAATCGCCGCCTTTTTCATCCCTAACACCTGACCGGATTCCCACTGGCCCTGCGGCACCGCTTTCAGCGCGCCGCGCAGCGTCTGCGAGGCATAGGCGGAATAGAGCAAGGACAGGGCGATCACACCACAGACGAACGGGCTGACTTCGAAGTTTTCGATAGGCAACTTAACGGGGATGGCAAACAGCCCGAGGTTGATGTTAAAGCCGTCGGCCAGCACCATCAGCAGCTGCGAAGATCCGAAATAGATGAACAGCACTACCAGAATTTCCGGCAGGCCGCGCAGCACGGTGACCCACGCAGTGCCCAGCCAGCTTAGCGGCTTCCACGGCGCGGATTCCCAGACAGCGAAAATCATCGCCAGAACGAGGCCGAGGATCAGCGCGCATACGGCAAGGCCGACGGTCATCCCGGCGGCGCTTGCTAAAGGTTGGAATTCATTCATTGATAGGCAAACTTATTGCTGGAACCATTTTGAATACAGCGTCTTGTAAGTGCCGTCAGCTTTTACTTTCGCCAGTGCATCATTGAGTTTCGTCAGCAATTCAGTATTGTTCTGACGAACTGCGACGCCCAGACCGGTACCGAAGTAGGTCGGGTCGGTGATTTTGTCACCTACAGCGGCAAGGTTTTTATTCTGCTTCAGCCATTCGTTGACCACGGCGGTATCACCGAACACGGCATCCAGACGACCATTTTTCAGATCCAGAACAGCATTCTGATAGCTGTCATAAGGCACAGCGGTGATTTCCGGATGCTTATCCATCAGGTATTTCTGATGGGTGGTGCCGTTTTGCATCCCGACGCGTTTGCCTTTCAGCGACGCAACGTCAGTGAATTTACCGGAGTGCGCGATGAACAGCGCGGAGTTGTCGTAATACGCGTTGGTGAACGCGACTTGTTTTTCACGTTCAGGGGTGATGTCCATACCGGAGATCACGGCGTCAAAACGACGGAACTTCAGGCTGGGGATCAGGCTGTCAAACGCCTGGTTAGTGAAGGTACAGGTAGCCTGCATCTCTTTACACATGGCGTTGGCCAGATCGACATCAAAACCCTGGATCTGGTTCTTGGAATCTACAAACTCAAACGGAGGATAAGACGCTTCCATCGCGAAACGGATGGTATCAGCAGCGCTGGCTGACAAACTGACGGTAGCCAGAACCGCGGCAATTACTAATTTTTTCATCGCTAACTCCGTAGAAAACATCAATTGATGGTTTTATAGACAAATAAATTAATGGGACAGGTAGCTGGCAAACTCTTTGGTTTGCGGCTGTGTGAAAACAGAGGCGTCGCCTTGCTCCACGATGCGTCCATTTTCCATGTACACCACGCGGCTGGCGGTTTTACGCGCTACTTCCACTTCGTGGGTCACGATAACTTGTGTGATCCCGGTACCTGCCAGTTCTTTGATGATGCTGACGATCTGGGCGGTAATTTCCGGATCCAGGGCTGCCGTCGGTTCATCAAACAGCAAAACCTGAGGTTCCATCATCAGAGCGCGGGCAATCGCCACACGTTGTTGCTGACCACCGGAAAGGTGCAGAGGGAATCGATCGGCGTAGTCAGTCAGACGCAGACGGGTCAGCAATTTTTTGGCACGCTCCATCGCGACATCTTTTGTCAGACCCAATACACGCATCGGGGCTTCCAGTAAGTTGTCGAGCACGGTGCGGTGTGGCCACAGATTATATTGCTGGAAGACCATTCCGACGTTCTGACGCAGTTCGCGGACCGCTTTTTCATCCGGTTTACGGGTGAAATCGAAGGTGTTACCGGCGATTTGCAATGTGCCTGAACGCGGCATTTCCAGCAGGTTCAGAACACGTAACAGGGAGCTTTTGCCTGCACCACTTGGCCCGAGTAAAACCAGAGTTTCACCGGCGGGGCAGTTGAGCTGGATGTCAAAAAGCGCCTGATGCACGCCGTAGAAGCAGTTGATGCTATTAAGTTGAATACTCATGCGCAAATAGTGAATAGCCATTGATGCCGCAGATGGTAACTTCCACAGCATAGTTATGCAACGATCGCGGCTTAAAAATTATCTGTCGCCGCAGGAATGCCAAAGTGTAGCACAAGATATTGTTGCATCACTGTGACGCAGATGTTGGTCAATGACGTTATTCATCATCAACCAACATTATGCATACGCTTTTTTAAGGTTTTTTCAGGAAACTAACCGGTTACTGATTTTCCAAAACCTGGCGCAGCGTGCCGCTGGAGGCGAAATCCAGATCTGCCATATAACGGACGTCATCGACGGTCCAGCATTTGCCTTCACGCACCATCAGCACTTCATCTTTCCACGTTGTGGATGCGCCTTTCTCTTTGTCATGGGTAAAGGTTACGCGCAGCGGAATATTGCGGGCATCGGTGTTGGGAATGGTTGATGCACTGTCGACAGACGCAGACGTTGGGCCGTCAAACAGGCTGGAGAATACGTCGCCATCGCCGGAGCCGACGCCAGCTTTCTCGTTAGGAGACGCGGCGATATCGACTTTCGGCTGGGATTGCGCTTTCAACAACGCGTCATACAAACCGGTGCTCAGATAAGGGCGATACGCGGCGAGCTGGCTGGAGTTCGGTAAACCGCTACCACCTTGCTTGATGCGAAAGTCATAAAACTGCTGGGCAACGCTGTCCGGGCCGCCATCGATGCACGGTGCCGTGCGACTGCCGATATCCTTATACGCAGGTTCGACCGTGGTACAGGCACTGAGCATCAATGCCAAAGGGAGGGCGGCGGCAAGAATTTTCTTTTTCATTGTATTCCTTACTGAAAGATTGAACGTTTTCACCATGACTTTCTTTACCATACAGTATAAAAGCGATTTGGCTTAATGCATGGCAAAGAGAAAATGATACGTTTTTTCCCTGCGCATACTTTATGCTGTTCAGGCGCTTTTCTATGAACCCCGGACGAGAACTGATAAGGAATACTCATGCAAATTACAACAACCCCGACGCTCGAAGGTTTTGTCATCGCTGAATACTGCGGCGTGGTAACCGGCGAGGCGATTTTAGGTGCCAATATTTTTCGTGATTTCTTCGCCGGTGTGCGCGACATCGTGGGCGGACGCTCGGGCGCCTATGAGAAAGAGCTGCGCAAAGCCCGTGAAATCGCCTTCAGTGAGCTGGAAGAACAGGCCAAAGAGCGGGGTGCCAATGCGGTGGTGGGCGTGGATATCGATTACGAAACCGTCGGTAAAAATGCCAGCATGCTGATGGTCAGCATCTCCGGCACCGCTGTGATCGTGCATCGTAAATGACGTGCCACGGCCTTAAAAGCGGCCTCTGCGCGGCGCTGTTGCTGATGCTGGCGGGATGTCAGGGCGTAAGCCAGCCTGCTGAAAACGTGCCATTCCGGTTGGAAACCACCCGGCAGGCACAGGGCGCGGATCAGAGGATCCGCTTTCTGGTGATTCACTACACTGCCGAAGATTTCCATAATGCATTAAATACACTTACGGATGAACATGTCAGCGCGCATTACCTGATCCCTGCTAAACCGCCACTCGAACAGGGCAAACCGGTGGCCTGGCAACTGGTACCGGAGGATATGCGCGCATGGCACGCAGGTGCCAGCGGCTGGCGCGGACGTACCAACTTAAATGACACATCCGTTGGCATCGAACTGGAAAATCAGGGCTACAGCATGCATCTGCTGGGCAAGAAATTTTATCCATTCCCGCAGGCGCAGATTGACCTGCTGGCCAGTCTCAGCAAAGAGATCGTGGCGCGATATCAGATTGAACCGCGTAACGTGATCGGGCACAGCGACATCGCACCGCAACGCAAAGACGATCCGGGACCACTGTTCCCATGGCAGCAGCTGGCAGAGCGCGGCATTGGCGCATGGCCGGACGCGTCGCGTGTGCAGGCGAATCTGGCGGGAAGAAATCCGCAGCAGCCAGTAGACCAGGCGCAGCTTCTTGCTTTGCTGAAAGAGTATGGGTATACGGTGACGGAGAGTATGACGCCGCAGCAGCAACGCCGGGTCATCGCGGCGTTCCAGATGCATTTCAGGCAGAGTGATTACCGTGGGAATGCCGATGCACAAACCGAAGCGATTGTGCATGCGTTGTTGCAGCAGTTTCCGGACCGTAAGAGTTAACCCGGCTGGCCCGCGGGGTCAGTCGCGTTTTGGGCCGATACCGTGCAGGCCCTGAAGTTTACCGTGATCGCGCAGCCAGTCGGCGGTGCGGATAATCCCCTGATCGAGCGAAATTACCGGCAGATAGCCCAGTTCTTTCTGCGCGCGCTGTGTATCGAGCGTGAGGTCGAAATTCAGCTTCGCCACGCTGTAATGGGTCAGTACCGGCTCTTTGTGCGAGCTTTTGCTCATCCGCTCCATGCCGCGCGCCATCATATCCAGCACCGGATAAGGCACCGAACGGATGCGGTATTTGATCTCCAACTGCTCCATCAGCTGCTGCACCATAGTGCGCAGCGGTCGCGGCTGCTGGTTGGTGATATTGAAGGCGCGACCTGATTCCGTGGTGTCAGTCTGCGTCGCCAGCCACATGGCATGAACGGCGTTCTCGACATAGGTCATATCGACCAGCGCTTCACCGCCGCGCGGCAGCATCAGCGTGCCGCCGTATTTCAGCATTTGCAGCAGGCGCGGCAGCAGTACGTTGTCGTGCGGGCCAAAAATCCCCTGCGGGCGTAAAATGGTGAAATGGGTTTGCGGATTAGACATTGCCAGCGTGTGGATCACCTGTTCACCGGCGGCTTTGCTGCGGGCGAAGGAGTTCGCGAAGCGGTGAGGGCGGAAGTCTTCCTGAATGTCGCGGTGATGATGGAAATCGAAGTAGATTGCCGGTGACGAAATATGAACGAAGTTTTCGACACCGTAGGCCGCCGACCATTCTCCCAGACGCCGCGTGGCGCGGACGTTAGCCAGTTCGAATTCCTTTTCACTGCCCCACGGCGACATCAGCCCCGAACAATGCCAGACGGTGTCGATATCCGCGAGCAGGGCTTTTGCCTGCGATGAGACCAGCGTGGTGAGATCGGCATGAATAAATTCCGCGCCGATTTTCTGCAAAAGGGAGCCCATCGCTGCATTGCGACCTGTCGCCCTGACGCTGATGCCTTTATTTCGCAGAAACTCAACCGCGTTACGCCCAAGACCGCTGCTGGCGCCGGTAACCAAAACTCTCATAAACAGGCCAATGCCTTCATAAACAGAGAAAAATTGTCGTTCGCTTCGGGTAGAATGCACCCATGAGCAATAAGGGTGCCATTCTTTCGTGAATTTGTGCGGCTTGCAATGGGAAAGGGCGTGAGCAATGTCTGAAAGCGCGTTAAATAACCCTTTAACGTCCGCAACGATCTTTCTGTCGCGCGAGACTGGCGATACGCTTCGCCATGCCACGGAAAATAAACTGATGAGCGGGCATCATACTAAACCAGTAGAGCAGGCCGCGGAAACCCGCCGGATGCCACCATGCGCGGACATCAAGGCTGCGGCTTTCGCCATTGTCGGTAATGGTGAAGGTTAACCGCCCGAGTCCCGGCGCTTTCATCCCAAAGAGCAGTACCAGTTCGCGCTGCGGTTTCAGACCGATGACTTTCCAGCCATCAATTTTATCACCTAATTTCAGGAATTCACGATCGGGGCGGCCATACTTTACGCCGCCGCCGAGTAAATCATCCATACGCGCCCGCGTTTTCCATAACCCGTTGGCATAGAAATAGCCTTCGCGACCGCCAAGCTGTTGCACCACCTGCCACAATGCCGCTTTCGAAGCCGAGGTTTCCAGCGTAAATCCGGCCTGCTTGGGGTAAAAACCGTAGCCCGGACGCCAGCGCTCCCGTGCGTCGGCATCGTATCCCCAGTCCGGCGAATCCATCACCTGATGCTCTTCTTTTTCCAGGGTGCTGCGGATGGCTTCATCGACAGAGATCAGTTCCTGAGGGATAAGCGTTTGTAACTCTGCGCTGTCAGCGGGGAGATCGTGGTTCAGCCCCTGAATCAGCGCTTTGGCGAGTGGCGTCGGTACCGAAGTGATCAGGCTGAGAAAATAGACTGAGACAAATGACGTCGGCATCGGAATGGGGATCAGCCAGCGGCGTTTTCCACTCAGGGTGATAAAGCGTTCAAACAACGCCTGATAGCTGATGTATTCCGGTCCGGCGGCTTCAAGAATTCGGTTATCCGTCGCGGGCAAGGTCACCAGATTGCGCAGATAGACCAGCAGATTTTCCAGCGCCAGCGGCGAGGATTTGGAGCGTACCCAGCGCGGCGGCGTCAGCACGGGCAAGTTATAGACCATGTCGCGCATCACTTCGAACGCGGCAGACCCTGCGCCGATGACAATACCTGCGCGCAGCTCGGTGACCGGAATATTGCTCATGCGCAGTAAATCGCCGGTCAGTTTTCGCGCCTGTAAATGCGGGGAATCGCTGTCTTGCGGCTGCATCGAGCCAAGATAGACAATATGTTTGATGGACGAGTCTTTCAGCGCCAGCAAGGTATGCTGCGCAGCCTGCCGCTCTTTTTCCAGCAGATCGTCGTCTTCGGTCATGGCGTGAACCAGATACACCAGCACTTCTGCGTCTTCGAACGCAGCCGCGAGTGTTTTACTCTGGTAGACATCGGCAAAACAGCAGCGGACGTTTTGCCATTTCTGTTGTTGCAGCCATTCAAGGCGGCGCGCGGCGGCAGTGACCTTAAAACCGTGCTGGCTCAGGTGGGCAGTCAGGTGTTGGCCAATATATCCGCTGGCACCGAGTATGACGATCCGTGGCATGTGCATAATCCGTTTTGCTAAAGGTCAAATGAATCATGAAATTGCGGTGGTAACGTTGTGGTTAGCACCGCAGGCAGGGCGATATCAGGCGTGTTCGTGCAGGAATTCCTGCCACAGGGCGACGACTTTTTGCAGATCCTCACGACTGATGTTGATGTGCGTCAGCACGCGGGTCAGCGGACCGGCGCTGATGATCACACCGCGCTCGCGCATCCACGGGCCCATCTTTTCGGCCAGCTCAGCACGTTGTCTGATGTACAGCACGTTGGTCTGTGCGCCCGGTTCGGCGATTTCCACGCCCAGTTTGGTCAGCTCTTCTGCCAGCCACTGCGCGTTGTCGTGATCGTCTTTCAGACGCGCGACGTTGTTTTCCAGCGCATAAATGGCCGCTGCGGCCAGAATGCCCGACTGGCGCATGCCGCCACCGGTCATTTTGCGCCAGCGGTTGGCGCGGTGGATGTATTCTTTGCTGCCGACCAGCAGCGAGCCTATCGGTGCGCCCAGACCTTTTGAAAGGCAGATGGTCAGGGTATCGCAATACTGGGTGATTTCGCGCAGCTCAACGCCCTGAGCTACTGCGGCATTCATGATACGCGCGCCGTCAATATGCAGCGCCAGCCCTTTTTCGCGGGTGAACGCATAAGCTTTTTGCAGATAATCGAGCGGAAGCACTTTGCCGCTGTGCGTGTTTTCAAGGCTCAGCAGACGGGTGCGGGCGAAATGAATGTCATCGGGTTTAATCGCGGCGGCGATTTTATCCAGCGGAATGGAACCATCGGCGGCCATATCCAGCGGCTGCGGCTGTATGCTGCCGAGCACGGCTGCGCCACCGGCTTCATACATATAGTTGTGGGCTTTCTGGCCGACGATATATTCTTCGCCGCGCTGACAGTGGGTCAGCAATGCCACCAGGTTGGCCTGGGTACCGGTCGGTAAAAACAGCGCAGCTTCTTTACCACACAGTTTTGCCGCCATGTCCTGTAAAGCATTTACCGTCGGGTCATCGCCGTAGACATCATCGCCGACTTCAGCGCGGGCCATCGCCTGACGCATAGCTTCACTGGGGCGGGTTACGGTATCACTGCGTAAATCGATCAACGTCGGCTTCCTTCTGCTGGATGAATGTTAAGTGTAGGAAAAGGCGAGCTGCCTAAGCCCGCCTGATTCTCCACTATAGCTCTGTCGGGGTTATCGCAGCCAGTTGGTTTTTGCCAGTTCGACGACTTCGTCGCCCCGACCGCTAATCACCGCGCGCAGCATATAAAGGCTGAAGCCTTTGGCCTGCTCGAATTTGATTTGCGGCGGCATTGCCAGTTCTTCGGTGGCGGTGACGACATCTACCAGCACCGGACCTTCGTAGGCAAAGGCGTCCTGCAAGGCAGCATCAACGTCAGAGGCTTTTTCCACGCGGATCCCTTTGATGCCAGCAGCTTCGGCCATCGCGGCGAAATTCGGATTTTTCAGCTCGGTGCCGTCGGTCAGGTAGCCACCGGCTTTCATTTCCATCGCCACAAAACCCAACACGCTGTTGTTGAAAATGACGAGTTTCACCGGCAGTTTTTGCTGCGCCAGCGTCAGGAAATCACCCATCAGCATGGAAAATCCGCCGTCACCGCACAGTGCCACCACCTGACGCGAGCGGTCGATTGCCTGCGCGCCAATCGCCTGCGGCATGGCGTTGGCCATCGAACCGTGGTTGAAGGATCCGAGCAAGCGGCGCTGACCATTCATTTGCAGATAACGGCACGCCCAGACAGTCGGGGTGCCAACGTCACAGGTGAAAATGGCATCGGCCGCGGCGAAGCGGCTGATTTGCTGCGCCAGATACTGCGGGTGGATCGCCTGCTTGTCGTTTGGGGTCGCCAGCGAATCGAGATCTTTGCGCGCGTCCGCGTAATGCTTCAGCGCCTTATCGAGGAACTTGCGTTCGGTTTTCGCCTGTAACTGCGGCAGCAGGGCAGTCAGCGTGGATTTAATGTCACCAACCAGTGCCATATCCACGTGACAATGCGAACCGATGCTGCCCGGATTGATATCGATCTGAATGATTTTGGCATCAGTCGGATAAAACGCGCGATAAGGGAATTGCGTGCCGAGCAGTATCAGCGTGTCGGCGTTCATCATGGCGTGGAAACCGGAGGAGAAACCAATTAGCCCTGTCATGCCGACGCTGTACGGGTTATCCCATTCGATATGTTCTTTGCCGCGCAGCGCGTGCACCACCGGTGCTTTTAATGTTTCCGCCAGACGGATCACTTCATCGTGTGCGCCCGCGCAGCCGCTACCGCACATCATGGTGATATTGGTGGCGCCATTCAGCAGTTCCGCCAGTTTTTCAAGCTCGGTGGGCTGCGGGATAACACGCGGCAGCACCGGCGGATACCAGCCAATTTTGGCATCTTCCGGGGCCGGTTTCAGCGCTACGTCGCCCGGTAATACAATCACCGACACACCGCGGTTAAGAATCGCTTTGCGCATGGCGATGGCCAGTACCTGAGGCAATTGTTCGGGGTTGGTCACCATTTCGCAATAGTGGCTGCATTCGCGGAAAAGTTCGGTCGGATGGGTTTCCTGAAAATACCCGCTGCCGATTTCGCTGGAAGGGATGTGGGCGGCAATAGCGACGACCGGCACATGATTGCGGTGGCAGTCAAACAGGCCGTTGATCAGATGCAGATTGCCCGGCCCGCAGGAACCGGCGCAGACCGCCAGCTCACCGGTGATTTGCGCTTCGGCACCGGCGGCAAATGCGGCGACTTCTTCATGGCGCGTGCCCAGCCATTCGATAGTGCCCATGCGGTTCAGGCTGTCGCTCAGCCCGTTGAGTGAATCCCCGGTGACGCCCCAGATGCGTTTTACGCCCGCGGCTTCCAGAGTTTTAGCTAAATATGACGCTACGCTCTCTTTCATTCTGTGTTCCCTCAGTTAATCATCAAAAATGAATGCGTTAATCATAGTCCATGAATTCGCGGTGACATTTTCGCGGTGAATGACAGAGGTTAAACCATACAAAAATAGGCTAAGGAGAGGGGTGAAGATTTGTAAATATGCCCGCGCAGACTGTAAGAAGTCATGAGCGGGCAGAGGATTGCGGGGATTAGGCGAGGGTAACGTCGCCCTGAAGCTGACAGCTGCAGGCGAGCACGTAACCCTGTGCGACGTCGGCGTCCGTCAGCGTCATGCGGCTGGTCGTCTGGTAATCTCCGCTGAGAACGCGGGTTTTACAGCTGCCGCAGACTCCGGCGCGACAGGCGGCGGTCACAGGCAGTTTGTGCTGCTCCATGGCAGCCAGCAGCGTCGTGCCAACGGCAACGCGATAGTTGGCCAGCGGCGTCAGGCGGGTAAGCGTCAGCATCTGATCCTCAGATACCTCGGTTTCGGCTGCCTGAAACTGCTCTTTGACGATATTTTCCGCCGGAACGCCAAGCTCTGCCGCCCAGTTACCGGCCAGCGTCATATAGGGTGCCGGGCCACAAATCATCACACGCCGTGAGCGGATGTCCGGCACCTGACTTTGCAGGAGATCCTGGCTCAGACGCCCGGCGACCTGACCTGGCAGGGCATCCTTCTCGGACAGGATGATCAGTCTAAGCTGAGGATACTGAGCGGCCAGCCGTTGCCATTCGGCGGCAAAAATGACGTCCTGCGGGGTACGTACACTGTAAAATACCTGCACGCTTTGTGCCGGGCAGTTCGCCAGCACGTCACGCGCGATGGACATCACCGGCGTCACGCCGCAGCCTGCCGCGAGCAGCAATAAAGGCTGTGCGGTGTCGCAGGTAAATTCACCCTGAGCGTCTGAAAGCCAGACATAATCGCCCGTCTTCAGTTGCTGCGTCAGCCAGCCGGAGCCGCTGCCGCCGGTGATGCGGCGCACTGTCAGCTGAATAAACGGGCTGAGGCCGGGTGTTGACGACAGCGTATACGCCCGCTGCATATCGCCGCGCTGGCCGATATTTACCAGCGCAAACTGTCCCGGACGATAGTGATAAACGTCATGACTGATGAGCGAAATTGTCCACACGTCAGGCGTTTCCTGCATGACGGAATACACCTGCATACGGTTCTGACACAGCGCTGTTGGCTGATCGGGAAATAACGGAAAATTCATCGTGGTTTACTCCGCCAGCATGGTGGACAAGTCCTGCTCCACCGAAGTGATTGCCCGAAGACCGAATTTTTCATTCAGAATCGCCAGCAGATTATCGGTGAGGAAAGCAGGGGCGGTCGGGCCGGTGGCGATGTTCTTCACGCCGAGCGACAGCAGGGTCAGCAGGATCACAATGGCTTTTTGTTCGAACCACGACAGCACCAGACTCAGCGGCAACTCATTAACGCCACAGCCCAGTTTTTCTGCCAGATTCACCGCCAGAATTATGGCGGAATAGGCATCGTTACACTGACCGACGTCCAGCAGGCGCGGCAGTCCTTCAATGGTGCCAAAATCCAGCTTATTGAAGCGGTATTTGCCGCAGGCCAGCGTCATGATCAGGCAATCTTTCGGCACGCTGACTGCCAGATCGGTGAAATAACTGCGCTCGCTGCGGCTGCCGTCGCACCCGCCGATGAGGAAGATGTGGCGCAGCTTCTTGGCGGCGACGAGATCAATCACGGTATCCGCCGCGCCAAGTAATGTCTGACGGCCAAAACCGACGGAAATTTCCTGCTCAATTTCGCTGTAACGGAAACCCGGCAGCTGCAGCGCCTGCGTGATCACCGGCGCAAAGTCTTCCCCTTCCAGATGCTGCACGCCCGGCCAGCCGACAATACTCCGCGTCCAGATGCGGTCGCCGTAATTGCCAATGTTTGGATCGATAATGCAGTTGGAAGTCATCACCACAGGACCGGGGAATTTCGCGAATTCTACCTGCTGATTCTGCCAGCCACTGCCGTAGTTCCCGGCCAGATGCGGGTACTTTTTCAGCTCAGGATAGCCGTGTGCAGGCAGCATTTCGCCGTGGGTGTAGATGTTAATACCGGTACCGGCGGTTTGCTCCAGCAGCATCTGCAAATCTTTCAGGTCATGGCCGGAAATCAGAATCGCCTTGCCTGCCAGCGGACGGACGTTTACGGAAGTCGGCTGCGGATGGCCGTAGGCGTCAGTTTCGCCTTTATCCAGAATCGCCATTACGCCGAAATTCATCTTGCCGATCGCCATGGCGTTGTCCAGCAACTCACCCATTTCCGCCGGTTGAGTGCCGAGCCATGCCATCAGGCGGTGATATTCGGTGTAAATCGCCGTGTCAGCCTGACCGAGTACGTGCGCGTGCTCCATATAAGCCGCCGCGCCTTTCAGACCGTACAGACACAGCATCCTCAGGCCGTGAATATCGTCGCCGACGCGTGCTTTGTCATCGTTCAGCGCAAATTGCTGAGCCTGCTGTTGCAGCTCGCTCAGGTTTTCGCTGACCAGTTCCAGTGCGGCCAGCGGATGGTCTACGGTGATTTCCGGATCCATCAGGCGGCAGCGCACGCGCAGAGATTCGCGATGAATAATGGCGTCTCGGGCATACCCGACGATACGGTCAGAGTCGAAGTTAACGTTGGTCAGCGTGGAGAAAAAGGCGCGCGGGCCGAAGCTGTCGATCTCTTCATCGACGATGCCATATCCGCGAGCGGTCAGCGCCCAGGCTGATAAGCCCTGAAGTACTGCCACCAGTAAGTCTTGTAAATCAGAGGTTTCTGCGGTTTTTCCGCACATTCCCTGCGCATACGCGCAGCCATTGCCCGCCGGGGTACGGACTGTTTGTTCACATTGCACACAAAACATTATCAGGTCCTTTTTAAAGTTGCATTTAAAATGCTTGTTTTAAAATAAGACTAAGACCGACAGGCTCAGAAATGAAGCGTTTTTAAGACAATGTGAGGCGGAGTTGATTTATCGCAAGTTTTTGGAGGGACTGAAGAGGAAAGTTCCCGCCGCAAAGTGCCGCGGGAAAACAGGGCGTCAGGCGGAGAAAAAAGCCATCAGTACCGGTGACAACAGGCTAAGCACGAAGCCGTGAACGACAGCTGGCGGTACCATGTCCAGCCCGCCGCTGCGCTGTAAGACCGGCAGCGTGAAGTCCATCGACGTCGCGCCGCACAGGCCGAGCGCGGTGGAACGGCTGCTGCGTACTAAGGTCGGGATCAGCATGATGGCGCAGAGTTCGCGCGCCAGATCGTTGAAGAACGCGGCGCTACCGATGACCGGCCCGAACGAGTCAGTCAGTACAATACCGGAAAGGGAATACCAGCCGTAACCGGAGGCCAGTGCCAGTCCGGTTTTCAGCGGCAGGCCGAGCAGCATTGCGGCTACAGCCCCGCCGATCAGTGCGCTTAATGCCACCACCAATGCGACGATGATGCCGCGACGATTCAAAATGATCTGGCGCAACGTCATACTGCTGTTGCGCAGCTGAATGCCCACCAGCGCCAGCAGGAACAGCAGCGCTATTTCGCTGGCCTGTGAGGCGAACGTCAGCCAGTGCCATTCGGTCAGACCGAGTGCGAAGCCGCCAATCACTACGCCGCACAATTTAAGTGACTCAAGCGCCATGTGTAAACGCGACGGTAATTTTTCCTGTTTAAACTGGGTTTTCCAGGGGCGGCGGCGTTCGAGCAGCCACAGCGCGGCGTAGTTCATCACAAAAATACACAAGAAACAGACGGCGGCGTATTTGAAAATCAGCAGTAAATTAGTACTCAGGTTATCGAGGAAGGCCAGGCTGATGCCCATAATGAACAGGATGACGTACACCATCCAGCTCAGCATCTGGTTAACGATGTTTAGCAACGACCGGTTTTTGACCGGAATAAGGTAACCGACGATCAGCGGCAAAAGAATAATCAACAGGCCGGAATACATGAGGTAAAAATCCCTGAAAAGTGAGGTTCCATGAGAGGAGCGCGGCACAGAAAATACCGCCCGACACGCTAACCAAAAGTTATCTGACTGTAAAGCAGCTTCGGTACACAGAGATCCGCGGACAACCTTGACGCGAACCGATTTTTCACGCCATGCTCAGGAATGTAATGAGCGCACAGGAGGCGTCTGATGTATCTGGAACACATTGATATTGTCGGTTTTCGTGGTATTAACCGGCTTTCTCTGACACTGACTCAGCCCGCACAACGTGGCGCATCGATAACCGGCTCAGCACATCAGGGGCAGACCGAATCCTTTCTGACCAATACCGTATTAATCGGGGAAAACGCCTGGGGTAAATCCAGTCTGCTGGATGCCCTGACCCTGTTGCTCGCGCCTGAACCAAAACTCTACTGCTTCAAAGAAGAAGATTTCTATTTTCCTGCAGGAGAAAAGGAATCTAAATCACAGTATCTGCACATTGTGTTTACCTTTTGTGAAAATCAGGCCGGACACCATATGTCTCCGCGCTTTAATACGCTGTCGCCATTGTGGGTAAAATGCCCAGACCGCCTGAACCGCATTTATTACCGGCTTGAAGGCGAACTGGATGATGACGGCAGCGTGATGACGTTGCGCAGTTTCCTTTCCTCCAACGGACAGCCGCTCAATCTGACCACCATCGATCCGCTGGCGCAGGCGCTGATCCGTATCAATCCGGTTTTACGCCTGCGTGATGCCCGCTTTATCCGCCGTCTGCGCAGCGAAACGCTGGCACCGCGCCTTTCAGCGAATAATGAACAGCTGGCGCAGAAGCTCGATGAGCTGACGCGCGGGCTGGTGCATAACCCGCAGTCGCTGACCAACAGCGAACTGCGCAGCGGACTTTCGGCCATGCAGCAACTGCTGGAGCACTACTTTGCCGAGCAGGGGACATCCAACAGTGCGCCGTGGCAGCAGAAGCGTCATGGTCGCGCCGAAAGCCGACGGGCATGGCGTTCTTTAGATAATATCAACCGGATGATTGCTGAGCCGAACAGCCGCAGCATGCGCGTGATGTTGCTGGGGATGTTCTCCACGCTCTTACAGGCCAAAGGCTCGGTGGTGCTGCATCCGGATGCGCGACCGTTGTTGCTGATTGAAGACCCCGAAACCCGCCTGCATCCGATTATGCTGTCGGTCGCGTGGGGATTGCTTGATCAACTGCCTTTACAGCGCATTACCACCACCAACTCCGGCGACCTGATGTCGCTGGTACCGGTCGAGCAAATTTGTCGTCTGGTGCGCGAATCATCGCGCGTCGCGGCCTACGCCATCGGCCCGGAAGGGTTGAGTATGGAAGACAGTCGTCGCATTGCATTTCATATCCGCTTTAATCGCCCGTCATCGCTCTTCGCCCGTTGCTGGTTGCTGGTGGAAGGCGAAACCGAAGTCTGGCTGCTCAATCAGCTGGCGCGCCAGTGTGGTTATCATTTCGAGTCTGAAGGAATTAAGGTCATTGAATTTGCCCAGTGCGGGCTGAAACCATTGCTGCGCTTCGCCCGGCAGATGGGTATCGAATGGCATGTGCTGGTGGACGGCGATGAAGCAGGTCGCAAGTACGCGGCGACCGTGACGGCAAATGTGGAGAATCACGATGACAATCTGCGCTACCGGCTGACCTCGCTGCCGACTCAGGACATTGAATATTTTCTCTATCGTGAAGGGTTTGAAGATGTATATCGCAAACACTCGGCGATACCAGAAAACGTGCAGATGTCGCCGAGAAGGATTATCGATAAGGCCATTCACCGCAGTTCGAAGCCGGATCTGGCGATAGATGTCGCTCAGTCGGCTTCGCTGCGAGGGATCTCTTCGATCCCTCCGCTGCTGCGGCAAATGTTTTCCCGCGTCGCCTGGCTGGCACGCGGCAGGGCGGATTAGGCGGCGCGGCTCTCAACCACGATGACCTGATGTCCATGTCCGTTGGAGAACGTCTGGCGGATCTGGCTTTCTAAATCATCTAACAGCTGGTAACGGCGACGGTATTCCGCACGACGTTTACTGGCGATTTCCTCCAGAGGCTTATGGGCTATCTGGCGCGGCAGGTGGAAATAGCCGTCTTCGCCCTGTTTCGCCTCCATGGTTTCCCAGAAGCTGTCGTAATCGGCAAATACCATGCCCTTGCGTTTTTTGTAGCGCGGGTTTTCATAGATATGTGTGTGGTTGCCCACCGCCACAATCTGCGTCATGCCCGCGAGCTCTGCCAGCGTGGTCAGCGCTTCAATCACCAGACGTTTTGGGAATAAACCATGGCAGGCTTTGGTCGCTTTCTGGATTTCCTGATGATCAACCTGCGCTTTCGGGCCCTGAAGTGCGCCGATGAACAACGTTGGCTGGCTCTGATAATAGATGAAAGAGAAGGTCACGATGGCGATCGGCTCGCCCTGCGGATTGTTGAAGGTCAGTGTGGCTTCGCCTTCTTTATCCAGACGGCTGACGGAGTTAAAGGTGATGGCGTAACGCTGCTCTTCCTTACCGGTGAGGGTAGCGATCGCCATCGGTTTCTTATTCAGATAACCGTGGTTAATCGCCTCCGGCAGGCAGTGGCCGATCATGTCATAGTGATCGGTGATGCGTTTCATCGCCTCTTTCGGCGTGATGTTGGACGCCTGATAAACGCGATGCAATTTGCATGGCAGACTCGGCTGTGCCTCGAGGATCTCATCGCGCTGCGGGTGATGTGCCAGATAATCCAGCATACCAAAGGTGCGGCGCGGCTGGGTCAGCGCGCGGAAAAGGAATTTAAAACGGTAGCGCGGCAATTTCCACGAAGGTCCAGGCACCAGACGCTGGGAAACCAACGCCATCATCAACTGAAGGCCGGAAAGAAGGGCCTTTTCTTCGGAAGGGTAACTGAATGTCGTCATGGTATTTACCTGTTATATCGGGCCGGATTTCAATAACGGCTATTTCAACAGGCCAACCATAAACAGGCATGCAACGGGTAAAATGATGAAGGAAATGAACGCGATTTGTTGAGATTGTGTTTAGATTTAATTTGTTTTGTATCGTGTCTTAGCAATCGGTGTCTAAAAAATGTACTTTAATTTGCATTGAGGACTTGAAGCCAGAAGCATTCTCCCCCATAAATAAAAAATGCCAGTCAGTGAGTGACCAGCATTGGCTTTTAATCGAACAGACAGAACAGAACCGGTCAGGCGACCGCTTCACTTTCCACTGGAATAATGAGGCTGGCATGATTCCCCTTTGGGCCTTCATGAACATCAAAGTTGACCTGCTGGCCTGCCTTTAACGTCCGGTAACCCTCCATCTGAATCGTGGAGTAGTGGGCAAAAATGTCTTCACCGCCATTTTGCGGGCAAATGAAGCCAAAGCCTTTAGCATTATTGAACCATTTAACAGTACCCGTCAGCATGCTTCTCCATCCCTCTTATGACTAGTCTGGTAGTAAAGAGTTGAAAGCCAGTTGAGTGAGCGGGAAGGCGAGAACGCGGCGGAAAAAACCTGCTCAAAAGACGTCCAACTCACGAATTTACACTCTAGTGGAAACCGGTTAGAGATCAAGGGAAGGGCATTTGTCATCAGGGAGCAGATAACCAAACTTTGAAGCAGGTAACGCTATTGACATATTTTGTTAAATTTATGCCAGCGAGGCTGATGGCAAAGTGAACATTTTGTGCAGCGGCGCCGCGATGCAAGAGATGGTAAAATGGGGAAATATCCTGGTGGAGCCCCGCAGAACGCTTTCACGTCAGGTATTTAGCATCCAATACGATCTTTACAGGTGATGAGCAGGCAATGGGCGACAAACAAGACTGGCTAAATTTTGAACATTTGACGGCGAATAAGCAAAAGGATGAGGTAAAACCGCCATCTATGTATAAAGTTATATTAAACAACGACGATTACACTCCAATGGAATTTGTGATTGACGTTCTGCAAAAGTTCTTTTCTTATGATATTGAACGTGCAACGCAACTGATGCTCCAGGTGCACTATAGAGGCAAAGCGATATGCGGCGTTTATACCGCCGAAGTCGCCGAAACCAAGGTCGCACACGTAAATGAGTACGCCAAGGAGAATGAGCATCCGTTGCTGTGTACGCTGGAAAAAGCCTGATTAAGGCAATCTATTTGGGAGGTGCCTATGCTCAATCAAGAACTTGAACTCAGTCTCAACATGGCTTTCGCAAGAGCCCGTGAGCACCGGCATGAGTTTATGACCGTGGAGCACCTGTTGCTGGCATTGCTCAGCAACCCTGCTGCCCGTGAAGCGCTTGAAGCTTGTACAGTTGATCTGGTGGCATTACGCCAGGAGCTGGAAGCCTTCATCGAGCAAACCACACCTACCTTACCCGCCAGTGAAGAGGAACGTGACACCCAGCCTACGCTGAGTTTCCAGCGCGTTCTGCAACGTGCGGTATTCCACGTGCAATCTTCTGGCCGCAGCGAAGTATCCGGCGCCAACGTTCTGGTCGCTATTTTCAGCGAACAGGAGTCTCAGGCCGCCTATCTCCTGCGCAAACATGATGTCAGCCGCCTTGATGTGGTGAACTTTATTTCGCACGGCACCCGTAAAGATGAATCGGGTAGCCAGGCGCCAAACAATGCGGAAAACCCAGTTAACGAAGAGCAGTCGGCGGGGGAAGATCGTATGGAGAACTTCACCACTAATCTTAACCAGTTAGCGCGTGTTGGTGGCATCGATCCGCTGATTGGCCGTGACAAAGAACTGGAGCGCGCCATTCAGGTGCTCTGCCGTCGCCGCAAAAACAACCCGCTTCTGGTGGGCGAATCCGGCGTCGGGAAAACAGCGATTGCTGAAGGTCTTGCATGGCGAATTGAACAGGGCGACGTGCCGGAAGTGATGGCCGACTGCACCTTGTATTCTCTGGATATCGGTTCGCTGCTGGCGGGCACCAAATACCGCGGTGATTTCGAAAAACGTTTCAAATCACTGCTGAAACAACTGGAGCAGGATAAGAACAGCATCCTGTTTATTGATGAAATCCACACAATTATCGGTGCCGGTGCGGCGTCCGGCGGTCAGGTGGATGCGGCAAACCTGATCAAACCGTTGCTGTCGAGCGGCAAGATCCGGGTGATTGGTTCCACGACCTATCAGGAATTCAGCAATATCTTTGAGAAAGACCGTGCTCTGGCACGTCGCTTCCAGAAAATTGATATTGTTGAGCCAACCGTCGAAGAAACTGTGCAAATCATCAATGGCCTGAAAACCAAATATGAAGCGCACCATGATGTCCGCTATACCGCGAAAGCGGTGCGTGCGGCGGTGGAGCTGTCGGTCAAGTACATCAATGACCGTCATCTGCCGGACAAAGCTATCGACGTTATTGATGAAGCGGGCGCGCGCAGCCGTTTAATGCCGGTCAGCAAACGCAAGAAAACCGTTAACGTCAGCGATATCGAAAGCGTGGTGGCGCGTATCGCCCGCATTCCGGAAAAAACCGTGTCTGCGACCGATCGCGATGTGTTGAAAAATCTGGGCGACCGCTTGAAAATGCTGGTCTTCGGGCAGGATCCTGCTATTGAAGCTTTGACTGAAGCGATCAAAATGAGCCGTGCAGGTCTGGGGCAGGATCGTAAACCAGTTGGTTCGTTCCTGTTCGCGGGCCCTACCGGTGTGGGTAAAACTGAGGTCACGGTACAGCTGGCCAAAGCACTGGATATCGAACTGCTGCGCTTTGATATGTCGGAATACATGGAGCGTCATACGGTCAGCCGTTTGATCGGTGCGCCTCCGGGTTATGTCGGTTTTGATCAGGGCGGTTTGCTGACGGATGCGGTATTGAAACATCCTCACTCCGTCGTGCTGCTCGATGAAATCGAGAAGGCGCATCCGGATGTCTTCAACCTGCTGTTGCAGGTCATGGACAACGGTACGCTGACCGATAATAACGGGCGCAAAGCCGATTTCCGTAACGTGATTCTGGTCATGACCACCAACGCTGGTGTGCGTGAAACCGAACGTAAATCCATTGGCCTCATCCATCAGGACAACAGCCCTGATGCTATGGAAGAGATCAAGAAAGTGTTTACGCCAGAATTCCGTAACCGTCTGGACAACGTGATCTGGTTCAACCATCTGTCTACGGAAGTGATCCAGCTGGTAGTCGACAAATTTATTGTCGAGCTGCAGGCGCAACTGGATGCCAAAGGCGTTTCGCTGGAAGTCAGCGATGAAGCCCGCGACTGGCTGACTGTGAAAGGCTATGACCGTGCGATGGGTGCGCGTCCGATGACACGTATCGTGCAGGAAAACCTGAAAAAACCTCTCGCCAATGAACTGCTGTTTGGTTCACTGGTGGATGGCGGTTCGGTCTCGGTGGCGCTTGATAAGGAAGCCGATAAGCTGACTTACCACTTCATGAGTGCGCAGAAGAAAAAGCCGGAAGGCGCTGTGCATTGATCTGCTGCTGAGATAAGCCGAAAACTTCAGGCAAAC
Source organism: Enterobacteriaceae bacterium Kacie_13 (assembly GCA_013457415.1). NCBI lineage: Bacteria > Pseudomonadati > Pseudomonadota > Gammaproteobacteria > Enterobacterales > Enterobacteriaceae > Enterobacteriaceae bacterium Kacie_13. Next base: position 1,637,185 of record CP045665.1, read on the forward strand.
AAAAGGCGATGTGAAAACATCGCCTTTTTTCTTTCTGAAAATTCTTTATGAAACGTTCGTTAATGAGGAATAAGCAGAAAGGATAATGAAACTAAATGCCGAATTGCGGATACCACAAAACGCCCTTGCAACTGCAGGAAGGGCGAAGAGGGTATCCTCAGGTATCGCCGGAAAATCAGCGATGAGTGAGCCGTTTATTAGCGGCTACGGAAGACAATGCGGCCTTTGCTCAGGTCGTACGGGGTCAGCTCTACAGTGACTTTGTCGCCCGTCAGGATGCGGATATAGTTCTTACGCATTTTACCGGAGATGTGTGCGGTAACTACGTGTCCGTTTTCTAATTCTACGCGGAACATAGTGTTTGGCAGCGTATCAAGTACGGTGCCCTGCATTTCAATGTTGTCTTCTTTGGCCATCGAATCCTCTAGGTCTAACTACCATAGTTTTTAACCGGCAAGATAATGCCGAAAAACCCACATTATGTAAAGAAGTATGGTTCATGACCGCACCTATTCCCTATCCTTCGGGAACACCGGCAGGTCTTCATCATGTGGGGATAAGTCTTGTGGCAACCAGCAATCCGGCGCTAACGCGCGTTGCGAAAGTTCGGATAACTGCTGCAAAAATTGGCGGCGGGGGATCTCTCTCGCACCCAGCGACGCAGTGTGAGGGTTGAGCACCTGACAGTCAATCAGTTCTCCACCATTGCGGGAAAAATGTTGGCAAAACATCATCAGCGCGCACTTCGAGGCATTTTCACGGCGGCTGAACATCGACTCGCCGCAAAATAGCCCGCCGACGGAAACACCGTACAAACCGCCCACCAGTTCATTGCCTTCCCAGACTTCAAGGGAATGGGCGTGTCCGGCTTCGTGCAATTCCTGATAACCGCGCTGAACCAGCGGCCCGATCCAGGTGCCATCTTCCCGTTCAATTGCACACGCGTGGATCACCCGTTCAAAACAGCGATTGAGCGTAAAACGAAAAGGCATTTTACGCATAAATCTCTGTAAGCTGCGGCTGATGTGGCGTTCCTCGGGCACTAAAATAGCCCGCGGATCGGGTGACCACCAGAGGATCATTTCGCCGGGTTCGAACCAGGGGAAGATTCCGTGCTGATAAGCGGAAAGCAGGCGCGGCGATGTGAGGTCACCACCGATAGCCAGCAGGCCGTTGGGGTCCGGCAATGCAGTATCAGGATCCGGAAAATGTACAGAACTGGCCTCGAGCTTAACTAACCGCATAGGTCTCCTTATCCGGCGACTCACAGGCCACCACATAATTCAGGGACAGACTTCAGGTGCGCGCAAGAAAACGCGCGTACCGGCCTTGTGCGGCGGCTAACGTCTGATGATCGCCTTGTTCGACAATCTCACCTTCCTCCATCACGCAAATCCTGTCGAGGTTGTCGAGACCGTGTAAACGGTGCGTCACTAAGAGTAGCGTTTTATTATCACAATGCTTGTGCAATAGCGCCAAAATATGATTTTCCGTTTCTGCATCCAGCCCTTCGGTCGGTTCATCGAGCAGCCACAGCGGTGCATCGTGCAGCAGGGCACGCGCCAGGCTCAGGCGACGCTGTTCGCCACCCGACAGCTGACGTCCACCTTCACCCAGCCAGGCGTTCAGGCCTTCGCCTTCCAGTAGCACGTGCAGATCTACCTGCTTGAGTACGTCTGTAATCTTTTCGTCAGAGCTCTGCGGCGAGGCCATGCGCAAGTTTTCACGCAGCGTGGTATTGAAAATATGAACACGCTGGCTGACTACGGTAATCATCTTGCGCAACGTAGCCTCATCATAATCAGCGATCGCATGGCGGTTAATGCTCATAGCGCCGCTGTTGATATCCCAGCCGCGCGTCAGTAATTGCAGGAGAGTAGATTTCCCACAGCCGGTCTGGCCGAGCAGGGCAACGTGCTCACCCGCAGCAATCTCCAGCGTAATGTTTTTCAGCACCGGTAGCGGCTGGCCAGGATAAGTGAAATTCACGTTAGTGAGTGACAGACTCACCTGTTCTGTGGCGGCAGGACCTTGTGACGGGAACGTCACATCGGCAGGCTGACTGATGATTTGGCTGACGCGCTGCGCGGAGGCGATGACTTGCCCGAGATGCTGGAATGCTGCCGCAACCGGCCCCAGTGCTTCGAAAGCAGCCAGCGGCGTAAACACGAACAGCGCAATCAGCGCGCCGGGTTGCGCGATTGTTCCGATACCGCCTGCGGCCAGCCACAACATCAGCGTCACGGTCAGACCGGCGGCGGCAATCACCATCGCCTGTGACAGACCGGTCAGCTTCGCCTGCTGCTGCTGGCGCAGCATCCAACGGCGTTCGATGTCATTAAGTTGCTGGCGAAAACGAGGCTGTGCGCCAAATACCACCAGCTCGGACTGACCCTGTAACCATGAGGTCAGCTGTGTGCGGTAATCGCTGCGCAAGGCTGTCAGTTCCCGTCCTGCAGGTTTCCCTGCACGATAGAAAATCACCGGCAGAAGCAGCATCAGAACCAGCATAATCGCCCCAAGTGTCAGAGCGAGTTTGAGGTCCATGAAGCTCAGCCCAAAAGTCACCAGAACAATCACCACCAGCGCGCTGACCAGCGGGGAGATGACGCGCAGATACAGGTGATCCAGCGTATCCACGTCGGCAACAAGCCGGTTCAGGAGATCGGCCTGACGGAAACGCGCGATACCGCCCGGCGACAGCGGCATAATTTTGGTGAAAGTAAACACCCGCAAATGTGCCAGCACACGGAAGGTGGCATCATGGCTGACCAGACGTTCGGCGTAGCGACCTGCGGTGCGGAATATCGCCGCACCGCGCACACCGGCGGCGGGCAGCATGTAGTTGAACGTGTATAAACCGGCGATACCGGCGACCGCAGAGGCCGCGAGGAACCAACCAGACAGCGTCAACAGGCCAATACTGGCCAGCAGCGTCACGATGGCCAGAATCACACCCAAAGACAGGCGGAACCAGTGACGGCGATACAGAGCGAGATAAGGCAGAAGAATTTTCATGATTACAGCTCCTTACTGCGCTGGGATAACAGATTGGCGAATAATCCGTTCTGAGCAACCAGTTGCGCGAAGGTACCGCGTTCAGCGATTTGGCCTTTGTCCATCACCCAGATTTCGTCGTAGTCGCGCGTATCCTCAAGCTGATGCGTCACCAGCACCGATGTCTGTGCTTTTGATGCTTCATTCAGTGCGCTCATCACGCGTTGTTCACTGTGGGCATCGAGGCTGGCGGTCGGTTCATCCAGCAATAGTAATTCGCATGGCGAGAGCAGGGCACGGGCCACAGCAACCCTTTGTGCCTGACCGACCGACAAACGTGCAGCGCTGTCGCCAAGCTCCGTTTCCAGACCCAGTGGCAGTAGCGGTAAAAACTCGCTCACGTAAGCGCGATCAATGGCTGACTGAAGTTGCTGCCCGGTGACGTCCGGCTGATTGAGCAGAATATTGGCGCGTAGCGTTTGTTCCGGCAGATGCGGATTCTGACCCACCCAGCTCAGCTGTTGTCGCCATGCTTCATTGCGTAACGTGCTCAGCTCAACGCCACCTGCGATGATTGATCCCTGGTACGGCAGGAAGCCGAGCAACGCATTCAGCAGGGAACTTTTCCCCGCGCCACTCAGTCCGACAATTGCAATACGTTGCCCGGCCTCAATGTGAAACGTTAATGGCCCCGCCAGCGTTTTGCCCTGCGGCGACTGAATGATTACGTCGCGGGCTTCCAGCGATACTTTTTGTCCCGCTGGCCAGCTTTGGTCGCCGTCGCCCAGTTCAGCACTTTCAGCAGTCAGGAAGGTCACCAGACTTTCCGCAGCACCGACCGCCTGCGCTTTGGCGTGATAAAACGCACCCAAATCACGCAGCGGCTGGAAGAACTCCGGCGCGAGGATCAGCACCAGAAAACCGGCAAACAGGGTAACCGGTGTGCCGTAGCTGCCGAAATTCAGTTCACCGAGATACGAGAAACCGAAGTACACCGCTACAACGGCGATAGAAATAGAGGCGAAAAATTCCAGTACGGCGGAAGAGAGGAAGGCCAGACGCAGCACGTCCATCGTACGTGCGCGGAAACTTTCGGTGGAGCGTTTGATCTGAGCGATTTCCGCCGTGCCGCGATGGAACAACCGCAGAGTGTCGAGGCCGCGCAGGCTGTCGAGAAAGTTGCCGCTCAGACGCGCAAGCGCGACAAAGTTACGGCGGTTGGCATCGGCAGCGCCCATTCCGACCAGCGCCATAAACACCGGAATAAGTGGCGCCGTGACCAGCAGGATCATGCCAGCAGCCCAATTGATTGGGAAAATACTGACCAGAATTAGCAGCGGAATAATCCCTGCAAGAGCAATTTGTGGCAGATAGCGGGCATAGTAATCCTGCATATCTTCAATTTGTTCCAGAATGATGCTTGCCCAGCTGCCGGCCGGTTTACCCTGGATCCACGCAGGCCCCAGTTTTTCCAAACGGTCGAGGACTAACTTACGCATCTCCTGGCGAATAACACGTCCGCAGATAAAGCCCACCTGCTCACGGAGCCAGGTCACGACGGCGCGCAGTACGAAGGTCAGCGCCATCAGCAGGAAACTTTGCAGCAGTGCTTCACGGGGCGTGTGCTGGATGATCAGGCTGTGCAGCAGACCGGCCATCAGCCATGCCTGTGCCAGAATCAGTAAACCCGAAAGTAAACCCAGCATCATAGACAGACGGATCCAGCCTTTGGCGCGTGAGCTTTGTTGTTTTAACCAGCGGATAAGTTCTTGTTGTCGTGTTTTATTCATCAGGCATCAGTCTGCGCAGCTATCCGGTTCGGAGGCTGAACATGTTACATGCTGAGTTCAAAAACTGAAAATATAAAGGCGGCTCTGTGGCCGCCTTCCTGCAACTCGAATTATTTAGGGTAATTCGGGAGGAGATCTAAAAGAGGATTACAAATCCGGGGCTTGCGATAAGCCATCCAGATAACGTTCTGCGTCGAGCGCGGCCATACAACCGGTGCCGGCGGAGGTGATTGCCTGGCGGTAAATATGGTCCATCACGTCGCCCGCAGCAAAGACGCCGGGAATGCTGGTTTGTGTGGCATTACCGTGCGAACCGGACTGCACTTTGATGTAGCCGTCTTTCAGCTCCAGCTGGCCTTCGAAAATGCCGGTGTTCGGACTATGGCCGATGGCGATGAACACGCCCGCAACGTCTACCTGGGATTTCTCGTCGGTGCGCACGTCCATCAGGCTCGCGCCGGTGACACCCATTTGATCGCCAACCACTTCGTTCAGCGTTTTGTGGGTATGCAGCACAATGTTGCCGCTGGCGACTTTATCATTGAGGCGGTCAACCAGAATCTTTTCAGCGCGGAAGCTGTCGCGACGGTGGATCAGGTGCACTTCTGACGCGATGTTTGCCAGATACAGCGCTTCTTCCACTGCGGTATTGCCGCCGCCGACTACGGCCACTTTCTGATTGCGATAGAAGAACCCGTCGCATGTCGCGCAGGCAGAGACGCCGCGGCCTTTAAATGCTTCTTCAGACGGCAGACCGATGTAACGGGCGGAGGCGCCAGTGGCGATAATAAGGGCGTCACAGGTGTACTCGCCGCTGTCGCCGGTGAGGCGGAACGGACGGTTCTGTAAATCCACTTTGTTAATATGATCGAAAATGATTTCGGTGTTGAACTTGGTCGCGTGCTCATGCATGCGATCCATCAGTGCCGGGCCGGTCAGGCCTTCGGGATCACCAGGCCAGTTTTCCACTTCTGTGGTGGTGGTCAGCTGACCGCCTTTTTCCACGCCGGTAATTAGAACAGGATTCAGGTTGGCGCGCGCTGCGTAAACCGCTGCGGTGTAACCTGCCGGGCCGGAACCTAAAATCAATAATTTACTGTGTTTAACCGTACTCATGGGCAATCTATCTCCGCGATGGGGACTAGCGATAAGGGGATTGTAGGGAAAAGTGCGTGTTAAAAAAAGTAAACTCAGATGTTGTTAGCGATTTGTCTGATAGTTTTTACTGCGCAACCCGCGTAAAAAGGTTTTCGCGCATGACCATGTGTCAGGTAACTGATTGATGGCAAGCATAAAAAATCAACAAGCCTCTGGTCTACGGCATGTTGAATGTTGTCTACAACGCGTCAAGTTAGCCACATATCAGGGTAAGTTGTACGGATTTGGCTGAAATAACGCGTGAACTGAATTGTTATTGTTCAAAGAGAAAACATAGCTAAAAAGGGGGCGCTGGCTTTTCAATCTGGCACGTTCTTCTGATTTTGCTTCTTTTACTTTGACAATCCGCTGTGCATTTGCGAAAACATCAGGGTAAGAAGAAATCAACTGCCTGTCAGTGACTTGAATTTATCCAAATGGCTGCTACCCGACCCGTTCTGGTGACGCTGTTTGATTTTTTTGTTGCGAGAGGGTTTGGTGAATCAGATTGGCAATTCGCAATCTATTAATTCCACAGAGTTATTTCTTTTGAGTGTCCGGTTTTGGTCGTGTTCCTTATGACAGGGGATCAACGCGGCTTTTGGATGCGTAAACCTTAATAATCGGGTCTTCGCTTGGGACAACCCTTAGACATTGAAGTTGGCTGGGGTAGGCAGGTGCAGGGAAGGACAGCAGAGAGACAATAATAATGGTAGACAACAAAAAACGTCCGGGAAAAGATCTCGACCGTATTGACCGTAACATCCTCAACGAACTTCAAAAGGATGGCCGGATTTCAAACGTCGAGCTTTCCAAACGTGTGGGATTATCGCCAACGCCATGTCTGGAGCGCGTTCGTCGTCTGGAACGACAGGGCTTCATTAATGGTTATACCGCACTGCTTAACCCGCATTATCTTGATGCATCGCTTCTGGTATTTGTTGAGATAACCCTCAACCGCGGTGCGCCAGATGTGTTTGAGCAGTTCAACGCGGCAGTACAAAAACTCGAAGATATTCAGGAGTGTCATTTGGTTTCAGGGGATTTCGACTACCTGTTGAAAACCCGCGTACCGGATATGTCTGCTTACCGTAAGTTGTTAGGTGAGACATTGCTTCGTCTTCCTGGTGTGAACGACACCCGTACCTATGTGGTAATGGAAGAAGTGAAACAGACGAATCGCCTGGTCATTAAGACCCGGTAATTGTCAGGTGCAAAACCTCTTTTTTTTAGCTACACTCCTGTGTATCTATACAGCTATGGCGCCGGGGTTAATTCTCGGCGCTGTTGCTTTTTCTCAGTTCACAGGAACCTGGAGAGCCTTTCTTGAGCCAGGAATATACAGAAGATAAAGACGTTACCCTGAAAAGACTGAGCAATGGCCGCCGTATTCTGGAGGCGTTGCTGGTTGTGGTAGCGATTTTTGCTGCGTACTTGATGGCAGCACTGGTGAGTTTTAACCCCTCGGATCCCAGCTGGTCTCAAACCGCCTGGCATGGTCCTATTCATAACTGGGGTGGTGGCGTTGGGGCCTGGATGGCCGATACGCTGTTCTTCATATTCGGCGTATTTGGTTACGCAATTCCCCCTATTATCCTGTGTCTGTGCTGGGCGGCCTTCCGTCAGCGCGATCATCAGGATTTCGTCGACTATTTTGCCTGGTCGCTGCGTCTTATCGGGACGCTGGCGCTGATTGTCACGTCTTGTGGGCTGGCGTCAGTCAATATCGATGACCTTTATTACTTCGCCTCTGGCGGGGTGATCGGCAGTTTGCTGAGCACGGCGATGACGCCTTACTTCAATAACGTCGGTGCTACGCTGGTCTTGCTCTGTGTCTGGGCAGCGGGTCTGACGCTGTTTACCGGCTGGTCGTGGCTGACTATCGCAGAGAAGATCGGTGGGGCAGTGCTGGGCGTGACCAACATTGTGACCAATCGCTCGCGACGTGATGATGATTACGACTACGACTACGACGAGCATGACGATCCGTTGCTGGAAGACGAAAATACTGAAAAACCGGTGACGAAAGTGGCCCCGGTTACAGCCACTGCAACAACAGCTGCAGTGACTTTAGCGACGGAAGCCGCAACAGCTGATGTTGATGAAGATGATGTACTGCTCTCCACCCCATCGGCCCATCAGGCAGCGGCTCAGCCGGTTGCGCCTACCGCTGCGGTTGTCGCTGAGTCTGCACCGGTAGCCCCTGAGGGTGCAGTCGATCCTTACGCGGCAGAGCCACCGGTTGCAAATATTGCGCCTCCGCCTTCGGCACCTGCGACGGCAGCACCGCCACTTTACAGTTTCGAAATTCCTGAAGAAACGCCGGTCCCACGTCATCCTCAGCCTGTTCAGCAATCACCTTCACCGGTGCGGGCAGAACATAATGATGAGGACGGCCCGCGTATGGGTAACTGGCAAACCGCGGCAGAACCCACTTCGCGCTCACCGTTCGATTTCAGTTCACCAACCCCAGATAGCGCGCACGCGGCGAGTGTGGCGGCGACAGCTGCGCTGGCAACTGGCCTGGCGCAGGCGGGGCAGTCCGCCGCATCTTCTGCGGGTAACACCTTCATGCCTGCGTTCAGCGCAGTCAGCGATGAAAATCCGCAGATCAAAAAAGGTTTTGGCCCTGAATTACCCAGACCGAATCCTGTGCGTATTCCGACCCGTCGAGAGCTGGCTTCCTACGGCATTAAACTCCCTTCTCAGCGTCTGGCCGAACAGCAGGAACAGGAACAAAGTGCGGCGCAGCAGCACGTCTCTCAGCAACCTGTTTATCAGGATGAACAGGCTCAGGCGGATGAAGAAGCTATGCAGGAAGCCGCACTGCGTCAGGCATTTTCAGAACAGCAAAACCAGCGTTATGGTGAGTCTGTCACCGAAGAAGAGCCTGATGATGAAGCCGCCATGCAGGAAGCACAATTGCGTAATGCCTTTGCGGCACGCGAACAGTCACGCTATCAGCAGGACGTTGAGCCGCACAGCGGTGTGGTTGTGCACCATCATTCGCAGAACCCGCAATTGGAAGCGCAAACCTCTGCGGCGGATGACTTCGCTGCTGCGGCCATGAAACTCAGTCAGCACGATGCGTTTAGCTTCTCGCCGATGGCCGATCTGGTGGACGATACGCCGTCTGAACCGTTGTTTACGTTACCTGCTCAGACAGAAGACGAGCAGCAACCTGCAGAATTTGCACAGCAAACGTATCAGCGTCCGCAGTCGCCTCAGCCAGTGCAACATGCGCAAGAATATGAAGCGCCGCGTCAGGCACCGTCTCTTGCGAAGCCGGATATGGACAGCTTGATCCACCCGTTCCTGATGCGTCATGAACAACCGCTGGTGAAACCGACGACGCCTTTACCTTCACTGGATTTACTGACTTCACCACCGGCTGAAGCTGAACCTGTGGACGAGTTTGCTCTTGAGCAAATGGGCAATCTTATTGAAGCGCGTCTGAACGATTACCGCATTAAAGCCGACGTGGTGGGTAAACTGCCGGGGCCGGTCATCACTCGTTTCGAGTTGGATCTGGCGCCGGGTGTCAAAGCTGCGCGTATTTCAAACCTGTCACGTGACCTTGCCCGTTCGTTGTCTGCCGTTGCGGTTCGCGTTGTGGAAGTTATTCCGGGCAAACCTTATGTCGGCCTTGAGTTACCGAACAAAAAGCGTCAGACCGTGTATTTGCGGGAAGTGCTGGATTGCGCGAAGTTTAAAGACAGTCCTTCACCGCTGACTATCGTGCTGGGTAAAGATATTTCCGGCGAGCCTGTGGTGGCCGATCTGGCGAAAATGCCTCACTTGCTGGTAGCCGGTACAACCGGTTCCGGTAAGTCGGTAGGTGTGAACGCTATGATCCTCAGCATGCTGTATAAAGCGACGCCGGAAGAAGTGCGCTTCATCATGATCGACCCGAAAATGCTCGAGCTGTCCGTGTATGAAGGCATCCCACATCTGCTGACCGAAGTGGTTACCGACATGAAAGACGCCGCCAATGCGTTGCGCTGGTGTGTCGGTGAAATGGAACGTCGCTATAAGCTGATGTCAGCGCTCGGTGTGCGTAATCTGGCTGGCTACAACGAGCGTATTCAGGAAGCGGAAGCCATGGGTCGTCCGATCCCGGATCCGTTCTGGAAACCGGGCGATGGCATGGCGGCAGAACCGCCATTCCTCGGCAAAGAGCCGTTTATCGTCGTGCTGGTGGATGAGTTTGCTGACCTGATGATGACTGTCGGTAAAAAGGTGGAAGAGCTGATTGCACGGCTGGCGCAGAAGGCACGTGCAGCAGGGATCCACCTGGTACTTGCAACGCAGCGTCCGTCTGTTGACGTTATCACCGGCCTGATTAAAGCCAACATCCCGACCCGAATTGCGTTCACCGTGTCGAGTAAAATTGACTCCCGTACCATTCTCGATCAGGGCGGTGCGGAGTCTCTGTTGGGGATGGGTGACATGCTGTATATGGCCCCTAACTCCTCGATTCCGGTGCGTGTTCACGGCGCCTTCGTCCGCGATCAGGAAGTGCATGCAGTCGTGCAGGACTGGAAAGCGCGCGGTCGTCCGAAGTACATCGAAAGCATCCTTTCGGGTGGAGAAGAGGGTGAAGGTGGTGGGCTGGGTCTCGGCGATGACGAAGAACTGGACGCACTGTTCGATCAGGCCGTGGCTTTCGTCGTTGATAAACGTCGTGCGTCAATCTCTGGCGTTCAGCGTCAGTTCCGCATCGGCTATAATCGTGCGGCACGTATCGTCGAACAAATGGAAGCGCAGGGGATTGTCAGCACACCGGGCCATAACGGTAACCGCGAAGTGCTGGCTCCGCCTTCACACGAGTAAATCACGCCTGTTTCGCTTGTTTGTTGTTAGGAAGGGTCGCGAATGCGACCCTTGTGCAAAGATGCGTAAAACAGTGTTTTTTCAGATGATTGAGCTACCGCTGGCGTTCAGCCTCGGATAGAGTTCGCACCATACGTCTTTTGCCGGTGTGAAAGGCATCGTCTGAAGTTTATGGATTTTTGAGGTAATTATAAAAATGAAAAAATTGTTAATGGTAGGATGTTTACTGACCGCATTTACCTCCGCTTCCGTTTTGGCGGATGCCAGCAGCGATCTCAAATCCCGCCTGGGTAAACTGAATACTTTCCATGCGAGCTTCACTCAGACTGTCACGAGTGATGACGGTGCAGCCGTTCAGCAGGGCGAAGGCCAGCTGTGGGTGAAACGTCCGAATCTGTTCAACTGGCACATGACCACGCCGGATGAAAGTATTCTGGTTTCCGACGGCAAGACGCTGTGGTTCTACAACCCCTTTGTTGAGCAAGTCACGGCGACCTGGCTGAAAAATGCCACGGGTAATACGCCTTTCATGCTGATCACGCGTAATGACAGCAGCGACTGGGCGAAATATAACGTGAAGCAAAAAGGTGATGATTTCGAGTTAACGCCGAAAGCGGCCACCGGAAATCTGAAGCAGTTCACCATCAACGTTACGCCAGCCGGTACTATTAAAAGCTTCTCTGCGATTGAGCAGGATGGCCAGAAAAGTGCTTATGCCCTTAAAGGCGAGCAAAATGCGTCCGTTGACGATGCTAAATTTAAATTTACGCCACCACAGGGTGTGACGGTGGATGACCAGCGTCAGTGAGGTCCCTTTGAGTAATATGTCACTCGATTTTTCCCATAATGAATTTCAGCCACTGGCCGCCAGAATGCGGCCAGTTACCCTTGCAGAATATATCGGTCAGCAGCACCTTTTAGCGCCGGGCAAACCTTTGCCGCGTGCGATTGAGGCGGGACAGTTGCATTCGATGATTTTGTGGGGGCCGCCGGGCACAGGGAAAACGACGCTGGCAGAACTGATCGGCCGCTATGCCAATGCAGATGTTGAACGCATTTCGGCGGTCACCTCAGGTATTAAAGAGATCCGCGAGGCGATTGAACGCGCCCGCCAAAACCGCGATGCCGGACGCCGTACCATTCTGTTTGTGGATGAGGTCCATCGCTTCAACAAAAGCCAGCAGGACGCATTTCTGCCGCATATCGAAGATGGCACTATAACGTTTATTGGTGCGACCACTGAAAATCCTTCATTCGAACTTAATTCCGCATTGTTATCCCGCGCCCGTGTTTATCTGCTCAAATCGCTGACGACTGAAGATATCGAAAAAGTTATCGATCAGGCGTTGACCAATGCAGAACGCGGCTACGCCAATGAAAAAATCCGTGTCCCGCCAGAAACCCGGCGCATGCTGTCGGAGCTGGTAAATGGTGATGCCCGCCGTGCGTTGAACAGTATAGAAATGATGGCTGACATGGCTGAAATTGATGCCAGGGGATTCCGCACATTAACTCCTGAACTGCTGACTGAAATTGCCGGTGAACGCAGCGCGCGTTTTGATAATAAAGGTGACCGTTTCTACGACTTGATCTCTGCACTGCACAAATCAGTCCGTGGATCCTCCCCTGATGCCGCGCTCTATTGGTACGCGCGCATTATCACCGCCGGTGGCGATCCGCTGTATGTTGCACGCCGTTTACTGGCGATTGCGTCAGAAGATGTCGGTAATGCTGATCCGCGTGGTATGCAGGTGGCGATTGCGGCCTGGGACTGTTTCACCCGCGTCGGCCCGGCGGAGGGGGAGCGGGCGATTGCTCAGGCGATCGTTTATCTGGCTTGTGCGCCGAAAAGCAATGCGGTCTACAGCGCGTTCAAAGCAGCAATGCGCGATGCCCGTGAGGAATCCGATTTCGACGTGCCGGAGCATTTACGCAACGCGCCGACCAAACTCATGAAAGAAATGGGGTTGGGTGCTGAGTATCGCTATGCGCACGATGAGCCGAACGCTTACGCTGCCGGTGAAGATTACTTCCCGCCGGAAATGGCCCGCACACAATATTATTATCCCACCGCGCGTGGCCTTGAAGGGAAGATCGGCGAAAAGCTGGCATGGCTTGCTGAACAAGATCAAAATAGCCCGACAAAACGCTACCGCTAACTTTATCGTTGCGGTAAGGTTACCTTGATAACTCTTTGACGCGCTGCCTTTTAAAGCCGCGTGCACCATCAAATTAACATTCAATAACGACACGTACAGGATTAGCATGCTCGATCCCAATCTGCTGCGTAATGAGCTAGACGCAGTTGCAGAAAAACTCGCTCGCAGAGGTTTTAAACTCGATGTGGAAAAGCTGCGTTCTCAGGAAGAGCGCCGCAAAGTCTTGCAAGTAGAAACGGAAACTCTCCAGGCTGAACGTAATGCACGATCGAAAACTATCGGTCAGGCTAAAGCCCGTGGCGAAGACATCGAACCCCTGCGTCAGGAAGTGACTACGCTGGGTGAGAAGCTGGATGCAGCGAAAGCTGAACTGGACGCATTGCAAAATGAAATCCGGGATATTGCTTCTGCCATTCCTAACCTGCCAGATGATTCCGTACCAGCCGGTAAAGATGAAAACGACAACCAGGAAGTGAGCCGTTGGGGAACTCCACGTCAGTACGATTTTACCGTTCGCGATCATGTGTCGCTGGGTGAAATGGCTGGCGGTCTGGATTTCGCGGCTGCGGTGAAACTGACCGGATCTCGTTTTGTGGTGATGAAAGGGCAAATCGCCCGCATGCACCGCGCGCTTTCCCAGTTCATGCTGGATCTGCACACAGAACAACACGGTTATCTGGAAGCCTATGTCCCATATCTGGTAAACCATGAGACGCTGTACGGCACAGGCCAGTTACCGAAGTTTGGCGAGGATTTGTTCCACACCAAGCCTCTGGATGAAGAAGCGGGCAGCAGTAACTATGCGCTGATCCCTACGGCTGAAGTGCCACTGACCAATCTGGTGCGTGACGAAATTCTTGAAGAAGAATCGCTGCCACTGAAGATGACTGCACATACGCCATGCTTCCGTTCAGAAGCCGGTTCTTATGGTCGTGATACCCGTGGCCTGATCCGTATGCACCAGTTCGACAAAGTCGAGATGGTGCAAATTGTTCGCCCGGAAGATTCCATGCAGGCACTTGAAGAGCTTACCGGCCACGCTGAAAAAGTGCTTCAGTTGCTGAACTTGCCATACCGTAAAGTGCTGCTCTGTACGGGTGACATGGGCTTCGGTTCCAGCAAAACCTACGATCTGGAAGTGTGGCTGCCTGCGCAAGATACTTACCGTGAAATCTCTTCATGCTCAAACATGGGGGATTTCCAGGCACGTCGAATGCAAGCCCGTTGTCGTAGCAAAACAGAGAAAAAACCGCGTCTGGTTCATACCCTGAACGGTTCTGGCCTGGCTGTTGGCCGTACTCTGGTTGCTGTGCTGGAAAACTACCAGCTGGCAGACGGACGTATCGAAGTACCTGCAGTACTGCGTCCTTACATGGGCGGTTTAGAATATATCGGTTAAGCCCGCTGTATATTCTATAACATAACGAATAAGCGCCTCAGGGCGCTTTTTTCATGGGTAAAACCGTGTGCTGTACGATGATTCCACTGTTTGCTTCGCGACAATCCCTCCTTTTTTGATAGCAGACAAAGTTTCCTACCCCATCGTGAGTAATATCCATGCATTCTGAGTGGGTAAATAAATACTCCCAATCCTGCGCATTTCTGCCCGCTCAACTCTTCGTCAATGTCTGATGACGCCGGTGAACACTGGTACGGATGACGGAGTCACTTAACGGAGCGGAAATATGTTGGAAATAAAACCAGAAATCGCCGCTGAGAAAAGCGGAATCAGTCGCCGTACGTTAATGAAAACCTCGACACTAGCCGGTCTGGCTATCGCTGCGGGCGGTGTCTCGCTGCCTTTTAGTCGTAAAGCGCTGGCTGCCGCCGTGAGTGAAGCAAAAAACACACTGCCTGAAGATAAAGTGGTCTGGGGCACATGTTCCGTTAACTGCGGCAGCCGCTGCGCGTTACGTTTGCATGTGCGTGATGACGAAGTTTACTGGGTTGAAACAGATAACACCGGCAGCGATATCTACGGAGATCACCAAGTTCGCGCTTGTCTGCGCGGTCGCTCAATCCGCCGGCGGATGAACCATCCTGAGCGTTTGAATTACCCGATGAAACGCGTCGGCAAACGCGGCGAAGGTAAATTCAAACGGATCAGTTGGGAAGAAGCTTTTGATGAAATAGCCAACAACCTGAAGCGTATCGTCGGTAAATACGGCAATGAGGCCGTTTATATCAATTACACTTCCGGCGTTATAGGCGGAAATATAACGCGCTCCTCTCCTTACGCCTCGCTGGTGACCCGCCTGATGAACTGTTACGGCGGTTTCCTTAGCCACTACGGCAGCTACAGTACCGCGCAAATCTCCTGCGCGATGCCATACACCTATGGCAGCAACGACGGTAACAGCACATCTGATATTGAAAACAGCAAGCTGGTCGTGTTTTTCGGTAACAATCCAGCTGAAACGCGGATGAGCGGCGGGGGGATCACCTACTATCTGGAAGAGGCGCGCCAGCGTTCCAATGCCCGCATGATCGTGATCGACCCGCGTTACACCGATACCGCCGCTGGCCGTGAAGATGAATGGATCCCGATCCGTCCGGGAACGGATGCCGCTCTGGTCGCAGGTCTTGCGTATGTGCTGATCACTGAAAACATGGTGGACCAGCCTTTCCTTGATGCGTATTGCGTGGGATACGACGAAAAAACACTGCCAGCGGATGCGCCAGCCAACAGCCATTACAAAGCGTACATTCTCGGACAGGGTGCGGATGCGACTGCCAAAACGCCGGAATGGGCATCGCGTATTACCGGTATTCCAGCCGATCGTATCGTCAAACTGGCGCGTGAAATCGGCCAGGCCAAACCTGCTTATATCTCTCAGGGCTGGGGCCCGCAGCGCCAGGCCAACGGCGAGCTGACGTCCCGCGCCATCGCTATGTTGCCGATTTTGACCGGTAACGTCGGCATTAACGGCGGTAACAGCGGCGCACGTGAATCGACGTACACCATCACCATCGAACGTATGCCGGTACTGGAAAACCCGGTGGAAACCCAGATCTCCTGCTTCAGTTGGACGGATGCCATCGCACGCGGCCCGGAAATGACCGCCAAAGCTGATGGCGTGCGTGGTAAAGACAAGTTGGATGTGCCGATCAAGTTCATATGGAACTATGCCGGTAATACCCTCACCAACCAGCATTCCGATATTAATAAAACTCACGATATTCTGCAGGACGACTCGCAGTGCGAGATGATCGTGGTGCTGGAAAACTTCATGACCTCTTCGGCTAAGTATGCCGATATCCTGCTGCCTGACCTCATGACTGTCGAACAGGAAGACATTATTCCTAATGAATACGCCGGCAATATGGGATATCTGATTTTCATCCAGCCCGCGACTTCTGCCAAATTTGAGCGCAAAGGCATTTACGAGATGATGAGTGAAGTGGCGCGTCGTCTTGGCCCGGATATTTACGACAAATTCACCGAAGGCCGTAATCAGCGGGAATGGTTGCAGTTTTTGTATGCCAAAATGCTGGCGAAAGACCCGGCGTTACCTGCGTATGAAGAACTGCGCGAGATGGGTATTTATAAGCGTAAAGACCCTGCCGGTCATTTCGTGGCCTACAAAAAATTCCGTCAGGATCCTGTTGCTAACCCGCTGAAAACGCCTTCAGGAAAAATCGAAATTTACTCTTCCGCGCTGGCCAAAATCGCCAGTGAATGGGAACTGCAAAAAGACGAAACCATCAGCCCGCTGCCGATCTATGCCTCAACCTTTGAAGGCTGGGACGACCCCAAACGCAGCCAGTTCCCGTTACAGATGTTTGGCTTCCACTATAAAGCGCGTACTCACTCCACCTACGGCAACATCGACGTGTTGCAGGCGGCCTGTCGTCAGGAAGTCTGGATTAACCCACTGGACGCCAAAACCCGTGGCATTCAAAACGGCGACAAAGTGAAAGTCTTCAACGATCGTGGGGAAGTACGCGTAGCGGCGAAGGTCACACCGCGCATTATTCCCGGCGTAGTGGCGATGGGGCAGGGGGCATGGCATCAGGCCAATATGAGCGGCGATCGTGTTGATCACGGCGCTTGCATGAACACGCTGACAACCCAGCGCCCGTCCCCGCTGGCTAAAGGGAATCCTCAGCATACGAATCTGATTCAGATAGAAAAAGTCTAAAGAAGCTACATCCCAGGAGTCAGGTTCATTGACATGGTTGTTAAATTTCCGTCCTTCGGGTAAGGGCGTTACGGAGTATGCAATGTCGGATTCAAACAGTAATAAAACCGGTTCAAATGGAGGCATCAGCCGTCGTGATCTGGTTAAGGGAACCACGCTTGCCGGTATGGCGGCAGCGGTTGGCGGGATATCGCTACCGTTTAAAACAATATGCGCTGAAACGTCTGCGGCTCCGGCGGGAGTCGCAGACGAAAAAATCGTCTGGAGTGCCTGCACCGTCAATTGTGAAAGCCGTTGCCCGCTGAGAATGCATGTTGTCGATGGGGTGATCCGTTATGTCGAAACGGATAACACGGGTGATGACAATTACGAAGGATTGCACCAGGTCAGAGCTTGTCTGCGTGGCCGCTCTATGCGCAGGCGGGTCTACAATCCTGATCGTCTCAAATACCCAATGAAGCGTGTAGGTAAGCGCGGGGAAGGTAAATTTAAGCGTATCAGCTGGGATGAAGCCTTAGACACGATTTCGGGCAGCCTGAAAGATGTCATTCAACGCTTTGGCAATGAAGCTGTTTACCTTAACTATGGTACCGGTACATTAGGTGGCACGATGACCCGTTCATGGCCGCCGGGTAAAACGCTGATTGCCCGCCTGATGAACTGTTGTGGCGGTTATCTCAATCATTATGGTGATTATAGTTCTGCACAAATTGCTGCGGGTCTCAATTATACCTACGGCGGCTGGGCGGATGGTAACAGCCCGTCAGATATTGAAAACAGCAAGCTGGTGGTTTTCTTCGGTAATAACCCTGGAGAGACCCGTCTTAGCGGCGGTGGGGTGACGTACTACCTCGAGCAGGCGCGGCTGAAATCTAATGCGCGCATGATCATTATTGATCCCCGTTATACCGACACTGGCGCTGGCCGTGAAGATGAATGGATACCAATTCGCCCTGGGACTGACGGCGCACTCGCCGCGGCGCTAGCGTATGTGATGATTACTGAAAATCTGGTCGATCAGCCATTCCTGGACAAATATTGCGTTGGCTACGACGAGAAAACGTTGCCCGCAGGCGCACCCGCCAATGGGCATTACAAAGCGTACATTCTGGGCGGTAGTGAGGACGGTATCGCCAAAACGCCTGCGTGGGCGTCAAAAATCACCGGCATTGCGGTGGATAAAATTGTCAAACTTGCCCGCGAAATAGGGCAGGCAAAACCAGCATTTATTGCCCAGGGCTGGGGACCTCAACGCCACTCAAACGGGGAAATTGCAACTCGTGCGATTGCCATGCTAGCGCTCCTTTCAGGAAATGTGGGCATTAACGGCGGTAACTCAGGCGCAAATTCGGGTTCTTACAGTCTGCCATTTGTACGTATGCCGACGTTCGATAATCCGGTGACTACAAGCATTCCGTTTTTCCTTTGGACGGATGCTGTCAAGCGTGGACCCGAACTGACAGCGGTACGAGACGGTATTCGGGGTAAGGATAAACTGGATGTCCCTATCAAGTTTATCTGGAATTATGCCGGTAATAGCTTGATCAATCAGCACTCTCAGATCAACCGCACTCATGACATTCTTCAGGATGATAAGCAGTGCGAGATGATTGTCGTCATAGATAATCACATGACCTCATCGGCTAAATATGCCGATATCCTCCTGCCTGATTGTACGGCTTCCGAACAGATGGATTTCTGCCTGGATGCTGAGTGCGGCAACATGGCTTATGTGATTTTCGCCGATCAGGCTATTAAACCGCGCTTTGAATGCAAAACCATCTATGAGATGACGACAGAACTGGCAAAACGTCTGGGGGTTGAACAGAAGTTTACTGAAGGGCGCAATCAGGAAGAGTGGATGCGCCATGTGTATCAACAATCGGTGCAGGCTATTCCCGAACTTCCCGATTTTGACACTTTCCGTCAGCAGGGAATTTTCAAAAAGCGTGACCCGGAAGGACATCATGTTGCCTATAAGGCATTCCGTGAGGATCCTCAGGCTAATCCTCTGGAAACGGCTTCGGGAAAAATTGAGATCTATTCCGCACCACTGGCTGAGATCGCCGCGAAATGGCAACTGGAAAAAGATGATGTCATTGATCCGTTGCCTGTTTATGCCGCCGGATTTGAAAATTACGATGACCCGATTGCGAGCCGCTACCCGCTGCAGCTGACAGGCTTCCATTTCAAAGGGCGTGCGCATTCCACCTACGGTAACGTCGACGTGCTTAAAGCGGCCTGCAGGCAGGAAATGTGGATTAACCCGTTAGATGCTGCTCAGCGCGGTATCAAAAACGGCGATATGATCCGCATTTTTAACGATCGTGGTGAAGTGCATATTGCCGCGAAAGTTACGCCGCGCATGATGCCTGGCGTTGTCGCGCTGGGTGAAGGCGCCTGGTATTCACCAGACAGCAAGAAAATCGACCGTGCGGGCAGCATCAACGTACTGACGTCCCAAAGACCTTCACCGCTGGCGAAAGGTAACCCCTCTCACACCAACCTTGTGCAAGTGGCTAAGGTTTAATGGAGTAAAACATGACTACTCAATATGGTTTTTATATTGACTCAAGCCGCTGCACTGGATGCAAAACGTGTGAGCTGGCCTGTAAAGATTTCAAAAATTTAACCCCGGACGTTAGCTTCCGCCGCATCTATGAATATGCCGGTGGCGACTGGCAAAAAGACGGTGACGGCTGGAATCAGAACGTGTTCGCCTATTATCTGTCGATTTCATGCAATCACTGCGCTGATCCGGCCTGTACCAAAGTCTGCCCGAGCGGTGCGATGCATAAACGTGAAGACGGATTTGTGGTGGTGAATGAAGACGTGTGTATCGGCTGTCGTTACTGCCATATGGCTTGTCCGTACGGCGCGCCACAGTATAACGAAGCGAAAGGCCACATGACCAAGTGCGACGGCTGTTATGAGCGCGTTGCTGCAGGTAAAAAACCTATTTGTGTTGAATCCTGCCCGCTGCGCGCGCTGGATATGGCGCCTATCGAAGAGTTGCGTGCGAAATACGGTGATCTGGCGGAGGTGGCACCGCTTCCGGCTGCGCATTTCACTCACCCAAATATCGTCATCAAACCCAATGCGAATTGCCGTCCAGTAGGCGATACCACGGGTTATCTGGCTAACCCGAAGGAGGTTTGAGATGGGAAACGGATGGCATGAATGGCCTTTAATGGTCTTTACCGTATTAGGGCAGTGCGTTGTGGGGGCCTTTATCGTGCTGGCCATTGCGCTGCTGACGCAACGTTCCGTGGAAGAACATCGTCGTATTCACCTCTCGATGTTCTTTCTGTGGGTGCTGATGGCGGTGGCGTTTATCGCTTCTGTTCTGCACCTCGGCTCGCCACTGCGTGCTTTCAATTCGCTCAATCGTCTCGGTGCTTCGCCGCTGAGTAATGAAATCGGCAGCGGTTCGTTGTTCTTCGCACTGGGCGGCATTTACTGGCTGCTGGCGGTGATCAACAAAATGCCGCGTGCGCTGGGCAAAATCTGGCTGGTGATCACCATGCTGGCGGGTATCGGGTTTGTTTACGCGATGTGTCGCGTGTATGAAATCAGTACTGTTCCTACATGGGATAACATCTATACCGTGTTCCACTTCGGGCTGACGGTGCTTATCGGCGGGCCGGTGCTCGGCTATCTGCTGCTACGCGGTGCCAATATTAATGGCTGTGGTTTGCGCCTGCTGCCGGCGATCAGCCTTATTGCACTGGTGGTGAGCATGGCGGTGGTCGTGATGCAAAGCGCCGGTCTGGCGGGCATCAACAGCTCAGTTCAGGCTGCCTCAGCACTTATCCCGCAATACGGCACATTATCCGCGTGGCGGCTGGTGCTGATTGGTCTGGGGTTGGGCTGTTGGTTCTGTCCGCTGATCATGCGCAAACGTCCGGCATTAGCCTCAATGGTTCTGGCCTTTGTGCTGGTCTTTGCCGGTGAGCTGATCGGGCGTGCGATTTTCTACGGACTGCATATGACGGTGGGTATGGCCGTTAGCGGTTAATGACCGGCCAGTTATAAATATCAGGGAACGTATTGCCCCAGGTGGCGCGTTCCCGCAACAATGAGTGAATTATGTCAGCAGAATCAATTAGTTTAACTGGAAAGATTTTAGGCGCGATGCTGTTCTATCCGCCAGGATCGCAAAAAGTTCATCCTCTCGTCGAGTTGCTGAAAAGCAATGACTGGGTACCGCTGTGGCCCTGTGCAACTGAAGAAGCGAAGGCACTGGCTGCGGCAATGTTTAGTCAGACGGAAAGCGCAGAGGAAAGTATCGACGATGCCTATCAGCGCCTGTTTATAGGGCCATATGCCTTACCGGCTCCACCGTGGGGTTCCGTTTATCTGGATAAAGAATCGGTGGTGTTTGGTGATTCCACGCTGGCATTACGTCAGTGGATGCGTGAAAACCATATCGAGCCGCAGCTGACGCAGGCAGAACCTGAAGACCATATCGGTCTGATGCTGATGATGTGTGCATGGCTGGCGGAGAATTCCCCGTCATTGCTGAACGCATTTTTGACGGTGCATTTACTGCCGTGGGCTGCGCGCTATCTCGAATTATTGCGCCAGAAAGCTGAGCATCCGTTGTATGCGGGTGTTGCAATCCTCGCCGAATCGACTCTGACTGGCTGGCAACATGCGCTGGCGGCGGAAACACCGATAGTTGAGCTCTATTTCTAATGAGCGATTCGCAAGGGGGGATGGGCAACCGAAATGTCAGTCGTCGCGGGTTGTTTCGCGGCCTGCTGGCGTCAGGAAAGCAGGCAATTGAACAGGCTGCGATCTCTGCGACTCCAACGTTGCAGCGCCCGTTACCCCGTCCGCCGCAGGCTGTGGCAGAGCCTTCTTTCATGCTGCTTTGTAATGGCTGCGGAAAGTGTATGCAAGCCTGTCCTGTGGGGATCCTGCGTATTGAGCAAGATAAAGTCGTCCTGAGCATCGAACACGCAGAATGCGATTTTTGTGGTGCCTGTACGCAAGTTTGTGAAAGCGGGGCACTGGATATTTCTGTTCCAAGGGATACAGGATTAAGACCTATTATCCTGCCGCAGTGTCTGGGGCGCATGGATGACCTGTGTCGGATGTGCGAAATTGGGTGTCCGCGCACGGCAATATTTTTTAATCAACAGAATCATCCTTCTGTTGATACGGAAAAATGCGACGGTTGCGGAAAATGCAAACTTGTTTGTTATCATGGTGATATTAGGTTGTCACTGAAGCTTCATGATTCCTCATCGTAGCGGTTGATTAACGATTTCAATCATCGCCCTCCAGTTTGTGCTCAGGCCTCTTTTTGCCAGATTGACTTTTATTGCGCTGGTGGCATGATGCGCGCAATTTCTTCCTCTTTGTGGTCATCAACGCTCTATGTCCGCCTATTCCCGTCCCGTTTTTCTGCTGCTGTGCGGACTTCTTCTGCTGACGATTTCTATCGCCGTCTTAAACACGCTGGTCCCTTTATGGCTCAGCCACGAGCAGTTGCCGACCTGGCAGGTGGGCCTTGTCAGTTCATCGTATTTCACCGGTAATTTACTGGGAACGTTAATTGCTGGCAGTCTGATAAAACGGTTCGGTTTTAATCGCAGCTACTATTTCTCCTGCTTCCTGTTTGCGGTTGCGACAGCTGGTCTGGCGCTTTCCATGAGTTTCTGGAGCTGGATCGGGGCACGTTTTGTGGCCGGTGTTGGATGTGCGCTTATTTGGGTGGTCGTGGAGAGTGCGCTGATGCGCAGCGGAACGGTGAAGAACCGTGGGCAACTGCTGGCGGCGTACATGATCATGTATTACATCGGCACTGTCGTCGGGCAGTTGCTGGTGGGAACAGTGCCCACGGCATTATTCAGCGTCCTGCCGTGGGTGACGTCGCTTATTGTGATCGCCATGTTGCCATTGTTGTTTGCTCATCTGGAAAATCAGGACAGCGAGGAGCCGCGTCATTCGGTTCTGCCAATGTTCCGCCGCCGTAATGCGCGCCTTGGGATCAACGGCTGCATTATTTCCGGCATTGTGCTCGGCTCACTGTATGGCCTGATGCCGTTGTTCCTGACGCATCAAGGTATGAGTGATGCGGATGTGGGCTACTGGATGGCGTTGCTGGTCAGCGCTGGGATTATCGGGCAATGGCCGGTCGGGCGCCTGGCAGACCGCTATGGTCGCCTGATGGTGTTACGTATTCAGATTTTTTGCGTGATACTCGGCAGCATCGCTATGCTCAGTGGTTATGCGATGGCACCGACGTTATTCATTCTTGGGTGTGCCGGTTTCACGTTATATCCGGTAGCAATGTCGTGGGCCTGCGAGAAGGTCAGTTCTGAAGAGCTTGTCGCTATGAATCAGGCGCTGCTGATGAGCTATACACTTGGCAGCCTTGCCGGGCCAACGATGACCGCAATGCTGATGCAGAGCTATTCTGACCGTCTGCTGTTTGTAATGATTGCTGTCGTTTCACTGGTATATCTGGTAATGCTAATGCGCAAGGCAGACAAGAGCCCAAATCCTGTGGCAGCAGCATAATCTAAAGGTTCTGATCTGCACCCAATAAAAAAGACGCCGTAAATGGCGTCTTTTTTGCATTGCGTTGGGCATCAGTAAATAACTTTATGCCCGTAGCTGGCAAGAATGTTTTTCACTCTGTCCATAATTTCTGTAGTTGGCGGGTTCACACCGTCCAGCCCGTATTCCTCTCCCATCGCCGTCCATTTATGCTTACCCAGTTCGTGATAAGGCAGCAGTTCAATTTTTTCGATGTTAGTCATATCTTTGGTGAACTCACCGAGCTTATGCGCTGACTCGTCATCATCGGACCAGCCCGGTACCACGACGTAACGGATCCACGTGCGCTGATTTCGTTTTGCCAGATAACGGGCAAAATCCAGCGTGCGGTGGTTCGAGACACCGACCAGATTCTGGTGAATATCATCGTTCATCTGTTTCAGGTCGAGCATCACCAGATCGGAAGCATCAAGTAATTCATCGATTACCGGGTCGTAACGGCGGACAAAACCGTTGGTATCCAGACAGGTGTTAATCCCTTCTTTCTGGCAGGCTCGGAACCAGTCACGCACGAACTCTGCCTGAAGAATGGCCTCACCGCCAGATGCGGTGACACCTCCGCCGGATGCATTCATAAAGTGGCGATAGGTCACCACTTCTTTCATTAAATCTTCGACATTGATTTCTTTACCGCCGTGGGTGTCCCAGGTATCGCGATTGTGGCAATACATGCAACGCATCAGGCAACCCTGGAAAAAAACAATGAAGCGGATACCTGGGCCATCTACGGTGCCACAGGACTCATATGAGTGGATTCGACCTTGAACTGACATTGCGGGTTATTCTCCATATTGACCAATGAATAGCAGTCTAAAAGTGCGGATGCTGGCCTGGCAGAGATAAACTGGGTTCTATCTGTTTATGATACCAGACAATCAATAAGGTTGATTGCCAGCGAATGCCGGAACTGCTTTGCCAGAGATCCACAATCATAGCGCTCTGGCAAAACAGACTGTCGGGCAGACAGTAAAGGGTAGGGCGGATGAAACAAAGGCTCCACAGTGTGGAGCCTTTTTTATCAATTAAACCAGAGCGTTAGTTATTACAGGGACTTGGTGAAAGTACGGGTAATAACGTCTTGTTGCTGTTCTTTAGTCAGTGAGTTGAAACGTACAGCGTAACCAGAAACACGGATGGTCAGCTGAGGATAGTTCTCAGGGTGTTCCATCGCGTCTAACAGCATTTCACGGTTCATTACGTTCACGTTCAGGTGTTGGCCACCCTCGATGGACGCTTCGTGGTGGAAGTAACCATCCATCAGACCCGCGAGGTTCGCTTTACGAACATCATCGTCTTTACCCAGTGCGTTTGGAACGATAGAGAAGGTATAAGAAATACCATCTTTTGCGTAAGCAAACGGCAGTTTAGCAACGGAGGTCAGGGAGGCAACCGCACCTTTCTGATCACGACCGTGCATTGGGTTAGCGCCTGGACCGAATGGAGCACCAGCACGACGACCGTCTGGAGTGTTACCGGTTTTCTTACCATAAACCACGTTAGAGGTGATGGTCAGAACAGAC
Source organism: Enterobacteriaceae bacterium Kacie_13 (assembly GCA_013457415.1). NCBI lineage: Bacteria > Pseudomonadati > Pseudomonadota > Gammaproteobacteria > Enterobacterales > Enterobacteriaceae > Enterobacteriaceae bacterium Kacie_13. The sequence continues at coordinate 1,662,333 of CP045665.1, forward strand.
TGAGTCGCAACCGCGCCACGGTAGGTACGCAGTTTCTGAATTTTCTTCATGAAACGTTCTACCAGGTCACAAGCGATGTCATCTACACGAGAATCGTTGTTACCGAACTGTGGATATTCGCCTTCAATTTTGAAGTCGATAGCCAGGCCGTCTTCGTCACGGATGGTACTAACTTTAGCGTATTTGATAGCAGACAGGGAGTCAGCAGCAACGGACAGACCTGCGATACCACACGCCATTGTGCGGTAAACATCACGGTCATGCAGTGCCATCAATGCAGCTTCATAGCTGTATTTGTCATGCATGTAATGAATGATGTTCAGGGCAGTCACGTACTGTTTAGCCAACCAGTCCATGAAGTGATCCATGCGATCCATGACTTTGTCATAGTCCAGCACGGTATCCATCATTGGCGCTTCTTTCGGACCAACCTGGATTTTCATTTTTTCATCAACGCCGCCGTTGATTGCGTACAACATGGTTTTCGCCAGGTTTGCACGTGCGCCGAAGAACTGCATTTGTTTACCCACAACCATCGGGCTCACGCAACAAGCGATAGCATAGTCATCGTTGTTGAAGTCAGGACGCATCAGATCATCGTTCTCATACTGTACAGATGAGGTATCGATAGACACTTTCGCTGCGTACTTTTTGAAGTTCATTGGCAGCTTTTCAGACCACAGGATGGTCATGTTCGGCTCTGGTGAAGGCCCCATGGTGTACAGGGTATTCAGGAAGCGGAAGCTGTTTTTGGTAACCAGAGTACGACCATCAACACCCATACCTGCCAGGGATTCAGTCGCCCAGATTGGGTCACCAGAGAACAATTCATCATACTCAGGCGTACGCAGGAAACGTACCATACGCAGTTTCATGACCAGGTGGTCAATGAGTTCCTGAGCCTGTTCTTCGTTCAGTTTACCTGCTTTGATATCACGATCGATGAACACGTCAAGGAAAGTGGATACGCGGCCGAAGGACATTGCAGCGCCGTTTTGTGATTTCACTGCAGCCAGATAGCCGAAGTAAGTCCACTGAACTGCTTCTTGTGCATTAGTCGCAGGAGCAGAAATATCGTAGCCGTATTTCGCAGCCATTTCTTTAATCTGACCCAGAGCACGGTGTTGTTCTGAGATTTCTTCACGCAACTGGATAGTCATTTCCAGGTTCACGCCGTTTTCCAGATCATCTTGCAGAGACTGGAACTGCGCGAATTTGTCAGCCATCAGGAAGTCGATACCGTACAGCGCAACGCGACGGTAGTCACCGATAATACGGCCACGGCCATACGCATCTGGCAGACCAGTCAGAACACCTGATTTACGGCAGTTCAGGATGTCTTTGGTGTAAACGTCGAACACGCCCTGGTTATGCGTTTTGCGGTAATCGGTGAAGATTTTTTTCAGCGCTGGATCCAGTTCACGGCCATAAACTTTACATGAACCTTCTACCATTTTGATGCCGCCGAATGGGATCAGGGCACGTTTCAATGGTGCGTCAGTTTGCAGACCGACGATGGTTTCCAGAGATTTGTTGATGTAGCCAGCGTCATGAGAGGTGATGGTAGCCGCAACGTCAGTATCGAAGTCAACAGGAGCTTTGGTGCTGTTCTCCAGTTTGATACCTTCCATTACTTTATCCCACAGGGTGGTTGTCGCTTGTGTCGCGCCAGCCAGGAAGGACTCATCACCTTCATACGGGGTGTAGTTCTTCTGAATGAAGTCACGGACGTTTACGCCATTCTGCCATTCACCAGCACTAAAGCCTTGCCATGCGTTGGTCAATTTTTCATTGAGCTTGGACATCTTGCACCTACCTTCTAATTTGGATTTCTTTAAAAATCGCGTGTAAAACTGTCGTAACGAGAATCCACGTTGAATCAGTGATTTTTCTCATCGCGAAGATATATGACCCAGTACGTTAACCCTACCAGCAAACCACCACCAATGATGTTACCTATGGTCACAGGGATGAGATTATCAATGATAAAGTTAGTGACGTTCAGTTCTGCAAATTGTGCCGGCGTAGTACCGACAGCTTGCCAAAAATCGGGTGTTGCAAAGTTCTTAATGACGATACCCAACGGGATCATGAACATGTTGGCGATGCTGTGTTCGAAGCCGCTGGCAACAAACATGGCCACTGGCAGAATCATCGCAAACATTTTATCCATCAGGCTGCGGCCGGAGTAACTCATCCAGACAGCCAGGCATACCATCAGGTTAGCCAAGATCCCAAGACATACCGCTTCGATAAAGGTGTGATGCATCTTGTGGTCGGCCGTTTGCAGCACGTTCAGCCCCCACAAACCATTATCGACCATGTACTCCCCGGAGAACCAAATCAGGGCGACAAAGAACAGTGCGCCGATCAGGTTGCCAATATAGACATTGGCCCAGTTGCGTGCCAGTTGTCCCCAAGTGATACGCCCGCTGGCTTTAGCAATTACAATCAGCACAGTGGAAGTAAACAGGTCTGCACCACAAACCACGACCAGCATCAGACCCAGTGAGAAGCAGATGCCCCCGACGAGTTTTGCCAGACCGAAAGGAACGGTCCCGGTGCCGGTGGTTGAAGTGATATAAAAAGCAAAGGCAATAGAAATAAAGACGCCAGCAGTAATGGCTAAAAAGAACGTTTTTAACGGCTGTTTGGTGGCTTTATAAACGCCGGCATCTTCAGCAACTTTAGCTGTAGCGGCGGGTAATATAAGATCGAAGGGGTTGTCAGCTTTCACATTAACTCTCTTATTCAGGGCTATGCACTGCGCAACGAGATACTAGCAAAGCAGTATAACGTAAAAATTGACGTGGATCATAAGGGGAGGATTTTGGTGGTTTGAAGTCTACTACTGAATAGGTGGTTTTAACGATAATTCATTGAAAATTAAGGTGTAAAAACATTTTAATTTTTACAAAAAAAGTTGATGAACCCTAAAAATATTCTTATCTGATAGTGAAATTTGAGGATTAACTGTTAATTTATGTACTAAATTGGCTTCTATTCTTTTTCACAAATAATTAACTTTAGTGCTTTCGGAATTTATTTATTCCTAAAAAAATCGAATCAGCCGTTATTTCGCGCGAAATTACACGCCATTTGCCCGGCCGAGTCAAATTTTAGATACCAGATTAAGCGGTGGTCGAGTATGAGTAAAAAGATAAAAAAACCGGCAGACGCTTCTGCCGGTTCTGGTTCAGTCGATGCGCTGGGTAAATCAGGCTTTGGACCAATGACGACGTTTTGCCACTTGTAACTTCTCGTAGGCACGCAGTAATGCCTGATGAGCTGGCAGCGCTTTGAGATCCGGGTCAACGGCAAACAGGCTGTGGAAACGTACTTCGCCGCTGATCGCCGCAGAAGCATCTTCCACCGCTTTCTGACCGTACATTTTCACGAAGGCATTGTAGTACTGAGCTGGTTCACGATCTTCTTCCAGCGAAAGCTGAAGCAGGGTTTGCAGACAACGATAGTAGTTGTTGCGTTCGTCACTGTAGACTGATGAGTTAAACTCATGCGCCCATTCAGCCCAGGTCAGTGCCTGGTCGAAATCACCACCTGCCAGTGCCAGCATGGATTTCAGCTCACCAACACGCAGAGTGTACCAGCCATTATCTTTGCCGCTGGCAATACCCAGCAGTTCGCGCACGCGGGTGAAATCGTCAAGACCTTCATCATCAAGCTGAGTGATCATCTCGAGATACGTTTCTTTCGGCAAATCGCTGTCCGGGAGTGCCAGCAACTGTTCGCGCAAATGTGCGCCCATACTGTTATTGGCGAGAAGCAAATCTTCTGCGGGATAAATATCTGACATACCCGGAACGATGATACGGCAGGCGTATACGTCAAGATGTTCATAATCAGCGATGTACACTTCAGCATCTTCTTTATCAAAGATTGCCATCAGCGTAGCGAACTCTTCTTCGGTAGATCCGCCGAAGCTCCAGTCGGCAAACGGATAGTCTGCGTCCTGTTTGAACATATCCCACGAAATCAAACCGCTTGAATCTATGAAGTGCGTTTCGAGGTTAGCATGTTCGGCAACTTCTTCGTCATCAAAAGTCGGTGCAGTGAACACATCCAAATCTTTCAGGCTGCGGCCCTGCAGTAATTCGGTCACGGTACGTTCAAGCGCCACGCCGAAATCAGGGTGTGCGCCAAATGAGGCGAAACAAGTGCCGTTGGCCGGGTTGAACAGAACCACACAAATGACCGGATAGTTGCCGCCCAGTGAGGCATCATAAGAAAGGATTGGGAAACCTTCTTCTTCCAGTTTTGCGATGGCTTCCACCACGCCCGGGTAACGCGCCAACACGTCCGCAGGAATTTCAGGCAGGCTGATAGATTCTGCAATGATGCGGTTTTTGACGTACCGTTCGAAGACTTCCGACAGACCCTGAACACGCGCTTCGTTGGCCGTGTTACCGGCGGACATACCGTTAGAAACGTACAAGTTACCGATGATGTTCATCGGAATGTAAACGGTTTGCAGATCAGACTGACGGGTGAACGGCAGGGCGCAGATCCCGCGATCGGGATTGCCCGATTGCAGATCGATCAGATCGCTGGCCACCAGCTCTTTGTCCGCATCGTAAAATTCATGCAGGCGCTCATCCAGAATACCTTCCGGCAGCGTGTTGTCTTCGGCAATCGGGAACCATTTTTCGTTCGGGTAATGAACGAAATCACCATTGGCAATTTCTTTACCCAGATAGAAATCGGCAAAGAAATAGTTTGTCGACAGACGCTCAAAATATTCACCCAGCGCAGACGCCAGAGCGGCTTTCTTGCTTGCACCTTTACCGTTGGTGAAACACAGCGGACAGTCGCGATCGCGGATATGCACGGACCAGACGTGCGGAACCGGGTTCAGCCAGGAAGCTTCTTCGATGTTAAAACCGAGATCGGTGAGTTTTTGTTGGAAGCGGGAAATGGAGTCTTCCAGCGCCGCGTCTTTACCAGGAATAAAAGTTTGCGTCATTGAGTTCACTTTTGAGCGTGCTAAAAACGCGCAATGATACGGGGTTTTGCGGCGTACCTCCATGTATTCGTGTTAAGAATGTAATCGTGTTGTAACGCGCTAAGCTTGTCGTTAAGCAGGCAATCTATAAACGGCTGTTTTTCCACTCATGAGGTCTCTATGCAGGCGTTTGATGTTAAGCGAATGGCGCTTGATAAATTCCCGATCGAATATCTTGGGGAAGTCACATTTCGATGTTTCTTCATTTTTGTCGTGGTGTTCCTGTTTCTGAAACTGACAGGAAGGCGCGGGGTTAATCAGCTTTCTTTGTTTGAAGTCGTTATCATCCTGACCCTCGGATCGGCAGCGGGCGACGTGACTTTTTATGATGACGTCCCGCTGTTGCCGGTTTTTGCTGTGTTCTTTTCGATTCTGCTGTTCTACCGCTTCTCAACCTGGCTGATGGGGCGCAGTCGCCATTTCCAGAACTGGATGGAAGGAAAGCCTCTGATCATCATTCGCGATGGCATGTTCGAATGGGAAACGATGGATCGGGAAAATATCACCAAAGGTGAGTTTTACATGGAGTTGCGACAAAAAGGCGTCGAACATCTCGGGCAGGTGCGTCTGGCTATTCTGGAAACCAACGGTGGACTGAGCGTGTACTTCCGTCTGGATGAGGATATCGAACCCGGCCTGCCGGTGTTGCCTGAAGATTATATCGATATCGAAACGCTGATGATGACCACCGGCGTGTACGCGTGCCATCAGTGCAGTCTGGTGAAAGAACTTAAAGTGGGTGACAAGGCGGTCTGCCCACGCTGTCAGAACCTTACGTGGGTCAGGGCGCTGAACACTGTACGTGCGTGAACAGATAATCCTGTTAAATCAGCTTTCCAGCGAGGAAAGAACCTTGTGACCGAGATCTCATCGTTGATTATCAGGTCGTCATCAATATCCGTTGCAGATTGCTTGTCTCGGATGATAAAACCGGTAAATTAATGGGTACTATGTGGCTGTCTCAGAGAAGTGGTGAGGGGAAATGACTCAGGTTTATAATTTTAGTGCAGGCCCGGCAATGATCCCGGCAGAAGTATTGCGTCGTGCGGAACAGGAACTTTGTAACTGGCACGGACTGGGTACCTCCGTGATGGAAATCAGTCACCGCAGTAAGGAGTTTATCCAGGTAGCCGAAGAATCAGAAAAGGATATTCGTGACCTGCTGAATATTCCCTCCAACTATAAAGTTCTCTTCTGTCACGGCGGTGCGCGTGCGCAGTTCGCCGCAGTGCCGATGAATTTGCTGGGTGATAAAAACACAGCAGATTACATTGATGGCGGTTACTGGGCGCACAGCGCAGTGAAAGAAGCCCAAAAATACTGCATTCCGAATGTGATTGACGTCACCACCACTGTTGATGGCAAGCGCGGTATTTTGCCAATGAGCGAATGGAAGCTCAGCGCAGATTCTGCCTACGTTCATTACTGCCCGAATGAAACTATCGACGGTGTAGCCATCGATGAAATGCCTGACTTCGGTGACAAAATTGTGGTCGCCGATTACTCTTCCTGCATCCTGTCCCGTCCGATCGATGTCAGCCGCTTCGGTGTGATTTACGCCGGTGCGCAGAAAAATATTGGTCCTGCTGGTCTGACTCTGGTGATCGTCCGCGAAGACTTGTTGGGTAAAGCGCGCACTGAGTTGCCTTCCATCCTTGATTACACGGTGCTGGCCGAGAACGATTCCATGTTCAACACGCCGCCGACGTTTGCATGGTATTTGTCAGGTATGGTCTTCAAATGGCTGAAAGAGCAGGGCGGCCTGCGTGAAATGGAAAAACGTAATCAGGCGAAAGCGGAATTACTTTACGGCGCCATTGACCGCACCGGTTTCTATCGTAACCCTGTCGCCGCGGCTAACCGTTCGTGGATGAACGTGCCATTCCAGATGGCGGATGCTTCTCTGGATAATGTATTCCTGGAGCAGGCGCAGGCGGCCGGTCTACATGCATTGAAAGGCCACCGCGTGGCTGGTGGTATGCGCGCATCTATTTATAATGCGATGCCTTTAGAAGGTGTGAAGGCTTTGACCGACTTTATGGCGGAGTTCGAAAAACGCCACGGCTAAGCAGACTGGCTTTATGGCCAACACAATGCTTTAGTAAGACGCCTTAAAAATGACCCCGGCTTACCGTCCGGGGTCATTTTATGAAAAGAAGAATTGGAGAAAGAGTGGAATCCCTGACATTACAACCCGTTGCATTGGTTAACGGCAGCATAAACTTACCTGGCTCAAAGAGTGTTTCAAATCGTGCACTCTTACTGGCTGCTTTAGCACAGGGCACTACCCGCCTGACTAACCTGCTCGACAGCGACGATGTGCGCCACATGCTGAATGCGCTGAAGCAGCTCGGTGTGACGCATCGCCTGTCGGCCTCCCGCACTGAGTGTGAAATCGACGGGTTGGGCACGGCTTTTTCCAATGCAAAAGGGCTGGAATTGTTCCTCGGAAATGCGGGCACGGCGATGCGTCCTCTGGCTGCTGCCTTATGTCTGGGCGAGCAGGACGTAGTACTTACCGGCGAACCACGTATGAAAGAGCGACCGATTGGCCATCTGGTTGATGCCCTCCGTCAGGGCGGCGCGCAAATCGATTATCTCGAGCAGGAAAATTATCCGCCGCTGCGCCTTCGTGGTGGCTTTACTGGCGGGAATGTCAGTGTGGATGGCAGCGTGTCCAGCCAGTTTCTTACCGCTTTGCTGATGACGGCCCCTCTGGCTGAAAATAACACCACCATTCAGATTAAGGGCGATCTGGTTTCCAAACCGTATATCGATATTACCCTCAATCTGATGAAGAGTTTCGGCATCGAAGTTGAAAATCATCAGTACCAGCAGTTTCGCATCATCGGTAAACAGCATTACGTTTCGCCGGGCGCTTATCTGGTGGAAGGCGATGCCTCTTCCGCGTCTTACTTCCTGGCAGCGGCTGCGATCAAAGGGGGAACCGTTCGTGTCACCGGCATCGGTAAAAACAGCATGCAGGGTGATATTCGCTTTGCTGACGTGCTGGAAAAAATGGGCGCAAAAATCCATTGGGCTGATGATTACATCGAATGCACCCGTGGTGAGCTCAAAGGCATCGATATGGATATGAACCATATTCCTGATGCGGCCATGACCATCGCTACGGCCGCGCTGTTCGCGCAAGGTCCGACTACGCTGCGCAACATTTACAACTGGCGAGTAAAAGAAACCGATCGTCTGGCAGCGATGGCGACGGAGTTGCGTAAAGTCGGGGCGACGGTGGAAGAGGGTGAAGATTATATTCGCGTAGAACCGCCGCAATCCCTTAAATTCGCAGAGATTGCGACGTATAACGATCACCGCATGGCGATGTGTTTCTCGCTGGTGGCGCTATCCGATACGCCGGTTACCATCCTTGATCCGAAATGTACTGCGAAGACGTTCCCCGATTATTTTGAACGTCTCACGGCAATAAGTACGCTGGCATAGTCTATAACTATGTGGGTCAATACAACGGACATCCTGGATGTCCGTTTTTTTTGGTTATTCTCTTTGAGAACCGTCTGCTTTTTAGACAACTGATAAATGTGGGGTAACAGTTGCCGTAAAGGCAGCGTATAATGCCGCTCCTGAATTAGTCCTGTCAGGCTAATGAAGCGGGTATCACCCACCGAAAGGAGACAAAAATGACGGCTTTAGCCCCGGTAATCACCGTTGATGGGCCAAGTGGTGCAGGTAAAGGCACGCTGTGTAAAGCGTTAGCCGAAGCCTTTAACTGGCATTTACTGGATTCAGGCGCCATTTACCGCGTTTTAGCGCTGGCGGCGCTGCATCATCAGGTTGATATCGTCTCAGAAGAGGCGTTAGTTCCGCTGGCCGCACATCTCGACGTGCGTTTTGTCGCTCAGGATGGGCAGTTGCAAGTAATTTTAGAAGGTGAGGATGTCAGCAACGAAATCCGCACTGAAACGGTAGGTAATACTGCATCTCAGGCAGCCGCTTTCCCCCGTGTTCGCGAAGCGTTGCTGCGTCGTCAGCGCGCATTTCGTGAGGCGCCGGGCCTGATTGCAGACGGGCGAGATATGGGCACGGTGGTATTCCCCGATGCGCCGGTGAAAATATTTCTCGACGCCAGCTCCGAAGAACGTGCAAACAGAAGAATGCTACAGTTGCAGGAAAAGGGCTTTAGTGTTAACTTTGAACGGCTTTTAGCCGAGATCAAAGAACGTGATGATCGGGATCGTAATCGATCTATTGCGCCTTTAGTGGCTGCTTCCGATGCGTTATTACTGGATTCAACCAGTATGTCCATCGATGAAGTCATCGAAAAAGCGTTGGCTTACGCCACAGAAATTCTAGGGTTACCGCAAAAACAAACCCGGTAATCGAGCCTTAATCTGGTGCTGAAGTCCATTCAGTGCCAGTTTTGGCTATAGTTTTTTTTAACCTCGCCGCAAGGATCTGTAGCGGGGCATTTGAAACAACCCCATCCAGCAGGACGCCAGATGGACGTTAAACTTAAGAACCTAAAGATTAACAACATGACTGAATCTTTTGCTCAACTCTTTGAAGAATCCTTAAAAACAATCGAAACCCGTCCTGGTTCCATCGTTCGTGGTGTTGTTGTGTCCATCGACAAAGATATCGTACTGGTTGACGCCGGTCTGAAATCTGAGTCTGCAATCCCGGCAGAACAATTCAAAAACGCACAGGGCGAACTGGAAATCCAGGTTGGCGACGAAGTTGATGTTGCGCTGGACGCTGTCGAAGACGGCTTCGGTGAAACTCTGCTGTCCCGTGAAAAAGCTAAACGTCATGAAGCTTGGATCACGCTGGAAAAAGCTTACGAAGAATCTGCAACTGTTACCGGTGTTATCAACGGTAAAGTTAAAGGCGGTTTCACTGTTGAGCTGAACGGTATCCGTGCGTTCCTGCCAGGTTCACTGGTAGACGTTCGTCCTGTTCGCGACACGCTGCATCTCGAAGGCAAAGATCTTGAGTTCAAAGTCATCAAACTGGACCAGAAACGCAACAACGTTGTTGTTTCCCGTCGTGCAGTAATTGAGTCTGAGAACAGCGCAGAGCGCGATCAGCTGCTGGAAAACCTGCAGGAAGGCATGGAAGTTAAAGGTATCGTTAAGAACCTTACTGACTACGGTGCATTCGTTGATCTGGGCGGCGTTGATGGCCTGTTGCACATCACTGATATGGCTTGGAAACGTGTTAAACACCCAAGCGAAATCGTCAATGTGGGCGACGAAATCACTGTTAAAGTTCTGAAATTTGACCGTGAACGTACTCGTGTATCCCTTGGCTTGAAACAGCTGGGTGAAGATCCATGGGTTGCTATCGCTAAGCGTTACCCAGAAGGTACTAAACTGACTGGTCGCGTTACCAACCTGACTGATTATGGCTGCTTCGTAGAGATCGAAGAAGGCGTTGAAGGTCTGGTTCACGTTTCTGAAATGGATTGGACTAACAAAAACATCCACCCATCTAAAGTTGTTAACGTGGGTGATGTTGTTGAAGTTATGGTTCTGGACATCGACGAAGAACGTCGTCGTATCTCCCTGGGCCTGAAACAATGCAAATCTAACCCATGGCAGCTGTTTGCCGAAACCCACAACAAAAACGACCGTGTTGAAGGTAAAATCAAGTCAATCACTGACTTCGGTATCTTCATCGGTCTGGACGGCGGCATCGACGGCCTGGTTCACCTGTCTGACATCTCCTGGAACGTTGCAGGCGAAGAAGCAGTACGTGAATACAAAAAAGGCGACGAAATCGCAGCTGTGGTCCTGCAGGTTGACGCAGAACGTGAACGTATCTCCCTGGGCGTGAAGCAACTGGCTGAAGATCCATTCAATAACTACCTGTCTGTTAACAAGAAAGGTACTATTGTTACTGGTAAAGTCACTGCAGTTGACGCCAAAGGTGCTACAGTTGAATTAGCTGGCGGCGTAGAAGGTTACCTGCGCGCTTCAGAAGCTTCTCGCGACCGTATTGAAGACGCAACTCTGGTTCTGAGCGTTGGTGATGAAGTTGAAGCTAAATTCACCGGTGTTGATCGTAAGAACCGCGTAGTAAGCCTCTCCGTCCGTGCTAAGGACGAAGCAGATGAGAAAGATGCAATCGCTGTGGTTAACAACAAACCAGCAGAAGAAAGCAACTTCTCTAACGCTATGGCTGAAGCGTTCAAAGCGGCAAAAGGCGAGTAATGACGGGGGGCGGTTCTGCCGCCCCGATACGGTAGTTTAGCTGCAAAGCTTGGAGGTACTATGACCAAGTCTGAACTTATTGAAAGACTTGCTGGCCAGCACTCTCATATCCCGGCGAAAGCCGTTGAGGATGCAGTGAAAGAGATGCTTGAACATATGGCTGCAACCTTGGCTGATGGTGAACGCATCGAGATCCGTGGGTTTGGCAGTTTTTCTCTTCACTACCGTGCTCCGCGTGTTGGGCGCAACCCTAAAACTGGCGACAAAGTTGAGCTGGATGGCAAGTATGTCCCTCACTTCAAGCCGGGCAAAGAGCTGCGTGATCGCGCGAACATTTATGGTTAAGGTTTCGGCCTGAATCGTGAATGACTGCCTATAGCGAATGCTAAAACGGTGCCTTTTTAAGGCGCCGTTTTTTTTGCTTTAAATTCTCTAAATTAATTCCTCAATCTCTGTCCCTTATTTGCGTAACGTCCCGCATTCCGTCGTTCTTCTGCTTGTCCCCTATTAATCTCAATACCATACTCCTGCCAGAATCTGACCAAGGTGGTCGTATGATGAACGCAGAGGGAATGCCATCAAAATCTCATTGGACGAGGTCGCTGTCGCGGTCATTGCGGGTATGACGCCGTTGGTGTTTATTGCTCAACTTCCCTCGAATCTGTGGCTTGTGGTGGTATGCCTTTTCGTATGGATACTATGGGGCTCACATCGAAAGATAATCAGGCTGGCGATGATCGCTTTGCTGAGTTTCGCCTGGGCCAGCATGCAGGGCAGTAGCATGATTGAGCAGACGCTCACGCTTGTGGGCGCCAATCGTGAGGTTATCGCTAGCGTGCAGAGCATTAATCTGGGGCAGGGCGATGCAAAATCTCAGTTTTTCAAAATTGAAAAGGTAGATGGAAAGCAAATTTTCCCCGTGGTGCTATTTCGTGCCAAATGGGGAGGTGCAGAAACCCCTCTCTCTGCAGGACAAAAGTGGAAATTTATCGCCAGCCTCCGTCCTGTTCACAGCCTGTTGAATGAAGGGGGATTCGATGCCCAACGCTGGGCGCTGGCGCAACATGCACCGCTGACGGCGACGATCCGGCAAGGCGAAATGTTGGAGGGCGGGAGCACGTTCCGCCAGCAATTCATCCATCGCGTACAAGCTGCAATGCCTGAACTGGCGAATACGCCGGTGCTTATTGCCTTAGCTTTTGGTGAGAAGGGATTAATTAATGGTGATGAGAAAATTTTACTGCAAAGAACCGGCGTCGCTCATCTCGTGGCGATTTCAGGTCTGCACATTGGTATTGCTGCCTTATTTGGCTGGTGGGTGGCGCGGGGAATGCAGTTTTTCCTGCCAGTAAAGCAGATTGACTACCGCTTTCCTTTACTGGTCAGCGAGATATTTCTGCTGATGTATACCTGGCTTTCAGGTTGTAATGCCCCCGCATTACGCGCCGCGCTGGCAGTCTCGCTGTGGATTATGCTGAGGTTTTTTCGTATAAGTTGCCATCCATGGCAGGTCTGGTTGTGGGGCGTCGCGTTATTATTATTGGCTGACCCGATGAATATTCTTTCGGACAGTTTCTGGCTGTCTTGCTTTGCCGTAGGGTCGCTGGTTTTCTGGTTTCAATGGATGCCGTTATCTGCACGTTTTCAGCATGACTGGTATTGGTTTTTCTTACGCTGGGGGCATCTTCAGGCGGGTATGACGCTGCTTCTGTTACCCTTACAGGTCGCGATTTTTCATGGCCTGAATCCATCGTCATTTCTGGCAAACATGTGGGCGGTTCCGATTGTGTCGATGGTGACTGTTCCGTTAGTCCTGATGCTTCTAATCTTCAATTTATTCCCTTCTGGCTGGATGTCAGGGATGCAAATCATCTTTTGGAAAATGGCGGATCACACCCTTAGCCTGGCGATGTGGGGCGTTAAATCCTTTTCAGACAGCTGGTTTACACTGGCGGGATCCTTCTTGATCATCAGTTTCACAGGCTGGCTGGCCGTTCTTTTTTGGCGAATGAGCGACATCAGGCATCGCTTATCGTTGCTGATTTCATTAGGCGTGGTCTCTCTGTGTTGGGTCACTCGCATGGCACCTGAGCGCTGGCGGGTGGATATGCTGGATGTCGGGCATGGGCTATCGGTGCTTATCAGCAAAAATGGTAAAGGAATTCTTTACGATACCGGCAATCGCTGGGAAGGGGGCTCGGCGGCTGAGCAAAATATTGCACCACTGCTGCGCGGGAGGAATATCCGGTTAGAGCAGATAATCATTAGTCATGATGATATGGATCACCGTGGAGGGCTCGAAATTTTACAGGCGATGTATCCGAAAGCGAGTCTGCGTGACAGTTCCTACTCTGCGGGGCATCTCTCTTGTATTGCCGGAGAACACTGGAAGTGGGAAGGGCTTAACTTCAACATTTTGTGGCCGTTGAAGTCGACGACGGATGCACGTAATGATGACAGTTGTGTTATTCGCGTTGATGACGGCACTTTCAGTTTGCTGTTGACGGGGGATATTGAGGCCGGTACCGAAAAAGCGTTAATCAAAAAGGAGCGAAAGGGGTTACAGTCCACTTGGCTTCAGGTGCCACATCACGGCAGCAATACGTCCTCTTCCCCCCCTTTCCTGCGGGCCGTTCAGCCGGTAATGGCAATGGCATCGGCAGCGCGATTTAATAAATGGCATCTTCCGGCGCATAAAGTTGTTAGCAGATACATCAAAGCCCGCTATGACTGGCATTCCACCTCTGTATCAGGCCAGCTGAGTATCTTCATTTATAACGATTATTGGGCAATTAAGGGCTTACGTGAGCAATTAATCCCCCGTTGGTACCACCACCGGTTTGGAGTATCAGAAGATAATGAGTAGAATAGACCGCTATTTCTTTCGATGCTGGTTGATATTGCATGATGAACGATAAAGATCTCTCCACGTGGCAGACATTCCGTCGCCTATGGCCGATGATCACACCTTTTAAGGCCGGGCTGATTGCTGCGGCTATTGCACTGGTTGCCAACGCCGCCAGTGATACATTCATGCTGTCTTTGCTGAAGCCACTGCTTGATGACGGGTTTGGTAAAGCCGACCGCTCAATTTTACTGTGGATGCCGCTGGTTGTTATCGGCCTGATGATTGTACGTGGCGTCAGCGGATATATTTCAAGTTACTGTATCTCATGGGTTTCAGGCAAAGTGGTCATGCATATGCGCCGCCGTCTGTTCGGCCATATGATGAGAATGCCTGTCGCTTTCTTTGACCAACAGTCTACCGGTACCTTGCTCTCGCGTATTACTTACGACTCCGAGCAGGTTGCTTCGTCTTCCTCCAGCGCGCTGGTTACTGTGGTGCGTGAAGGGGCGTCGATTATCGGGTTGTTCATCATGATGTTCTACTACAGCTGGCAGCTGTCAGTGATCCTGCTGGTGATTGCGCCGATCGTTTCTGTTGTTATCCGCGTGGTGTCAAAACGTTTTCGTAACATCAGTAAATCCATGCAGAACACCATGGGGCAAGTTACGACCAGCGCCGAGCAGATGCTGAAAGGCCACAAAGAAGTGCTTATCTTTGGTGGTCAGAAAGTCGAAACTCAGCGCTTTGATAAAGTCAGTAACCGTATGCGTCAGCAAGGCATGCGTATGGTCTCTGCTTCTTCAATTTCAGACCCTATCATTCAGCTGATTGCTTCTCTGGCTCTGGCATTCGTGCTCTATGCCGCAAGCTTCCCGTCCGTGATGGAAACGCTGAGTGCCGGTACGATCACCGTGGTGTTCTCATCGATGATCGCCCTGATGCGCCCGTTGAAATCCCTGACGAACGTGAATTCCCAGTTCCAGCGCGGTATGGCTGCCTGCCAGACACTGTTCTCTATTCTGGATATGGAGCAGGAGAAAGACGAAGGGAAACTGGAAGTGAAGCGCGCTAAAGGCGACGTTGAATTCAAAAATGTTACCTTCACTTATCCGGGTCGCGACATTCCTGCACTGCGTGAAATTTCCTTCAGCTTGCCTGAAGGAAAAACCGTGGCACTGGTAGGGCGTTCTGGTTCAGGTAAATCGACCATCGCCAACCTGCTGACGCGTTTCTATGATATCCAGGAAGGACAAATCCTGATGGATGGTCATGATCTGCGTGAGTACACATTGTCTTCATTGCGCGATCAGGTGGCGCTGGTTTCCCAGAATGTCCACCTGTTCAACGATACCATCGCCAATAACATCGCTTACGCCCGTACTGACATCTATTCCCGCGAAGAAATCGAAAAAGCGGCGACTATGGCGTATGCCATGGACTTCATCGGCAAGATGGATCAGGGGCTGGATACCGTTATCGGCGAGAATGGTGTGCTGCTTTCCGGCGGTCAACGTCAGCGTATTGCCATTGCCCGCGCATTGCTGCGTGATTCGCCAATCCTGATCCTCGATGAGGCTACCTCGGCGCTGGATACAGAATCTGAGCGTGCAATTCAGGCCGCTCTTGATGAGTTACAGAAAAACCGTACCTCACTGGTGATTGCGCATCGGTTGTCTACCATTGAAAAAGCCGATGAAATTTTGGTGATTGAAGACGGACGCATTGTTGAACGTGGTTCTCATTCGGTCCTGCTGGAAGAGCGTGGCGTTTACTCACAGCTTTACCGGATGCAGTTTGGCCAATGATTGAGCGCATCTGGTCAGGTCAGTCACTGCTTTATTGGTTACTTCTGCCACTTTCATGGCTGTATGGACTGATCGCCACGATCATCCGTTACAGCTATAAATCAGGGCTAAAAAAAAGCTGGCGGGCACCTGTGCCCGTTGTGGTGGTCGGTAATCTGACCGCTGGAGGTAACGGTAAAACGCCGGTGGTGATCTGGCTGGTGGAAACGCTGCAACTGCATGGATTCCGCGTTGGCGTGGTATCACGCGGCTACGGTGGGAAATCAACGCACTATCCGCTGGTGCTGTCTGAAAGCTCGACGACAGCGCAGGCTGGTGATGAGCCAGTGCTGATTTATCAGCGGACGGGGGCGCCGGTTGCGGTGTCACCGCTGCGTTCTGACGCGGTTAAGGCGTTACTTGCTGAACATGAGTTAGATGTGATCATTACCGACGATGGTTTACAGCATTACGCACTTAAGCGGGATGTCGAAATTGTCGTCGTGGATGGTGTGAGGCGTTTTGGCAATGGTCACTGGTTACCGGCTGGTCCTATGCGTGAACGTGCGTCCCGTCTGCGCTCCGTGGACGCCATCATTACTAACGGTGGCACTGCGGAAACAGGTGAGATGGCGATGGTTTTACAGCCTGGTAAAGCCGTCAATCTGTTGACGGGTGAACAGCGCGATGCATCAACATTGCGTAATGTGGTGGCAATGGCCGGAATAGGGCATCCACCACGTTTTTTTGCCACGCTGAAACAATTGGGGCTGCCGTTGCAAAAAGAGATCGCTTTTGCGGACCATAAGGCCTATCAGATTGAGCAGCTTTCTGGATTGGCTCAGTCGGATCAAACGCTTCTGATGACCGAAAAAGACGCCGTGAAATGCCGTAATTTTGCGCAAGCCAACTGGTGGTATTTACCCGTTGAAGCAAAAATTCAGGGTAGAGTTGCTGAGAAATTACTGCAAAGAATCACTGATCTCATTCTTAAAAAATCGCATTGATTTGCCTTAAACTCACTTGCGCCACCTTTCCTGGCCAAATTTTACGTATTTTTTTTGAATTTAAACTGCATGATTTATATAGACTATTTATCTTTATTTAGAGAATCATAACGATTGTTTCAGTACATCGCTTGCTATTATTTCAGGGGTGTGAGTTAATGCGTGCAGCCTGTGTTGCAGCGCTATTTATGTATGAGTGTAGAGTAAAGCAGTTCCTCCCAGACGTTATCTCTTTCCCGATGATTCCGCTTCCAAGACGAACCTTCTAAGTCCTCCCCATAAGTAATTGTCTGAACTATTGGCCAACATTGCCGGATGGCAGGATTTTATATTTCGTAAAAAAAGGTTTTAAACATGTCTAAGAAAATGGGTCAGGTTAAGTGGTTCAATGAAAGCAAAGGTTTTGGTTTTATTGAGCAGACTGATGGCGGTAAAGATGTCTTCGTACATTTCTCTGCAATCGCGACCGATGGTTTCAAAACTCTGGCCGAAGGTCAGCGTGTAGAATACACCATTCAGGATAGCCCGCGCGGTCCTGCTGCTGCTAACGTTATTGCTCTCTGATAAGAGGCTAACGTGATGATATGAAACAACGTTACCCGTTATTCATATCAGCAGAGTAAAGCCCGCCGGATGGCGGGTTTTTAATGTCTGTAAAGTTAAATACGGCGTGAAGATCGCGTCGTAAAAGTAGTAAAAATAATCGTTGAAACAAATTCGCTCATTAGAGGTTTTTTATAAAAAAATAAACTTAGAAATGGGCAAACGCATCCGAACAATAATAAAAAAGTGTGTTCATGGATGCCCAAAAGAAAGGATAGAAATTATGATGTTAAAAATGGGTTTAGTTAAATGGTACAACCAGGCTAAAGGCTATGGTTTTATTTGCCCGCTCGACGGTTCTTCTGAGATTTATGTTCAGCGTACTTCCATTGCGAATACCAAAAATAAATCCCTGAGTGCCGGTCAACGTGTCGAATTCACTACGTACCGCAGCGTAGCGCACGGCCCTTCAGCGGCTGACGTTATCGCGTTCTGAGTCTGAATTTTGTTATTCCCCGTTGAGCTGAATTTTACGCTCCGGTAAAAATATGCTATCGGTATCCACAGTTTATTTGCTGCCATGGATACCGATATGTCTCACCCGGTTATTTCTCTCGTTTCAGCCCGCACCCTACATTTGTCTGCTCAAAACCTTCATAAACCTCGGATCAAAAAACCGTCTGCCGACGATGTTGTGCAGGCAATCCGCACTATGGGGTTGTTGCAGATCGACACAATAAGCGTGGTTGCCCGTAGTCCGTATCTGGTGTTATTCAGCCGGCTTGGCAATTATTCAGCTCAGTGGCTGGAAGAGGCGCTTTCAGCGGGTAAAATTTTCGAATACTGGGCGCATGAGGCCTGTTTTATCCCCAGCGAAGATTACGGCCTGCTGCGCCACCGCATGCTGAATCCAGAAAAAATGGGATGGAAATTCTCGCAGACATGGTTCGATGAGCATCAGAATGATATTCAGGCATTACTGGTCCATATTGCTGAGAATGGCCCTGTTCGATCAGCGGATTTTAGTGCGGAAAAGAAATCAAACAGCGGCTGGTGGGACTGGAAGCCGCATAAAAAGCATCTGGAAACCCTGTTCACGTCGGGCAAGCTGATGGTCGCTGAAAGGCGTAATTTTCACCGGGTCTATGATCTGGCTGAACGTGTTAAGCCCGGCTGGGATGATGCGACACAGGCGTTGACTCAGGAAGCAGCAGAATTTCAAATGCTCAGAAGGTCAGCGCAATGTCTCGGCTTATTCAAAGCGGAATGGCTGGCGGATTATTACCGACTTAAGCGTGTCGATACTAAAAAGGTGATTGCGCAGTTGCTGGCGTATAAGGAAATTACGCCCGTTGAAGTTGACGGACTGGAGGGCGTTTTTTATGTGCACCAGCAGCAATGGCCGCTGTTACAGCAGGCACTTGATTCTGGCATTTCTTCAACCGTGACCACGCTGTTGTCGCCTTTTGACCCCGTGGTGTGGGACCGCAAGCGTGCATCGACGTTGTTTAACTTTGACTATCGGATCGAATGTTATACGCCCGAAGTGAAACGTCAGTATGGCTATTTCACCTTACCTATTTTACAACGCGGCGAACTCATAGGCCGTATTGATGCCAAAATGCATCGCAAGGAAAAAATCCTTGAGGTCAAAAATTTGCATCTGGAACCAGGTACAAAAATAACGTCCCGACGGGTGCAGGATATTACTGGTGCTGTGAATCGTTTTGCATTATGGCAAGGGGCCGAGCAGGTGAGTGTCGGAAAAATTCCTGATTTGTTAATAGATTACTGGAACGCCGGATGGCTGTTAAGCTGAAAAAGTAAAAACGGCTGCCTCAGGCAGCCGTTGATTCACGATGATTGCAGGTGTCACACAATGTTAATTGCAGAAGTTTGCGAACATTGCGATGATTTTGTTAATGGTTTTCATTTCAGTACTCGTATCGAAAGTTATTTATGTGATGTATCTCACAAAAAATTCTACTCCGCCGCTGTCTGTAACGCAATCATCACAAGGTGAAAATTTTATCGTTACATTTCGGTCTCTCTCTACCTCCCTTTGAGTATGTGAGCATTAACGCTGATAAGGCGGTTATGCTATTCTCTGGCACCGTCGTATTGTGTTTTCCAATACATTTTCGCGCTGCGCCACACTGATAACGGGCGTATTCGCCTCCGGGAGAATTTTATGGATCACCGTTTACTTGAAATCGTTGCCTGCCCTGTGTGCAACGGAAAGTTGTACTTCAATAAAGAGTCACAGGAACTGGTCTGCAAAGCGGACAGCCTGGCGTATCCCGTCCGGGATGGCATTCCCGTTTTATTAGAAAACGAGGCCCGCCCACTTTCTGTTGATGAGACGCATCCATGAGTTTTATTGCTATCATTCCTGCTCGTTATGGTTCGAGCCGTTTGCCGGGTAAACCTCTGGCGGATATCAATGGTAAGCCGATGGTTGTTCATGTCATGGAGCGTGCGTTAGAGTCCGGGGCTAAGCGCGTTATCGTTGCGACCGATCACCCTGATGTTATTAAAGCCGTTGAAGCCGCCGGCGGTGAAGTCTGCCTGACGCGGGCGGATCATCAGTCAGGGACTGAGCGTCTGGCCGAAGTGATCGAATTATGCCAGTTTGCCGATGATGAAATTATCGTTAACGTGCAAGGGGATGAACCGTTAATCCCGCCGGTCATTATCTGTCAGGTGGCTGAAAATCTGGCTAACAGTGAAGCGGGAATGTCCACGCTGGCCGTGCCGATTGAAACCGCCGAAGAAGCGTTCAACCCAAATGCAGTGAAAGTTGTGCGCAATGCACAGGGCTACGCAATGTATTTTTCCCGGGCGGCAATTCCCTGGGAACGTGAGCGCTTTGCATTATCAAAAGAGACCATTGGCGATGTATTCCTTCGCCACATTGGTATCTACGCCTATCGCGCCGGGTTTATCCGCCAGTATGTTAAGTGGGAGCCGAGCGAGTTAGAACATATCGAACTCCTCGAACAACTGCGAGTGCTGTGGTACGGTGAAAAAATACACGTGGGCGTAGCGAAAGCCATTCCTTCGGTCGGGGTCGATACGCCGGAAGATTTGGAACGTGTTCGCGCAATTTTGAGTCGCTGATGATTCCCAAACGGAATGCCAGCGCATTCCGTTTACTCTTTCCTGATTTACATGAATTTCATTTCTTTTTGCGTGATCTCTCCCTTTCTCTCTTTCGACTATCCGGTTTTTGTTTGATCTGAAACGGGGTATTCCTGCCTTGAAGCTTTCATCATAACAGCCACTCATTTCGTCAAAGCGAACACCTTATGGAACAGCTAAAAGCCGAATTAAGTATTGTACTGGGCGAGCGTTTATCCCGGCTGGAGTGCGTCAGTGAACAACCTTATGCTCATCTTTTTTCACTTTATGATGAGCAGGGCTACGCAATGCCGCTGATGGCGAAAAGCTTTACCTGTCTTGGCATTGCCGGACAAGAGGCTTACAAACTCTCGATGCTGGCGCGCGAAGGCGTGGTGCGCGTGCCGACGGTTTACGGCATGGTGACGACGCACCAGAAACCTTATCAGGAAATTTTGCTGATAGAACGCCTTCGGGGCGTTTCGGCGGAAGCGCCGACGCGAACGCCTGAGCGCTGGCAGGTATTACAGGATCAAATCGTTGAAGCGATGCTGGCCTGGCACCGCATCGACAGCCATGGCTGCGTAGGCTCGGTTGACAGTACCCAGGAGAATCGCTGGGCAAACTGGTATCCGCAGCGTGTAGAAGTGTTATGGGCCACATTGTCGAACTTACAGGCACCGGAACTTACGCCTGAGGACCGCACGCTGTTATTCCGCTCGCGCCAGTGCCTGGATGCCATGTTTGATGGGTTTGACGATACGCCAGTGCTGGTTCACGGCAATCTTTCGCTGCGCAGCATGCTCAAAGATCCGCGCAGCGATCAGTTATTGGCGATGATCAATCCCGGCACCGTGCTGTGGGCACCGCGTGAGTTTGATATGTTCCGTTTGTGGGAAAAGGGCATGAGTGAACAGCTGCTGTTCAGCTATTTGCAGAAAGCGCCTGTTTCGGACACCTTCCTTGTCCGTCGCTGGCTTTATCTGGTCTGGGAATCGGTGGCGCATCTGATTCACACCGGTAAGCTTGATCGACGTCAGTTTGATTATGCACGGCAACAATTGCTGCCGTGGCTGAATTAAGTCAGTCTGCCGTAGCCTTGCGTCCGGTTAACCACTGCCATCCGCGACCTAAAGTTTCATACCATGCGCGCTCGCTGTGAGATAAATACAAGGCCTGTGGCAATGCTCTTTCCCAGGGATTGAGCGGAGAGTCAATAGCCAGCTGGTTAGCCGGAGCAGGTATCGGCGACAGACCTTGCTGATGGAAGAAAATCATCGCGCGCGGCAGATGACTGGCCGAGGTGACCAGCACGAATGGCTGCTCCCCGATCAGCGCCTTAACTTGCTTTGATTCCTCCTGGGTATCCTTTGGTTTATCCAGCAACAAGATGTCGCTCTCCGGCACGCCTAAACTTTCCGCCACTTTTCCAGCAACCGCTGCGCTGCTGACTGGATTGGTCATCGCAGGGCCACCAGTAAAGATCAGTTTTGCCCCCGGATTAGCACGGTAAATTCGGATCCCTTCTGTTACGCGTGGCAGGCTGTTGCTGATCAAGTTCGAACTGGGTGCCCAGTCAGGATTGAATGTATAGCCACCGCCGAGTACCACGATGAATTTCACCGGCGGATGTGCCTGTGGCTGATACGTCGGATATTCTGATTCTATCGGACGCAGCAGACTGTCAGCGACCGGTTGCAGGCTCAGCAGCAGTAACAAGAGCCAACTCAGCGAAAAACAGACTTTTCCGGTTCTCTGCCAGCGGGTCATCCACAGCAACACCAGCGCAACTGCCATGATCAGCAAAATAAACGGCAAGGGGAGCAACAGGCCGCCCACGGTCTTTTTAAGGATAAACAACATTGGAAACCGGTCCTTTTGGGTGAAAAAACGACATCCGGGCGTGATTCCGCGTCAGGATGATTTATTCTATGTCTGCCTGTGCCAAAATAGCAGCCACATAGCTGTACTATGAATTATTCAGCAGGTATGTCTCCAGCAAAATGCTCAACCGCGAACAGGTATCACTTCATGCAGGATCGTAATTTTGACGATATCGCCGAAAAATTCTCGCGCAATATCTACGGCACAACGAAGGGACGTATCCGTCAGGCTGTGCTGGGTCAGGATCTGCAGGGGTTGATGAAAAGTTTGCCTCAGCGACCGTTGCGTATTTTAGATGCGGGTGGCGGTGAAGGACAAATGGCCTGCGAACTGGCCGCTTTAGGACATCAGGTCTTGTTGTGCGATCTGTCAGGTGAGATGATCCGTCGCGCTCAGGCGGCGGCGATCGAAAAAGGTGTGAGCGGCAACATGCAATTTGTACAATGCCCTGCTCAGCACATCGCAGAACATTTAGAACAGCCGGTTGATCTGATATTGTTCCATGCGGTCATCGAATGGCTGGCTGAGCCTCGGGAAGCGCTGGCTGCACTGGTCAATTGTCTGGCACCCGGTGGCGCATTATCGCTGATGTTTTACAATATCCACGGTCTGGTCATGCGGCACATGATCCTCGGTAACTTCGGTCATGTAGAAGCGGGTGTGCCCAAAATCAAAAAAAGCTCCCTGTTACCCGATCACCCGTTGGAACCTGCGCAGGTTTATCAGTGGCTCGAACAGCTGGGGATGCAGATCAGCGGCAAGACCGGTGTTAGAGTGTTCCACGATTATTTGCGAAACAGACAACAACATAAACAGGATTTTGACGAGCTTCTGGCGCTGGAACAGCGTTATTGCCGTCAGGAACCTTTTGTTAGTTTGGGACGTTACATCCACGTGATGGCGCACAAACCCATTCTGAAGGACGAATTATGAGTGAATTTTCCCAGACTGTACCCGAACTGGTCGCCTGGGCACGGAAAAATGATTTCTCAATTTCGCTGCCAACGGAGCGGCTGGCTTTTCTTCTGGCGATTGCCACATTAAACAGCGAGCGTCTTGATGGGGAAATGAGTGAGGGTGAACTGGTCGATGCATTTCGTCATGTCAGCAAAGGTTTTGAGCAGACAAATGAGACCGTCACCGTCCGTGCCAACAACGCCATCAATGATATGGTGCGTCAGCGTTTGCTCAACCGTTTTGTTAGCGAGCTGGCAGACGGCAATGCCATTTATCGCCTGACTCCTTTGGCGATCGGCATTTCAGATTATTATATCCGTCAGCGTGAATTTTCCACGCTGCGTCTCTCTATGCAGTTGTCGATTGTGGCGCAGGAACTTAAGCGTGCGGCCGACGCCGCTGACGAAGGCGGCGATGATTTCCACTGGCATCGCAATGTTTACGCACCGCTTAAATACTCCGTCGCGGAAATTTTCGACAGCATCGATATGACCCAGCGCATCATGGATGAACAGCAGCAGGGGGTGAAAGACGATATCGCCGGTCTGCTCAATAAAGACTGGCGCGCGGCTATCTCCAGTTGTGAACTTCTTTTGTCAGAAACCTCCGGAACGCTGCGTGAGTTACAGGATACGCTGGAAGCGGCGGGTGATTTGTTGCAGGCGCATCTAATGCGTATTCAGGACGCCACGATGATCGACATGGATCTGAGTTTTGTCGACAAACTGGTCTTCGATTTGCAGAACAAACTTGACCGTATCACTAGCTGGGGCCAGCAGGCGATTGATCTTTGGATCGGCTATGACCGTCACGTGCATAAATTTATCCGTACTGCGATCGACATGGATAAAAATCGCGTGTTTGCTCAGCGCCTGCGCCAGTCGGTGCAGAATTATTTCGATCAGCCATGGACGCTAACCTTTGCCAATGCGGACCGTCTGCTGGATATGCGTGACGAAGAACTGGCGCTGCGAAGCGAAGAAGTGACCGGCGAACTTCCGCCTGATCTCGAATTTGAAGAATTTAACGAAATCCGCGAACAACTTGCGGCATTGATTGAACAGGCATTACAAGTTTACCAACAACAGAAAACGCCGCTCAATCTGGGCATGGTGATGCGCGAATACCTCATACAGTATCCGCGTGCCCGACACTTTGATGTCGCGCGAATTGTGGTCGACCAGGCTGTGCGCCTTGGTGTGGCTGAAGCAGATTTTTCAGGGTTGCACGCCGAATGGCAGGCAATCAATGATTACGGAGCCAAGGTGCAGGCCCATGTCATCGACAAATATTGAACATATAATGCCAGCTAAGCTGGCGCAGGCACTGGCGAACTCAGTGTTTCCTGCTCTCGACAGTCAGTTACGTTCTGGTCGCCATATTGGCATTGATGAACTGGATAATCACGCCTTCCTAATGGACTATCAGGAAGAAATGGAGCTGTTTTACAGCCGCTATCACGTGGAATTGATCCGGGCGCCGGAAGGTTTCTTCTATTTACGTCCGCGCTCCACGACGCTTATTTCGCGTTCGGTCTTATCTGAGCTGGACATGATGGTTGGGAAAATTCTCTGCTACTTGTATCTCAGCCCCGAGCGTCTGGCGCACGAAGGTATTTTCACCCAGCAGGAGCTTTATGACGAATTGCTGAGCCTGGCCGATGAAAACAAGCTGCTGAAATACGTTAACCAGCGCTCAACCGGTTCGGATTTAGACCGTCAGAAGTTGCAGGATAAAGTCAGAACTTCCCTGAACCGTCTGCGCCGTCTGGGCATGGTGTTTTTCATGGGGGTCGACAGTACCAAATTCCGTATTACCGAAGCGGTATTCCGATTCGGTGCCGATGTTCGCAGCGGCGATGATGCCCGCGAAGCCCAGTTGCGGATGATCCGTGACGGTGAAGCGATGCCGGTAGACAGTGCGTTGTCATTAAACGACGAGCCGGAAGACGGTGAAGCGCAGACCGTGCAGCAAGGAAATGAAAGCGCAGAGGATGAACAGGAATGATTGAACGCGGTAAATTTCGCTCACTGACGCTGGTTAACTGGAACGGCTTCTTCGCCCGCACATTTGACCTGGATTCATTGGTCACTACGCTATCCGGCGGTAATGGTGCGGGTAAATCCACCACCATGGCCGCTTTTGTTACGGCGCTGATCCCCGATCTGACCTTACTGCATTTTCGTAATACCACGGAAGCGGGCGCTACCTCGGGTTCACGCGACAAAGGTCTGCACGGTAAATTACGTGCTGGCGTATGTTACTCGGTGCTGGATGTCGTGAACTCACGCCATCAGCGCGTTGTGGTTGGCGTTCGTCTGCAACAAATCGCCGGGCGCGATCGTAAAGTGGACATCAAGCCTTTCACTATTCAGGGGCTGCCGGTTGCGGTAAATCCGACCGAAATGCTGACCGAAACTGTCGGAGAGCGTCAGGCGCGCGTACTGTCTTTGCAGGAATTAAAAGACCGCGTAGAAGCGATGGAAGGTGTGCAGTTTAAGCAGTTCAACTCCATCACTGATTATCACGCGCTAATGTTCGATCTGGGCGTGATCCCACGTCGCCTACGTTCGGCGTCTGATCGCAGTAAGTTCTATCGTCTGATTGAAGCCTCGTTGTACGGTGGGATATCCAGCGCCATCACCCGTTCCCTGCGCGACTATCTGTTGCCGGAGAACAGCGGCGTGCGTAAAGCCTTCCAGGATATGGAAGCTGCGTTGCGTGAAAACCGCATGACGCTGGAAGCGATCCGCGTTACGCAATCCGACCGTGATTTGTTTAAGCATCTGATTTCTGAAGCGACCTCCTACGTGGCTGCTGACTATATGCGTCATGCCAACGAGCGCCGTAAATATTTAGATGGCGCACTGGTGTTACGTAACGAATTGCTGTCGAGCCGTAAACAGCAGTCCAGTGAGCAATATCGCCACGTTGAAATGGCGCGTGAGCTGGCCGAGCAAGGCGGTTCGCAAAGCGATCTGGAAACCGATTATCAGGCTGCCAGCGACCATCTGAGTCTGGTTCAGACCGCCATGCGTCAGCAGGAAAAAATCGAGCGTTACGAAAGTGACCTTGAAGAGCTGACCTATCGTCTGGAAGAGCAGAACGAAGTGGTTGCAGAAGCCAGTGAGCTGCACGCCGAGCACGAAGCCCGGGCTGAAGCGGCCGAGCTGGAAGTGGATGAATTGAAAAGCCAGCTGGCGGATTACCAGCAGGCGCTGGATGTTCAACAGACCCGTGCGATTCAGTATCAGCAGGCGTTACAGGCGCTCGAACGCGCCCGCGAGCTGTGTCAGATCCCAGATCTGACCACGAAGAACAGCGAAGAATGGCTGGAAACTTTTCAGAGTAAGGAGCAGGAAGCGACAGATATCCTGCTGATGCTCGAGCAAAAAATGAGTGTAGCGTCAGCTGCTCACAGCCAGTTCGAAACGGCTTATCAGCTGGTGGTGAAAATCGTCGGTGAAGTCAGCCGCAGCGATGCCTGGAAAACCGCGCGTGAGCTGCTGCGCGAGTGGCCTTCGCAAGTGCACCAGGCAGAGCGCGTTGAGCCGCTGCGTATGCGACTGTCCGAGCTGGAAGGGCGTCTGCGTGAGCAACAGGACGCTGAGCGTCAGTTGCAGGAGTTTTGCAAACGTACCGGACAGGACGTCCAGCCGGAAGATCTGGACGAAATGCAACGCGAGCTGGAAGTACAGATCGAAGAATTGCAGCTCGTGGTATCTCAGGCCAGTGAACGTCGCATGGAAATGCGTCAGGAGCTGGAGCAGGTACAAGCGCGTATCCGCGAACTGACTGCCCGCGCGCCAGTCTGGCTGGCAGCTCAGGAAGCCCTGAGCCAGTTAAGCGAGCAGAGCAAAGAGCCGCTGGAAAACAGCCAGCAGGTGACTGAGTACATGCAGCAGTTGCTGGAAAGCGAGCGCGATACCACCGTTGAACGTGACGAAGTGGCTGCGCGTAAACGTCGCATTGAAGGCCAGATTACCCGCCTCAGCCAGCCGAGTGGGGCTGAAGACTCCCGCATGATCGCGTTGGCAGAGCGTTTTGGTGGTGTGCTGCTGTCTGAGATTTATGATGACGTGACCATTGACGATGCGCCTTACTTTTCAGCGCTCTACGGTCCGTCGCGCCACGCGATTGTGGTACCCGATTTATCGCTTATCCGCGACCAGTTAGACGGTCTGGACGATTGTCCGGAAGATCTTTATCTGATTGAAGGGGATCCGCAATCGTTCGATGACAACGTTTTCGAAGTCGATGAAATGCAAGGCGCGGTGCTGGTAAAAACCGGCGATCGCCAGTGGCGATATTCTCATTTCCCGCAGGTGCCATTGTTTGGCCGTGCGGCACGTGAGAACCGTCTGGAAACGCTGCATAGAGAACGTGAAAGCCTGTCCGAACGTTATGCCACGCTGTCGTTTGACGTGCAGAAAATCCAGCGTGCGCATCAGGCTTTCAGCCGGTTTATCGGCAGCCATCTGGCCGTTGCTTTTGATGCCGATCCGGAAGCGGACATCCGGACCCTGAGTGGTCGCCGTGGCGAACTGGAACGTGCATTGAACGCGCACGAAGGACAGAATCAGCAGCAGCGTCAGCAGTACGAGCAGGCGAAAGATGCTGTTGGCATGCTCAACAAATTGCAGCCGCGCGTTGGACTGCTGTGCGATGAAACGTTGATCGATCGTGTGGAAGAAATCCGTGATGAAATGGAAGAGGCGCAGGACGCCGCCCGTTTCATTCAGCAACATGGCATTTCTTTGAATAAGCTGGAACCGCTGGTATCAGTGCTGCAAAGCGATCCGCAACAGCACGAACAGCTCAAGGAAGATTACGCGCAGGCGCAGCACGCGCAGCGTCTGGCGAAACAACAGGCCTTTGCACTGACTGAAGTGGTTCAGCGTCGTGCTCATTTCAGCTACACCGACTCTGCCGGCATGTTGAATGAAAACGCTGACCTGAACGACAAGCTGCGTCAGCGTCTTGAACATGCGGAAGCGGAACGTACCCGCGCCCGTGAGCAAATGCGTCAGCATCAGGCTCAGTTCACGCAATACAGTCAGGTTCTCGCCTCGCTTAAGAGTTCGTTCGATGCCAAGCGTGACATGCTTAAAGAGTTGGGGCAGGAATTGCAGGATATCGGCGTTCAGGCCGATCCGAATGCTGAAGCGCGTGCTAAAACACGTCGCGATGAACTGCATGCCGCGCTCAGTACCAACCGTGCACGCTGCAATCAACTTGAAAAACAGATCACCTTCTGCGAAGCCGAAATGGATAACCTGCAGAAGAAACTCCGTAAGCTGGAACGTGATTACCATCAGAGCCGCGAACAGGTGGTGACATCGAAAGCTGGCTGGTGTGCAGTCATGCGTCTGGTGAAAGATAACGGAGTTGAGCGCCGCCTGCACCGTCGTGAACTGGCTTACATGGACGGTGACGAACTGCGCTCGATGTCGGATAAATCACTGGGTGCGCTGCGTCTGGCGGTGTCGGATAACGAGCACTTGCGTGATGTATTGCGCCTGTCCGAAGATCCGAAACGTCCGGAACGCAAAATTCAGTTTTATATCGCTGTATATCAGCATCTGCGTGAACGCATCCGTCAGGACATTATCCGTACCGATGATCCGGTAGAAGCCATCGAACAGATGGAAATTGAACTGGGTCGCCTGACGGAAGAACTGACTGCCCGGGAACAACAACTGGCGATAAGCTCTAAGAGCGTGGCGAACATCATCCGTAAAACCATTCAGCGTGAGCAGAATCGTATTCGCCAGCTGAACCAGGGTTTGCAGGCCGTGGCATTCGGCCAGGTGAAAAGCGTTCGTCTGAACGTTAACGTGCGCGAAGCTCATGCTGGTTTGCTGGATGTGCTTTCCGAACAGCAGGAACAGCATCAGGATCTGTTTAGCAGCAACCGTCTGACCTTCTCCGAAGCGCTGGCGAAGTTGTATCAGCGCCTCAATCCGCAAATCGATATGGGTCAGCGCACGCCGCAAACCATTGGTGAAGAGCTGCTGGACTACCGCAACTATCTTGAGATGGAAGTGGAAGTTAACCGAGGCTCCGACGGCTGGCTGCGTGCAGAGAGTGGTGCGCTGTCGACGGGTGAGGCTATCGGTACCGGTATGTCTATTCTGGTTATGGTGGTTCAAAGCTGGGAAGACGAATCGAGCCGTATGCGCGGTAAAGATATTTCACCTTGTCGTCTGTTGTTCCTTGATGAAGCGGCGCGTCTGGATGCCAAATCCATCGCGACGTTGTTCGAGCTATGCGACCGTCTGGAAATGCAGCTAATCATCGCTGCACCTGAAAACATTAGCCCGGAAAAAGGCACCACCTACAAACTGGTACGTAAGATGTTTGGTAACAATGAACATGTCCACGTCGTGGGGCTGCGTGGTTTTGCGCCACCTGAATTACCCGTGCTGGCAAATACAGAAGCTGATATTTCCTGATCCTTTTCAGACAAGATTTTTTCTGAATCTTAAAAGCCCTGGCTAAAAATGCCGGGGCTTTTTTTACAGGTTTTTATTCACTTAAATTATGTTTTATTGCGAATAATCGTCGGTTACTTATATCTGCTGAGACATTTCTGACGCACCGCGTGAAATGTAAGCGACTTGCTGAAAACAGTACGGAAACTTTTTAATGAAAGCTTTATTTCGGCTGGTTGCTGGCTTAGAGTCTTTAAGTCAGACGAGGGCTCTATTTCATTGAGTTTCTACGCAAAAAATAAATTTTCTTTATATACTTAATCGCAGAGTCGCTGGAATATTTCGGGGATGAAATTGAGCAATTTACCGGGAGGCAAAGGAAGATGTTAATGAATCAAAGGTCTCTCAAGTTTTTAGTGGCCAGCTGCCTGCTGGCAAGCGGCCTGTCTCCGTGGTTTGCTGCCTGGGCGACAGTACCGACCATGCCGGTGCGCACTGCCACGCTCTCCAGCGTTCAGAGCATGAGCCAGCTGCAAGCTGAACTATTACCGCGAGGCATTCGTCCGCTGTATTTGTCTTCCCTCTCTTCACTGTATGCATCAAACCATATGCAGCCTATGTGGAAGGACAGGGAAACCGTCCAGATATTTCAGCAGCAGCTTGCTGAGCTGGCTATTTCCGGTATTCAGCCGCAGTTCACACAATGGGTAAGATGGCTGACGGATCCCGACGTCACTGGCATGGCACGCGATGTCGTCCTCTCTGATGCGATGCTGGGCTATTTGCAGTTTACCAGCAGCGTAGAGGCCAAAGGCGATACCTGGCTTTACAGCAATGTGCCTTACAAAATGACGACACCACCGCTGACGGTCATTAATCAGTGGCAGCTGGCTGTGCGTCAGGGCACTACGGCACAGTACTTGTCGACGCTGACACCGCAACATCCTTATTATGCAAAAATGCACGACGCACTGAAAACCATGCTGGCGGATAACCGCCCGTGGCCAGTGATGACTGGCGCAACCAGCCTGCGTCCAGATCAGATCAGTGACGACATTCCTGCACTGCGTGAAATTCTCAACCGCACCGGCATGATGGTTGCGACGCCAGAGGAAGCCAAAGCGCCGAAGCCGACGGATGAAACCATCGCACCAAACGTGCCAGGTAGTGCGGCAAATGACGATCTATCGGTGGATGAAAGCGCCGATAAAGCGCAGGCAGCCACCCCTGCGGTGAGCCCATCGGCGACTTCAGTACAAGATGTTCTGCCAACGGTACAGTCATCGGAAAGCCCGGCTCCGGCGACACCGGTTGTGGTATCCAACAATCAGTACACGCCGGATCTGGTCGAGGCCGTTAAGCGTTTTCAAAAATGGCAGGGGCTTGAAGCGGATGGCATTATCGGTGCCCGTACGCGCCAGTGGCTA
This sequence comes from Enterobacteriaceae bacterium Kacie_13, assembly GCA_013457415.1. Taxonomy (NCBI): domain Bacteria; kingdom Pseudomonadati; phylum Pseudomonadota; class Gammaproteobacteria; order Enterobacterales; family Enterobacteriaceae; species Enterobacteriaceae bacterium Kacie_13. Next base: position 1,693,542 of record CP045665.1, read on the forward strand.
AATTCATCTCCGCAGCTGCGTGCCACCTTGCTGGCGCTGAACATTCAACGGTTGCGTATTCTGCCGGGCAATGTGAACACCGGTATCATGGTGAACATTCCGAACTACCAGCTGACGTATTATCTCAACGGTAATGAAGTGTTGTCATCGCGGGTGATTGTTGGCCGTCCAAGCCGTAAAACGCCACTGATGAGTAGTGCATTAAATAACGTGGTGGTGAACCCACCGTGGAACGTGCCGACGACGTTAGTGCGTGAAGATATTGTGCCGAAAGCCCGCAATAACCCGACGTACTTCCAGCAGCACGGTTATCAGGTGTTATCCGGCTGGAGTAATGATGCGGAAGTAATCGACCCGACGATGATTGACTGGGCCATGGTGTCACCGAGCCATTTCCCATATCGCATTCGTCAGGCACCAGGCGCAAGTAACTCCCTTGGTCGATACAAATTCAACATGCCAAGTTCCGATGCTATCTACCTGCACGACACGCCAAATCACAATCTTTTCAGTAAAGATATTCGCGCGCTCAGTTCAGGTTGTGTTCGGGTGAATAAAGCTTCTGAACTGGCCAATATGTTGTTGCAGGACGCTGGCTGGAATGACACGCGTATTTCCTCTGCATTGCAGGGCGGTAATACGACTTACGTTTCTATTCGTCATCGCATACCGGTAAAACTGTTTTATCTGACGGCGTGGGTAGCGGAGGATGGTAAGCCGCAATTCCGTACAGATATTTACAATTATGATTCTACTGTGAGATCCGGCGCACAAATTTTGCCTCAGGCAGAAAAACTACTGCAATAAATGCAGTAAAACTAGTCTGATAAAGGTCTGAGTATTTGGCCATTGAACGAGCGTGAGCCACTGGCACGCTCGTTTTGCTTATTTGGGTCCCTTGACTCGTCCAATTTAGGAAGTTAAGGTTCGAGGCGGTGCTGGCATTGCACCTTTTTGACTCTCTTACCGGATAGTAAACTGTTCATGAATGAAATCGACAAACATCGCCGTAAATGGCTGGCATTAGGCAGTGCCGCTATGGGGATTGCATTGCTTCCGAGCCGTGCGTTCGCCACTCTTTCCACTCCTCGTCCACGTATTTTGGTCGTTAACAATCTTAATACTGGCGAAACCCTCAAAACTGAGTTTTTTGATGGAAAGCGTTACAACAAGGATGAATTGGCCCGGTTGAATCATTTGTTCAGGGACTATCGGGCAGAAAAGGTGAAGTCCATTGACCCTGCTTTGTTCGATCATCTCTATCGCTTACAGGTCATGCTCGGGGGAACGAATAAACCCGTGCAGTTGATTTCTGGCTACCGCTCGCTGGCGACTAATAACAGCATGCGTGAACCGGGAAGTGGCGTGGCGAAGCACAGCTACCACACCCTGGGTCAGGCGATGGATTTCCACATTCAGGGCATCGAACTGAGCAATATCCGCAAAGCAGCATTAAAAATGCGGATGGGTGGTGTAGGATATTATCCACGAAGTAACTTTGTGCACATCGATACCGGCCCTGCAAGGACCTGGTGATGTGTGTCATTAATGGCCTGCCCAAATGAACAGGCCATTTTGTGGAGCCTTATGAAAACCCATCTCATTACCGTCACGGCGTTCAGCCAAAATTGCTCACTGATTTGGTGTACTAAAACCAATCAGGCCGCGCTTGTCGATCCGGGCGGCGAAGCAGCTAAAATCATCCGCGAAGTCTCCGCTCAGGGCGTACTGGTCACACAAATTTTGCTGACCCACGGTCATCTTGATCACGTTGGTGCTGCTGCAGAATTGGCTGCACATTATCAGGTACCGGTGATTGGCCCGCAAAAAGAAGATCAATTCCTGTTGGATGCACTGCCAACCCAAAGTCAGATGTTTGGATTAGATCATTGTGACCCGCTGACGCCCGATACCTGGCTGGAAGAGGGCGATAACGTCAGCGTGGGAGAAGAAGAACTTTCCGTGCTGCATTGTCCTGGGCATACCCCGGGCCATATTGTCTTCATTAATGATAAGGCGCGTCTGGCCGTTTCCGGTGACGTCATATTTAAAGGTGGCGTTGGCCGTAGTGATTTCCCGCGGGGCGATCATCAGGCGCTGATCCATTCGATCAAAACCAAATTATTACCACTGGGCGATGACATCGTGTTTATCCCAGGTCACGGACCGATGTCAGATTTTGGTTATGAACGTAAAACCAATCCTTTCCTGCAGGATGAATTACCGGTCTGGTGATTTAATTCCCGCCTCACGAACAGCAAAAAGCCCGTCAGTTTCCTGACGGGCTTTTTTAATGGAACAGGGTTGCTTATCTTTTACAGCACAGCGACGATGGCTTCACACAGCGGTGCCATATTATCGAGCGTAATACCGGCTACGTTAATGCGTCCGGAGTTCACCGCGTAAACACCGAATTCATCACGCAAACGCAGGACCTGATCTTTGGTCAGGCCGCTGAATGAGAACATACCGTTCTGATTAATAATAAAGCTGAAGTCCTGTTTCGCGCCTTTTTCCTGCAAGGTTGTGACGAACAACTGGCGCATGCGGTGAATACGCTGACGCATGTCACTCAGTTCCTGCTCCCACAGCGCGCGCAGTGATGGGTTACCCAGTATGGTCGCCACGACGGCTGCGCCGTGTGCCGGTGGGTTAGAGTAGTTTGCACGGATAACGGATTTCACCTGGCTGAACGCGCGGTCGGCAGTTTCGGCATCAGATGCCACAATCGTACAGGCACCCACACGTTCGTTATACAAACCGAAGTTTTTCGAGTAGGAGCTGGCAACCAGTAATTCTTTGTGTTTTGCCACGAACAGACGCAGGCCACCCGCATCTTCTTCCAGACCTTTCGCAAAGCCCTGATAGGCGAAGTCAAACAGCGGCAACCAGCCTTTCGAGACAGACAATTCTGCCAGCTGGGACCACTGTTCCTGCGTAGGATCGATACCGGTTGGGTTATGGCAGCACCCGTGGAATAGCACTACGTCACCCGCTTGTGCTTCACTCAGGCTCTTAAGCATACCGTCGAAATCAAGGGAGTGGTCCTGCGCGTCATAATAGTTGTATTCAGCCACTTCAAGACCTGCAGCATTAAATACGCTTTTATGGTTAGGCCAGCTTGGGTTGCTAACCCATACGCGTTTAGCGCTGGTTTGGGTGGCGATAAAATCTGCTGCGATACGCAATGCGCCGGTGCCGCCGGGAGTTTGGGCGGTGCGGGCCCGTTTTTCAGCGATCACTGCGCTGTCTTTGCCGAACAGCAGTTCCTGTGTGCAGTGCGCAAAATCAGGCAATCCGTCGATGCTCAGATAGGTTTTGGTCGTTTCATTTTCCAACAGAAATTGTTCGGCTTTCTTCACGCTGGCCAGAACCGGCGTTTTACCTGTCTCATCTTTATAAACACCAATTCCAAGATTGATTTTATCAGAGCGGTCGTCAGCGCGGAAAAGATCGGAAAGGCCCAGAATTGGGTCGGCAGGTGCTGCAGTGATTTTTTCAAACATGTTGGAAACTTCCATTAGCCTGATAGTACGAAAGAGGCCTTAAGGGTAACGCCAGAGCGGCCGTTTTGCCAACCGTTTGCGGGAAAAAGTAAGCAGAGTTGTGAAGGCGAATCCGAGATTAAAATATTTTATGAGAAGGGCTTGGAAAAGCGGGTTTTCAGTAGATGAAAAATGCAAAAGGCAGAGCCGAAGCTCTGCCTTGATATCCACTTTGATGCGCCCGTAAGCGCATCGTTAAGCGATATTAGAACTGGTATTGCAAGCCAACACCAACAACGTCGTCGGTGCTGCGACCGGCTGCTTTGGTGTAGCTGTTGTCGTCCAGCAGGTTGATTTTATAGTCAACGTAGGTAGACATGTTTTTGTTGAAGTAGTAGTAAGTACCAACTTCTACGTATTTAACCAGGTCAGCATCGCCGCCAGCGTAAGTTGCGCCGTTGTTAGTGAAGCCATTCAGGCTCTTACCTTTAGATTGCAGGTAAGCGATGGATGGACGCAGGCCGAAGTCGAACTGGTACTGTGCAACCACTTCGAAGTTCTGAGTTTTGTTAGCAATCGCATCTGGGTTGCCGTAATCAGTGGTGTTACGTGATTCACCGTAGAAGGTTGCCAGGTACAGGTTGTTAGCGTCGTATTTCGCGCCGAATGCGTATGCGTCAGCTTTGTCACCAGTACCATCAGTTTTCTGAGTAGAGGTACGGTTAGAGGAGAAGTAAGCACCCGTCAGGCTAACACCAGAGTTGCCCAGTGCGTATGCAGCAGAAGTACCCCAGCCGTCGCCGTTGGAGTCAACTGCGCCACGACCGTCACGACCTTCGTCGTTTTTGCCCTGGTACTGTACAGCAAAGCTCAGGCCGTCAACCAGACCGAAGAAGTTGCTGTTACGGTAAGTTGCCACGCCATTAGAACGACCAATCATGAAGTTGTCGTTGTTTTGGTACATGGTGTCATCGCCAAAGATTGGCAATTGGTCGGTGTAGGACATTACGTCGTAGATTACGCCGTAGTTACGACCGTAGTCGAATGAACCTGCATCACCGAATTTCAGACCTGCGAAGCCCAGACGAGTTTTGTTGCCTTCGTCGCCAGCGCTTTCTGCATGGTTAGCCTGAACGTTGTATTCCCACTGGCCGTAACCGGTCAGTTGGTCAGTAATTTGAGTTTCGCCTTTGAAGCCGAAACGAACATAGGTCTGGTCGCCATCATCACCAGCGTTGTCAGAGAAGTTATGGCGTGCGTCAACTTTACCGTACAAATCCAGTTTGTTGCCGTCTTTGTTATAGATTTCTGCTGCATTAGCTGCACCAGCGACTAACAGAGCTGGGATTACTACTGCAAGAATGTTGCGCTTCATCATTATTATTACCCTCATTGGTTTTATTCGGACACCTGCCACTGCCGTCAATAATTCTTTGGGGAACTATTCATGAAAGTTTGGTGTCTCCTGTGTCTGAACGCACTATTCCATCCGAGGTTCGCTTAATCTACAGCGAAAATGCTACTAAATTACTAAATATGTTTCAGCGAGAAAGAATGTATTACAAAATGTGTATTTTAGGGAACTTTGTGACGGGGATCTATTTTTAAAAATGACTAAGGCCAGCAATGCTGGCCTTAGTTTTGTAATCTTTTTGTTAATTAAAAATAGTTTAATTAATTAGAAGGTTGCATTACGTGGTGTGCGTGGGAACGGAATCACGTCCCGGACGTTCTGTACGCCGGTCACATAAGCGACTAAACGTTCAAAGCCCAAACCGAAACCGGAGTGTGGCACAGTGCCGTAACGACGAAGATCGCGATACCACCAATAATCTTCAGTTTTAAGTCCCATTTCGACCATTCTCGCGTCCAATACATCCAGACGTTCTTCACGCTGAGAACCGCCGATGATCTCACCGATGCCCGGTGCTAGTACGTCCATCGCCGCCACAGTTTTGCCATCATCGTTCAAACGCATGTAGAAGGACTTGATATCTTTCGGATAGTTTTTCACCACCACAGGCGCTTTAAAATGTTGCTCAGCAAGATAACGTTCGTGTTCTGAAGAAAGATCGACACCCCATGAAACGGCGTTCTCAAACTTCTGGCCGCAATTCATTAGGATCTCTACTGCTTCGGTGTAATCCACCTGCGCGAAATCAGAGGTTACAAAACGCTCAAGGCGGGCTACCGCATCTTTGTCTACGCGTTCAGCAAAAAAGGCCATATCGTCTGAACGTTCGTTCAACACAGCCTGGAAAACATACTTAAGCATGTTTTCAGCAAGAGATGCGATATCGTCCAGTGTGGCAAAGGCCACTTCTGGCTCAACCATCCAGAACTCAGCGAGGTGACGGCTGGTGTTGGAGTTTTCTGCACGGAACGTCGGCCCGAAAGTGTAAACCTTAGACAGCGCACAAGCGTAAGCTTCGCCGTTCAGCTGCCCGGAAACGGTCAGGAAGGATTCTTTACCGAAGAAGTCTTCGCTGAAATCGATCTCACCTTTATCGGTACGCGGCAGGTTCTGCAGATCCAGCGTGGATACGCGGAACATCTCACCAGCACCTTCGGTATCGGAGGCTGTAATCAGCGGCGTCGATACCCAGAAGTAGCCGTTTTCATGATAGAAACGATGAATTGCCTGAGACAGTGTGTTACGCACGCGGGCCACCGCGCCAATCAGGTTAGTGCGTGGACGCAGGTGGGCCACTTCACGCAGATATTCGATGCTGTGACGTTTAGCCGCCATCGGATATGTATCAGGATCATCCACCCAGCCGACCACTTTAATGGCAGTCGCCTGCAGCTCAAAGCTCTGGCCTTCGCCAGGGGAGGCGACAACAGTACCGGTGACTTCAACAGAACAGCCGGTCGTCAGGTGCAGAACCTCATCCTGATAATTGGGCAGAGAATTATTGACGACGGCCTGTAATGGATTAAAGCAGGAGCCGTCATAAACGGCGAGGAATGAGATACCAGCTTTAGAATCTCTCCGGGTACGTACCCAACCGCGTACGGTGACTTCACTGTCAACCGCAGCACGGCCTTGCAGTACGTCGACTACAGGCACAACGCTCATAGATTTCTCTCTTTCTTTATATACAGATGGTGACTAAGAAATAATGGACACCCTATAAAAAGGGATTTTGCTATGTTACTTAGCCTTTCTCAGGACACAAGCAGAAATCGACGTCGCGGCGCAAGAATTGTCAGGCAGAGGCTGGGATAGGCGAAAATTATTGAAGGAATGAATGAAAGCCGAGCGAATTGAATATCATCTATATAAAGGAAAGAAATAATAGGGATGAAAAAGCAGCAAAGCGCCGGAAGTCATTCTCCGGCACTTAGCGAAGAATCAGGAGGCTTTTTTGACCAGCGGCAGATCAAATGCTTTTCGCAGCGCTTTCACAAACGCTTTATCCTGACAGATGGTTTTACCCGGGCTGTCGGAAAGTTTTGCCACCGGCTTACCATTACACTGCACCAGCTTAATGACGATATTCAGCGGTTTCACACCGGGGATATTACAGGTCAGGCGCGTACCGATGCCGAATACCAAATTCACCCGTTTGTGGAAATGGCGATATAAATGCAGCGCCTTATCCAGGTCGAGATTATCTGAGAACACCAGCGTCTTGGTCATCGGATCAATATCCAGCGCCTGATAATGCGCGATGGCTTTTTCACCCCACTCAAACGGATCCCCCGAATCATGGCGCAGGCCCTGATAGGCGTTGGCGAATTTCGGTCCGAAATCACGCAGGAAAGCATCCATGGTTATGCAGTCAGTGAGGGCGATACCGAGTTGATCAGGATATTCGTCCAGCCAGGCTTGTAACGCCGCGCGCTGACTGTTAGCCAGCACCGGGCTGATTTGCTGATGCGCCTGAAACCATTCGTGTGCCTGCGTTCCGACGGGTGCCAGCTGCAACTTATGGGCGAGATCGTAGTTGCTGGTACCGACCAGATAAGGGAACTCATTTTTAAGCGTACTGACAATGGCTTCCTGCACCTCGCCCGAGAAACGGCGGCGCGTACCGAAATCCATCAGTCGGAAAGCGGAAAGATCGATATCTGAGGCCTGCTCATTAAAGCTGACCAGATTTTTACGCAGCTGTTCGACCGCCATTTGCGCGGTGATTTGCGGCGAGCGATGGCGATGTACCACTTCGCTGATCACTGCCAGCAGCGGCACTTCCCACATGATCACTTCACGCCACGGCCCTTCGATGCGCACGTGCAGATGTCCGTCGCGGTCGGAAACGGTGACATGTTCCGGATTATAGCGGAACGCTTTAAGCCAGCTGAGATAGTCCTTTGTGAAGAAAGGCAGCCCGGAGAGGTAGGTGAACTCATCGTCGGTCAGCGCCAGTTCGCTCATCAACTGGATTTGCTGACGGATTTCGCCGGCGTATTCGCCAAGCAGTTCATCTCCGCGGCAACGGAACTCTGCTACCACGCTGATGCTGTGATAACGATGGAAAACCGCTTGCTGCATATGAAGCTTGTAGGCATCGGTATCTAACAGCGAAGTCAAAATCGGGGAGGCGTATGGAGTCATAGCGCTTTACAGCATCCTCGTCAGAAACTGAGTGTTTGAACACAAACAACCGTTCCGTAATAAAAACGTTCTGAATAAAACAGCAAAAGTCTGTGAAGTATACCGTAATATCCCGCCAAAGAACCCTCATCACATCATAATAGTCCGTGATGGGTCGAGGCCAAAATGTGCTCACAGGCGGGGTGTACGGCGATTTAAGCTAATTAACGCAATAAATAAGGCACAAATTGATTACATTTTGTGATGCGGATAAGCCTTCACTGAGGGCTGCGCGAACAAAACTCTGTGTTTTGGTTGAAAGGTGCGCATACGAACTCACAACCTTGCAACAATCTGGGATTTCCTGATGCCTGTGTTAGAGTTTAGAGAGAAAGTATGAAGGTCGCCTCAGGTTCTGTGCAGCCCTGTGCTGATGACAAGAACATCCTTCAACGCCATAAATCGTCATCACCATAAACTATGAAAACGCCAAAAGGTTTTTTATGACTCAACTGCCGCAAGCCAAGTTCCGCCACGATTATCGTGCGCCGGACTACACCATCACGGATATCGACCTTAATTTCGAGCTTGATGCACAGAAGACGGTTGTGACGGCTATCAGCCAGATCAAACGTTTGGGCGCAGAAGGCGCTTCCCTGACGCTCAATGGTGAAGACCTCCAGCTGGTCAGTCTGAAAATCAACGGTCAGGACTGGCCGAAGTATCAGTTGCAGGAGGGGACTCTGGTGATCGACGGTCTGCCGGAAGCGTTTGAGCTGGCAATCGTCAATGAAATTTATCCGGCGAAAAACACCGCGCTGGAAGGGCTCTACCTGTCAGGCGAAGCACTGTGTACCCAGTGTGAGGCCGAAGGTTTCCGCCACATTACCTATTATCTCGACCGTCCCGATGTGCTGGCGCGTTTCTCCACCCGCATCGTTGCCGATAAAGCCCGCTACCCGTACCTCCTGTCGAACGGAAACCGTATCGATCAGGGCGAACTGGAAGGCGGAAAGCATTGGATCAAATGGCAGGATCCGTTCCCTAAACCTTGCTACCTGTTTGCGCTGGTGGCGGGTGATTTCGACGTACTGCGCGATACCTTCAAAACCCGTTCAGGCCGTGACGTGGCGCTGGAATTGTTTGTTGACCGCGGCAATCTGGACCGTGCTGGCTGGGCGATGGAATCCCTGAAACAGTCAATGAAATGGGACGAAACCCGTTTCAATCTCGAATACGATCTTGATATCTTTATGATTGTCGCCGTTGATTTCTTCAATATGGGCGCGATGGAAAACAAAGGCCTTAACGTCTTTAACTCCAAATACGTGCTGGCGAAAGCCGAAACCGCCACCGACAAAGATTACCTCGGTATTGAAGCGGTGATCGGCCATGAATACTTCCATAACTGGACCGGTAACCGCGTGACCTGCCGCGACTGGTTCCAGCTCAGCCTGAAAGAAGGCCTGACTGTTTTCCGCGATCAGGAATTCAGCTCCGACCTCGGTTCGCGCTCGGTCAACCGTATCGATAACGTCCGCGTAATGCGTGGCGCGCAGTTCTCTGAAGATGCCAGCCCGATGGCGCACCCGATCCGCCCGGATAAAGTCATCGAAATGAATAACTTCTACACCCTGACGGTGTATGAGAAAGGTTCTGAAGTCATCCGTATGCTGCATACTCTGCTGGGCGAAGAGAAATTCCAGGCCGGTATTCAGCTGTATTTCGAACGTCATGACGGCAGCGCAGCGACCTGTGATGATTTCGTACAGGCGATGGAAGATGCATCCAATGTCGATTTATCGCTGTTCCGCCGCTGGTACAGCCAGTCCGGTACGCCGGTGCTTACCGTACGTGACGATTATGATGTAGAAAAGCAGCAGTACACTCTGACCGTCAGCCAGAAAACCCCGCCGACGCCGGATCAGACCGAAAAGCTGCCGCTGCATATTCCGCTGGATATCGAGCTGTATGACCCGCAGGGCAACGTCATTGTATTGAAGCAGGATGGTCAGATTGTCAGCAACGTGCTCAACGTCACCGAAGCGGAGCAGACCTTCATCTTCGAAGACGTGAAAGCGCCGCCGGTGCCTTCTTTATTACGTGAATTCTCCGCACCGGTGAAACTCGATTACAAGTGGGGCGATCATCAGCTGACTTTCCTGATGAAGTACGCGCGTAACGATTTCGCCCGCTGGGATGCGGCGCAAAGCCTGCTGGCGATTTACATCAAACTGAACGTTGCGCGTCATCAGCAAAAACAGCCGTTGTCTCTGCCACTTCATGTGGCTGATGCGTTCCGCGCAGTATTGCTGGATGAGAACATCGACCCGGGACTGGCGGCGCAAATCCTCACGTTGCCGTCGGATAACGAAATCGCCGAACTGTTTGATATTATCGATCCGGAAGCGATAAGCGCCGTGCATGAAGCGATTACCCGCTGTCTGGCGACTGAAATGGCCGATGAGTTCCTTGCCGTTTATAACGCCAACCGTCTGCCTGGCTATCGGGTGGTACATGAGGATATCGGTAAACGTACCCTGCGTAACACCTGCCTGCGCTATCTGGCCTTCGCCGATGTGACGCTGGCCGATCAGCTGGTGAAAACCCAGTTTGAGCAGGCAGACAACATGACCGATTCTCTGGCCGCGATGTCTGCGGCGGTTTCTGCGCAACTGCCTTGCCGTGAGGCGCTGATGGCGGCTTACGATGAGCGCTGGCATCATGACGGTCTGGTGATGGATAAATGGTTTATCCTGCAAGCCACCAGCCCGGCCGCCGACGTTCTGCAGAAAGTGCGTTCATTGCTCAATCACCGTTCGTTCAGTATGGGTAACCCGAACCGCGTACGTTCCCTTATCGGCGCATTTGCGTCTGCCAATCCTTCTGCGTTCCATGCAGCGGACGGCAGCGGTTATCAGTTCCTGACCGAAATGCTGACAGATCTAAACACCCGTAACCCACAGGTGGCGGCACGTATGATCGAGCCGTTGATTCGTCTTAAACGTTATGATGCAGGCCGTCAGGCGCAGATGCGCAAGGCGTTGGAACAGCTGAAAGGGCTGGAAAACCTGTCCGGTGATTTGTTCGAGAAAATCACTAAAGCGTTAGACGCGTAATCAAAAAGTATAAATGGCAAAGGGCGATGGAAACATCGCCCTTTTTATATTCAAAGATCTCTAAAAAAGTTATCGCTGCGCGCGTTTCGCCTCCGATGAAGCTGTCTGAGCGGGCTGTGGCGTGAGAACGCGCTCCAGCACTTCTGCTTCCAGCTCTGCCAGTCTTGCCGAACTCTTACGGCGTGGACGCGGTAAATCTACGGTCAAATCCATCCCAATCTGCCCCTGATCAATAAGGATCACCCTGTCGGCGACCGTCACTGCTTCACTCACATCATGTGTCACCAGCAGCACGGTAAAATCATGCTGTTGCCACAAGCGTTCGATCAAACTTTGCATTTCGATGCGCGTCAGGGCATCCAGCGCACCGAGCGGTTCATCCAGTAACAACAGGCGAGGGCGATGGATTAACGCACGCGCCAGGGCCACGCGCTGCTTTTGTCCGCCTGACAGTGCTGAAGGCCATTCCTCGGCGCGATCCGCCAGTCCGACTTCTTCCAAAGCCGCCAGCGCGGCTTCACGCCATTTGCCTTTTAAACCTAATCCGACGTTATCAATCACTTTCTTCCACGGCAGCAGGCGGTCGTCCTGAAACATCAGCCGCGTATCATCGCGCACCTGACTCAGCGGGGCGCTGGCGCTGAGCAGTTCGCCGTGGGTGGTTTTTTCCAGCCCGGCGAGCAGGCGTAATAACGTACTTTTTCCGCAGCCACTACGGCCAACTACCGCTACAAACTGGCCGGGCGGGATGCGCAGATTAATGTCATTGAGCACGGTACGATTGCCGTACTTTTTAGTGATCCCGGATAGCGTGACCGGCGTGCCTTGCGGGATACGTGCAGGGGCGCTCATGCAGCGTCTCCTTGTTTTTTCTGATAAGCGGGGTGCCAGCGCAGCCAGACACTTTCCAGCTGGCGGGCTAAAATATCGGCCAGTTTGCCAAGAATTGCGTACAGCACGATGGCAACTACCACAACGTCAGTTTGTAAAAATTCGCGGGCATTCATTGCCAGATAACCGATGCCAGAATTCGCTGAAATAGTTTCGGCGACGATCAACGTCAGCCACATGAACCCGAGCGCAAAGCGCACGCCAACCATAATCGACGGCAGCGCGCCTGGTAAAACTACCTGAATGAAAAGCGGGAAACCGGACAAGCCGTAGCTGCGCGACATCTCCAGCAGACCGCGGTCAATATTGCGAATACCGTGATAGGTGTTGAGATAAATCGGGAACAACGTGCCCAGCGCTACCAGGAAAATTTTGGCGGTTTCATCAATGCCAAACCATAAAATCACCAATGGGATCAGGGCCAGATGGGGAATGTTGCGCAGCATTTGCAGGGAGCTGTCGAGCAGGCGCTCGCCCCAGCGTGAAAGTCCGGTAATGAAGCCGAGCAGCAAACCCAGGCTGCCGCCGATGGCAAAACCGGTCAGTGCGCGGAAGGTGCTGATTTTCAGGTTTTGCCACAGATCGCCACTCTTCGCCAATGTCCAGAACGCCTCAACCACCGCGCTGGGCGCCGGAAGAATTCGATTGGATAACCAGCCTGCTTCGACGGCCAACTGCCAGCCGCCAATCAGCGCGACCGGCACAATCCACGGCAAAATACGATTTAACCAGCGTTGTGATGAGGTCATATCCGTACTCCTTAATGCTGGCTGGCGACTTTTTTGTTGGCAAAGTCGTGAGCAACCAGTTCACCGCGTGGCAAAATAGCTTTCTTCACCACGTTGTCTTCTTCCGGTGTCGCCAGATCCAGATGCGGGAACAGCAGTTCGCTGACGCGGTAGGCTTCTTCCAGATGCGGATAACCGGAAAAAATAAAGGTGTCGATGCCCAGATCGGCGTATTCCTGCATACGTGCCGCTACGGTTGGACCGTCGCCTACCAGCGCAGTGCCTGCGCCAGTGCGCACCAGACCGATGCCAGCCCACAAGTTTGGATAAATTTCCAGTTTGTTGCGATCGCCGCCGTGTAACGCCGCCATACGGTGCTGCCCAACGGAATCGGTTTTGGCAAACGCCGCCTGTGCGCGTTGAATGGTTTCATCGTCGATATTGGCAATGAGCCGCTCGGCGGCCTGCCAGGCTTCTTCATTCGTTTCGCGCACAATGACGTGCAGACGGATACCGAAACGCACCGTGCGACCATGGGCAGCAGCTTTCGCGCGAACCTGATCAATTTTTTCTTTCACGGAAGCCGGAGGTTCACCCCATGTCAGATACAGTTCCACTTGTTCAGCGGCCAGATCCTGAGCTTCCTCAGAAGAACCACCGAAATATAACGGCGGGCGAGGGTACTGAACCGGCGGATGCATCAGGCTCGCGCCTTTAACCTGAATGTGTTTGCCTTCGTAATCCACCGTTTCGCCTTCCAGCACGCGACGCCAGATGCGGGTAAACTCGGCGGAAGCTTCGTAACGTTCTTTGTGATTAAGATGAAGACCTTCGGCGGCCAGCTCGGCCGGATCGCCGCCGGTCACCAGATTAAACAACGCACGACCACCGGACAGCCTGTCGAGCGTTGCTGCCTGACGGGCCGCCAGCGTCGGGGAGATAATCCCCGGGCGAAGCGCCACCAGGAATTTCAGCTTCTGGGTAACGGAAATCAATGAAGCGGCCACCAGCCATGAGTCTTCGCATGAACGACCAGTAGGCAGCAGCACGCCGCCGAACCCTAAGCGGTCGGCCGCTTGTGCAATCTGTTGCAGATAACCGTGGTCAACAATGCGCGCACCTTCTTCCGTGCCTAAATAGCGACCGTCGCCGTGGGTAGGTAAAAACCAAAATACGTTCAGACTCATAGGGATACTCCTCTCTCGTTCGTTTCCGCTCGTGGGTGGCGGTTAAATAGTTGGATACTCAGTTTGCTTGTACAGTCGGTTTCCAGATTCGGTCTTTGATGTCGACTTGCTTTGGCAAAATATGGTTTTCGTAGAACAGATCGGCGGTTTGCTGCTGGCGCTTTTCCGTTTCAGCACTGACCGGCGTGATGGGCAAATCCGGCAAATGATCCAGATACGACGCCACCACTTTTTCCGGCAGCCCCATCGACTGGGAAAGCAGTTTGATGCTCTGATCGCGATCGGTTTTGGTCAGCGCATTCGCCTGCGTTAACACCGTCAGAACCTGCTGGATAAACTGCGGATTGGCTTCGGTATATTTTTTCGGCGCAAGATAGAAGGAACCGGTCTGATGCAACGACGAACCATCGATCAGCACCCGAACATTTCCCTGAACTTGTGCGGCAGAGTAGTACGGATCCCAGATGGCCCAGGCATCGACATCATGCTGCTGGAATGCCGCGCGCGCATCGGCGGGCGTCAGATAGACTGGCTGGATATCGCTGAGCTTAAGCCCCGCCTGTTGCAGGGCGCGGATCAGTAAATTGTGCGAGCTGGAACCTTTCTGGAAGGCAACTTTATGACCTTTCAGATCGGCGACGCTTTTGATCGGGCTGTCGTTATCGACCAGAATGACTTCTGCTTTTGGCTTTGGCGGTTCCGAGCCGATATACAGCAAATCTGCGCCCGCTGCCTGCGCGAACAGCGGTGGCAAATCACCGGTGCCGCCTAAATCAATACTGCCGACGTTGAGTGCTTCGAGAATCTGCGGTCCAGCCGGGAATTCGATCCAGGTGATTTTGGTATCGGGAAAACGCGTTTCCAGCAGTTTGTGCGATTTCGCCAGCACCAGCCCGACAGATCCCTTCTGGTAAGCGATGCGCAGTTGTTCCGGCGCTTTTTCTTCGGCCAGTGCGTGGCCGCTTAGGAGAAAGCTGGTAAGCAAACCGGCGACCACTGGCAGGCGGCGTAGTGATGACAAAGAGAATGACGCAGTCATGGTGAATTCCTTTTAGTCAGACGCGCAAAACTTGCGCTGAAAGCGTAGCTGCGGAGGTGGCAATCGGTCGGCGACGGCTGAGTGCCAGATAAAAGTTTTCCAGCGATTCGTTCAGACGTTCGGCAAGTGCCGGATCGAGCGTTGCCGGGAAGGTGTGATAATCGGTAATCAGGCTGTCATCGGCGAATACACCCTGCAAAACTTCTTGCGCTTTCAGCGATGCGAGAACCGGCTTAAGAGCGTAATCCACCGCCAGCATGTGGCCGATAGAACCGGCGGTCGCCAGCGGCAGCACGACTTTATGGTCGAGTGCGCGTTCAGGCAGTAAATCCAGCAGCGTTTTCAGTGCGCCAGAAAATGACGCTTTGTACACCGGCGTCGCCACGATCAACCCGTCCGCGCTCGCCAGTTCAGCAATCAGCTGCTTGAGTTGCGGGCTGGAGAAATTTGCGAATAGCAGATCGTCAGCGGAGAAATCCTGAAGATTGTAGGTAAAGACTTCCACACCACGGCTTGCCAGCCACTGGTGGCTAAGTGCCAGCAGGGAAGAAGAGCGGGACGGCTGTCGGGGGCTGCCTGCGAGGGAAATAACGCGCATGTTTATTCTTCCTTATAACAATATGTTATAGAACCATCATTATTCTTAACAAAGTGGATTAAAACTAGCAGGCAACGCTGTGGGAGCGGAAATCTTAATTTTGGCTATTCATAGTCACAAAACGGATAAAGACAGCAGACGGACAGGTCGAGATGGCAGGGGGAAGTGCGTAAAACGTGAATCGAAAGTAAATAGAAAGTAATCGTTTGCGCAGAAACGCATTTATTGCCACAAATGCTCGGTTAACGTTTCCAATTGGCTGACGGTTAGTCGATAATACCGCCCCGTCTAGCCACCGGGAATCCAGGAGTCTCCATGTATTATCCTCTTGTCAGGAAAGCACTGTTTCAGCTCGATCCAGAGCGCGCACACGAGTTAACCTTTCGTCAGCTGAGCCGCATTTCCGGCACTCCCCTTGAATTTTTGATCCGCCAGTCTGTGCCAACTAAACCTGTCAGCTGCATGGGATTATCTTTTAAAAACCCATTAGGTCTGGCCGCAGGTCTGGATAAAGATGGCACCTGTATTGATGCGTTTGGGGCAATGGGCTTTGGATTTGTAGAAGTGGGCACCGTTACACCGCGTGCGCAGGACGGAAATGAAAAACCCCGTATATTCCGAATCGTTGAAGCAGAAGGTCTGATTAACCGCATGGGTTTTAATAACCACGGCGTCGACAATCTGGTCAATAACGTCAAAAAATCCCATTTTGGCGGCATCATCGGCATTAATATTGGTAAGAATAAAGATACCCCGGTTGAGCAAGGTAAAGACGATTATCTGACCTGTATGGAGAAGGTATATCCGTATGCGGGCTATATCGCGGTGAATATTTCATCGCCAAACACGCCGGGATTACGTTCACTGCAATACGGCGAAGCGCTGGATGATTTACTGGCGGCGATCAAGAATAAGCAGCTTGAGCTTCAGCAGCGGCACCAGAAATATGTGCCGGTTGCCGTGAAGATCGCGCCGGATCTTTCACAAGAAGAATTGATCCAAATAGCCGACAGTCTGGTGCGTCATAATATAGATGGCGTTATAGCGACCAACACAACGCTTGATCGTAAACTTGTCCAGGGACTTAATTATTGCGAACAAGTGGGTGGCCTCAGCGGACGTCCGGTGCAGCTGCGCAGTACAGAAATCATCCGTATGTTGTCGAATGAATTACAAGGTCGCCTCCCTATTATTGGCGTCGGAGGGATTGATTCTTTAACCGCAGCGCGCGAAAAAATGGCGGCGGGTGCATCTTTAATTCAAATCTATTCCGGATTTATCTTCAAAGGCCCGCGTCTCATCAAAGATATTGTCACCCACATCTAATATTTTTCATCCCGAAGACGAGTCAGGGGTTTATTTATTAATCCGGCTCGTCTATATTTTGTCCACTGACCTTAATTAAGACTCAGGATTTGTCTGATTTCTTTTCATTATAAAAAATTCTATTCTTAACGGAATAGCAGGTAATGAAGTCAGATTGGCGGGCATTGAGGGTGAACAGGATGACGAAATGAAAATCAAACCAGATGATAATTGGCGTTGGTATTTTGATACTGAACACGACCGGCTGATGCTGGATCTGGCCAATGGCATGATTTTTCGTTCCCGTTTCCCGGCTAAAATGTTAACGCCTGACGCTTTCGGCGAAATGACATTTTGCGTTGATGACGCCGCGTTATATTTTGATTTCGAAGAGCAATGTAAACAGATTAAACTCGGAGCCGAGCAACGCGCCGAATTAGTATTAAACGCCTTAGTCGCTTATCGCTTCTTAAAACCGCTGATGCCTAAGAGCTGGCACTTTAGTCACCAGGTGCATCCTTTCCAGCCAGGTAACGGACAACTTGCCCAGGTGCAGGTGATGGAAAGCGGTGAGCAGGCTACATTACTTATTGTGGAATCCGGCGACAATGCCAGTCTGTGCCTGCTGGCGCAGGAAAGACTGACGGTGGCCGGGCGGGGAATGGTGTTGGGCGATGCGATTAAGATTATGCACGATCGTCTGATGCCAGCCACTGTCCGCACCAGTAATCGCGACCTTTACGATCAGGCGGTTTAATCCTTTATCTTTTTGATTGAGTCAAATACTGATAAAGCCCGCCTGACTTTCCTGCCTGTTTCAAATATTTTAGCCGAGCACGATGTCTGATGCCGGAATACAGCTGCATGCCAAAATCGTCCCGTCTTTCCCCACCGCGCTTTCTTTCAGCGGCGAAACCTGCCCGTCTTGTAGCGTCATTTTACAGGCTCCGCAAATCCCTGCCCTGCAAGAATAAGGGATGCGTAACCCCTGTAACTCAAGCTGTTCGAGTAAAATCTGCTGATTGTTGCCGGTAAATTCGGTTCCCTGATAATTTATCGTCAGAGTCTGCGCGCTGTTTTTAGGTGCTTCAATGCTTTCAACCACTTTACCGGCGCCGTAAAGGCGCGGCGGTTTAGTCGCCAGCACCTGCACGCTGTCGCCAGCGCGAATCACGCCGGTATTGCGGGCAATCATGTTCTGACCGAAATCAACATCGCCGTCGCTGGCCGTCCGGTAACTTTGCAGCGTTTTCAGCGGTTCGCCGCCGGGATGTTTGCGCCCCTTCTCAATGCTGACCGTGGTGAAAATACAGCGGCTGCACGGTTTAACCAGATCGAAAATAACCTCGCCAACACGGATCGTTTGCCAGGTATCTTCGGCATAAGCCTCAGCACCGCTGACCACAATGTTGGGGCGGAACTGCTCCGTTCTGACGCCACCTGGACATCGGCCTTGCAAATCCAGCATGGAGGCTTCATTGATCAACAGATACGGGAATCCGTCGGCAAATGAAAGCGGCACTTCAGGATGTTTTTTTACCCGGCGGGTCGGTTCTTCGCCGACCCAGCGCAGTTGAACTTCACGCTTTAAATAACCACTTAACCAGCGATTTACCGGTTCTGGCGCGATGAGTGAGGTAAACTGATTGCCCCAGACTTCTGTCGGCGCGTTCTGGCCGTTGAATTCAGCGAATTTGACGCTGATGCTGTCGCCTTCTGGTGCGGCGATCATCAGACCATCGGGTAACAGAACCGGGGTGAACAACACCAGATTCGGATACTGGCGGGCGGTAATAAACATGCCATGAGGATCCGTCAGCATAAACTGGCGGTCAAATGCCAGACCCGTCGCCGTGACCAGTGCATGTGAAACTTGCAGGCCGCGCATGGATTTTATCGGGTGAACAAATAAACGTGAAAGAATGGGCACTTAATATCGCCTCTCTGATTTTGATCCTAAAAGAGAACCAGAGACTTTATGACAAGCGCCCGGGATTAGCTATAATGCGCAACTATTTTATTTTTGGTGATATGTCGATATGAACTCTTTGTTTGCCAGCACGGCGCGTGGACTGGAAGAACTGTTAAAAAGCGAACTGGAAACGCTGGGTGCGCAAGCCTGCAAAGTTGTGCAGGGAGGGGTGCATTTTGAAGGTGACGATCGCCTGATGTATAAAAGTTTGCTGTGGAGCCGTCTGGCTTCGCGCATCCTTCTGCCTCTGAACGAATTCAAAGTCCACAGTGACTTAGACCTGTATATGGGCGTGATGGCGATCGACTGGCCGGAAATTTTCAGCGTCGATAAAACCTTCGCGGTCCATTTCAGCGGCCTGAATGACGAAATCCGCAACAGTCAGTACGGTGCATTGAAAGTAAAAGATGCCATCGTTGACAGCTTTACCCGCAAAATGGACGAACGTCCTAATGTCGCTAAACAGCTTCCGGATATCCGGGTTAACGTCTTCCTGCAACGTGACACCGCCAGTGTGGCGCTGGATCTGAGCGGCGAAGGCCTGCATCAGCGTGGCTATCGTGACCTTGCCGGTCAGGCACCCCTGAAAGAAAACCTGGCAGCTGCTATCGTGATGCGTTCCGGCTGGGAGTCCGGCACACCGATGCTGGATCCGATGTGTGGTTCTGGTACTTTGCTTATCGAAGCGGCAATGATCGCCGCCGATCGCGCGCCCGGCCTGCATCGCCCGCACTGGGGTTTCACCGGCTGGAATAAATTTGATACCGAACTGTGGCGTGAACTGACAGCGGAAGCGCAGGTACGTACCCGCCGCGCCGTGCAGGAAACCACCTCGCGTTTCTTTGGCTCTGATATCGACCGCCGTGTGATCGAGATGGCACGTTCCAACGCCCGCCGCGCCGGTGTTTCAGAGTTGATCAGTTTCGAAGCCGCTGAAGTCGGCAAACTGGTGAATCCGTTACCTGAAGGCCCGACAGGCACCGTCATCAGCAACCCGCCATACGGTGAACGTCTGGAAAGCGAACCGGCTCTGATTGCATTACATAACCAGCTGGGCCGCATCATGAAGATGCAGTTCGGCGGCTGGCAGCTGTCGCTTTTCAGCGCATCGCCTGAATTGCTGAGTTGTGTGCAACTGCGCGCCGACCGTCAGTTCAAAGCTAAAAACGGCCCGCTGGAATGCGTACAGAAAAATTATCAGCTTTCTGAAAACCCGACCGGCGCCGCAGGCGTGCAGATGGCAGAAGATTACGCCAACCGTCTGCGCAAAAATGTCAAAAAGCTGGAAAAATGGGCCAAACAGCAGGGGATCGAATGTTATCGTCTGTATGACGCTGATTTGCCTGATTACAACGTGGCCGTCGACCGCTACGGCAGCAAAGTCGTAGTTCAGGAATATGCACCGCCAAAAACGGTTGATGCGCAAAAAGCCCGTCAGCGTCTGTTCGACGTGATAAATGCTACGCTCTCCGTGCTGGATATTTCCTCCAGCCAGCTGGTGTTGAAAACCCGCGAACGTCAGAAGGGCACCAACCAGTACGAAAAACTGGCGCAGAAAGGTGAATTCCAGCTGGTGGAAGAGTTTAACGCTAAGCTTTGGGTGAACCTGACTGATTATCTCGATACCGGTTTATTCCTCGATCACCGCATCGCGCGCAAAATGCTGGGCGAGATGAGCAACGGTAAAGACTTCCTTAACCTGTTTGCTTACACCGGCACTGCCAGTGTTCATGCGGGCCTGGGCGGCGCACGCAGCACTACCACCGTCGATATGTCTCGTACTTATCTGGAATGGGCGGAGAAAAACCTGCGCGTTAACGGCCTGACCGGACGTCAGCATCGCCTGATTCAGGCGGATTGCCTGTCTTACCTCGGCATGTGCGACGAACAATTTGATGTGATCTTCATCGATCCACCGACGTTCTCTAACTCCAAACGCATGGCCGAAAGTTTCGACGTTCAGCGCGATCATCTTTCATTAATGAAAGATTTGAAGCGTATTCTGCGTCGCAACGGTACCATCATGTTCTCCAACAACAAGCGCGGTTTCCAGATGGATCTCGACGGACTGAGCAAGCTGGGTCTGAGCGCGAAAGAAATCACCAGCCAAACCCTGTCACAGGATTTCGCCCGTAATCGTCAAATTCATAACTGCTGGCTGCTGTCCCATGCTGGCGAGGAAAAATAAAGTTTATGTCGTTAATTAGTATGTCAGGTGCCTGGCTGTCATTCAGTGACTCGCCGCTGTTGGATAACACCGAATTGCACATTGAGCCAAACGAGCGCGTGTGTCTTGTGGGCCGTAACGGCGCCGGTAAATCGACGCTGATGAAAATTCTGAACCGCGAAGTGCCGCTCGATGACGGGCGCATTGTGTACGAACAGGATCTGATTGTGGCGCGTCTGCAACAGGATCCGCCGCGCAACGTTGCCGGTACCGTGTTTGATTTCGTCTCTGAGGGCGTGTTCGAGCAGGCTGAGCATCTGAAGGCATATCACGCCATTTCGCATCTGGTCGAAACTGATCCGAGTGAAAAGAACATGAACAAACTGGCTCAGGTGATGGAGATCCTCGATCATCAGGGGCTGTGGCAGCTCGACAGCCGGATTAATGAAGTCTTGTTGAAACTGGGTCTGGATGCGGATACCGAATTGAAATCTCTTTCCGGCGGCTGGCTGCGTAAAGCCGCGCTGGGCCGGGCACTGGTCAGCGCACCACAGATTTTGTTGCTTGACGAACCGACCAACCACCTGGATATCGAGAGTATCGCGTGGCTGGAAGAGTTCCTGAAAGAGTTTCAGGGCAGTATCATCTTCATTTCCCATGACCGTTCTTTCATCCGCAATATGGCGACACGTATTGTCGATCTCGATCGCGGCAAACTGGTGTCCTATCCAGGTAATTACGAAGCTTACCTGCTGGCGAAAGAAGAAGCGTTACGCGTTGAAGAACTGCAAAATGCGGAGTTCGATAAAAAGCTGGCGCAGGAAGAAGTCTGGATCCGTCAGGGTATCAAAGCCCGTCGTACCCGTAACGAAGGCCGTGTTCGCGCCCTGAAAGCGTTGCGTAAAGAGCGCTCTGATCGCCGTGAAGTGATGGGCACCGCCAAAATGCAGGTCGTTGAAGCTTCAACGTCCGGCAAAATTGTCTTCGAAATGGAAGATGTCAGCTACGCGATTGCCGGTAAGCAACTGGTGAGTCATTTCTCAGCACAAGTGATGCGCGGTGATAAAATTGCGCTGGTGGGTCCGAACGGGTGTGGTAAAACCACATTGCTCAAACTGATGTTAAGTCAGATTCAGGCCGACAGCGGCCGCGTTCACTGCGGGACTAAGCTGGAAGTGGCTTACTTCGATCAGCACCGTGCCGAACTTGATCCTGAACGTACCGTGATGGATAACCTTGCCGAAGGTAAACAAGAAGTGATGGTCAACGGCCGCTCACGTCATGTGCTGGGCTATTTGCAGGACTTCCTGTTCCACCCGAAACGCGCGATGACGCCGGTGAAAGCGCTGTCAGGCGGCGAACGTAACCGTCTGCTGCTGGCAAAATTGTTCCTGCGTCCAAGTAACCTGTTGATTCTCGATGAACCGACTAATGACCTGGATGTGGAAACGCTGGAACTGCTGGAAGAAATGATCGACAGCTATCAGGGCACCGTGATGCTGGTGAGCCATGACCGTGAATTCGTGGATAATTCGGCGACAGAATGCTGGATTTACGAAGGTAACGGGGTGATCAACAGTTATGTGGGTGGTTACTTTGATGCGCAGCAGCAGCGTCGCAACCAGAAGCCAATCCGTCAGGTCGCACCGACAGAAAGTAAACCGGCCGCGCAGCCTAAAGCAGAACCGGCCAAACGCACGGCGAACAAGCTCAGCTATAATCAACAACGTGAGCTGGAACAATTGCCTCTGCAAATCAGCACACTGGAAGAAAAAATTGAAGCACTGCAACAGCAGATGAGCGATGCGAACTTCTTCACACTTCCTCATGAAGAAACTCAGCAAGTGCTTGCCGCTTTCGCTGCGGCAGAGCAGGAGTTAGAGCAGGCGTTCGAACGTTGGGAAGCGCTGGAAGCGCAGAAAAACGGCTAACACTGCACGCTTATCGGCAACCGACTTAATGGATAACCGGTTGCCGATATTTTTGGCCTTTCCGCTATTGAGGAGTCGATTGTGTGTTCTGATGCCCATGGCCCGCACATCTTATGCCCCCAATGCGACATGCTGGTGGCAATACCTGGTTTGCATATCGGGCAAAAGGCCGTTTGTCCCCGTTGCCATACGACGCTGACAACCCGCTGGAATGAACCGCGCAGACGTCCTGTCGGTTACGCAATCAGCGCCTTATTTATGTTGGCGCTGGCCAACCTTTTCCCCTTCGTTAATATGAACGTTGCCGGTCTGAGCAGCGAAGTTACGCTGGTACAGATCCCGCAGGTACTGGTGTCAGAAGATTACGCCAGTATGGCATCCCTTTTTATGATCGTCGTGCAATTGCTTCCGGCAATCTGCATGGTGTCGATCATCATCCTTTATCATGGGATGAATATCCCTGTTCACTGGAAAGTCAGTATCGCCCGCACCCTGTTCAGGCTGAAAAGCTGGTGCATGGTGGAGATTTTTCTCGCCGGCGTTCTGGTCAGCTTCGTGAAACTGATGGCCTACGGGGATGTGGGGGTGGGTACCAGTTTCATCCCTTATGTTCTGTTTTGTTTGCTGCAACTGCGGGCTTTCCAGTGTACCGATCGTTTCTGGTTATGGCAGCACATCGAGCCAGCGCCAGCGGTGGAACAACCCGTTCGCGTGGGTGAAAGCGGTCTGCGTCAGGGACTTCGCTCTTGTCACTGCTGCATGGCAATTTTGCCTGTCGATCAGACCGAGTGTGGCCGTTGTAAAAGCAAAGGGCATGCGCGACGTAGAAACAGCCTGCAGTGGACGATGGCGCTGCTGGTCACCTCAGTTTTGTTATATCTCCCGGCGAATCTGCTGCCTATCATGATCACGCAGGTTCTCGGAACCCCGATGCCCTCAACGATCATGGCCGGTGTTGTGCTGCTGTGGAGTGACGGTTCGTACCCGGTGGCTATGGTGATTTTTATCGCCAGTATCATGGTGCCGACCTTAAAAATGATTGCCATTGCGTGGCTGTGCTGGGACGCAAACAGCAATAAAGAAATCGACCGTGAAAGGTTGCATGTGATTTATGAACTGGTTGAATTTGTCGGCCGCTGGTCGATGATCGACGTGTTTGTAATCGCGGTACTTTCTGCACTGGTAAGAATGGGGCAGCTCATGAGTATTTATCCGGACATCGGCGCGCTGCTTTTTGCTGGCGTCGTCATCCTCACTATGTTCGCTGCAATGACGTTTGACCCAAGGCTCATTTGGGATCGTGCTGGAATGAAGTCTACAAAGGAGCCAAAAAATGGCAGGAAATAATATGGCAGAGCATGACGGAACGGCCAAAGTAGAAAAGATAAAACGCTGGTCACCAGTGTGGATTGTCCCGATCGTCACTGCGCTAATCGGGGCATGGATCCTGTTTTACCACTATAGCCATCAGGGACCGGAAGTCACTCTGATCACCACCACGGCTGAAGGGATTGAGGGCGGGAAAACCACCATCAAAAGCCGAAACGTCGACGTGGGTAAAGTAGAGTCCGTGACGCTCAGCGAGAACCTGCAGCAGGTGATCATCAAGGCGCGTTTGAACACCGGTATGGAAAAAATGCTGCGTAATGATTCCGTGTTTTGGGTGGTGAAACCGCAAATCGGCCGCGAAGGTGTCTCCGGTCTGGGCACATTGTTGTCCGGTGCGTATATTCAGCTACAACCGGGCAATAAAGGCAGCGAAAAATCAGAATATAAACTTGATGACTCACCGCCGCTGGCCTCGCCGGATGCTAAAGGCATCCGCGTGGTGCTGGAGAGTGAACGCTCTGGCCAGCTTAGCCCCGGTGACCCGGTGTTGTTCCGTGGTTTCCAGGTGGGCACGGTTGAAACCAGCCACTTTGATCCGCAAGCCCGTAACATCAAATATCAGCTGTTCATCCGCGCACCTTACGACACGCTGGTGTCCGACAATGTTCGCTTCTGGAAAGACAGCGGCGTGAATTTTGATATGTCAGCTGCGGGTATGCGTGTGGAGATGGGCTCTCTGACCACCTTGTTTAGCGGAGGCGTCAGCTTTGATATTCCCAATGGCTGGACGCAAGGTCAGGCCGCCAAAAACGGCGACAATTATCAGCTGTTTGACGATCAGAAAAGTATTCAGGAATCGCTGTATACACGCCACATGGATTACGTGATGTTCTTCTCTGACTCCGTTCGCGGCCTGCAACCGGGTGCTCCGGTTGAATTCCGTGGCATCCGTCTGGGGACCGTAGCCGAAGTGCCTTATCCGCTGAATGTGATGAACCAGCAAATCACCGACGATTATCGCATTCCGGTGCTGATCCGCATCGAGCCTGATCGCTTTGACCAACTGTTGGGTAGTAATTTCAATATCGAAGATCATATCCGCGATGGTATCGCGCACGGCCTGCGCGCTTCGATGAAATCTGCCAACCTGCTGACGGGTTCAATGTTTATCGATCTGGATTTCTATCCGAATGAAAAACCGTGGAAAGGGCCGCTGGAAATTGCCGGACATAAACTGCTGCCGACTGTGAGTGGCGGATTCGCGCAGATCCAGCAGAAACTGATGACCACGCTGGATAAAATCAACAATCTGCCGATTGAACCTATGTTGCGTGAAGCCACCAGTACGCTCGCCGAAAGTCAGAGAACCATGAAGTCAACGCAAAAAACGATTGAGTCTCTGAATGCGATTGTCAGCAGCAAAGAGATGAAGGCGTTGCCTCAGGATATGCAGCAGACGCTGATCCAGCTGAACCGCAGCCTGAAAGGTTTCCAGCCGGGTTCACCTGCGTACGGTAATCTGGTGGGCGATATGCAAAGTCTGGATAAGACCTTGCGTGAGCTTCAGCCGGTCCTGAAAACCCTGAACCAGAAAAGTAACGCTTTGATTTTCGCAGCCCCAGGGCAAGATGATCCTCAGCCGAAGAAGGCCAAATAATGAAAAAATGGATACCTGTCGTCTTAGCATTATTCCTGACCGCCTGTAGTAGCAGCGATCAGAAAACCTACTACCAGTTACCGGTGATGAGCAGTGCACCGGCGACGGGCAGCGTGATGTCATCAGGCATAATGGAGCAGCGTAAGCTGTGGGTGGAGCACGTGAGCGTGGCTGATTATCTGGCAGGGTCAGGGCTGGTATATCAGACCAATGATGTGCAATACACGCTGACGCAAAATAACCTGTGGGCCAGCCCACTGGATCAGCAGCTTCAGCAATCACTGGTGACCTATCTGCGCCGGGATTTGCCAGGCTATCTGGTATCCGGTCAGCCTGCCAGTTCTGACGATCAAGATGTGCTGAATGTGAACGTCACCGGTTTCCACGGCCGTTATGATGGCATTGTCGTGGTAAGCGGTAGCTGGACACTGACTCGCCAGGGGCAGACCGTTCAGCGTGATTTCGCACTGAATCTGAAACAGGGGGAAGACGGGTATGACGCTCTGGTCAGAACTCTGGCGACTGGATGGCAGCAAGAAGCAAGCCAGATCGCAGCACAGGTAAGATAAAAACTTTTTAAGCTTAATTTTATTTAAGCTAAATAACAAAAATCCCGGTATCTAAATTTTAGACGCCGGGATTTTTTATTTGTGATCAGCCAGATGTGAATCTTAAGGCGCGATTGTTTTGCGCGCAATCCGATAAAATATCTCAAATTTATGACATTGGCGTGAATTTTGAGCATTGACCTCGTCTGCGATAGCGGCTATTTGTTAGAGGTGGACGCAGAAGCGTACCACTGTTTTCTTTCCACCTAGACCTGAATAAATGAGGGATACAAGGCATGAAGAGACAAAAACGCGATCGCCTGGAACGGGCACAATCACGTGGTTATCAAGCAGGTATTGGCGGGCGCTCAAAAGAGATTTGCCCATACCAATCATTAGATGCCCGATCACATTGGCTCGGGGGTTGGCGACAAGCCATGGAGGTCAGGGCCGTAAACGCTTAAGCGACGACTCTGTCAGAATAAGGAACAACCTCCGCTACGTGCGGAGGTTTTCGTTTGTGGGGCTGGCAGTGGCACAGACGCGGTTTCCGAAAATGTTCTCAATGAAAATAATCAAAAACAAAAATCATCAGACATAAAAATCATTAGACATAAAAAACGGCGAACCTTATAGGCTCGCCGTTCTGTCAAACGCGGTATTTTAACGTTTAGAACGCTGCTGCGTCCTTGAACAAACCGACTTTCAGATCGGTCGCGGTGTAGATCACCACACCGTCAACCAGCACTTCACCATCGGCAACGCCCATGATCAGTTTACGGTTGATGACACGTTTGAAGTTCAGGCGATAAGTCACTACTTTAGCCGTAGGCAGAACCTGACCGGTGAATTTCACTTCGCCGACACCGAGTGCGCGGCCTTTGCCTTCGCCACCGAGCCAGCCAAGATAGAAGCCCACTAACTGCCACATGGCGTCCAGACCCAGACAACCAGGCATCACCGGGTCACCGATGAAGTGGCAGCCGAAGAACCACAGGTCAGGATTGATATCCAGTTCAGCTTCTACATAGCCTTTGCCATGGGTGCCGCCATCTTCTTGCATCTTGACGATGCGATCCATCATCAGCATGTTGCCTGACGGTAACGGAGGACCGCCAGCGCCGAAGAGTTCACTGCGCCCGGAAGCTATGAGGTCTTCTTTCGTATAGGAATCGCGTTTATCTACCATGTTCTATGTAAGCCTTATTTTAATGAAGGGCGAAGATTAGCTTACAGCTGTAAGCTGAACAACTCCGATCAGCTGTGATTAAACCAGTTCAACCAACGAAGAGGCCAGGGATAACGTGGGCCACCTTGCGATGTTGCCAGCGCAATGCGCTGCTGGATCAACCCCAACAAACTCGGGCGTTCTTCCTCACCTTCCCCTTCGTTTGAGTAAATCAGTCCGGTCAGGATAGGCAGCGCTTCAGCTGCATTATCGACTGCCCATAAATGAAACTGGCCTTCGCGAACGGCGTCCAGGACCTGTGGATGCAGGCACAAGTTACGCACGTTGCTGGTTGGCAGAATGACCCCTTGCTTACCGGTCAAACCGCGACGCTGACAAACTTCGAAGAAACCTTCGACTTTCTCATTAACGCCACCAATAGGTTGCACGTTCCCAAACTGATCGACAGAACCTGTCACCGCAATTTGCTGGTTAATCGGCTGCATCGAGAGCGCACTGATCAATGCGCAAAGTTCAGCCAGGGAAGCGCTGTCGCCATCCACTTCTCCATAAGACTGCTCAAACACAATCGAGGCGGAGAAGGGCAGTGGCTGGTCGAGTTCTAACTCTGAAATCAAAAAGGCCTGCATGATCATCATACCCTTGGCATGAAGATTACCGCCCAGTTCAGCTTTACGCTCGACATCAGTGAATTCACCGTCGCCGGTGTGTACGACACAACTAATGCGCGAAGGTTCACCTAGCGCCCTCGGGTGACCTGGATATTCCAGAACGGAGAGGCCGTTGATCTGGCCAACGACTTCACCTTCGGTTTCAATGCGGATCTGCCCCAGCTCGATTTCATCTTGCATGCGTTCCTGCAAATAGCTCTCACGCCATGCACGGGCATTGGACGCCGCTTCTAACGCTTTCGCGCTCAGAAGCTCGTCTTCATTATAGAGTGCCGCTTCGCTAAGTTGCATATTCAGCCAAACCGGATCTAATGTCAGGCTGCCCTGATCGGTACTCTGTCGGATTGCAATTTTCAGAAACTCTGGCCACGCATCCGGAGCAAGGCGGGGAACCTCCAGCTCATCCGCCAGCGTATTGATATATCCGCACCAGGTTTCCATGTCGCTCGGTTCGGTCAGTGGCAGATCAGCTTCGAATTCACCGTATATGGAAGAATCCATCAGCTCGGGTTCCATATCACTGAGATCCCCCAGAGACACGCGATCACCGACCAAAATCAAGCGGATATCCAACGGCATCGGCGGAATGGTCGCGGGCAGAGGCCGTGTTTCATCAGGTGAAACCCAATGATATTGCCCTTCAGTAATCATCTGCTTCAGACGTAACCACATCAGGGGCTGAGCGAGCAGGCTGCGAATCGACAATACCAGCACGCCACCGTTGATGTGATGTACGAGACCTGGTTCAAGCTGAATCTGGTCTTTATACACGCGGACGCAACCAAACAGCTGTTCGGGCTCAATCCATTCACGGTACTGGCAGGTAAACCTGGCTGCAAAGGCATCTTCTGCCGATTTAGCCGCCAGTAATGTCACTTTGTTACCTTCAATGTGATACCGGTTCCCGACGACGTCATCTGGTTCAGGTACCAGCTCGCTGACCACATTGGAGATACGTGAAAGATACTCGCGATTTTCTTGCGCTTTAAGGATCATAAAGCGGGGGCGCGAGCGGGGGTGACAAAACAGCGTTAAACCATTTTCCAGCCGAGGCTGAGTTCCAGCGAAATCGACAGGGGCTAACTGGGCAGCCGTTGCAAAAATTGCCTCATAAGGCGCGGAGTCGGGCAGTAAAAGCTGCCAGTCAAGTCGGTTATTGGTCAATGTGTTAGCTGTTTTCTATAAAAAGGGAAAGTGCGATTATACAAGAATAAACACGGCTGCATACAATGAGAGTCACGACCGAATCCGAGTTACTGCACATTGCTGAACGGGTGCGCAAAAAACAAACAAAATATGCGGGTTTATTTGCAGTGAAAAATCAAATAAAGCTGTTATGCTTAGTAAAGTTACGTGGTCACATAAGAGTTCACGATGAAATATCAGCAACTGGAAAATCTTGAAAGTGGTTGGAAATGGAAGTACCTGGTCAAAAAACACCGGGAAGGTGAGCGGATCACACGCCATTTAGAAAACAGCGCTGCTCAGGAATCGGTGAATCAACTTCTCAGTTTGGAAAATGAGCCAGTGAAGGTCATGGACTGGATTGCTAACAATATGAATCCGGCACTGGAAAATCGTCTCAAACAAACTATCCGTGCGCG
The DNA here is from genome assembly GCA_013457415.1 of Enterobacteriaceae bacterium Kacie_13. NCBI lineage: Bacteria > Pseudomonadati > Pseudomonadota > Gammaproteobacteria > Enterobacterales > Enterobacteriaceae > Enterobacteriaceae bacterium Kacie_13. The sequence goes on from CP045665.1 coordinate 1,723,502, forward strand.
CCGCAAACGTCATTTCAACGCTGAGCATCAGCATACTCGTAAGAAGTCCATCGATCTTGAGTTTCTGGTCTGGCAGCGTTTGGCTGGACTTGCTCAACGGCGTGGCGCGACGTTATCTGATACGATTATTCAGCTGCTCGAAGACGCTGAGCGCAAAGAGAAGTACGCAAATCAGATGTCTTCACTGAAAGAAGATTTACAGCAAATTCTGGGTAAACAAGACAGCTGAAATTCTCGTGATCAATGTGACATGGATAATGGCGACATTGCTGAATTAAAACCCACTTTCAGTCATAAAAATAAGACATAAAAAAACCCCGCCTTGGCGGGGTTTTTGATATCTATAGCAAAAGCTAAAGAGTGTTATTAAGCCTGTGGCTGAGTAACAGTATCTTTGTAGCCTTTAACTTCGATTTCTACACGACGGTCTGGTGCCAGGCAGTCGATCAGAGCAGCACGGCCTTTAACGGAGTCACAGGTAGAACCAGTAACTGGGTTAGATTTACCCTGGCCTTGTGCAGAGATCTTGTTAGCAGGGATACCTTTAGATACCAGGTAATCTACTACGCTCTGAGCACGTTGCTCAGACAGTTTCTGGTTGTATTGTTCTGAACCGATACGGTCGGTGTAACCCAGAACGATAACAGAACCGTCTTTAGGATCGATCGAGCTCAACTGGCTGTACAGCTGATCCAGAGCCTGTTGGCCTTCTGGTTTCAGAGTCGCTTTGTTGAAGTTGAAGAGAACGTCAGATTTCAGAGTGAATTTCTTAGTCTCTACAACTGGAGCTGGAGCTGGTGCCGGAGCAACAACTGGAGCAGCGGCTTCATCTTGACCGAAACGGTAAGAAACACCCACAGCCAGCATGCCGTTATCAGGACGTGCGCCAACTGTAGCCGCGTCACCGATGTTGTTAACCCACTGGTAATCCAGACGGGTAGCCCAGTTTTTGGTAACTGCGTATTCAACACCAACGGCTGCCAGTGGAGAAACACCGGTGTCGTGGTCGCTGATGCGGCCAGCTGCACCATTGTCAAAGTTACCTTTAGAGTCTGCACGCCAGACCATACCACCCAGACGGGTGTAGATGTCCAGATCGTCAGTCAGTGGGTAGCTCAATTTAGCAGCCAGCTGAACGCCTTGTGCTTTGAACGCGCCGTTGTTTACGCTGCCTTTAGAAGGCATGCGACCAAGCCAGTCATATCCCATTTCAAAGCCCAGGTATTGGTTCGCTTGGTAACCCAAGAACGCACCTGCACCCAGTTGGCTTTCGTGGGTAGGGCCGTTGCCGATACCTTCGTAAGCATTTGCGAAACCAGTGTCATGGTATTGGGACCAGCCCAATTTACCACCGGTATACCAGGTGTTATCTTTAGGGGCGGCTTGCGCTACGGTAGCGAAACCTGCCAGTGCCACTGCTAATGCGATAGCTGTCTTTTTCATTTTTGCGCCTCGTTATCATCCAAATAGGCAATTGAGCTTTAAGCTGTAAGCCCTTGGTTAAAATCCTTACGCCAAGGTTATTGCTTCAATTAGGAACTTGCCACTTTACGTTGGCATTATAGAGCAACCTTGGCGTTGTAAAGTCTACAACGTGGCGCGAAACTTACAAGCTTGAAGTGTTAACACCGTGGAAAAAAAGGGAAAAATGTACACATTTCTTAACGTGTTTGACCTTTTGTTGACAAAACATGAAGGATATCTGCGTCAGGAATGCCCGTTTTTACTGGCTTTGGCGCTTGTTACAGCACAAATCACTAAGTTCCGTATTATTTTCATCAGAACATTCCTAATTTGAACTAATGATATACAGATGAGTGAATTTTTACTGTTGAGTGATGTCCATTGGCTGAACTTTGCTCATTTGTTGGCTTCATGATGAACCCGTAAGCCTCTCCCTGACGTGCTGCAATTTGCAGTCTTTCTCTCTCCAAATCGTTCAATTCGGGTAGCCATCCCAGCACTACGCTGTAATTTCCTGTCTGTAATGCTTTCTCCATCGCATCTACTGTCGACATCGCCGTAATCTGATTCACCTGAACCATTTTATCGACGGGTAAACCCGATTGAGACAGCCATACACGACTCAGTTTTTGTTGTGGCGTAAGCCATAACAACCAGCGGGACTGTGTGCCGAGATGTTGAAGCAGAGGCAATAATAACTGGGCAAAAGCAGGTTGGCTCGCACTATAGACGAACTCTGTGATCAGACCATTATTCAGGGATGCAGACATATTTACCTGTGAATGACTTACCGGCAAAGCAAGCTGACTAAAATGATGATTTGCATGTTGTTGAGTTCGCATAATGATATACCCCAGTGAGTTACTGTATGAATGTACAGTACTCTGGCGGCGAACAAAGATCAACCCAATTTTTTCCAAGATATCTCGCAAATTTCGAAGGTAACAGGCTGCAAATGCATTTTGTATTTGGCGGGATGCGTCACATTGCGTATTTTGATTTTAGCTGTTTAGCTAACCCATAAATGGGGTGTATGGAATTAATGTGAAAAGGATAACGCAATGATAAGTCAGTCAAAAAAACGTATTCTTCAGTGTATGGAACTCTTCGCCTCATTAGGCAATATTCGCGCCCGTTCCCAGTTTGGAGGGTACAGTTTATCGGCCAATCGCGTGATGTTTGCCCTGGTGTCAGATGGTGAGCTGTATCTGCGTGCGAGCCATGAAACCGAACAGTATTTTTGTGAGCAGGGCATGGAAAGGCTGATTTATCGTAAACGAGGGATGGCCGTCCTACTCCGTTATTTTAAGGTGAGCAAAACCCAGTGGGAGAAACCCAGAACATTGCGTCAGATGGCAATCCTTTCTCTGCGAGGAATGCAACGTGATATCGACAGACGAAAAAATAACGAAGCCGGGCGGCTCAAAGACTTACCTAATCTGACGCTGGCATTGGAAAGAATGCTGTGGGAAGTGGGTATCGAAAATTCAGATGATCTCCGCCTGCAAGGGGCATGCGTAACGTATGAAAAGCTCTGCGCAGTCAAAAAGGATCTGAGTATTAATATATTGATGGCCCTTGAGGGCGCAATTCTGGGCTTTCATGAAGCGGCTCTGCCAATGGCATCCCGTGAGTTGTTAACTCAGTGGTATAACCATCAGCAAGAGCAGCTGGAGCGGCAACGACAAAATACACACAACGTCGCAGCAAGTTGATTCGCATAGGGTATGCGTATCAGAGATGACTTTGTCCGGGCAGAATTTTGTTGTTCAGGCTGGTGAGCTCAGGCAAATGAGCCACCAGCAAACCAATCTGCTGAAGTACAAGTTGTTCTTTACTGTCGGATTCTGTCGTTCGTAACTGGATCCGCGCAGTCAGATGATTAAGCGCACGCTGTATCCGGTCTGTTTCTGTAGGCATATGATTGAGAGCACCATCCACACAACACGCTGCATCATCAAGCAGGCGAAGTGTTTCAGTATCTTCAAGTTTCTCTCGGTGCGCACCGAGCGCTGAAATGTAACTCAGCATGGTGTGATTGAGGCATAACAGTCTGAATGCGGCTTCGAGCGTAGCAGGATCGTTATTTTTCTCGGAACTCATGTTGGAGACCACGGAAGCCAGTTCTGCATCGCAGTTGTGCGCATCGCGGCGTGCCAGTCGGTAATCCAGGCTGTTATCTTTGCCCTGATGATATTGCACCAAAATAGCATCCAGATAGCGGCAGTTAGCTTCAAAGGTTTTGCTGACCACCTTGTCAATCTGGCGGAATTTCCAGTCAGGCCAGATATAGGTCACTGCCGCCCACGCAATCCCACAGCCAATCACCGTATCGATAATACGCGGTATGGCCACTTCGAAGCCTTCGCCCAGCAAATTGAAACACAACAATACCAACAGGGTGATAAACATGGTGGCCTGCGCATATTGCACGGTACGAAATGCGAAGAATAACAGTCCACTGATGACAATCAGGATCATCTGACCGTCAATGGAAGGGACGAAATACAGGATCGGAATACCCAGTGCGATACCCGCCAGTGTGCCGATAATTCTCAGCGCCAACCGGCGACGTGTGGCGCTGTAGTTGGGCTGACAGACAAACAGGCTGGTCAGCAAAATCCAGTATCCGTGATTCATTCCGCTTACCTGAATAAACACATACCCGACAAAGAGGACGACAGACATGCGGATGGCGTGGCGAAAAAGCACCGACTGCGGTGTAAAATGCCGCGAAATACGCAGCCAGATATCATCCAACCCGGTTAACCGGTCTTCGGCAAATGGACTCTTACCTGACTGGTTCTCTGGTTCCGACTGCTCGGATTCGATGTTTGCCAGCTGTGCATCAATCGCATGCAGGTTGCGTAAAAGATGACGCAATGCCTGTAACATTTCCCGATGCTCGCCCTGCGTTTCCAGGCGTTTGAGTGCTTCTTCGAGCCGCACAAAGGCGCGTTCGAACTGGCTGTTATGCGAGTAGGGCTGCCGATAAAGAATGCATTGTGAAAGCTGTAAGCAGGCGCGTGCCTGCATACTCATCAGGCGTTGGAATCTAAACAGGATATCGCTGTGGTGGAACTGTTCGCTGAGTTTCAGGTATTTCACATGGGAAGAACTGGCTCGTTCGTGAATATCCTGCACGACAAAATAGTAATGCAGCGTGCGGCGCGTGCCTTTCTGCCCCCGGTCACCTTTCAGGCGGGTTTGCAGTGTATTTTTCGTTTGATTTAGCGTGGCAACCAGTTGTCCGTTGGCCATTGCCAGTTCCACCAACTGCTGATTATTGTCTTCCTGATCGGGATCGAACAAAGTCGCTTTGGCTTCCAGATAGGCTGCCAGTTGAGTGAAACAGCGTGAAATCTGATCCTGAAGCGGGCGGATAGGATAGATAAGATGCCCTGCAAGAGTCAGCAAGTTATACCAGATGGCACCTGCCAGCAGGAGCAGCGGCTGCTGATACCAGATATGATACATACTGGTGCCAAGCATTGTGTAAATCGCGATAAGTAACGCGCCAAACGCGATAGTGGCATAGCGCTGGCCGAGCGCGCCTAAAAGGATGAATCCACAGGTCGAAAGCATCAGACCGGGCGCAAATAACCAGGGATGGGGAAAGAGCAACTCTATTGAAGCCGAGGCAATAAAAAAACACACCAGCGTGATCAGCAAATTGCGCAGACGTCCAGCCAGCCGGTCGTCGAGGTCGGCCAGCGCGGCGGCAACCACGCCCAGCGTCAGAGGTATGGTCAGCGTAATCTGACCTAACCACCATGGCACCGCTGCGGCACCCGCCAAAGCAATGAAAATCCTGATGTGATAAAGAACATTGCTGTTATAGGCGTAACGCCTTAAACCTGGTGCAATAGAGAGCACGAAAACCCCACGATATACAAAAAGTTACGGTCATGAATAAGCGGTTTTATTTAGCGAATACGGCCATTTTCGCGAAGGCGGGCGGCATTGGCCTCACGCATCTGCTTAGCCAGTTCGACAGAAACCACGCGGCGGCCGACAGGCCAGAGTGCAATCGTGGCGATTTTAAAATTGGCGATGCCAACAGGAATGCCGATAATACTGATACATTGAGCGATCCCTGCGACGATGTGAGAAATACATAACCACCAGCCAAAGAAAATCAGCCAGAAAATATTCAACAGGGTGCCGCCGCCCGAAAGCAGAGCATTGCGTCTCTCAGGATATAAATCATCGACATGAACCGCTTCATTACCAAATGGCAGTAATGACAGGCGGGTGATCTCCCAGCAGGATCGGGTCAGCGGCAGAGTGAAAATCAACACAATACTGACCAGCGTGGCGAACAGCCAGGCGAGTGTGGTGAAAAAACCACCCAAAACAAAGTTAAGTATATTGAGCACAGTGCGCATGTTGGGATCTTCCCGAAGTTATTAAAAATGTTAAAAGATTTCATGTTCACTAAATGGAAACACCTGCTTTATTCTACCTTGTTTTGTGGAGCGGATCGCCTCTGCTGTTCAAAGGAGGACTCCTAAATACGCTTTACTCATCCGAACATGTAAAATAACGCATACTATTTTTCCGTCAGGAATAAAAAGAAAATACGGTGTGATGATATGGAATTGAAATCGACTTCTTTCGGGAAACATCTGGCACAGCACCCCTACAACCGGGTACGCATGCTGAACGCGGGCGTTGAAGTCAGCGGAGACAAACATCACTACCTGATCCCTTTCAATCAGTTGATCCAAATCCGCTGCAAACGCGGCATTGTTTGGGGTGAGCTGGAGTTCGAACTGCCGGACGAAAAAGTCGTGCGACTGCACGGCACGGAATGGCAGGAAACGCAGCGTTTTTATCAGCATTTGCTCAAGGTCTGGCAGAGCTGGAGCGTTGAAATGAGCGATGTCAGTGCCGGGGTTTTGCACGGGCAGGTCCAAAAAATAGAGCACATTGAACAGCAGGATAAATGGTTTAAACGTGTTGACCTTGCGGATGTGCAAAAAGGCATCGCCGAGGCTTTTACCGCTATACCGGTCCCGGTTGAGCGTCTGAATGATTTTGATAACTGCCGCGACGATTATCAGACCTGCCTGCGCTGGCTCGAACAGGGTAAACGCAGCGTAGAGCGGCGCAATCTGGCCTGGACTGAACGGGTAATTGCTGATAATCGTGACTTCTTTGACACCGTTGAAGTTTCCCCGCTTAACGACAGTCAGTGCCGCGCCGTGGTCAATGGTGAGGATGCGGTTCTGGTACTGGCGGGAGCAGGCAGCGGTAAAACCTCGGTGCTGGTGGCGCGCGCGGGCTGGTTGCTGCGCCGCCAGGAAGCGCACCCGGAGCAAATTCTCCTACTGGCGTTTGGCCGTCAGGCCGCTGACGAAATGAACACCCGCATTAAAGAGCGTCTGCACACCGAGGGTATCAAAGCTAAAACGTTCCATGCGCTGGCGTTACAGATTATTCAGGAAGGTAGCAAGAAAGCACCGAAGATAAGCAAACTTGAAACCGACGCTAAAGCTCGCCGCAGCCTGCTTATCAAAACCTGGCAACAACAGTGCGCCGAGAAAAAGGTGCAGGCAAGCGGCTGGCGTCAGTGGATGACTGAAGAGCTGGAATGGACGGTGCCGGAAGGCGATTACTGGAAAAATAAAGCGCTGGCCGAACGTCTGGGCAGCCGTCTTGAACGCTGGCTGAGCCTGATGCGCATGCACGGCGGCAGTCAGGCGGAAATGATTGAAGCCGCGCCGGAAGAGGTGAAAGAGCTTTTCCAGAAACGCATCCGCCTGATGGCCCCGTTCCTGAAAGCGTGGAAAACCGCGCTGAAAGAAGAGGGCGCCGTCGATTTTTCCGGGCTTATCCATCAGGCCGTTAACATTCTGGATAAAGGCCGTTTTGTCAGCCCATGGAAACACATTCTGGTGGATGAATTTCAGGATATTTCGCCGCAGCGCGCGCAGTTGCTTTCCGCGCTGCGTAAGCTCAACAAGCACACCAGCCTGTTTGCCGTGGGCGATGACTGGCAGGCGATTTACCGTTTCAGCGGCGCTGAACTTTCACTGACTACCGCGTTTGCAGAGAACTTCGGCGAAGGCGCGCAGTGTGCGCTCGATACAACTTACCGCTTTAACGATCGCATCGGTGAAATCGCCAATAAGTTCGTCCAGCAGAATCCTTATCAGCTGAAAAAACCGCTTAACAGCCTGACGAAGGGCAACAAGAAAAACGTCGTGATCCTTCCTGAGGATCAAATGGAAAAACTGCTGGATAAGCTCAGTGGTTATGTCACGGCAGATGAGCGAATTGTTGTGCTGGCTCGCTATCACCATCTTCGCCCGCAAATTCTGGAGAAAGCAGCTACGCGCTGGCCGAAACTTAACCTGGAATTTATGACCATTCACGCCAGTAAAGGTCAGCAGGCTGAATACGTGATTATCGTCGGGCTGCATGAAGGTAATGATGGATTTCCCGCGCCGGCGCGTGAATCAGTGCTGGAACAGGCGTTACTACCGGAGCCGGAGAATTTCATGGATGCGGAAGAGCGGCGCTTGTTGTACGTGGCAATGACCCGTGCAAAGCATCAGGTCTGGCTAATGCAGGATAAAGCGCGTCCGTCGGTGTTTATCGGGCAGTTGGAAGATATCGGCGTGCCGGTGCAGCGAAAACCATAACTGAAAGGCCCGGAGTGTTAAATTGGCCGGGCCTTCGTTGAATCATTCTTTTAAGCGTGCCCACAAATAGCGCTGATAGTCAGGGATAGTGATTTCAACCTCAGACTGGAACAACGGCGACTGGATCAGAAAATCAGCGGTAGAGAGATTGGTGGCGACAGGGATATTCCACACCGTTGCCAGACGCAGCAGCGCTTTGACATCCGGATCGTGCGGAACCGCATTGAGCGGATCCCACAGAAAAATCAGCATATCAATTTTGCCTTCCGCGATCAGCGCACCGACCTGCTGATCGCCGCCCATCGGGCCACTCAGCATACTTTTGACATTAATCCCGGTGTTTCGCTGAACCAGATTTCCCGTCGTGCCGGTGGCATAAAGGACATGCTTCGAAAGCTCAGCGACGTTTTTATCCACCCATTTCATCAGAGTATTTTTGCAATGGTCGTGCGCGACCAGAGCAATATGCTTTTGTTTGGCGATCGTGCGGGTTGTGAATTCCATCAAATTCCCTTCAACGCGAAAGTAAGAGTGGATCACAGAATACTGAAACTGGGTTTTACTGCATAGCGCGGGGGCAATAATTTGGCGTTAAGAAAGAGAATGCGTGATGTAGATTAAGTTACGACGCTTGTTCCTGTTTCACCGGGAGTTTAAACCAGAGCAAAAACTGTTCGATACCTGTATTGGCGGCGAGACGTGTCCACAGCGGATGAAGATAGGTTATCTCAATCTGCGAAGGCGTTTCGTGAGTCATTACCGTTTTTCTTTCAGCGTTATTTTTGGCAAACGACGGCACGGCTGCGCGCGCGCCGGACAGATTATAGGTCATCATGAGTTTTTCAGCGTCTGCGACATGTTCGGGATTAAACATATTCAGCACATCGCGCTGAGTTTTTATCTGACGCCCTTGTTCATTCACCAGCTGATAATTCATCGCGTGGCTGAACTGTACGGTTTCTTTTTCGCTGTTTAATGAAGGCAGAGAAAAGGAAACAGAGCGGTTACCTTGCGCATTGAAGGTGACGATAAACGCCGGAGAATGGTAAAGCAGGGGAGTTTGCAGTGCAGCAGAATGGACACTCTTACTGACCTGAAACAAGATCTGATGCTGACCGCCGTCGAGTTCGAGGCTTTCCGCACCTTTGAGAATGGCTCCTGACATCAGTTTGCCGTCGATCACCAGAACATCCACGTCCGGTGAAAGTTTTAGGGAGGTCGCCGAAGCTGACGCCATCAGGCTGAGACTCGCTAATGCGACCAGCGCATGACAGACTTTCATTCTTCTCTCCTCAAACACAACCTTCTTCATCTTCTATTATTCAGTAACGCTGAGAGTGTGTCAAAGTTTTACAAAATGTTTTAAATTCGCACGCTGACGATTTACGTTAGGCGCCCCTTTTATGGGCGGCACACTGTCGGAATCTTGATGCTGAGTTACACTTAGCTCAGACAGGTCAAAGGAGATAATCCCGTGCAAGACAATGAGATCCGCGACATTCTTCAGAATGTGAAAACCATCGCACTGGTTGGTGCCAGTGACAATCCGGGGCGTCCAAGTTACGGCGTCATGGCGTATTTACTCTCGCAGGGCTATGAGGTCACGCCGGTCAGCCCTAAACTCGCCGGTCAGGAGTTGTTTGGCCAGAAAGTCGTCGGCACACTGGCGGAAATCCCGCATCCGGTAGATATGGTCGATGTGTTCCGAAATGCCGATGCCGCTTACGGTGTGGCGCAGGAAGCGATCGCGATTAAAGCGAAAGTCTTGTGGCTGCAAATTGGCGTGATTAACGAGCAGGCGGCCGTGCTGGCAAAAGAGGCCGGGTTGAGAGTGGTGATGGATCGCTGCCCGAAAATCGAAATCCCACGTTTGGGCATTGAACAATAGTTCAATAGTTTTAACGAACAATGTTTAATGAAAGCAAAGTTTTGCTGGCGGTTAACGGCGAAAATCGAGATAAAAAAACCGGCTGTAATGGCCGGTTTTTCAACGTGTACTGCGGACCATCAGTTACGCAGGCGTGGCGCCTGAAGCTGGCTGCGAACCGAAGCGGCTAAATCATCCAGAGATGTTTGCTCTGGGTGCGCCCGCGCTGCCTCGTGGTCGATCTGGATTTCAGCCAGATAGGTATGCACTGGCTGACCTTCGTCATCTTCCATTACCACGTGATACCAGGGTGCGGCTCGCAGAGAGTCGTCGGTCGCGAGTTCAGCGACATCAGATTTTTCCAGCGAATACTCCGCGTCGACATCGATTACCACGCCTAAATAGCCCAACATTCTGTGGCGGACCTGCTGGCCGATACCAAATTTACTGGCAATCATAGTCATCTCCTGAAAGTAGTGTCTTATCTTCTATATGGAGATAAAACGCGCTGTTTCAAGTTTCGACCACTTAATCCGCTAAACATTCGCCTGTGTGCGGCTAAAACAGCACACCGTGATCAATCAGTTTGTCACCAGACAGGCGAAACCTTTCAGATATAAACCTTCCGGATATGCGCCCGTGACCGGATGGTCGGCGGCCTGACGGAACTGTTCGACGAACTGAATTTCGCGATGGGCGTCCAGTGCGGCGTCGGCCAGAATTTTCTGGAACAGATCGGTTGGCAATAAGCCGGAACAGGAGAAGCTCAGCAGGATACCGCCGGGACGCATGAGTTGCAGCGCCAGCATATTGATATCTTTGTAACCACGGCAAGCACTTGCCAGCTGGTTCTTGTTCTCCACAAACTTCGGCGGATCCATCACAATCATGTCGAACTGTCTGCCTTCGGTGCGATATTTACGCAGCAGCTGGAACACGTCTTCGCGTACAAACTCGGCTTTGGACAGATCCAATTTATTCAGCTCTACGTTCTGACGTGCCACATCCAGTGCCGCCTGAGAGGTATCAACGTTAGTAACTTTGGTACAACCGCCCATCAGCGCCGAAACGGCAAATGCGCCGGTATAGGAGAAACAGTTCAATACGTCACGGCCCGCCGCATAGTTGCGTGCGGCAAGACGGCTGTCGCGCTGGTCGAGATAGAAACCGGTTTTATGACCTTCTTTGATATCCACCAGCAGGCTCATGCCGTGTTCCTGAATCGGCAGCAGGGCAGGCGGCTCATCGCCCAGCACATGCCCCTGCACCATTTCCAGACCTTCTTTCTTACGCACGGCCACGTCGGAACGATCCCAAATTGCGCATTCCGGGTAGCAGTGTTGCAGGGCAGCAATCAGCGGCGCGCGCTGATATTCCGCTCCGGCAGACAGCAACTGAAGGACCAGGAAGTTCTGGAAGCGGTCGATGGTGATACCCGGCAGACCGTCGGATTCACCGGCAATCAGGCGGTAACCGTCCAGTCCGTCGCGTTTGGCGATATAATTACGCCAGCTTTGCGCCTGCTTCAAACGGCGGATAAAGAAGTCGATGTCGATCTCTTCTTCCTGGCTGAAAGTCCAGACGCGGGCGCGAATTTGAGATGACGGTGAATAGGCACCGCGGGCGAGCCATTTGCCCTGACTGTCTACAATATCAATAGTGTCGCCGGAATTGGCTTTGCCATCGACGCGCTGAACAGCGCCGGAAAACACCCACGGATGGCGGCGCAGAAGAGATTTTTCACGGCCTTTGGCCAGAATTAAACGTGCAGTCATAGAATTAGGTTCTGTCGGTTCGGAGACAAAAAAGAGCGACATTGTCCGGTCATGCAGGTGAAATTGCAACGAACCATACCGCTAACGGAGAGATTATTATGGCAACAGTCAGTATAGCCGCCTGGGTACATGGCATGGTGCAGGGCGTCGGTTTTCGCTTTTCCACGCAACATCAGGCCACCGCATTAGGGCTCACCGGTTACGCTAAAAACCTGGAAGACGGCAGCGTTGAAGTGGTGATGTGCGGCGAGCAGGAAAAAGTGGATCAACTGTTAGCCTGGCTGAAACAGGGCGGGCCTAAACATGCGCGGGTGGATCGCGTACTCAGTGAGCCGACTGCACCCGGCAATTACACTGATTTCAAAATCAGATACTGAGTCAAAGTGCTACAGGCATTTCACCGGTTTCGGCAGCCCCGCAATTTTCGTGGCCTGTTTAGCCGGTCCCTTGGGGAACAGCCGGAACAGATAGCGGCTGTTACCTTTCTCTTCGCCATATTTTTGTGCCATGGCCTTCACCAGCATGCGTACGGCGGGTGAGGTGTTAAATTCCAGATAAAACTCACGCACAAACCGCACCACTTCCCAGTGCGCTTCGGTCAGCTCGATGCCTTCTTGTTCCGCCAGCAGCGGCGCCATGCCTTCCTGCCAGTCGTTACTGTTTTTCAGGTAACCCTGAGCGTCGGTTTCAATAACCTGACCGTCAAACTCCAGCATATAACCTCAAACCTGTAAAAATGCAGCGGCCAGTCTAGCAAAAAGCCGTGCCTGACAAAATAAAAAGCCCCGCGGTAAGCGGGGCTGCAATTTACTTCGGCCTTAATTGGCAGATGACTACACCTGATAAAACGTCATCAGTTACGCGATGACAGGCCCAGAATGCTCAGCAGGCTGACGAACACGTTGTACAGCGAAACATACAGGCTGACGGTGGCCCGAATATAATTGGTTTCGCCGCCGTGAATGATATTACTGGTTTCCCACAAAATTGCCCCCGCCGAGAACAGAATGAACAGGCAGCTAATCGCCAGAGAAAGCGCCGGGATTTGCAGGAACAGGTTCGCGACCACCGCGACCAGCAGCACGACAAAGCCAGCCATCATCATGCCTGACAGGAACGACATGTCTTTACGCGTGGTCAACACGTAGGCAGAACAACAGAAGAACACCAGCGCAGTCCCGCCGAGCGCCAGCATAATAATGTCACCCGCACCGGCGGCCAGAAGAGAGCTCAGCAACGGCCCCAGCGTGTAACCCATAAAACCGGTCAGCGCGAAGGCAGAAAGAATACCGGCCGGACTGTTTGCCGTACGATAAGTCAGGAACATCAAACCGTAAAAACCGACAATCGTCAGCAGGAAGCCAGGGGATGGCAAACGCAGAACAGTACTCGCCGTTGCAGTTATGGCCGAAACGCCAAGGGTCAGGGCCAGCAGGAAATACGTATTACGCAATACCCGGTGTGTGCTTAACAACGAGCCTGCGCGCGATGACGAAGAGGCAACGTAACGATCCATAATAAAATTCTCACTCTTATAAGAGGGTGGAAGTCGGTGAAAATACAATCAGACTGAAGTGTAAGTAGTTGCACAGCGTCATTAAAGTCGTTTTACCCTTCTTTACCTCGCCGAACGTGGCAGGGCGGGGTTTCCTGACGCCAAAATCGCCGTAATGATGCTTAAATCGTCATTTGTGATTTGAATGCCTGTTTTTCAGGCAATTGAACGGAATCAGGCTTTACAAGAGGATCGGCACTGTTTATAGTTCGCTTCGTTGCGGAGGGGTGGCCGAGCGGCTGAAGGCACCGGTCTTGAAAACCGGCGATGGGAAACCATTCGAGAGTTCGAATCTCTCCTCCTCCGCCATAAACAACACAAGAAAGCTGCTAAGCAATTAGCGGCTTTTTTTGTGCCTGTGATTTGGGTGAGTTTAAACGTGTGTGGCTTAAATGCTCATAAAATCAACAAACTAGACTGAAAATAATGTTTGCATCTTTTTACCGGTCTTGTATACTACGCCCCGTACTGAACGACTGACGTCGCGAAGTGCTTGTTGTTTACGGAGGGGTGGCCGAGCGGCTGAAGGCACCGGTCTTGAAAACCGGCGATGGGAAACCATTCGAGAGTTCGAATCTCTCCTCCTCCGCCATAAACAACGCATTAAAGCTGCTAAGTAATTAGCGGCTTTTTTTGTGCCTTAAATTCCCTCATTCCCTCATTCCCTCATTCCCTCATTCCCTCGTTCTGAAATCTCTTACTTACTGAAAAGTCGCTTCTTTCTGGCCATACTGACGTGGCGAACTGCCTAACGTCCGTTTAAATGCCGTGCTGAAAGCGCTTTCTGATTCATAGCCGAGCGCCAGCGCCACGGCAGAAACCGGCTCTTTACCCTGAGTCAGTCGGTCTGCGGCAAGCAACATGCGCCAGCGGGTGAGGTATTCCAGCGGTGTGCTGCCGACAGCCTGTTTAAATCTCAGTGAGAATACTGAACGTGACATCCCCGCGCATTCTGCCAGCAACTGAACGGTCCAGCGGTGGGCCGGATTTTCATGCATCGCATTCAGCGCCCTGGATAACTGTTTATCCGCCAGCGCCTTAAACCATCCGCTTTCCACGCCGGGCAGCTGACTGCTAATGTGCATCCGCAGCGCCTGCACCAGCATCACGTGTGCCATATGCTGAGCGATAAGCGAGCCGCCCGGTTGCGGGTCGTGCTGTTCCTGAATCATCCGGTCAACCGCCCAGCGCAAAATGTCTTTGTCGGATTCTTTCGAGATATGCACAACCGGCGGCAACATCGCCAGAAGAGCCGGGGCATTGCTGCCGCTGACGTAAAAACGGCTGCCGGTGAGATAGAAATCCTCGCCGCCGTTATAAGTCACGGTGCCACTTTCGCGCGTCTGGGTAAAAATTGGCGTGGCATCCGTCGGCGGAAGCGAGAGATCGCTGGCGAGGCGAAAAGGTCTGCCGCTGGGTAAAACAAAACAGTCGCCAGCCTGTAAATGCACCGCGCCTGGAACTGAATTCACCGAAAGCCAGCACTCGCCGCGCATAATCGCATTACATTTTATCGACGGGTAGTGTTCGGGGAATTGTATCGACCATTCGCCTCCCGCTTTAAAACCCGCTGACATCGTGCTGCGGGGTTTTAGCAGCGATAACACATCGGAAAGAGGATCCATCGTTAACTCCGGACGATTGCAAAGATAATGCGGACATTAGCGCATAGATCGTCTCTACGCCAGCGCCTATAGTCGTTCCCACAGGTTAGCCTTTCCGGTAAATAACAGAGGATTCCACATGCGTGTATTCGTGACAGGTGCGACAGGTTTTATCGGCTCTGTGGTAGTAGCGGATTTACTCAAGGCGGGACATCAGGTGCTTGGCCTGGCGCGTTCAGACGCGGGGGCAGACGCGCTGGCGGCCACGGGTGCAGAAGTGCATCGTGGCGGCATTGAAGATCTCGACAGTCTTAAACGCGGTGCAGCGCAGGCCGATGGCGTGATTCATACCGCGTTTATTCATGATTTTTCTAAGTTTCTGGAGAACTGTGAAAAAGACCGGCTGGCGATCGGCGCTCTGGGCCTGGCGCTGGTGGGCACGGAAAAACCGCTGATTATCACCTCCGGGACCGCGCTGGTGAGTCACCAGCGTCCTGCGACGGAACAGGACTTGCCAGATCCCCAGGGAATGAACCCGCGTATCGCCTCTGAACTGGCGGCTGCGGCGCTGGCAAAACAGGGCGTTAATGTGTCAGTGGTGCGTTTACCGCCTTCGGTTCATGGTGCAGGCGATCACGGGTTTGTGCCGACGATCATTGCCATGGCGCGTGATAAGGGTATTTCTGCTTATACCGGCGACGGTGAAAATCTCTGGCCTGCGGTGCATCGTCTGGATGCCGCGCGTGTGTTCCGGCTGGCGCTGGAGAAGGGGGCGCGTAATGCCATTTACCACGCCACCGCTGAGCAGGGCGTGCCCTTTAAAGCGATTGCAGGATTGATTGGCAAACATCTGAATCTGCCGGTGGAAAGTAAAACGGCGGAAAGTGCTGCCGCGCACTTTGGCTGGTTCGCACACTTTGCCGGGCTTAATAACCCAGCCTCCAGCGAGTTTACCCGTGAGAAGCTGGGCTGGCAGCCGGAGCATCAGGGGCTGCTGAAAGATATCGACACCGCCGGATACTTTAATTAACCAGCTCTCTTTTTCGTCCCTCCATCAGGCCATTTCGATGGCCTGATAAACTCTTTTGTCCGTGGTTTTAATGGTGTTAATTGCCTAAAAAACGCCCCGAATCACACTTCGGGAAGATAAAAAATTTACCCTATTGCCTGTCAGATGTTATGCGCTATGTTGATTTTTAGTTTCTCAAATGTAACTAGAGGTTAACAATAATGTCGAATAAATTACGTCTCTCTCTGATTGCTTCCGCTGTACTGATCTCTTCCTCTGCAATGTCTGCATTACCTCAGGGGTATCCGGCCGATTATCAAAAAATCGTCGATGCTGCGACAAAAGAAGGCAAAGTGGTGGTGTATTCAACCACTGACACTAAAGCCGCAGGCCCGCTGATTCAGGGGTTTGAGGCGACGTATCCGGGTATCAAAGTCGAATATAACGACATGAACAGTACCGAACTGTACAACCGTTATATCAGCGAGCAGGCCGCGGGCGGCACCAGCGGTGATGTGGTCTGGAGTTCATCGATGGACACCGCGCTGAAACTGGCGACCGACTACGCTCAGGAATATAAATCGCCGGAGCAGAGCCAGTTGCCGAAATGGGCGGTGTGGAAAGACAAAGCGTACGGCACCACCTACGAGCCTGTGGTGTTTATCTATAACAAAAGGTTGATCCCGGCGGGCGACGTCCCTGATTCACATGCGGCGCTGGCAAAACTTATCGCCAGCCAGACCGACAAATTCAGCAAAAAAGTCACCACCTATGACATCGAGAAATCCGGTCTTGGTTTCATGCTGTCGGTGCAGGATTTCAAAGCCGATCCCAATTATTTCAAAACGCTGGCTGACGTCGCCAAAGGCGGGTTAGCGGTACAGTCTTCCACTGGCACTATGATGGAAAGGGTCTCTTCGGGTGAAAACCTGATCGGTTTTAACATCCTCGGTTCCTACGCCGAAGCCCGTGCCAAGACCGATCCGTCGCTCGGCATTTCCTATCCGAAGGATTACACGCTGGTGCTGTCCCGCGTTTCCTTCATCAGTCAGGAGTCGAAAAACAGCAATGCCGCCAGACTTTGGCTGGATTACGTGCTGTCTGAAAAAGGCCAAAGCATTCTGGCGAATCAGGCTGATATTCCGTCCATCCGTAACGATATCGAAGGTAAAAACGACATCGACGGCCTGACCAAAATGTTAGGTAACGCACTCAAGCCGATTCCGGTCGATGAAACCCTGCTGGAATACCTGCAACAGAAAAAACGTCTGGATTACATCAAACAGTGGCGTACCGCCGCATCAAAATAGCGTTTGTGGAGGCGTAAGCCTCCCTTCTTGCCTGATTTCGTTGTTCAGGGTTCCTGACCTAAGGGAAGTAACATGAATGCATTGCGCAGAAAGTGGCAAAGTTTGCCGCGTGGCATTGTGGTGCTGATAACCGCGCTGGTTATCTACATTCCGCTGTCGTTCATCGTAATACAAAGTTTTCTCTCCGCGCCTTTCTTCTCACCGTCGAAGGAGTGGAGTCTCGAGTCATTTGAATTTATTTTTACCGATCCGGATTTCTATAAAGCGCTGAAAAGCGGCTTTATTCTGGCATTCGGGCTGGTGGTGATCGCTATACCGCTGGGCGGAATTCTGGCGTTCCTGATGGTACGTACCGATTTGCCCGGCAGACGTATTATCGAGCCGCTGATTCTGGTGCCGATTTTCGTCTCGCCGATGGTGCTGGGGTTTGGTTATGTGGTTGCCGCCGGGCCAGTGGGCTTCTTCTCGCTGTGGGCGCAGGCGGTCCTCGGGTTCGTGCCCTGGAACATCTACGACATGTCGAGCATCGTAGTGATTGCCGGCCTGACACACGTTCCGCACGCTTATCTCTATATTTCTTCCGCGCTGCGCAGTGTCGGTTCTGACGTCGAAGAGGCCGCGCGAACCGCCGGTGCTTCGCCGTTGCAGGTTATGACTGCCGTCAGTCTGCCGATGGTGCGCCCGTCTATTCTGTATGCGACGGTGTTGCTGTTCTTCCTCGGGCTGGAAGTGTTCGGCCTGATGCTGGTGCTCGGCGACCCTGAAGGCAACATGGTACTGGCCACCTATCTCTATCAGCTGACTAACAAACTCGGTACACCTTCTTATCACCTGATGGCAGCCGTCGCTGTAGTGCTGATTTGTATCACCATTCCGCTGGTGATGTTGCAGCGCCGCCTGATGCGCACCGCCAACCGCTTCGTTACCGTTAAGGGAAAAGCGTCGCAGGCGCGGGCTCTGCCACTGGGGAAATGGCGCTGGGTGGCCGGTGCGGTGGTGGCTTTCTGGCTGACCGTGACCATCGGCGTACCGCTTCTGGGTGTGGTTCTGCGAGCGTTTATTTCCAACTGGGGCGTCGGTGTGTCTCTGTGGGATGAGTTGTCACTCAATACCTTCCGTACCATTTGGGAGCAGCCCAATCTGCTACGCGCCATCGTCAACTCGATGGCTATCGGCGTGATCGGCGGGGCACTAGCCGTAGCGTGTTATCTGTTTATCGGCATTGCCATGCATCGCAAACCGGACGGCGTGACGCGTTTCCTCGATTACAGCGTGCTGGTGCCGCGCGCGGTTCCGGGGCTGCTGGCCGGTCTGGCCTTCCTGTGGGTGTTCCTGTTCCTGCCGATGTGGCTGGACAACGCGCTCAAATCGGGCTGGCTTTCCGGAATGCCCTGGTCGCAGTGGCTGCGCGATAACCTGGTGGTCTGGCTGCGATCGCTGCGCAGCACGATTTTCAGCGTCTGGCTGGCATATACGGTGGTATGGATGGCGTACGGTCTGCGGTTGATTTCCTCGACGCTGTTGCAGGTCGGACCGGAGCTGGAAGAGGCTGCACGCAGTGCCGGTGCGACCCGCGGGCAAATCACCCGCCACGTCACCATTCCGTTGTCACGCTACGGCCTGATCGGCTCTTGGCTGCTGATGTTCCTGATTTTCGAACGTGAATATTCCACCGGGGTGTATCTGCTTTCGCCCGGCACGGAAACTATCGGTTCGATGCTGGTTTCCCTGTGGGCCGCCGGGGCGATTGATATCGTCGCCGCACTCTCCTTTATTAACATCCTGCTGGTGGTGTTAGGTCTGGGTATTGCCCTTCGTTTTGGAGTCAAATTACATGATTGAATTATCGGTCGAAAATCTGCACTTAACCTACGGCGACAATCCGGTGCTCAAAGGCGTGTCGATGGATCTCAAACGCGGGGAAGTGGTCTCCTTACTCGGACCATCGGGCAGTGGCAAGACTACCTTATTGCGTGCGGTCGCCGGATTGGAAAAGCCCACCCAAGGCACGATCATCATCGGCAAAAATACAGTCTACGACGGCACACCGCGCAGCGAAATTCCCGCCGAAGAGCGCAATCTCGGGCTGGTGTTCCAGTCTTATGCGCTGTGGCCGCACAAAACCGTTTTCGAAAACGTAGCCTATCCGCTGAAACTACGTAAAGTGACGTCGGGTGAAATCACACAAAGAGTGCAGGCGGTACTGGATCAGCTCGGTCTGGGGCATCTTGGCAAACGCCATCCGCATCAGCTTTCCGGTGGTCAGCAACAGCGCGTGGCGATTGGCCGTGCGCTGGTGTATAACCCACCGGTGATTTTGCTCGACGAGCCGTTATCTAACCTCGATGCCAAACTTCGCGAAGAAGCCCGAGTATTCCTGCGCGAACTGATCATCAAGCTTGGTCTGTCGGCGCTGATGGTAACGCACGATCAGAACGAAGCGATGGCAATTTCTGATCGCATCCTGCTGCTCAACAACGGCAAAATCGAACAGCAGGGCACGCCGCAGGAAATGTACGGTTCGCCGAAAACGTTGTTTACCGCTGAATTCATGGGCAGTAACAACCGACTGCACGGCAAAGTCACCGAAGTGCGCGACGGAAAAGCGCGCATCGAAGGTAAAGGCTGGGCGCTGTGGGGGCAGGCGGGGGAGGGCGTCCAGAGCGGGCAAGAGGGCACGGCGGTGATCCGCGTCGAACGCGTGGTGCTGGCCGACGGACCGGGCGACAATCAGCTGGAATTGCCGCTGCTGACCAGCATGTACCTTGGCGACCGCTGGGAATATCTGTTCCGCACCGCGGGAGATGATTTTGTCATCCGCGCCTATGGCACTGATGTACGCGATCCACAACATTGCCATTTGGTATTGCCGGAGCAACATGTTTGGGTTTTCCCTAAAGGATAATTTATGCAGGGGTTGTGAAAAAGCAACCCCCTCATTAGATTCTCTATTCCAACGCGCTTTTAAACGACAGAAAAGCTATGAGTTAAAAAGTGAAAATAATGATCCATTTAATCATCTCACTCGCGCAGAGATATTGGTCAATAAAAAGAATCAGCGTCAACTTTTTTTGGAAGAAAAAAGTGGAAATCCGGGACTGAAATATACTTATCGGAAGTTTGATAATTTATTCGCGACGCAGGGGCTGGATTTTACAGGGCGTGCGCAAGGCACGATTATTTCATTATGGTTTCCTAAAACAAATTTTGCCCATGCCATTGCTGCAATTAGACTTTCACCTAAAGAGACCTATTTTCTTGATCCCAATCTTGGGCTCTTTAAAGTCGATAGCGCGAATATTACGCTGGAAATAGCCGAGAATGTACTGAGTACCTATGAAAACCCCCGCATAGCAGATCAGATAATTATCAGCCGCTAGTAGTACACCGTTTTGACTATCAATGCCTGATAGCGATGGAATACATGTCTGCGGCTTGACACTCGCAGGGGGAATCCGCAAATTGGTTGCCCCTGATTGTTTAAAACGGCTACTCCATGACTCAAAACATCTCTCCTACGGGCACCCTAAAAATCGCCAGTCTGGCTGATGTCCCGCAATACCTTGAGACCGTTACCGAATATCTTCACGGTGAATGGTCTGATTTCGCCCACTGGGCACAAAAAGATTTTATTCGTCAACGACTTGAGCAACGCCTCCTCAGCCGTGGCCGCCAGTGTGTGTTAATCGCATTGGATGAAAACGAGCAGGTGGTGGGAACCGCTGGCGTGATGCGCTATGAGCTTAGCGATGTCGCCGAGCGCAAATACTGGCTGGGTGAAGTGTTCACCTGCCATCATCTGCGCGGGAAGGGGATCGGTTCGGCGCTGGTCAAAGCCTGTATCGAGCGTTCACGTGCGGCCGGTATTGATACGTTATGGTTGTATACGCCCGACCAGCAAGGGCTATATGGCCGTCTCGGCTGGCTGGAAGCCGAGCGCCGCGAAGTCAACGGCGAGTGGGTCAGTATTATGCAGCGTCCATTGATTTAACGTGACAAGCCTTATAAAAAAATCCCTGTATTTACGGACGGCTATCAGGCCGTTCCGTCATATTTCTGTCATTTACTGGTAGCGGGGAACCGCTCAGGAAAGATGAGGAGATAATTTCGTGATCTACGAGTCTGGATTTTCATCGGGTGTTGTTGGTTCTGAGTAGCACGCGTGGATTTTGAGAAGGCATGAGTGATGTTTAATAAATCATATAAATAAAGTATTATGTATAGATTACGGCTTGTTCATTTAACTAATGTATTTAATGGGTTTTATTATTACTGCTTTCGGTTTATTCATTGTTTTTTTTGATAAGAAAAATTATTCTGCAACCCCGTCCATCTGTGAGCTTACAAGGATAGGCAATATGCAGTGGGTGGTTGATTAAAAAAAATTGAATTTCACCAGGTAAAGGAACGATAAAATGGAGTTAATCATTTCATTTGAAACGCAATATCAGAAGTTTATTGAGACGCATAATTCCAGAGGTTTCTGTATGGGTTTTTGTCTGACCTGGCTTGGCGATGTTTTAAAAGACCGTCCGGTAACAATACAAAAAAATTTCCTACAAACCTGGCTCCCAGCATGGTTCATTTCAACGCCTCCACAAATGCATGCGCGAATTCCTGTTGAAAAACAGGAGTTTCAAAATTTCCTGGAAAGAGTCAGGCGGCGGCATGTAAATAATGAGATGCGCGCTATTGGGTATAGGAAGAGCCATTGTGATAGTAAAACTTCATTCGATGAGATTACTGTTAATTTTAAAAATAACAGACAGAGAGAGTTAGAAATCAAAACTGGCGTTCCAGGGCTGATTTATTCTTGTCATGAATTGAATAGTTTACTGGCTGCTAAAGGTGTGAAATATTCAGGAAAACCCCATGGCACTATTTTGACTGTCGATATAGCTGGCCACAATGGCGACTTGCATGCTGTAGCCACAATAAGCCTGGCACCCGAAGAGATATATTATCTTGATCCAAATATTGGTCTTTTTAAAGTCAATAAACAATTTTCACTGATGGATATTAATTCTAAAATACAAAACACTTATCGCGGGGCTCAAGTCTTAGCACAGATAATCATTACCCGAAAATAGTCATTTCATGCGATGCCCCCCCCTCACTGATATTGTTCAGTCAGGACGTATCAAGGGGAGGAGGTAATGCAATTGCCGTGGTAATACCCTCGTTTTTTACTTCTTATGCCACGCCAGCATGCTGCCTTCACTGTGTCCGGTTACCGGATCGGTCGCAGGCAGCGGCACGGCGATGACCGCTTTGGTTCGCACCGCCAGTTGCGCGGGCTCGTCATGACAAAGATCGGCTTTCATTTCGGGCGGATATGCACCCACCAGCATAAATTCCTCGTCGGCGGAAATTTGTTTATGCCCGATGCCCGCCGGTAAGAGCAGAACATCTCCCACCTTTACTTCAATGATTTTTCCGTTCTCGCCACCGAGCTGTAATCTCGCCGTTCCGGCAAACACGCCCAGCGCCTCATGAGTATTCGAATGAAAATGAGTAAAGGTGTACACCGGATAGCGCCACTGCGGCGGCCAGCCATTAGAACGGAAAAGGTGTTCGAGATAGTCGGCGTTGTCGACGACGTTAGGCGGGATAACGCGATGGTAAATCATCACCGGTAGTTTGTTGTTAGGCACGCCGTTAGACGGTTTATCAATGAGCAGTATTTCCATCGCGACCTCTCTGGGGGTTGAAAAGCCAGCGCGGGGCAGTGGCATCAGCGCGATGACCCCCAGCAACGTAACAAACCGACGTCGGTCCACAAGCATCAGGTCGTGCTCCTTTCATCTCAATGGCTTACCTCATTCAGGTATAGAACAAAATTGTCTGAAAATCATCTTTTCTCAGACAGTTTTAGACGGGTCAAATAACAGGCAGGCTTATCAGATAAAACTTAAAAACTGTAGCTTTCAACAAATAGAAGTCCTGTTCACTGGATAAATGCCTTATGTCTTCTATGCTTAAGTGGCTTATACAAAAATAGAAAATGGCCTCAGGAGGAGATGTTATGAATAAGAAAATGTTACTTGTGGTTGCTACAGCAGTGTCTGTACTGGCAGGTTGTCAGACTTATGACCGCGCAGCGAGCTACGTGAAAGAGCCAGTGGTCAGCGATGTTAAAGTCGGTATGACGAAATCTCAGGTTCGCGCTATTGCAGGGCCACCGTCAACAGAAGCGACGCTCATCCATGCGAAAGGCACTTGCCAGACGTATGCAGTGGCTCCGCGTGATGGTAAAGCACAGACTTACTTTGTCAGCTATAACGACACCGGTCATGTCATGAACAAAGGCTATCAGTCCTGTTCAGACTACGACAAAGACCCGCAAGCTGCTCAGTAACAGCAACCGCGTCTGAAGGTTAAGTCAGCATAAAAAAAATGCCTGTCGTGTTAAACGAACAGGCATTTTTTATTGCGATTTGCGCCACGCAGATTCAGGCCTTCTCCGTCACAATCCTTACCCCAACTTTACTGACCCGGTTGCCATCCATCTCGGCAATCGTCCACGTCAGGCCGTCCCATTCGATATGGTCACCGATGACCGGTTCGCCGCCCAGCAATCTGATGACAAAATGCCCCAGCGACTGCGACTGATCCACGCTATCTTCCAGATTCAGGCCGTAGAGCTGTGAAATCGCATCCAGCGGCGCATCGGCCTGCAAGATGAAATCCCCGAAGAAGCGGTCGTCGAGCACCACTTTATTGCTGTCACTGAACAGTTTGCCCAGCTCCGGCAGGTGTTTTTCCTGGCCGATCACACACAAAATATCGCCTTCCTTCAGCCGTGTACTGCCGGTCGGGTGCAACATTTCCTTGCCACGAAACAGGGCGGCAATGCGCGTTTCCTGCGGCATCTGCAAGTCACGCAGCGCCGCGCCGACGCACCATTTCTCCGAGCCTAACTGGTAGATAAACTGCTCCCAGTCGTTATATACATCGATATCCAGCCCTACGCGTGAAATCGGCGTCGGCTGCGGGGGTACCAGCACCTTGGCTTTTTTGGCCGCGAAGCCCAGTGACGTGCCCTGCACCAGCAGTGAGACCAGTACGATAAAGAATGCAACGTTGAAGAACAGCGTGGCGTTCGGCAGGCCGGCCATCATCGGGAAGACTGCCAGTATGATTGGCACCGCGCCGCGCAAGCCCACCCATGAGATAAAGAACCGCTCGCGCAGGGTAAAGTTTTTGAACGGGATCAGGCTGACGAACACCGACAGCGGGCGCGCCAGCAGGATCATCCACAGCGACAGCGCCAGCGCCGCAACGGCAATCGGCAGCAAATCGCTCGGCGTCAGCAGCAGGCCGAGCACCAGGAACATACCGATCTGACTCAGCCATGCCAGCCCGTCGAAAGTTTGCATGATCCCGTGACGGTTGCGGATCGGCATGTTGCCTAGCATCAGCCCGCACAGGTAAACGGCCAGAATGCCGCTGCCTTCAAGTGACATGGTTGCGGCGTACACCAGCAAACCGCCGCTGAAGGCCAGCAGCGGATATAAACCGGCCGCCAGCGTAATTTTGTTGATGAGTTTATGCAGCAACCAGCCGCCGCCGACGCCAAACACAATGCCGAGACCAAACTGGCGCACGACGTCCACTACAAACATCAGGCTTAGCCCGTGCTGGCCTTTGGAGATCATGTCGATCAACGTAATGGTCAGGAACACGGCCATCGGGTC
This sequence comes from Enterobacteriaceae bacterium Kacie_13, assembly GCA_013457415.1. Lineage (NCBI taxonomy): Bacteria > Pseudomonadati > Pseudomonadota > Gammaproteobacteria > Enterobacterales > Enterobacteriaceae > Enterobacteriaceae bacterium Kacie_13. The sequence continues at coordinate 1,748,433 of CP045665.1, forward strand.
ATTGCTACCGGATTCGATTTCCAGCGTCGCGCTGACGCGTTCGTTCAGTCCTTTGCCGCCAATCAGCGAGAACACCGCCGCCGCGTCAGTCGAGCCGATAATCGCACCAATCAGCAGGCCTTGCATCAGATCAATATGGAACAGCCACGCCGCCGCCATGCCGGTTAGCCCGGCGGTGATCAGAACGCCAACCGTTGCCAGCGAGAGGGCCGGCCACAGCGCCACGCGGAAAGAGGACGCACGTGTGCGCATCCCGCCGTCGAGCAGAATCACCGCCAGCGCGAGGTTGCTGACCAGATAGGCCGCGGGATAATTATCGAACGCAATACCGCCGATCCCGTCGACGCCCGCCAGCATGCCGATGGCGAGAAAAATGACCAAAATAGGGATGCCGAGCTTAGAAGAGAACGAACTGAGCAAAATGCTCGCTGCGACTAACAGGGCGCCAATGAAGAAAAGTGTGTTGATCGTGCTGGCGTCCAAGAGCGTTCTCCTTGTAGGGCGTGAGTATTGCGGGGAAAAAACGGTTTCATCATCAATGATGAGGTGTCTAATTTATCAGGAAAATGAGCCCCTTGCTGAGGTCATTTCGGATTTTTATTAGTTGCACTTAAGAATATAAAACTATGCTTAAGGATGAGTGATGTCTCTTAGCAATGATAAAAAAGGATCAGCAAATGACTGAATTTACCGGCGTACACCGTGAAGTGCTTGAAGATGGCAGCATCAAACATGTGGTTATCCGTGACGGTGCGGGCAACGAACAGGCTATCGCGGCGAAAGATTACATTTCGCAAGGGATCCAGCCGGAACTCGATGAGTTGCCCGAAGTGGGCACTGATCAGGAATTTCCGGTATCTGGTAAGGGCTAAACCCCGCAGAGAACCTGCGGGGATCGGGTTAGACGCCCAGACGATCACGCAGGGAATAATAGGCCGCGCCGAGCATGGTGAAAGGCACCTGGAAGTTGCGGCCACCGAAGAACGGCATGTGCGGCAGGCGGGCGAATGCGTCAAAACGCTCGGCGTCGCCGCGCAGCACTTCGGTGATCAGTTTCCCGGCCAGGTGAGTCAGCGTCACACCGTGTCCGCTGTCGCCCTGCATATAGTAAATGTTGTTCTCCAGTCGTCCGAATTGTGGCAGGCGTGAGAGAGTCAGCAGGAAATTCCCACCCCAGCGATAATCGATTTTTACGCCTTTCAGCTGCGGGAAGGTGCGGTTAAGTTTGGGCAAGATCACCGAATCTATATTCGGCGGATTTTTCCCTCCGTAAGTCACGCCGCCTCCATACAGCATCCGGTTATCAGCGGTAAGACGGAAGTAATCGAGCAGATAATTACAGTCTTCCACGCAGTAATTATTCGGCAGTAATGACAGCGCCATATCTTCTGACAGCGGTTCAGTGGCGATAATTTGCGAACCGCACGGCATGCTCAGACGCGTGAGACGCGGCGCGAGCTGCTGACTGAGATAGGCGTTGCCCGCCAGAATCACATACTTCGCTTTCACCTGCCCCTTCGCAGTGTGTACGTGAGCCGGATCGCCGTGTTCAATGCGTGTGACTGCCGAGCCTTCGAAAATGCGCCCGCCGTGACGGCGTATGGCTTCGGCTTCGCCCAGCACCAGATTCAGCGGATGAATGTGCCCGCCATTCTTATCAAGCAGCCCGCCGACGTAGCGGTCGGTGGCGATCTCGCGGCGAATAGCACTTTCATCCAGCAGAGTTAAATCGGTATGACCGTAGCGGTTCCACAGCTTTTGCTGGTCACGCAGCTTCGTAAGCTGGCGCGAACTTAGCGCGGCAAATACACAACCAGGCCGGTAGTCACAGTCAATAGCGTACTGATCGATGCGCTGGCGAATAATGTTCGCGCCTTCAAACATCATACTGCCGAGCATATCGGCGGTCTGGTGGCCGTAGCGGTCTTCGATAACATCAATATCGCGGCTGTAAGAATTGACCACCTGACCGCCGTTGCGCCCGCTGGCGCCCCAGCCGACGCGGGCGGCTTCCAGCACCACCACGTCGTAACCGGCTTCACAAAGATATAAAGCAGAAGAGATACCGGTATAACCGGCGCCGACAATACAGACATCGCACTCTATATTGTCAGTCAGCTCCGGCCACGGTGCGTGTGCGTTGACGGAGCTGGCATAGTAGCTGTCGGTGTGGGGCACGCCGGCAGCGTCGAGACTTCGCGTGTGAGTACTCATAGTGACATCCTTCTTTTGGTTCCCGTTGTCAGGCCCAGATCCTGCGACAACTAGAAGGTATTAGGGGTATGTGCGCTAACTATCCTGCAAATCCGCGTGGAAATATTACTGAAGCTGTGTGGGTTGGCGGTATTAATGGCATAACTCTGCCCGGCACGCAGCGGGTAACTCTGACCGTTGACGGTTAAAATAATCTCCCCTTCTAACAGGGTGCCGACTTCCTCTCCCTGATGTTTGATTTTGTCGCCGGTGGTGCTGCCCGGTTGATAGGTTTCCAGCAGCATGGCGACCGCGTGATTAGGCGTGCCGTTGTGTACCATTTTCATGGATACGCCGCGGCTGCCGATTTCAATCAAGTCTGCCGAATTGATGACAATTTTGGGTTTGTCACTCTCGCGGGCTTCGGCAAAAAATTCGGATAACGACAGCCCGTACACCCGTAACAGCTTTTGCAACGTACTCACGGCGGGGCTGACTTTATCCTGTTCGATAGTGCTGATGGCGCTGTGGGTCAGGCCAGACAACTCGGCGGCTTTGCGTTGGGACATGCCGAGTTGCTGACGAATTTCAGAAAGCCGGCGACCAGGCGCCAGACTGACTTCGCTCATCCGTCTATTCCTCGCGAGCGCTCCGGTCCTGATGGCCTTTGCGACAGGCATTAATAAAAGCGTTGAACAACTGACGAGACACCGGGTCCGTCAGGCTGTGCCATTCAGGGTGCCACTGCACCCCCAGGGCAAACGGATGGTCGCGAACGCTCACGGCTTCAACCAGATTATCCGGTGCGCGCGCTTCCACATTCAATTGTGCTCCCAGCGTTTTTGCTCCCTGGCCGTGCAGGGAGTTCACCTGAAACTGCTGATAATCAGGTAACAATTCTGAAAGTAACCCGCCCGGTTCGATATTCACCGAATGCACGACGTTATATTGATCATCATGTGGCAGGCTGGTGTCTTCGCGGTGATCCATATAACCCGGCACCTCATGCACCTTGCGATGCAAGCTGCCGCCGGTTGCTACGACCAGCTCCTGCAAACCCCGGCAGGCGGCAAATAAAGGGATTTTTTTATCCAGCGTGGCACGGATAAGTTGCATGCTCAGTCGATCGCGCCCCGGATCAGCGAGTTCCTCGACAGCTTCTTCACCATACTGGTGAGGTTCAACATTGCTGGGGCTGCCGGTGAGGAAGATGCCGTCGAGACCGCGCAGGATCTGATCTATTGCACCTTCGCGCGCCGCCAGTTCATGCGGCAAACAGACGGGCAGGGCGTCTGCGTTGAAAATGGCGTCCAGATACTTCTCGTGGACGGTGAGAGCAGGGTTTTCATCGACAGTGTTTTCACACATTACTACCCCAATGATCGGTCTGTAGCTGGTCTGTTTTCCAGCGGATGCCGTGGAAAATATATTGCCCATATTACCGCCTCGTTGAGTGGATGAATTTATCGACAGCAGGCGTCTCTCCTTACGTAGCTGTTTGGAATTATTTCAATGATTACGGCCTTCTTCTGACCAATTTAGCAGCGCATTGATGGTATTTCAAACTGAGTTGTTATCAAATTGTAGGTGTTGCAAAAAATTAATGTTAAGGCTAGGGTTAATCATATGGCCTATATTTTGAGCATGGTCGGGCGTTTAAACGAATCACCCTGATAATCGAGAATGAAGACTCATGAGAAAACTGCGTTGAACGGAGTAATCAAACGGTAAGGCTTAACCGGCAGGCATCATGGTGGTGCTAATGACGCCGGAAACCAGCAAATGGCGGAAAACCTATGCAAGCGACTCAACTGATGAATGAAATTAAGAAAGAGATTAGCGAGAATGAACCTCTTGCTAAGCACATTGAAGAGCGAAGTAGCGCGTTCCAGGATGAAGTGTCTCAATACCTGGAGCGTCACCCACTTACCCTTCACGTCGACGTCCTGCTCACCGATCTCAATGGTTCCTTCCGCGGCAAACGCGTTCCCGTCTCCTCTTTACGTAAACTTGAAAAAGGCTGTTACTTCCCGGCTTCGGTCTTCGCCATGGACATTCTCGGTAATGTCGTCGAAGAAGCGGGCCTCGGGCAGGAGCTTGGCGAACCCGACCGCAACTGTATTCCCGTTCCCGGTACCCTGACGCCTTCAGCCTCTGACCCTGAACATACCGGGCAGCTTCTGCTGACCATGCTTGACGAAGATGGTACTCCCTTTAACGTTGAACCCCGCAATGTGCTGAATCATATCTGGCAAACATTGCGCCAGCGGGGCCTGTTCCCGGTGGTAGCGGTAGAGCTGGAGTTCTATCTGCTCGACAGGCAGCGCGATGCCGAAGGCTATATCCAGCCGCCGTGTACGCCTGGCACACAAGAGCGCAGCATGCATACGCAGGTCTATTCCGTGGATAATCTCGATCACTTTGCTGATGTGCTAAGTGACATCGACCGTCTGGCGCACATTCAGGGCTTACCGGCTTCTGGCGCAGTGGCGGAGTCCTCTCCGGGACAGTTCGAAATCAATTTGCAGCACAGCGAAAATATTCTGCGCGCCTGCGATTACGCTCTGATGCTCAAACGTCTGGTACGTCTGGTGGCGGAAAATCACGAAATGGACGCCACCTTTATGGCGAAACCTTATGACGAGTATGCGGGCAGCGGGATGCACATCCACCTGAGTGTACTCGACGATAATGGCAAAAACCTGTTTGCCAACGCCAATGGCGAAGACTCCGAATTAATGAAACGGTCACTGGCGGGGATGATTGCCCTGATGCCTGCTTCTATGGCCGTATTAGCGCCGAACGTTAATGCGTTCCGCCGATTCCAGCCGGGCATGTACGTGCCGACGCAGGCCTCGTGGGGGCATAACAACCGCACCGTTGCGCTGCGTGTGCCGTGCGGTGGCGTGGCCGATCACCGTGTTGAATACCGCGTGGCCGGTGCTGATGCCAATCCGTATTTAGTCGTCGCCACCGTGCTGGCGGGGATGCTGTACGGGCTGGACAACGATTTACCGCTGCCGGAACCGGTGACGGGGAACGGTCTGGAACAGGAGGGTATTCCGTTGCCTATTCGCCAGAGTGATGCTTTATATGACTTTGATGAACAACCGGCGCTGAAAAAATACCTCGGCGAGCGCTTCTCGCAGGTTTATCACGCCTGTAAGTCAGATGAGTTATTGCAGTTTGAACGCCGCGTAACAGAGACAGAAATTGACTGGATGCTGCGTAACGCCTAGTTAACGGTTAATGAACATGCGCATGATGTTCAAAGCTGGAAAAGAAATTGTAACTGAACGCCACTGATTGTTGTCATTCATGCGTGATTTGTGCAAAATACGCCGCACTGCAGATAACCGACGCTTAAAGGCGCCGGTTATTTTTTTTGCATGTGCAGTACCCAAACTAATTCAACAGAGGCCGGACCCAGATCCGGATAGATAACAAGGTTCGTGTGCGATCCCAAATTCAAAACGGTCGCCACTATGAGGAAATGTAAAATGGGGCAATACTTCAAACCTGTACCGGTGCCCGCCGGTGCTTCTTTCAGCTGCGGCCACCTTCGCTCAGCCTTCACCTCCGTGTTCAGCGATGTGAAGATCAATCCCCCGTTTACTGGTAATAACTCACGAAGTTTTCCCTGTACGTTGCGTTCAGAGGCGTTTAAACGCCCGGTGTCTGCAATCCAGGGAGGGCTGAGCCATGTCTGCTAATGTTTCTGCCTCTCCGGCACCTCAGCGTGCACAACTGCGTAAAACCCTGACGCTGGTTCAGGTTGTGATGATGGGTCTTGCCTATCTGCAACCGATGACCATTTTCGATACTTTCGGTATCGTTTCCGGCCTGACCGATGGTCACGTCGCGACGGCGTACATCTTTGCGCTGATTGCCGTTCTGTTTACCGCCGTGAGTTACGGCAAACTGGTGCGTCGTTTCCCGTCCGCCGGTTCCGCTTATACTTACGCGCAGAAGGCGATCAGTCCGCACGTCGGCTTTATGGTGGGCTGGTCCTCATTGCTGGACTACCTGTTCATGCCGATGATCAACATCCTGCTGGCAAAAATTTACCTGGAAGCCATCTTCCCGGGCGTTCCGTCATGGATCTTCGTCACCGCGCTGGTTGCGCTGATGACGGCGTTCAACCTGCGCGGCATTAAAGTTGTAGCGAACCTGAACAGCATTATCGTGGTCGTTCAGGTTGCGATCATGGTGGTCTTCCTCGGGCTGCTGGTGCATGGCGTGTACATGGGCGAAGGCATGGGAACGCTGGCGACCACTAAGCCGTTCTTCAGTGAAAACGCGCATGTGGTGCCGATGATTACCGGTGCGACTATCCTGTGCTTCTCGTTCCTCGGCTTCGACGGTATCAGCTCGTTGTCCGAAGAAACGCCAAACGCGGGTAAAGTTATCCCGAAAGCGATTTTCCTCACGGCGCTGATTGGTGGCATCATTTTTGTTGTGGTGTCTTACTTCCTGCAGCTGTACTTCCCGGACATTTCGCGCTTCAAGGATCCGGACGCTTCCCAGCCTGAAATCATGTTGTACGTGGCCGGTAAGTTCTTTCAGTCTGTCATTCTGTGCTTCAGCTGCGTGACCGTTCTGGCGTCTGGTATGGCCGCTCACGCAGGTGTTTCACGCTTGCTTTATGTGATGGGCCGCGACGGCGTCTTCCCCGAGAAAGTCTTCGGTTATGTGCATCCGAAATGGCGCACCCCGACGTTCAACGTGGTGCTGGTTGGGGTTGTGGCGATGTCTGCGATAACGTTCGATCTGGTGACCGCAACGGCGCTGATTAACTTCGGTGCGCTGGTGGCCTTCACCTTCGTGAACCTGTCGGTGATTTCGCAGTTCTACATCCGTGAGAAGCGTAACCGTACCTTTAAGGATCACTTCCATTATCTGATTCTGCCGGTGATTGGTGCGCTGACCGTCGGTGCTCTGTGGCTGAATCTGGAGTCCAGCTCAATGACGCTGGGTCTGGTGTGGGGCGCAATTGGATTAGGGTATCTGGCGTTTATTACCAATGCTTTCAGGAAGCAGCCACCGCAGATGAGCGGGGAAATCGCGCCCGAGGCGTAAGGGATGGCCCTTTGGAAAGGGCCGGAAACTTTCTTTTGCAGGAGGCCGCTGCAATGGCGGCTTTTTAAATCTGACCCAGATTATTTCGGTTTCTTAATTGCAGTGATCACTTAACGCGGTGCGCCGAAACCGAGCAGAGAGGAAAATGCTTTTCCTCTCTGCACTCTCCTCGCTTTTTCAAACACGTGCCATGCATCCCGGCTATGTTTCAGCGGCTTCTGCTATTGCCGCAAAATCCCGCCGCTGCGCGGTGCCCTCCGGTCGGGTTACAACCCGCGCAAAAAGCCGCGCGGTTTTCCACCTCTCCCTCCGGCGTGATTTTTGAACGCGGCCACAGGCTCCTGGGTCACAACTTCACCCGCTCGGATCATTTCAAAAACCTAATACTGTGCTCAATCAACATTTGTTTTCAAAAATGCTGAGATGGCGCGATCAAAAAATCCTGCCGAACGGAGCGGCTTCTGCACTCTACGAAGCTAACCGTTTCCCATATTCAAACAGCGCCTTGAGAAGCGCTATCTTCTCAGAATCCCCCTCATGCAAGTTATAGAGCGCCTCAAGCTCTAACGCATAATTCTGGAAACGCTCGTCAGTGAGTTTCGTCTGCCGGTGCGCCATCCATCGTTTTTGTTCGGCGTCTGTCAGGGTCTCAGGATAATTTCTCGCTCTGAAACGGAACAGCAGGGGTTCGATACGTGAATCATTAAATGTCAGATCCAGCGCCGGGAGATTCTCGGGACGAGTTTCGAGAAGAATACGCATCGCAGCGCGATCGGCGTCGCTGAAAAAACCGTCGTAAAGGCGGGCGTCAACGTCATCGGATGCGACAAAGGGCTCGGCTTCGGCGAACATTGTCACCACCTTATCGCGCACCTGCGGATTCTGACGCAGCAGTTGCAGGTTCTCCAGACAACGCTTGCGATCAATCCCTAAACGCTCGGCGTTTTCCGGCAGCAGCGTTTTGGCCGGGGCCAGCACCGGACATTTATTGATGTGTACCAGCTTGATCGGCAGCGGAGACTGGCCGGGCTCGAGCGAGTCGCGGCGGCTGTAAAGGCGCTCGCGCATCTGGTCAGGATCAAGGTCCAGCAGCGTGGACATATCACCGGCCAGATCACACATGATCACGGCATTTTTGTTCTCGGGATGCCACGCCAGCGGAGCGACCCACGCGGTGTTGCCGCGCGCGGCACCAAACATACCGGAAACGTGCACCAGCGGTGCCATCGAAGGGATGTCGATCAATGTGTTGAGTTTGTGCTTACTGCGATGTTCCAGCAGGAAGCTGAACAGCCTTGGTTGCGCCTGTTTCACCAGCTTCGCCATGGCGATGGTGGCATAAACGTCGGCCATCGCGTCATGGGCATTTTCGTGTTCGATACCGTTGGCTTTGGTCAGATGCTCAAGGCGGAAACTCGGGAAACCCTCGTCATTTTCCGGCCAGTTGATGCCTTCCGGACGCAGCGCGTAGCAGGCGCGCATCACGTCGAGCAAATCCCAGCGGGAATTGCCGTTTTGCCAGCTGTAGGCATAAGGGTCGTAGAAGTTGCGATACAAAATATTGCGGCTGACTTCATCGTCGAAACGGATGTTGTTGTACCCCACGATACAGGTACCCGGCACGCTGAAAGCCTGATGAATTTGTGCGGTAAACTCCGCCTCGTTCAGGCCACGTTCGAGCGCGATTTGCGGCGTAATGCCGGTAATCATCACCGCTTCCGGCTCAGGCAGATAATCGTCAGAAGGGCGGCAATAAATCACTAATGGCTCTTCGATGATATTGAAATCTTCGTCAGTTCTGACTCCGGCAAACTGCGCCGGACGATCTAACGCCGGATTCTTACCGAAGGTTTCGTAGTCGTGAAAATAAAAGGTTTTTTGCGGCTTGTCTGACATTACGAAGATAACCTTATCACTGCGGGAATGGGGGATGAAACTTCAGATAGGATACCATCCGTCGCCGTGATGTCATGACAAAATCATCGCCTCTGGAAGAGAGCGCGAAAAACGCAGAGATTTTCCGTAACCATCCCCCAAAACCCTGACCAAACCGGGGTGATCCGCCTTACTAACTCAGCTAAACTAACGCCATCTCTGAACTCTCGCCTACGGCTGGCTAAACGTGCGTCTCGACAAGAAAATTTCTCCGCTGGATACCGTCATCTACCGCAACTACCGGATCACCCATGCGTTGCGTATCGCGCTGGCGTTTATCCTGACGTTCCTTATTGTGCGCCTGACCAATATTCCTGAAGGCACATGGCCGCTGATCACGCTGGTGGTGGTGATGGGGCCGATTTCGTTTTGGGGCAATGTGGTTCAGCGGGTGATGGAACGCGTGACCGGCACGGTGCTGGGGGCTGCGTCGGGGTTGATTGCCCTGTGGCTTGAACTCTATTCTCTGCCGGTGATGCTGGTCTGGTGCGCAGTGGTGATGTTTGTCAGCGGGTATCTGACCCTTGGCAAACGGCCTTATATGGCGCTGCTGATCGGTATTACCCTGGCGGTGGTATGCGGGGCTGGACCGGGGGATATGGAAATGGCGCTGTGGCGTTCCGGCGATGTGATTTTCGGATCTCTGCTCGCGCTACTGTTTGCCAGTATTTATCCGCAGCGCGCCTTTATTCACTGGCGGATGCAGATGGCCGATTATCTGATGTCTCTGAATAAAATATACAGCGCGTGGCTGTCGCCAAACCTGCTGGAACGCCCGCATTTGGATCGTAAGCTGAAAAATGCCATGAGCCAGATGGTCAAGATGCGTTCCCTGTTTGCGCCATCGAGTAAAGAAACCCGGGTTCCGCGTGAGGCGTTCGACGCCATCCAGACACTCAGCCGTAATTTATTATGCACGCTGGAGCTGCTGGCTGATGCCTACTGGAGTTCCCGCGAAAGCCATTTTCTGATGCTCAATGCCCGCACGTTGCGCAGCGCACAGCTGCTGATGCTTGATACGCTGGAAAAATTGAGCCTGATGCTGCTCAACGGTACGCGTGGCGATGAACTGAAAATCTCCAACGAGCTGAATGAATCGGCGGAAGAGCTGAAAGCGCTGATGACTGAAATGAATGCGGCCAACCACCTGGAAGCACAGGTGTATGGCTATGTCTGGCTGAGCGCACAGGTCGCGGAGCAACTGAGGTCTATGGGTGACCTGATCACCATGGTGATGCAGAAAGAAGAAGCTCAAATAAGCAGCGTTAAAACGCCGAAAGCGTGAAGGGATTTTTGTCTGCGGCCTAAAACGGGTAAGATGGGGCTATTGGACGATTATCTGAGCGCGCAGCACGAATTTTGCTACGCTTTTTGCTAAGTTGTTATTCTTTGTAGGCAAAGCGGTTGCGACAAGTCAGTCACTGAATCTGTGTAACTTAATCGAAGGTGTTAAAATGGACAATATCAATAAGCCTAGCTTCCAGAACGTTTTGGAGTTCGTGCGTATTTTCCGTCGTAAAAATAAATTACAACGTGAAATTGCTGACAACGAAAAGAAAATCCGCGACAACCAGAAGCGCGTTCTGCTGCTCGACAACCTGAGCGATTACATCAAACCGGGCATGAGCATCGACGAAATTCAGGCGATCATTGCCAGCATGCGCGGCGACTATGAAGATCGCGTTGATGACTACATCATTCGCAATGCAGACCTGTCTAAAGAACGTCGTGAGATGTCCAAAAAACTGAAAGCGATGGGCGAAATCAAAGCCAACGAAACCAAGTAATTTCGTTGCCGCCAAAAAGTAAAAACCGGGTTTATGCCCGGTTTTTTTACGCCCAAATTTTGAAAGGGTAGATGAGAAGGTCAGTGCAGATGAGACAAACTGGCGGCGCTGATGCGCAAACCTGCGTCGTTGAACACCATGCAACGTTGGGCGTCGAACCACGTGGTCAGACTCTGGTAAGGATTGAACGCCATGTCACCCGGCAGCAGCATTTTGAAACCGTCAGTCCCATAGCATTGGCCGAACAGGTAGGTGCTGTTGCCCAGTCGCTCGACCACTTCGCAGTTAAACTCCAGCTGATTCTCCGTCTCTTTGGACAACAAATGCTCCGGGCGGATGCCAAGTGTAATGGTATCACCGGTGGCCAGTTCGCTGGTGCGCAGAGCCAGCGTCAGGGTTTTCTCCGGTGTCAGACGTACTTCCAGCTGCTCAGGCTGCCAGCTTACCACCTCCGCAGGCAGGAAATTCATCTTCGGCGAACCAATGAAACCGGCGACGAATTTATTCACCGGGTTGTAATAGAGATCCATCGGCGCACCCATCTGTTCCACTTTGCCATAATTCATCACCACAATTTTGTCCGCCAGCGTCATCGCTTCGGTCTGATCATGAGTGACATACACCATGGTGGTTTTCAGTTCCTGATGCAGTTTCGAAATGTGCAGACGCATGTCCACGCGCAGTTCGGCATCAAGGTTTGAAAGGGGTTCATCGAACATAAAGACCTGCGGATTGCGGACTATCGCGCGACCAATGGCCGTTCGCTGGCGCTGGCCACCGGAAAGTTGTTTCGGCTTTCTGTCCAACAGATGGGAAAGCTGTAAGGTTTTGGCGACCATCTCCACCTGATGGCGGATTTCCTCTTTCGGCACGCCGTTCACTTTCAATCCGTAACCCATGTTCTCGGCAATCGTCATGTGCGGATAGAGCGCATAAGATTGAAACACCATCGCCACACCCCGGCGTGAAGGATCAACGTCGTTTACGCGCTGCTCACCGATATACACATCACCTTCAGTAATCTCTTCCAACCCGGCAATCATGCGCAGCAATGTGGATTTTCCGCAGCCGGAAGGCCCGACGAACACCGTGAATTCACCGTCTTCAATATCAATATTGATGTTATGCAGCGTCACAGTTTTATCGAAACGCTTCACCACATTTTTAAGTCTGATGCTGGACATGTTTGACCTCTTAAAGATTCATACCGCTGATATTTCGGACTATAACCACCTTGTGTAAACGTTTGCACAGGGCGGTTCGAATTTTGGAGAGGAGATCACACAATACACATCTTTTGGTAGTGATTTTGATATTCAAAGTTTAACGTATAACACGAATTGAGAAACGACATTGATCACCGTGCTTGCAGGTTTTAAAAGGGTTTTTAGCATGGGTGTTGATTGGGGGTCGTCAGGTCACACACATAAAATGTTATACCTTCACATCCAGGAGCAACAATGAAAATCACACACCTTACTGCCTTGGTACTGATGTCTTTAAGCCTTAGCAGCCAGGCCGTCCGGGCAGCCGAGGGGCAGTTACTCGTCTGGGAAGATATTAAGAAATCTTCAGGTATTGCCGACGCCGTTAAAGCCTTTGAAAAAGAGAACAACGTTAAAGTGGTGGTGCAAGAAACGCCTTACGCGCAACAAACCGAAAAATTGCGTCTGGATGGCCCGGCGGGAATTGGTCCTGATGTGGTAGTTATTCCGAATGACCAGCTGGGCACCGCCGTGGTTCAAGGATTACTGGCTCCGCTAACGCTCGACAAAGCCTTTACCGACAGCTTTACGCCGTCGGCCATCAACGCATTCCAGCAGAAAGGGCAAACCTACGGCGTGCCAAAAGCGGTCGAAACCCTGGTGCTGATTTACAACAAAGACCTGCTGCCAAAAGCACCGGATACCCTTGATGAATATTACGCCTTCTCTAAAGAGGAGAGGGCGAAAGGCAAATATGGCCTGCTGGCCAAGTTCGATGAGGTGTATTACGCCTACGGCGCAATTTCCTCCATGGGGGGCTACATCTTCGGCAAAGACGCCAAAGGCGAATTGAATGTCGAAGACATCGGCCTGAATAAACCGGGTAGTGTTGAAGCCGTCACCTACCTGAAAAAATTCTATGCCGACGGTTTATTCCCGGCAGGAATTACTGGCGATAACGGCCTGAATGCTATCGATTCTCTGTTTACCGAGAAGAAAGCAGCCGCGGTGATCACCGGCCCGTGGGCGTTCCAGCCTTATGAAGCGGCAGGCATTAACTACGGCGTGAAGCCGTTACCTCTGCTGCCGAATGGCAAACCGATGAGCTCATTCCTCGGCGTAAAAGGGTATGCGGTATCGACCTACAGCAAACAGAAACCGCTGGCGGAGAAATTCATCACCTTCATCAACCAGCCTGAGTACGCCAAAGTGCGCTACGAAGTGACCAAGGAAATCCCGGCACTGACTGCGCTGGTCAATGATCCGATGATTAAGAACGATGAAAAAGCCAACGCCGTGGCATTGCAGTCTACCCACGCAACGGCCATGCCGGGCGTACCGGAAATGCAGGAAGTCTGGGGACCCGCTAATAACGGCATTCAGCTCGGTGTAACCGGCAAGCAGCCGGTACAGGCTGCGCTCAATGACGCCGTGAAGAACATTCAGATGCAAATCGAAGCGGCGAAAGCCAGCAACGAGTAATTCGCTACAAACTCGCTAACTAACCTGTACGTCTGAAAGGAGGGAGTGATTTCACTCCCTCACCAGTAAAAGGAATATCTTTGTGTCTATGCGTCTTGACGAGGAAAACCACGTGCCCGATTCCGTCAGCCATCATGCGCCGGTGGCACTGACGGTGGCGCTGATCCCCGGTTTTGGTCAGTTCTATAACCGACAATGGGCCAAGGGAGTCATCTTTTTTATCATTCTGTTTTGCTTCGCCGGTGTGTTTTATGATTTTCTGCAACAGGGCTTGTGGGGGTTATATACGCTGGGCGAAGAAGTTCCACGCGATAATTCCATCTTTCTTTTAGCTAAAGGGATTATCAGCGTCCTGATCGCTGCCTTTGGCGTCGCCTTTTATTATTGGAGCCTGCGCGATGCCTGGGTAAACGGCAAGCGACGTGATCTGGGTATGGAATTACCCGGCGTCAGAAAGCAATATCATTTATTGCTGCGCGAAGGGTTTCCTTATCTGATGATCACGCCAGGTTTTATTTTGCTGGTGTTTGTGGTGGTATTTCCGATTATTTTCGGCTTCTCCATCGCCTTCACTAATTACAATCTATACCACACGCCACCGGCGAAATTAGTTGACTGGGTGGGGTTCAAAAACTTTATTAATATCTTCACGCTCAATATCTGGCGCTCAACGCTGCTGGACGTTTTACAGTGGACGGTGGTCTGGACCGTACTGGCAACCACGCTGCAGTGCACCGTTGGCGTGATGCTGGCGATTCTGGTGAATCAGAAAGATTTACGCTTCAAGGCGCTGATCCGCACCATCCTGATTTTGCCGTGGGCGGTGCCTGGCTTCGTGACCATTCTGGTGTTCGCCGGGATGTTTAATGATTCCTTCGGCGTTATCAACAACGGCATTCTGGCAGCGCTGGGGATTGAGCCGAAAGCGTGGATGACTGATCCGTTCTGGACCAAAACTGCGCTTATCATGATGCAGACCTGGCTGGGCTTCCCGTTTGTCTTCGCGATGACCACCGGCGTGTTGCAGGCGATCCCGAATGATTTATATGAAGCGGCGACGATGGACGGCGCAAGTACCTGGAAGAAATTAAAAACCATTACGCTGCCGCTGGTACTGTATTCGATTGCGCCGATTATTATTACGCAATACACCTTCAACTTTAATAACTTCAATATTATCTACCTGTTTAATAACGGTGGCCCGGCAGTGGCCGGATCGAATGCGGGCGGAACGGATATTCTGGTGTCATGGATATATAAACTCACCATGTCTTCATCGCAATATGCCATTGCCGCGACTATTACGATTTTGCTGTCAATATTTGTTGTCGGTATTGCATTGTGGCAATTCCGTTCAACCAATTCATTTAAACAAGATGATATGGCGTAAGCGGGAGTCGGTTGATGAGTAAGAACAGCAGTATTAAAAGAAGTAAGTTTATCCGCCTGTCGCTGAGCTATTTTTTGTTGCTGATCGTGGCGGTCATTATTATTTATCCGCTGATCTGGACCGTCGGCGCGTCGCTGAATGCCGGTAACAGCCTGCTCAGTACGTCGATTATTCCGGAAAACGTGTCGTTCCAGCATTACAAAGACCTGTTTAACGGCGACGTGAACTATGTCGGCTGGTACTGGAACTCAATGAAAATCAGTTTCCTGACCATGGTACTGACGCTGATTTGTGTCAGTTTCACCGCCTATTCCTTCTCGCGCTTTCGCTTTAAAGGCCGAAAAGACGGGCTGATGCTGTTCCTGTTATTGCAAATGATCCCGCAGTTTTCGGCGCTGATTGCCATCTTTGTACTGGCGCAGTTGCTGGGGCTGATTAACAGCCATCTGGCACTGGTGCTGATATACGTCGGCGGCATGATCCCGATGAATACGTATCTGATGAAAGGCTATCTGGACGCCATCCCGAAAGATCTGGATGAATCGGCGCGAATGGATGGTGCGGGCAATTTCCGCATCTTTATCGAAATCATCATGCCGCTGTCGAAGCCCATTCTGGCGGTGATTGCACTGTTCTCTTTCACCGGGCCGCTGGGGGATTTCATTCTCTCCAGCACCATTTTGCGCACACCGGATAAATACACGCTGCCGATCGGCTTGTACAACCTGGTCGCGCAGAAAATGGGGGCGAACTACACAATGTACGCCGCCGGTGCGGTGCTGATCGCGGTTCCCGTTGCCATTTTCTATCTCGCCTTACAAAAATACTTCGTCTCCGGCCTGACCGCTGGCAGTACTAAAGGATGATCATCATGACTTTCCTGAATAAAAAGATTTTCAACAAAAGTACGGTTGCCTGCCTGTTACTGGCGATGTCATTTTCCTGCGTGGCGGAAAACGTCAGCATAAAAAAGGTCGCCAACGTTCCGGCAGATTTCATCAAAGGCGCGGACATTTCCACACTGATTGATGTGGAAAAGCACGGCGGCAAGTTCTTTGATGAGAACCACAAGCAGCAGGATGCGATAGTGATCCTCAAACAGAACGGTTTTAACTACGTGCGCCTGCGTTTGTGGGTCGATCCGAAAGATGCAGCGGGCAAGCCCTACGGCGGCGGCAATAACGACCTGGCGACCACGCTGGAACTGGCGAAGCGTGCCAAAGCGCAGGGCTTCAAAATCCTGCTCGACTTCCATTACAGCGACTTCTGGACCGATCCGGGCAAACAGTTCAGGCCAAAAAGCTGGGCGAAGATGGATTATCCGCAGCTGAAAACCGCCATTCACGATTACAGCCGTGATGTGATAGCGCAGTTCCGCCAGCAGGGCGTGGTGCCTGATATGGTGCAGGTCGGCAATGAAATGAACGGAGGGATCTTGTGGCCTGAGGGCAAAAGCTGGGGTGAGGGCGGCGGCGAGTTTGACCGTCTGGCCGGACTGCTGAATGCGGCAATTTCCGGCGTGCGGGCGGATGAGAAAGACCCGTCGAAAATTAAAATTATGCTGCATCTGGCCGAAGGCACTAAGAACGATACCTTCCGCTGGTGGTTCGATGAGATTAATCAACGCAACGTGCCTTACGACGTTATTGGCCTGTCGTTTTACACCTACTGGAACGGCCCGATTTCCGCGCTGCAAACTAACATGGACGACATCAGTAAACGCTACAACAAAGACGTGATCGTTGTCGAAGTAGCGTATGGCTACAGCACTAAAAACTGCGATGCCGCCGAGAACAGCTTCAACGAGAAAGAAGCCAAAGACGGCGGTTATCCGGGCACCGTACAGGGGCAGGCCGATTTCCTCAGCGACATGATCAAAAGTCTGGTAGCCGTGCCGGGGAACCGTGGCAAAGGCTTGTTCTACTGGGAACCCACCTGGATCCCGGTGAACGGCGCGGGCTGGGCGACATCGGCCGGAATGACCTACATCAACGACCACTGGAAAGAGGGCAACGCCCGCGAAAACCAGGCGCTGTTCAGCTGTGAAGGTCAGGTTTTACCTTCCATCAAAGTTTTCAACTGATTCTCTTTTCCCCGGTCGCCTTGGCCGGGGAGCACTGTCTATTTCTTACGGATTTAAAGGATTAAGCATGACGAAATTCCCTCTTCTGAGCAGTAAGGTTTCCGGTCTGTTACACGGCGCGGATTATAACCCCGAGCAATGGCTGGATCACCCCGACGTGCTGGTGCGCGATGTCGAAATGATGAAAGAAGCACGCTGCAACGTGATGTCAGTGGGGATTTTCAGCTGGTCAGCATTGGAGCCTGAAGAAGGCCGCTACACCTTTGACTGGATGGATCAGGTGCTAAACCGCCTGCATGAAAACGGTATTTCGGTGTTTCTCGCCACCCCAAGCGGCGCGCGTCCGGCCTGGATGTCGCAGAAATATCCGCAGGTTCTGCGCGTCGGGCGCGACCGCGTTCCCGCCCTGCACGGCGGGCGTCACAATCATTGCATGAGCTCACCGGTTTACCGCGAAAAAGTGCAGCTGATGAACGGCCAGCTGGCGAAGCGTTACGCGCACCATCCGGCGGTGATTGGCTGGCACATCTCCAATGAATATGGCGGCGAATGCCATTGCGATACTTGTCAGGAGCAGTTCCGCGACTGGCTGAAAGCCCGTTATGTCACGCTCGATGCGCTGAACAAAGCCTGGTGGAGCACCTTCTGGAGCCATACTTATACCGGCTGGTCACAGCTTGAATCGCCATCGCCGCAGGGTGAAAGTGGCGTGCACGGTTTAAATCTCGACTGGCGGCGCTTTAACACCTTTCAGGTCACGCGTTTTTGCAGCGAAGAGATCCGACCGCTGAAAGCCGAAAATCCGGCGTTGCCCGCGACCACCAACTTCATGGAATATTTCTACGATTACGATTACTGGAAACTCGCCGGAGTGCTGGATTTCATCTCATGGGACAGCTACCCGATGTGGCACACCCGAAAGGATGATATCGGTCTCGCTGCCTATACCGCGATGTATCACGATCTGATGCGTACCCTCAAGCAGGGTAAGCCTTTTGTGCTGATGGAATCGACGCCGAGTTTCACTAACTGGCAGCCGACCAGCAAACTTAAAAAACCGGGAATGCACATTCTGTCTTCCTTGCAGGCGGTCGCCCACGGAGCCGATTCCGTCCAGTATTTTCAGTGGCGTAAAAGCCGCGGTTCATCCGAGAAATTCCACGGTGCGGTAGTCGATCACGTCGGGCACATAGATACCCGCGTCGGGCGCGAAGTCGCTGAACTTGGTTCGATTTTATCGGCATTAGCGCCGGTGGCGGGCAGCCGCGTGGAAGCCAAAGTCGCCATCATCTTCGACTGGGAAAGCCGCTGGGCGATGGATGATGCGATGGGGCCGCGTAACGCCGGGCTGCATTACGAAAATACCGTCGCCGATCATTACCGTGCCCTGTGGGCGCAGGGAATTGCGGTGGACGTTATCAACGCAGACTGTGATTTGCAGGGCTACCATCTGGTGATCGCCCCAATGCTTTATATGGTGCGTGAAGGCGTCGGTGAACGCATCAGCAACTTCGTTCAGACAGGCGGACGCTTTGTCGCCACCTACTGGAGCGGCATCGTCAACGAAACCGATTTATGCTTCCTTAATGGATTCCCCGGACCGTTGCGTCCGGTGCTGGGTATCTGGGCGGAAGAGATCGACAGCCTGACCGATGACCAGCACAACAGCGTTGCGGGTGTCGAAGGCAACGCGCTGGGGCTCAGCGGCCCGTACCGCGCCTCGCAGCTTTGCGAAGTGATCCATCTGGAAGGGGCGGCAGCGCTGGCCACCTACGGCGACGATTTCTATGCCGGTAATCCGGCCGTGACCGTGAATTTGTACGGTAAAGGGCAGGCGTATTACGTGGCATCGCGTAACGACCAGCAGTTCCATACCGATTTCTTTACTGCGCTGGCGAATGAAATGAAGTTGCCGCGTGCTATCGATACGCTGCTGCCGGAAGGGGTTACCGCCGCACGCCGCACTGATGGCGAAAGTGAGTTTATCTTCCTGCAAAACTATAATGCTGACAGCCAGACCGTTACATTGCCGCAGGATTATCAGGATATCGTTCACGGTGGAAATCTGCCGCGAAAACTGACGTTACCGGCATTTGGCTGTCAGATCCTGACGCGTAAAATCACACAATAAGTTTTACTCCTGACGTGCCGCGGGGAATATTCCCTGCTGCACGTTTTTTCATTTCTGCAAGAGAGGATTAATCATGGTCAATATTAAAGACTTTATGCATGTGTTCTCGGCGAAGAATAAAAACCTGAAAGATGAAGTACCACCGTCCACCGACGTAGCGTTATTAATAGAAGCGCTTGGCGGGCACGATAATATTATAAATGTCGATGCCTGTATTACCCGTCTGCGCGTGAAGGTCAGAGAATTAAAGCGCGTTAATTCAGGCGCTATCCAGCAGACCGGCGCAATTGGCGTGGTGATTATCGGCCAGGAAGTGCATGCGATATTCGGTAAGCAGTCCGACAGCCTGAAGAAACTGATGACTGAGAAGTTTGGCTTACAGAGCAATTAAGATTATTTGAATACAAAGTGAAATTTAAAACGCAGTGAAATAAAAAGGCAGCCGGATAAATTGGCTGCCTTTTTGTTTATCCTAACGCTTTAATAATTATGATGCTGCGTGGGTACAAAAAACGTCACGATCCCCTACAAGACAAAATGCGTTAAACCCTGAGCATTTAGAACAATGAGGTTATTTCTTAGTGTAATCAGACACAGATTTATTTTATTACGGTATTTCAGGCACAGCATTTACTTCATGAACAAACAACTTACCACCAGGCCTCAACCTGAACCCCAAAGTTCCAGGTGTCGGATTTAGTATGATCTTCAAACGTATCGCCGTGCTCTGAGTCATTCAGATAAGACGCAAACACGCGCAGTTCAGGGCGAGACATAAATTCAGGACCTGCCGCCAGACCCATCGCCAGGGTGTATTTCTGGCCGCCTTGCTTGTAGTTGGAGCCGTTCTTGTAATCATCTTTCTGGTAGAAAGTACCCACTTCACCGATGGTACGGACATAATCCGTCCACTGATACTGCGCACGGCCGACCAGCGAGACCAGTTCGGTCGTGTCGGTGTATGCCGTGATGTTATCCGCGTGGCCATAGGTCAGCACGTGGTTAAGGCTGAACTTGCTGGTGATGGGGATCAGACCCGTGATGATACCGCGATAACCGGTGGCATCATTGGTGTAATTCCACATGTCATACCAACCGCCACCCTGGGAGATCATGTTCTGCGCCAGGCCTTTGTCCGCGTACTGTAAAACCAGTTTGTTATAGCCGCCCCACATGTCCTGACTGATTTCGCCGGTCAGCATCACGCCGTTATCCGCGTCATACAGGCCGCCGTACTCTTTCTGATCGTGCGTGAGATTCGGCATGGCGTAGTCAGCGCCGATTTCCATCCACGCACCGCTCCACGGTTTGATCCCGGCATAACGCACGTCGATGTAGTTGATGTTGACGTCATTGTCGCCGTCGACGCGGTAATCTACGTCATTGGCATCGCCTCGGATCCACGCCACAGACAGCGCACCTTCGCCCAGCTTCAGGTTTTCCACCCCGGCACCCGCACCGGAGATATTCCAGTACTTGGTGTCGATGATGTGTAAGTCGTGGCGCTGGTAGTAGCGTTTACCGCCCCAGATCACCGCATCTTTATCCCAGGGCACGAGCCCTTTGATTTGCAGATTCAGCTGACGCAGGCCGAACTGCGCGTCGTCGTTAACGGTACTTTCATCATCATTTGAGCCGTCGGAAACCATACTGACCATGGAATCGACATAAAAACTCACGTCGTCCTTTTTGTAGACTTCACTGCCCAGTTCGACTTCACCGTAAGTGTCGTTTTCGTTGCCCAGTCGACCGACTTTATTTTTCTGGAACTGTTCTAAGCTGCCACTGCCGGAAACACCCAGCCCTGAACGCAGATAGCCATGAAAATCAATATCGTTTGCCACTGCAGGGCCTGCCGTGATGGCGAGGGAAACCGCCACAGCCAGAGTGCGTAAGTTGTGTTTCATTCTTTTTCCTTATGATTGTATGACGTTCACATTTACGGAATCTATAAGATACCCAGAAACAATAATGATCAATTTTACACATTCTGAATTGTGATTTAGATCCAGAACTTGTGGCGTATAAATAAACGGGTAGTGATTTAAATCACAAGATTATGCAATGTTAACGTATAACTTATGCAGTATCTGGTACGCCAGATTGAACTTTTAGATGAGATCCCGTAGTTTGAGTCGATTGATGTGGGGGTAAGCTACGTTCACAGATTCCAGGCAGGGAAAGAGAATGAAATCGAAAAGTTCGACATTAGAAGATGTTGCCCGCTACGCTGGCGTGTCTTATCAGACCGTTTCGCGGGTTTTGAACAAGTCCGCCAACGTATCTGACGCCACCCGTCTTAAAGTCGAGCAGGCGATTGAAGTCCTGCGTTATGTACCGAACCGACTGGCACAGCAGCTGGTCGGTAAACAAAGTTTCACACTGGGGCTGGTTACCACGTCGCTGGCGCTCCACGCTCCTTCGCAAATAGCCGCTTCCGTCAAAAAATATGCGTATCAGGCCGGTTATCAGGTGCTGATTTCGATGATTGACGAGGACGTGAATCAAAGCATTCAGGATTCCATTAACGAGCTGAAATCCCAGCGGGTCGATCGCGTTATTATCAACATCCCGCTGGAAAGTGCCGAAGCGGAGCAGATCTACGAGAACAATCGCGACATTTTGTGCTTGTTCGTCGACGTCGATCCGACCAGCCCGGTGTTTAACGTCTGCTTCAATCCTGCCGACGGGTCGCGCGCCAGCGTCGAGTATCTGCTGGAGTTAGGCCACCGGGAGTTCGCGCTGCTGGCGGGGCCGGAGGATTCGGTGTCATCGCGCCTGCGTCTCAAAAGCTGGCAGGAGACGCTGATGGAGAAAGGGTTAGAACCGGTGACGGTGATTCACGGCGACTGGAGCGCGAAAAGTGGCTATTACAACGCGCTGCAAATGCTGCGTGAAACGCCGCAGTTTACCGCGATACTGGTGGGAAATGACCAGATGGCGCTGGGCGTTATCAGCGCGCTGCATCAGCATAATGTGGCCATTCCACAGCAGGTGTCGATCGTTGGCTACGATGACACCTACGACAGCGCGTTCTTCCATCCGGCGCTGACCACGGTGTCGCTGGATCTGGATCTGCAAAGCAAAGAGGCGGTCGAACGTCTGCTGGCGACTAAAAATGACGTTACTGTTTCTAAAGTCTTACCGGCCAGGCTGGTTGTGCGTAATTCCACCCGTGCACCGGGCGGACAGGACAAAGACCTGAACCAGATCGCCGATCAGCTCGATAAACTTGCTTCGCAGTTGCGCGGCCAGTAAGAAACGGTTTAAATCCCTCAGACTTTTAAAAAGACAAAAGGAAATGAAGGAATGACCTTATGGCAGTGTTATTTACAGGGCTGGAAAGGCTATGTGAAATTTGCGGGCAGGGCGACCAGAAAGGAGTTTTGGGTCTTCACGCTGGGTAATATCTTGTTGATGGTCCTGCTGGTGATGGGCATCGTGTCATTCTTCTCTATGGCGGGCGATCCTTACATCGGCGTGTTGTATGCCGGAATGGCGTATAGCCTTTTCGCGCTCGTACTGGCGTTGCCACTGCTCGCCGTCGGTATCCGCCGTATGCACGACATTGGCCGCTCCGGTTGGTGGTTTGGCGGCGTCTATCTGGCGGGCGTCATTTCACGATTGCTGAACATCATCCTAAATCAATATGCAACGCCTGAGACCTACGCCATGCTGAATGTGGTACTGGGTATTCTCCTCGGCTGGATCCCGCTGTTAGGGATTATCTATCTCTGCTGCCAGAAATCTAAAACGTCGGTGGATTTGCAAAAACCGGTCATTGCTGAATAAAGTTTCATAACGTTATAGAGAGTTTGCAGCAAGATATGTGGCAAACTCTCTTAACGCTGGTAACCCAACAGTCATTACCCAAATTATTACCCTAATATTTCAAAGGAAACCGATAAAGCATTACGCTAATTCGGAAGGATAATAATGAGGAGATTTATGTATTAAGATGAAGCGTGGTTTTAATAGATCATATTGATTATAAAACTTTGAAATGAAGAACATCAAACCTATCAAGTTTTGGATAGATCATTTGTAAAAACCTTCCGATAAATGAACCCATATTTTCACCATTGCCATTATGATACGGCAAAATAAATTCCCCGAAGTTTGGATCGAAGAATTTTATAGTATCCTGGCTGACTCTTACACCTAATGCCTGCCCGTAGCAAGATATGCGCTTACCAACCCTGCGTAAACACCATCATCCAGACCATATACTACTTGTTTGAGAGTCGGATTATAGAAACTAGAAACCCAGGCACCTTTTCTCTTCGTTGGGTCTATACGTCCCCATTGATTGTTTTTAATGTAATCGGCCTGCACGAGTTTATTATGTTTTCCGCCATATTGGTTAATAAGGATGTTGATTTTATCTTGCATAAAAACCCTCGAAAATAATTAGGCTAGAAAAGTTCATTTTTCAATAGAATAAATTAGGATTAACTTTATTGAAAAAACTTTAATGCTTAAAAAATGATGGAAATACTTTATTTATTAATTAGTAATTATTTATTGAAGAGTGTATTAATATCAACCCGTTAAGATTTAAATGACTTTTTTTGATCTAGGATCTATATTATTCGAGCGAGAGCGGTAATGAGTTGGCAAGGTGAAGGTAATAGATTGATTATTAAGTGATCTAAATGAAAAGGGGGAGTGACAAAGGTTCCAGCTTGCGTGGTTCGCCCTTTATGAGTAAGTCCGGCCCCGACAAGATTGTGGGCACATAGAGGACTACTGCGGGTTGCTATGGCTGGCAACCCGCATCGACACTAAGTCTGATGTAGCGTTCACTATGGAAAAGCCATCAGCACAGTGGCAACAGCCAGCAAATCCGCGCTGCCGCCGGGACTGAGATTTCGGGCGATCAGTGCCTGATCCATTTCCTGTAAATCCTCCGTGCTCCAGCCGGATCCCAGTAACCGCCGGGCATAGCCTTGCACGAAATGCAGCCCGCCCAGCCCGCCGCGTGACACCAGATTGGTGTCCGGATTTACCGCCATCAGGCGCAGTAGTGCGCTCAGGCTGCGGCGATGCGGGCAAGTTTCCTCAAACCAGTGCGGGAAGATGTGACGACGCAGGGTGAGGAATCCGCTCTGCACTTCTCCGCGCGCGCCAGTCATTCCGTGTGCCTGAAACAGGCGCTCACCGGCGGTCACCGGACGGCGGAAGGGCATCAGTTCACGTTCGACCAGCCCTTGCGTCATCGCAGCCACTTCTGCGCATAAACCGGAACGCGTGAGCGGCAGCTGGCGTGCCGTCAGACGGCCTGCCGCCGTACAGAGCAATCCCAAAGAGAAAATTCCGCCCTTGTGAGTATTCACGCCACGAGTTGCGCTAAACATTGCCTGTTCGCAGGCTAGCCCGGCAGGACGGATAACCATCAGCATTGAGCCCGCAGGTTGCAAAAAACTTTGCTGACCGAGGGCGTAAAATTGTTTCAGCCACGGTGAGATAGCATCGATGCTGCGCAGAAAAAGCGGCAGACTCATGTCGGAATGTGCACCGTTATTGGCGCTGTCGACCAGACCCGGTTTGGGCGTCAGCCAGACTTCTTCGCGAAGCGCCAGCGTAGCCCGTTCGGTGATATTGATTTCGCCAGTATGCGTGGAAAAGGGTAAATCAGTGAGTGCGTTGCCAGCCATCGATCAGCGCCTCCATCTTTGCCAGCACCTGCGCCAGTGGATGCTGATGCGAACGAGCGCAGGCATGTGCCGGTTCTTCGCAGATGAGGCAACGGCGGCCAGCGTAACCCAGCGACCGGCGGCCAACGACACCCGCCTGCGGGCAAATCACGTCGAAATCCCACAGCCGACCCAGTACGTGCGAATGCTCCAGTTCAACCATTGCCGCTTTCACTTCTTGCGCAGTGTGCTCAATGCACCAAAACGCCTCTGCGCCGGTTGGCAACCAGAGAACCTGGTGTTTCAGCACAAGCCAACTGTGCCGCTGCAGTGTGTCTTCGGCGCACCGTAACGCTTCACGCATCACCTGCCGGTAAGTCAGCGAATCTTTCATCGGCCCCGGCGATACCAGCGTGAGCGAAATCAGCGTATGTGAGAAATGTGTCAGCCAGTTGGTTTGCCGTGCGGCGCGCTGTTCTTTCGCCGCCAGCATTTCCTCCAGACTGACGCCTGCAAACACAGGCGTCATATGTATCATTATGCGTCCTCTTTTACCTGATGAACGACATCGATAACACTGCCGTCGCGGTAGCGGATAACCCCCACGATACGTGAAGTGAACTCGATAGGTTTCGGCACGCCGGTCAGGGAGATGGTCCGCTGATACAGTGATTCGATATCCATGACTCTCATTCCTGCATCAATAAGTCGCTGCCGGATTTCAGGTCTCGCCGGATTCACCGCAATGCCGTGATCGGTCACCAGCACATCGATGCTTTCTCCTGGTGTGACGCGGGTTGTTACGCGGCGAACGACGGTCGGGATCCGGCTGCGCAGCAGCGGCGCGACTACGATCGTTAAATTGGCGGCGCTGGCGACGTCGCAATGTCCGCCCGAGGCTCCGCGCATCACGCCGTCAGAACCGGTGATCACGTTGACGTTGAAGTCGGTATCGATTTCGAGTGCGCTTAAAATCACGATATCCAGCTGATCACAGCACGCAGCTTTAGCGCCGGGATTGGCATAAACGTTAGTGGAGATTTCCACATGCTGTGGATTCCGCTCAAGCGAGGCCGCTGCCTGAGCGTCGAAGCACTGAGTATCAAGTAATGTTTCGATCAACCCTTTTTCATGCAAATCCACCAGACTGCCTGTGATGCCGCCAAGGGCAAAACGGGCAGTGATCTGGTTGCGCTCCATTTTTTCCTCCATAAAACGGGTGCAGGCGGTGGCCGCCGCGCCAGAACCGGTTTGCATCGAAAAACCCGTTTTGAAGTAGCCCGAATGTTCAATGACTTCGGCGGCGGTGCGGGCAATCATCAGTTCACGCGGGTTACTGGTGACGCGGGCGGCACCGACGCTGATTTTTGCCGGATCGCCCACCTGATCGACTTTTACTATGTAATCCACCTGATCCTGGATCAGACTGGCGGGCAGGTTCGGGAAGGGGACCAGAGCTTCGGTCAGGAGGACAACGGTGCGGGCAAATTGCGCATCTACCATCGCGTAGCCGAGTGAACCGCAGCAGGATTTTCCGTGTGTGCCGTTGGCGTTGCCAAACTCGTCGCTACATGGAACCCCCAGGAAGGCGACGTCGATCTTCAGTTCGCCGTCCTGCAATAATTTGACGCGACCGCCGTGCGAATGAATTTGAACCGGTTCTTCCATCAGGCCATGAGAAATGGCATCCGCAAGCTTGCCGCGCATTCCTGAGGTATAAATTCTCCTAATGACACCGCTTCGAATCGGTTCGATCAGCGCGTCATTGCACGACATCAGGGAGCTGGAGGCCAGCGTCAAATTTTTAAACCCCAGACGTGCCAACGTTTCGACGACGCAGTTAATCACCTGATCGCCCTCGCGAAAGGCATGATGGAAGGAGATAGTCATACCGTCTTTCAGTCCACTGCGTGCAATAGCGTGCTCCAGTGAATTGCATAGTTTGCGGTGCAAACGGGCGTCCGGATTGGCGAGATAGGGCGTCGCGCGGTGTGCCCCTTCAAAAGGCACCAGATGTTGCAGATGCTTATCGTTCATATAGGGGGAGTTAACGTGCAATGCCTCAGTCAAATGACTCATTTTAGTTTCCTGCAAAGTGTGAACTAGCGGCGCATGCCGGAAGCACTGGCGCGTTCAAGCACCACCTGTGCGTGATTGATGATCGGGCCGTCAATCATTTTGCCGTTCAGGGAGATCACGCCCAGCCCCTTGCTTTCGCCTTCTTCGGCAGCAGCGATAACGCGGTGTGCGTAATCCACATCTTCCTGCGTCGGTGCGTAAGCGTTATGTAGCAGTTCTATCTGTCGCGGATTAATCAGCGATTTACCGTTGAACCCCATTTTGCGGATAAGCTCGACTTCACGCAGGAAACCCGCATCGTCATTAATGTCGGAGTACACCACGTCAAAGGCATCAATTCCGGCAGCGCGCGCGGCGTGAAGTACCGCGCAGCGTGCGTAGAATAATTCTGTACCGTCGCCGCGCTCCGTTTGCATATCCATCACGTAGTCAAAAGCCGCCAGAGCAATACCGATAAGGCGCTTTGAGCAGCGGGCGATGGCGACGGCGTTGATCACACCAATGGCGGATTCAATCGCGGCCATTACTTTGGTGGATCCGACCCTGCGGCCGCAGTCTCTCTCGATACGTTCGATATGCGCTTCCAGCTCAAAGATATCTTCCGGCGTATCGGTTTTTGGCAGCCTGACCACGTCTGCGCCCGCGCGCACCACGGCTTCCAAATCTTTGAGGCCAAACGGTGTAGAGAGCTGGTTGATCCGCACCACGGTTTCAATGTCGCGATACATGGGATGTTGCAGCGCATGAAAGACCAGAATACGGGCGCTGTCTTTTTCGCGCAGGGAAACAGCGTCCTCTAGGTCAAACATGATGGAATCCGGGCGGTAGATAAACGCCGTGGACAACATTGCGGCGCTGGCACCCGGCAGGAACAGCATGCTGCGGCGAAGTTTTTTCATCGTAATGTCTCCCAGTTGATGTCTTCGGCGTGAGCAGCACGCAGTATCGCGCTCTGTACGCGGGCGCGGATGACGCAGTCCAGCGCGCCTTTATCTTCTATAATCAGCAAACAGGCGGTAACACCCAGCGCGTTCAGCGTGTCGTAAACAACACTGCGGATCTGATCGCCAAACTGTTTGGCCACCTCGCTGTTGATAACCACATTCAGCTCACTGGCGGGGGCGATTTTCACCAGCAAATCGCTGGATTCCACCGTACCTGCCAGTGCTTCTTTAACAATGTTCATTCGATGTTTTCCTGCAAGGTTTATGGCTACACAAAGAAACGTTATGCGTCAGCAAAATGATGTTGAACCTGTAACACGTCTCTCCGTGTCAGTTCGTCTGCGGTTATCCCGCCAGAGGTCAGGACGGTGCAATAGTGCTGTGCTATATGGGCATAAGTGCTATCCGGCACGATGTCGCGGATGCGCGGCAACTGATGCATTTCGAGCAGCGCGCGAACTTCAGAGGCCGAAATGGCTTTGCCATTGCCGTGGCGTTTTCGCGACAGTTCTACCACGGCCAGCGGCGGTGATGCGGAGCTCGCGGGTGTTTCCAGCCAATCGTACATATCGCAGTTGTACTGATGCGTGACCGGGCAGAAAGGTTCACTGCCGACGAAACGGTGCGTAATGCCTAGTGCCGGGGCGATATATTGACGAAATATCAGCAAATCCATCACGCTCCAGGCCTGATTCACCAGTCCGGCGTCCTTAAGGAAATAGCCGGGAAACGTACCCCGTGAAATCAGATACTCCGAGCCGGCATGAACCGTCACATTTGTCAGGTCGGCGACGCCCTGACGAACCATCTCCAGTCGCTCCTGAAATGGAAAATAAGAGACGTCCTCGCTCACCACAAAAACGTGCAGCCAGTTGCACGTCGTCGCAGCCTGTTCCGCCAGATAACGGTGGCCGAGAGTAAACGGATTAGCATTCATCACCACCGCACCAATCCGCTGGCCGCTGTGAACATGGCGTTGCAGCGAGCGACAGTAATGGCGAATGCCGACGGGCGTATTTTCCATAAGCACAGCCACGTCATTCCATTGCACCAGCGGGTAAAAACCGCAGCTGCGAAAGCGTTCGAGATTGGCGGGACGGGTGTAGAGAAACAGATGAAAATGCCCGCTCTGAACGGCCAGATTTTCCACTTCCCCCAACAGCCGGGCGCTAAGATTTCCTCCGCGCCAGTCGGCAGCGACTGCTACGCATTTAATCGTGCTACTGACCAGCCCGGCACAACCGATCACCCGTTTGCCAGCGCAGGCGACCACGAATCTCTCAATGTCGTCATCCATGCCGAGCTGGCTTTGTTGCAACAGGGCGCGAATATCTTCCAACATGCCCTGCGGCGGCTGGCTGACGGAGATCACGTGAAAGTCCGGATCTTCATGGCTGAACATAGTGCGTTCCTTAAATCTGTTACCGGGCTTTGTTTTGTCAGTATTCATTCTTCAATATCAGAGCACCGCAGGGGCAGGAGCCATCTGCCGTTCTTGTGCAACAATCACATTGCTCAGATGACCAATTTTTTCGATTTCTA
Organism: Enterobacteriaceae bacterium Kacie_13; assembly: GCA_013457415.1. NCBI lineage: Bacteria > Pseudomonadati > Pseudomonadota > Gammaproteobacteria > Enterobacterales > Enterobacteriaceae > Enterobacteriaceae bacterium Kacie_13. The sequence continues at coordinate 1,777,919 of CP045665.1, forward strand.
CCTCGATGCGATCACCGGGTTTCATAAACAGCGGTGGCACGCGTTTCTTGCCGACACCGCCTGGAGAACCTGTAATGATGACGTCACCGGCGCTCAGTGAGGTGAAGGTGCTGATGTACTCAATAAGTTCCGCGACTTTGTGGATCATGCTGCGGGTATTGTCTTCCTGCACCATGTTGCCATTCAGCCACGTGCGGATCGCCAGACTGTGCGGGTCTGGGATCTCATCTGCGGTGGTCATCCAGGGTCCGAATGCCCCGGTCTGACGCCAGTTTTTACCGGCGGTAAACCAGGTGTGCTGCCAGTCACGCGCAGAGCCATCCATATAACAGCTATAACCTGCGACGTGTGACAGAGCGTCTTCACGGGCAATGTTTTCCCCCGCGGATCCGATGATCACGGCCAGCTCGCCTTCATAATCAAACTCCACGGAGCGGTTAGGTTTAATGATGGGATTGGCGTGGCCGGTTTGAGAGTCTGCAAAACGCACGAACAGTGTCGGTGCCGGATTATGCTGATCAAATTCTTTGCGTTTTTCGGCGTAGTTCATACCTACGCAAAGGATCTTCTCCGGATTTTGAATGACCGGCAGAAACCTGACGTCGCTGAACGCGAGATCGACCGGGCTTGAAGCGAATGCTTGCGCCTGTGGCAGTCCGTTGCCCGCAAGCAAAGATTTGAGATCCGGGAAGCGCTGACCGATACGACGGCCAAGATCGATCATGCCGTTCTCTGTTGCGATGCCGTAGGACTTGCGCCCCTGAGAGAGATAACTTGCCAGTTTCATAAATGTGTCCTGAATTAAATCAATGAAAATTATTTGCGGACTTGCCTGAACGTGCATCAGACAAGGAAGTTGCCCAGAATCAACAGGGATACCGAAACGTTGATCGCACCACCAATACGGGTCGCGATTTGTGCGAATGGCATCAGTGACATGCGGTTTCCGGCAGTGAGAATGGCCACGTCGCCAGTGCCGCCCTGACCGCTCTGGCAGCAGGAGACGATGGCGACATCAATCGGGTGCATACCGATTTTCTTGCCGACAAAGAAACCAGTGGCAACCAGTGCGCTGACAGTGCTGACAATGACCAGCAGATTGGAAAGGGTGAATGCGGCGATGAGTTCATTCCACGGCGTGATGGCAACGCCAACGGCGAACAAAATCGGGTAGGTCACGGACGTCTGGAAGAATTTGTACACCACCTGAGAACCTTCGAGCAGGCGAGGGGAGACGCCGTGTGCCAGCTTCAGTGCAACTGCGGCGAATAGCATGCCAACCGGTGCAGGCAGGCCAATGATTTTGTGTAACAGCATGCCGATCATGTACAACAGAACCGCCAGAAGGGCGCCGGCTGCGATGGTGGTGACGTCAACTTTGCCGCCGCCGCTCAGTCCGCTGGAGCTTGTTGTGGCATTTTTTGAAGACGGCATCAGTTGGCCTTCACCGGTCAGGTGTGGATAACGTTTGCCGAGTTGGTTCAGACTGCCCGAGATGACAATCGCAGTCAGGCCGCCGAGCATCACGATAGGCAGTATCCGTCCCAGCGCTACACCCTGATCCATATGGAGTAAAGCGGCATATCCGATGGAAAGCGGGATCGCACCTTCACCCACGCCGCCGGCCATAATGGGTAATATCAGGAAAAAGAAGATTTGGAAGGGTTCCATACCCAACGCCAAACCGACGCCCATGCCGACCAGCATGCCGACTACTTCGCCGCACAGCATAGGAAAGAAGATGCGCATAAAGCCCTGAATCAGCACTTTGCGATCCATGCTCATGATGCTGCCGACAATAATGCAGCAGATGTAGAGGTACAGAATGTTGGTGCTTTTATAGAACTTAGTGGTCGATTCCACCACAACATCCGGCAGCAAGCCGTAATACACCATTGCAGAAGGGATGAAAGTGGCGCAAATCGCCGCTGCGCCCATCTTGCCAATGAATGGCAGGCGCTTGCCGAATTCGCCGCAGGCAAAGCCGAAGAAGGCTAAAGTGGCGACCATTACCACGATATCGCTGGGCAGCTTGCCATCCATACAGTCGATAGCGATCAGCACACCAGCTAAAACAAATAAAGGCAGCGGAATAATACCTATTTTCCATGTGTCGAGAATATTCCACCACTTTTCTTTTAATGAGAGTTGTTTTACGGGCGAAGAGCCCACGGCAACAGAATAAGTATCGTCGGTTGTACTCATGATGAATCCCCTGTGTCAATTTGTGCAGGGAGTGTAAAAGAGATAATAGTCAGTATTATGTGAAGTACCGCAAATTTAAAAAGGTATTTTAAAGGAGTGAATGGTTTTTATGGTTTTAATTTAAACTAAAGAAGCTGGTGGGTTTATTTTCCCATGGTTTTTATGGTGTTATTTGTAATTATATTATTGTTGTTAATTCTGAGTGAAATAGCTGTTGGTATTTATGTGGATCCCCGTACAGGGCTTGCGGTACCTGATATTGTTCTGCGGCACATCTCGCAACTTTGGTTTTAGACACTGGCATGAAAACGTCTGAGTGATAAAGTCATCTCAATATTTTTATATTTACTTCTGTTTTTATTATGGGTGCTCTTATGTGGTTAAAACCCTCTTTCCAGATAAAGCTCTTTCTTTATCTGGTGGTTTTATTTGTTTTGCTCTTCTCTGTGGTGGGAGGGTATTACTATCGCGATATTGAACGTCAGTTATATGAGGATATGGGGACCCGCGCAAAAGTGCAGGCCGAGGAAATTGCACTTATTCCTTCACTTATTAGTGCCGTGGAGGAGAAAGATATTTCCGCAATTAACCGTTTAATGAGAAGTATCTCGTCGCGAAGCGATGCCAGCTATATGGTGATCGGTGACGGTAAGGCTATTCATCTGTTTCATTCGATCTATGCTGACCGCGTCGGTAAAACGCTGGTGGGAGATGATAACGTTGAGGTGCTGGCAGGGAAAAGTACTACGACCATCCGCCTCGGTGGCATCGGATTATCATTGCGCAGCAAAGCACCGATCGTAAACAGCGAAGGACGGGTAATTGGTATCGTATCCGTAGGCTATCTCACCAGCCATATCAATAGCCTGACCCTTGAGAAAGTCATCAGTATTCTACTGGCGGCTGCCACGTTGCTACTGGCGCTGTTTACATTCTCATGGTTTTTCTCCCGCTCGATTAAAAAGCAGATGTTCTCGCTGGAACCTCGTGAAATTGGCCTGCTGGTGCGTCAGCAAAAGGCGCTGATGGAGTCTATCTATGAAGGAGTGATTGCCATTGACGACCAATACCGCATCGCGGTGATTAACCAGGCAGCAAAAAAACTGCTGGATCTGGACGCGCCCTCTCGCGAACTGCGGGGCCAGTTACTGGCACAGGTGATTAGGCCAGTCAGTTTCTTTTCACCTGAAGTGATGCTGGAAAAAGATATTCACGACGAAATCTGTCTGTTCAACCACCTGACCGTTATCGCCAGCCGCGTGCGGATCATGCTTGAAGGCCAGTTACAGGGTTGGGTGATCACTTTTCGTGATTGCAGCGATATTGACCGCTTGAGCATTCAGCTCAGCCAGGTGCAGCGGTATGCTGACAATCTGCGAGTTATGCGTCATGAACAGCTTAACTGGACGGCGACTCTGGCGGGTCTGTTGCATATGGGGCGCTATAAGGATGCTATCTGCTACATCGAGGCGCAGTCTGAAAGCATACAAGAATTGCTTGATTTTGTCTCTGCCCGGTTCTGTTCACCTGGCGTTTGCGGGCTTCTGCTGGGGAAATACGCCCGTGCACGTGAAAAGGGTGTCGAACTGGTCTTTGACCCAACCTGCGTACTCACGCGTTTACCCGCGACGCTGAGCGAAACCGAGCTAATGTCGGTCATCGGGAATTTACTCGATAACGCTATTGAGGCCACGTTATTGCGCGGCTGCGATAAAGCGCTGGTAGAGGTCTATATCGTTTCTGGCGCTGATGAATTGGTGATTGAAGTGGCGGATCACGGTGTTGGGATCGCGCAAGAACAGAGGGAAAGAATTTTCTCTCTCGGCGTGACATCTAAACACGAGGGAGACCACGGATTAGGGCTGCATCTGGTCGCCAGCTACGTCCATCGCGCTGGCGGCTTTATTGAAGTCTCTGAGAATTCACCCTCCGGCGCCATTTTCTCCGTTTTTATTCCTGATCATGCCAACCTCGATCGCGGCAACGGTCTTTATCCCCCTCAATTTTCAGAAACCAGGAAACTCTAAATGACACAAGCTGAACTTATTGACGTGATAATTGTGGAAGATGAAAACCAGCTGGCGCAGCTGTATGCCGAGCTGATTGATAATCACCGCTGGCTGCGACTGGTCGGAGTAGCCTATACGTTACGTGAGGCGAAAATACTGATAGAAGAAAAGCGACCGCAACTGTTGCTGCTGGACAATTATCTGCCGGACGGACAGGGGATTTCTTTGCTTGAAAATGACCTGCTGAAAAAAACGAACTGTTCGGTGATTTTCATTACCGCGGCCAGTGACATGAACACCTGTAGTCAGGCAATCCGTAGCGGGGCGTTTGACTACATTCTTAAGCCTGTCTTATGGAATCGTCTGCAACAATCGCTTGAACGTTTCATCCAGTTCAGCCAGACGCAACGTACATGGAAGGTGGTCGATCAGCAACACGTCGATACTCTTTATCAGCTTCAGGCCAAGGATTTTGTGCCGAAAACAGTTAATAAGGGCATTGAAGAAAATACGCTGAATCTCGTACAAGGCATTTTCTCAACTGACGCAGAACATTGTTATTCAGTGGATGATGTGGTGAGCGAAACCCGTCTGAGTAAAACCACTGCGCGACGGTATCTGGAGCACTGTGTGCAGAAGGGGGATTTACGGGTGGAAATGCTTTACGGAAAGATCGGGCACCCGCGCCGGATGTACCGGCGCGCATGAACCGGAGTTACTCGGTCCTCTTCGACTTCGGGTACTTCCACAGCCAGCGGCCGCTGGCCATGCGCCAGTAGAAGAAGACTCCTCGCACGATCCAGTCGAGGAACATGCCGAGCCAGATGCCCACGACGCCGAAACCGAGCACGATCCCAAGGAAATACCCCACGACGATTCGACAGCCCCACATGCCCACCATCGACACGTACATGGTAAAACGGGCATCTCTCGCGCCTTTCAGACCGGCGGGGAGAACCCAGGATGCCGCCCAGAAGGGCATAAACGCGGCATTCAGCCAGATCAGAATTTTGACCACGTCGATGACATCTTCTTCATTAGTGTAAAAACGCGCCAGCAGGCCTGCGAAAGGAACGGACAGAAACGCCAGTACGCACAGTCCGAAGGTCGACAGCCAGAAAATGTGACGCAGCTGGCGCTCGGATTGCGCTATTTGCCCTTTACCCAGACGTGTGCCGACAATGATGGTCGACGCCGAGCCCAGCGCATTTCCCGGCAGGTTGATCAAGGCCGCGATGGAGAAGGCGATAAAGTTACCGGCAATGACATTGGTGCCCATCCCGGCGACGAATACCTGCGTCAGTAATTTCCCACCGTTAAAGAGTACTGATTCGATGCTGGCGGGAATGCCAATGCCCAGTACTTCGCGCAGAATATTGGTATTGAGCGGCAAGAAATAACTTTTTAGCGAGATTTTAAGTGAGGGATTAAAGCCGACCATTAGTACCGCGATGACCGCTATCGCACCGATGTAACGGGCAATGGTCAGCCCGAGACCCGCGCCGATAAAGCCCAGCCCGTGCCAGCCGAAACAACCATAAATCAGCACGCTGCTGATCACCAGATTGAGGATGTTCATGCCGCCGTTCAGCAGCATTGGAATTTTGGTGTTACCTGCACCGCGCAGCGCTCCGGAGCCGATAAGCGCAATTGCCGCCGCCGGATAACTCCAGCTGCTCATTTGCAGATAAGACAGCGCCATTTCTTTGACTTGTGGCTCGGCGTTACCGGCGATCATGTCGATAATCACATGGCCGGAAAACTGGAGTGCGATCGCCAGCAGTACTGCAAAAACAGTCATGATAGCCAGCGACTGTCGCGCCGCAGCACGCGCACGTTCATGATCCAGCTTACCGAGGCTGAAGGCGACCACGACCGTAGTGCCAAGATCCACTGCGGCGAAGAAGGAAATAATGACCATGTTGAAACTGTCTGCCAGCCCGACGCCCGCCATTGCTTCTTTACCCAGCCAGCTGACCAGAAACGTACTCAGGACGCCCATCAGCAGAACGCAGGCATTCTCGAAGAAAATAGGCACAGCGAGGGGCGTGATTTCACGCCAGAACAGGGTGCGGTAAGAACGCCGTTTCGGATACCAGGGCGTGCGCTCGATGGTTTTGCGCAAAGAGACGATGACGTTTTGCAAGAGAATTCCAGATGCCAGAAAGTAGAACAGCGTTTTAATTTATGATGGTAAAAGACTCTGCATTATGCAAAGTCTTTTTTAAGAAGCGGGGTAATTAAAGTGTTAAAAAACAATTATCGGAAAGGCGGTTCGTTAAAGGTACGTAATTTGCGCGAATGCAGATGATCGCCCTCGGCACGCAGCAGGTCGATGGCGCAGATACCTATTTGCAAATGCTCCGAAATTGCCCCTTCATAGAACTTGTTGGCCTGACCCGGAAGCTTGATTTCGCCGTGCAGCGGTTTATCGGAGACGCAGAGCAGGGTGCCGTACGGCACGCGAAAGCGATAACCCTGTGCGGCAATAGTTGCGCTCTCCATATCCACGGCCACAGCGCGGCTGAGATTAAAACGCAGCGCCGAGGCAGCGTAGCGCAGCTCCCAGTTACGGTCATCGGTGGTGACCACCGTCCCGGTGCGCAGACGTTGTTTCACTTCCTCGCCCGGCATACCGCTCATTTTTTTGGTGGCGTCGTACAACGCGCGCTGCACTTCGGCAATGCTCGGGATCGGAATATCCGGTGGCAGGACGGCATCAAGAACGTGATCATCGCGCAGATAAGCGTGTGCCAGAACGTAATCACCGATGGATTGTGTTTCGCGTAATCCGCCGCAGTGACCAATCATCAGCCAGACATGCGGGCGTAATACGGCCAGATGGTCGCAAATGGTTTTAGCATTTGCCGGGCCGACACCGATGTTCACTAACGTTATCCCGGCGCCATCGCGGGCGATAAGATGGTAGGCGGGCATCTGATGTTTTTTCCACGCCAAATCCGAAACGGCCTGTTCAGGATAGAGCGTATCAGCAGTAATAAACACGCTGCCTGCGCAGGCCAGTGCTTCGTACGGACTGTCGGGATCGGCAATTTGTGCGCACGCCCAGCTGACAAACTCATCGACATAACGGGTGTAGTTGGTGAACAACACGTAAGGCTGGAAATGCTCGATCAGCGTCCCGGTGTAATGGCGCAGACGCGCGAGGGAGAAATCAGCACGCAGCGCATTGAAATGAGAGAGCGGGAATGTGTCACCGGGATAATACAGGCCATCCGCGGTTTCATCGCCAATCTGCGAGAGCTCAGTAGTCGGAAAGTGTTTCGCCAGTCCTGCGCTCATTGAGCGATCGAGCATCAAATCGGAACCATCGATCACGTAGGAATAAGGGATCTCTTGCTGCGACGGCACGACCTCAATCACCGCATTGTATTCTTCCTCAAGCAAAGACAGCTGCTCGATCAGGTAACGGTGGAAAAGCTCGGGGTGGGTGATGGTCGTGGCATAACGTCCGGGGTGAGAAAAGCGGCCATAGGCGCGGGTGGGATTTTTCGCAGGGGTCACGCCGTCCCAGCTGACGCGCAGTTCCGGGTAAACGAACAATCCTGCTGCGCGTGCAGCCACGTCCGGCAGCGTGCCCTGAACGATGAAATCTTTAATCGCATCCCGCAGTGCCGCGACCGAGTTATTGTACATTTCTTCGAGTTTATCAATCGCCTCTACAGCGGTAAGGGACTTGTTATCCATACGCTTTTCCTTTTTCTTCATTCATCATCAGGTCACCCTAAATATGGCGTGTCTGGCCGGTGACGCCAATGTTTAATTGGTGCGGGAGGGGTGAAAATTACGCTGCACGGTGTTCAACCCCTGCAATCTGGCATAGCATCAAAAATTACAGGTATAATCCCACCTATTATTCAACGGATTCAGAAACGAACATGACAAAACTTACCTTACAAGAGCAGCTGCTAAAAGCGGGATTAGTGTCCAGCAAAAAAATGGACAAAGTCCAGAGAACGGCAAAAAAATCACGTGTTCAGGCCCGTGAGGCCAGAGAGGCGGTGGAAGAAAATAAAAAGGCGCAACTCGAGCGTGATAAGGAGCTGAGCGAACAACAAAAGCAAGCGGCTTTATCGAAAGAATATAAAGCTCAGGTAAAGCAGCTGATTGAAATGAACAAAATCGATTCAAAAGGCGACATTGGTTTTAACTTCACAGACAATAATTTAATCAAAAAAATCTTTGTGGATAAGACCACTCAGGCGCAGCTCATCAGTGGTCGCCTGGCCATCGCCCGCATGGTGGTGGAGAGCAGCGGTGAGAGTCAGTACGCGATTATCCCCGCCAGCGTTGCCGACAAAATCGCCCAGCGCGATGCAAACAGTATTGTCTTAAACAGTGCGCTGAGTCAGGAAGAGCAGGATGAAGAAGATCCGTATGCTGATTTTAAAGTGCCTGATGATTTGATGTGGTAATCAACGTTTTCAGAACGGGCTGGCATTACGGGCAGTGATACGCTGTTCGCTGACGGGATGCACAAAATGCAGCTCACTGGCATGCAGCATCAGCCGCGGCGTCCGTTCCGTACCCGGCTGGCGGAGGCCACCATACAGGTCGCAGCCTAAAATAGGATGGCCAAGTTGTTGGCAGTGGATACGCAACTGGTGCGTGCGTCCGGTCTCCGGGGTGAGTTCTACCCGCGTCAATGGCAGTAACGTCCCATATTCCAGCCCATGATAAATCCGCTCCGTGACCCGATAACGGGAGCGGGCGGGTTTGCCAGTGACTGCGCAAATCGACATCAGCGGAAACAGCGCCGGATCTTTAGCAATCGCCGCGTCTATCACCCCTTCATCTTCGTCCAGATGCCCGCATAGCAGGGCGCTGTACTCTTTTGTCACCGTGCGGTTGCTGAACTGCTGGCAGAGTGCGGCATTAATTGTCTTATTACGGGCAATCACCATCAACCCGGACGTCCCGAAATCAAGACGGTGGACCAGCGTGCAGCCGGGGAATATCTTTACCAGCCGGTGATGTACCGAATCGAGGTTTTGCGGATTCTTCCCCGAGAGACTGAGCAGCCCGGCGGGTTTGTTGATCAGTACCAGATGTTCGTCCTGATAGAGAATTTCTATCTGGTCATGGCACGGCGGGGCGATAAAGGTATCGATAATTGCAGGCATCAGACTGGCCGTAAACGGAGTGGGTGGCGGATGATAACGAATTTTACGGTGGCTGACGACTCTCGCTCTTCATCGCCTTCCAGAAAATGCAAAAGCAAAAAGCCCGCTTAGTTTCCTAAGCGGGCTTTTCTAATATGGCTCCTCTGACTGGACTCGAACCAGTGACATACGGATTAACAGTCCGCCGTTCTACCGACTGAACTACAGAGGAATCGTTGGAACGGGGCGAATAATAGCGACTGCCCCTGAGCATGTCAAAGGGGAAACTGCATAAATGTGTGCGTTTGCTGATACTTTGGTCAAGTTGTTGAGAATAGAGTCAAAAAGGTGGTTTTTAAGCATGGGAGGACGGAGCAGAGCCCTTCATTCACCAGAGGTTATTAACCCTGCTAATTGATAAGGCTGACCCATAAGAATGCATTATGTTGGTGCAGCAGACATGAAAATACAGAGGCCTCCCTCTTTTGTTTGCTCTGTGCAGGGGCTTATCTGCGGACATCCTTCGATAGTTTTCTCTTATGTTCTGCGGCATTGGCGCGGTCATGCAGGGTTTTTCATCGGCTATCCCGAGACTGGCGCAGATCTTGCTTTTATCAGACCTGCTAATAAATACGCTTTGCGTATAAAAATTCAGTTCAGGGTACCCTTAACCCCGCAAGATGGAGGCAGAGATGAATCTCAGACGTTTAAAGTACTTCGTGAAAATCGTCGATATCGGCAGCCTGACGCAGGCCGCTGAGGTTCTGCATATCGCCCAACCGGCACTGAGCCAGCAACTGGCGACGCTGGAAGGTGAGTTGCAGCAACAATTGCTGATTCGCACCAAGCGCGGCGTGACGCCTACCGAAGCCGGCAATATTCTTTATTCACACGCGCAGGCGATATTGCGCCAGTGCGAGCAGGCGCATTGCGCGGTGAGCAGCGCAGGGCAGTCGCTGAGCGGGCAGGTGTCCGTCGGTCTAGCGCCGGGAACAGCCGCCTCGCAACTGGCGTTGCCCTTGCTGCAAGCCGTCCGCGAGCAGCATCCGGGCATTTTGTTATATCTCAATGAAAACTTTGGCACGGCGCTGGGCGAACTGGTACTTGATGGCCGCATGGACATGGCTGTGTTGTACGGTGCGCCCCCCGAAATCGGGCTGCGCAGCCAGCCGCTGATGAAAGAAGATCTTTATCTTGTCGGCACGTACGCCGTACCGAATCCGGGAAAATATGTTGATCTGAGCGATGTGGCCAAGCTGAATCTGTTCATGCCCCGTTCTTATAATGTGATGCGTCGTCTGGTGGATGATGCGATGGCGATACGCCGTCTGAGTGCCAACGTAATTGGTGAAATCGAATCCTCAGCGACACTCACCGCCGCGGTGGCCAGTGGTCTGGGCGCCACTATTCTGCCGGAATCCGCCGCGCGTGCAATGACTGGCCCGGCGAAAGCCTGGATGTCGTGCATCAGCAGTCCGGCGATTCAGGTGCCGTTATCCCTATGCGTATCAGAAACGCTGGCGCTGTCTCAGGAAGCGATGGCGGTGAAGAAAATCCTGTTGGGGCTGGTTTCGGTGCAAACGGTACCGGTGCTGGAACCCTTGTTGGCGGCGAGCTGAACACGAAAAAATGGGCGATCACCGATCGCCCATTTGATTTTCCCCGGTCAGGAGTGACCGTAATAACCAAGACTACTTACAGGCTTTTATTTCCTTCCATTGCGACCACTCCCAGTGAAGTCCGGGTTACCGGGTTCATTGTTCTGGGTCCAATAGTTAGCCAGATACTCCTTGCCTTTCCACACAACGCTTTCACCACCGTACTCGATTTTCTGTACATCCTTATTATTCGTATAGGTTTTCCCGAGCCGGTATCCGGCAATGGTTACAGCTGCGACATCCCGGTCAGCTGATAAGAAGCCACATTGTTTTCCCTGCCGTCAGAGACGGTCAGTTTGCAGGAATACTGCGTTTTCACTTTCACCGTCGGGGCAACAAAACTGATACTGTCGCGGTCAGTAACCTCAAACGTGGTGCCGTTTGCCTGACTTTCCACATCACCAATTGGCCCGATCAGCCTGGCGACTGGCGCGACGTGGGTGTCCGCTGATGCTGGCGTTGGATCCGGGGCGGGCGTCGGGTCCGGCACAGGTGTGACCGGTTATGCTTTACCGGGGACATCCACAATTTTCACGTTAACCTGATTGTTTAACTAATAAAATATAAACATCTTTCATCACAAATTACGTGGGATGTTTTGCTGTGTCGTTAATTAAATAATTTATTATCATTGGTAAATTTCTACGGTTTTGAGTGAAGAGATGATTTGATTGACGCCCCGAATTTTGATGGTTCGGGTAAAAAAGTTTGCGTAGGTTTTCAATGTTTCATGATGAATGTCGTCGGGCAAGGTAAACTTCACGAGTTTGCTATGCCGCTGTTCAATAAAATACTCAGCCACTTTAGCCGGGAATATCGCGATCATTTCACTGCGTTCGATGGCGGCGATGATGCCATTGAGCGAGGAAGAGTTGTATACCACTTTGCGCATGTTAGCTTTTTCATTTTTAATATTCTGGTTATTAACTGATATCAGTTTCTTAGCCTGACCTTCACTATGACAATATACGGCATGAGGTAAAGTATAATAATGCGACAGCGTAAAGATTTTCTGTGAAGCCAGTAAACAGCTGTCGCTGCACACAACGACGAAATCATCGACCGAGTCAATTTCCACCGAGGTAATACTGTTGTGATGTAGCGGGAAGTTGCTCAGAACAATATCATTGCCCGATTGCAGAAGGTTTCTTACACACTCATCATGATTAAACAGAGTCGCATTGGTGAACGCGAACAGCGTTCCCTGTAAATCATTTTGTTGATGCAGGCGTTGAAAATAAAAACTTTCGATCAAATCGGAACACATGACTCTGACAGATGACACTGTTTTTTCCTGATTTTTGGCCTTGTGCACCACATCATCAATAATGCACATGGCGTATGAAAAAGACTCATGAATATCCAATGCAGTTTGTGTGGGTTTCATCCCCTGAGCCGTGCGTATAAAAAGCTCGACGCCTATGTAACGTTGCAGCTTATTAATTGAAAGACTCACTGCAGAAATCGACAGTTCCAGTTTTTCCGCAGCCCGTGAAAGACTGCCTGAGATAATCACTTCATTCATTATCTTGATCAGATTATAATCAAATTCGTTTACTTTTTCGTAATTCATTACTTTTCTCCGTAACACAGATAAGGAGCCCGCATCATTCGCATTGTGACGCTACAAATAAAGTAAAAAAATTTTAAAATATCAGAGTATTGCTATGAATCGCTATGAATTGATAACCCTGCTAAATTAATTATTAGCAGGGGAAATGATGTTTACATCACAAGTTAAATCTGCGACTCCGGCGAGTAGTATAAATTTTTCTTATGTTTAGGTGTTGCTTAAATGAACACGACCTTTCATCCAGCCATAGATAAAAGATTCATTACTGGCTTTATTTTCCGCCAGATCCAGATAACGCTGTCCCTGACTGCAATTGAGTGAAGTGACCAGTACGGCATCGCCTTCCGGGCCTCTCACTTTCAGGAAATTTGATAACGCATCCAGCGTCATCGGCCCTATTTTTCCATCTACGTTGATGTCAGGATAATATAGGCCTTGTTGATTGTAGGCGTTGAGCCAGCGTTGTAGCCACTTAATGCCTACGGAAGGGCCCATATTGGTTCCCGTATCACATAGTTCGAGCGCCAGCGCTGGAGATAATGCATACACTTTATCGAAACCGGGCTGATACCAGTAATTTTTCTCAAGAATGGCATAAGCCTGATCTCGGGTTAACTGTTCCATATCTCCGGTATAGCCAGAATCCCGTGCGGTTTTCTCAGTGATCCCCCAATGGGTTGCACCGCCCGGGTCGTCTGGATGATTTACATAACCACCTTCATTATCCAGTATTACATCAATCACAGGATTACTCATGGTAAGGCCCTCGGAATAGTTATAGTTTCAAAGCAAGATACGCACCAATACCAATTAAAACCAGTGAAGCGAGCATGATTAATAACAATGGCTTAAAAGATAGTTTGCGTTTAGGGATCTTTTCCTGAATAACATCGATACTTACTGACGTATTTACCCGAATTCCTGATTTAGGCACGGTGATAAATAGTTCATCCAGCCCGAGTGATTTGAGATCACGACGAATTAAATATAACGTCTGGGTCAGGCTGGCATCACTGGTAAACGTACTTCTGGCGCCCCACAAGGCATAGGATATCGCTGATTTCTCTATCACTTCATCTTTTGCATGCTCAATAATGAAACTAAGGCAACGAGATCTCATTGTCGTGAGTTTAATATTCATACCATTATTTAATGTTTTGAGTTCTTTCGTTCCTTCATTAAATACATATTGACCATTAATAAGATAAACACTCATCTTTCAACTCTCTCCGGGTCGGTGACAGAACTTATCATAAATCCAATTTTCGATAGGATTTATCGTATCTGGTTTTTTAAAATTCACCATGATCAATGAGAGTAATATGACTAATTTTAGATAAGTTGTGATCTGTTATGAAATTTTATGACCATCTTGAGTAAATCTAAAAAGCTTTTTGAGTTGTCAGTGAATTGTAAATAATAAAAAAAGAATAATTCAAGATGAGTTTATAATTTTGTTAACATCATTAGTGTCACGAAATTGTTGCTGTCGGCTCAGGATGTCTTCCACTCTATGCTGGTGTTTTAATCGACAAAATCACCGTTCGTTCACCCTCTTTGCCATTTACAGAACTATCAGAATTACAACTGATGTTCATTTACATCACATCATTACCGTCATAAATATTTTTGCTGAAGGATGATTTGAGAGAAATACCATCCTCTCCAATTATAGACCCAACAGCACGAAGCTGTTAGACCCCTAACTTTTATTCAGGAAACTATTATGACAACCAGTAAATTGATTCAAACTGATTCCCTGACTGACAAATCTTATAAAGCAGACGGGTTTGATGCGTCTAAAGATACAGTGAAATACAGCTATACTTCAGCCCGCGTCGCTAAGCCGGTCTACAATAAGTATGACACCACCAACAAACCGAAAGTCTTTGGTTACTACACCGACTGGTCACAGTACGACAGTCGCGAGACCGATGGTGATGACACACCTGCTAACCGCGGTCGCGGTTACGATCTCGCCAACGTCAGCCCGACGGCGTATGACAAAATCATTTTGGGCTTCCTGGGCATTGTCGGCGATACCACCGGCGAGAAAGCCGATGTGATTGCCCGCGCAGCAAGCAACCTGAATAAATCTGTCAACGAACCGACTTTCCTTGACCCGTGGGGTGATTTCCAGACCAGCAATAACGTGGGTCTGAAAGATTCTGGCTGGGTAGAAATGGATGTGAATTCCGCCACGCAGGCGACGGTAAAAGGTATCGTTGGCGGTCTGCGCGATTTACAGGCGAAAGCCAAAACGCTGGGCCATACGCTGGCACTCTCAATGAGTATTGGTGGCTGGACCATGAGTAGTGGCTTCCACAACATGTCTCAAACCGCCGCTGGCCGCAGCACCTTTGCGAAGGGCGTAGCGAAACTGTTCACCCGCTTCCCGATGTTCTCTGAAGTGGATATCGACTGGGAATATCCGGGCAATGCCGGTAACAACAATGCCTATAGCGATACCGATGGTGCAAACTACGCGCTGTTGCTGGCTGAAATCACCAAAGAGCTGAAAGCGATTAAGCGTACTGACGTCAAAATCAGTATCGCCAGTTCCGCCGTAGTGGCGATTCTGGAAAAATCCGACGTTTCAACACTGCTGAAAAACGGTCTGTACAGCATCAACGTCATGACTTATGACTTCTACGGCACGCCATGGGCAGAACAACTGGATCACCACACCAATTTGCACGCACTGGTAGAAGGTGGTTGGGGTGTAGACACTATCGTCGATTATCTGCTGGCGAAAGGCTTCCCGGCTGATCGCATCAACGTGGGTTATGCGGGGTATTCACGTAACGGTCAGAACGCGGTACTGGAAAGTTTCTCTCCGCTGAAAGGGACATATACCCCAACGGCGAATGCGGAAACCAGCGGGACATTCGAAAGTGGTTGCAGCGAATGGTATGACCTGATCAATAACTATCTTGATCTGGAAAATCAGAAAGGCCGTAACGGCTTCAGCGTTTACACCGACCAGGTAGCCGATGCTGATTACCTTTACAACAAAGACACCAAGCTGTTCATGTCTCTTGATACGCCACGCAGTGTGCGCGCGAAAGGGCAATACGTGGCGAAAAAAGGCCTCGGCGCATTGTTTACCTGGACTATCGATCAGGACAACGGCGTGCTGGTCAATGCCGCACGTGAAGGTCTGGGCTGCACCGTCACCAACCAGGTTATCGATATGGCACCGTTCTACTTCGACGGCGTGAATATCGGTGGCGAAGTGCCGGATGATGATAAACCTGCGGCCAATACTAAGCCGGTTGCCGATATCCAGTTGCAGGTTATCAGTGGCTCGAAAGTGCGTCTGAGCGGTGCCGCCTCAAGCGATGCTGACAACGATGCGCTGACTTACAAATGGAGCGTTCCGGCAGGAATTTCTCCAAGCAGCACTACCACATCCACCATTACGTTTATCGCGCCGACCGTTGTCAGCCGTGCAGAGTTCTTGTTCTCTCTGACCGTCACGGATTCCAAGGCTGCATCTTCCGTTGCTAAGCAGTACACGCTGGTGGTGTTTGGTGAAGAAGTGATTGACCCGACGCCAACGCCAGATCCAGAGCCGACTCCTGAACCGGAACCAACTCCGGAACCGGAACCGACGCCAGATCCAGAGCCGACTCCGGATCCAGAACCTACCCCTGATCCAGAACCGACTCCGGCAGGCAAATACGCTGAGTGGGATGCCTCTAAGGTGTATAACACTGGCGATAAAGTCAGTCATAAAGGGAAAGACTATGTGGCAAACTACTGGACTCAGGATAACGAGCCGGGGGATCCAGAATTTACCGGTGAATGGTCGCAGTGGAAATTACTCTGACAGTAAGATGCAATATCCCTGAGGTTTCGGCCTCATGATATTGAAAGCACGAAGCGGGACACTTAGGGTGTCCCGTTTTTTTTTGCGTGGACAGGCAAGGATGACGGCACCTGGAGCGGTGCAAAGACGCCTTCAGGCAGGCACTCAGGAGGAGAAAACAGAGGGGGTGGGTAGGTCAGCAGGGCGGAAAAAAGGACAAAAAAATCCCCCGGAGAGCGGTTTCGCCGGGGGAGAAATTATTCAGAAGTCTTTTGGCTTTCCGGTTCTTTAGGTGAGGGCGCGAATGTCTCAATCATCGTTGCGATTTTCTTACCTAGCAACGTGATAATTGGCCCGGCAAAAACTCCTCCCAGACCGGCGATGACCAGCAAGCGGTCATCGTTGGCATTACGTGAAAGAACAAAAATACTCAATATCATGCCGCTGAAACAGGAGACAATTATTTGCATCAGGCAAGCCTCGATCTCTTCCATAAACGGCTTCTTCTGCCTCAGCATGATGTAGCGGACAATCCCGCCCCATGCTGACATTCCTATTACCGCAAAGACGATACCGTGCTCCATCGTAACGATATCTCTGGCATGTGCTGCACCAATCATGACGTTTTCCTCAGAAGTAAGAATAATGTAGATGCGGTTAAAATATCACCAGAGAATGCGGGGCGATAATCACAACACAACACATTTTGGCGTGAGTGTTTTTAGTCAGGTAGCAGGCAGAAAGTGAGAATTTAGACAGGTGCTGGCAGGGCGGCAGGCGTGTTTATCTCTTATCTGAGGGACTTATGGCGCAGCGCACTTGTTATAAAAAGCACACTGTAAAGAATTGATGTAAATAATAGTTGAGGAATTTCAGACGCATAGTCGTAGTGGTTTTTTTGTTTGCGGGTCAATACTCTCTGCCCGTCTTTTGAGACGGGCAGAGAAAGGGACGGGTCACTCAGGCATTAACACGGGCATTTTCCCATCTTGCCGCCTTCGCTCGGGAATCTCGCTTCCAGACACCGCCGGTGAAATTCCCGCTCGGTCATCGGCTCGGTATCCGGATGCCGCACCTTCATATGTTGCACGTAATTCTGGTAATCCTGCACGCCGACCATCAGTCGGAAACTCTGTGCGGTGCGCCGGACAGCCAGCTTCAGCCAGTCAGCAACGCTATGCGGCTTAGGTTCGATGATAAACAACGGCTGACAGCGGATGATGTGCAGCGTTGCAAACCGTGGCGTTTTAAACAGAGCGCGTGAATCAGACATGGCGCACCTCACGAACCGGACGGCCTTCGCGACGGTTAACCACGGCGGTTTCATGCACCGTCGGCGTGGCAGAATTCAACGCGCGGCGGATGACGAAGAACGACGACACCAGCATCGTCACGGCCACCAGCATAAAGAATCCGCACAGCACGGCATTGATTTGATTGTTCAGCACGATGGTATGCATATCTGCCAGCGTTTTGGCCGGTTTAATGATTTCCCCTGTGTCGATCCCCGCCGAGAATTTCTTCGCCTGTGCCAGGAAACCAATCGACGGTTTCTCGTGGAATATCTTCTGCCAGCCCGCGGTCATCGAGGTGATGAACAGCCAGACGGTCGGCAAAATCGTCACCCATGCATAACGCTGTTTCTTCATTTTGAACAGCACTACGGTGCCCAGGATCAGCGCCATCGAGGCCAGCATCTGGTTACCGATACCGAACAGTGGCCACAGTGTGTTGATGCCACCCAGCGGGTCGACTACGCCCTGATAAACGAAGAACCCCCAGCCCGCGACCGCCACGGTGGTTCCGG
Organism: Enterobacteriaceae bacterium Kacie_13; assembly: GCA_013457415.1. Classification (NCBI taxonomy): domain Bacteria; kingdom Pseudomonadati; phylum Pseudomonadota; class Gammaproteobacteria; order Enterobacterales; family Enterobacteriaceae; species Enterobacteriaceae bacterium Kacie_13. The sequence continues at coordinate 1,796,105 of CP045665.1, forward strand.
CAAAGGTACCGAGCCATGAGCGGTTGTTGGCGAGAGACGGCACAGCGACGCCCACCAAATCCTGCACCATAAAGCGGCAGGCACGGGTCCCGGCATCGACGGCGGTCAGGATGAACAGCGCTTCGAACAAGATGGCGAAGTGGTACCAGAACGCCATCATCGCGCGGCTGTTAAACACCTCAGTGATGATGTGCGCCATACCGACGGCGAAGGTCGGTGCGCCACCGGCGCGGGACAGAATCGACTGCTCGCCGACGTCTTTGGCGATTTGCGTCAGAATGTCAGGTGTGATCACAAATCCCCAGCCGTTAATCACTTGCGACGCACTTTCCACAGTGGTGCCAATCAGCGCCGCCGGCGAGTTCATCGCAAAGTAAACGCCCGGGTCGATAACTGATGCGCAAATCAGCGCCATGATGGCGACGAAAGATTCCATCAGCATTGCGCCGTAACCGATGAAGCGGATGTGGCTTTCACGTTCAATCAGCTTCGGCGTGGTACCGCTGGAAACCAGCGCATGGAAACCGGAGATGGAGCCGCAGGCGATAGTGATAAACAGGAACGGGAACAGACTACCGGAGAAGACCGGACCGCTGCCGTCAATAAAGCGCGACACCGCGGGCATTTTCATTTCCGGCATGGCAAAGACGATCCCCACCGCCAGCCCGGCAATGACGCCAATTTTCAGGAAGGTTGAGAGATAATCGCGCGGTGCCAGCAACAACCAGACCGGCAAAACCGAAGCGATAAAGCCGTAAATCACCAGCACCCAGGTCAGCGTTGTGCCGTGGAGCGTAAAGAACGGCCCCCAGTAAGGATCTGCTGCAACGTTGCCGCCGTAGATAATCGCCAGCATCATCAGCACGAAGCCAATCACCGAGACTTCGGCGATTTTCCCCGGACGCAGAAAACGCATGTAAACGCCCATAAAGAGCGCGATTGGAATGGTCGCGGCGATGGTGAACAGACCCCAGGGGCTGTCAGCCAGTGCTTTCACTACCACCAGCGCCAGTGCCGACAGAATGATAATCATCACGCCCAGCGCGCCGAGCATGGTGACCACGCCGGCAAAATTGCCCAGTTCCTGCTTGGCCATTTCACCCAGTGAGCGTCCGTCGCGGCGGGTGGAAATGAACAGGATCAGGAAATCCTGCACCGCGCCTGCCAGCATCACGCCGACCAAAATCCAGATCGTACCCGGCAGGAATCCCATCTGCGCAGCGAGTATCGGTCCGACCAGCGGTCCGGCACCGGCAATCGCCGCAAAGTGGTGGCCGAACAGCACCCATTTATTAGTCGGCACGTAATCCAGCCCGTCATTGTGGCGTTCAGCAGGTGTCATACGTTTGTCATCGAGCTCGAAGACTTTTTCAGCAATAAACAGGCTGTAAAAACGGTAGGCAATGCTGTAGCAGGCGATGGCGGCCACCACCAGCCAGAGGGCGTTGACGTGTTCGCCACGGCTTAAAGCCAGCATGCAAAAAGCAAAGGCTCCGATTAACGCCACCACCAGCCAGGTTATCCCGGACTTGACGCTTTTCATGATAACAACTCCTTGTGAGTGGTCCTGCGCAGGGCAGGCCACTTTTTTTTACGAGAGTGTGATGCAGGGAGGTAAGGGTCGTCGGCAGATTTGCACGTTACGACTTTGTTAAATTACTGGATGAAAATAATGTTTTTGAACAGAAAAGTTTGAAGTTAAAGATGAAAATGTGATGCGGTTGACGCTTTGTGAAGAGACAGCGGGTCTGATGACAGTAAAGTTGCAGGCTCAGGTCACTCTGCGCGGGTGAACTGTGTTTTTTGTACGACCTTTTCCCGTGTTTTGCCGGAACAAAGTGCAATCCCCGCTGCAATCAGCAGCGTGCTGACCAGATGAAAGGCATGCAGAGGGATATTCAGGAACAGGATACTCAGTGCGCCGCCGCTCAGCGGGATCAGATGGGAATAAATTTCCCCTCGTGTGGCACCAATCACCTGAATACCTTTATTCCAGAGCAGGTAGGAAAGCCAGGACGGAAAAATCACCAGATAAGATAAACCGGCCAGAAAACTGCGGTTGAGATAAACGTGAAGTTGCTGATGCAGACTGGCCACAGAACTGAAAGCCAGCACCGGCAGCAGAATCAGCGCGCCAAGCGCTGCACTGACGGCAACAAAGGCATTTCCTCCGACGTTTTTGGGTTTGGTGCGCAGGAATGCGCAGTAGAGCGCCCAACTGACGGCGGATCCCATTGTCCAGACATCGCCACGGTTGAGATTTTTCAGGGTTTCCACATGTAACAAATCACCTTGCATCACCAGCCAGACCACACCCAAAGAGCTTAAAACCACACCGGTAATATTGCGGGATGAAATCCGCTCTTTGAAAATAAACTTATTAATCAACAGCACCAGAGCAGGTGTGGTGGATAAATAAATAGCCGCATTTAATGACGACGTATATTGCAGGCCAATATAGAGCGTCACGGGAAATAATACCTGCCCGCACAGTGCCAGAAACAGGATGGTCCCTTTTGCTTTCTTCATTTCGGGCCACTGTTTTTTCACCTGCGGGAAATAGAGTGCCAGCAACAGCAGGGCGGTGAGCATCCACCGGGCTTCGGAGAGCATCATCGGGTCGGCTTGTGTCACCAGAAAATGGCCGACCACATAGTTGCCTCCCCAGAAACAGGCGGCGAGCGTCAAAAATAAATAAGGCATAGATTTTACCAAAAGTTGTGCCTGTGCTGGTATCGCTTTTATGCATACTAGGATCAATATCAGGCGGATTAAGTGGGCTAAAATGGTAAGACGGCGGGTCTGACAAATCTAATTCAAAGTTTTCATCAGAAGGTATCGTTTTAAACTATGAAATTCACTCTGCGGCAACTGGAATTTTTCATTGCATTAGCACAGACGCAACAGATATCGAAGGCGGCATCGAGATGTAATATCTCGCAGTCATCGATGACGGTCGCGATGCGCAATCTTGAAGACGCGGTAAACAACGCGCTGTTTGTGCGCCATGCGAAAGGTGTCACGCTGACGGCCGCCGGAGAGCGTTTTCTGCATCATGCACGGAAAATTATTAATGACAGCCAGCTCGCTATTGACGATCTGCTTTATCAGCCTCAGTTGGCACAAGGCACCGTGAATATCGGGTTGGCAAAAACCCTGTCAGCGTATTTATTGCCTGCCATCATTACCGAGGTGGAACAACATTTTCCGCTGATGACCCTCAATTTTATCGAGGCCAATCCGGCAAAGCTTATTGCGTCATTAAGGCAGCAGGAAACCGACTTTAGCCTGCTGCTGACCTCAAATATTATCCGTGAAAACGACCTGAAAATCGAAACGTTCATTCGCTCGCCGCGTAGACTGTGGATTGCGCAGGGGCATCCGTTACTCAGTAAACCGGTTATTCATCTGGCGGATATCGCTCACTTACCTTTTCTGTTGCTCGATACGGACGAATATCCTGACGTTATTCGTGAGCACTGGCTTTCACACGGTGGCCAGCCTCAGGTAACGTTTACCACTACGTCATTCGAAACGGTGCGTAGTCTGGTGGCCAAGGGGCGTGGAGTGACTATTTTGTCGGATCTGGTTTATCGCCCGTGGTCGCTGGAAGGATTGCGGGTCATGCGGCGAACGGTGGAGGACAGTATGACGTATATGGACGTAGGCGCGGTGTTATCTGAGGCGGTATCGCTTTCGGAGCCTGCGGCGGGGGTGCTGGATTATTTGCGGGTGATGATCACCCGTCACGGCGAAGACGCCTGAGGGTATCAGGCAAAAAAAAACCGGCCTGGGAAGGCCGGTCTGCGGTTGAAACGTCTGGATTACAGAATCAAAACTTATTCAGCTGCGGCTGGTTTTGGCTGACCCGGTTTGTGGTCACGCATCTGTTCCATTTTCTCAGCACGTTTTTGATAGTTCTCGTTGAACTGTTTTTTCTGCTCTGGCGTCAGCAGGTTGTACATTTTGTTTTCAGCACGGGCACGATCAAGCATACGGTCGGACTGCGCTTTAGTGATGGTATCAATCTGCGATTTCACTTTCGCTTCGTCGAAGCTGTCGGAAGCTACCAGGCTGTGCATCTGATCCATCTGCGCTTTCATCGCGGCGCGATCAGGGCGTGCGCCGCTGTCTTTCATAATGTCTTTCATCTGAGTTTTTTGCTGCTCAGTCAGGTTCAGGCCTGCGAACGGGTTCATATGCTGCGGGCCTTTATGATGCAGCATTTTGCCGTGTGTCGCGGCCGGTGCGTCAGGCGCTGGTGTTGCAGTTGTCTCAGCAGCAAACGCGAAAGAAGCAGAGCTCAGAGCCAGAGTTGAAGCCACAATCATTGCGGTAAGTTTGCGCATAATTAAATTCCTCATTGGAGATTCAGGCACGTCGCCCGTTTTGTTTCGACGAAAGCAAGTCTACTCAATCCAATGAATAGTAATACGATGGTGATGTAAAAGAGTGAAAGGCGAAGAGTCATTTTTCCATCAATCATGGAGAAAATGTTTAGAAAGCGTAAGGTTAGGCGAACAGACGTGAATGACGGGTCAGATAAATCCGAGTAATGCAGTGAGTTCACACATTAACATGCTGAATGTTTCACCGCTATAGCTCGCGTGTAAAGAATGCCAGTAGTTTACTGCGGGTTTACTTAGCGGTGATGGCGCTAAAGCAGGCATAATAGTTTTCATTCCATTAACACTATCTGTAACAGTGACCCGGACGATGACTGAATCCCGCTACGCTACACTGGCGCGCACACTGCGCAAACAAATCGAGATGCAGGTCTGGCTGCCCGGCGACAGGCTGCCTTCTCTGCGCGATACCTGCAAACAATCCGGTCTGAGCCTGATGACGGTGTTACAGGCTTACCAGCTGCTCGAAAGTCAGGGCGTGATCGTCGCCAGACCGCAATCCGGCTATTACGTCGCGGCAGGATTGCAGCGCCCGGTACGTCATCAGCCGGATGAGCGGCTGCACGCCGCCGAACAGATAGACGTCAACGACGCGATTTTCGATATCCTCAAGGCCGGACAGGATCCGGCTGTCGTGCCGCTCGGGTCGGCGTTTCCCGATCCGACGTTGTTCCCGCAGCCGCGTCTGGCACGTTCGCTTGCAAGTGCCGTCCGCCGCATGTCACCGCACAGCGCGACCGCCAATTTACCGCCGGGTAACGAAGAGTTGCGCCGCAGCATTGCACAGCGTTACGCGCAGAACGGAATAGAAGTTGCGCCCGATGAGATAGTGATTACGTCTGGCGCAATGGAATCGCTTGGGCTGAGTTTGCAGATGGTGACCGAGCCGGGAGATTGGGTGGCGATTGAATCTCCGGCCTTTTACGGCGTCTTGCAGGCCATTGAGCGGCGCAAACTGAAAGCCGTGGCGATCCCGACGGATGTGCGTTTTGGTATGGACCCAGATGCGCTGGAGAAAGCGCTGGAGACTTACCCGATCAAAGCCTGCTGGCTAATGTCCAGCTTTCAGAACCCGCTGGGCTGTACGTTGCCGCCGGAGAACAAAGTGCGGCTGGTGGAGATTTTGCAGGCGCATCAGGTGGCTATTATAGAAGACGACGTCTACAGCGAACTCTATTTCGGCAGTGAACGCGCCGTGCCGCTTAAAGCGTCGTCCTATCGCCGCGAAATTCTGCACTGTTCTTCATTTTCTAAATGTCTGGCACCGGGTTTTCGCGTCGGATGGGTGGCGGCGGGCGCTTACGCAGAGCGCATCCAGCGATTACAGCTGATGAGCACCCTGTCCGCCAGCGTCCCGGTTCAGCTGGCGTTGGCGGATTATTTGCAGCAGGGCGGTTACGACACTCATCTGCGTCGCCTGCGCCGCGTTCTCGAACAACGGCAGATGGCTATGCACCACGCGATCATCAAAGAATTCCCCGCCCAGGTTTCCGTTAGCCAGCCTAAAGGCGGCTATTTTCTGTGGCTGGATTTGGGCGAAAACGTCGATGCCGCGCACATTTACCCGCTGGCGCTGGCGAAAGGCGTCAGCATCGCGCCGGGCACCATGTTTTCCGCCGACGAACGTTTCCGCCACTGCATCCGCATCAATACTTCTTTCGAATGGGGCCCGCATACCGCCCGCGCTATTTCGGTGCTGGCGGCGCTGGTAAGGGAGCAGATCAGGGAGTAATCACACATCCTTCTCCCGTAATGTTTTCCCGACATTTCCCCCCGGATGGACTTTCAGCAGGCGCTGCTCATCGAATCCGTTACGGCGCATGATGTTACCGCACAGCGCGTCGAACACCGCCAGCACCAGCACGATGGAGGTGGTAGCCAGCATATTTAACGGATCGATTTCCCGCTGAATGTGCGTTTTTACCACCAGCGTCGCGGCGCGGGCGATGGCGGAATCCAGATTCTCGGTGACACTGACGACAGCCACGCCTTTGGCTTTGAGCGTCGGCAACAGACGCGTCAGCTCTTCGGAGTTACCGCCGCGCGAAATCAGTACCATCAGATCATCGCTGCGCAGAAAACCCAAATCGCCGTGTGCGGCATCGGTGGCGCTAAGATAGACCGCTGGCTGCTCAACGCACGCCAGCATGTGCGCGATTTTTCGCGCCGCAATGCCCGAAGTGCCCACGCCGGTAACAGCGATTTTGCCCTTGCAGCCGGTGACAAGCGTCAGCAGCTGTTGCCACGTATCGGCATCAAGATTGTTTTGCAGCGCCAGCAGCTCCTGGCTGTAGGTCTGCCAGCCCTGACACGCCTGCAAAAACTCCTGATCCGCACGCATTTTCTGTTCTATATTCATTCGGTCTCCCCCTGCATCAGGCGGCGGTACTTCATGCTGTCGTGGTACATCTCATGGAATACGCGGTATTTACGGTCGTAATATTCTTTGATTTTGTTGGTCTGCGGCGTAACGGTTTTGCCGATACGGCTCATGGCAGCCATCGCTTCCGGCAGGGAATCGTACGCACCCGCTGCAACGGTGCCCATCATGGCGCTGCCAAGCAGCATCGCTTCGCTCTCTTCCGGCAGTAACATCGCGCAACCGGTAGCATTGGAGTGCTCCTGCACAAACACCGGATTTTTAGTGCCGCCGCCGCTGGCCATCATGGTATCAATGCGGTAACCGCTCTGATTCATGGTTTCTATAATATGACGGGTGCCGAGCGCCAGCGCCTGAATGGTCGCCAGATAATGCAGCGCCATGTCCTCCGGCGTGCGCGATAGCTTCAGCCCGGTCAGCGTGCCGGTGAGCGTCGGATTGGCACGCGGTGAGCGGTTGCCGTGGAAGTAGGGAAGCATATGAATGTCTTTGGTGAGGAAGGCGATGTCCTCCGGTTCACCGGCCATTTTGCGCAGAATGCCGTTGAGCACTTCGTAAATGGTTTTGCCGCTGTCTTTTCCCTGTTTAAGCAGGTCCTGATAACACGGATGCGACTGAATCACGTGGTCGATCAGCGCCCCGGTTGTGGACTGGCCGCCTTCGTTTAACCAGTAGTCGGGCAGGATGGCGGAGAAATACGGCCCCCATATCCCGCCGATGTAGCGGGCGCTGCGCGACATCGCCATGTGCGCCGTTGAGGTGCCGCCGATCAGCGCAATACGGTTGTCGAAATCTGCTGACTCACCGGAAGCTCCGCTGGCGCCGAGAATGCCGAGACTGCCAGCGTGAGCATCGATAATCGAGACGCTGACCGCCGTACCAGCCATCAGCCCCATTTCCGCGGCGGCGCGCTGCGTCAGCCCGTGGCCGAGGGGTTCGCCCATGGTTTTCACTTCGCTGCCGATTTTCGCCGAGTTGTTTTCCAGCAAATCTTCCAGCCCGATCTGGCGGAAATAGCTCGGATCCCAGCGGTCTTCGTGCCCGATGTAGGTCCATTTACACACCGTGGAGCACAGCGAGCGGGTAGTGCTCTGCGTCGCGCGCCACGTCAGGAAATCCGGCAAGTCGAACAGATGCCCGACGTTATTCCACGTCGTCGGCATATGCTGTTTCAGCCACAAGAGTTTTGGTGTTTGCATCTCCGGCGAAATAATCCCACCGACAAATTCCAGCACGCGATGGCCGGTGGCGTTAATGCGTTCAGCCTGCGTGATGGCGCGGTGATCCATCCACACAATGATGTTTTGCTCGCTGCGCCCGGACGGGCTGACGGTCAGCGGTTTGCCTTCTTTATCCAGCACCACCAGCGAACAGGTCGCGTCGAAGCCGATGCCTTTGACCTGAATCGGGTTGATATCAGCCTGATTCACCGCGTCTTTGACGGCGTTGCAGACGGAGTGCCAGATCTCATCGGAAGACTGCTCGACGAAATCGGCTTTTGGGCGGTACAGCGTAATCTCGCGGCTGGCCTGGCCGACCATGCGGCCGGTCATATCGAAGACGCCCGCGCGGGCGCTGCCGGTTCCTACGTCTACTCCAATAAAATAACTCGCCATGTTCGTTCCCTTCGGTAAAAAGCGTGAGCTTAAGATTGTCGATTTTGTAAGGCGATAAACAGGATCAGGACCCCGCCCCAGAGTGCCATCGTCAGGTAACTGCTGACGCCCATCAGGTTCAGGCCACTTTCCAGCATTTGCAGGACGATCAGCGCCAGCACCAGCCCGAGGATCCGCCCGAATCCGCCGTCGGGGTTGATCCCGCCGAGCACGGACGCCAGGATGGTCACCAGCAGATAGGAGTCGCCGTAGCCCGCTTTCGCCGAGTTAAATTTGGACATCATTAGCAGCGCCGCGCCCCAGCCGAGCAGGGCGGAAAGAACGTACACTGCGATGGTCACTTTGTGGGTGTTGACGCCGCTAAAGCGCGTGGCCTGTTCGTTGGAGCCCATCAGATACAGGCTTCGCCCGAGCGTGGTGTGTTCGAGTAACACCCACAGCAGCACCGCGACCAGCAGAAACAGCAGCAGGGCGACCGGAATACCGAGCACGCTGCCGTTACTGAGATACTGAATCGCCGGCGGAAAACCGGAAATCACTGCGCCATTGGTGAGCAGAATGTTCAGTCCGGCGATCAGCGTCATGGTACCGAGCGTGGCGAGGATAGGCGAAACGCCGATATAGGCGATCAGCGCACCGTTGAGCACACCAATCACCCCCGCAATCGCCAGTCCGGCCAGCAAGGCCAGTGCAAAATACTCCGGCTGGCCGGGGTGGGTGACCATAATTGCGGCCATTGCCAGAGAACAGGCGTTCGCGCCGGCAATCACAGAAAGGTTGATCCCTCCGGTGAGCATAGTGATGCCCATGCCCAGCGCTAACATGCCCAGAATCGGCAGCTGTGAGGAGATCGACTGGAAATTCCCCACGCTGTAAAAACTGCCGCCCAGCGTGAAGGAGAACAGCACGGCCACGGCGACGATGATCAATAACTGCAGGCGGATAATACGATCGCCGGGGAAAAATCGGTTTAAGGTGCTCATGTCACATCCCCTTCGCCAGTTTGCGTTTTTCATTCCACGCGGTGCTGCTGATGCTGATCAGAATGATCACGCCGCTGAAAACCTGATGCCAGTAAGACGAAATGCTCAGCAGCGTCAGACCATTTTGCAAAAACGCCAGCAGCATGACGCCAAGAATGGTGCCGGTCAGCGAACCACGACCGCCGGTCATACTGGTACCGCCCAATACCACGGCCGCCAGTACGGTCAGCTCGTAGCCGAGCAGGGAATTCGGCGCGACGGACTGGGTTATCTGCGCCTGAACCACGGCGGCGATCCCCGCCAGTAATCCCATAAAGCCGTAAACGTAAAAATGCAGGCGCAGAATGTTCAGGCCAAGGCGCGAGGCGGCGTCGCGGTTGCTGCCCATCGCGTAAATCTGGCGGCCCACGCGGGTGCGGTTCATCAGTACGCCGGTGGCGATGATCACGCCCAGCAGGCTGAGCAGCGGCAGCGTAAGCCCGTAGTCATAGCCGTCGGCGGCGGTGAATTTGAACCAGCTGATGCCGTTCATAAACCAGTCCGGGAATCCGTACAGCCAGGTGCCGTTGGTGAGATAGACCAGCAACCCGTAGAACAGGTTTAACGTGGCGATGGTGATGATGATGGCCGGAACGCGCAGCCAGTACACCAGAAAACCGTTAACCAGCCCCAGGAGTAAACCGGTGCCCATCGACATCGCAAACGCCAGCGGGAAGCTGCCGCCGTGATGAATGATATAGCTGGCCATTACGTACTGCCCGATGGAGGTGACCGCAGGGAAGGAAATGTCGATCCCGCCTGCGATCAGCACCACAAACAGGCCGCAGGCCAGGATGCCGAGAATGGCGTAGCTGGTGGCGACGTCGGTCAGGTTGCCAAGCGTCATAAATTCTTGTGTGCTGACGCTCAGGCCGATGACAAGAATCAGTACCAGCAAGCCCAGCCAGAATTCGTGTTGTGAAAACAACTTCGAGAGGTGTTTGTTATCCATTGATCGCCTCCGCAATCTGCGCTTCGCTGCTTTGATGCGGTGCAAACTCAGCGACCAGTTCGCCTTTACGCATCACCAGAACGCGGTGACTGTTGTAATAGGCTTCGGGAATTTCATCGCAAATCATCAGTACCGCCATACCGGATTCCGCCAGATCCCGCGCAATGCGGTAGATGCCTTCTTTATTCGCGATATCCACGCCGACGGTCGGCGAATCGAGGATCAAAATATGCGGCTGCGTCGCGACCCATTTAGCGATGGCGATACGCTGTGCGTTACCGCCGGAGAGCGTTTTGACCGGCAGCCCGCTGTCGGAGACTTTAATGTTGAGGTCGCGGATCAGATCTTTGACCACGGATGCGGCTTTACGATGATCCATCAGGCCGGTGCGGGTTTGCAGCCTGCCGAAAATTGACACCAGCGTGTTGTCATAAATGGATTGTTCCATGATCAGTCCCTGCGTCAGACGGTCTTCCGACACATAAGCGATCCCCTGACGGATGGCGTCGCGGTTGCTGTGAAATTTCACGACTTTGCCATTGACGCGAATTTCGCCACTGTCCGGCTTACTCATGCCGAACAGACTCAGGCACAGCTCGGTACGCCCGGAACCGAGCAAGCCGATAATCGAGGTGATTTCCCCCTGACGCAGTGACAGCGAGATATCCTGATACTGGCCTTTGCGGCTGAGATGGCTGACTTCCAGCAGCGGCGTAACTTCTGCGGGCGCACGATGCGGCAGATGGCTGTAGCTGAAACGCTGTCCGGTCATCAGGAACGCCAGCTCGTTGCTGTCGAGACTGCTGGCCGGATAGGTGCCGACCAGTTTGCCATCGCGCATCACGCTGATGCGGTCGGCAACTTCCATCACTTCATCTAAACGATGGCTGACGAAAACGACACAAATGCCCGCGGCCTTCAGCTCATTCACCACGCGCAGCAGGCCGTTGACTTCGGTGCGGGTCAGTGAGGCGGTAGGTTCATCCATGATAACCAGACTGGCGTCGGCAGCGATGGCGCGGCAAATGGCCACCAGTTGGCGATCGGCTATGGATAATTTTTCGACTTTACGATCAGGGTCGAGAGAAACGCCAACCCGTTGCATGGCGGCGAGCGCTTTTTTGCGCATGGCATCGCGGTGTACCCAAAAATCGCCACCCGGCAAATAGCGGTGAATGGCAATATTTTCGGCGACCGATAAATTAGGGAATAAAGACAAATCCTGATAAATAACCTGAATCCCGTAATAAGAAGAAAGTTGCGGCGTTAAGGTATGAAATAATTTTCCGTCGAGCGTAATACTCGCGCCTTTTTCCGGCTGGTAGACACCGGATATAACTTTAATAATGGTGCTTTTACCGCAGCCATTCTGACCGGCAAGACAGTGCACTTCGCCTTTATTTAACGTCAGACTGACATTATCCAGCGCTAAAACGCCGGGGAATTTTTTACTGATATTTTCAAGGCTGATAAAAACCTCAGCAGGCACAGCGAGCGTGAGCGCATTCATCACATAATCCTTACTTTATACCCGTCATACTTTACGCTGTGGGGGCGTTGGCGGCGTTCGCTCACCCGAATCACCTACTTGTGTAAGCTCACCGGAATTCACTTATTTGCCATCTTCCCGCAACTCGAATTATTTAGGGTATAGGTTTGCAATTTTTTTAGAAAAGCAGATACGGCACCACACACTACGCCGTATCTGTTCCTATTTGCCTGGTGATGGCGTTGGGAATAAAAATACTCCCGGTAAAAATTAAAGTTTTATCGTTATTTTAGAACCCGAGTGATTTCGCATTTTCCGGCGTCACTTCCAGGATTTTATTAAAGCGGATGACGTGCTTATCCATATCGACATCGGCTTTACCCAATCCTTCGATGCTCAGGTCTTTAGTGACTTCTTTACCCTGCAACAGTTGATCGGCGACGCTTACCAGCGCGAAGCCGGCATCTTTTGGATCCCACAGCAGAACCTTCTTGATATCACCGCGCATCAGATATGGGGCCGCCTGTGCAGGCATGGCGATACCGACGACGGCGAGTTTATTTTTCGCACGTTTCTGCTGAACCGCCTGACCGGCACCGATCGGGCCGAGTGAACCGAATCCGATGATCCCTTTCAGGTCAGGATAAGTTTTCATCAAATCGAGCGTAGTGGAGTAGGACTTGTCGATATTTTCCGCCACCGGCAAACGGGAAGTGACTTCATGCATATCGGGATATTTTTCTTTCTGATACTTGATGGCCGCATCAGCCCATGCGTTGTGCAATGGCACGGTCAGTGAACCGACGTAAATTGCATAACCCCCTTTGCTGCCCATGTCCTTTGCCAGTTCATCCATATTGGCTTCGGCATATTTCTGGCTGTCGATGGTTTCAACATCCCACTGGCCGATCTGCTGGTCCGGTGACTCATGAGTCAACACGACGATGCCTTGCTCGCGGGCTTTTTTCAGGACAGGTTCCAGCACTTTGGCGTCGTTTGGCACCACGATAATGGCGTCGACTTTTTTGGCAATCAGATCTTCAATCACTTTCACTTGCTGAGCCGGATCGGGCGTTGAACCACCCACCTGATAGGCATTCACATTAAGTTTTTGCGCGGCGTCTTTAACGCCGACTTCCATGCGGGTGAACCAGGGAATACCGGTCACTTTTGCTACCACGGCGATGTCGTAGGGCTTGGCGGCGAACGTTGGTGTGGTGAATAACATGCATGCCGAAACCACACATGCATTCACTAATGCGAGGTTAAATTTCATGTCTGTACCTTTCTTATGATGTTCTGTTCTGGTGTAGGGGGACGGGCGGTGGTTATTTATTCCACACTCAGAGATTAACTTAACGGGAAAGCCGTTTTCGCGCAGTCGTGAATGAAATGTGATTAGCATCCGTAAATGTTAATTTATGTAACTTTAATTGTTAATTTTAAGTTATTTAAAACCATGAAAAGTGCAGCAGGGGTAAAGGTGAGTTGACGTTACCGATAACAATGATACTAAATTTAAACAAATAATTAACACTTATGCATCATTTTTGACGGGTGAGGGCCAGAGGAGACGTGAAAACCGGCATGGCTGGTTTTTATTTACGCAGAGTGTGAAGGCGGTCACGGGAGATGATTGCGCCACAAAAGTGCACTGACGCACTGTTATCGGGCATTCCGCCTCGCAGGAATAGCGCGGATACGCGCCGGATCACAATCCTGCACAATTCCTGTCAGCCGGAATAAAAAAATTCGCTGCATACTCATTCTCTGCCGCGCGTTGCTGCGAAAGGGGATTTTTTTTGTTTATTCATTATTTATGCAATTAAATTGAATAATGGCCGCTTTTAAGTGATTGTTTTTTCTATCCCTCGCCCGTTTTATTCACTTTTATCCTTTGCTGGCACGATGCCTGCACTCTATGATGTGACTGAGTGAATTAATTATTAACTTTTAGATAACAAATTAATAACCGAAATTTCCGCCTGTATGGGGGGCGGAAACGTGCACCCTGAATTCAGCCAGTCACTGGCATTCATTAAAGAGGTTTATATGGAACACCAACAGCAACCGCAAAACGTCAGCCGCCAGAACTTTGATGACTGGATGGTGCCGGTATATGCCCCTGCCGCGTTTATTCCGGTGCGTGGCGAAGGCTCCTGGTTATGGGATCAGGCGGGTAAAGACTACGTGGATTTTGCGGGGGGTATTGCGGTGAACGCGCTGGGACATGCGCATCCTGAAATTCGTAAAACGCTGCATGAGCAGGCCGACAAAGTCTGGCATCTGGGAAACGGTTATACCAACGAACCGGTGCTGCGTCTGGCAAAGCAGCTGATTGACGCAACCTTCGCCGACAAAGTGTTTTTCTGTAACTCCGGTGCGGAAGCCAACGAAGCGGCGCTGAAACTCGCGCGGCTCTATGGTCATAAAGCGGGTGGCGAAAAGAATGAAATCATCGCCTTCAAAAACGCTTTCCATGGTCGCACGCTGTTTACCGTCACCGCAGGCGGTCAGCCGAAATATTCTGAAGATTTCGCGCCGCTGCCACCGGCCATAACCCATCTGCCGTTTAATGATCTGAACGCAGTGGCCAGCCATATCTCTTCCCGTACCTGCGCGGTGATCGTTGAACCGATTCAGGGCGAGGGCGGTGTGGTGCCCGCTGACGCCGAATTCCTGCAAGGCCTGCGCGAGTTGTGCGACAAGCATCAGGCCGTGCTGATTTTTGATGAAGTGCAGACCGGCGTGGGCCGCACCGGTGAGCTGTATGCCTATCAGCACTACGGCGTGGTGCCGGATATTTTGACCAGCGCCAAGGCGCTCGGCGGTGGTTTCCCGATAGGCGCGATGCTGACCACCGACAAATACGCCGTGCTGTTCCAGCCGGGTACCCACGGCACAACTTATGGCGGTAACCCGCTGGCGACCGCGGTTGCGGGCAAAGTGTTTGAGATGATCAACACAGCAGAGGTGTTGTCCGGCGTGCAAAAGCGTCATGAATGGTTTATCGCCGGACTTAAGCGCATCAACGATCGTTATCACGTCTTCAGTCAGGTACGCGGTCAGGGACTGTTACTCGGTGCGGTGATGAGCGAGCGCTATAAAGATCAGGCGAAACAGCTCAATACGCTGGCGGCAGAAGAGGGGCTGATCGCCCTGATTGCCGGGCCAAATGTTTTACGTTTCGCGCCATCGCTGATTATTCCGGGCGCCGATATCGAGGAAGGGCTGAACCGGCTGGAACGCGCTGTTGCACGCCTGTGCGTGTGATTTCTCTGTATGAATGAGGTAAAGCACTATGATGTTGATTAGACCTGTGCGGCCCGGCGATCTCGCCGATATCCTGCAGTTGTCAGGCAAAACCGGCATCGGTTTAACGTCTTTGCCCAAGGATGAAACGCATCTGCGTGCGCGCATTGAACGTTCCGTGGCGACCTGGGAAGGCAGTCTGGAGAAAGCCGACCAGGGTTATCTGTTTGTGCTCGAAGACACTGAGCAGCAAAAAGTCGTGGGCGTCAGCGCTATCGAAGTGGCGGTCGGTCTGAGTGAGCCATGGTACAACTTCCGCCTCGGCACGCTGGTGCACGCGTCCAAAAGCCTGAACATTTATAAGCCAGTGCCGACGCTGTTTCTGAGCAACGATCACACCGGCTATACCGAGCTTTGCACGCTGTTTCTCGACAACGACTATCGCAACGGTAAAAACGGTCAGCTGCTGGCGAAAGTCCGTTTTCTGTTTCTCGCGGCGTTCCGCCAATACTTCTCCCGCAAGGTGATTGCCGAAATGCGCGGTGTTTCTGATGACACCGGTCATTCCCCGTTCTGGGACAGCGTCGGGCGGCATTTCTTTGGGATGGAATTCGCCGAAGCCGACCGACTGACCGGCATGGGACAAAAATCCTTTATTGCCGAACTGATGCCTAAACATCCGCTATACACCGAGCTGCTTAGCCCCGACGCCCGGGCGGTGATTGGTGAAGTGCATCCGCAAACCGCACCGGCGCGCGCGGTGCTGGAAGCCGAAGGTCTGAGTTATCAAGGATATGTAGATATTTTCGACGCAGGTCCGACGCTGGAAGGTGAAATCGATCAGCTGCGCGCCGTCAAAGAGAGCCGCCTGATGCCGGTTCGGCTTGCCGAACACAGTGAAGAGGGGGACGAGCCGCTGTATCTGGTGGCTAACGAGCAGTACCAGAATTTTCGCGCGTTACTTATTACCGGCGGGGAATCGTCAGAATCCCTGACGCTCAGCACCGCCGAAGCTGAAATTCTTGGCCTGCGCGAAGGCGACAATCTGCGTGCCGTGGCGCTCTTTCCCGGCAAGAACCTCAATTCCGCTCCGCAATCTCTCAAAAAGGAAACACTCGCATGATGCAACCCGCACTCTTTATTCAGGGCCAGTGGCGTAGCGGACAGGGCGCGCAGCTGAACAAAACCAATCCGGCGGATAACACACTGCTGTGGTCCGCGCTCAGCGCCAATGCGGAAGATGTCGATATGGCCTGCCTCGCCGCCCGTACGGCATTTCCTGCCTGGGCGCGTAAAACCGTGGCCGAGCGCGCGGAAGTCATTACGCGCTTCGCAGAATTACTCACCGGGCATAAAACCCGGCTGGCCGAAATCATTAGCCAGGAAACCAGCAAGCCACGCTGGGAAACGCTGACAGAGATTCAGGCGATGATTGGCAAAGTGGCGATTTCACTGGAAGCCTGTCAGCAGCGCACGGGTGAAAAACATACCGCAATGCCCGATGGCGAAGCGGTGTTGCGCCACCGTCCGCATGGCGTGCTGGCAGTTTTCGGCCCGTATAACTTCCCCGGCCATCTGCCGAACGGCCATATCGTTCCGGCTCTGCTGGCGGGCAATACGATTATTTTCAAACCGAGCGAACTGACGCCGAAAACGGCTGAAGAAACTGTCAAGCTGTGGGAACAGGCCGGTTTGCCGGAAGGCGTACTAAATCTGGTACAGGGCGGACGCACAACCGGCGAAGCGCTGGCGGCCTGTGCCGATATCGACGGCCTGCTGTTCACCGGCAGTGCGGGCACCGGCTATCAGCTGCATCGCCAGCTGGCAGGTCAGCCGGAAAAAATTCTGGCGCTGGAGATGGGCGGGAATAACGCACTGATCGTCGAGCCGGTCGAAGACATTGATGCTGCGGTCAATCTGACCATTCAGTCGGCGTTTATTTCTGCGGGGCAGCGCTGTACCTGCGCGCGCCGTTTGCTGGTCAAAGAGGGCGCGGCGGGGGATGCGTTTATCGCGCGTTTAGTGGATGTCACCATGCAGATCCGCTCCGGCGGATGGAACGATGAACCGCAGCCGTTTATGGGCGGCGTGATTTCTGACGCGGCGGCACGCAACATGCTTAAAGCGCAGGACGGCCTGCTGGCGCTGGGTGGTAAACCCTTGCTGTTGCTGACCCGTCCGGATCCGCTTAACACCGTGTTGACGCCGGGGATTATCGATCTGACCGGCGTGGCGGGCGTTCCCGACGAAGAATATTTCGGGCCGCTGCTGAGTATTTATCGCTACAGCGACTTTGACAGCGCCATCGCTCTGGCCAATCAGACCCGCTTCGGGTTGGCGACTGGCCTGATATCGGCTGAGCGCGTTCAGTTTGAGCAGCTATTATTGGAAGCACGGGCGGGCATTGTGAACTGGAACAAACCGCTGACCGGAGCCTCGAGCAATGCGCCATTTGGTGGTATCGGCGCGTCGGGTAACCATCGTCCGAGCGCTTATTACGCCGCTGATTACTGCGCGTGGCCGATGGCCTCGCTGGAAACAGACAAGCTGGAACTCCCCGCGACGCTGTCGCCGGGTATTGATTTCCGCACAACCTGAGGAGACAGGCATGTCTGGATGTGAAGCAAATTTCGACGGATTAGTCGGGCCGACGCACCATTATGCGGGGCTGTCGTTTGGCAACGAAGCCTCGACCAAAAACCAGAATGCGGTGGCGAATCCGCGTCTGGCAGCGAAGCAGGGCCTGCTGAAAATGAAAGCGCTGGCTGATCTGGGTTTTGCGCAGGGCATTTTGCCACCTCATGAACGCCCGCACCTTAGCACATTGCGACAGATGGGTTTTGGCGGCAGCGACCGTGAAGTGCTGGCTAAAGCGCAGGCGTATTCGCCGCGTTTGTTGTCGTCGCTGAGTTCAGCGTCATCCATGTGGGTGGCGAATGCTGCCACGGTATCGCCTTCCGCCGACAGTGCGGACGGGCGCGTGCATTTCACCGTCGCCAATCTGAATAATAAATTCCATCGCGCCATCGAAGCCGAAACCACATCAGCTATCTTGCGCGCGACGTTTCACGCAGACCGATATTTCGCCCATCATTCCGCGCTGCCACAGGTGGGGGCACTGGGCGATGAAGGTGCCGCCAACCATAACCGGTTGTGTGGTGAATACGATAAACCCGGCGTGCAGGTGTTTGTGTATGGTCGCGACGGGCTGGTCACCGGCGAGAACGAGCCGGTGCGCTATCCGGCACGTCAGACCCGCTTAGCCAGCGATGCCGTTGCGCGTCTGCACCAGCTCGACGAGAAGCGCACGGTATTTATTCAACAAAATCCGCAGGCCATCGACAGCGGCGTGTTCCACAACGACGTCATTTCCGTCAGCAACGGCAACGTGCTGTTCTATCATCAGCAGGCGTTTGTGAATTCATCCACAGCGCTTGATGAAATACACCGCAAAATGGCGGCGCTTGGACTGGATTTCCAGCCGATAGAAGTGCCGCAGGCCAAAGTATCGCTTGATGACGCCGTGGCGACATATCTGTTTAACAGCCAGTTGCTGACCAAATCCGACGGTAAAATGTTGCTGGTGGTACCGGAAGAATCCCGTCAGCACGTCGGCGTATGGGCGTATTTGTCGGCACTGGTAGAAAGCGGTGGCCCGGTTAATCAGATTGAAGTGTTTGATCTGCGGGAAAGTATGCGCAACGGCGGTGGCCCGGCGTGTCTGCGCCTGCGCGTGGCGCTCAACCGTAACGAACTGAATGCAGTGAACGTCGGTTCACTGATGAGTGATACGCAGTTTATCAGCCTGAATAATTGGGTGGATAAGCACTATCGCGACCGTATGCAGGCGAAAGATCTGGCCTGTCCGCAGCTGCTCACCGAAGTACGCACCGCACTCGACGAGCTGACCAATATTCTCGGTCTTGGCCCGATTTATCCGTTCCAGCGCTGAGTTTTCAAAGGAGTGAAACATGTTTGATTTACTGGCGATGACGCTTTCCGGCGATCCTGTCCCCCAGCCTTTCGGACAAACGGAAATGCTGGACTGGCAGTGGCGCGGCGAAGGTATTCTCGAACTGTCACCCCGTCAGCCCTGTGAAGCGGCGGTGGTCATTTCTGCCGGTGTTCACGGCAATGAAACTGCACCGATCGAGCTGCTTAATCAGATGGTCAGCAAACTGCTGTCGGGTGAGTTAATGCTGAATATCCGGCTGTTGGTTCTGCTGGGAAATCCGCCGTCGATGCGTATCAACCAGCGGTATGTCGATGCCGATATGAACCGCATGTTCGGCGGTCGTCATGCCCGCTACAGGCCGAATGATGAAACCCGCCGTGTGCAGGAACTTGAACAGGTGATGGCGTTGTTTTACCGCAGCGCCACGGCGGCCGGTACCACGCAGCGGTTCCATTATGATTTGCATACCGCAATTCGCGGCTCTAAACACGTGCGTTTCGGTCTGCTGCCTTTTCAGCCGCGCCCGCAAGGCAAAGGGATGCTCGCATGGCTTGATGCCGCCGGGCTGGATGCGCTGGTGCATCACCGTTCGCCGGGCGGGACCTTTACCCATTTCAGCAGCGAAGTATTTCAGGCCGACAGCTGTACGCTCGAACTGGGCAAAGCCTTACCGTTTGGCAGTAACGATCACACACAGTTCAGCGGCGTGCGGCGTGCGCTTGAAGCGCTGGTCAGCGGCGAACCGTTGCCTGACCGAAAAGCGGAGGCTCCCTTACTCCATTACCGCGTAGTACAGGATGTGATCCGCTCGAAAGAAGATTTCCAGCTGTTCATTCCCGGCGATGCGCTCAATTTTACCGCATATCAAAAAGGATTTGTGATCGCCAGGGAAAACGGCAAAACCTATCGGGTAGACGCTGAAGAAGAGGTGGTGTTGTTCCCTAATCCAAACGTTGCGATGGGATTACGGGCAGGTCTGATGTTGGTACGCATTTAATTACTCATCTTATTAAATAATAAACCCCATGTTTTAATATTTATTAAGGCATCTTTTTGGCATGGGGTGCTTTTTGTGTTCGGCTTTTCACAAAGAAAATATTTTAGCATTGCTTAATGAATAATGGAGTTTTATTCTTACTTCCCCGGTTTAGTGTTAACTATATGTAAATAAATGGATTATTATTTATGCCTCTAAAAAATTGTAACTATGAAAAAATATTAGATGATATTTATGAGACTGCGTCTGAAGGTGAATGTGAATATTTTTCTGACAATGAAGGGCCACTTTGGGCACAGGGTGCTATAGCGAGATTACCTATTGCATCAGCCCAGCCAGTCGAGCATGTCAGAGTTCGAAGAAAAAAATCACAACGAAAAACACAATTAAAATTAAAAATCCAAAATCAAATGTTTGCAGCTGTGGTACCCAGTAAAACCGATGCCTTACCAAGGCTGCCTGCTTATATTCCACCCTTTAATGAACGAACGGTTTCTGCACCAACTGTTACATTACCTGTTCAACTTAAACCTTTAAAAAGATGGCAGTCTTCTTCTTCTTCCTCAGCTTTTGACCTGCCTTCAACGTCAAAAGGTGTTAAAAGCAAATCAAGAAATTTTATGCCATCGGCAGCGGCGGAAAATTTGCCAGGATGGTCAGTTGATGAGAGTGATATGTCTGTACTGGATCTTGACGGGCCTAGCATCAGAAAATATAACGAATTTAAAGCAGCAATAGCAGCGGCAAATTGTTGTCCGACAGACTCGCGGCACTTTGATGGAAGGCGCTGGGATCTAAAACTCACTCATCAGAAAAATTGTTATAGGCTGTATAGAATTAAACTTGCAGGACAGTATCGGGCGGCTTTTATTATCAATAATGACGAAAGAAAAGTGATGATGATGACTGCATCGTCGCATGAAGGTTGATATGGAAATGGGTCTCATACTATGAAAATGCTCAAGCAGGGTTACCACCGCCTGCTTGCTGATGTTTGAAAAGGGGGAGTGCATTAAAGAAAAAGGGTCCTGATTTTCATCAGGACCCTTTTTCTTTAATTTGGCGGTGAGAGAGGGGTTCGAACCCTCGATACGATTTCTCGTATACACACTTTCCAGGCGTGCTCCTTCAGCCACTCAGACACCTCACCGTGTTTGTTACATCGCAAGCGGTGCAACGGGGCGTTACTATAGGGAGACAGCCGTAAAGGGTCAAGCAGAATTTCGGCGTTTTGTGCCTGTCGCTTACAGACTGCGCAGCCTGTTGGATTAGTAAACAATGCGCAGTTTCTGCGGGCTCAGCCTTTATCTGGCGGGGAATGTCTGACATTAACTATCCTGCAATTGTATAAATCACCTTGCGTGTATATTGATAATTGATGATTTGGCCGCGGGTTTAATATTTCACAGAGAGTAAGCCTGATGCCTGAATTTCAATAGCAGCTTAGAGATGAAACTGGAAATAGCTCACAGAAAAAACTAAACAACAAATCAAGTCTTTATTCATCGATGTTTAATTCTATGCTGGCGCTGTTCAAAAATGGAATTGATAAAAATAACCGGCAGTCATTGCCATAAATCGCTTTTTATCGCGATATGCTTAACCAGATGAATGCCAGCGGCATTAAGCCTTTCGCCAATCTCTTCCACTTCGATATGCCTGAACGCATGATGCAAAAGGGCGGATGTGATTTTGCTCGGGCCGCAGGTGGCGTATCTCAAAGCGCGCGTGGAGACAATAACGCAGGGCACCAGACCTGTCGCAGCGATTGATATGTTGAGTTACGGGCGGATGAACGGGGCGGCGGTATTGACGCAGGCTATCGCGCTTAAGGAGGAGTAAAAACAGAAAAGAAAAAGGCCCGGATTTTCATCCGGGCCTTTCACTTATAATGTGGTGGAGAGAGAGGGGTTCGAACCCTCGATACGATTGCTCATATACACACTTTCCAGGCGTGCTCCTTCAGCCACTCAGACACCTCTCCAGCTATCAACCGCACCGCAGTACTGCTGACCGGCGCTAATGTAGGGAAAAGCGGGCCCATCGTCAACACTCTTTTGCAGGATCCGTGCCGATTAGCCAAACTTAGAGCAATTTGATGATTTACAGAACAAATAATGCCTTAAGCCTGAGCAGACAGAAACAGTTGCATAAAGTTATTAGCTTAGCTAATCACAATGAATAAATAATTAGCCAGACTGCATAAAAGCGCAATTTACCCGCAAACACTTTTGGTTACTCACAAATAGCAACATATGTTGTGAAAAACAGCATTGGCGGAGGTATAACAGTGCCCTTTGAAAAATTGCTTCCTATTAGAACCGTTAAAGTCACCAGACGAAGCAGCGTTTATTTCTCATATCACGACAGGGGTCATTCTTGAGTCAGCCAAATAACGCGACCACGTCGCATCACCGTACGGCGATCCCCGCCGGTGCGGGCACGTTATTCTTCGTTCAGACATTCGCGACGCTCGGCTTTGCGGTGCTGTATTCCACGCTGGTGCTGTACGCCACCAAAAAGCTCGGCTTTAGCGAAGACAACGCCAACGCTATTATGGGCGTCTTCGGCGCGTTCAACTACGGTCTGCATATGTTCGGCGGCTATCTCGGCGGACGTTATCTCAGCAATCGTAATTTGTTCGTACTCGGAATGGTATTGCAGGTCTTTGGCTGCGCACTGATTGCGCTGGAGGGCGTCACCGGACTGTACTGGGGGCTGGCGATGTTCCTTACCGGCAGCGGGCTGAATGTCACCTGTCTGAATATGATGCTGACGCAACGCTTTGCGCCGGATGATGATCGCCGGGAATCGGCCTTCCTGTGGAACTATGCCGGGATGAATCTCGGATTCTTTATCGGGTTTGCCGTCGCCGGGTATTTCCAGCTCAGCGAAAACTACCGCGCGCTGTTCCTGTTCGCCACGCTGGGTAACGTGGCGGCGATCGTCGTGACGCTTTCCCGCTGGTCGATTCTGGCCGATATCAGCACTCCCCTGAAAGAGGCCAGCCGCAGCCAGATGCTGCGCTGCATGGCCATCGGTATCGCGATTCTGATCGTGCTGGTGCCGGTTATCCGCCTGCTGCTGACCCACGCCGAGTTCAGCAGCTACTTCGTCGTGGTGCTGGGTGTGATTATCTTCGCGCTGATGACGATGGTGACGTTCCGTCATCGTGATGCCGACGAACGCCGACGTATGAAAGCTTATCTGTTGCTGGCGCTCGGCTCACTGGTATTCTGGACGCTGTATCAGCTGGCACCGATGGGGCTGATGCTGTTCTCCGAACACAATATCAACCTGAACGTTTACGGTATCCCTGTGGCGCCGCAGTGGATCCAGAATATTAATACCGTGGTGATTGTCATCGGCGGCCCGCTGATGGCGTTGTGGTTTAAAAACCTGCGTCAGCGCGGCTGGAACATTGATATTCCGACGCAGTTCTCCGCCTCCCTGTTCTGTATGGGATTGGGAATGCTGGTACTGCCGTTGGGCATTCATCTGGCGGGCGGTGACGGGCTGGTGGCGTTCAAGTGGATTGCCATCAGCTACCTGCTGCAAAGCATCGGTGAACTGCTGATTTCGCCGATCGGTTACGCGATGATCGGTAAACTGGCACCGGCACGCTATCAGGGCGTGATGATGGGTTGCTGGATGATGGTCACCGGCGTGGCCTCGGTGCTGGCGAGTTACATTTCCGGGCTGATGCCGCAGAACGCCGGCAGTACGCCGGTACTGACCAATCCGGGTTACAGTCAGGTGTTCAACGCGCTGGGCTGGGGGTCTGTTGCCACCGGTGTGGTGCTGCTGGTGCTGATCCCGCTGTTACGCAAAATGATCAGCCGCGAGCCCGTTGCTGCCTGAGTTATTTACGTATCAAAGGTTCACCTTACAGGCTCCGAATTTCGGGGCCTGTTCTTTTTTCAGCCTCAGGGTTGCATCCTGATGATATTCAGGGAAATCTATCAGGACAACGGAGGTCACAAAGATGAACATAATTTTTTACCACCCTACATTTGATGCAAAACTCTGGATTGACGGAATAACAAAAAGATTGCCGCAGGCCAATGTGCGCGCCTGGAATGCCGCCGACCATCAACCCGCTGATTACGCGCTGGTGTGGCGTCCGCCGCACGCGATGCTGGCGCCGCGTAAAGAGCTGAAAGGCATTTTTGCGTTGGGGGCTGGCGTCGATGCCATTCTTACGCAGGAACAGCGTCAGCCCGGCACGCTTCCCGCAGGCGTTCCGCTGATCCGCCTCGAAGACACCGGCATGGCGCTGCAAATGCAGGAATATGCGCTGGCGAGCGTGTTGCGCTATTTCCGCCGCATGGATGAATACCAGCTTTTCCAGCAGCAAAAACAGTGGCGTCCGCTTACACCCCATTCGCGCAATGATTTCACGATTGGTATCCTCGGTGCGGGCGTACTTGGCAGCCGGGTAGCCGAGGCGCTGGTGGGGATGCAATTTTTGGTGCGTAGCTGGAGTCGCAGCGCCAAGTCCTTGGATGGCGTGCAAAGTTTCTACGGTGATGAGCAGTTAGCCGCGTTCGCGACCGGCTGCAAAGTGCTGATCAACCTGTTGCCTAATACGCCGCATACTGCCGGCATGCTCAATCATCAACTGTTCACATTCTTATCGCATAATGCATACCTGATTAACCTCGGTCGTGGCAGCCATCTGGTGGAAGGGGATCTGCTGCGCGCGCTGGACAGCGGGCAGATTGCTGCCGCGCAGCTTGATGTCTTCGTCGAAGAACCGTTACCCGCCATGCATCCTTTCTGGTCGCACCCTCGCGTAAGCATCACGCCGCACGTGGCGGCCGATACGTTGCCGGAAGCAGCGATGGACAGCATTGTCAAAAATATTCTGGCGATGGAAGCGGGGCGTGAACCGGCAGGGCGTGTCGATCTTGAGCGAGGTTACTGAGTCATCTGCTAACATTATAAAAGCTGTGGTCATTGCGCCGCAGCGGAAACTTCTCAAGGAGAGTACATGCCGTACCCGGTCGATTTACATATGCACACCGTCGCCAGCACGCACGCTTACAGCACGCTGCACGATTACATTGATGAAGCAGCGGAAAAAGGCATCAGGCTCTTTGCCATCACCGACCATGGCCCGGATATGGCCGATGCGCCGCACTACTGGCATTTTATGAATATGCGGGTCTGGCCGCGTCTGGTGAATGGCATTGGCATCCTGCGCGGAATCGAATCGAACATCAAAAATATCAATGGCGATATTGACTGCACTGGCCCGATGCTCGATGAAATCGACGTGATCATTGCTGGTTTCCATGAGCCGGTGATGCAGCCAGTTGATAAAGAAACCCATACCGCCGCGATGATTGCTACGATGGCGGGCGGCGACGTTCACATTATTTCCCATCCCGGCAACCCGAAATATCCGATTGATATTCCGGCCGTAGCTGCCGCCGCGGCGAAATATGACGTGGCGCTGGAGTTGAATAACTCGTCGTTTATTCACTCGCGTAAAGGCAGTGAGCCGAACTGTCGCGCGATTGCGCTGGCAGTCAAAGAGGCGGGTGGCTGGCTGGCGCTGGGTTCAGATTCTCATATCGCCTATTCGTTGGGTGGATTTGAGCACTGCGAACGCATCTTGCAGGAGGTAGATTTCCCGGAAGACCGCATTCTGAACGTCAGTCCGCGCCGTTTCCTCGATTTTCTCGAGAAGCGTGGCCGCGCGCCAATTGCAGAACTCAGCGAACTGTGACATTGTCGCCGCCAATTCGCAGGGGGCTAACCCTTTCCATCGTCTGATCAGGTTACTGTTATGAATGAATTTTCAATTGTTTGTCGCGTTCTCGGCACGCTGTTTTACCGCCAGCCGCAGGACCCGTTACTGGTTCCGCTTTTTGGCCTGATTCAGGATGGTAAGCTGCGTGAGCACTGGCCGTTGGAGCAGAACGCGTTGTTGATCCGTTTGCAGGAAAGCGCTAACCCGGAAACGCTTGCCGCTGAATTTAATCATCTGTTTGTCGGTTCCGAATGCGCTGTTTCACCTTTTCGCAGTGATTATGTTGAAGGCGCGAATGAAATGGACGTGCGTGCTTTCCTTCAGCAGAGAGGAATGCCGCTGGGCGACGGGCCTGCCGACCATTTCGGCGCGATGCTGCTGGCTGCTTCATGGCTCGAAGATCAGTCCACGGAAGATGAAGTTACGGCGCAAATCACGCTGTTCGATGAGTTCCTTTTCCCGTGGTGTGGCAAGTTTCTCGGCAAAGTAGAAGCTCACGCGACCAGTGGTTTCTACCGCACGCTGTCTGAAATCAGCCGCGAAGCCTTACAGGCAATGCGTGACGAACTGGAAGAACAGTTGCCAGACGATCTGGAAGATGATGAGGAAGACGATCAGTAAATCGTCCTCTCAGAAATGCAAAAAGCCCGGCCATGAAGATGCGCCGGGTTTTTTATTGACATGCGTATGGCTAAATCAGTCAGTGAACGGGATCACCAGTTGCCCCGGTTTCACTTCAATGCCCTTCGCCAGTTTTTTGGCCATCGCTTCACCTTTACTGCGATCGGCGTTCAACACATAGGCTGGACGCTGGTCAAAGTAGGTTTTCAGTGAGTTATTCAGATACGGCATCAGGCCTTTCATCACGCTGTCCATTTTTTCAGGCTTGATGGTGTAATCCACCACCTGCATGTCTTTGAGGAAAATGGCGCTTTTCTCGCGGTCAAACGAGGGATTGGCTTTCAGCGTCAGGTGCATATCGGCTTTCTGCGGACCGAACAGTGAGGAGATATCTACGCTGGCATCGCCGGTCAGAGTCACAACGCCCGGATCTGCGCGGCCAATCTGGCTGCTGAGGTTGGTCAGAACGATTTTCGCATCTACCAGCCCAGGCACGCCGAGCTCCTTCTGGAACTTATTGTTCTTTTGCAGGTAATCATTTACCTGCTGTTCGCTGATGGTGTATTGCGTAAGCTGGTTACAGCCGGTTAGCAAAGTGGCGCACAGCAAAAATGCGGCACCCAGAATTTGTTTTGTCATTCTTCCCTCATTACATGAACACTATTTTGTCAGCATGACCGCTAAAGGTCATGGCTCCAATCAGACAACGCTGATTAGCCTAAGTGCTGAGGGCGAAGAAGAAAAGCAAAATGAGCCGGAAGCGGACTTCCGGCTGTAAGAAAGGATTAGCGGGCGATACCGGTGAAAAGATTGACCTGAGTTTGTTTCGCCATATTGTCCCGGTATGCCTGCACGCGGGACGGCCAGTCAATGCCCTGAACAATGGAAAGCGAACGCAACAGCGGCCACAGATGAATATCATCCTCGGACAGTTCGCCGTTCACCGCGTTGGGCTCGGCGATCAGTTTGTCGAGGGCGCGAAGATCCTGACTGATTTTTTTCACCAACCCATCGGAATGTTTCAGATGTTCCTGAAAATCACCGCTGGCGGCCTGCTTTTTATCGGAGAAATATTTTCGCGCTTCCGGCGTGGCGAATTCTTCAAGCGGCGCAGCGGCAAAGCGTGGCAGTAACAGGCGACCGGTATATTCAGAGACGTGGCGCAGCCAGGTCGCAATGGCAGCGTTGGTCGCGCCGGTCAGCAGCGGTTTACCGTCACTTTTATCGATGAAATTGACGATATCCATACTCTCCGGCATGAAACTACCATCCTGTTTTTGCAGGATCGGCACCATCTTTTTACCCACCATCGAAATCGGGGTTTTCTCGTCGTCGTTGAGCAGAACTTTGATCTCAACAGGAATGTTCTTCAAACCGAAAATCATGCGTGCTTTAACGCAAAAAGGGCAATGTTCGTAAACGTAAAGTTTCATATCTCATAGCTCCTGTTTTCGCCGGCGCTGACCTGTAGGGTGCGTGAAAATTGCCGGATGTAGGTTCGGATTTTATCGACGTGTTAAAACCAGTATGGGTATAGATGGTAGCGAGATCAAACGGCGATACTGTGACCGCCGTTTTAATAAGCAGACTAATTCCCGCTGAGCATAGCCGGTTCGATGCGGCGGAGATTAAATTGCCAGTACAAACCGGTGAGGGTGATGAAGCCGACAACGCCGAGTAAAAACCACGGTAATTCAGGCAGTTCGAGGGCACGGCCGGTGTCATACATCCAGCCGCCGCCGGTATAACCAATGACGCCGCCGAGCGCCAGCCCAAGACGGCTGAAACCCATGTAACTGCCGCGGGCGCGTGCGTCGGCCAGCGAAGCGCTCAGTGTCTCACGCGCCGGTTCAGCGATGATTGAGCCGATATAGAAGAAACCGATGAGCAACAACAGCGGGTTGATTGACGTCACCAGCCCGACCGGCAGCAGGCTGAGCGTCATGATAAGCAGGCCAAACATCAGGCGTTGCTCGAGGCGAAAACGCGTTTCGCTCCAGCGCGCAATCGGATAGAGCAGAGTCAGCGAAAGCACGGCCTCGATGGCATACATCCATTTCACCGCTGACGGGCTGCCCGCGACATCGTTGACCGCAATTGGCAGCATCAGCATTACCTGCACAGTCAGCATGTAGTAGCCGGTGAGCGTCAGTACATAGGCCAGGAAGCGGCGATCACGCAGGACCCGCATCATGCCTTCGCGCATGGGTGTGCGCATAGTTGAAATGCGGTAAGCGGGCAACAACCAGGCGTTGCAGGCTGCGGCCAGAACAAAGATTGCCGCACCGGCCCAGCAAACGTAATGGAAATCATATTGCAAAAGCCAGCTGCCGATCAGCGCGCCGATGACCGCACCGGCACTATCCTGCATCATCATCAGGGAGAAAAAGCGGCTGCGCTCATGCGGGCGGGTGAGTTTGATGACCAGCGCGGTGCGCGGCGGGTCGAACAGCGTGCCGCCAAGCCCGGAGAGAATGCACGAGCCGATTAAAATCCACGGCTGGTCGGCCATCGCCATGGTGGCGAAACCGGCGGCGCGTAACAACATGCCGGTGATGATCATTGGCTTGGCACCGAAGCGGTCGGCGATAGCACCGCCGAATATGCCTAATCCCTGTTGCGTTAACTGCCTGACACCCAGCGCGAGACCGACGATCATCGCGGCCCATCCCAGCTGATCAACAAATCGAATCGAGATCAACGGAAAAACCACGAAAAAGCCTAAAATAACCAGCGCGTTGTCTAATAACAGAAAATACTTACCCAAGCTCCGAGCTTGTGATACCAGAGACATGCTTCACCATGAGCGATTATATGTATCCTGTCCGGCGGATACAGAAAGGAGAAAAGACCGTTCCAGTCTGAACCGGAAAGATGCATTTAGATAGGGCGCTATAGATAATATTTTTTTATCGTCAAGCCGCGTTCTGACTGGCAGAATTAGGCATGTTTTATGGTTTCCTATAAATTCTATTTATCGACCCATGCGGGATGTGGAGGGAAGGGATGTTTGGCTATAAATCTGCTGTGCCTAAGGTACGGCTTACCACTGACCGGATGGTGTTGCGACTGGTACACGATCGCGATGCGCACCGGCTGGCGGAGTACTATGCGGAGAACCGGGCATTTCTGAAACCCTGGGAGCCGGTCAGGGACGAAAGCCATTGTTATCCCTCCGGATGGCAGGCACGCCTGAGCTTAATTACCGAAATGCAGAAACAGGGCAGCGCTTATTATTTCATTTTGCTCGATCCTGATGAGAATCGCGTGATGGGCGTGGCGAATTTCAGCAACGTATTACGCGGCTCATTCCACGCCTGTTTCCTCGGTTATTCGCTGGGCCAGGAATGGCAGGGGCAGGGACTTATGCAGGAGGCGTTGCAGTCGCTTATCCGTTATATGCAACGTCAGCAAAAAATGCACCGTATTATGGCCAATTACATGCCACACAATAAACGCAGCGGCCAGTTGCTGGAGCGTCTCGGTTTCGAGCGTGAGGGGTATGCGAAAGACTATTTGCTGATCGACGGTAAATGGCAGGATCACGTACTGACTGCATTAACCTGCCGAGAATGGACACCCCCGTCCCGATAAGGAGAGCAAGATGAAACATGAACTCAGTGCCCGGGAGGCCCGTGTGGTGGGCTGTTTGCTGGAAAAACAGCTCACGACGCCAGAACAATATCCGATGACCCTCAACGGATTAACCACTGCCTGCAACCAGAAAACCAACCGCGAACCCGTGATGGAGTTGAGCGAAAGTGATGTTCAGCAAACGCTGGATTTGCTGCTGCGCAAGCACATTATCCGCACCCTCAGCGGTTCGCGTACCATGAAGTACGAGCATCGTTTCTGTAATTCTGAATTCGGTAATCTTAAATTCACCCCACAGGAAGTGGCGGTGGTCACCACGCTGCTGCTGCGAGGCGCGCAAACGCCGGGTGAACTCCGGACCCGCACCAACCGTTTGCATGATTTTTCCGATGTCGCCGAAGTTGAACAAACCCTGACTAAGTTGACCGTCCGCGAAGACGGCCCTTTCTGCGTGCGGCTGGCGCGTGAACCGGGTAAACGTGAAAGCCGGTTTATGCATCTGTTCAGCGGTGAAGTGAGCAATGTTGCCAGCGCGGCAGAAGAGCCTTCATTTACCGCAGCTAAGGAAGATTCCGGTCTTTCTGAGCGCGTAGAAACGCTGGAAGCTGAGGTCGCTGAACTTAAACAGCGGCTGGAAAACCTGGTGCAACATCTGGCTGATTAAAAGGAATCTCTCGTGAGTAAACTTCGTTTAGGCGTTATCGGGCTGGGCGGCATCGCGCAAAAAGCCTATCTGCCCATACTCAGTCATGCCGAAAAGTGGACGCTGGTCGGCGGATTTTCGCCGAATCAGCAAAAAGCACAGGCCGTTTGTGACAGCTATCGCATGGCCTGTTTCTCGCGTATCGACGAACTGGCCAGCCAGTGTGACGCGGTGTTTGTACACAGCAGTACTGCCAGCCATTTCGATGTGGTCGGCCAGTTGCTGGCGCAGGGGGTGCATGTTTACGTCGATAAACCGCTGGCGGCCGAACTTGATCAGGCCGAACAGTTGGTGGAGCAGGCGCACATTGCCGGTAAAGCGCTGATGGTGGGTTTCAACCGCCGCTACGCGCCCCTGTATCGTCAGCTCAAAGCGCAGATGCAAAATCCGGCATCATTACGCATGGACAAGCACCGCACCGACAGCGTCGGGCCGAACGATCTGCGTTTTACTCTGCTGGATGATTATCTGCATGTGGTTGATACCGCACTATGGCTTGCGGGCGGCAATGCGAGTCTTGAAAGCGGGCTGATTCAGGTTAACGAGTCAAATCAGATGATCTACGGCGAGCACCATTTTCTGTGTGGTGAAACGCTGGTAACGACCTCCATGCACCGTTGCGGCGGAACGTCCCGTGAAAGTGTGCAGGCCGTGACCGATGGCGCGTTCTATCAGCTCGATGACATGCGCGTCTGGCGCGAAGAGCAGCAGGACGTACTGACTCAGCCTCCGGTACCGGGGTGGCAAAGTACGCTGACACAACGCGGTTTTGTCGGCGCGATTGAACACTTTGTTGATTGCGTTAGCAACAACACCGCACCGGAAACCAGCGGCGAGCAGGCGATTTATGCGCAGGCATTTATCGATAAATTGCTGGAAAATTAAGCGTTAGCAACAAAATCGAACAGGGTCGTTTGGTAACAATATATAACAACTGCCGGTGGCTATTGCATGGCGGATGCGTAGACTATGCGCATCTTCGAGCCATGCCGGTGACTTCTGATGAGTAATGCGTTGATTTACAAATACCATCGGCAAATAAGAAAAGTGACATGAACCTACTTAAATCTTTGGCAGCCGTCAGTTCCATGACGATGTTTTCACGTGTACTGGGCTTTGCGCGCGACGCTATCGTGGCCCGCGTTTTTGGTGCCGGTATGGTGACTGACGCCTTCTTTGTTGCGTTTAAACTGCCCAATTTACTGCGCAGAATTTTTGCCGAAGGCGCGTTCTCTCAGGCCTTTGTACCTATCCTCGCCGAATATAAAACCCAGCAGGGCGAAGAGGCCACGCGGACATTTATCGCCTATGTTTCTGGTTTACTGACGCTGGTACTGGCGGTGGTGACCCTACTTGGCATGTTTGCCGCGCCGTGGGTGATTTACATTACTGCACCCGGCTTTGTCGATTCACCGGATAAATTCGCGCTGACCAGTTCTCTGCTGCGTATTACCTTCCCTTACATCTTGCTGATTTCATTGGCTTCGCTGGCCGGAGCGATCCTCAATACCTGGAACCGTTTCTCGATCCCCGCTTTTGCACCGACGTTTCTTAATGTCAGCATGATTGGTTTTGCACTGTTCGCCGCGCCTTATTTTCATCCGCCGGTGCTTGCGCTGGCCTGGGCGGTGGTCGCCGGTGGCGTGCTGCAACTGGGTTATCAGCTTCCTCATCTGAAGAAGATTGGCATGCTGGTGCTGCCGCGTCTGAATTTGAAAGATGCCGGTGTGTGGCGGGTGATGCGTCAGATGGGCCCGGCGATTCTGGGCGTTTCAGTGAGCCAGATTTCGTTGATCATCAACACCATTTTTGCTTCGTTTCTGGTCTCAGGGTCGGTGTCGTGGATGTATTACGCCGACCGTCTGATGGAGTTCCCGTCCGGCGTTCTTGGCGTGGCGCTGGGCACCATTTTGCTGCCATCGCTGGCGCGCAGTTTCTCCAGTGGAAATCACGCTGAATACAACCGCCTGATGGACTGGGGCCTGCGCCTGTGTTTCCTGCTGGCGCTGCCAAGCTCCGTCGCACTGGGCATTTTGGCGAAACCGCTGACCGTCGCACTGTTCCAGTACGGTAAATTCAGCGCCTTTGATGCGTCGATGACGCAGCGTGCGCTGGTGGCGTACTCAGTCGGACTGATGGGACTTATTGTGGTCAAAGTGCTGGCGCCGGGCTTCTATTCGCGTCAGGACATCAAAACGCCGGTCAAGATCGCTATGATTACGCTGCTGATGACCCAGGTCATGAACCTTGCCTTCATCGGGCCGCTGAAACATGCCGGGCTTTCGCTGTCTATCGGTCTGGCAGCCTGCCTTAACGCCTCCCTGCTTTACTGGCAGCTGCGTAAGCAGGATATCTTCCAGCCGCAGCCTGGCTGGAGAATCTTCCTGATAAAACTGTTTGTAGCGGTAATCGCAATGTCTGCCGCACTCATCGGCATGATGTGGCTGATGCCGGCCTGGGACGTCGGCGGGATGGCTTATCGTCTGGCACGTCTGGCGGCAGTGGTGGCAGCGGGCGTGGTGGCGTACTTTGCTGTACTCGGCTTGTTAGGTTTTCGCGTGAAAGAGTTTGCGCGGCGGCTGGATTAATTGGCTGAGATGACAGAAACAGAAAAGGGCGCTTAGCGCCCTTTTTTACTGTCTGTAAAATTCAGTTTATGCAGATTACATACGTTCTACGGTTTCAATACCCAGCGTATCCAGACCGGTTTTCAGCGTGCGCTGTGTTAACAGAGCCAGCTTCAGGCGGCTGTTACGGCTGGTTTCGTCTTCTGCATTGAGGATTGGACAATGTTCGTAGAAGCTTGAGAACAGGCCAGCAACGTCGTAAAGATACGCACACATGGTATGTGGCGTGCCTTCGCGGGCTACAACGGTCAGCACTTCTTCGAACTGCAACAGGCGGGTCGCCAGCGCGGCCTCACGTTCTTCGCGTAGCACAACCGGTTGGGTCAGACTGTTCACGTCGATGCCGGCACGTTTGAAGATAGATGCCACGCGGGTGTAGGCATATTGCATGTAAGGCGCAGTGTTGCCTTCGAACGCCAACATGTTATCCCAGTCGAAAATATAGTCTGTAGTACGGCTTTTCGAGAGATCGGCGTATTTGATTGCGCCGATGCCGACGGCGTTCACCAGCTTATCCAGCTCTTCGGCATCTTTCAGTTCCGGGTTTTTCTCAGTGATGAGCTTACGTGCACGATCAATGGCTTCATCCAGCAAATCGGACAGTTTCACCGTGCCGCCTGAACGGGTTTTGAACGGCTTGCCGTCTTTGCCCAGCATCATGCCAAACATATGGTGCTCGAGCGCCACGGAATCCGGCACATATCCTGCTTTACGCGCGATGGTCCACGCCTGCATCAGGTGCTGATGCTGACGGGAGTCGATGTAATACAACACGCGATCGGCGCCCAGTGTTTCGTAGCGGTATTTCGCGCAGGCGATATCGGTGGTGGTGTAAAGGTAGCCGCCATCCTTTTTACGAATGATGACACCCATAGGATCGCCATCTTTATTCTTATATTCATCCAGATAGACGACGACAGCCCCTTCGCTGTCGACTGCCAGACCTTTGGCCTGTAAATCGGACACAATACCCGGCAGCATGTCGTTGTACAGGCTTTCACCCATCACGTCGTCTTCGGTCAGCGTCACGTTCAGACGGTTATAGGTCAGCTGGTTCTGCGCCATGGTGACATCCACCAGTTTGCGCCACATCTGACGGCAGTATTCATCGCCACCTTGCAGTTTCACCACGTAACCACGGGCGCGCAGGGCGAAGTCTTCATCTTCGTCGTAGTTTTTCTTGGCGGCGCGATAGAACTCTTCGAGGTCAGCCAGATTCATGTCACCGGCGTTTTCGTTCTGCACTTTTTCGAGATACGCGATCAGCATGCCGAACTGCGTACCCCAGTCACCCACATGGTTTGCACGGATCACTTTATGGCCGAGGAATTCGTTGGTACGCACCGCTGCATCACCAATGATGGTGGAGCGGATATGGCCGACGTGCATCTCTTTTGCCACGTTAGGCGCGGAATAGTCGATGACGATGGTCTGTGGCTCAACAGGCGTGATACCCAGTTTAGGCGCGGTCAGCGCGCTGTCGACATGCGCACCAACAAAGGCAGGGTCAAGGAAGATATTGATAAAACCCGGCCCGGCGATCTCGACTTTGTTAGCAATGCCGCTCAGATCCAACAGTTCAACCACTTTCTCGGCCAGTTGTCGTGGCGGCATACCAAGTTTTTTTGCCACTGACATAACACCATTAGCCTGATAGTCGCCAAACTGTGCTTTGGCGGACTGACGGACTTGCGCTTCGCTGTCGGCAGATGCGCCTGCTGCGATCAGCGCCTGGCTGACTTTTTCTGAAAGAAGTGACTGAATATTCACCGGATTACCTTATGTTTTGTTTAACTGCCCGTTCTGTTTCGGATTAACCGAAAATGATGCGTGTTTATATCATATTAGCCATAGGGAGTCAGTATCGCCGCGCCTTTCATAGGGTGGAAAACGTGATTCTGCGGCATGTCTCTGGCAACCGAATGAAAGCCTGTGTAAATTACCCGCCCCGGAAGATTTGCAAATTGAAAAGAGTTAGGATGCCCGCTATGAAACATGTGCCTGAGTTACAGGATTTAGTCGACGATTTGCCGCGTTTTGTCAGTGTATTGACGGCCTTCGCCGAGAAGTTGCAGATCACTTTGGGTGATTTCCATGCCGATCACATTTCCGTGCGTTGTCATCAAAATACCACGGCGGATCGCTGGCGTGCAGGGCTGGCAAAATGCGGTTCGTTATTGAATGAAACCCAGATTAACGGGCGTCCGATTTACTTGTTCACGCTTAACGAACCGCTGACGGTAGGGCCACTGCAAATCGATTTGGTGGAATTGCCATATCCGGGTGAGAAGCGATATCCGCATGAAGGCTGGGAACATATCGAGATTGTGTTGCCGGGCGTAGAAGAAGAGCTTTATACCCGTGCACTGGCGCTGATCGCCGATGAGGCGCTGATCATGCCAGGTATTAAGCTCAAACAAAGTTCACCAAAGGGTGAGAACGAACGCCTGCCCAACCCGACGCTGGCGATCACCGACGGTTCAGTGACTATCAAATTCCACCCTCACAGCCTGCGCGAGATCGTCGCCAGCGAAAGGGATTAGAATTATTCTGACAAAGCCTGAAGGGCGGCGTCCATACGATCCAGCGCTTTTTCCAGCAGTGCGCGCTGGCAACCGAAGTTGATACGCACAAATTTTGGCTCGCCAAATTCCGCACCTGATGTAAAACCCACACCGGCATCTACAAAGAAGCGGTAAGGGTCTGTGACCGGCAGAGCACTGGCATCGATCCAGCCCAGATAAGTGCCTTCCGGTGCAACCATGTTCAGGCCCGGCATGGCATTGATTCGGCGCGTCACCAGTTCGCGATTATCACGCAGATAATCGAGCTGGGCGCTCAGCCATTCGTCGCCATCGCGATAGGCTGCGGTTGCGGCGATGAAGGCCAGAATGTTGACGTGCGGAACGATGCCTTTGCTGGTTTCGAGGAATTTACGGCGTAATTTCGTATTGGGGATAATCGCCATGGATGCACCCAGACCGGCCAGATTAAAGGTTTTTGACGGCGCAAGGAGCGTGATTGAACGCTGTTCTGCATCCTCATTGAGCGACGCAAAAGGAATGTGTTTGAGGCCCGGCTCCAGAATCAGATCGCAATGGATTTCATCGGAGCACACCACCAGATTATGGCGTCTGGCAAAAGCCTGCTGTTCCAGCAACTCTTCGCGGCGGTAAACCGTGCCACCCGGATTATAAGGGTTGCACAACATTAACAGGCTTTCGCTGCCATCGAGCTGGCTTTGCGCAGAAGCCAGCTCGGCGACCCAGCGTTGTTGCTGTTGTTTCACCGCAATCGCTTTGTACTGTCGCCCTTCAGATTCTGCCGCCTGAATAAACGGCGGGTACATCGGTAAGGGCATCAGACTGGTTTGTTCCGGTGTGACGTTTGCACGCACGGCGACATTCAGGCCACAGACCAGGCCGGGCAACCAGACAATCCAGTCGGGTTGGATCTGCCAGTTGTAGCGTTCAGCCATGCGTGTAACCACTAACTCAGTCAGTTCAGGTGGCGGAAAACCGTAACCAAAAACGCCCTCAGCGACGCGTTGTTGTAATTCTTTAATGACCTGAAGCGGGGCGGTGAAGTCGGTATCTGCTACCCAAAGTGGAATGACATCCTGATTATGGTATTTATTCCACTTAACGCTATCGCTGTGACTGCGGTCTACCCATAAATCGAAATTGAGTGTCATAGTTAGTTTTCCTAAGTAAGCAGTAAGCAATTGGGCGGGGATGCTCATCTGTAAGAGCCTAGCGACATGGCCGGTTACAAACAAGTGTTGTAGCATAATGCCGTTATCAGGAGAGATCACATGACTAAGTTAGAAGTGTGTTGTTACAGCGTGGATTGTGCGCTTACGGCAGAGCAGGCCGGTGCCGATCGCGTCGAGTTGTGCGCGAGTCAGGCCGACGGAGGGATTACGCCTAGCTATGGCACCCTCAAACTGGCAAGGGAAAAAGTGACGATCCCGGTGCATCCGATTGTTCGCCCGCGGGGTGGTGACTTTTGCTATAGCCAGAGTGAATTTGATGTGCTGAAAAGTGACGTCGCCTGTATCCGCGATATGGGGTTCCCCGGCGTGGTGGTCGGGATGCTGGATGATGAAGGGCATATCGATATGCCGCGTATGTGGGAAGTCATGGCGCTGTGTGGCGAGATGGCCGTGACGTTCCATCGAGCCTTTGATATGTGCCTTAATCCAAAGGTTGCGCTGGAGCAGTTGACTCAGTTGGGGGTGGCGCGCATTCTGACTTCTGGCCAGCAGCAGAACGCTGAAGTCGGATTACCGATGCTGCGGGAACTGAATCAGCTGACGCGTGGTCCTATTATTATGGCGGGCGCGGGCGTGCGTCTTACCAATCTGCAAAAGTTTGTGGATATCGGGCTGACCGAATTGCACAGTTCGGCGGGGCGTCAGGTGAAATCCTCTATGCGCTACCGGAAAGCGGGTGTCACCATGAGTTCTGACACAGATTTTGATGAATTCAGTCGTTATTGCGTGGACGGCGATATTGTTGCAGCAATGAAAAGTACATTGCAGTTCGACGATGAAATATCCCGCTCGGCGTAATTAAGCCGCTTTAATTTAGCCAACAGTTTTATCGGGTCTCACGACCCTTATTGCGTCGCCCTGCGCAAGTACCAGGCCCCGTCATGTTGGCGGGGCTTTTTTTATTTAAAACAATAATTTAAGTTGTTACGGGGTGCCGGTGGGGTGCTGGGTTATCCAAAAATACTCTATATAAAGCTGACAATCTCAAATAATAATCATAAAAAAGCCGGGTTTCCCCGGCCGTTCACGCCTTGCTCTGCATGCTCTCAAAAAGGTCTTTCCCTTTCTTTCGTTGCTTGTCGAGATGGTCCGCCAAGTCCTGAATATGGATCATTCTCGGTGATTTCTGGCTGTCGCTGGCGCGGAAGGTAGGGACAGGAAACTGACCGAGAGCTGCCTTATTTGCTGCTGTTGATGGTTTCATTCCTAAATAGCGTTCTGCAACATCAGAGAGTGCGATCGTTGCAGTCTGAAATTCTGCCATTAGTAAAAACATAGTATTCATATTCATCTCCTCACACCGCCCCAATAGCTTTCTGGACTACCCGATATCCGGTAGGTTCTCAATCGGAGCTCTTCAAACCCGTGGAGTGACCTCTATTCCTTAGTCAGTGTCCAAGATCATTAGGCCACATCATATGCAAATGGTATAGCAAACCTGGTCAGCACCTTATGCGTTCCGAAAACTCGAGCTGGCGCGCCGGAATCAAAAAAGATTCAATCCTGGTGATCGATTCTGCCCGGCGGCCGCTCGAAGGCAGCATTGTTGTCGCAAATATTTGCGGCGAATATTGCATCAAGCGAATGCGGTTCAGCCCCACGCTGAGCCTGCAATCTCTCGACCAGCCAGATGAGGCAACATTGATCGAGGGCGGTGATCTAGAGGGAGAAGAAACGATAATTTTCGGCGTTGTGACGTTCATTATCAACGATGCGACGACAGATGAATTTGACGATATTCCATGTATCTGAGTAAAACTAAACCGCCAGAGAAGGCGGTTTAATTAATTTTCTTTACCAGCCCTGCTTGATCCGGCCTTCGCTGAAAATAGGTGACTCGTAATTGCTGCTAACATCTCGGACGCGATAAATTTTCCATATCCCGGACTCCTGCCGCAAATACGCTTCTAAATGTTCATGCCGGCCGCCACCGATCCCAAGGTACACATCAACCACTTTCCCGCCCATCAGATCATGCGCCGGGCCAGCCTTGAACGCCGGTATCCACGCCGCGTCATAATCTTGGGTATACGTGAAATAATCAGCCCCTAAAATGCCCTGCTCGGGGATTTTTTGGATCATGGCCAGCCGTTCTAATGTGTCAGCGGCTACGTAGCGGCGCATTTCTTGCGAATCATACGCAGGCGTTGGATCATTTAGGAATGCAGTGAGATAAAACTCATAGAAGCCCGTGACCTGGCTAATGGCCCGCTGGTTATCATCCGTGCGGCTACTACACGCGGTTAACAGTCCAATTGCCAGCAAAATGAGCATGCGCATTATTGTTTCCTGTAAATTTTATAAGCAGGGTGTGCAGCCCGGTAACCACCGCCAGGATACATCGTCCGCTGTCTGAAATCTGAATACCACGTTGTCCCATCGTACATAGCCATATGGCCACTGGGACTGCCACCGGCATACGGCTGAATAATCGCAAC
Organism: Enterobacteriaceae bacterium Kacie_13; assembly: GCA_013457415.1. NCBI lineage: Bacteria > Pseudomonadati > Pseudomonadota > Gammaproteobacteria > Enterobacterales > Enterobacteriaceae > Enterobacteriaceae bacterium Kacie_13. The sequence goes on from CP045665.1 coordinate 1,835,690, forward strand.
ATCGCCAGAAAGAAGGGTAGATCCGGGCGGCACCTCGCGAAACCCGGCACGCTCAAGCGAGCCGCCGTAATCTTTCGCGTTCGGCGTTCTGTCGAGTTGAACACCACCATGCGGCAATAGCTTGCCGCGTATATTCAGCGCAACGACTTAATGATCCGCCGCTTGCGTGCGTCCTGATGTGTGAAACTGCAGCGTCCCTGTTCCAGCTCATGAGCCTTCCTAATAAAGAAAAATGAGCTGACAAAATACGCCTTTGTGAGAATCGGCAGAAAGTACAAAAAATGCGGATCGAAATTTTCAGATGTTTGTTAGTGAAGGGGGTTCATCGGAAACGAGTCAAACTTTAACCACAAAAAACCCGGCTCGGTGGCCGGGTTAGAGGTTCTTATCATTTAGTCCATGTTGGTTGGGAAATAAGAGTGTAACGCGGCTTTCCTATACCAACTGTTTTTTTTACGAAACGGCAATGACCGATAGTACTTAAATGTTTATTAATATCATCTGGATCTTCAACTGATTTGTGTATTTTCGCTGATTTGATTTCAGTCTCTCCAGCAATTAGGAATTCGCACTGACGTTTGTTAGGTAAAGTTCCTAAGAAGTAAACATTAGCCTCAAATTCTTCTTCGTGAACATTTTCACTACCAAGTTTTAAATGAGCTGTTTCAAGCTGTCTTGGATCACGAAACACCAAAGTAAAGTCATTATTTCTTAGAGAAAAAACAGTTTTGTTTTCAGATAGATAACTAATAAAAGACCTTATTTTTTCAAGGGCTCGATTATCTAAATCTTCCAAAGCCTCAGATAGAAGTTCATCATTATCATCTAGGCTGGCTTGTAAAATTTTCTGAGTTCTATCCAGGGCTTTTGCGACCAGCGTTTTCTCATCAAACCCTAATGGTGCGTCAGGACGGAATTCTTCCAAAACAAAACCGAATGATCCCTTCGCTGTAGATGTGATCATTAGATGGTTGTTTTCACTATTAGGTACTTTACCTGCTGAAGGCAACGCACCCATGAATGCGCTTGCTACATAGGAGATGGCTTCATCAAAAAAGGAAATAGCTTTTGTTCCAAATGATGCAGATATTCCATGAGTTCCCATTACTGGGGGACCTTTAAAAGTAATTATCGCTTTAGTAGGTTCATTTTCTCGTGGATCAGCCTTAGAAATTATCTTCTCGATGTTTTTTAGGCGTGATTCAAGGCTAATTCTGCTGATAGACTTACCAGCAGGCATAGCATCCAACAGCTTACTAACTTGCTCACGTTCACTGAGAGCAAAAACATAATCAGAACGATTCATGGTTAGCCTCCTCAGCTTCTGCTGTATCAAGTATAGTCAACGCAAAGGCATCAAGTTGCGGTGACAATGGGATTTGTACAAAGCCTTTCCAGGATAGATCCCTCTTATGCGCCCACATACTGTACCAATATACAGTTTTTGAGACAAGGTAAGCTCCTGACTCTTGGAGGCTTTCGAAGTAAGAGTCAACAAAGAAAGTTTGTTTTACAAAGCTTTGGTCAAAGATGAGCTGATTTCTTGCCATAACGATTTCATCTGTATCGCCTAGTTGAAGGTTGAAAAAAGTAACCACATCAACATCGTTTGGTGGCCTTTTTAAATTCATTTCAACATTTTCAGTAAAGCTCCCGTCAACCCATTGGAACCCATCAATTAATCCCACATCAGCAAGTGCTTTTCTGAAATTAAGAAAACCTCTCAGAATATTTCTTCGCGGTTGACTGAATGCGAATGTACTAACAAACTGTACAATGTTCATTTGGTATGGTGATCTATTAATACTGGTTGGTTCTGACTCGTCAATGGGGGGTATAATTCCCATATCATTCCATAATTGGGTTTTCAGCTCGGTCAAAGTTAATCCTTATTACCAACTAGTTAGCTCTTTTTTGTATGATTCAGTATAGATGCTGCCGAACGCACAACTGACCGACAACGAGCCATCAGTACAATGGGGTAAGCTATTAACATCATCATAGACCTTAAGAGTTAGAACACCAATACTGTTGAAATATCAGGGATTAAGTCAACTAGCGGAAAATTTTATGGCTGAAACCAGTCATCCGCGCTTTCCCACGTATCCTGCAGCATCACATCAATCACTTCTTTATCATGAGTCGTTCCGCCCATCACCGACATCCCATCACTGCCAGCTCGGCGAACGCTGAACGTGGCGCCTGGGTAATTCCTTTCAAGCCTTTTCTCAAACTCAGCTTTGAAGGCCTCGACCGCGCCTGCGGGCAGCTGCTTAGTTTTATCGATCAGCAATTCAACGTGCATAAATCCCCCTTACTCCACACCGAGCCAGTTACCGGCATCATCAAACATCTCTTCGACTATTCCCGCCAGAACAGCCTTCTGCGCCTTACTGGCGTCCGTGTTGATGCTGCTGAGCGTCACCATAGGTTTCACTTTCACATCAGCATCAGGGAAGGTGCCATGAACACGTTTGGGCAGTTCAGCCAGAATCAGCGCATTGGCATTCGGTATACCGGCCATATTCCTTTTGTCGTAAATCAGCTCAACAAACATAAATCACCTCATTTAATTATACTGGTTGCATGTACAGTGTAATTAAATTTTCAACTGATCAACCGATGACTTCAGTTTAAGCGTTTCAAATTTATCATGGAGTGACTGAGGGTATATTTCGCGATAAACCTTCCACAGAATATCTAATGACTTATGTCCAGTAACTTGTGCTACCTCCTCCAGGCTAAACCCAGCCTCAAACAATCGGCTGGCGCCTTCTCGGCGGAGGTCATGGTATTGAAGGTCTTCAACACCCAGTTCTTTAGTGACCTGCCGAAACGTTTGAGTCAGAGAGCGTTCCTTGAAGGGGAACACGCACTCGTCTTTTTCAGGCTGTCTTTCCAATATTTCCCAAGCTTGGCCAAGAAGAGGAACAACCATGTGGTTGCCTTCTTTTTTCCGAGGGTCTTTTCTATCACGAACCAGAACGGCTCTGTTCTTCTTATCGACATCAGACCATTGAATGCGTGTAACATCGCCTATTCTCATGCAAGAAAGCACGGAGAACATTAAAATGTCGGCAAAGGGTGCACCTGAATAGGAAGTGAGCGTTTTTTCCTTCAATCGCTCAATGATCATATCCAGCTCAATACCGGTAGGCCGGCGGCTTCGAGTATTACCTGCACCAATGATCCCCATCTGGCGCATGGTTTCTCTTGCGGTCACATATGCATCGAAATCTACAGAAATATCAAAAAGTGGTTTGGCTGAGCTAAGCGCCTTGCCAATATAATTGATGTCATGCGCTGCGGTAGAAGGTTGAACTGTTGCTCGCCTCATCACTGCGTGGTCGATGTATGAACTGGTGGTTAATTCATTTAAGGGGATTGTAGAAATGTGTCACCGGAGCACCAGGTTGAGTGTTTCTCGTTTTGAACGTCGAAATTTTACATGGGGGTGATCCATGTATTTCTGAATTAATTCGCCGAGGGTAAGGATTTTTTCAGATGGTTTGGTGGATAGGGGTAAACCGTTCTGCTCGATATCAGCAACAAGATTGACTCCCCATGCTTTAGCTAAACTCTGCTTGGTGAAGGTCTTCCTCTCACGATGAAGGTAAGCTCCATCTTCTTTAACGCCGACAGTGCAACGGTAACGCAATTCACCTGAAGCGTTGACTCTCTTCTCAATACTGTAATAGGCAATTTCAAACTGCCTCAGGGGGGCTGCAGGGGGTGCCGAGGAGAATAAAATAGCTTAAAACGTCTGTATAATCGACAATAATATACAGTATAAATATACAGTTATGGTGTTAACTTGTTGAATGTGAACGATAAATATTTTATTGAAAAGCTGGGCAATCCGTCATGTTGGCGGGGCTTTTTTTGTGCGCAGTTTTTTAACGCCACTATTCTGGCAAGCGTCCGCACTAACCCCAGGTCAGCAATGCTACGCCAAACATTCCGGCTTTAACCACCAGACACATAATAAAAAGGCCGAAAACGATAAAGGCTCTGTCTAAAAGGAAGCGGATCTTTCTGCGCATGATTTTCCCCGCGAAGCTGAAAGCATCGCGATGCTGATGAATAAGTTTGGCCGAATTTATACACGAAAAAGCAGTAATCAATCCATCAATAAAGCGCATAAAGCGGAAGCTTTACAAAGGCCTGTAGCCACGATCGTATTAACGGCAAAAAAGTGCAATTAATCCGGCGGGTTATCGCCATTTACGTCGTGTTACGGGCAATCAGGCTACTTCTCATAAAAGTTTTTAATGCGGATGGCGACGTCAATATTGGCCCAGTGCAGCTCATTTTCCTGATGCATGCTGCTGGTGCCGTCTCCCCACGTCACGTAGTACGACACATTTCCCTTTTCTGATTCAAACGCACTCATAACGGTACCTTTAATATCACCGGATCTGTGTTTAACGATACTGCCTTTAGGGAACTTCATATTTCCTCCCAAAAACGTAAACGACGATCTCTTTCACAACAAACGTATAGCAATAATAAAAGGTTAGACCCTTTTTACTGAAGTTGTTGCTGATGGTGTTACAGAACGTGTAGGGAAATAACAGAAAAAACTCCCGCCGCAAGGCGGGAGTGGAAGCAGAATTACGGCTTGCGGGCGATAAGCAGTGCGCGGCGGGGTGCAGGGTAGCCTTCGATTGTTTTTGTCGGATCGTTCGGGTCGAGGAATTCTGCTAACGATTCGCTGGTCATCCAGTCAGTGCGTCGCTGTTCATCTGTCGTGGTGACACTGACGTCTGCGATGCGCACATCCACAAAGCCACATTTGATAAGCCAGTCTTTCAGTGCGTCGGCAGAAGGAATGAAGTAGATATTACCCATCTGCGCATAACGGTCGCCTGGCACCAGCACCTGCTGGCTGTCGCCTTCAACCACTAAGGTTTCCAGCACCAGTTCACCACCGCTCACCAGCTGACTTTTCAGCTGATAAAGGTGATCCAGCGGCGAACGGCGGTGATACAGGACACCCATAGAGAATACGGTGTCGAACGCGTTCAACTCAGGCAACTGCTCGATGCCCAGCGGCAGTAAATGCGCACGCTGATCGCCACCCAATAATTTACGTACAGCTTCGAACTGGCAAAGAAATAGCTGCATCGGATCGATACCGACCGCCAGATGCGCACCCGCACCAATCATGCGCCACATGTGATACCCGCTGCCGCAGCCGACGTCCAAAATAGTGCGCCCGGTGAGGGGAGATATATGTGGCAGAACACGATCCCATTTCCAGTCAGAACGCCATTCGGTATTGATTTCCACGTCGTACAGCGAGAACGGCCCTTTGCGCCACGGCATCATATTGCGCAGCAGGTTTTCGATCCCTTCGCGCTGACCGGCGGGCAACGGCGTTTCCATTTTGGCGGTGACACTGTGCAACAAATCCAGACGTTCCGGCTTAATCAGTGGCAGGCGATCAACTGAGTTAAACCACAGTTTGAATTTGCCATGCAGGGATTCTTTCTGCCAGGCAGTCAGCTGAGACGGCAGGGTGTTTAGCCACGGACTTAGCGGGCCTTTGGCGATGACACGGTAAAAATCACCAAAATCGATCATGCGGGTTCTCCGGCTTTCAGCGCAATCAGTGAGCCGAAGTTAAAGCACTGGAACCAGACTTCCGTGTGCTGGAAACCGGCCTGACGCAGGCGGGTTTTATGAGTTTCGACCGAATCGGTCAGCATTACGTTTTCCAGCATGCTGCGTTTTTGACTGATTTCCAGCTCGCTATAGCCGTTCGCTCGCTTGAAATCATGATGCATATTGAACAGCAGCTCACCGACGTCTTTATCTTCGAAGCTGAATTTTTCCGACAGCACCAGCGCAGCACCTGGCCGCATTCCCAGATAGACCTGATTGAGCAGGCGCTGACGATCGTCAGGCTCAAGGAATTGCAGTGTGAAGTTCAGCACTACCATTGAGGCATTTTTCAGCTCAATGTCCAAAATATCGGATTCGATGACTGTTACCGGCGTTTCGGCGCGGAAGGCATCAATATGGCGACGGCAGCGTTCCACCATGGCAGGGGAGTTATCGACAGCAATAATTTCGCAGCCCTGTACCTTGATATTGCGACGCATAGAAAGCGTGGCAGCACCCAGCGAACAACCGAGATCGTAGACATTTGAATCCGGCTGAACGAAGCGTTCGGCGAGCATGCCAATCATAGAAATAATGTTGGAATAACCCGGTACGGAACGTTGGATCATATCGGGGAAAACTTCGGCCACGCGTTCATCGAACGTCCAGTCGCCGAGCTTATCTATTGGTGCAGAAAAAAGCGTATCGTGGTTTGCCATAGTGGTGAGTCAGGCCAGAAAAGAGTGTAGGTAAAAAGTGAGGGCAGATTTTAGCAGATACTGGCGCAGGCAGATACCTGCGCACCGGTGTTGACTGCAAACTGCCCGGAAAAATTGGCCGAAGTCAGTTGAAGGCGAGGAACTGTGACCACGGCAGGTAGATAATATTGACGACCACCATCAGCACCAGCGAGATGTAGGTGGCGGCCATGCCGTTGCGACGCCAGGTAAATTCGCGGTTTTTCAGACCATAATAGTGGAATAAGCGCCCGACAATCAGTAACAGACCGCACGCGTGAACCATCCATACGGCAGCACCGTTCATTTCCATAAACAGCAGTAATAAGCAACCGATGGGCAAATATTCGACGGCGTTACCGTGCACACGGATAGCGGTCTGCAATTCGTAGGAACCGCCGTCGCCAGTGGCAATGCGGTACTCCATGCGCAAACGTACGACATCGAAAGAGAGTTTGATCAATAGTATGGCGGCAAGCACGACGTATAACGCGCTAATCATGATGACTTCCTTGGTTATTCCAGGTAATCCGGCGGAATATTTTTCTTCTCCGCTGCCCGGCTATGATAACGGTCTGACTAAAACCTGTCGTCATGAAAAACTGAATTTTTCAGAACAACGTATCCTGTAACGGCCAGTCGGGCTCTTGCTGAACTGACGGTATCTGCTGGCGCAGTTGTTGCCACAGACTGCGAGCCTGTTGAGGGGCATCGGTGCAATCGGGCGTGTGGATGAATAAGTACGGTGAAAGCCCCTCGGACTCCCACGCCTGAAGTTTATTGATCCACTGCGCGAACAAGGGGCGGTTTGCTTCCAGCTGATCGCCGCCGATGAAACGGACGATAGGGCGCGACGCGGTGGCTAAGGCATGTAGCGGCAGAACAGGCTTTTTGCGTTTGGCTTCAAGCACAGCTTCGGTCATGGAGTTTGAACTGTGCACCGGGCGGCTGTCGAGAATGGCGCGATTAACGCCGCGTTCGTGTAAACCCTGATTCAGCCATCTTTCCGCATCGCCTTTGGCGAAAAACTCCTTATGCCTCACTTCAACACCGTAATCAAAACCGGCGGGCAGTGCGTCGAGGAACTGCCATAAGCGCTCCAGATGCTGGGGCGCAAAGGTGCCCGGAAGCTGCAACCACAGTTGTCCGATGCGTTCACCGAGCGGTTCGAGGGTACGGTAAAAGGTATCAACCTCTTCCTGACAATTGGTCAGCGCCGCTTTGTGGCTGATGGCAGAGGGGAATTTGAAACAAAAACGAAACGTCTCCGGCGTCATATCGCGCCAGCGCATCACCACGTCCTGTTTTGGCAGGGCATAAAACGTGGTGTTGCCTTCGACACAGTTGAAATACCGCGCATAATCCGCCAGATCGCGCAGTCCGATGCGTGCCCATGCGCTGTGATGCCATTTCGGTAAACCAATATACATGCCGGTATTCTCCCGTTCTTCCTTATGAAAACGCCGCCTCTGCGGGCGGCGTCTGGATAGTAAAAACAATGCCTTGAGGCAGGGTAACGCTACTGCGGCAGAGCGGCAAGCACTTCAGCGGTGGAGCGGACGCGGCTGATGCGTGGAAAAATAAACTGCACGCTGGACTGATGATGATCGTTGTTGTGCGCGCTGCACGCATCTTCGGCGATCACCAGCTCGTAGCCGTGTTCCCAGGCATTACGCGCGGTGGACTCTACGCCGATGTTAGTGGAGATACCCGCCAGCACGATGCTTTTAATGCCACGGCGGCGCAGCTGTAGATCCAGATCAGTGCCGTAGAACGCGCCCCACTGGCGTTTCACCACCAGTAAATCTTTGTCGGTCACCGCCAGTTGTTCCGGGAATTCCCACCAGCTGGCAGGTAAACCACCTTCAGGGGCAGCAGCCGGGATATCAACCGGTTGTTTCAGCGCTTCATCGAAGGAATCCGACCAGCCCACGCGAACCATGACGACCGGTGCTCCCAGTTTACGGAAGCGGTTTGCCAGTTCAGTCGCGTTATCCAGCACCTGCTGCGCTGTGTGAGGACCGCCCGCGAACGGCAGGATCCCTTTCTGTAAATCGATCAATACCAGTGCGGTGGTTTTAGGGTCAAGTTTCATGGCGTTAAGCTCCCGGTTATCTCGTTAATAGCGAAAGGAATAATGAACAGCGTGTACAAAGGGGAATGCGCGAGTCTATGCTAACGCGTGGGTCAATTTGGGGATAATTTTGTTAAATTATGTGTAGCAGGCAACATGAGTGAATTTCCGCGCCAGCCTTGACGTGTTCGCACTTATCCTGCGAAGGAAATTCCTTTATAATAGCCGCCTTTTTTAGAAGCTTAGATTTAGAACATAAGCAAACCTATTCCGCGCGCCGCGGCGTTTGCGGGCGGGCGACCAGAGTGAATAACCGTTTCTGTACCTGTGCGCCGTGAGGCCGGGTAGTGGGATCAAAAGGATACCGTTATGCGTACTGTATATTGTGGAAAGCTGAATGCGTCCAATGTGGGCCAGGAAGTGACATTGTGTGGCTGGGTTAACCGTCGACGCGATTTGGGTGGTCTGATTTTCATCGATATGCGTGACCGCGAAGGCATCGTGCAGGTTTTCTTCGACCCGGATCAGGCCGATGCCTACAAACTGGCCTCTGAGCTGCGCAATGAATTCTGTATCCAGCTGACCGGCACCGTCCGTGCCCGCCCTGAAAGCCAGTTCAATAAAGACATGGCGACCGGCGAAGTGGAAGTGTTCGCAAGCGGCCTGAACATCATCAACCGTTCAGAATCCCTGCCGCTCGATTCCAACCACGTGAACTCTGAAGAAGCACGTCTGAAATACCGTTATCTGGATCTGCGTCGCCCTGAGATGGCCAACCGCCTGAAAGCGCGCGCCAAAATCACCAGCTTCGTGCGTCGTTTCATGGACAGCCATGACTTCCTCGATATCGAAACTCCGATGCTGACGAAAGCCACGCCGGAAGGCGCGCGCGATTACCTGGTGCCAAGCCGCGTCCATAAAGGGAAGTTCTACGCGCTGCCGCAGTCTCCGCAACTGTTCAAACAGCTGCTGATGATGTCCGGTTTCGACCGTTATTATCAGGTCGTTAAATGCTTCCGTGATGAAGATTTACGTGCTGACCGTCAGCCAGAATTTACTCAGATCGACGTCGAAACCTCTTTCATGAGCGCCGAGCAAGTGCGTGAAGTGATGGAGAAACTGGCGCGCGAACTGTGGCAGGAAATCAAAGGCGTGGATCTGGGCGACTTCCCGATCATGACTTATGCGGAAGCGATGCGTCGTTTCGGCTCTGACAAACCGGACCTGCGCAACCCGATGGAAATGGTTGACGTTGCAGACCTGATGAAAGATATCGAGTTCAAGGTATTTGCCGATCCGGCTAACGATCCGAAAGGCCGTGTGGCAGCGTTGCGCGTACCAGGCGGGGCATCCCTGAGCCGTAAACAAATCGACGAATACGCGAAATTCATCGAAATCTACGGCGCGAAAGGTCTGGCTTATATCAAAGTGAACGAAGTAGCTAAAGGTCTGGAAGGTATTCAGAGCCCGGTCGCTAAGTTCCTGAACGCCGAACTGCTGTCTGCACTGATCGAACGCACCGGCGCACAAGACGGCGATATGATCTTCTTCGGTGCAGCCAGCGCGAAAATCGTGACTGACGCCATCGGCGCGCTGCGTCTGAAAGTTGGCCGTGACCTGAAAATTACTCAGGACGACGTGTGGGCACCGCTGTGGGTGATCGATTTCCCAATGTTTGAAGACACCGACGAAGGCGGTCTGAGCGCGATGCACCATCCGTTCACTGCACCGAAAGAGATGACTGCTGAAGAGCTGGCAGCCAACCCGGTTTCCGCGATTGCCAACGCCTACGACATGGTGATTAACGGTTACGAAGTTGGCGGCGGTTCCGTGCGTATTCACCGCAGCGAAATGCAGCAGACTGTGTTCAGCATTCTGGGCATTAATGAGCATGAACAGCGCGAAAAATTCGGCTTCCTGCTCGACGCCCTGAAATACGGCACGCCGCCACATGCGGGTTTGGCCTTTGGTCTGGATCGTCTGGTGATGTTGCTGACCGGCACCGATAACATCCGTGACGTCATTGCCTTCCCGAAAACCACCGCAGCGGCCTGTCTGATGACCGAAGCACCAAGCTTTGCTAATCCGGCGTCTCTGCTGGAGCTGGGTATTGCGGTAGTGGCGAAAAAAGAAGTGACGCCAGACACAAATACAGAGAATAACTAATGAGCGACAAGCGTCCTGAGTCGATACTGTGCGTCATCTACGCCAGAAACACCGGCAGGGTGCTGATGCTACAACGAAAGGATGACCCGAATTTCTGGCAGTCGGTCACCGGCAGTCTGGAGGACGGGGAATCCCCGAAAGACACCACACAGCGTGAAGTCATGGAAGAGGTCGGTATCGACATCGCAGGTGAAAACCTGACTCTGCAAGACTGCAATCGCTGTGTGGATTTTGAAATATTTGCGCATTTGCGCCATCGCTATGCTCCCGGCGTGACCCGCAACAAAGAACACTGGTTCTGTCTGGCGTTACCCGAGGAGCGTGATGTGGAACTTACCGAACATCATGCATACCGGTGGCTCGACAAAACGGCAGCGGCGGCGCTGACGGTATCCCCGAGCAACCAGCAGGCGATTGAAGAATTTGTAAACTATTCGGTCTGTTAAGACTTTAGACTTTTTGGAGATTTGTTATGGCAGGTCACAGTAAGTGGGCCAACACCAAGCACCGCAAAGCGGCGCAAGATTCTAAGCGTGGCAAAATTTTCACCAAAATCATTCGTGAACTGGTGACGGCAGCAAAACTCGGTGGCGGCGATCCGGCGGCTAACCCGCGTCTGCGCGCAGCGATCGATAAAGCGCTGTCTAACAACATGACCCGCGACACCCTGAACCGCGCCGTTGCGCGTGGCGTGGGCGGCGATGACGATACCAACATGGAAACCATCATTTATGAAGGTTATGGTCCTGGTGGTTCTGCGGTCATGGTTGAATGCCTGAGTGACAACCGCAACCGCACCGTGGCTGAAGTGCGTCATGCCTTCAACAAAACCGGTGGTAATCTGGGCACCGACGGGTCCGTTTCTTACCTCTTCTCCAAAAAAGGCGTGATCTCTTTCGCCCCTGGCCTGGATGAAGATGTAGTGATGGAAGCCGCTCTGGAAGCGGGCGCAGAAGACATCGTCTCTTATGACGATGGTGCAATTGATGTGTTCACGGCCTGGGAAAGTCTGGGCGAAGTGAAAGACGCACTGGAAGCGGCTGGTTTTAAAGCCGACTCCGCAGAAGTCACCATGCTCCCATCGACCAAAGCCGACATGGATGCAGACACTGCGCCTAAACTGTTGCGCCTGATCGACATGCTGGAAGATTGTGACGATGTACAAGAGGTTTACCACAACGGTGAAATCTCAGACGAGATCGCAGAAACCCTGTAATCTCCGTGCCGCCGGTGGTTTCCACCGGCTGGCTATCCTGTTATCCCGCAGCAGTTTATACTCTCCCCACTTTCTTATAAAAACGACAACACAAGGCGTTGAGTGGCTATGGCTATTATTCTGGGGATCGACCCCGGTTCGCGTATCACCGGCTATGGCATTATCCGCCAGACAGGGCGTCAGCTGAGCTATCTCGGCAGCGGTTGTATTCGCACTGTGGTGGACGATATGCCTGGACGTCTGAAACTGATTTACGCCGGTGTTTCGGAAATCATTACTCAGTTCCAGCCTGACTTTTTTGCCATCGAATCTGTATTTATGGCGAAGAACGCTGATTCCGCGTTAAAACTCGGCCAGGCGCGCGGTGCGGCGATTGTGGCCGCAGTGAATCAGGATTTACCGGTGTTTGAATATGCCGCGCGGCAGGTCAAACAGACCGTCGTGGGCACCGGCGCCGCCGAGAAATCGCAGGTTCAGCATATGGTGCGTTCGTTGCTGAAACTGCCAGCCAATCCACAGGCAGATGCCGCCGATGCGCTGGCGATTGCGATTACGCATTGCCATATGAGCCAGAACGCAATCCGCATGAGTACGGACAAATTACAGATGGCGCGCGGGCGTATGCGATAGACGCCGCAAGTCCATTGGGCTGGATATCCATCCAGCCTTTTTTATGATATAAACATCGCAGTTTTTGACCTGATAAGGAAAATGAACGTGATAGGCAGACTACGAGGCATCATTCTTGAAAAACAGCCACCTTTGGTGCTGCTGGAAACTAACGGTGTAGGCTATGAAGTGCAGCTGCCGATGACCTGTTTTTACGAATTGCCGGATCTGGGTCAGGAAGCTATCATCTTCACGCAGTTTATCGTCCGCGAAGATGCGCAGTTACTTTACGGATTCAATGATAAACAGGAACGTGCGCTGTTTCGCGAGCTGATTAAAGTCAACGGCGTCGGACCAAAGTTGGCGCTGGCTATTTTATCAGGCATGTCGGCGCAGCAGTTTGTCAGTGCGGTGGAAAAGGAAGAAATCACCGCGTTAATTAAGCTACCAGGTGTGGGTAAGAAAACTGCAGAGCGCCTGGTCGTTGAGATGAAAGACCGGTTTAAAGGATTAAACGGTGATCTATTTAACAATCATACTGATATCACGTTACCTGCATCGGCGTCGAAAGCGAAAGAATCTGATGCCGAAGGCGAAGCCGTTGCAGCCCTGATTTCTCTGGGTTACAAACCACCGGAAGCCAGCCGCATGATCAGCAAAGTTGCCAAACCGGGTGCTGAATCCGAAACGTTGATTAGAGAGGCGCTGCGCGCTGCGCTGTGAGGTAAGAGATGATCGAAGCTGACCGCCTGATTTCGTCCGAAGTCTTCACTACGGAAGAAGAAGTCATTGACCGTGCGATTCGCCCGAAGCTGCTGTCGGAGTATGTCGGTCAGCCGCACGTCCGATCGCAGATGGAAATCTTTATTCAGGCGGCAAAGCAACGTAAAGATGCGCTCGACCACTTACTGATTTTCGGACCGCCGGGGCTAGGTAAAACCACGCTCGCCAATATTGTGGCCAACGAGATGGGCGTGAATCTGCGCACCACGTCTGGTCCGGTGTTGGAAAAAGCCGGCGATCTGGCGGCGATGCTGACGAATCTTGAGCCGCACGATGTGCTGTTCATCGATGAAATCCACCGCCTCTCGCCGGTGGTCGAAGAGATTCTGTATCCGGCGATGGAAGACTATCAGCTGGATATCATGATCGGCGAAGGGCCTGCCGCGCGCTCCATCAAACTCGATTTACCCCCGTTTACCCTGATTGGTGCTACCACCCGCGCCGGTTCCCTGACATCACCGTTGCGTGACCGTTTCGGGATCGTGCAGCGTCTTGAGTTCTATCAGGTGGCGGATTTGCAGCACATCGTCGGGCGAAGCGCTCTGTGTTTGGGGCTGGAGCTGTCGGATGAGGGCGCGCATCAGATAGCCCGCCGTTCGCGTGGTACGCCGCGTATCGCCAACCGTCTGCTGCGCCGCGTGCGCGACTTCGCGGAAGTAAAAGGCGACGGGACGATTAACGGTGACGTTGCTAACGGTGCGCTGGATATGCTTGACGTCGATGCGGAGGGTTTCGATTATATGGACCGCAAACTTTTGCTGGCCATCATTGATAAATTTTCCGGCGGGCCTGTGGGTCTGGATAACTTAGCAGCAGCAATTGGTGAAGAACGGGAAACGATTGAAGACGTCATCGAACCTTTCCTTATCCAGCAGGGCTTTATTCAGCGGACGCCGCGTGGCCGCATGGCGACCAATCATGCGTATAAGCACTTTGGGCTTTCTCGCGCGGAAGAATAAAATCCTTCGTCAGACAATAGAATTCATAACGGGCGCTTTTGCGTCCGTTTTGCTTTCTGTGGTTTACAACAAAGGATTTAGCACGACATGCCAAATTGCGGTGAAAGACAAGCTCCCACCGCGTCACGGATTACGCTTCCGTTTTAGGGGTACGTAACTTCGGCACAACTAACTCACCCTTGGCATTGTAGTAACGGCTTGGCCAGATTTCCCAGGCCGGAACGCCAATCATTTGCGCGATGATCATTTCGCCTTTAGGCCATCGTCGTGACAGGGTGTTAGAAAGTGTGGAAGAACCCAGTCCGGACTCACGGGAGAGTGCCGTCAACGTTGAACCTTTCTTGCGGATTGCCGCGATGATATCGGCGGGATGCCAGTCTTCTCTGGTATTTATCATAATACGGCCACCTCCGCAGAGCAGGGGCGCAGAATAAACAGGAGAGGGGGGAGTGCCTGCCTTGGCTTATCTTTCATATCACATTGTCCAGTAGATTAATTTTGTGGCGACCACTGGAGTTGAGAATCTCACTGGTGGTAGCCCTGACGGGGTTCTCAACACCGGTTCTACTGGATACCGGCCTGACCTAAGTCAGCCCCGCCTGAGCCACCATTGAGATATTGCTTGTTGTTTGTACAGGCAATAGGTGTGCGCAGACTCAGACGTGAAATGCGAGTGCACATTCCATGTCGCCAGTGAACATTCAGGTTGAGAATCCCGGTCGCGGATTTTGCCGCGACGATGAATTATAGCGTAATGGGTAAACGGTTACCAAGGGCGTGATATCCGGCTCACTAAATTTGTAACGTTAAATGAGCTATTTAACGTTTGGAGTCTGTCGCTGCACCTGTCAAACATCGCGCCACATCACACTTCCCCGCAAAACCTGAAGCCGGTCACATTTTCATGTTTTACCCGTTATTACGGCTTGTTTCTGTTAACGATTCGACTGAGAATCATTGTCAGAAAGCAGGATTGTTACTGTCTGACAGGCAAAACCTAAACTTCTTGTCTCTTCGCCTAATGCGGAGAGACCGGACGTTTAGGTTTTTTTTTGGCCTGAATTCAGGGGCCGGCCGCCCCGTTAAAAATACCGGCAATGTCGTGCACGACGCCATTACTTTGATGAGATAACACCATGGAATATAAAACCTTAGCCGAAGAAATTCTCCGCGGTGTCGGCGGAAAAGAGAACGTTAACAGCGTTGTCCATTGCGCAACCCGTTTACGCTTCAAACTGAAAGATACGAATAAGGCCGATGCAGAAGGCCTGAAAAAAAATCCGGGCGTGATCATGGTGGTGGAAAGCGGCGGTCAGTTTCAGGTCGTGATTGGCAATCATGTTGGCGCAGTATACGAAGCGCTGGTAAAAAGCAGCCCGCTTTCTGAAGACGGTGGCGAGGATTCAGGCGATAAGGGCAGCCTGTTCGCCAGGGCGATTGATATCATCTCCGGCATCTTCACCCCGTTTATCGGCATCATGGCTGCATCGGGTATTCTCAAAGGTTTTCTGGCGCTGTCGCTGGCCTGTGGCTGGCTGGTGCCGGAGAGCGGAACGTACAAAGTCTGGTTTGCCGCCAGCGACGCCATGTTCTATTTCTTCCCATTAGTAATTGGTTTTACTGCGGGTAAAAAATTCGGCGGTAATCCATTTGTTACGATGATGATCGGCGGTGCGATGGTACATCCGCTGATGATAGCCGCATTTGATGCCCAGCAGGCCAGCGCACATAACGAGCATTTTTTCGGTATTCCGCTGGTCTTCATTAACTATGCCTCATCGGTTATCCCGGTGATCCTTGCGGCGTGGGCTTCCAGCTGGCTGGAAAAACGGGCGATGAAAATCCTGCCCGGCGCAGTACGTAATTTTATCACCCCGCTGATCTGTCTGATGGTGATTGTCCCGCTGACCTTCCTGGCGATTGGTCCTGTCGCGACGTGGGCCAGCCAGCAACTGGCGAACGGCTATCAGTTTGTTTATCACGTCAGTCCGCTGGTGGCCGGTGGCTTTATGGGTGCGCTGTGGCAAGTCTGTGTCATCTTTGGTCTGCACTGGGGGCTGGTGCCATTGATGATCAACAACTTCAGTATTCTCGGTCATGACACCATGCTGCCACTTTTACTGCCTGCGGTGATGGGGCAGGTGGGCGCGGTCATCGGCGTGATGCTTCGCGCTAAAGACGCCCGTACCAAAGCGCTGGCGGGTTCAGCTATCAGCGCCGGGATTTTCGGTATCACTGAACCGGCGGTGTACGGAATCAACCTGCCGCGTCGTCGCCCGTTTATCTTCGGCTGCGTCGGCGGCGCACTGGGTGGGGCGATCCTCGGATATTTCCAGACCACCGCCTACTCCTTTGGTTTCGCCAGTATATTCACTTTTACCCAGGTGATTCCGCCAACCGGCTTTGACCAGAGCGTGACCGCCGCGATTGTCGGCACCGTTGCTGCGCTGCTCTTTGCCGCACTGGCAACTTATTTCTTTGGCATGCAAGAAGAAGCGGCCGATCAGCCCGCCGATCCTAAAGTGGTAGCGGAATCGCTACAGGCACCGCGCGGCAAAACGCTGATTGGCAGCCCGATGACTGGCCCGTGCGTGGCGCTCGAAGAGGTGAAAGACCCGACGTTTGCCAGCGGTTTGCTGGGTAAAGGCGTGGCAGTCGTGCCAACCATTGGGCGTGTCGTTTCGCCGGTCAACGGTACCATCGCCTCTCTATTTAAAACGCATCATGCCATCGGAATTGAATCCGAGGACGGCGCGGAAATCCTGATCCACGTAGGCATTGATACGGTGAAACTCGACGGTAAATTCTTCACGCCATACGTCGCGGTGGACGCGGTGGTTAAGCAGGGCGATTTACTGCTTGAGTTCGATATACAGGGCATTACCGACGCAGGCTATGACCTGACGACGCCGGTGCTTATTACCAACAGCGACGATTATCTCGACGTCATCCCTGCCGGTGTCGGGCAGGACGTCAGCGAGCAAACAACCTTATTAACTTTATTACGTTAACGACCAGAGCCAGGAGGTTCATATGAACAAGCAATTCCCAAACGGTTTTTTATGGGGCGGTGCAGTGGCTGCCAATCAGGTGGAAGGCGCATACCTGACCGACGGTAAAGGATTGTCCACGTCAGATCTGCAACCGCAGGGCGTTTTCGGGCCGGTACAGGAACGTGTTGAAGGTGATTTTGGTATCAAAGACGTGGCGATCGATTTTTATCACCGTTATCCGGAAGATATGAAGCTGTTCGCCGAAATGGGCTTTACGGTTCTGCGTACATCGATTGCCTGGACGCGAATTTTCCCGCAGGGCGATGAAATGCAGCCGAACGAAGCCGGTCTGGCGTTCTATGACCGCCTGTTCGATGAAATGGCGAAATACGGTATTACGCCACTGGTGACGCTTTCCCACTATGAAATGCCGTACGGTCTGGTGAAAAAGCACGGTGGCTGGGGCAGCCGCGATACCATCGGGTTCTTTGAAAATTATGCCCGTACAGTGTTCAGCCGCTATAAAGACAAGGTCAAATACTGGCTGACCTTCAATGAAATCAATATGTCGCTGCACGCACCGTTCACCGGTGTCGGCTTGCCGGAAGACAGCAGCAAACAGGAAATCTATCAGGCGATCCACCATCAGCTGGTGGCCAGCGCCAAAGCGGTGAAAGCCTGCCATGAGATAATACCGGACGCTAAAATCGGTAATATGCTGCTTGGCGGGATGCTTTATCCGCTGACCTGCAAACCGGCTGACATGATGGAAACGCTGCAACAAAACCGTGACTGGTTATTCTTTGGCGATGTGCAGGTGCGCGGTGCGTATCCCGCTTATATGCAGCGCTTCTTTAAAGATCGCGGAATGGAAATAAATATTACTGCTGAAGATAAACAGGCGCTGAAAGAAACGGTGGACTTTATTTCTTTCAGTTATTACATGACCGGTTGTGTAACAACCGACGAAGAGCAGAATATTAAGGCGCGCGCTAATATATTAAATATGGTGCCGAACCCGCATCTTAAAAGTTCTGAATGGGGCTGGCAAATTGACCCGGAAGGTCTGCGCTTCTTAATGAATGAATTATATGATCGTTATCAGAAACCGTTATTTATTGTGGAGAACGGTCTGGGCGCCCGCGATAAAGTCGAAGCTGACGGCAGCATTAATGATGATTACCGCATTCAGTACATCAACGACCATCTGGTTCAGGTTCGCGAAGCAATTGAAGACGGCGTTGAAGTGATGGGTTACACCAGCTGGGGGCCGATAGATCTGGTCAGCGCATCGAAAGCAGAGTTCTCTAAGCGCTACGGCTACATCTATGTCGACCGTGACGATGAGGGCAACGGTACGCTGGAACGTCGCCGTAAGAAAAGCTTCTTCTGGTATACCGATGTCATTAAATCTAACGGTGCTGCCTTAAAATCATAATCCAGTCTTAGTGAAAAATTGGCGGTCTGAAATAACGCAGACCGCCTGTTCAGTCAGTCAATAATAATGCGAATAAATCGCAGGGCTGTCTGTTTCTGTGAGTTGATAAAAACCAATAAAAATATTATCGCGTTTAAATAAGTAATTTGATGGGAATATAATGATGAAACCCTTTTTGACCTTTGCTGCACCTACAATCAATCCGTCGCATAATCACGGCCCAGTTAATAAGATTCATGTATTAAGGCGCGCCGCTCTGACACTTTGTCTGTTCGGTTCAATTATCAGTCCTGCGCTGGCAGAAAATAACTGGAATGGTACTGTGTTGGGATTTGAAGCGCCGGGCGAGGGGATGCTTGGCGATATGTTGGGTATTCGCCCTATTCTGGAAAACCACGGTTTTCACTATCAGCTCGGTTATCTCAGCGAATCGGCCTACAACGCCGGTGGCGGCTACAACCATGATAAGAAGCTGGCGTATATCGATCAGTTTTCGCTGACGTTTACTCAGGATCTGGAGATGTACACCGGCATTCCTGATGCGGCTATTGAAGGGAATATCGTTAACCGTAACCATAACGATAATCTGACCTCTGAGCGGACGCAGGATCCGCGCGTCGGCTTTAACGATATCGCGCAGGAAAGCTGGGGCGGCCAGTCGATTACCCGTCTGGGCTGGCTGACCTTTGGCCGCAGCTTTGACGACCGTAAACTGCACTGGCGCATCGGTATGATGAACAAAAATCAGGATTTCGATCAGATAATTCCCTGCGATTTCCAGTTACTCAGCCAGTGTGGCGGTAAATCGGCCAACTCGATGACCTGGTTCAACTGGAATAAACATTACTGGGGCACCACTTTCCAGTACAAACTGACGCCTGAGCTGACGCTCAAAACCGGTATCATGGAGCAAAACCCTGATGCCTCCGAACGCAAATATGCATGGAGCGGTTCGCTGAAAGGGGC
Organism: Enterobacteriaceae bacterium Kacie_13; assembly: GCA_013457415.1. Taxonomy (NCBI): domain Bacteria; kingdom Pseudomonadati; phylum Pseudomonadota; class Gammaproteobacteria; order Enterobacterales; family Enterobacteriaceae; species Enterobacteriaceae bacterium Kacie_13. The sequence continues at coordinate 1,855,238 of CP045665.1, forward strand.
GCGCGGTATCCTGCTGCCGATGGAAGCGGAGCTGAAAACCAAAGTCAACGGCCTGCCGGGGATTTATAATTTCGGGCTGCTTTATACTAACTCGAAGCAACAGGATCTCTCGGAAGGGAAATCACAGGGCGTGGGCGCGACGGACCCAGAAGGCTACCGTACGCACAGTGATACCTGGTTTATGTACACAGGTTTCAATCAACAAGTGACCACGCGAGGCGACGATCCAAACCGCGGCATGAGCGTGTCGTACAGCCTCGGTCTTGGCGATCAGCGCAGTAATTACATTCATTATACGCAGGCGGCTTCGATGCGTTATCGCGGCCTGTTTGATGCCCGCCCTGACGACTGGCTGGGTTTGGGTGTGACATACATAAAAATGAGCGATCATTACCGTAAGAATCAGGAAAACCTGAACGACTATTATCAGGTGGATGATTACGGCAATCCGCTGTATACACCGCTGGCGGGGCATTCGGTAAACGCTGATTTGTATTATCAGATCAAAGTGCGTTCATGGCTCATCCTGCAACCGGATTTGCAGTACTGGCACCGTCCGGGAGGCGTAAACGAAACTCAGGATGCCTGGGTAACAGGACTGAAAGCGATCGTCACTTTCTGATGTTTTATTTGACCTCAGGCCGCAGCGATCGTCATCACGATTTTGAGGTGTTGACTGCAAGGATAAACACCTAATCTGCTATAATTATCAGGCAGATACGAACGACTACAACAGATTAAACCTGACCTTCCTCACGGACGGTCGGGTTTTTCTTTTCAGGGAATAAGCATGAGAATCGCCAAAATACTCAATAATAATGTGGTGGTTGTCATAAACGAGCAACAGCGGGAGCAGGTCGTCATGGGCCGCGGGCTGGCGTTTATGAAAAAAACAGGAGATGAGCTCGACGACAGTAAAATCGAGAAAATCTTCGCCTTACAAAATGACGAACTGGTCGCGCATCTGACTGAACTGCTTTCGCATATTCCGATGGAAGTGATGACCACCTGTGATCTCATTATTTCGCTGGCACGCAGTCGGCTGGGGAAATTGCAGGAGAATTTGTACATTGCGCTGACCGATCACTGCAATTTTGCCATCGAGCGTCAGAAACTTGGCGTGCCAATCAGCAATGCGCTGCTGTGGGAAACCCGCCGCCTCTATCCGAAAGAATATGCGCTGGGGCTGGAGGCGCTGGACATCATCGACATCCGTCTTGGCGTGCGTTTACCGGTCGACGAGGCGGGCTTTATTGCGCTACATCTGGTCAACGCTCAGCTTAACGGCGAGATGCCGGAAGTGGCGCAGATCACCCGCGTTATGCAGGAAATTCTCAATCTGGTGAAATATCAGCTGCGTCTGGAATATGACGAAGAAGCGCTGAGTTATCAGCGGTTTGTTACCCATCTTAAATTCTTCGCCCAGCGGATGCTCAACCGCACTGTGGTGGCCGACGATGATATGACGCTGCACGTAGCGGTGAAAGATAACTACCCGCAGGCGTGGGCCTGTGCGGAGAAAATCGGCGAATATCTGACCGCGCAATATCAGCGTGAACTGACTACCGAAGAGGTTATGTACCTGTCAATCAACATTGAGCGGGTGCGTAAAGAGAGCCGGCCAAAGGCGCCGTCCTGACCGCACGGAAACACAAAATTCGTCCTGCGAAATATGAGTGATAACAATTTTTAATTACGTTTTTTTTGCCTCGGTTAGTCAGAAAAGGTAGCATCCTTCGCCGTTATAACTTGAAAACAGTTCCGGCTTAAAAAATACAGTGGTTAAACCACGTAAACGTCGAGGCTTGCAATCGGTTGCTTGCAGCATCAGACGTCAGGCGAAGGTCATTTTTTGGAGAACAAGATCGAATGAAGTCTCATAAAAAGTCGGCAGAGGCAAAACGCGCTGCCAAAAGACGCTGGTTGGATTCGCACGACGACGGGTATCACAAAAGTATGGGCAATCGTCAGGTTCAGATGATTGCTATCGGGGGCTCTATCGGCACCGGCTTGTTCCTCGGTGCAGGCGCACGCTTGCAGATGGCCGGTCCGGCACTGGCCATCGTCTACGCAGTGTGCGGTATTTTCTCATTCTTCATCCTGCGTGCACTTGGCGAACTGGTATTACACCGTCCGACCAGCGGCAGCTTTGTTTCCTACGCGCGAGAGTTCCTTGGCGAAAAAGCTTCTTACGTGGCCGGCTGGATGTACTTCCTCAACTGGGCAATGACCGGGATTGTCGATATCACCGCAGTGGCTCTGTATATGCACTATTGGGGAACCTTCGGTGATGTTCCGCAATGGATGTTTGCGCTTGGTGCGCTGGCGATTGTCGCAACCATGAATATGATCGGCGTGAAGTGGTTCGCCGAAATGGAGTTCTGGTTTGCGCTGATTAAAGTGGCGGCGATTGCCATTTTCCTGGTGGTAGGGGTGGTATTTCTCGGCACCGGCAAAGAGCTGGCGGGCAACACCACCGGTTTGCATTTGATCACCGATAATGGCGGGATATTCCCGCACGGCCTGTTACCCGCGCTGGTGCTTGTGCAGGGCGTGGTCTTTGCCTTCGCGGCGATCGAGCTGGTCGGTACCGCAGCGGGAGAAACTAAAAATCCTGAGAAAGTGCTGCCGAAAGCCATTAATAGCGTGATCTGGCGTATCGCCTTATTCTATGTCGGATCCGTGGTGCTGTTGGTTCTGTTGCTGCCGTGGAATGCCTATCAGGCGGGTCAGAGTCCGTTCGTGACCTTCTTCAGTAAGCTTGGCGTGCCGTATATCGGAACGATCATGAACATCGTGGTACTGACTGCAGCCCTGTCGAGCCTGAACTCTGGCCTGTACTCCACCGGTCGTATTCTGCGTTCGCTGTCGATGGGCGGATCTGCACCGAAATTCATGTCGAAGATGAGTGCGCAGCAGGTGCCTTACGCGGGTATTCTGGTGACCGTCGGGATTTACATCATCGGCGTGGTCCTGAACTACTATGTGCCATCGCAGGTATTTGAAATTGTTCTGAACGTCGCATCCCTGGGCATCCTCAGTTCATGGGCATTTATCATTGTCTGCCAGATGAAACTGCGTACTGCTATCAAAGAAGGCCGTGCCAAAGACGTATCCTTCAAGATGCCGTGGGCCCCCGTTACTTCCTGGCTGACGCTGGCGTTCCTGGCCAGCGTGCTGGTACTGATGGCGTTTGACTACCCGAACGGTACGTATACTATCGCGACCATTCCGGTGCTGATCATTCTTCTGGTGTTGGGTTGGATTGGTCTGCGTAAACGTGCCGCTGAAGTCAAAGAAGCGCAGATTGCACATGAAGACGCCCATCACGACGGCGCTGAAGTGAAGTAATCCTTTTTGCATTATCGCGAAGAAGAACAAGGGCTGCCGTCAGGGCAGCCCTTTTTTATGTCGCGGATTTCAGCTCTGACAGAAGTAAATATTCCGAAACTGCCCGGTCTTTCCCCCCATTTCTTTCTGAGTTGGCTAGTCTTAGGTCTTTGCAAAGATAAGAGGCCGCATGTTTAGGATCCTGCTACAAATTTTTTCAAGCCCGGAGCGATTTCTTGGGTTATTTAGCGCCGCCGACATCGAAAATACACTGGAAGAGGGCGAGCGTATTTTGATTGATGAAAATGGCACCGCTTCGGTAAATCCCGCCAACGAGGACATGCAGGAAGACTTCGCCCGTCACGTCAAACGCATGAGCGTGCTGTAATGGCGACGGCGGTCTTTATGGTGTTAATGGTCTGCGGGTACTGGTACACCACCCGCGACATCTCATCGCGCTTCAAGCTCAAACGCACCTTCGGCTGGGACGTTTATTTTCTGGTAGCACTTTACGGCTGCATTTTCGTATTGCAGGGCGTGCTGGTTATTGCGCTGGTGTACATGGCGTTGTGGGGCATTTCCGGGGTGATCAACTGGCTGCCCGCGTTACCGCATTTGCATCAGGACGTGCATTATCACCGTGATTTCATCAACTGGAGCTTCCTCGGTATTCAGGCACCGGTGGTGATCATGCTGGCGGTTTCTGTGATGCTATGTCTGGTGCGTACCACCTGGTCAGCCGGGTTACGGCTTAACACCGCCGGGCGCAGGAAGCTGTACAAGCAACTGACACGCGCCAACGGCGTCGAAGGGATTTTGTATCAGTGCATGGAGCAGGGCGACATGGTGTTTATCACGCTCCAGTCGCGACGTGTCTACATCGGCATGGTGCATACTGCGCGATGTGAAACGTCGTCATCAGATAACGTGGTGGTGATCCCGATGGTCAGCGGTTATTGCGATAAAGACACGCTGGAGCTGCGCGTTGAGCATAACTACGCCCGCTACTACCGCGATCACGGCATTACGCCGGTGTCGGAGCCGGTGAACGTGTTGAATTTCCGCAAGGTGATTTTGCTCAGCCAGATTGAGACGCTGTCGCTGTTTGATCCGGCCAGCGCGTGCGCGTTTGAAAAACTGATCCCGCTGGTCGAAGAGGATATGAAGAAGAAAATCGGCGAGACGGACGCCTGAAGTCAGGCGCCCGGAAAGACTGTCAGGCCAGCGTAAAGCTGAAATCGCTCAGGCCTTCGATGCCGCCGGTGATCACATCACCGCGCTGCACCGCACCGACGCCCGCAGGCGTGCCGGTGTAAATCAAATCACCGGGCTGTAATTCAACCGCCTGTGACAGATAACTGATGACGTCCGCAACTTGCCAGATTTGGTCGCTTAAATCGCCGCGCTGACGCTGCTCACCATTCACATCCAGCCAGATTTTCCCTGTTGCCGGATGACCAGTCAGGCTGACTGGCAGCAGCGGATTGGCGGGTGCGGAGGCATCAAACCCTTTGGCGAGATCCCACGGACGGCCCATTTTTTTGGCCTGCGCCTGCAGGTCGCGACGAGTCAGGTCAACGCCTACGGTATAACCCCAGATATGCGACAGCGCATCGGCCACGGCGATGTCTTTACCGCCTTTGGCGATAGCCACCACCAGCTCGACTTCGTAATGCAGATCTTCAGTCAGGGGCGGATACGGCACGCTGTCGCTGGCCGGAACTACGGCATCGGCAGGCTTGGAGAAGAAGAATGGCGGCTCGCGATCGGGGTCGTGCCCCATTTCGCGGGCGTGCTCGGAATAGTTGCGGCCCACGCAGTATACGCGGCGTAATGGAAAACGTGCACTCTGGCCTTCAACGGCCAGAGAAGGCGTTTTGGGTACGGCAATTACAAATTCGGTCATCGTATTCACTTCACAAAGTTAACGTATTGTTATATTTGCAAAGCGAACAGCGGTTGACCAGCAAATTGTTGTTACTGGTCAATGTGAGACGGTCAGGATTTGTAACGCGGTGCAGCGTGAGATTGCAGGAAGTTCGGCAACATCGCCCCGCGCAGGGCATCGAAATCATTCCACTGTTTTTCATCATGCAACGGCGGGATGGTGATTTTCTCTTTGCGGTCAAAGCCCAGCAGCGCGGCATCCACCAGCTCACCGACTTCCATTACACCCGGTACTTCGTCGATATTCTTACCTGAGCGCGCCCAGATTTCAGTACGCGTCGCGGCAGGCAGCACCGCCTGAACGTATAAACCGCGCTCTGCCATCTCAAATTGCAGCGTCTGGCTGAAGGTCAGAACAAAGGCTTTAGTGGCGGAATACACTGCCGATTGCAACTCAGGCGCCAGTGCCATCACGGAAGCGATGTTGATGATCGCGCCTTCTTTATGTTTCAGCAAACCCTCGAACGCCACGCGGGACAGGCGGGCAACTGAGGTGACGTTCAGGGTAATCAAATTCTCAATAGCATCGGCGTCGCTGTTTTCAAATCCGCCCGGCAGTGAGGCACCCGCATTATTCACCAACAAAGAAATGTGTGGATTAGCGCGGATAAAATCTTCGACGCGGTTCAAATCTTCGCTGCGGGTAAGATCGGCTGGCAGGACAGTGACCCTAACGCCGGTTTCCTGTTGCAGACGTTCCGCCAAAGAGTCCAGACGGGCGGCATCGCGCGCGACCAGCACCAAATCATAACCGCGTTTTGCCAGGCGGTCGGCGTAAGTGGCACCGATACCGCTGGATGCACCGGTGATGAGAGCAACGGAGGAAGCGGAAGTTGAATGAGACATGGGCAGAACCTCAATAATAAGGGGATGAAGTAAGTGGTTTAATAATGAAACCAGATGATTTTTAGCATCAGTGGTTTTATAATGCAACCAGATTGTTTAAGCAGGAGGTGCCCTTGAAACGTACCCGTCTGGAAAATACGCCTTGCCCGACCGCCCGGGCACTGGATCTGATAGGTGACTGGTGGACGCTGCTGATTGTCCGCGACGCAATGCGCGGCATGGCGCGTTTCAATGAATTTCAGCGCAGCCTCGGCGCGGCGAAAAATATCCTCAGCACGCGGCTGAAAACCCTGGTGGCAGAAGGCATTTTGAAAGTGGAACCGGCTGCCGATGGCTCGGCGTATCAGGAGTATGTGCTGACTGAAAAAGGTCTGGCGCTCCAGCCAATTCTGGTGGCGCTGGGGCAGTGGGGCAGTGAATATCTGTTCGAAGAAGGCGAAGCCTGCACACGTCTGGTCGACACCCAAACCCGTCAGTCGCTGCGCAAAATCGAGTTACAAGCTCAGGATGGCCGTATTCTGCAAAGCCGGGACATTACGGCGATCATTCCTGAGATGTGATTGCCTGATGAGGGCTGATCTACTGCTGTTCTTTTTTGTGTTGCGCCATCTAATAACAAAAGATGGCGCAGTTTACGTAAGGATCTTACCGATCGCCCGGTGAGTTCACCAGGGTACTCTGCTCCTGGTCGAGAACTGTCAGACAGGCTTCGCCGCGCCTGCGAATTTTCAGCAAAGCGTTGCGGGTAACCTGATAATACTGCATCAGCTCACTTTTACTGGCTTCGGGGAAGGGCATGCCGCACAAGATATCGGCTTCAAAATGGCCTTTCGCCACGGTCAGTACATCCCCCGGATTTTGCGATAACGCTTTTGCTAATGCGGTAAGTATCATCGAGCGCATCGGTGCATCGGTGCTTTCTGCCAGTGAATCGGCGACCAGCAACCAGTCACGTTTACCCTGCGCGATGGCCTCGCCTACATTCGCACGCTGTTTAGCCGAAAGCTGACTGACAACATCATCAACGCCATCGCGATCAACTGCTTGCAGAATAAGTTCGGGCGTCAGTTTTTGACGATTCAAACGGGAGTGTTGTTGTTGTGTCGCAGAATTTTTAAGCCCGCTGATAGCCTGCTCCAACTGGTCGTTGCAGGGTTTTGCTGCTGTACCCAGTTTTTTCAGAGCCGCGTGGGTCAGCTTGTAATAGCGCGCAAGCCAGTTATCATCTTTGCCAGTGAAAGGCATGGTACACACGGTGTCGCGGCCTGGAAAATCAGCGTTTTTCTTCGCTGAGAGAACGTCAATGACAGCCGGGGCATTTTTAGGCAGCGCATTAGCCAGTGCCTCCGCAACTATTGTGGCGTTCCCCCCCTCCAGTCCTGGCGCAAGTTTAGGCACTAACGCGATCCACTGCGTGTCGGCGTTAAGGATGCCTTCACTGAGGGTATTAATCCCTTTTTCATCAAGGCCGCGAATGGTATCCGCCGCCCCAATTTTATCTATTGAAGCCTGCAAGCTCTGCGGTGTAACGGAAGGTTGTGAAGCGGTGGCGCTGAACGCCACCCATAACAGGAGTCCGGCAAGTTTTTTCATATCCAATTCCTTTGGAAGATTTTGCAATGTGAGCCTCAGCAGGCCGGAAGGCACTATACGCGATAGTCCTCCGTGGAGCGAAATGCTTCCTTAGCGAAGTGATTAAAGCTTGATCGGATGAGGCATTTAACGCTTTACTTTCTCATGCCAGTAGCGGCTCACCTCTTCCTCGCCATTCAAACTCACCACCATGTCTCCGCTGACGATAAAATGCGTCAGGTCGCTGCGCATCTCCAGTGTGATGACGGCTTCCATCCACCAGCCTTCGCGGCCCATTTTCATGGTTTGCGTCAGTAGGTAGCGCGCAGAAAGCGGGTCACCGTTGCTGACCGTCAGTTCGCGGCGCAGGCTGTGATCGACCGTGGTGTCAATATCATCGAAACGATAGACACCTTCGCCGAACACGCCGCCGACGCCGTGGGTGACGCAGGTCCAGCTGTCGGTGAGAAAATCATAGCTGATGTTGCGATCAACACGTCCTGGTGACAGCAGCGTTTGCGGCGTCGGGGCGGCGCTTTGTGGTTCAGAAATCGGCCCGGCGATACTGACCGGCTGAGCACATACCGGCAGAATAAGCTGCGCGCTGTGCAAGTCGACGGTGAGCGTCGCGGCTTCCGCCATCGGCCAGATCATCGGCCAGAAAGTGGTGGCCAGCGAAATACGCATCCGGTTTCCGGCGGCAAAGCGGTGGGCGATGCCGTCCAGTTGCACAGGAACTCTCACCTTTTGACCGGGGATCAGCGGGACCGATTTATCATGACCCTGAAGATGCGTCAGGTTCAGCCAGCCGTGGGTGACGCGGTTGACCGAGCCGTCGGGGGCGACGTCAGAAAGACGAACGTAAAGCATCGCGGCGGGTTTATCGCTGCTCAGTTCAACGGTGAACTGCGGAAAACCGAAAATCGTGAGCGGTTCCGCCAGCGGTTCGCCGTCGAAAAACTCGGCCATACCATCATCAACGCGCTGATCAGGCGGCATTTCGCCGGGTACGCCAGCTCCCATCCACTCACCGGCCATCAGGCCATGGTTCTGCGGCGAACAGATATTGATGACGCCTGCATCGGCGTCCGGCTGCGTATTCAGCTGGCCGCGCGTCAGCCAGCGCGGGCTGTGATGCACATTGCTGGCGGTGCCGCCATCAAATCCGACCCACTCGCCGCGACTCACCGGCCGCATCGCCGAGGCTGGCTGGCTGTCCTGCAACCAGGTCTGAATCATCGGGCCGTCCATCGCGCCGTTATCTTTGCCCTTCAGCCAGTGATCCCACCAGCGAACCGCTTCCTGTAAGAAACCGATCGCCGGTTCCGGCGTGCCATCCTGCGGGTAGATATGCGCCCACGGGCCGAGGATGGCGCGGCGTGGGACCTGTAAATTGTCCATCAGACGGAACACGGCATTACTGTACGCATCCGCCCAGCCACCGATCGCCATCACCGGACACTGAATGGCCGACCAGTCTTCACACACCGAACCGTGCTGCCAGTAAGCGTCGCGCAGCGGATGCTCCATCCACAGTGCAGGGAAGAACGGCATATTTTCAAGGCGGTTAATCCAGTCTTTATGCCAGCTGTCACCCACCAGCGCCGGGTCCGCCGGACGGCTCTGGTAGGCCAGCATGATACCGCCCCACCAGAGATTATCGTTGAGCAAACAGCCGCCTTTGTAGTGGATGTCGTCGGCGTAGCGGTCGTCAGTGGAACAGACGGTGATAACGGCTTTCAGCGCAGCCGGGCGGCGAGCAGCGACCTGCAAACCGTTAAAGCCGCCCCAGGATTTACCCATCATGCCGACATTGCCGCTGCACCAGCTTTGCCTGGTGATCCAGTCGATCACTTCCAGTGCGTCGTCCTGTTCCTGCAACAGATATTCATCGGCCAGCAGGCCGTCGGATTCGCCGCTGCCGCGCATGTCTACGCGCAGTACTGCGTAGCCATTGCCGGCAAAGAAACCGTGCATCGGTTCGTCGCGGGTGCGGGTACCGTCACGTTTGCGGTATGGAATGTATTCGAGGATCGCCGGAACTGGCTGGCTTTCGGCATCATCTGGCAGCCACAGGCGGGCAGCAAGGCGCGTGCCGTCGCCAAGCGGGATCCACAGATGTTCGGTCACGGTGACGGCGTGAGGAAAGTCGGTCACGATGCGTTTGGTGCTCATAAGACTCCTGTCGAAGGAATGGCTGACGCCGGAAGCGGAACGTTGCGCAGGGCGAGCACGTCGTCCAGCCAGGTGGTGCGCATTTCCGGTACGGAGGTCAGCAGTTTTTCGGTATAGCTGTGCATTGGTGCGCGAAAGACCACGTCGGTATCCCCGCTGGCGACCACTTTGCCCTGATACATTACTGCCACCTGATGGGCGATGCGTTTGACCGTGCCCAAATCGTGGGTGATGAACAGGTAAGACAGCCCCAGTTGTTGTTGCAAACGGCGCAGCAGATTCAGCACTTCTTCAGCGACCAGCGGATCGAGCGCCGATGTCGCTTCGTCACAGATAATCAGCTCCGGCTGCGCAGCCAGCGCGCGGGCGATACAAACGCGCTGCTTCTGGCCGCCTGAGAGTTCGCCGGGGCGACGGTCAATAAGCTTCACCGGTAGTTCAGTCAGGCGTAGCAGTTCTTCCACCCGTTCACGAGCCTGTTTTTTATTCATGCCAAAATAGAAAGTCAGCGGGCGGCCGATAATGTCCAGCAGCGTCTGGCGCGGATTCAGCGCCACGTCGGGAAGCTGATAAATCATCTGGATCCGGCGCAGCGTCTCTTTGTTGCGCTTCTGATAATTATGCGACAGCGACATGCCGTCGAAGTCCGTCGTGCCTTCGGTATCCGGCAACAACCCGACCAGGGCCCGTGCCAGCGTGCTTTTACCGCTGCCTGACTCGCCGATGATCGCCAGCGTTTTGCCCCGTGGCAGTTGCAGACTGACGTCATGCACCACGCGCTGACCATTATAACCGGTGCTCAATTTCTGCATGGTCAGCAGCGGCTGGCCGGAGGATGCGTGGCCTTCTGTCAGCGGCGACAGAGCAGGTTCACGCTCGGCCACCAGCCTGCGGGTATATTCCTGCTGCGGATTTTCCAGAATGGTTTGTGTCTCGCCGGTTTCCACTTCTTTCCCGTGACGCAGCACCATAATACGGTCGGCGAGCTGGGCGACTACGGCCAGATCGTGAGTGATGTACAGTGCGGCAGTGTTGAACTCGCGCACCAGTTTGCGCAGCATCACCAGCACTTCAATTTGCGTAGTGACGTCCAGTGCGGTGGTCGGTTCGTCCATGATCAGCAAATCAGGCTTGCAGGACATCGCCATCGCGGCCATCGCCCTTTGCAACTGCCCGCCGGAAAGCTGGTGCGGATAGCGTTTGCCGATGTTCTCCGGATCCGGCAAATCGAGCGAGCGGAACAGCGAAACCGCCCACTGGCGGCTTTCTTCTTTGTTCATCAGACCGTGGCGAATCGGGCCTTCGCAGACCTGTTTTTCAATGGTCAGCGCCGGGTTAAAAGACGCGGCGGCGCTTTGCGCGACATAGGCCACGCGGCGGCCGCGCCATTCACGTTTAACATGGGAAGGTTGTGAAACGATATCGGTGCCGTCGAGAAATACTTCGCCACCGGCAATGCGGCAGCCCTGGCGCGCATAGCCCAGCGCGGCCAGTCCGATGGTCGATTTACCGGCGCCGGATTCGCCGATAAGCCCGAGCACTTCGCCCGCGGCCAGTTTCAGCGAAATATCCTGCACCAGCGGCGAACCGTCGAGGGTTTCGATGCGCAGTCCGCGCATCTCCAAAATTGTACGGGTCATGCTTCATCTCCATGCGGCAGGCTGTTACGAGCCAGCAGCCAGTCAACCACCAGATTGACGCCAATGGTCAGCAAGGCAATCGCCGCCGCCGGATACAACGGGGCGAACTGGCCGAAGTTAATCGCCTGTGCGTTGTCGCGCACCATGCTGCCCCAGTCGGCGTACGGCGGCTGGATGCCTAAACCTAAGAAACTTAAGCCTGCGATAAACAGGAAGGTAAAACAGAAACGCATCCCGAACTCCGCCAGCAGCGGCGGCAGGGCGTTGGGCAGGATCTCTTTGAACAGCACCCAGCGCAGACCTTCACCGCGCAGACGTGCCGCTTCAACATATTCCTGACAGACAATCGTCTGCGCCACCAGCCGTGCCAGACGGAAAACGCGTGTGGCATCCAGCAGGGCGATGGTCAGCACCAGCACCGGAATTGAGGTGCCCATCACCGAAAGGACGATCAGTGCAAAAATCAGCACCGGAATCGACATCACGGTATCCACGACGCGCGACAACACAACGTCCACCCATTTGCCATAAATCGCAGCGGTAAAGCCAGTGACGATGCCAATGATGAAGGAGCTGAAGGTGATGGTCAGCGCAATGGCAATGGTGGTACGGGCGCCAAACAGGATGCGTGAAAGCATATCGCGCCCGAGGCTGTCGGTACCAAACGGCGTGGCGGCGGAAGGCAGCAGCCAGATATCGCCCACCTGTTCCGTTTCGCTGTGCGGCGCAAGCCACGGCGCAAAGACCGCCGCCAGCAGATTCACCGCAATAATCACAATGCCAATCCAGGCCGACAGCGGGATATTAATGAAATAACGGTTCATGATGTCCCTCTTTTTAGCGCGCATGGCGCAGGCGCGGATTGCACCAGATCGCCAGTAAATCGGCAGTGGTGTTGAGGAAGATATAGGTGCCGCCGAACAGCAGACCACAGGCCTGAACTACCGGCAGGTCGCGCTTGGTCACTGCATCGACCATGTACTGACCGATACCCGGATAGACAAACACCACTTCCACCAGAATCACGCCAACCACCAGATAGGCGAGGTTGAATGCCACCACGTTGATGATCGGTGCGAGGGCGTTGGGCAAGGCGTGTGAGACCACGATACGCCAGCGCGGAATGCCTTTGAGCACCGCACTTTCTATATACGGGCTGGACATCACCGCCGTGACCGAGGCGCGGGTCATGCGCAACATATGCGCCAGCACCACCAGCGTCAGGGTCAGCATCGGCAGGGTGCAGACATACAGCCGGTCTGCCAGGGTGGAGGAACTGTCGACCATCGCCAGACTCGGGAACCACGTCAGGCGGATGGCGAAGGCAATCACCAGAATGTAACCGACGAAAAACTCCGGTACCGAAATGCTGATGAGCGTCAGGGTATTCGCCAGCCTGTCAAAGACCGAACCACGCCAGATAGCGGAGGCGATGCCTAAACCCACCGCCAGCGGAATGGCGATGACCGCGGCATAACCCGCCAGAAACAGCGTGTTACCCAGACGCGGCAGCAGTTCGTCGCTTATCTGACGTCCGTTGGCCAGCGAATGTCCTAAATCACCGTGCATGATGCCCGCCAGCCAGTGCAGATAACGCAGCACTGACGGTTCATCTAACCCCAGTTGCAGGCGTAGCGCCGCCACGGTTTCAGGTGTGGCGCTCTGACCCAGAATCGCCGTTGCCACGTCACCAGGCAACATTTCGGTGCCGATAAATATCAGCACCGATACCAGCCACAGCGTGATAATGCCCAACAGCACACGCTGTAAAATCCTCTTCTTCATCATGCCTCCAGCCAGACGCGCTCGGCCAGACGACCACCCATGAAGTTAAACATCGGGTGCGGTTTGATACCGCCGACTTTTTTGCTCGCCGCATCGAGGTAATCACCGAACAGTGGGATCATTGCGCCGCCGTTGTCACGCACGATACTTTGCAGTTCGCCGTAGATTTCGGCGCGTTTGCTTTCATCGAGCAGCGAACGCGCCTGAAGGAGCAGGGCGTCGAACTTGTCATCTTTCCAGTGGGTATCGTTCCATTTTGCGCTGGACTGATAGGCGGTGGAGAACATCTGATCCGCCGTCGGGCGGCCACCCCAGTAGCCCATGCTGAATGGCGCTTTCATCCACACGTCGTCCCAGTAACTGTCGGCGGGCTGGCGTTTGATGTTGACCTGAATACCGCCTTTTTGCGCCTGTCCCTGGAACAGAGCGGCGGCGTCTAATGCTCCGGCAAAGGCGGCATCGGAGGAGGACAGCTCGATTTTGAGGTCGGTCAGACCGGCTTTTTTCAGGTAGAACTTTGATTTTTCAGGATCGTAAACCCGCTGCTCGAGACTGTGATTGAAGAAGCGGTCTGTTTTCGGGATCGGATGATCGTTACCCAGCGAGCCGTAACCGCGCAGCACAGTATCGAGAATTTTCTGCCGGTCGATGCCGTATTTTATCGCCATGCGCACGTCGTTGTTGTTGTACGGCGGGACGCTGCAATCCATCAGGAAGGTAAAGTGCTGGCCACCGGCAGAACGGATGATATTGAGCGCCGGGCTGCGCTTGAGAAAATCGACGGTTTTGAAATCGACGCGGTTGATGGCGTGAACCTGCCCGGAAATCAGGGCGTTGGTGCGCGCCGTCGGATCGTTGATCACCAGCACTTCTACCGCGTCGACAAAGGCGCGATCCGGCTTCCAGTAGTTCGGATTTCGTTTGAACAGCGAGCGCACGCCCGGCTCGTACTGGTCGAAGATATAACCGCCGGTGCCAATCGGGTGCGACCAGTCGGTAAACCCGTTCGGTACCACCACCAGATGATAATCCGCCAGCAGATAGGGCAGGTCGGCATTGCCACCATCGAGGGTGACAAGAATTTGGTTGTCACCCTGTTTGGTCAGGCCGGTAATCGGAGCGAGTTGAGTTTTAATCGCGCTTTTGGATTTGTCGCCACGATGCAGGTTGATGGAATAGAGAATGTCATCGGCGTCCAGCGTCTTGCCATTGTGGAAAGTCACACCCTCACGGACGGTAAAAATCCACTCCGCCGCACCCGGTTTGGCTTCCCACTTAGAGAACAGTTCCGGCGTAACCTGGTTATTTTCGTCAATTTCAATCAGTCCGTTCATCAGCATATATGCCTGATTTAAGGGCACCCAGTCGCTGAATAATGTCGGGTCAAGCGTATCACTGGTATTTCCACCTGACATACCCAGTTTTAATACACCGCCTTTTTTAGGTTCGGCTGCAAACGCGGAGAAAGGCGATAATCCCCATGCAGTGGTAATACCCACAGCAGAAGCGCTGGTAATAAAGCCGCGACGGCTAAGTTGTGCATCCTGCATTAATTTCGTCAAAGGGGAATTATGATCTTTCATTAATTTCTCCATGGTGGCGTGCTGAATTTTATAGGTGCAAGTGAAGTTTCCCTGGTGTGTCTAATGGGCGCAATGGTTTGCCTGCCTGATTTATATCAAAACACTCTGCGTTACTTGCATGAGAATTTATCATGAGGGTATGCGAAAAATGCGCGGCAGAACACCCTGAAAAGCTTTATTTTTCTGGGTAATGAACGTTTGTAAAGGGAAAGGGCCGGTGGAACTGCATACGGTGGTCGGGTTAATTGGCGTGTTTTGCTATCTTCTGGCTTATGCGTTGGTTCAAATGCGCAGACTAGCGGTTGATGCTAACAGTTACGCATATCTTAATATTATCGGCGGTGTGTTCGGGCTGTATTCTTTAAGCCATGATTTTAATCTTGCCTCCTGTATTTCTCAGTCATGCTGGCTGTTATTCACATTAATTGGCATGAATTCTGCGAGAAAGCGCCGTTATCTGGAGAAAAATAAAATACCGCCGGTGGATATTTAATTAACACATCAGAGTTTTATTATTTTTGCGCCTTGCTTTTATGCTGCATGGCGCGACCCGTATTATTTCACGGCTTTTTCAGCCAGTTAATCACCTTATGCACCACTGGTTTAAGGAATCGGTCCTGCGGCGTGAGCATGTAGCATTTTCCGGCAGCCGTCAGTTTGCCGGGATGTGCGGCGACCAGTTGCCCGCTGTTGACATGATCCTGCACCAGACCTTCCCAGCCGAGTAAAATACCGTCCCCCAGCACCGCAGACTGCACCAGAAACGGGTAGTTATTGGCCCGCCAGGTGCGGCGGGGTGAGACGTGGCCGATATCCTGCGAGGCAAACCAGTCCCGCCAGCCGGTCCACTCACGCTGCGGGTCATCCTGAATCAGTAACGTTTGCTCTAATAAATCTGCCGCGCTGGCCTGCGGCGGAAGACGGGTGAGGAATTCCGGCGAGCACATCGGATAACAGACTTCATCAAACAGTGCCTCGACGTGATAGCCAGCGGGGGGCTCGCGCAGGTAGAAAATCGCCAGATCAAATTCTGAGGATTTCAGATCGGAAAAGCTGTCGGAGATTTTCATGCGGATTTGTAATTCTGGCATTAGCTGACGTAGTGCGGAAAGCCGAGACGACAGCCACAGACCGCTCATTGCGCTGGTGCAGGCCAGCGTCACCTGTGGCAGACCGTTCCAGCCCATCACTTCGGCGGTAGACTGCGAGATGTCTCCGAGCAATTTACGCACCTGTTGCGCATAAATTTCGCCACGCGGCGTCAGCGTAGTTTTGCGCTGAGCACGCTGGAAAAGTTTACAGCCGAGCATCTCCTCCAGCTGGATAACCTGGCGGCTAATGGCGCTTTGCGTCAGATTCAGCTCTTCGGCGGCGCGGGAAAAGCTGCAATAACGCGCCACGCATTCAAACGCCACCAGGGTGTTCAGGGGCGGTAACGGTTCTATCTGCACGGTAAAAACCTCTCAGGATAACGTTTAGCAACTTTCCAGCATCTGTAACGCTAATATTCCCACACGCTGCACCGCGCGCTCGGTTTTGGCGGTCAGGGGCTGGGCGTAATTCATTCGCAGGCAATTACGGTATTTTCCTGACGCGGAGAATATCGAGCCGATAGCGATCTGTACGTTATGTTCTTCCAGCAGGCGATTTAACCGCAGTGTATCGACGCGTTCATCAAGTTCAATCCAAAGCAGAAAACCACCCTGAGGACGGCTGACACGTGTACCGCAAGGGAAATATTTCATCACCCAGTCAGTCATAGTGCACAGGTTGCGCTGGTACTGATTACGCATACGGCGCAAATGTACCAGGTAGTGCCCCTGTTTGATGAAGTCGGCAATAGCAATTTGTGGCAGCGTGGCTGATGCACCAGTCGTGATGTATTTCATATGGATCGCACGGTCGTGGTAACGTCCCGGCGCAATCCAGCCGACGCGAAGACCGGGTGCCAGTGTTTTGGAAAATGAACTGCACAACAGCACGCGACCGTCCTCATCAAATGAGGTAATGGTGGCCGGGCGGGGATACTGATAGGCCAGTTCGCCATAGACATCATCTTCAATGATCGCGATGTCGTAACGCTGTGCCAGACGCAACAGGGCTTTTTTGCGATCGTCAGGCATATTGTAGCCGAGCGGATTGTTGCAGTTTGGCGTTAGCTGAATAGCTTTGATCGGCCACTGTTCCAGGGCCATTTCCAGCGCTTCCAGACTGATGCCGGTGACCGGATCGGTAGGAATTTCCAGCGCCTTCATGCCGAAGCCTTTCAGGGTTTGCATCGCACCGTGAAAACTCGGCGAATCAACCGCCACAATATCGCCGTGCTCGCACACCGACCGGATGGCAATCGACAGCGCTTCGTGACAGCCGGTGGTAATCAGAATATTACTGGCATCCATATGGCTGCCGCTGTCGATCAGCAGGCGGGCGATCTGTTCGCGTAAATCTTCCGAACCGTAGATGCTGTCGTAATGAAATGCGTTGAGATTCTGATGCTGACCGGCACGCCCCATCAGGCGGCTGAGTGGTTTGAGGGTGGGCGCTGTAACGTCCGGCGAGCCGCGACCCAGTTGTACGACGCCCGGCCGGTGCGGTGAGGTGATGAGATCCAGTACCTGATCCCACTGGGAGATCTCTACCGGGCGCTGCGCAGGGCGGCAGCCGGAGGGCAGGGCTGCCTGTATCCGCGCACCCTTCACGAAATAACCCGATTTTGGGCGAGCTTCCACCAGCTGTTTTTCTTCCAGCACGCGGTAAGCCTGCTGCACCGTACTCACGCTAACGCCATGTTCACTGCTCAGCACGCGCACCGACGGCAGGCGGATCCCGGCCGGGTACAAACCCTGTTCGATGCGGTCACTCAATACGTTTGCCAGATTTTCATAACGGTTCATTATCTTTTTTCCAACCCCTGCGCAAAGAAAACAGTACAGATGGATACAATCTAACCCTGTATCTGTCATCTAATCCAGATCTGTATGGTTGAAATACTAAAAATCTGAATCTGTAATGTTTTGGCCGTTTATCCGATCCTGTTGTCAGGTCGTTAACAGGGGCAGAATATGAAAAATATCATTGAAGAACGTCAGTTTGCAGGGTGTGAAACCGTTGTTTGTGAAAGAGTTACTGCAACAGATACTGTTGCGCCTTTGCATACCGTACAGACGCCGGTCGAAAAAGCAGGATTCATGAAACAGGTGTATGCCGTCCTGTACAGCTGGAATGAACGCCGCGTCAGCCGCAAGATATTGCAGGGATTAACCGGCGATCAGCTGAAAGATATTGGGCTGGCAAGGGAAGATATTGAGAAGGAGTATCCGAAGGCTATCTGGCCAAACTGGCCAAAATAAAATACCCGTCATCTTTCGTGCGTCAGATGCGTTGGCTGCGCTCGTGCGCCCCGGTCACTTACTGATGTAAACGCCCGGGGACTTTCTCATTTGCCGCCTTCCTGACACCCGAAATTTATAGGGTATTTTCTGCGTTTTTTCTGCGGAAAAGTCATAAAAAAAAGCCCGATAAATGTATCGGGCTTTCTGCTAAATCAATGCTTTACTTTACCTGCATACCCGGCTGTGCGCCGGAATCCGGGCTGAGCAGGAAGATGTCTTTTCCGCCAGGGCCCGCAGCCATTACCATTCCCTCGGAGATACCGAAGCGCATTTTACGCGGCGCAAGGTTTGCTACCATGATGGTCAGGCGGCCTTCCAGAAGTTTCGGATCCGGATACGCTGAGCGAATGCCGGAGAAAATCTGTCGCGTTTCGCCACCCAAATCGAGTTGCAGACGCAGCAGTTTGTCAGAGCCTTCTACGAAATCAGCACTTTTAATCAGCGCGATACGCATGTCGACTTTAGCGAAATCATCAAAAGTAATGGTTTCCTGAATCGGGTCATCCGCCAGTGGACCGGTCACCACGGTCGCATTTGCTGCCGCAATATCTTCTTTCGAGGCATCGACCATCGCAGCCACTTTATCGAGCTCAATGCGGTTAAACAGTGCTTTAAACGGATTGACCTGATGCGACAGCAACGGCTGTGCAATGGAATCCCAGCTCAGCTCCGTGTTGAGGAATGCTTCTGTCCGCTCGGCCAGCGATGGCAGAACCGGTTTGAGGTAGGTCATCAGCACGCGGAACAGGTTGATGCCCATCGAGCAAAT
Organism: Enterobacteriaceae bacterium Kacie_13; assembly: GCA_013457415.1. Lineage (NCBI taxonomy): Bacteria > Pseudomonadati > Pseudomonadota > Gammaproteobacteria > Enterobacterales > Enterobacteriaceae > Enterobacteriaceae bacterium Kacie_13. The sequence goes on from CP045665.1 coordinate 1,874,277, forward strand.
CGCCTGCAGGTCTGCGTCGCGGCCTTCCTGTTTCGCAACTACCCACGGTGCCTGCTCGTCCACATAACGGTTAGCCAGATCGGCCAGCGCCATGATTTCACGGATCGCACGACCGGATTCGCGACTGTCGTACGCCTGCGCAATGCTTTCAGCAGCATCGGTGAAGGTTTTGAACAGCGCTTCGTCCGCCAGCTTATCCGCCAGTTTTCCATCAAAGCGTTTGGCGATGAAACCGGCATTACGGGACGCCAGATTCACTACTTTGTTAACAATATCGGCATTCACGCGCTGCACGAAATCTTCCAGATTCAGGTCGATATCGTCGATGCGGGAAGACAGTTTAGCGGTGTAATAATAACGCAGGCAGTCGGCGTCCAGATGGTTCAGATAGGTGCTGGCCTTGATGAACGTGCCGCGCGATTTAGACATCTTCGCGCCGTTGACCGTGACGTAACCGTGAACGAACAGATTGGTCGGTTTACGGAAATTACTGCCCTCAAGCATCGCCGGCCAGAACAGGCTGTGGAAATAAACAATGTCTTTACCGATGAAGTGATACAGCTCGGTGGTGGAATCTTTTTTCCAGAATTCGTCGAAGTTCAAATCGCTGCGACGATCGCACAGGTTTTTAAATGAACCCATGTAGCCGATTGGCGCATCCAGCCAGACGTAGAAGAATTTGCCCGGCGCATCCGGAATTTCGAAACCGAAGTAAGGTGCATCGCGGGAGATATCCCACTGTTGCAGACCGGATTCGAACCACTCCTGCATTTTATTGGCGACCTGCTCCTGCAACGCACCGGAACGGGTCCAAGCCTGCAACATGGCGCTGAACTCCGGGAGGTCGAAGAAGTAGTGTTCAGAATCACGCATCACAGGCGTCGCGCCGGACACCACAGATTTCGGCTCGATCAGTTCAGTCGGGCTGTAGGTTGCGCCGCAAACTTCGCAGTTATCACCGTACTGGTCCGGTGATTTACATTTCGGGCACGTGCCTTTGACGAAACGGTCTGGCAGGAACATGCCTTTCTCAGGATCGTACAACTGAGAAATGGTGCGGTTCTTGATGAAGCCGTTTTCTTTCAGACGACCATAAATCAACTCGGACAGCTCACGGTTTTCGTCGCTGTGCGTGGAGTGATAGTTGTCATAGCTGATACCAAAACCGGCGAAATCTTTCTGATGCTCCTGGCTCATTTCGGCAATCATCTCTTCCGGCTTGATACCGAGTTGCTGAGCTTTCAGCATGATCGGCGTGCCGTGCGCATCGTCCGCACAGATGAAGTGCACCTCGTGGCCGCGCATTCGCTGGAAACGAACCCAGACGTCAGCCTGGATGTGCTCGAGCATGTGACCGAGATGGATGGATCCGTTGGCGTACGGAAGTGCACAGGTTACCAAAATTTTTTTCGCGACTTGAGCCATAGTAAGAGCTTGCTTTCTGTTGTTGAAATCAGGGGGATTGATGTTAACCGAAAGCGCCGCCCCGCGTAAACAAACGGGGGATCTCTGTATGAACCTTCTGTTATGCTATTTAAAGAATAAGTCGTTTAATAAATAGTCTGATAACCCTTTTCAAGGAGCCGGGATGACATCTCAATCCCCACAGCAGACCACCCCCGCGGGGCTGCGCGCACTAGTGACCGGCGTACTGGCCACCTTCCGCCATTCCACTCTGCAAAAAGATCTCAACGCCATTAAAGCACTGCATCACTGCGTGTTAATGGATGAGGTTTTGCATATCGATCTGACGCTGCCCTTCGCCTGGAAAAGCGGTTTCGAAGTATTGAAAGATGAAACCAGCGGCGAGCTGCTGCGTGTAACGGGCGCATCGGCAATCCAGTGGACCCTGCGTCACGACATCGCCACCATGAAACGGGCGAATGAGCAGCCGGGTATTAAGGGCGTGCGCAATATTCTTGCGGTCAGTTCGGGCAAGGGCGGTGTCGGGAAATCGACTACTGCGGTGAATCTGGCACTTGCGCTGGCGGCCGAGGGAGGCAAAGTCGGTATCCTGGATGCCGATATTTACGGACCGTCGGTGCCGAATATGCTCGGTACTGAAGATGAACGGCCGACGTCGCCGGATGGCGTGCACATGTCACCGATAATGGCCCATGGTCTGGCGACCAACTCGATTGGTTATCTGGTCACTGATGAAAATGCCATGGTCTGGCGCGGGCCGATGGCCAGCAAGGCGTTGATGCAGATGTTGCAGGATACGCTGTGGCCGGATCTCGATTATCTGGTAATCGATTTGCCGCCGGGCACCGGTGACATTCAACTGACGCTCTCGCAAAATATTCCGGTGACCGGGGCTGTCGTTGTGACTACGCCGCAGGACATCGCGTTGCTCGATGCCATGAAAGGGATCGTCATGTTTGAGAAAGTGCATGTGCCGGTGTTGGGCATTATTGAAAACATGAGCATGCATGTGTGCAGCAACTGTGGTCATCACGAACCAATTTTCGGCACCGGCGGCGCACAGCGTCTGGCCGAGAAATATCGCTGCGAACTGCTGGCGCAATTACCGTTACATATCTCATTGCGTGAAGATTTGGACCGCGGCGAACCGACGGTGGTCTCGAATCCGGAGAGCGAATTTACAACGATTTATCGCGAACTGGCGTCAAAAGTAGCATCACAACTGTTCTGGAAAGGCGATGCGATTCCGACAGAAATCGCTTTCCGCGCAGTTTAATCTCTCAACTCAGCGATTTATTGCCCGATGTCAGCGATTACACAGCCTTAACGCTGGCATCGGGCAGTGTCTTGAACTTATAATTGCCGCGTTCAAAGCACATATCTGTGTTTGCCTTCCAACTTCCAAATCAGGTCTTTAATTTTATGTCTGACAAATTCCATCAGTGTGTCATCGTAGGTATCGCTGGCGCATCTGCTTCGGGAAAAAGCCTTATCGCCAGTACGTTATACCGTGAACTTCGAGATCAGGTAGGCGATGAGCACATCGGGGTGATCCCCGAAGATTGCTACTATAAAGACCAAAGCCACATGACCATGGAAGAGCGGGTCAAAACCAACTACGACCATCCAAGTGCGATGGATCACAATTTACTGTTTCAGCATTTACAGGCACTGAAATCAGGTCAGGCAATTGAACTGCCGAGCTACAGCTTTATTGAACACACCCGGCTTGCTGAAACGGTGACGCTAAAACCGAAGAAAGTCATCATTCTTGAAGGGATCTTGCTGCTGACCGACGTGCGTCTGCGTCAGGAAATGAACTTCTCTATTTTCGTCGATACGCCACTTGATATCTGCCTGATGCGCCGCATGAAGCGTGATGTTAACGAACGTGGCCGTTCGATGGATTCCGTGATGGCGCAGTATCAGAAAACCGTCCGCCCAATGTTCCTGCAATTTATCGAACCTTCCAAACAATACGCAGACATCATTGTGCCGCGAGGCGGCAAGAACCGGATTGCGATTGATATCCTCAAGGCAAAAATCAGCCAGTTCTTCAATTAATCGCCATGCTGTAGAAAAACAAACCGGAGAAACGATGAGACTTTGCGATCGAGATATAGAAGCCTGGCTGGACAGTGGCAAATTAGGCATTTCACCGCGTCCGCCCGTTGAACGTATTAACGGTGCTACAGTAGATGTGCGTCTGGGTAATGGCTTTCGCGTATTTCTCGGGCATAACGCGGGTTTTATCGATCTGAGTGGCCCGAAGGACGAAGTCAGCGCCTCTCTCGATAAAGTGATGAGTGATGAGATTGTTTTGCCAGAAGGCGAAGCATTCTTCCTGCATCCGGGGGAGCTGGCGCTGGCCGTGACGTTTGAGACTGTGTCTATCCCCGATGATCTGGTCGGCTGGCTGGACGGGCGCTCTTCGCTGGCACGTCTGGGGTTAATGGTTCACGTGACTGCGCACCGCATCGATCCAGGCTGGCAGGGGCGCATCGTGCTGGAGTTTTATAATTCCGGCAAACTGCCCCTGGCACTTCGCCCTGGCATGCTGATAGGCGCACTGAGTTTCGAGCCGTTATCTGGCCCGGCAGCGCGTCCTTATAACAGCCGTCAGGATGCGAAATATCGCGACCAGCAAAGTGCGGTTGCCAGCCGTATTGATGAAGATTGATTCAGCTTTTTTATCTGCAGGCCGGATAAAAACGTGAGGAAGGCATGAGAAGACTACTGACAACACTGGTGATTTTACTGGTGGTTATCATTGCCGGCATGACTTCGCTGGTGTTTCTGATTAACCCGAATGACTTCCGTCAATATATGGTGGAACGGGTTGAGATGAAAAGCGGCTACCAGCTGGAGATCAATGGCTCGCTGCGCTGGCACGTCTGGCCTCAGTTGAGCATCATCGCCGGACAAACGTCACTGACCGCTCCTGGTGCTAACACGCCTGTAGTCAGCGCCGAAAACATGCGTCTGGACGTCAAACTCTGGCCGCTGCTTTCTCATCAGCTCGCTGTCAAACAGGTTTTACTGAAAAATGCGGTCGTTCGTCTTACACCAGATAGCGAAGAGAATCAGCCAGACGCGCCTGTCGCGCCTTCCTCTCCAACGCCTGTTGCGCCGGTAACGCCGACCCTCGAGGCGGGCTGGAAATTTGATATCGATAAATTAAGCATTGTCGACAGTCTCCTTATCTGGCAACGCGGCGACGATGATGTCATCAATGTCCGTGATATCAATATGCAGATGGACAAAAATGCCAATCGCCAGGCGACTATCCAGCTTTCCAGTCGCATAAACCGCAATCAGCGCGATCTCGCTTTTACCATGAAAGCTGAACTGGATATGCAGCACTATCCGCAGGCTTTTGCGGCGAATATCAGCAAGTTTACCTATCAGTTGAACGGCGCAGATATTCCGGTTAAGGGCGTTCAGGGTAATGGTGCAATGCAGGCCAGCTACCAGCGCGATACCGACACTGTCAAACTTAGCCAGCTGGATTTAACCGCGAACGATAATCAGATTTCTGGCACCGCTTCGGCCACTCTCAGTGGTAGTACCAACTATCAGCTGGATTTAACCGCTAACAAACTTGACCTCGATGCGCTCAGCGGCTGGCAGCCTGAAACCGATGAACAAACAACGGAAAATGAGTCCTCCGTGACATCCGCGCCGGTGATTGCCCGTGATGTGGACGATCAGCCGAATGGTCTGAGTAGTTTGCAGGCTTTCAATGCCCGGCTGGCTTTGCAAGTCGCCGATTTAACTTACCGTGGTCTGAAGGTTCAAGATCTGGCGCTGAATGCAGAAAATCAGCAGGGTAAGGTTACGTTATCGACCTTTAGCGGCAATATGGGCAGCGGAAAATTCTCACTCCCAGGCGATATCGACGTGACCGGCAAACAGATTCAGGTGCATCTGGTGCCGGATGTGAACAAAATCGAGCTAGGTGATGTGCTGGCAGCCTATGGGTTGCCGAAAGCCCTGACTGGTAGCTTCTCTCTGAAAGGGGATGTTCACGGCAAAGGGCTTTCCGCCGCTGATTTCGCACGGCGCTGGCAGGGAGAAGGGCAACTTTCCATGGATAACGCTCACCTGAATGGCATTAATATTCAGCAGCTTATCCAGCAGGCTGTTTCGCGAAGCAGCGATAAAGTGCAAGGGCTGGAGCAATATGAACATTACAGCCAGATAGATACACTAAAAGCCGAGGGCAAGCTGGCGGATGGCACACTGACGCTAAATAATCTCGAAGGTCAGTCGCCAATGGTTTCCGCGAAAGGGAACGGCAGCATAGACATGGCCGATCAGCAGGTAGATATGAACTTACTGATCCGCGTCACAGGGGGCTGGAAAGGTGACAGCAATCTGATTAATACGCTGAAAACCACCGACATCCCGCTTCGCATTTATGGTCCCTGGGCGCAGATGGGTTATCAGTTGCAAGTTGACCAGGTGCTGAGACGCACGCTGGAACAGAGCGCCCGCAGCGCGATTCAAAACTGGATTGATAAACGTAAAGACAGTAAAGAAGGCGAAGACGTGCAGAAGTTTCTGAATAAATAATCCTGAGCTGCGTCTTACGAATAAAAATGGGTGCCTGAATCAGGCACCCATTTTTTTTTAAATCAGAATCAGACTTCGTAATCGTTATCCGATGCCGATTTAAGTGGGGTGATTTTCACTTTCAGGATGCGGTGACTACTGACTTCCAGCGGTTCGAACAGATAATCGTGGATAGTAATTTGCGCACCTACTTGCGGGATGCTCTGCGTATGTTCCATCAACAGCCCCGCCAGTGTGTGATATTCACGTTTCTCATCTACCGGCAGGGCGATGTACATCACTAAGTCCTCAAGCGGCATGTAGCCGTTAGCAATCCAGGTGCCATCTTCTAACTGCTGAATGTCATGGCGTGCATCCGGTGTTTCATCAGACTCCGGCAGGTTGCCGGCGATGGTTTCCATGACATCTGTCAGCGTCACGATCCCTTCAACCGAACCGAACTCATCGACCACAAACGCAAAATGTGTTTTCGCCTGACGGAACTGTTCAAGCGCCATCAGCAAGGAGAGTTGCTCTGGAAAAATCAGCGGTTGGCGGATCAGTGCCTTAAGGTCTAACTCATTTTGCAGTAGCTGTTGTTTCAGCAAGTCTACCACGTGTACCACGCCCAAAGGTTCGTCAGTCGAACTGTCTTCAGTCACCAGCATGCGGGTGTGCTGATTATTGGCGATCTGCTGTGTCAGCACGTCAACCGGGTCATTGAGTTCAAGGTTATCGACATCATGCCGCGAGGTCATGACGCTGCTGACGGTGCGCTGCCCGAGCCCGAGAACACGTTCGATCATGTGACGTTCCTGCTGGTTGAAAATCGCATCCTCTTCATTAGCACTGTCAGCAATCATGCTGGAGGAGTGTGCATCCAGCTCGGCTTCTTCATGTTTACCGCGAAGAACGCGAAGTACCGTTTCCGCGGTACGTTCACGCAATGACCGGCGTGAAGATAAAAAGCGTCGGCGGTTGAACTGGGCCAGCTGGTTCAGTGCTTCGATAATCACCGAGAAACCAATGGCCGCGTACAAATAACCTTTCGGGATCGCATAACCAAAGGCCTCTGCGACCAGACTGAAGCCGATCATTAGCAGGAAGCTGAGACACAAAATTACAATCGTCGGATGCGCATTCACAAAGCGTGTGAGTGGGCGACTTGCCAGCAACATCAGCCCGATGGCGATACAAACCGCGACCATCATGACGGCTAAATGATCGACCATCCCGACGGCGGTGATGACAGAGTCGAGTGAAAAGACTGCATCCAGAACCACAATTTGTGCTACGACCGCCCAGAATTTAGCCCCCCGATGCTGCTGGGTTTGTTCTTCATCCTTTCCTTCAAGCCGCTCATTCAGCTCCATCGTGGCTTTAAAGAGCAGAAATACCCCGCCGGTCAGCATGATCATATCTCTGGCACTGAACGCATGTCCGAGCAGGGTAAGCAGGGGCCGGGTCAGCGTAGCCAGCCAGGAAATACAGGCGAGCAGCAATAAGCGCATCACTAAGGCGAGTAAAAGCCCGGTTACGCGCGCTTTATCACGTTGCTGACGCGGAAGTTTTTCCGCCAAAATGGCGATAAAAATAAGATTGTCTATGCCCAGAACAATTTCGAGTACTACCAGGGTAGCCAGCCCGGCCCAAATCGACGGATCGGCGATCCATTCCATATTACGTTTTTCACCTTTAGTTACACGGCGGTTGCCGCATGCTGAATAATGGGCGTCAGACGTGGAAAATTCAAATCTAAAACAGCGGGGTACCCTGAGTTGAGTTGCGTAGGCTATGTAAGGCAGACTTCATAAATAGATGCCATCGACCTGATTTGGAAAGCAGCAATTTGTGATGATAAAATCGTCGAACAGGTTCAACATTCCTAAATTTGAGTCTTTAGCTTACCGTTTGGTGCTGCTTACTGGTATCGTAATCACATAGGCAGGCTATGTATTTGATGTTCTGAAGTTCACAGTATGGTTTCCCTAAACTAAACGACAGGGACTATACTCGGTAAAGAAAAATATCGTGCTGGGCAATAAGTTTGTATTTTCAATTTCAGTCTGGATATTCACTGTGATTTATCACGTTAACCGACTGGATTTACACACAATAGGTTTCAAGGAGTATCCTTTACAATGTTAAAAGCTGTTATCCCTGTTGCCGGTCTGGGCACACGCATGTTGCCAGCGACGAAAGCCATTCCGAAAGAAATGCTGCCAATCGTCGATAAGCCTCTGATCCAGTACATCGTTAACGAATGTGCTGCTGCGGGCATCAAAGAAATCATTCTGGTTACGCATTCTTCAAAAAATGCTATCGAAAACCACTTTGACACCTCGTTCGAACTGGAAAGCATGCTGGAAACCCGCGTGAAGCGCCAGCTGCTGGAAGAAGTTCAGTCCATCTGTCCTAAGGGTGTGACCATCATGAACGTGCGTCAGGGGCAGTCAAAAGGTCTGGGTCACGCAGTTCTTTGCGCTAAGCCATTGATCGGCAACTCTCCTTTTGCAGTCATTCTGCCAGACGTCCTGATGGATGATTCCACCAGCGATCTTCGCAAGGACAACCTTGCGGCTATGTTGACCCGTTTCAAAGAAACAGGTAACAGTCAGGTTATGGTTGAAGAAGTACCTGAACAAGACGTGTCTAAATACGGCATTGTTGACTGTAACGGTGTAGAAGGTGAGCCCGGTAAAAGTACGCCAATGACCGCAATTGTTGAAAAACCAGAGCGTAAAGATGCACCGTCTAACCTGGCGGTAGTAGGGCGCTATGTCTTCTCCGAAGACATCTGGCCACTGCTGGCAATCACTCCTTATGGTGCAGGCAACGAAATTCAGTTGACAGATGCTATTGCCCTGTTAATGAAGAAGAAAACTGTTGAAGCCTTCACCATGACTGGCCGTTCACACGACTGTGGTGACAAGCTGGGTTACATGAAAGCCTTCGTTGAGTATGGCGTGCGCCATAACTCGCAGGGTGATGCTTTCAAAGCGTGGCTGAAAGAGTTTGCTGGCGAGTAATACCACTTACGATATGTATGGAAAGCACCATCTCGATGGTGCTTTTTTATAACTGAAATTAGTTAGGATGTAATTAATACACCTGGCTAAAATGACTGCTCTGAGCAATCTGATAAATATCGAATTATGCTCAGGAATAACAAATAACGGGTTACACACGTTATAAGTAATTATGTTTATTGCATTTAAATCGAATTCAAAAAATGCCTTGTACATTATCTAAGCAGTAATGTCGTTAAAACATACATTTACTGACAAAAAGACAGGATTAAGGCTGCGTTTCGTTGAGTATTGAGCTAGGCTATATCGGTAATTATCATGCAGGACGATGTGTTCGAAAATCATACTCTTGATTGGGGTTATCAAGCCACCTACCAGATAATTGTAGTGAAGATATACAGCCGTCTCTCTGATATTGCTTGGTGCTATCTACGATGTTGTTTCATATATGCTATTGAATAATCAATATAAAATCCTGCTGTCACAAGTTTTGTCTAATCCGGGTATGGACATTGTCAACGCTTGCCATCGTAATTGGCGTATGAGTATCAAAGTGCAGTCGGATTTTTAAGATGATTACATGTTGCTATGAAACATAATTAGGTTAAAAATTGCCAGTTGAGTTTTGTGAGACAGGTTTATCGAGATAGTTGCCTGGTGTTGTACATGGTTTAAGGTTTGTTTCAACAAGGTATGTAGGATAAGTGCATTGGTAGCTTGTGAGCCAAGGGCGGTAGCGTGGTTTTTAACCATTTCCGGATGTACGCGGGCACCAGAGTGGATGGGTTTTCTGGAATTATATGGATTTTCTAAAGAACTATACAGATAGATTGAGTAGAGAGCCTAAATAATAAATTTAAAAATTGATTGAAATACTAAATTCTTAAAACTCGCCGCTTAGTTAGCGTTATTAATAAAGCTTGAAGTAATTTAAAAATTAATCGATTGAACATGGTGCGGTCATGCAAGAATATATTATAATATTTTTCAGTGCGTTAGCTTCATTATTTGTTGCCCGTAAAGTTGCGCGTCGTGTCGGGTTGGTAGACAAACCTAATGCGAGGAAACATCACAACGGGCATATTCCTCTGGTCGGGGGCGTCTCAATATACTTATCCATATGGGTATTATTTTTCTTGCAGCCTGATTGGTTCCCAAATTTTAGCTATTACATTATTTGTACGAGCTTGCTATTACTTGTTGGCGTCCTGGATGACCGCTACGATCTGCCTGTTACCCCCCGTATAGCTTTGCAGGCTTTTGTGGCCATAGTCATGATGTTTAGTGGATTACATCTTGCTTCACTCGGTGATATTTTCCTGGGATACCCGGTTGGCTTAGGTATTTTAGGATATGTAGTGACAATATTCGCCGTTATGTGTGCAATTAATGCTTTTAATATGGTAGATGGAATTGACGGATTGCTTGGTGCTTTATCTTGCGTCAGTTTTGCCTCATTAGGTGTGGCATTTTCACTGCATGATAATTTTGAACTGGCACAGTGGTGTATTTGTCTGACAATTGCCTGTATCCCTTATATCCTGCTGAATTTAGGCATTCCATGGGGACGTAAATTTAAAGTCTTCATGGGGGATGCCGGAAGTACTTTGATTGGATTTACCGTTATTTGGTTAATTATTCTGGCAACGCAGGGGACTACAGCGATATTGCATCCGGTTACGGCGCTATGGATCATCGCTGTGCCACTGATGGATATGATCCGCGTGATGGTTTCGAGAGTCCGCAGGGGCGATAGTCCTTTTAAACCAGATCGTGAGCATTTACATCATATTCTTTTGAAGTACGGTTTCAGGCATTCTACTGCATTGCTAATAGTATTAGCGATAGCTATTTCATTTTCGGTAGTAGGTATTGTTGCGGATTATAAAAATTACAATCAGCTTGCGGTTCTGGTTTTGTTTATTCTCTGTTTTGTGGCTTTCGTATTGTTCATTAATAAACTTTCCAGAATCGGTGTGCTCAAAGAAAAATAATGGCTAAGCCATGGTTTACCTATTTGAAGTTTAAGATATTATTTGTTAAAGAGAGACTTTAAAATGAAAATTTTAGTTACTGGTGGCGCTGGTTTTATAGGCTCTGCAGTTGTTCGTCATATCATCAATAATACCAATGACAGCGTTATCAACGTTGATAAACTCACATACGCTGGGAATCTTGAATCGGTAGATATGGTATGTGATAGCGAACGCTATACTTTTGTTCAGGCAGATATTTGCGATAAAATTGCTCTTGATAAGATTTTTGCTACACATCAACCTGATGCTGTAATGCATCTCGCTGCAGAAAGTCACGTTGATCGTTCTATTACCGGTCCAGCTGATTTCATCGAGACTAACATCGTAGGGACTTATACCCTGCTTGAAGCTACTCGTGCATATTGGTCGCAGCTGACTCAGGAAAGAAAACACGTTTTCCGCTTTCATCATATTTCTACAGATGAAGTCTATGGTGATTTGCCCCATCCTGATGAGTGGCAAAGCCAGGAGGCATTGCCTCTGTTCACCGAAAAGACGCCTTACGCGCCAAGTAGTCCTTACTCCGCATCTAAAGCCTCGAGCGACCACCTTGTTCGTGCCTGGCAGCGTACGTATGGTTTGCCATGCATTGTGACTAACTGTTCAAACAATTATGGTCCGTTCCATTTTCCTGAAAAACTCATACCTTTAGTTATCCTGAATGCTCTGGAAGGTAAAAATCTGCCCATTTACGGTAAGGGCGATCAGATCCGTGACTGGTTGTACGTTGAGGATCATGCACGCGCACTTTATACCGTCGTCACCGAAGGTGTTATTGGTGAGACCTACAATATCGGCGGACACAATGAGAAGAAAAATCTCGATGTAGTGCTGACCATTTGCGACTTGCTTGATGAAATCGTTCCAAAAGACAGTTCCTATCGTGAACAAATCACTTATGTTGCCGACCGCCCTGGACATGATCGTCGTTATGCCATAGATGCTGATAAAATTAATCAGGAATTAAACTGGAAACCACTCGAAACGTTTGAAAGTGGTATTCGTAAGACAGTTCAATGGTATTTAGATAATCAGAAGTGGGTTGATAACATCAAAAGTGGTGCTTATAAATCTTGGGTCGAGCAGAATTACGGAGATCGTAAATAATGGATATCCTTCTGTTTGGCAAAACAGGGCAGGTTGGCTGGGAATTACAGCGCGCTCTGGCTCCTTTAGGAAACGTGATTGCTCTTGATGTTCATTCAAAAGAGTATTGCGGTGATTTCAGCAATCCAGAAGGTATTGCTGAAACCGTTCGCCGTATAAAACCTGATGTTATCGTGAATGCAGCTGCACATACAGCGGTTGACAAAGCAGAATCAGAACGTGATTTCGCTCAACTGTTGAATGCGACAAGTGTTGAGGCGATTGCCAAAGAAGCTGCCTTAATAGGTGCATGGTTAGTCCATTATTCTACAGATTACGTGTTTCCAGGTGACGGTGATAAGCCCTGGTCAGAAGATGATGCAACCGGACCATTGAATACCTACGGTGAAACCAAGCTTGCCGGTGAAATTGCTGTTCAGAAGCATTGCCCTAAGCACCTGATTTTTCGCACAAGCTGGGTATATGCTGGCAAAGGGAATAACTTTGCAAAAACCATGCTTCGTCTTGCAAAAGACCGGGAAGAGCTTTCAATTATCAATGACCAGTTTGGTGCGCCAACCGGTGCTGAACTTCTCGCCGACTGTACCGCGCATGCTATAACAACCGCAATGCGTAAGCCTGAAGTCGCCGGTCTGTATCATCTTGTTGCCTCGGGCATAACGACCTGGTTTGATTATGCTAATGTGGTCTTTACCGAAGCACAGAGTGCGGGCTATGAACTCGCATTAAAGCAAACTCATCCGGTTGCAACGAGCGCGTACCCTACGCCCGCCCGACGCCCAAATAATTCGCGTCTTGATAATAGCAAGTTTCAACAGACCTTTGGTTTAACGCTGCCACGCTGGGATGTCGGGGTTAAACGTATGCTCGCCGAGTTGTTCACACCATCGGGTCTGTAATAGTCACTAGTTTAATAATTATTGCCCGTTAAAGGGCAGCGACAAAATTGAGAGCTTAAAATGACCACACGTAAAGGTATTATTCTCGCAGGTGGATCAGGCACCCGCCTGTACCCAGTGACTATGGCAGTCAGCAAACAACTGTTACCTATTTATGATAAGCCGATGATCTATTACCCGATCAGCACACTTATGCTGGCGGGTATCCGCGATATCCTCATTATCAGTACACCCCAGGACACACCGCGTTTTGAACAACTGCTGGGTGACGGTAGCCAGTGGGGATTGAATCTGCAATATAAAATTCAAGAAAGTCCTGATGGTCTGGCCCAGGCCTTTGTTATTGGGGAAGAGTTTATTGGTGATGATGATTGTGCACTGGTACTCGGTGACAACATTTTCTACGGACATGATTTGCAAAAACAGTTAGAGGCCGCTGTAGCAAAAGAGTCTGGTGCCACTGTGTTTGCCTATCACGTCCATGATCCGGAACGTTACGGCGTGGTGGAATTTGATAAAGCAGGGAAAGCTATTTCTCTGGAAGAAAAGCCATTAGAACCAAAAAGCAATTATGCTGTTACGGGCCTTTATTTCTACGATAACAGTGTTGTCAAAATGGCAAAAGGGTTAAAACCATCACCACGTGGTGAGTATGAGATCACTGACATCAACAGATTATATCTCGAAGAAGGGCGTCTGTCGGTTGCCATGATGGGACGTGGATACGCATGGCTGGATACCGGCACGCACCAGAGCTTGATCGAAGCGAGTAATTTTATTCAGACTATTGAGCTTCGTCAGGGTTTAAAAGTTGCGTGCCCTGAAGAGATCGCCTTCCGCAAAGGTTTTATCGATGCAGAACAGGTTAAGAAATTGGCTGCACCATTGATTAAAAATGATTATGGCAAGTATTTGTTGAAGATGATTAAAGGTTATTAAAACTCATGCAAATTATTAAAACCGAAATCCCAGATGTATTGATTTTAGAACCCAAAGTATTTGGTGATGATCGTGGCTTCTTCTTTGAAAGCTTTAATCAGAAAGTTTTTGAAGATGCAGTGGGTTACCAAGTTAACTTCATTCAAGACAATCATTCCAAATCGACTAAAGGTGTCCTTCGCGGACTTCACTTTCAACTTCCGCCCTATGCGCAGGCTAAATTGGTCCGCTGCGTCGTGGGTGAAGTGTTTGATGTTGCGGTCGATATCCGTAAAAGTTCACCTACATTTGGTCAATGGGTTGGTGTTCATCTTTCTGCCGAGAACAAACGTCAGCTTTGGATCCCAGAAGGTTTTGCTCATGGCTTCCTGGTATTGAGTGAAACCGCAGAGTTCGTTTATAAGACAACGAATTATTATTCTCCGACGCATGATCGCGGAATTGTGTGGAATGATCCTGATATTGGTATTGAATGGCCACTCAGTACTGCGCCGCTTTTATCTGGTAAAGATGAAATGGCAAAATCCTTGGTAAATTCAGAACTATTCAACTGACGTTAATTGCTAACTATTTTCATGCAAATAAAGCTAAAGTTTAAAGGATGATACTTTAGCTTTATAAAATGATTTTTAATTAGTGTGGAAGAAAAATGAGTCTTATCAAGAACAGCATTTGGAATTTATCTGGTTATATAATTCCTACTATAATAGCTATTCCTGCCTTAGGATATTTAGCTAGACAGTTAGGGCCTGAGTTGTTTGGTATTTACACTTTAGCAATTGCGATTGTAGGATATGCTGGCATATTCGATGTTGGATTGACTCGAGCTATAGTCAGAGAGATTGCATTATACAGGAATGATATCGAAGAAAGAAAAAAAATAATATCAACTTCTACTGTTTTTATAATGATATTCAGTTCAGCAGGTATGATTGCACTATACATATTCATACCGAATATTGTAAAGTTGTTAAGTGTTTCAGCTCTTCATATCCCCGAAGTTGAGTCCGCTTTAAAAATTCTTGTTTTTTCTATCCCTGTTTTTCTTTTAAATCAACTTTGGATGGCAATCCTGGAGGGCGACGAAAAGTTCCCAATTGTAAACTTACAGCGTAGTATAGGAAGTTCTATAATTGCTGGCTTGCCTGCTTTGCTTATTATTTATCACAATACCTTAGTCAACGCAATTATTGGATTAATCATAGGGCGTGTTATTTCACTTCTTATTGCGTTCATAATTGTTAGAAAAGAAGTAATTGGATCAAAACTCTCTTTCCATCTAGTTACGTTTAAAAGATTAATATTTTTCGGTGGTTGGATTACAGTTAGTAATATCATAAGTCCAATAATGGTATATTTTGATAGATTTGTTATTTCAAGTATTCTTGGCGCAAAAGTAGTCGGGTTTTATACTGCACCTTCCGAGGCTATAGGCAGACTTGGTTTATTGCCAGGTGCGTTATCTAGAGCTGTATTTCCTAGATTAAGTAACATCAAAAGTCATGAGGATTTTAATACGCAACTGAAATTTTCATTCAAACTAATGATTGCTGGTTGTTTACCTGTTGTTGTACTAGGAGTGATCTTCTCGGACAAGATACTGTTACTGTGGATGGGGCAAGAGTATGCTAACAACTCATCTTCAATATTAAGCATTTTACTTGTAGGTTTCTTCTTTAATTCATTAGCTCAAATTCCATTTACTGCAATTCAGTCTTTGGGTAAAGCTAAGTTGACAGCACTTCTACATTGTTTAGAAATTTTACCCTATCTAGTTTTATTATACTTCTGTGTGCATGCTTATGGCTTAATCGGGGCTGCATATGCGTGGTCAATTAGAGTGATGATTGATTTCTTGCTACTACTTATAATTTCGAATAAATGTGTTAGCCGAAATAGGAAGGACTTGTGAACTACGATGTTATCATAGCCACCTATAATGGTGAGAAGTATGTTATTGAGCAGCTTGAAAGTATCGTCAATCAAACAATAAAGCCTTCTAATATTTATATTAGGGATGATGGTTCTCTAGATAATACAATCAAAATTCTTGAGGAATTTAAGAGTTTATGCAATGTTAATATTGAAATTATAAGTGGGCAAGGTAATTTAGGGTACATAAAAAACTTCGAAAAATTAGTTGGATATACTGTATCCGATATCGTTTTCTTTTCTGACCAAGATGATATCTGGAAAGAAAATAAAGCGCAATTAATGCTGTGCAACTTTTCAAACAATAAAGTTAATGTCAATTTTTCTGACGCTTATCTTGTTAATGACAAGAAAGAAGTTTTAGGTGGATTGTGGGATTACGTCAACCATACTTCAAAATTAGATGAGTTCAATCTTGAAAAAATAATAATAAACAATATCGTAACTGGTGCAACTCTTGCCATTCGGCGAAATTTTTTAATGGAATTATTACCATTTCCAGAATCTATCCCTCATGACCATTGGATAGCTGCAAATGCAGTTATTAAAAACTGCCTTAGTTCATGCGCTGAAAAGTTAATTCTTTACAGACAACATAACAATAACCAAATTGGCGCAATTAACACTACTTTTTCTGTTAAGCTGAAACGTTTTTTTAGTCGTCAGAAATTCAATAAAAGATTGGCGCATTATGTCCAAATACATCTTTTAATAGAAAATCTAGTCAAAAGAGAAGCTCTTGAAATAAACGATCCCATTTATAAAAACATTAAGGAATTTATATCATACATGAATGCTGTATATAATGGCAGGATTAATGATAATACATCTGCTAAGTACGCAACGCGTTCAGTTTTCGGTGTTTTTTTTAAGGATAACTATTTCGAGTTTAAAACCAAAAAATCGCTTTGTACTGACTGTTTAGATGCAATCTTTGTAAGAACTATTTTTAAAAATAGATAAACATTAACTATAATCAAAGATGAATTAATGTGTATATATTGATCTAGGATTTCTCATGAATAAGAAAATTAATGACATTTGCGCTATTATCGTCACGTACAACCCAAATATTAACCCTGTTCTAAATTTAGCAACTGAATTGGCTGGTCAAATGTGTGATGTTATCGTTGTAGATAATAGTCCTGTAATGAGTAAAATTTTAAATAGTCAATTATTTAATTACATTTGGTTAGGTGGGAACAGAGGTATCGCAACTGCTCAGAATGTAGGGATTAATTTCTGCATTGAATCTGGCTATAAAACAATAATATTTTTCGATCAGGATAGTAATATAAATGAGCAGTTTATTGCTACCTTATTCAAACCTATGCAAGAGAATGACTTTAAGATTTGCGCGCCAACTTTTTACGATGAAAAAAAAGGCTTTGAATACGCTATAACTAACGTAAGAAAGAGTGGGGCAAGAGTTAAAATCTTCTCAGAGGGTAAAACTGAACCGTTTACATCATCAATAGTAATTTCTTCAGGAACTATTGTTAGAACAGATGTATTTGAACAAGTTGGCCTAATGGATGATGGTCTTTTTATTGACTATGTAGATACCGAGTGGTGTCTAAGATGTTTTTCCGAAAACATACTAGTACATATCATTCCCCAAGCGAAAATGATTCACTCAATTGGTGATAAATCTTTCAACATTTTTGGTTTTTGTGTGCCTGTTCACTCACCCGCTCGGCGTTACTATAGGGTCAGAAATGCTTTTCACCTTTTCCGCTATAAACACGTACCTAAGTTGCTTGCCATTCGGGAAATTTCGTTTTGTTTTATTCATAGTTTTATTTTAATTTTTAAGCAAAAGAATAAAAAAGAATATTTATATTCTTTTTTAGCAGGCATCAGAGATGGGGTTTTAAATGTCCGGGGTGAAAAGCCAAATTCTTAAAAACTTTAAAATACACTTCATACTAATTTGAGAAATACAGTAATGGAAAAAATTGCAGTTTTACTTGCAGTGTATAATGGGCGTGAATGGATTGATGAGCAATTACAATCAATTTTAGAACAACAGAATGTTGAACTTGATATTTACATTAGTGTCGATTTATCGAGTGACGGTTCATATGATTATTTAGTGGAAAAATATTCCAGAATTAGTAACATTTTCATACTGCCCTATGGAAAAAAATTTGGTTCTGCCGGAAAAAATTTTTATAGACTTGTTTCTGATGTGGAAATTGATAAATACAGTTATGTTTCATTTTCAGACCAAGATGATATATGGTGTAAGCTTAAATTATCACATGCTGTTGATATATTAAAAAAACCAAACATTGATGCCTATTCGAGTAACGTTATCGCTTTTTGGGATGATGGGAAAAAATGTCTCATAGATAAGGCTCAACCCCAAGTCGAATATGATTATCTTTTTGAAGCAGCTGGGCCTGGTTGCACATACGTATTTAAAAACAAACTTGCTGTGGATTTTAAGAGTTTCTTATTAGAAAACACTGTTGCACCGAGTGTCGAGTTACATGATTGGTTATTGTATGCATTTGCACGTGTAAATGGGTTTTCTTGGTATATAGATAATAATGCGTATATGCAATATCGTCAGCACTCTAATAACCAAGTAGGCGCAAATACAAGTTTAAAGGCTGGTTTGAAGCGTGTTAAGCTTGTCAGGGAAGGCTGGTATAGAAATGAAATTTTGAAGCTATGTAAATTATTTATCATTGACAACGAAGATATTTATCTTAAACTTAAATACAATAACTTCTCAAATAGGTTTAATTTACTACTTAGAATAATTCAGCTGCGAAGACGTAACCGGGATCGTATTGTGTTGGGGATGTTACTAATATTCAATCTTCTTTAACTTTTCCAAACGATGTTAGTTTCTAATTCACTCTGACTCGCTAGCAAACTGATATTTATACAATGTCGAATTCTTCGTATCAATAAATGTGTAGGTTTTGATGAGAAATTTAAATAAGATACTAATATTTTTAATTTCATTTGAAATTATATTCGGCGGCGGGGGAAGACTTTTGGACCCTTTAGGTGTACCTCCTTTAAGGTATATTTTATTTTTTCTTTCTATAATAGTGTTGTTTCTGAACTTGTTATTTCTCCAAACTAAAACTAAATATAGTGTTGTAATATTAGTGCTCATGTTGTTTATATTACCTATGCTTGGCATTTTGATAGGTTTTGCGCGAGGAAATCCTCTCCAAGACATTTTTTTCGATTTGCAACCATTCCTATATATGCTCATCATTCCTTATTTTTGTTTTATGAGCAAAGAACTTAATAATTATTCGTTGTTGAAATTTCAACAGTTCGTTAAAATATTTTCAATCTTAGCTTCAGTTACATATTTGTGTTACGTTCTCTTATTAAAAAGTGGGTATCTTGATTTTAACTTAATTTATAATGTTATGTCGGCATCAGGTGAGTTTTTCTTCAGGCCCAGTGGTGCTTTCTTTGCCAAGTCGTTCTTCTTTATAGGCATCGGTGCCATATTATTTTTTTGTGAAAAAAAATATTTCTATTTCTCATTATGCATGGTTGCCATCTTTTTAACAGAAACCAGAGGGGTGTTTTTGTTTACAGGGCTTGCAGTAACTATTGCTAGTTTCAAAATTAACAACTTAAGGAAAAATATTTTATTAATATTCTTAATTGTTATAGCTATGCTAGGAATGCTTATTATAGTTGGAGATCGCGGCGTTGACTCAGACTCTGTACGATTAAACGATTTTAGATTTGTTTATGATTCTCTTGGCATATGGAATGTAATTTTTGGAGAAGGTTTTGGGGCAAGTATTTTCGGCCGGGGAAGAATCGAGGTCGTACCACTTGAAATATTCTTTAAAGTAGGCATGCTTGGCGTTATAATCTCAATTATCCCATTTTTGAAGGTGATATACGAAAACCTTCTATCTAAGGATAATTTAATTAAAGTGCAGATAGCATGTTCTTTGATTTTTGGCTTGAGTGTTTCAATAACAAATCCTTTTATATATACACCTATGGGGATATACTTGATTTCTATTGCACTCATTAGTTTAACGACGGTGAAACTAGGCGAAAAAACATTCTAAAGATTACGAGTTAGGTGTTTTGAAATATATTTAGCTAGCTTTATTTTACAGTTATTTCCTAGTATTCATTTCTTGCCGACCATATTTTTAACTGTTACATAATGTTTGATTTGTGGAGAAATTCTATTCAAGAATATAGCAAGTGTTTACTTCAATAGGTTCACCCTATGTGATTCTCATGTACAATACCTGTGTTCATTTGTATAGCTCAGCGCAGATAAACTTACTTTAAACAGGGGTTTAGACTAAAAACTGAGCGTTCAACTATTACAGACAGGAGTTGCTAATGTCCAAACAACAGATCGGCGTTGTCGGTATGGCGGTCATGGGCCGTAACCTCGCGCTTAACATTGAAAGCCGTGGTTATTCCGTTTCCATTTTTAACCGTTCTGGCGACAAGACTGATGAAGTCATCGCAGAAAACCCAGGTAAAAATTTGGTTCCGCACTACACCGTCGAAGAGTTTGTTGACTCGCTGGAAAAACCGCGTCGTATCTTGCTGATGGTGAAAGCCGGTGAAGCAACTGACAAAACCATCGCGTCCTTGACTCCGCACCTGGATAAAGGCGACATCCTCATCGATGGCGGCAATACCTATTATAAAGATACCATTCGCCGTAACCGCGAACTGTCCGAGCAGGGCTTTAACTTCATCGGTACCGGTGTATCCGGCGGTGAAGAGGGCGCACTGAAAGGTCCATCCATCATGCCTGGCGGACAGAAAGAAGCGTATGCTCTGGTTGCTCCAATCCTTGAGAAAATCGCAGCCCGTACTGATGATGGCGATGCTTGTGTTGCTTACATCGGAGCTGATGGTGCAGGTCACTACGTTAAGATGGTTCACAATGGCATCGAATACGGTGACATGCAGCTGATTGCTGAAGCCTATTCATTGCTCAAACAGTCTCTGAACCTGAACAACGAAGAGCTGGCGTCCACCTTCGCAGATTGGAACAAAGGCGAGTTGAACAGCTATCTGATCGACATCACCAAAGATATCTTCACCAAGAAAGATGAAGAAGGTAAATATCTGGTAGATGTGATTCTGGATGAAGCAGCGAACAAAGGTACCGGTAAATGGACCAGCCAGAGCTCTCTGGATCTCGGCGAGCCACTGACGCTGATCACTGAGTCTGTCTTTGCCCGTTACCTGTCTTCTTTGAAAGATCAACGTGTCGCAGCATCTAAGGTGCTTTCTGGCCCAGCTGTTAAACCTTTCGAAGGCGATAAAGCAGAATTCATCGAGAAAGTACGTCGCGCTCTTTATCTGGGCAAAATCGTTTCTTATGCTCAGGGCTTCTCACAGTTGAAAGCGTCCTCTGACGAAAACAACTGGGATCTGAACTACGGCGAAATCGCGAAGATTTTCCGTGCCGGTTGTATCATCCGCGCTCAGTTCCTGCAGAAAATTACCGATGCTTATGCGGAAAACGCATCTATCGCTAACCTACTGCTGGCTCCGTATTTCAAAAATATTGCTGATGAATACCAGCAAGCGCTGCGTGACGTGGTGTCTTATGCTGTTCAGAACGGTATTCCTACGCCAACCTTCTCCGCTGCTATCAACTACTATGACAGCTACCGTTCAGCGGTTCTGCCAGCTAACCTGATCCAGGCACAGCGTGATTACTTCGGTGCACATACTTACAAACGCACTGATAAAGAAGGCGTATTCCACACCGAATGGTTGGATTAAGTTCTTCTTTTACTGATCATTAAAACTGACGGCCCTTTACGGGGCCGTTTTTTTTCGACATAACTTTGTTTTGGAAACCTGCACTGGCAGTTACTACTTTCCAAAAATCTGTTTAATTAGTTTCATTTTTCGGGCTAATCTCATAAAAAACCCACATTGCGGATGAGTTTTTATCTCTAACTTGTTTATAATGCATACATAAATTGAATGTAAGTAAGTGGAAATTTCTAGGGCAATTATGAATCAAAACAATAATAGTATGGCTAAAAATCAGCTCAATAAATCATCTGATGAAATTGATTTAATGGATCTCGTTGTACAGTTATGGCGTGGGAAATGGCTGGTTTTATCTTTTGCCATAATCGCTATTATCATCGCAATTATTTATATCTTTGTTGCCAAAGAAAAATGGACTTCTGAGGCGATAGTGACCTATCCCGACTCAGGGCAAATCGCTAACTATAACAATGCGATGAGCGTTCTTTACAGCCAGAATCCCGCTAATGCGCCAACGGTTGTTGATGTTCAGCAGCGGTTTTTTGGACGTTTTAACTCCGCTATTTCGGCTTTGTCTGAGCAACTCGCTAATCAGGCTAATCCGGAAAAGTTGACTATTGCTCCTGCCGTAAAAGATCAGCCCGTGCCGCTTAAAATTAGTTATACCGCCGTAACTGCAGGTGAAGCACAAAAAACGCTCACTACCTACATCCAGCAGATTAATACGCGTTCTGTAACCGAACTGGATAACGACTTACAAATTAGTATTAACTCCAAAATCGAGGATCTGAAAGAGGATTTAGCAACTAAGGAAAAAGTTGCTCAGGAGAAAAAAAATAAGCGTTTGGAAATTCTCAATCAGGCTTTAGTCGTTGCACAACAATCTAATATTAAAAATACGGTTGTACAGCAGGCAGAGACGTTGTCAGAAGATACGTTATTTGTTCTGGGGAGTGATGCACTTACTTCCATTATCAAGAATGAAGCTACACGTCCATTACCTCTGGATGAGGCTTACTACAATGCTCGCCAGACACTCTTAGCGATCAGTGCATTGAAGTCTAAACCTGATTCAACGTATTCATTGCGTTATGTGATGAAACCTAATCTGCCAATCCACCGCGACAGTCCGAAGAAGGGTGTTATCTTAGTACTGGCGACCCTGATCGGCTTAATTCTGGGGTCGGCTGTGGTATTAGGCCGTAACGCCATCAAAAATTATTCCCATTGATTAATTAGTCCAGTCCGGGAAATTAAAAAGCCGCCAATGCTTTCGCAAAGGCGGCTTTTTTATATCTTTCGTTTAGCGTTACTTCTTATGACGCTGACGCAGATTCTCAATCACTGCGCTCAGGTTGAGATCCTGATCCTGCAGCAGTACCAGCAGATGATATACCAAATCTGAGGCTTCATTCTTCAGTTCAAAGCGATCGTTGACGGTAGCCGCCAGCGCAACTTCAACGCCTTCTTCTCCGACTTTCTGCGCAATACGCTTGGTGCCGCTGGCATAGAGTTTCGCTGTGTAAGAGCTATCAGGATCGGCCGTTTTGCGCGACGCGAGCAGTTCTTCGAGCTGATACAGGAAGGCCCAGTCGGTTTCGGCAGGGTGGAAACAGCTGTTGTTACCTTTATGGCAGGTTGGGCCAACAGGATGTGCAAGCACCAGTAACGTATCGTTATCGCAATCCGGGGTGATGCTGACCACGTTCAGATAGTTTTCTGACGTTTCGCCTTTGGTCCACAAGCGTTCTTTGGTGCGGGACCAGAAGGTCACTTTGCCAGAAGATTGTGTGACGTTTAGCGCTTCCTGGTTCATATATCCGAGCATCAGAACTTCGCCGGATACAGCATGCTGGATAATCGCTGGCATCAGGTTATCGACTTTCACCCAGTCGAGCTGGCTGATTTGTTCACCGGTCAGAAGACTGGTTTTTGATTCTTGAGTACTCACAAGCGGATCTCCACGCCATTTTCGGCCAGGTAGCTTTTCAGCTCGCCGATATTAATAATTTGTTTGTGGAACACCGAGGCTGCCAGTGCGCCATCGACGCGTGCTTCTGTGAATGCTTCCAGGAAGTGCGGCATAGTGCCTGCACCGCCGGAGGCGATCAGGGGGACGTGACACACTTCGCGGATCATCTTCAGTTGATCAAGATCGTAGCCGTTACGCACGCCGTCCTGATTCATCATGTTCAGCACAATCTCACCGGCGCCGCGTTCCTGCACTTCCTTCACCCAGTCGATGGTCTGCCAGGTGGTGATTTTGGTGCGCGCTTCGTCGCCGGTGAACTGATGTACCTGATAGGTACCGGTCGCAGCGTCGTGCCAGGTATCAATACCCACGACGATGCACTGTACACCATATCTGTCGGCAAGACGGCTGATCAGCGTCGGATCGGCCAACGCAGGGGAGTTGATAGAAATCTTATCAGCGCCGAACTGCAAAATGCGCCCCGCGTCTTCCAGCGTTTTAATGCCACCTGCCACACAAAAAGGAATGTCGATGACTTCCGCCACGCGTGACACCCAGCTTTTATCCACTACGCGCCCATCGCTGGAGGCGGTGATATCGTAGAACACCAGTTCGTCTGCGCCTTCCTGCGCGTAACGCTGAGCTAATGGCACGATGTCGCCGATGATTTCGTGATTGCGGAACTGCACGCCTTTCACTACCTGACCGTCTTTCACATCAAGGCAGGGGATTATCCGTTTTGCCAGCATGAGATTGCCTCCGTCACATTAAATTTGCCGTCAAGTAAGGCTCGCCCGACGATTACGCCTTCGACGCCGCTGTCTCGCAGTTGCGCGATGTCGTCCAGAGAACCGATACCGCCGGAAGCCTGAAATGCCACTTGCGGATAGCGCGCAGTCACTTCGCGATAAAGCTCAACGTTAGAACCGGTAAGTGTACCGTCGCGGGAAATATCCGTGCACAGCACGTGTTTAAGGCCAAACGGCAAGTATTGTTCGACGATCTGTTCGAGCGTGGCATTGGAGTTTTCCTGCCAGCCGCTGATGGCGACATTTTTCGTGCCGTTCGCGTCAATACGCACGTCCAGCGCCAGTACCAGTGCATCCGCGCCGAACCGGTTAAACCAGCCTTGTACGGTTGCCGGATCTTTGACCGCCGTTGAACCCACCACCACGCGAGTCGCGCCAGCGTTTAATAAGGCTTCGACGTCCTGCTCATTGCGGATGCCGCCACCAACCTGAACCGGCACGGAAACTCCGGCTAATAACTTTTTCAGCAAAGGGATCTGGCGTGCTGCCGGATCTTTCGCACCGGTCAAATCCACCAGATGTAAAACCTGCGCGCCCTGCTGCTGGTAATCCTGCAAACGCGGCAGCGGATCGTTACCATAGTCACGCTGCTGACCGTAATCGCCCTGATGCAAACGCACCACGCTGCCCTCGATCAAATCCAAAGCGGGAATAATCATGCTGTTTACATCTCCAGAAAGTTTTTCAGCAACTGCGCGCCCGCGGCACCGGAGCGTTCGGGATGAAACTGCACGCCGAAGAAGTTGTCTTTTTGTACGGCGGCGCTGAACGGCTCGCCGTAAAGGGTTTGGGCAACGGTGTTTTTGCATACCGGCATGGCAAATCCGTGGACGAAATAGAAGTAAGCATTTTCATCAATGCCGCGGAATAAATGGCTGTCGGCGTTGGCGATAACCTGATTCCAGCCCATATGCGGTAATGGCAGACCATGATCCTGCATCCTAATCACCGGCGTCTCGATGATGCCCAGCGTATCAATACCGCCGTTCTCTTCACTCGATGATGCCAGCAGTTGCATACCCAGACAGATGCCGAGTACTGGCTGAGTACAGGCTTTAATCAGCTCTATCAGTTCGCGTTGCTCCAGCTGTTCCATCGCTGCCTGTGCGGTGCCTACGCCCGGTAAAAAAAGCTTATCGGCCTGCAACACGATTTCCGCTTCACGGCTCACCGTCGGCTCGTAGCCCAGACGCTGAACCGCATACTTCACGGAAGAGAGGTTGGCGCAGCCGGTATCAAGGATAACGACATTCATCACAGCACTCCTTTAGAGCTCGGCAGGGTGTTGCCATCAACGCGGATCGCCTGGCGCAACGTGCGGCCAAACGCCTTAAACAGACTTTCTACACGGTGGTGATCGTTCTTACCTTTGGTGCGCAGGTGCAGGGTACAGGCCATTGCGTAAGACAGAGAACGGAAGAAGTGTTCGACCATCTCGGTGCTCAGATCCCCGACGCGCTGGTAGTTAAACTCGGCTTTGTATTCCAGATGCGGACGCCCGGAGATATCCAGCGCGCAGCGTGCCAGACACTCATCCATCGGCAGAACAAAGCCGAAGCGGCCGATGCCGCGTTTGTCACCCAGCGCTTTGTTCAGCGCCTCGCCCAGCGCCAGCGCGGTATCTTCGACGGTGTGGTGATCGTCAATATACAAGTCGCCCTTCACTTCGATGTTCATTCTAAAGCCGCCGTGAGTGGCGATCTGATCCAGCATATGGTCGAAGAAACCTACGCCGGTGCGGATTTTGCTCTCGCCTTCGCGATCGAGCCAGACATCCACATCGATCGCCGTTTCGCGGGTGACGCGATTCACTTTAGCGTGACGGTCGCGTTTGGTGAGCTGATCGGCAATCGCCGCCCAGTTCAGGGTATCGCGCTGGTAACGCAGACCGGTGATGCCCATATTGGCGGCCAGCTGGATATCGGTATCACGATCGCCGATGACATAACTGTTGGCGGTATCGAGCAGGCCGCTTTCCAGATAACCCTGCACCAGTTTGGTTTTCGGCTTACGACAGTCGCAATGATCGGCGGGCAGATGTGGACAGATCAGCACTTCGTCAAACACGATGCCTTGAGAGGTCAGGATCTGCATCATCAGGTTGTGCGGCGGATCGAAGGTTTCCTGCGGGAAACTGTCGGTGCCAAGACCGTCCTGATTGGTAATCATCACCAGTTTAAAACCCGCATTTTGCAGCGACAGCAGGGCAGGGATCACGCCCGGCTCCAGTGCCAGTTTATCCAGACGATCGACCTGAAAATCTTCCGGCGGTTCTGAAATCAGGGTACCGTCGCGGTCGATGAAAAGCGTTTTCTGCAATATAGGACTCTGGCTCACATGTGCTCCTTGCGGGGGCTATTCTGTTGAATAAGGGGGGCGTTGGCGCCGGGTAACGGTTGCAGAGCGTCAATGACCCGCTGAAGTTCCTGCCGGGTACCGATGGTAATACGTAAACAGCCGGAAAGCCCCGGTTGCTTGTTCTGATCACGAAGGATAATGCCCTGATCCCAGAGATTTTTAAATACGGCGCTTGAGGCGGTAAAACGTGCGAGCACATAGTTGGTTTCGCTTTGGAAAACCTGTTCCACGCAGTCGCATTTGTTCAATTCAGCCATCAGCCAGGTGCGGTTTTCACTCACTTCAACCACACGCTGACGCATAATCGCCAGATTTTCCGGGGCCAGCGCCTGTGCCGCGATGTCCGCGACCGGCGTGGATAACGGATAAGGTGCGATCACTTTCATTAATAAGGCAATCAGTTCGCTATTGGCGATAGTGAATCCGCAACGCAGGCCAGCCAGCGCGAACGCTTTTGACAACGTGCGCAGCACCGCCAGATGCGGATATTCCTGCAACCAGCCGGTGACCGTCGCCTGCGGGCAGAATTCAATATAGGCTTCATCGATGGCCACGATGGCGCGGCCACGGGTCATCTCTAACACAGCGCGAAGCTCTGCCGGATCGATGAGATTCCCGGTCGGATTGTTCGGGCTGCACACATACACCAGCTTCACGCCGTCCAGCGCGGCTTCGATGGCCGGGAGATCCAGCGACCAGTCGGCTTTTGCGGCGACGGTGCGGGCTTCAACACCCATGGTCTCCGCGCTGACGCTGTACATACCGTAGGTTGGAGGGCAATAAAGGATAGCGTCTTTGTCTGGCTCGCAGAAAGCACGGATCAACAGTTCGATGCCTTCGTCTGCGCCACGGCTGACCAGCACTTGCTCAGGATCAACACCGGCGTAGGCAGCGTAACGATTAATGACCCGCGCGGGCTGACATTCGGGATAGCGGTTGAACGTCTGCGCGGTAAGTTCAAACTGTGGCGCAATAGCGTATTCGTTGGCGTTCAGCCATACATCGCCGTTACCCCCCAGACGACGAGCAGACTGATAAGGTGTCAGCTCGCGTACGTTCTGGCGCGCCAGAGCCTGAATGCTCAGTGTGTTTTCATCGCTCATAATCCCTGCTCCTTCAGCGCGGTCACGCGCAGTGTCACGGCATTTTTGTGAGCAGTCAGCTGCTCTGCTTGCGCCAGCGTTTCGATGGTCGTTGCGAGGCCCAGTAAACCTTCTGGCGTTAACTGCTGAACGGTCATACGTTTCTGAAAATCCGCCAGACCGAGGCTGGAACACGTGGCGGTGTAACCATAAGTCGGTAAAACGTGGTTGGTGCCGGAGGCGTAATCGCCCGCAGATTCTGGTGACCAGTCGCCAAGGAACACTGAACCGGCGCTGGTGATGCTGTCCACCAGTTGTTCCGGCTCGCGGGTTTGCAGGATCAGGTGCTCAGGGCCGTAGGCATTGCTGATTTCAATACACTGAGCGATATCTTTTGCCACGATAAGACGGCTGCTGGCCAGCGCCTGACGGGCAATTTCGCTGCGGGACAGTGTTTGCAGCTGGCGCTCAACCGCTTCGCCGACGGCCTGCGCCATCTTTATGTCCGGCGTCAGTAAAATGACCTGCGAATCCGGACCATGTTCTGCCTGAGACAGCAAATCAGAGGCCACGAAGTCCGGTGTCGCGCCGCTGTCAGCGATCACCAGTACTTCGGACGGACCGGCAGGCATGTCGATCGCCGCACCGTCCAGACTCTGGCTCACCTGACGTTTTGCTTCAGTCACATAGGCATTACCCGGCCCGAAGATTTTCGCCACACGCGGAACACTTTCAGTGCCGAACGCCAGCGCGGCAATCGCCTGCGCGCCGCCCAGCTGATAGACCTCTTCCACGCCGCACAGCTGCGCGGCATACAGAATTTCATCAGCAATCGGCGGCGGTGAACACAGCACGACCTTTTGGCACCCGGCGATACGCGCCGGGGTCGCTAACATTAATACGGTTGATACCAGCGGCGCAGAACCGCCCGGAATATACAAACCGACCGACTGGATAGGGCGGGTCAGCTGCTGGCAACGAACGCCTGGCTGAGTCTCGATATCCACCACCGCCAGCTTTTGGGCCTGGTGGAACGTATTAATGTTGCGAACGGCGTGTGCCATCGCCTGCTTCACGTCATCACCTAAACGCGCTGATGCTGCCTCGATTTGTGCCGCGGTCACGCGCAGGTCTTGCACTTCAGTCTTATCAAAGCGGGCGCAAAACTCGCGCAACGCACTGTCGCCTTCGCTGCGCACGCGGCGCAGGATTTCGCTGACAGATTCGGTAATACGGTCGGATGCCGAAATCGCCGGACGGGTCAGCAGGTCGCGACGCTGTTGTTCGTCGCATTGCTGCCAGTCAATCGGGGTAGTGAACGCGTTTGGCTGCATGGCATTACTCCATCATTTTTTCGATTGGCAGAACCAAAATGGAGCTGGCACCCAGCGCTTTCAGTTTCTCCATGGTTTCCCAGAACAGCGTTTCGCTGCTGACCATGTGCATCGCCACGCGCTGCTGATCGCCAGCCAGCGGCAAAATGGTCGGACGTTCAGCGCCCGGCAGCAGGGCAACGATCTCGTCCAGACGCTCACTTGGCGCGTGCAACATAATGTATTTGGATTCGCGCGCCTGAATCACGCCCTGAATACGGGTCATCATTTTGTCGATCAATTGCTGTTTGGCTTCCGGCATCTCGCCATCGCGTTGGATAAGGCAGGCTTTTGAGCGGTAAATTACTTCAACTTCGCGCAGACCGTTAGCTTCCAGCGTTGCGCCAGTGGAGACCAGGTCGCAAATCGCATCAGAAAGACCGGCGCGTGGCGCGACTTCAACGGAACCGTTTAGCAAACAGGATTTGAAATCGACGCCCTGTTTGTCGAGATATTGCTTGAGCAGGTGAGGATAAGACGTGGCGATACGGGAATTTTGCAAACTTTGCGGGCCGGTGTATTCAGCATCGAGCGGGGTGGCTAATGACAGACGGCAACCGCCGAAATCCAGACGACGCAGAGTGAAGTAACGCGGGTCTTCACCCTGGGCGCGCCGGGCCAGCAACTCTTCTTCCAGCACGTTCTCACCGATGATACCCAGATCGACCACGCCATCCATGACCAGCCCCGGAATATCATCATCACGGACACGCAAAATGTCGATCGGCATGTTTTCTGCGAAGGCGATCAGGCGTTGTTCCT
Organism: Enterobacteriaceae bacterium Kacie_13; assembly: GCA_013457415.1. Taxonomy (NCBI): domain Bacteria; kingdom Pseudomonadati; phylum Pseudomonadota; class Gammaproteobacteria; order Enterobacterales; family Enterobacteriaceae; species Enterobacteriaceae bacterium Kacie_13. Next base: position 1,904,314 of record CP045665.1, read on the forward strand.
GCAGATTGATTTTAATCCCGCAGCGCGCCAGCAGTTCGCGTGACTCGTCGCTCAGGCGACCTGATTTTTGCATTGCTATCCGTAAACGTGTTTTATCCAGCATGATGACCTCAATTTCTTTATTTTCAGTTTTAATATCGTAAATGTTGTGTGCAGAGTTTTTGTACAAATGCTTTTACTTCAATTCGTTGGGACAAAAAAAAAGCCCCCGGAAGCAATCTTCCGGGGGCTTTCTCTGCGTTCTGCTCCACTGGAAGATCTAGACAGTCTTCCAGCACCAATCGCCTGCAAGACTAGTCAGGGTGATGGTGATGATGGTGGTTAATCAGAACGTTTGTCATTTTCGTATCTCGTTAAGTTCATTTAGTGCCGCGATGTTTTCACTAAAAACATTCGCCACACAAATCAAATTCGGTTGCCAACAAAACTAAACTATCGGGCGGCTTGTGCGCAACCTTTTTTTCCGATGATGAGTTTTTCTTATCGGCAATGCCTCTTTCATCGATAAAATGAATGATCTGTTAACAGTCCCGAAGAAAAGCTTACGCATCTATAAGGACGGAAGGGCTAGTATAAAGAGTAGAGATTAAGAGATCGGCAGATGGCGCCCGGCGACCATCGGTCACAGAGCAAAGGGAGTGAGATATGAAGAAGGTTTCGATTATAGGGTTAGGCTGGCTGGGAATGCCTCTGGCGATGGCGCTGGCGGCAAGAGGCTACGACGTGGTGGGCAGTAAAACCACCCCCGATGGCGTGGACGCCGCAAGAATGGTGGGCATCGACTGCTATCCGTTAGTGTTTACCCCTCATATGGAATGCGAAGCAGAAGATCTGGATAAGCTGCTGAACGTCGATGCTCTGATTATTACTTTACCGGCGCGCAGAACTGTCGAAGGCAGCGAACTCTATCTTCAGGCGGTACAGCTGCTGACCGACAGTGCGCTGGCGCATAACGTTCCGCGCATCATCTTTACCAGCTCGACGTCGGTCTATGGTGAAAGAGAAGGCACAGTGCGTGAAGGGTCAACGCTCGAGCCTGTCACCTCAAGTGGCAAAGTACTTAAAGAGCTGGAAAACTGGTTACACAGCCTGCCGCACACCTCGGTGGATGTCTTGCGTTTGGCCGGGCTGGTGGGGGGCGATCGCCATCCGGGACGTTTCATGGCCGGTAAGACGGACGTGAAGGGCGGACAAAATGGCGTAAACCTGGTGCATCAGGATGATGTGATCGCGGCGATAACGTTATTGTTGAGTCTGCCAAAAGGCGGCCACACCTATAACCTCTGCGCACCGCATCATCCGACCAAATCCGAATTCTATCCGGCGCTGGCGCGTCAGATGGGCCTTGAGGCGCCGACGTTTGCTGAAGAAGCTTCAGCATCGAAAGGCAAAACGGTGGACGGCGAGCGCATCTGCAAAGAGCTGGGTTTCGAATATCAATACCCTGATCCGCGGACGATGCCTTTCTAAGCGATGCGGCTACCATTACTCTGCGAGTAATAATATTAAGTTATGACCTGCCGGAATTAGCGGCAGGTTCATTCAACCAGAATTACTCATTGGCTAATGAACTGACAGCTTTTGAATGAAAGTCTTCCTCCTCCATAATCACTTCATCAGAGTTAACATCACTTTCTTTATTAAAAAACCGCCTCAATAACCCTTTATTTTGCTGGTTGATTAACTCACTGCGCTGATGGGGTAGTCAGAGATGTTCTTTCTGCGTTTTTTACTCATAAAAAGACGATAAGTCTGCTGTGTGGGTAATAAAAATCCTAATTGCCCTCTTTTTATTTGTGATTGCCCGGTATAAACCACTTTTTTAAGTCTAATCACTAAAGTTATTGTGAAGTTTGCCGATACCTGTTGGCGGCATATTGCCCGCGTAACATCACATCTGCTTATCAATCTGGTCTGCTCACCGGATGACCATCTGTACCCCTAACATATTTTCTTACACTCATTGTCTTTTTACTTTTTAAATCGTGTAGTTCTTCACGTTTTCAAAACCTTTCGTATCATTTTTAACCAAAATTCCTTAACGCAAATCGCCCACATCCCTGATACTGACTGGGTTACGCACATTTATCACAATGATCGCGCTATCAGAAATTACCAGTACATTTCACTGTGCAATCTATTTTTAAATTAGGATTGTTCTTATCATTTGGCTTTAAGTGGTCTTTGTACAAAATGATCTCAAAACCCCTCAAAAAAGCAGTCTGGAGGCGGGTTTTTAGATGCTTTTTTACTTTTGCGTTAAAACTGCGCAAATTTTTACGATAAAGTGCGCTTTTTAGGATAAAATAAATTTCAATAATGTGATGCCCGTCACACTTTATTCAAAATTCGTGAACAGTTAGATTGTATGTATAAAGGAAAGAGGGGTAGAGTTGCGTCGTAGTAAGATTATTCCTAATAATGTATGTAAAAGCGTTTCACTGAACGAGACGCCATCACAGCAACGGACCCTGCCAGTACACCAAAACTGATATGTTTGAAGATTACTTAGCATTGCAATTGTCACACTTAATTTAGTTTACATCAGGAACAACCTTGTATTGGCGGTGAAGTAAATACCGCGGGATAAATCCATTTTTACGTCGTGAGATTTATTAATCAGCCAATGATCTAATTGTTTTGATAGTGAAAAAATACTCCCTGACAAGCGGGTAAAACTCTTGCTGCATGGAATATGTCTATCAATCAGCCACATTAAAAAAGTGGCATCGGTAATGGGGTAGAACAGCATGTCCGAATTGCTTAAGCACATATATGATATCAACCTGTCATATTTACTTTTGGCACAGCGTTTGATCAACGACGAAAAAGCCTCCGCGATGTTCCGGTTAGGGATAGATGACGTGATGGCAGATGCTTTAGGTCAACTCACGTTGCCACAGATGGTGAAATTGGCTGAAACGAATCAGCTACTTTGCCAGTTCCGCTTTGATGACAGCAAGACCATTGAACGCCTGACTCAGGAATCCCGCGTTGACGATTTGCAACAAATCCATACCGGTATCCTGTTGTCGAGCCACCTGCTTAAAGGTCTGGCGGCGAGAGACAGCGGCGCCATGAAGAAAAGGGCGTAGTCATGTCTATTAAGGGCGCAACATGCTAATCAAAGACACGCCAGTAAAACCGGCGGAAAAAAGCATTGTTCAGGAAGCACGTGATATTCAGCTCGCCATGGAGTTGATTTCACTGGGCGCGAGATTGCAGATGCTGGAAAGCGAAACGCAGTTAAGCCGTGGCCGCCTGATAAAACTTTATAAAGAATTACGTGGCAGCCCGCCACCCAAGGGCATGTTGCCGTTTTCAACGGACTGGTTCATGACCTGGGAACAAAATATTCACTCATCGATGTTTTACAACGCTTACTCTTTCCTGATGAAGAGCGGGCATTGTAATGGCGTCGAAGCGGTGATCAGCGCATATCGCTTATATCTCGAACAGTGTCCTGAGCAGCCAGGTGAAGCGCCGATTTTAGCGCTGACCCGCGCCTGGACGCTGGTACGATTTGTCGACAGCGGCATGTTGCAGCTTTCCGCCTGCAACTGCTGTGACGGTTCATTTATTACCCATGCACACCAGCCCCGTCACGGGTTTGTTTGCAGTCTTTGCCAGCCCCCATCCCGCGCAGTAAAAAAACGTAAACTTTCCCCGCAGGTTGCCGATATAACATCTCAAGAGCTGGACGAAAAGGTCAAGCGCGCAGTCTGAGATGTCAGGGTCGCAGTAAGAATGCCCGGGCGGTGGTAACACCGCTCCCTATTTTCCCCCTCATCTCTTTGCCTTTGTCTGGCACCGTTTATGCAATTGTTTTGTGTTGCATCGATTTCGGCAGGCTCACGGCGTGCGCTTTCCCTCGCCCTAAAACCACATCGAATTAAGGATTCATCGTGCTAGTGATATTAGGTTACATCGTGGTGCTGGGCTCAGTGTTTGGCGGTTTCATGCTCGTCGGCGGGGAACTGGGCGCGTTATATCAACCAGCAGAATTACTGATCATCGGCGGTGCCGGGATCGGTGCCTTCTTCGTCGGTAACAACGGTAAAGCGATTAAATCCACCATGCGCGCGATGCCTCAGTTGTTCCGCGCGTCCAAATACAACAAAGCGTTGTACATGGATTTAATGGCCTTGCTCTACCGCCTGTTAGCTAAGTCGCGCCAACAGGGGATGCTGTCGCTGGAAAATGACATCGACAATCCTGCTGAAAGCGACATTTTCGCTAATTATCCGCGCATCCTTGCCGATAAACATTTAGTGGAATATCTGACTGACTACTTACGTCTGATGGTCAGCGGCAATATGAATGCGTTTGAGATTGAAGCGCTGATGGATGAAGAGATCGAAGCCCACGAACATGAAAGTGAAGTGCCAGCCAACAGCCTGGCGCTGGTGGGCGATTCACTCCCGGCGTTCGGTATCGTCGCGGCGGTGATGGGGATCGTCCACACCCTGGCCGCAGCAGATCGTCCGGCGGCAGAGCTCGGTGCACTGATCGCACATGCGATGGTCGGGACCTTCCTTGGCATCCTGCTGGCGTACGGTTTCGTGTCTCCGCTCGCCAGTCTGTTGCGCCAGAAGAGTGCTGAAAATACCAAAATGATGCAGTGCATCAAAGTGACTTTGTTGTCGAGCCTCAACGGATATGCACCACAAATCGCCGTCGAGTTTGGCCGTAAGACGCTCTACACCACAGAACGCCCTTCGTTTATCGAACTGGAGGAACACGTTCGTCAGGTTAAATCACCACAGAAACAAGCTGAAGAAGAAAACGTATGAAGCATCAAAGCCATCCCATCGTTGTAGTACGCAAGAAAAAGAGTAAGCACGGCGGCGGGCATCACGGCGGTTCGTGGAAGATTGCTTACGCTGACTTTATGACAGCGATGATGGCCTTCTTCCTGGTGATGTGGCTGATTTCGATCTCCAGCCCTAAAGAATTGGTGCAGATTGCCGAATACTTCCGTACGCCACTGGCGGTGGCTATTACCGGCGGCCCGCGCAGCAGCGATGCGACCAGCCCGATCCCGGGCGGCGGGGAAGACCCGACCGTGCAGGATGGTGAAGTGCATAAGATGATCCAGTCGCAGGGCGATGCCCGCGAAATTCGTGAAACCGGCGATCTGAAGAAGTTGCAGGAAAAACTGGAAGAGATGCTGGCCTCGGATCCGCGCTTAAAAGGACTGCGCCCGCATCTGATGATTAACCTGACCGAACAGGGGTTACGCATTCAGATCATCGACAGTAAGAACCGCCCGATGTTCCAGCTGGGCAGCGCCATCGTTGAGCCGTACATGCGCGATATTTTGCGCGCGATTGGCCCTGTTCTGGACGACTTCCCCAACAAAATTAGCCTGGCCGGGCATACCGATGATATGCCCTATGCGCAGGGCGAACGCGGCTACAGCAACTGGGAATTATCGACGGACCGCGCCAATGCCTCACGTCGTGAAATGATCATCGGCGGGCTGAGTGAAGGAAAAGTATTGCGGGTGATGGGCATGGGTTCGACCATGCAGCTCAAAAATCATCCGGCAGGCGACGCGATAAATCGTCGTATCAGTATTTTGGTCCTCAACAAACATGCTGAGGAAGCTATTGAACGGGAAAACAGCGAGGGCGAAGCGATCACTATCAGTGACGCGGGCGAGCTGCAAAGACAAGTCCCAGGCCGCAGTACCGCGCCTGCGCTGGCTCCGAAAGTTCAGGCAACACAAAGTGAGGTTCCGCAAGCTCAGTCTGCGCCGTCCGTGGCACCGACGATGAGTCCGGCACCTGCCGCTGCTGCCCCCGAACCTTCAGCGCCAACAGTTTCATCAGAATCAGCACCAGCGGTAACCACAGTAACCACAACCAGGATTGAGACGCAGGCGCCAGCCGCACCATCGGCAGACGCTCAACCTGCGACGGCAGCTCCGGCTGTCGCGGCAGGCACGGCACCTGCGACCACATCAACAAGCCGCGATTCACAGCAGAGGTGATCACGTGAGCATGGATATAACTGATTTTTATCAGACGTTTTTTGATGAAGCCGACGAGCTGCTGGCGGACATGGAGCAACATCTGTTGTTGCTTGATCCCGATGCGCCCGATGTTGAGCAGCTCAACGCGATTTTCCGCGCGGCGCACTCAATTAAAGGTGGAGCAGCGACCTTTGGTTTTACGGTTCTGCAGGAAACCACCCATTTACTGGAAAACCTGCTCGACGGTGCGCGACGCGCAGAAATGAGCCTGAGCACCGACATTATCAACCTGTTTTTGGAAACGAAAGATATTATGCAGGAGCAACTGGACGCCTATAAATCTTCGCGGGATCCCGATGCAGACAGTTTCGAATACATCTGTGCCGCCCTGAGACAACTGGCGCTCGACGCGCAGCAAGCGCGTGAACCGGTTGCCGATCTTCACGTTGTTACCGATGAACCTGCACAAACGGCAACTGCCCCGGCGGCACCTGTCGCAGGCAAAGGCGGGATGCGCGTGCGCCTGTCCGGCCTTAAGCCGCAGGAAGTCCCGGTGATGCTCGAAGAACTGGGCAATCTGGGTGAAATCGTCGATCCGGTGCAAACCGAAGACAGCGTGGAAGCTACGCTGATTACTACGGTTACCGAGGACGATATTATCGCGGTACTGTGTTTCGTGCTCGAACCGGAACAAATCAGCTTCACGCAGGCGACGGCTCCGGCTGCCGCTGAGCCCGTTGTTGCCCCGCCTGTTGCACCAGCAGCACCGCGTCCGGCACCGGTCTTGACCGCGGTGCCTGACAGCGAACCGCCGAAACCCCGTGCGCCTAAAGCGCCGGAATCAACCAGCATCCGTGTTGCGGTTGAAAAGGTCGATCAGTTGATCAATCTGGTCGGCGAGCTGGTAATCACTCAGTCGATGCTGGCACAGCGCTCCGATCTGCTGGACCCGGTGGCGCACAGCGATCTGCTCAACAGTATGGGGCAGCTGGAGCGTAACGCCCGCGACCTGCAAGAATCGGTGATGTCGATTCGTATGATGCCGATGGAATACGTTTTCAGCCGCTTCCCGCGTCTGGTGCGTGATCTGGCAAGCAAGCTGAATAAGCAAATCGAGCTCACCCTGCTCGGCAGTTCCACCGAACTGGATAAAAGTCTTATCGAACGCATTATCGATCCGCTGACACACCTGGTGCGTAACAGCCTCGACCACGGCGTTGAGACCCCGGACGTGCGTATTGCCAACGGCAAACCGCCGACCGGTAACCTGACGCTGTCAGCGGAACATCAGGGCGGCAATATCTGCATCGAAGTGGTTGATGACGGAGCTGGCCTGAACCGCGAACGTATTATCGCGAAAGCGCTGTCGCAGGGCATGAACGTCAGTGAAAGCATGAGCGACGAAGATGTTGGCATGTTGATTTTTGCACCGGGTTTCTCGACGGCGGAGAAAGTCACCGACGTGTCAGGCCGTGGTGTGGGCATGGACGTGGTGAAGCGAAACATTCAGGAAATGGGCGGTCACGTCGAAATCCATTCTCAGCAGGGCAAAGGCACCACGATCCGCATTCTGTTGCCGCTGACGCTGGCTATCCTCGATGGCATGTCAGTCAAAGTCGGTAAAGAAGTCTTCATTCTGCCACTGAATGCGGTGATGGAATCGTTGCAACCGCTGGCAGAAGATTTACACCCGCTGGCCGGTGGGGAGCGCGTTCTGCAAGTGCGTGGCGAATATCTGCCGCTGGTCGAGCTGTACAACGTGTTTGACGTTGAAGCCGCGAAGACCGAAGCCACGCAGGGCATCGTGGTTATCCTGCAAAGTGCAGGGCGCCGCTACGCTTTACTTGTCGATCAGCTGATTGGTCAGCATCAGGTGGTGGTGAAGAATCTGGAAAGCAACTATCGCAAAGTGCCGGGTATTTCCGCCGCCACCATTTTGGGCGACGGCAGCGTGGCGCTGATTGTGGACGTGTCGGCATTGCAGGCGCTGAACCGCGACAAACGTGCGACGGGCGCATCTGCCGCGTGATGTGATTAACACAAAACTTCCGGTGGCTGGCCCGTCAGGTGACGGCCATCGGACGTAAAAACTCAGGCTGATTTAAGGGTGAATAACATGGCAGGACTTGCAACTGTGGCAAAAATTGCGGGCGAAACGGTAGGACAGGAATTCCTGATCTTTACCCTGGGCGATGAAGAATACGGAATCGATATCCTTAAAGTGCAGGAAATCCGTGGTTACGATCAGGTAACCCGCATTGCGAATACGCCGGCATTCATTAAAGGCGTCACCAACCTGCGCGGCGTGATCGTACCAATTCTCGATTTGCGTGTGAAGTTCGCGCAGGAAAACGTGATTTACAATGAAAACACCGTCGTTATAGTCCTCAACTTCGAAAACCGCGTGGTCGGGATTGTGGTTGACGGCGTTTCAGACGTGTTGTCGTTGACGCAAGATCAGATCCGCCCTGCGCCGGAGTTTGCGGTGACCATGTCGACCGAGTACCTGACCGGGTTGGGTTCACTTGGGGACAGGATGTTGATTTTGGTGGATATTGAGAAGTTACTGAGCAGTGAAGAAATGGCGTTGATTGATTCTGTGAGTAAGATCTAAGTCAGGTTTAGCTCTAAGGCTAAGGCCAGGGCCAGGGCCAGGGTCAAGATCAAGGTCGTGGGCGTCGGCCCACACCGACCAGAGACCCGCTATCGCGCGGGCCTCTGGACTCCACGCTCTTTTCACTGCACGCTGTCGCAGGCACGACGGCCATGTTCTGCAACCGCAGTGCGTGGCGCAAAATCTTGCCGCTGCGCGGTTCCTTCTCTCGGTCCTGAAGCCTCTGGTCTTCAGGCCGCTCCGTTCAGCAAGATTTTTTAATCGCGCCATCTCCCCCTTTTTTAAAAAAGTCATTTGTGTCTTTAATGTACAAAGGGGGAGGCTGGGTGGGGGTATTACAGACGACTCCTCTGTCAAAACCCTTTTTATATCGTGAAATCTAACCACCTGATTTTAAAGGGAGTAATTGACTGGCAAAAAAAGAGGGTTTTTTATCCCAAACAGGGATAATCTTTTACCGTTCAGCGTTATACCCTCAATTTCGAACAGTTCACTGCCGTACAGGCAGCACACGAATGCAATAACTCGCTGTTTTTATTTAAATAAATTTCATCTCCAAAAACCCTCCAAAACTCTTCCCCAAAACCGACTGATAATTAAACGGCGATGACGATCCACTTTTCTTTGCGCTCGTCATGATAGAGCTCAGTCATTTTCGCTGAACTATGTCCAAGCAATTCCTGAGTGTTGATCCCCTGAGCTTTATACAAGCGTTCAGAAAGAGAGCGTTGTTCGTGAAATGTCGGCGATGTTTTACCCTTTTCAATTTTAATTTTCGCGCAATCCCGGGCTTCGGCAAATCGCTGTGTTAATGATCCTTCAGCCACAGGTGAACCCAGCGCAGAACCGCCGATGACTGTTGTGTTATGGACAAGATGTTTACTCAACACGCGGTCGCGACATTTGTTAATCACATCACGAACACTCATGTTGATGGCGTCACATCGCAACGAGAGGGGGATCGCTATCCGGATTTTTCCTTTACCTTTTCCCTGGACCACATGAAGCATGTCATCCCAGATATCAGCGAATTTCATTTTTACTATGTCGCCACGCCGCTGGCCGGTAACAACAGCGAGCAGCATTGCATTGCAGATGTACGGTGACCTACGTTCTGCTTCGTGATAGATCGCCCACCAGTTCTCGAGCGTGAGTCGCTGTCTGGAGACTTCATCCAGCGGTTTACGGGTGGCCAGTGCCGGATTGAATCCAGGAGGAACCTCTCCGGCAAACTGTGCTTCCTTAAACATATCAATCCAAGCGGCTCGCATGACCTGCGCCATTCTTGTTTTATTTGCATCGACATATTCGTTTATCAATGCAGCCATCTCACGTGCGCCGAACTCATTGAGCAATGTGTTTTGAGAACGGGCTGAGAGAAGTTCAGCACATGCTTTGCGCCCTCTGGCAGTAGATGATGCCAGCTCTTTTCGCTGCACACGTCGGTCAAGGATGGCTTTGTATTCTTTCACCCATTGCTTTAAGCGCATGTTCTGAGCATTGGGTTCGGCTTTTTGTTTCGCAATATCTATCAGGGCAAAAGATTGAGAAGTTAATTGCTCAGCAGTAATGCGATTCATTTCAAGTGCCGCTGCATGCGCGGCATCTGAATCCGTACCAAAGCCAATAAACTCCCCCGTAATTGGGTGACGATATTGCCAGTACGTTTTGTTGTTTCGCTTATCCAGTTTGCAATACAAGTTCGGTGTTGAAATGTTGTATTTACGGGGTCTTGCTGCCATTAAGTGCTTTCTCCACTAAAGTGCGGGCGCTGGCCGGAAGATGGTTCGATATTTCGACCCGTTCAACCATACCAACAAACCTGGCTTCCTCATCAACAACCCATCGGCGACCTTGCTTCACGGCTGGGGGATATGTTTGCCGCGTTTTCGCAATACGGTGAAGGGTGGCTTTACAGGGAGGTTCTTTGAAGCCATTTGGTCCTGCTGCCCATTCCGCTAAAGAAACTAATTGGCCCATACTATTACTCCACACGTTTAGTTATAGCCGGCTGCACACTGGCTTACAGATTTGAAAGCTTATCGATTGCCTTGTCGAACGTGTCCACAGCAACATCCAGATCAGCGGCGCAGACCTTTGCTTTAATGGCGCGGACTTCCTCTGGTGATTTTGCGGCGCGGATCTGGGCCATTAAATCCAAAATAAATGATGGAGCAGAGTCAGGCGTAACGGCTGGCGCTTCACCCGGTCGCAAAACCAAAAGTTCGCTTGCCATTGCTTCAGCTTCTCCCCAGCGCAGAGAAGGGGAGCGATGCGCGATAATTTCCTTCAGACGTTCGTTGGTTAAATTATTCATTTTTAATCTTCCTTTTTGACGATGCAGTTGCAGTGATGAGCAAAACAATTAGCGAATGCGTCGCGCTGGCTATCATCGATATCAAAATTATCTTCTAACCAGTCACAGAGCTTTTCTTTGCTGATGATCGGCTTTTGCTGGTGGGTTTCCCCGCACTCAACTTTAAAACCAGCAACATGAATTGCATGTTCAACATCGAAACGGGAAAGCCAGTCGCCGTGTTTATTCGGGATCATGACGTTTCGCTCACCTTCGTGGAATGGATGTCCGTTGCGGGTGGAGTAACCGGCTGGAAGCACCACGGGATTCACCAGCTGGGCTTTCATCGCTGCGATTTCTTCCTGGGCTTTAACCAGTGCGTTGTAGGCGGGGACCCTATCAACAGGTAAGTCAGTTCGCTGGCGCAGTAATGCGCATCGGCTAACCATGTTGCCGTGGGCAGATTTCAGATCATCACGCTTTTTCTCAGCCGCCGACAAAAGGTCGCTGGATGCAATCAACGTCTCTTCTGTAAAGCGCAATCGGATTTCTAAATTGGCTATATTCTTACCAAGTTCCTCTCGCTGCTGGCGCTCTGCTTCGAGCTTGTCGAGGGCCCGCTCTGCCAAAACTTGCCATGCTGACCAATAAAGTTGATCAGCGCAGTGAGCGCAGATTTGAGAGCCGTCTTCTGATGTAACTGTGCCTGTGTGCTGCTTCCCGCATTGGTCGCAATCCCGCCATACCGCATTTGACCAATCATACCGGTCACGAACAGGACGAGTCAGTGCTGCAATATCAGTTTTGTCAGTCATGATTTCACGTCCATATCGGTGGTAATGCACCGGATATTTGGAACGCCAACAATCGCAATGTGGCGGTCACCATTAAATGCCTTAGATATCCGCATGCGCGCAGCCTCGCGCGCCTGACGATAAACCTGGTCTATCTGACAATCAGGCCCCCAACTTCCGACATTACTAATTTCGATAGTGAGGGTTACCACGGCACTGGTTGTAGTTCTGACTTTTGGTTTATTTATTTCAGTCATACAGCCTCCTTCAATACCAGGCGGCCATTCATCAGCGCTTCTTTGATGGCATTGAACTCCCAGCAGTAGATATTCGCGTCCACATAAATCCGCAGCCCTTTGGGATAGTCGTGCTTTTTGCGCTTAATGAAAGCCTCTGCACCTTCGCGAGTGAAATGGCTGTTAACGTATTCCCATTCTTCGCTGTAACCGGTAAGCGTGTGGTCTTCCAGCTCGCCCAGCACATACCACTGGTCGTCTTCGTCCGCGTGCAGGAACTTTGTTTCGCACCAAGCCTGCGCCGCCTTATTCAGTACTGCTTTTTGCGCGCGGTCGCAGTCTTCCCAATACTCTTTTGGGGAGAACCACTGGTGGTCATCGAGGCAAATAACTTTTTCTGGCGCGTAATCCAGGTCGATGCCGGTGATCAGACGTTTTCTCTCAACAATGAAAATTGCATCAGCAGTGCAATGGTCGCTAACCCCTTCACCCGCACAGTGATATTTCAGGCGCTGGACGAAATCAGCGAAAGTTTCAGGCGTCAATTTATCGCCGCTGGCGATGCTTTGTTTAATTGCCTCTGTCATGACTGTTCCCCTGCTGGCGCTACACGTTCGAATTCGATCACCCAGACCCACGGATTAGCGGCCCAGCTTTTAATGCCGTAGATGGATTCCCACAAAGTAGGGAAATGGTCAGCTGGGGATACAGCCAGATCCGGAACGCCACCACCACGGCCATAACAGCAACCTTCGGATTTAGCGTCTTCCTGACTGATATCATTCAGGCGCTCAACGCGAACGCCGGTGATCAGCAGGTTGATGCGTGATGCCCAGCGCGGCATGTGAATGGATGGGCGCCATTTTATTTTTTCCAGCCAACCTTCCTCCAAATCCTCAGCCTTATGTGTTGCTTTGTACGCCATAGTGGTTTTTGTGCATAACCCTGTAGAGAATGCCTCACGCACCCAGAGCTGATCGCCTGGCTGACCAAGTGGGCAGTTTCTGTAATCACCGGCTGCAACCTCTCCGGCTAATTCATTACCAGCCAGCTCACAACCCATGTTCACATCACGAAGCGGGAGTTTGATAACCCGGCGTGTCTGCGTCTTGCGACCGCTGAGAATGGCATTAACCATCTCAGCGTTGAATAAAATAGGGCGCTCTTTCATATCTGCATTCCCAAATAAGTGATTGCCATAACCACGCCGAGAGCCATAAAAAAGGCGATATCAGTTTTCATGAAATAACCCCTATGCTGATTTCGGCGTGAACGAATCCCTTGCCAGTGATGGCAATTTAATTTCAGTAATAACGATTCACTAAATGCCCCAGTGGGTCGGAGTATTTAAGGCCGCGCTATCAGGCTTTGAATTCACCGATGAAGGTTTCAACTTCTACGTCGGTGAAGTTGGTTTCGAGCAACTCGCGGAACTCGGTCGCCATATGCTCTTCTTCGGTTTCCAGCTGGACAATGCGCAGAACCAGCACCGGAACATTGCCGCCGGTCAAGACGCTGTAGCGAAGGCGGAAGCGGCGATCACCCAGACCTTCATACGGCACGCACTTAAATTCAAAAGCCGCTGGCATGGCTTCTTTGCTTTTCGCTTCCACGCTTTCCATTACTGAACGTTTGGCACCGAAATCACTGTCTTCATGATCCGCCGAGCTGGATGCTTCGATGGTGATCTTACGAACGCCGCCGATCGCTTTCTTGATGTCCAGCACTTCGCCGTCAGCGGTGAAAGCAATCAGGAATTCAGACCAGTCTTCCAGCCACTCGGCCAGATCTTTCTGTGAGTTTTTGGCACCGTTGATATTCAGCAAAGCTTGGAATGGGGCAGTGCGTTTCAGATTCAGTACAGCGGTGTTATCGGCGTGCCCTGGCATATCCAGTGTGCCGAGGTTGAATACTGTCACCGCTGCCATGTTGTCGGCGTTGATGAAACTGCGCACGCCTGCACCTGCATACTGCTTACAGTAGCGGCAGAAGTCTTGAATGCTGGCGGTTCCCATTTTCCCGCGGAAGCGAAAGCGGCCATCCTGCAGGCTTTCGAGAGAATGAATGCGCACTGACTCTGGCAGAGCTACAGCGGGGCAATCAGCGGAGGAAAGACGCTCTTCCAGCAGCGTCGAAAAAGACATGTCGCGGACTTCTTTGATTGCTGATGCGTCTAAAACTTGAGACATAACTATTTCCTTTTTCAGAAGGTTTAATGCGATGGTTATCGCGCGTCGCGGAGTTTGCCGTCAGCAGTACCCGCCATTGTGAACAGCTGGCCTTGGTCTTCCTGCATGATGGACAACTTGCCGCCTTTGCCGACGTACATCGGGGTTTCGGTGGTGTCTTCTTCCGAAGTTTTCCCGCGCGGCGTTGGTGCTGAGAACTTCAGTTTGTGAGCCAGCATTACGCGTTTTTCTTCCATCGAATTACTGATGCGGGAAACATCAATCTCGATGGTCACTTTGCCTTTACCGCCGTTGTTGAGAACGCCCAAAGCAGCGGCATTCAGCGCAGCGGCGATTTTGTTTTCGAAAATACCGGCGTCCAGTTCGGAGAGAAACTCCGGGACGTTGGTCATACGACTTTCAGCCATTTTCATGCCCTCGTTATCGCGGCGCACACCGCAGGAAATTACTCACACACATAGAAAAGGGCCACCGGTTGCGCACTGGGTGTGCTGGTGGGGCCAGCGAACCCTTGTCTATGTCTGCGAAAAAATTGGCGGTGGTCATGATCAGAACATTATCTTCGCTCCCCCTTGGGTAGGTTGAAGAGTCATGCCACCGCCGAAAGACAACTACACACAGCAATTACCACTTTTCCAGAGTGATTAGGCGTGTGGCGGCTGGAGTCGAACCAGCAATCGGGTAGGGAACCCGACCATCACCAGGATGCTAAGAGCCACAACGGAAAGGGCGCTCAAGAACACTCGTTCGAGTTGAATGCTCCCATGAGAGTGAACACCCTTGCCTGTTGCGTGCTGGTCTTTCCTAGCTGTCACTGCCATGAGAGTGCAGGCAGGTCACTGACCAGATAACGCGCTGGATCAACTCGCGGTTGCGGTGGCCGGTACTGAACTATCTCCGGCATAAGGCACTTGTTCGGTGGCATCCAGCTTGCTTATTCGCTTGAGCCATCCTCAGGAGTCAGCCACGTCCCCTTGCGCATCAGCCTGCGCATTCACCACAACGTTAAGAGCACTGATTCTGTGGTTCAGAAGGTTGATTGTTAGTGAGACGCTCAACAACCAGTGCTCTTATCGTTGTGCTGCTGATGGGATAACTATGACCTGAGTAATAAGTAGTGTCAATAAGTCATAGAAAATATTTATTACATAGGTAATAAGTGAGGGGGTGAATATTTTTAAAAAAAACGTTACCAAGTGCGCATGAGGTGTTTTACTATATAAATATACAGTAGTTCGGCACATGAGATGAAAAATGTGATTTACGAATGAAGATCAAACAGGGTGGGTTTGGGATGGGGATTTTACTTAAGAAAAATAACCAAGGCGGCTATGACCATACCCTGGTTGATGATGAGGAGATTGTTTATTTGCGCAATTTGCGGACAAATATTTGTTCTGCAACGCCGAGAATGCAGGACGGGTCAGTGATCTCTGATAATGGAATTCGAGTGTCGTCAACCTCTAAAAAACCAAGGCCGTTGCCGCCTTCAAGAAATCGATAGGTTGAAATCTCATTATGAATTTTAGTAACAATTAGTTCCCCGTTACCAGGCTTTGCTGTTGGATCAACAACAACAATCGCCCCAGCTGGCGCTTCAGCAACCCCTGAATTCTTTTTCATGATGTAGGCTCGGAAATGTTTAGGAAGTTGCTCCATCCATAGCACTGCATCACCGGTTTGCCCATTCTCGTCCCATACATCTACCTGCATAGAAACGTCGATTTTCTTCAGCTCCGCTCGATCCGAGCCTTGCATTGAGCCAACACCGTTTATCAGCCAATCAGCACTAATCCCCAATGCCGCAGCCAGTCTCCCAGAGAACTTCGATGTCTCATTTTTCCCAGAAAGTATTTTAGAAATAATCGATTGTTGGACACCAGAACGCCGAGCCAGCTCGGTTTGAGAGCTAATGCCCAGCTCAGTCATCGCGTGGTTAAGTCGTTCAGATAGTTTTTTCATGCCTGAAAAATATTCCTTACGTCATCACCAGTCAAATCACCTAGGTCATTGACTTTTTCTATTACCCAAGTCATATTTATGCTTCATTATGCCTTAAGGAATGGAACATGAACGACGTTATTCAGAAGGCAATCAACATTGCCGGTTCGCAATCAGAGTTGGCTCGTCGAGTGGGCGTTGACCAGTCTGCTGTAAGCAAGTGGCTTTTCGGCGGTGGCATTCGGGCTCATTACATACCAGCGATTGTAAAAGCAACTATGGGTGAGATTTCAGTAGATGAAATCTTTGCCTCTTTGGGTAGTTCTGTCGTTGCTGAAAATATTACCTCAACCCAGCCCCAAGCATAACTACCGAAGGAAAATCGAAATGGTAGACCTGAAATCAACAGTAAAAGCGATGTGCAAAGCATTCCCCGGAGGTCGTTCTGCAATAGCTGGCGCTTTGGGCATGACTGAAACGCAGTTCAATAACAACCTGTACGAAAAGAACGGCTGTCGCTTCTTTGAAGTGGTTGAGCTGGAAGCGATGGAAGACATCAGCGGCACCAATCACCTGGCGGACTATTTCGCTCAGCGCCGCAGCGGCTTTTTCGTTGCAATTCCAAATCGTGAAGAACTGGACCACGTTGATCTGTTCATCAAGGGGGTAAAGGTTGCAGCTAAGAGCGGGAAGGTAGATCAGCAAATAAATATTTCGATAGCAGACGACGGGGTAATTGATGAAAGCGAGAAGGCAGAAATTATGGCGCTTCATCGTAAGCATTTAGCTGCCCGCGATGAGTATGTGAAGTCAGTAGTGGCTTTGCATGAAAAGGTTGACGCCCCAAGTGTGCAGCTCGGGGCGTCGGTCGCATCAACTAAACAGTGTGGAGTAATTAACGCATGAACAGTTTACTCATAAAAGCCGGAGTTCCGCAAATCCGCTGTGTTGCAACTGGCGGTACCGCTGGCTCTCTTTCGTACGAAGTGATGATAGGCAACCGCTGGATCCCGTGCAACTACCAGTTCGCCGCTTGGTGGGTAGGTTACGTCTGTGAAAACAGCCGGAAGGTGAGCGCATGTCTGAAGAAATCCAAAAGCTGGACCGGCGTTACAAGGATTGGCGGGGCGTTGTGGTACACGTCGTGGGCTTCGACCGAGCGGGAGATCGCGTCATCTTCATGCGCGCCGGTTATCCGCATGAATGCGCGCAGCCAACTGAACAATTCCGGCGAAAATTCACGAGGGTCTTATGAGCGTTAAGTTATCCGCATACGTCTGGGACGGGCTGGCTCAGGCTGGCGTGAAAGGTACCCAATTGCTGGTAATGCTGCGTCTGGCTGATTTCTCCAGCGATGAAGGCACGTGCTATCCGGGCATTGAGACGATATCCCGCCAGATCGGTGCTGGCCGCAGTACGGTCATTACGGCTATCACTCAGTTGCAGAAAGATGGCTGGTTGTCCCGCGAAGAACGCCGCAAGGGTAATCGGAACAAGACCAACCTGTATTACCTGAACGTGAAGAAGCTCCGCGAAGCCGCTGCGGGTTTCTATTCTGATAGTCCAGTTTCTGAACATTCAGATTCTGAACGTTCCAATTCTGAATATTCAGATTCTGAACGTCCAGAAAACGTGAATAAAAGCGGTTTTGACCGTCCAGAATCTGGAGGGGATCCGTTAGTAAATTCAAAACAAGATCCATCAGATATAAAAACCCTTTGTCAGCCTGCTGCGCAGACCGACGCCGAGGTTGAAATTACTGATCAGGCTAAACAGGCACTGAAACACCTGAACCAAATCACCGGCTCACGTTACCAGCCCGCCAACAGCTCGCTGGAAAACATGCGTGCCCGTCTGCGAGAAGGTCACACTCTGGAAGAACTGCAGCTGGTTATCGAATACAAGCAGGTTCACTGGGGCGACTCTCCGAAGATGGCCGAGTATTTGCGCCCGGCAACCTTGTTCCAGCCAGCCAAATTCGAAGGCTACCTGCTCAGCGCGACCAAATGGGCGAAGAGTGGCCGCCCGGTCTGTGTGAATGGAAAGTGGGCCGTTGACGGTGAAGTTGCAGTTGATACCGCCGAACGCGACGCGTCATACCGCCGGTTCATCAGCGGTGTAGCAGCAACCAAGGCCCCGAGCGAGTTGGAAAAACTGGTGTGCACAGAGGCTAGCAAAGCCAGCGTCCGCAGCATGCGCAGTGACTTCGCCATCACTACGTGGGCCAAGATTTGGAAAGAGTGCGCCCAGCGCCAGCAGGGAGTGAAAGCAGCATGAAATCATACCCAGAATTAGTTCTTGAGGTGCTGGAGAGCGACAACACCCCGCGCACCGCCGCTGAAATCGAGGCCGTTATCGTGGCTAACACCGGTTCGACTCCGCACCCTACGGCAGTTCATGGCGCCCTCAACGCGCTGCGCCGCCGCCCAGAAATCACAATCACCATGACCGAAAAATCGCCGCGTAAATATCGACTCGTCGCGGCATCCGAGGCAGTGAAAACCCTAGCTGAAATCAGTGCTGAGTTTGAACGTAATTTGTGGGCAGTACGTCAGGGAAGGGGACAGGCATGACATCTGAATTCGCAAGCACTACACCAACCGAGCACAAAGACCGCGGGCAGACGCCGGTTGAAGTCTTCACTGCGCTTGATCTGGAGTTTGGTTTCTATCTGGACGCCGCCGCCGACCACCAGAACGCGCTCTGCGCCCGGTACCTGACTGAAGCTGATGATGCGCTGGCCGCTGAGTGGGAAAGTTACGGCGCCATCTGGTGTAACCCTCCATACAGCGCGATCACCCCGTGGGTTGAGAAGGCAGCCGAGCAGTGCCGTGCCCAGCACCAGCCGGTAGTGATGCTTCTGCCAGCCGATACTTCAACCGGTTGGTTCTCGCTGGCGCTGGCCACCGCCGACGAAATCCGCTTTATCACCGATGGCCGCCTGTCCTTTATCAACGCAGGGACCGGTAAACCGGGCAAGAACGGTAACAGCAAGGGCAGTCTGTTGGTTATCTGGCGGCCATTCATCAAACCGCGCGGGCAGTTCACCACAGTTTCGCGTGAAGCGTTGATCACTGCTGGCGCTGATTATCTGCAGGAGGTGGCAGCGTGAACGAACTCCAGAAAATCTGGCTTGATGCCTATCGCAGCTATCTCAAGGCTGCATCACCTACTGGCGAGCTTTGCCCGTCGGATCACGATAGTGCGCTTGATCATGCCGATGCCGTGCTGAATAGCCTGCTCAAAGCAGGGGAGGTGAATTGTGATTGATGAACCGAAAGACGACAGTGAAAACGTGCTGGCTTTCACCAAGCGCTTTGAGTCAAACGCCGACATCAAAGAAATGCTCAACCTCGTTAAAGCGGATAAGCCAGAGCATGCGCCTTATCGGTGCGGCCATGTGAATGTTTTAGTTGATGAGCACCTCCGTCAGCTCACATGTAGGCGCTGCGGTGCCGTCGTGGATGCATTCGACTGGATTAATGCACGCGCCGAAGGCGAGCAGAAGATCGACTGGGAACTCAAATCCCTGCGGCGGGAAGTCGTTGATCATCGTGATGGTCTTGAAAAGCTGAAACGTGAAGAGCTCAACACCCGAAACCGTATTAAAAACGCCGAAGGAAAACTGGCAAAAATCAGCATGGAAATCGCCAACAGGAGTATAGCCGCCGGTATTCCAGTCGCCGCCGTCACCCGTGACACCTACACAGACGCGGAGAATTCATGATGCAACTGATCCTGCCATTCCCGCCGAGTGTTAACGGTTACTGGCGCGCCACCAGCAAAGGCATGCTGATCAGCGCCCGCGGGCGGGTATACCGGTCAAACGCGATTGCCGCCGTGTATGAGCAGTTGAAGCGTAAGCCGCAGCCGCTAACTGCTGAACTCGATGTGCATGTCGTCCTGTTCCCGCCAACTCGAGCGCGCCGGGATCTGGATAACTTCCAGAAGGCGCTGTTTGACAGCCTGACGCATGCGGGAGTGTGGACAGACGATAGCCAGGTAAAAAGAATGACGGTCGAATGGGTACCGGTGACCAAAGGCGGTAAGGCCGAAATAACTATCAGTGATTTTGAGGAGGTTTCATGAGCGCATTAACCAACGTTAAAAATGATCCGGGCTTCACTGCAATGAGCAGTCTCGAAATCGCTGGTCTGTGTGATAAACGGCACGATCACGTTATGGCTGACATTCGTTCAATGCTGGAACAGCTCAATATTCAATCTCCCGAGTTTTCGGGAGATTACCGGGATGACCGTGGACGGACTTATCCCCTTTATCACCTGCCCCGCGACTTGTGCTTAACGCTGGTATCTGGATACAGCGTGATATTACGGAAAAGAGTTATCGATCGTTGGCTCGAATTGGAGGAAGGGAAAGCACCACAAATACCACAATCACTTCCGGAGGCTCTGAGGCTGGCTGCTGACCTTGCTGAACAAAAGCAGGTTTTGGAATCGCAGCTGGCGCAGGCCGCACCGAAGGTTGAATTTGTGGATCGGTATGTTGCTGCACGAGGTTCAATGGGCTTTCGTCAGGTCTGCAAATTACTTCAGGCAAAAGAAACGGATTTCCGGCTGTTTTTGCTGGACAAGAAAATCATGTATCTGTTGGGTGGCACGCTGGCACCATTTGCCCAGCATCTCGATTCCGGCCGGTTTGAGGTTAAGACAGGCACCAGCCTGACCAGCAATCACAATTTCAGCCAGGCGCGTTTTACTCCTAAGGGCGTTAAATGGGTTGGTGGAATGTGGGCTGACCATCTGCGACAGGAGAACGCGGCGTGAGAGCATTACTGAAACCATACCCCCATTGGGAACTGGGGATCGTGCTGTTGCGGCCGCCGGGCGACATGCTGCAGCACTTTAGCGGTAAACGTATGCTGATCACCGACGAGCCAGCAGAACTGCGCGGCGCGCCCGACGGTCTGGTACCGGTAGAGGCTCAGCCGTTATCGCGTGATCCGCGTCTGGCGGCCTTTCTTTCGTCAGAGCGCGTGATTGGTCTGGCCGGTGGCTGGGATGCGCTGAAGCTTTGGGTTAAGCGTCACCGCGGCTGTCAGTGCACCGACTTCGGCGGCCAATATCATCATCATGAGCTGGTGCAGGTGCGCCGGGCGCGCGGCATGGTGTCCCTGTGCTGGTCTCACGACAATGAATACCGCGACAAAGAATCCGCCAAACTTGACGCCGCTGCGCTGGCGAACGTAACTGAATTCGTGACTGAAGCTATTCGTGCCCGATCACGCCTACCTGACGGCCACCGCTTGACTTTGCCGGAATTGTGCTGGTGGGCAACGAGTAAGGGGTTGGCGCTGCAGTTGCCGGAGGAAATTATTTGCGAGGCTCTGGGCGTGAAATACCGTGCGCCGGGTACCCAGATGAAAGAATCCGACACCAACCCTTATGAGAAAGAACCGCGTGAGGCGCTGGTGAGCAACATCAAACCTGTGCTGGCGCTGGCAATCGATCCGGAGACGCCGGAGTCATTCTTGCTACGCCCGAAGCGCCGCCGATACGAGAACACGAAATACACCCAGTGGGTAAAGCGGCAGCCATGCTGTGCCTGTGGTAACGGGTCTGATGATCCGCACCACATCACCGGCAACGGATTTGGTGGAATGGCGACAAAAGCGCATGACCTGTTCGTGATCCCGCTGTGCAGACGGTGTCACGACTCACTTCATGCGAATACCCCGGATTGGGAAAACGAACACGGTACACAGGAACACCTGTTACTGACGACATTAGACCGCGCGCTGGCGATGGGTGTTATCGCTACCGGCAAAGCAAAATAAGTGTGGAGAGAATAATGCGTGATATTCAACTGGTACTGGCTCGTTACGGCGTTTGGGCGAAAGATAATTCAGGCGTTGACTGGTCACCGATTGCGGCAGGATTTAAAGGCCTGCTGCCCGCCGAATCCAGCAAGATCGAATCCTGCTGTGATAATGATGGTCTGATTGTGGATGCCGCCGTGGGCCGCCTGGCTGCCGCCCGTAAACCGGAAGAGGTAACGCTCATTATGCTGCATTACCGCATGGGTCTGTCCAAACGGAAAATAGCGAAGATGTACAAAGTGAGTGAAGGCCTGATCCGCCAACAGCTGCAGGTAGCGGAAGGCTTCGTTGATGGGTGTCTCGCAATGACCGGCGCGGTGCTGGAGATGGACGCTTACACTCAGAAAATCAGGGTGGCGAAAGTCGCTTAAAATAATTCTAGTGCGCTACGCAAAAAGTCTTGTAATCTGATAAGGTCGGTTACGTAGTCACAAAGCTTAGACAATTTTAAAATCCCGCTTCGGCGGGGTTTTTTATTGCAATTTCAGATATTTCTTTCATTATTCCTTCTTAGAGTTATTAAGGGGGAACACGAATGGAAAAATATCTCTACCTGACACAGTATTCTTGGTCGCATGCATGGCTAGATGGGGGGAAAGTACCATTATTTCAGAGTAGTACTTACAAACGCTCCGAGAGACATTCAATATTCACTCCTGATGAAAACCTGATAGATTCATCCACACATGATGTTAATGTTTTAAAACCATTAATTGTGATTGAAGGGGATTGTGACGTGACAATCACCGGAGATAACACTGTCAATGGGAAGCCTTTTTTAACCGAGGGGGCCCATATAAAAAGAAAGTATGAGGATGGTCTAGTACTTTGTTTGGCCAACTCGAGAAGCAATCTGATAGCAAGAAAATTAAGAAAATCCGCCTGTGTTAAAATATTAGACGTTGAATCACTCAAAGCAATTCTGGATGAGCAGATAGAGATAGAAGGCCAAATGGGAGAGTGTACGTATACAGCTACCCATGAAAGAGGCCACTTTCTGAAATCCAATTTGGATGCTTGGCAAGATGAATTTCGAATCTTCTGGCCAAATGCAAAAAATATGGAAGTCATTATTCCCCCCAAAGTAGCTCAAAGAGTTACTATAAAAGGGATGTAATTATATATACTTTCCCTATGAAATCAGTTACATATAAATTGTACAAAAGGTCGCCATTATGCGGCCTTTTTAGTGACTTCATAACGATATTGAAGAGCTTATGAAAATTGTTGCTATAACAAACGACGCCACTGTGAGAGCAAATAAAAGACAGTTGCTTGGGGTCAGCAACTTGCCATTACTCTTGCTCTTGTGATTTCGAAACAAGATGAAAATAATAACTATTCCGATGAGAACGAATATTGAAGCGCCAGTAAAGCTTGCAACCGATGTCATCTTTCTTTCCTCGTAAAAGCAGTGAATTAATAATAGCTCATACTCAAAACAGTTTTACAAAAGCTGCCAAATCGGCGGCTTTTTCTCGTTTTAGCGGCCAGTCAATCAGCCAACTATATGATTTTCGCAAAGTGACTGAGCCGCTAATCCCTTCTTATATTTCGACTGCGCACCCAACCGGCAAACCGGAGGGGGAGACTATGAAAATGGACGAAAAATACAGTAACGCTACATACGGTGGTGCTGGAATTACGGCCTTCTTTGC
Source organism: Enterobacteriaceae bacterium Kacie_13 (assembly GCA_013457415.1). Taxonomy (NCBI): domain Bacteria; kingdom Pseudomonadati; phylum Pseudomonadota; class Gammaproteobacteria; order Enterobacterales; family Enterobacteriaceae; species Enterobacteriaceae bacterium Kacie_13. The sequence goes on from CP045665.1 coordinate 1,927,858, forward strand.
AAGCTTATCCCTTCAGGATTGGGGCTTTATCGCTGGCGTGCTGATCGGGGCGCTCTTTACTGCTTTGACGTATTTCCTGAATCGTCGCGAACAGATGAAGCGCACCCGGATACTCCAAGAAATCGCCGATAAGGTTGATGCCAAAAACCCATCAGCAACGGTTCAGCTGGTGAATGATCTCGCACAGAAAACAAACGAGGTCTGATTTGGCAAAACTTAAGACAAAACTCAGTGCAGCAATGCTGGCGCTGATTGCTGCTGGCGCCTCGGCCCCGGCTCTGATGGGTCAATTTCAGGATGATAAAGAAGGCACAAGCCTCATTGCCTACCCTGATCAAGGCGGCATCTGGACAATCTGCGGCGGCGTGACGTATGTGAATGGAAAGCCTGTACTTAAAGGCATGAAGCTAACGCGGTCACAGTGCGATGCTATCGACAAAGCTGAGCAGTCCAAAGCGCTGGCGTGGGTTGATAAAAACATTCACGTTCCGCTTACTCCTCCCCAGAAGGTAGGGATCGCCTCGTTCTGCCCTTGGAACATCGGGCCGAGCAAATGCTTCCCTTCAACGTTCTACCGAAAAATTAACGCCGGTGACCGTCTTGGTGCTTGCGCAGAGATAAAACGCTGGATCTGGGACGGTGGGAAAGATTGCCGAATTCGGGCGAACAACTGCGCTGGTCAGGTCATCAGGCGTGATCAGGAAAGCGAACTGGCGTGCTGGGGACTGGATGAATAACAATTTATCAATTGTGCTGGCTTTCGTGGCTGGCGCTGCGCTGACCTGGTGGATTGAAGGGCTGCGCTGGGAAGCCGACGTGTCAAAGCTGAAAGCGACCCACATCGCAGAGCTGAAGAAAATCAGTGTTCAGGCTGTGATTGACCTGACCAACCAGAAGAAGCGCACCGAAGCAGCACAAACCGCGCTGGCCGCACTCGATGCCAAACACACGAAGGAATTAGCCGATGAACAGGCCAAAAATGACAGGCTGCGCGCTGATGTCGCTGCTGGTACTCGCCGGGTGCGGATCGCGGCAGCAAACCTTGCCACCTGCGAGCTCGTCGGGAACAGCACTACCGGAACCGGCGGCGTGGGCGATGCAGCACAAGTCGAACTCTCTGGCGCTGGTGGACGGGTTGTTCTCGATCTCCGAGCCAGCGCCATCAAAGACGACAAAGTGATCCAATACCTTCAGGGCTTTGCAGTTGAAGCCCAGAAGCGATGCAAAATCCAATAGGTGCAGCTATATGACTAACAAAATCCAATTAAGCTTTAAGTATCTGTATACCTTTAAAAACGGTGATTACAGCGGAGCAACGTTGAGTTACCGAATTAAGCATGGCGATCAGCTTCTTGCGGAAGGAGATATAAAGGGAAAAACGCTTTCCCCATTTGTCTTACCGATCACTATCAAAGAGACAGACATAACTCAGCTGCTGACAGTTGAGTATGTTTGCACCGGCAGTGTGGAAGACGTATCAGTCTCAGTCGGCCCATATTTGGATGTAGACAGCAGAACGCTGGCTGACTGTAAGAAAAGATTTGCTGGTTCAGAGCCGCTGCCATTTGGGGGATTCCCTGCCGCAATAACCATCGCTGTCGAGACTGATGGTGAACTGAGTAAAGAAGATCTGCTGAAGAAGTTGGTGAATGAAATCGTGGAAGTACAGATTAAGAAAGGGCTGCAACCAGGCGGGCTTCTTTACCGTCGGTAGTCTGGGCATTACAGCAGGCATTCACTGAGTGCCTGTGATAATGCTCACTCTGGAAAGAAACTGGCAAAGGTATAATTACCTCTTCACTAAGTATGCTACCAAATATAATGTGTAACTTCCTAAAGCTTGAAGAGAATGAAAATGTCAGATTCTGAAGATTTACTACCAGAAGTTAACGCCAACAAGTTGCGTGATGTTGATTTATGTTTTTTCACTCACATCGCTAACATCGAAAATGTTGGTGTAATTTTAACCATATTTGTCAAAGGAAACTTATTTTCAGGAGAGCTTATTTCTGGAAGTGAGTTTTATAAAAAGTCTGCAGAGAAATACTCATCCTGCAAAAAGGACTCTGTTGGGGAGATGTTAAAGCAGCATTTCGATTATCGAATTGAGGCCTACGAGGATCTTTACAAAGATCCTGAGGAAGCTATATCTCAATTAGAAATTACTTTTTTGCATTTAAAAGATGTCTCTATGTATACGGGTGGCGGTCAGATTCAAAGCATAGAAGGTGGTCTATTGCGACTTAAAATCGAAGAGATTGACGGTTACATACTTGGGAAAATGTTATCCAAATAAGATTAGCCGCCTCCGGGCGGTTTTTTTATGTCTGGAGGATGTGTGACTGATGTTTTTTATTTAACACCATTCAAAGCCGGTGATATCGGCGGTGGTATCAACAATTCAATATCCAGACTTCCGCCTGATGCCTGGGTGTGTATTCGTGACGCTGACACGATGTTCCTCACGCCTCAGCAGCAGAAACAAATCGCTGACATTGCTGGCGCTGATCCTGAGTTCAATGTGATTGGATGCATGACAAACCGGCTCCGATCGCCATACCAGACACATGGCGGTCAACTCAGCAATGAACCGGATATTCGAGTTCACCTGCAGATCGCCGAGGAGCTTGAAAGCCGTCACTGGGGCGAACTGGTGGAACTGCCAGCGCCAGAAGTGGTTGCCGGGATGCTGATGCTATTTCGCGTTTCTCTCTGGCAGAAAATCAAGTTTCAGCAGCGTTCCATCTATTTCGACAAACAGTTCTGCGCTGCTGTGCGGGCCGCTGGCGGTCAGCTGGCAATAGCGCGCGGCGTCTACCTGTTTCATCTTTACCGATTCGGGAAGCCGAATCCCTGCGATTACACGGCGCATTTAACATGACAAAGATTGGTATCGGGATCACCACACACAACCGCTATGACGTGTTCAGTAAGACGCTGGCGGAAATAAAACGTCTGGCACCTGCTGGCGCTGAAATCGTCGTTGTTGATGATGCGAGTGATAAGCCGGTACCAGAGGCAACCTTTCGTTTCGCGCGGAACGTGGGCATCGCCGCGGCAAAGAATAAATGCTTCGAGCTGCTGGAAGGTTGCGATCATATCTTCCTGTTTGACGACGACACTTACCCGCTGGTTCAAGACTGGCATCAGTCATACGTCGACAGCCATGAGCCGCACCTGATGTACATCTTTCAGGACTTTGCAACCGGCACCAAACTTAACGACACCATCAAGATTTATCAGGACAGCGAGATCACCGCCTGGTCACACGCGCGCGGCTGCATGCTGTACTTCAAGCGCATCTGTCTCGATGTTGTCGGCGGTATGGATCCGGTGTTCGGTAAGTGGGGCTGGGAGCACCCAAACCTGTCCGAGCGAATTTATAACACTGGCCTGACGTCATTTCGTTATAGCGACGTGACGAACAGCGCTGGCCTGTTCTGGTCAGCTGACGAGCATCAGCTGGTTCAGTCCACGGTTGCCGGTCCTGACCGTTCAGTGATGATCACCCGCAACCGGCCAATCTATGAAGCGAACCGAGACAGTGACCGGTTCGTGCCATACAAACCGGCAACAGGTGAAGACGTGATCATTACCACCTACTTCACTGGGCAACCTGATCCACAGCGCGGTGAAGTGTGGAAGCCTGACTATGAAGAACTGCGACCGCTGATTGACTCAATGCGCGGTCAGAAGCTGGTGATCCTACATGACTGCTTCGATGTTGCAGACAGCGACACAGTGCATCACATCAGGGTTGAGACCAACCTTTCACCTTACTGGCAACGATGGGTAAGCATCCTTCAATACCTCCACCGGAACCCGACCACGCGTCGGGTTTTTTGTGTCGATGGTACCGACGTGGAGATGCTCAACAATCCATTCGACAGCATGGGCGCTTATCTCTACACCGGTGACGAGCCGGAGAAGGTTGACTGTCCGTGGATGCGCAACCATCACCCGGCTGCTTTCCTTCAATCATTCATGCGCAGCAATGCGAACCACACGCTGCTGAATGCTGGCCTGCTGGGTGGCAACCGCGACGTGGTGATCGCTTTCATCACGAAGATGCTGCGTTACTGGGCGGACAACGTGAGCGATGTGCATTACCGCAAGGCGGTGACCGTCGGTGATAGCGACATGGGCTTGTTCAACTATACGGCTCTGACGTTCTTCCGCTACCGGCTGCAGCACGGGCAGCAGGTGAACACGGTGTTCAAACGATTCGAGCGCACCGGCGCCAGCTGGTTCAGACACAAGTGAGAAGCTATGCCACCTCGCATACCACGCGCATGCCGCAAGCATGGGTGTCGTCACACTACCATTGAGCGTTCTGGCTACTGCCCTGAGCACATCAATACCGGATGGGAGAGCCATCAGCAGGGTAAGACCAGACAGGAGCGCGGGTATGGTGCCAGCTGGGACAAGCTTCGCCCTCTCATCCTTGCGAGAGATAAACATCTATGTCAGGAGCATAAGCGGCAGGGCAAGCCAGTACCTGCGACAACAGTCGACCACATTCTTGCAAAGGCAAAAGGCGGGACAGATGACCCAGCCAACCTTGAGAGCCTATGCTGGCCGTGCCACCGAAAGAAAACTGGGCGCGACCGGCTCGGATGATATCAATTCTCATTTGCTGGGGAGGGGCGTGCAAAAAGTTCAGAGCCCAGGCTCTGCCGAACCGCCGCCTAAGTTTTTGTTACGCGCCCGCAGGTTGGAAACCTTTTTCATGGGGATCCCCAATCGCGATTAATAGGAGTTTTCTATCATGTCTGGACCACCGAGAACCCCAACGAATCTGCGTTTGATCAAGGGGAACCCTTCAAAACGTGCAATAAACAAGTCAGAGCCAAAACCTCCGTCAGGGGTACCCCCAGTTCCGAAGCATTTCAATAAGCAAGAGAAGTATTGGTTCAAGCGGATCGGTGAAGAGCTGGATGGTTCCAACGTGGTCACACATCTCGATGGAATGGCACTTGAATTGTTGATCGGTGCTTATGTGGAATGGAGAAGTCACCGAGACATTCTGGATGAGGAGGGGGAGACCTACAAAACAAAGACGATGACAGGCGACACTCTGATTAAAGCTCATCCGCGGGTTGGAATGATGGCAGATGCCTGGAAACGCCTACGCGGCATGATGGCAGAATTCGGCATGACACCGGCTTCACGCAGCAAGGTAAGCAGCGATGGTGCAGGGGAAGCCGACCCACTCGAAGAATTTTTGAAAAAGCGCAAATGATGAATGGCAACCGTTTCGGAAGGTATTCAGTACGCAGAGCGCGTGCTGGCTGGCGAGATTGTTGCTGGCGAACTGGTACGCCTTGCGTGCCGACGATTCCTTAACGATTTAGAGCATGGGCCGGAGCGCGGCATCTACTTTAACGAGGATCGCGCCCAACACGTTCTCGACTTTTATGATTTTGTTCCCCACGTCAAAGGCGCGCTGGCCGGTAAGCCGATAAAGCTTATGGCATGGCACGTCTTTATCCTGATTAACCTGTTTGGCTTCGTGATCCCGCTTATCGACGAGATGACCGGCGAGCAAATGCTTGATGAGGACGGAGACACCATACTGGTGCGCCGTTTCAGAACCGCATATGACGAGGTGGCGCGCAAAAACGCTAAGTCTACGTTGTCCTCCGGCATCGGCCTGTACATGACCGGTGCGGACGGCGAGGGGGGCGCGGAGGTTTATTCGGCGGCCACGACGCGCGACCAGGCGCGTATCGTTTTTGACGATGCCAAAAACATGATCAAAAAAGCGCCCCGCTCGCTGGGCCGTTTGTTCGGTCATGTAAAACTCAACATTCACCAGGAGCGCTCCGCCTCCAAGTTTGAGCCGCTTTCCAGCGACGCGAATAATCTCGACGGCCTGAATATTCACTGCGGCATTGTCGATGAGCTTCACGCTCACCGAACCCGTGACGTTTGGGACGTACTGGAAACGGCGACTGGCGCGCGTCTGCAATCGCTGCTTTTCGCAATCACCACGGCAGGCTCCAACAAAGAAGGCATTTGTTTTGAACAGCGCGATTACGCCATAAAGGTGTTGCGCGGTGTGGTAGAGGACGACACATACTTCGCGATGATTTACACGCTGGATGAAGACGACGACCCGTTCGATGAAAAGAACTGGCCGAAGGCAAATCCGGGGCTGGGTATCTGTAAGCGCTGGGACGACATGCGTCGCCTGGCGAAAAAAGCGAAAGAACAGATCGCCGCGCGTCCGAACTTTTTCACCAAGCACCTCAATATCTGGGTGACGGCGGAAAGTGCCTGGATGGACATGGACCGCTGGAATAAGTGTGGCGACATTGCCCCGGATGACGAACTGGTCAACTGGCCGCTTTGGGTTGGCATCGACTTAGCCAACAAGATAGACATTTGCGCTGCGGTTAAAACGTGGCTTGCACCGAATGGTCACACCCACACCAAATCGAAATTCTGGCTCCCTGAAGGGCGACTGGAAACCGCGCCGAAGCATATTTCTGAGCTCTACCGGAAATGGGCGGATGCCGGATATCTGGATTTAACCGATGGTGACGTTATCGATCACGGCTATATCAAAGCCGAGGTTGAAGCCTGGGTGAAAGGTGAAAGCCTGAAAGAAATAGCCTTCGACCCGTGGAGCGCAACCCAGTTTAGCCTGGCGCTGGCCGAAGAGGGATTACCGCTGGTCGAAGTTGCCCAGACGGTAAAAAACCTGTCTGAATCCATGAAGTCAGTTCAGGCCGACGTCTACGGCAGCAAGATCCACCACGACGGCAACCCCGTGATGACGTGGATGATGTCAAACGTCACTGTTAAGCCAGACAAAAATGACAACGTGTTCCCGAATAAATCAACGCCGGAAAATAAAATCGATGGGCCGGTGGCGCTGTTCACCGCCAAAAGCCGGTTACTCGTCAACGGCGGTGATGATAAGCAGGACTTAACCGACTTCTACGAAGATCCGATAATGATAGGTGTCTGATGAAATCCAAAAAACAACCGGGGCGTGTAAAAAGCGCCCTTTTAAATTGGCTCGGTGTACCTATCAGTTTGACTACCGGCACGTTTTGGCAGGAGTGGATGGGTACCAGCAGCAGCGGTAAAACGGTGACCGTCGATAAGGCGATCATGCTGTCAGCTGTCTGGGCCTGCGCGCGGCTGCTGAGCGAATCAGTCTCAACGTTGCCACTGAAAGTCTATAAGCGGGAAAAGGACGGTTCGCGCGCTCTGGCCACCGATCACCCGGCCTATAAAGTGCTCTGTAAACAGCCCAATGGAGAAATGACACCGTCCAGATTCATGCTGATGCTGGTGGCCAGTATCTGTATGCGGGGTAATGCCTTCATCGAAAAGCTGATGATCGGGCAAAAGGTTGTTGGTCTTAACCCGCTTCTTCCTCAAAACATGGTCGTTAAGCGCCTCGATAACGGGCAGCTGCAGTACACCTATACCGATAAAAACGGTAAGCGTGATATCCCCGTGAAAAACATGATGCACATTCGCGGGTTCGGCCTGGACGGTGTCTGCGGCATGATGCCGATGATGGCCGGGCGGGATGTTATTGGTTCGGCCATGGCGGTTGAAGAATCTGCCGCGAAAATCTTTGAAAACGGCATACAGAACTCAGGGTTCATCAGCGCTAAGAGCGATATAAACCCAGAACAGAGAGCGCGTTTAAAGCAAAACTTGAACACGTTTGTAGGTTCAAAGAATGCCGGTAAGGTCATGGTGCTTGAAGGCGACATGACCTATCAGGGGGTAACGATGAACCCCGAGGCGGCGCAGATGCTGGAGAGCCGTTCCTTCAGTATTGAAGAAATCTGCCGCTGGTTCCGGATCCCACCGTTTATGGTCGGGCATATGACCAAGCAAAGCAGCTGGGCATCCAGCGTTGAAGGCATGAACCTTTTATTCCTGACTAACACGCTGCGCCCGCTTTTGGTCAATATCGAGCAGGAGATAGGGCGCTGCCTACTGGGTAATGATGAAGATTATTTTGCCGAATTCTCTGTGGAAGGTTTACTTCGCGCTGACAGCGCCGGGCGCGCGGCTTATTACACCACGGCCTTGCAGAATGGCTGGATGAGCCGCAACGACGTCCGCCGGCTGGAAAATCTGCCTCCGATCCCGGGCGGCGACATTTACACCGTGCAGCTGAACCTCACCGCACTTGAAGATTTACGCCAAAACAACCAGGCAGCCAGAGCGAACGCACTGCTCGAGCTCCATAACCAACTGTTCCCCGATATTTCTTTCGAACATTCCCCGCTGAAAAAGGCGGCTTAGGAGCCAACCCATGTCATTAAAGAATCTTCCGGCAGCGCCGGAGGGGCGCCCGTGCGCGAAAGTCACCAGTGAGCTATCACCGGCAGCTTTGGATCGCTGGGACGGTGGCATTAAGGCTGCCAACAACAACGACAACACGATCTCTATTTTCGATGTCATTGGTTCTGATTACTGGGGGGAGGGTGTTACCGCTAACCGAATTGCTGGCGCTCTTCACTCAATGAACGGGGAAGACGTCACGGTGAGCATCAACTCGCCGGGCGGTGACATGTTCGAAGGGCTGGCAATCTATAACCAGTTGCGAGAATACAGCGGCAAAGTCACCGTAAAGGTGCTGGGCATCGCCGCTTCTGCCGCATCGATTATCGCCATGGCCGGTGACGAGGTGCAGATCGGGCGCGGCGCGTTTCTCATGATCCACAATTGCTGGGTCGTCGCGGTAGGAAACAGGCTTGACCTCGCGCGTGCAGCTCAGGACATGGAGCCCTTCGACCGGGCAATGCAGGATATTTATTCCGCGCGCAGCGGGCTTGATGCCGAAACCGTCTCAGCAATGATGGACAACGAAACGTACATCGGCGGCAACGATGCGGTCGAGAAAGGTTTTGCTGACCGGCTTCTGTCCGCGGATGAAATTTCCGATGGGGACGAAAGCCCTGCAGCAGCGCTGCGAAAACTCGATGCGCTGCTGGCCAAGGCCAATACACCGCGCTCAGAGCGCAGAAAACTTCTCAAATCTTTATCTGCCAGTACGCCGGGCGCTACTGACAATCACCAAGGTAAGCCGAGCGCTACCGACAATCCCAACCCTGAAAACATCAAACAACTTGAAGACGCGCTGGCCGCGTTCGGCAAATAAGGAATCACCATGTCAGACGTTAATGAATTACTGAAAAAAGTATCCGCGAAACTCGAAGAAGTCTCTGGCACCTTCAGTCAGAAGGCCGAGGATGCTTTGAAAGAAGCAAAAAACTCAGGTCAGCTTTCTGCTCAGACCAAAGAGGCGGTTGATAAAATTGCAAGCGAGTTCAATGCGCTGACCGAAGCGAACAAAACAATTAAAGCCGCGATGGGTGAGCTGGAGCAGCATGTTGCCAGTATGCCTATGAACAATGCTGCGAAGGTTGTGGAGACCGTGGGCAAAGTGGTGATCAGTTCCGAAGCACTCAAGAATTTCGCGGCGAGCGTTGAAGGCGGCAAACGTGTAAACATTCCCGTGAATGCAGCGCTTATTTCCACAGACGTTGCCAACGGGGTCGTCGAACCTCAGCGCCTGCCTGGCATTGATACATCACCAAAACAGCGTTTGTTCATCCGCGATTTGATTGCTCCTGGTCGCACCGGCGCACCGGCGATTTTCTGGGTACAGCAGACCGGTTTCACCAACGCGGCGAAGGTTGTTGCGGAAGGGACAACCAAACCTTACAGCGGCATTGAATTCGCCACCAAAATCACCCCAGTCACCACCATTGCTCACATGTTCAAAGCATCGAAACAGATCCTCGATGACTTTGCTCAGCTGCAATCAACGGTGGACGCAGAAATGCGCTACGGCCTGAAATATGTTGAAGAGCAGGAAATTCTCTTCGGCGACGGTACCGGCGCACACCTTCACGGCATCGTGCCTCAAGCCTCTACGTTCGACCCGGCATTCTCGGTAGATCAGCAGAACGGCATCGATGATCTGCGTCTGGCCATGTTGCAGGCACAACTGGCGCGTTTCCCAGCATCAGGCCATGTCCTGCACTTCATCGACTGGGCGAAGATCGAACTGACGAAAGACACGCTGGGCCGCTACATTCTGGCGAATCCTTCAGCTCTTACGGGTCCTACGTTGTGGGGCTTGCCGGTCGTGGCCACAGAAACTGCCGCCTTCCAGGGTAAATTCCTGACAGGTGCCTTTAATGCCGCCGCTCAGTTGTTCGACCGTGAAGACGCCAACGTGGTGATCAGCACCGAGAACACCGACGATTTCGAAAAGAACATGATTTCGATCCGTTGCGAAGAGCGTCTGGCGCTGGCAGTTAAGCGCCCGGAAGCGTTCATTTATGGTTCCTTCTCAGGTGGCCCAACCACCTAATCTGCTTTCATCTCATAAGCGGCCGCATGGCCGCTTTTATTTGTGGTGATAACAATGAAATTAATCGCAATTAAGCCGATTTATCACAACAGCAACGTTGTGGTAGAGCAGGAAACCTTTGAAACCAATGAACAGCATGGGCGTGAACTGGTCGCGAAGGGGTATGCAGTTGAAGTGCAGGTAAATCTTTCGTTATCTGGCTTGGTGCCGGGTGGCGAAGCAAATAACCTGCCAGAGCCAGAGCCAGAGCCAGAGCCAGAGCCAGAGCCAGAGCCAGAGCCAGAGCCAGAGCCAGAGCCAGAGCCAGAGCCAGAGCCAGAGCCAGAGCCAGAGCCAGAGCCAGAGCCAAAAACAAAGAAAAAATAGGGCGGAATTATGCTGACAATCGATAAGGCAAAGCATCACTGCAATATTGAGCAGGAATTCACTGAAGATGATGATTGGTTCGATGTTCGCATTAAGGCTGCTGTCCGATATGTCGAGAACTATACCCGCCGCAAAATGTATTACGAAGAAGCTGATCCAGCATATTTACTGGACCCTGACGCCTTGCTTTATGGGGAGGATATTGAAACAGCCATGCTTCTTCTCATTGCGCATTGGTATGAGAACCGCGAAGCAGTAAACGTGGGCAATATCACGAGTACCTTTGATTTTGCTGTCGTAGCGCTTCTTCAACCCTATCGGATATACGGCCTATGAAAGCGGGGAGAATGCGGAATCGCGTTATGCTGCAAATGCCCGGAGAAGGGCGTTTGCCGTCAGGTCAGCCCAGTACCGGCTGGGTTGATGTTAAATCCGTGCGTGCGGATATATCTGATATCTCAGGCCGGGAATTGTTGGATTCAGGCGCTGAAGTAGCTGGTACCACCACGCGCATTTGGATCAGGAAATATCCTGATGCGGTGCCGACGGCCGCCTGGCGGATTGTTCATATTCCACCTACCGGCAGCAATGAAGTTTACGATGTGAAATCAGTGCTCAGCGGCGAAAATGGCACGCGTCTTGAGATTCTTTGTGAGAAGGGGATAAAGCAATGATCGGAGCCAATCTGGATTTTAGCGATCTTCTTAACTTGGCGGAAGATTTGGCCGTCCTGAGCAAAGCTGAAACCAAAAAGGTACTCAATCAGGCCGCGCGGGCTGGCGCTGAAGTGATCCGTGACGCTGTAGAAGAAAGCGCGCCGAAACGCACCGGGAAGCTGGCACGCAACATTGTCGTGGTGAGCCGTAAGTCAGGACCCGGCGAAGCGGTGGCCGGTGTTCATATTCGCGGTACCAATCCCAACGGAACGAACAGCGATAACACCACCAAGGGTGCCAGCCGTAATAACGCCTTTTACTGGCGCTTCATCGAGCTGGGCACATCAAAGATGCCCGCGAATCCTTTCGTTCGCCCTGCCTACGATACCAATCAGGAATTGGCGGCACAGGCCGGGTTTGATGAGCTGAACAAGGCCATTGATGAGGTATTGTCAAAATGACCGAAGCCGATATTTACCCTCTGATCGGCGGGCTGTGCAACGGCAAAGTTTTTCCCTATGTCGCGCCACAGGGCACCGTTGCGCCGTGGCTGGTGTTCAGCCTGCCGTCAGATAATGAGGACGACGTTATGTGCGGGCAGTCCGGGGCGTCGTCGAACTCCGTCCAGATTGACGTTTATGCCACAACGATCGACGAGGCAACGGCTATCCGGGCTCAGGCCAAAGAAGCGCTCAAGCCTTTAATGCCAACCTCCCTCATGGGTACCAAAGGTTACGAATCTGACACCGGCTTATACCGGGCGACGATCGAAGTTCAAATCTGGGAATAGTTTCACTCACCCTAATCAGCCGCCTCCGGGCGGTTTTTTTATGTCTGGAGATCATCACATGGTCAGTAAGTACGAAAAAACGCAGGGAACCACCGTCAGCATTTCTGACGGTCCGGCGACCACACCAAATCCCGTTGGCGGTACTTGGATTGATGCCCAATGCGCGACGAAGGAAATCAGCTATACCGGCGGACAGAAGTCCGACATTGACGTGACCACTCTATGTTCTACCGAACAGGAACAGACGAACGGTCTGGCTGCACCGGCTGAAATGACACTCTCCCGTAACTGGGCTGGCAGTGAAGCCGCACAGGAAGCGCTGCAAACGGCATACGACAACGACGAGATCCGCGCGATTAAAGTCGTTTTCCCGTCAGGCAACGGTTTTGCTTATCTCTGCGAAGTTCGCCAGAACTCATGGAGTGCATCGACGTCCGGAGTGGTCACCGCGTCTTACACGCTGCGCATCAAGGGCAAGCCTGAGCGTATCCGTCCGGCAACAACCTAAGCGGCTTCGGCCGCTTTTTTATTACCTGAAACTTACCGGGGAAATTAATGAGCAAAGTTAAATCAGCCGTATCACTACGCACGCTGGCGCTGGCGCCGCTGTCGGGTTTTCGTAAGAAAGTTGTGACCGTTCCAGAATGGGGCGATGCAGCCGTGACGATCCGCGAGCCCTCTTCTAATGGATGGATTGAATGGCAACAGGTCATCAGTCCCGAACTGCCGGAAGGCCAGGAGCCGGTAAAAATGACACCGGCGCAGACAGTTCACCGCAACATGCAGGCCGACGTCATTCTCTTTATCGATGTGCTGTTAGACGAGAACGACCAGCCAGTCTTCAAAGAGGAAGATCGGGCGCAGGTCGAAAAGATTTACGGTCCGGTGCATTCCCGTTTGCTTAAGCAGGCGCTGGAACTTAGCACCACGGCGGAAGCCGCTGAAAAAAAGTCAGAGAGCCCGGCACCTTCTTCTTAATGACGCTGGCGCTCCGCCTCGGGCGCACGTTGCATGAGCTGAAAAATACACTTCCCGCCAGTGAGCTGAAGTTGTGGATGGAGTTTGACCGCATCAGTCCGATCGGGGACCGGCGCGCCGATCTGCATGCCGCACAAATCACCGCCGCCCTATTCAACGCTCAGGGCGGTAAGGTCAGTCTTAATGATGCCCTGCTTCAGTGGAATGAGGCCGAAGTGGAAACAGAAGAAAACGGCCTCGAAGGATTCCTCGGCAAGCTTGCAGATTAACACCCGCTCCGGCGGGTTTTTTTATGGGTGAAAAATGGCAACGCTGCGCGAACTAATTATTAAAATCTCTGCTAATTCCACGTCGTTTCAAAGTGAAATAGCCCGCGCCTCGCGTATGGGTGAAAACTATTACAGAACGATGGAGCAGGGAAGCCGCAGGGCAGAGTCCGCATCGCGTCAAAGCCAGCGCGCAATCGCCGACCTCAACGGCCAGTTATCGGGCATCAGCGACACTGCCAAAGATATGGCGGGTATTTTCGCCGGTGCATTCGCCACTGGCCACCTGATCAATCTTGCTGACGAATGGAATCAGGTTAATGCCCGTTTAAAACAGGCATCTCAATCGACAGAAGATTTCAGCAATAACCAAAAAGCGCTGATGGCGATTAGCCAGGTGACAGGCACTGCCTTTGGGGATAACGCCAGCCTGTTTGCCCGTTCCGCTGCCTCTATGCGCGAATTCGGGTATTCCTCGCAGGACGTTTTGAAAATCACCGAGTCAGTTTCGACCGGGTTAAAGTTGTCCGGGGCAAGTGCGGAAGAAAGCAGCTCTGTCATTACACAGTTCAGCCAGGCGTTAGCGCAGGGCGTTCTGCGCGGCGAAGAGTTCAACGCCGTGAACGAATCAGGCGACCGTGTGATCCGCGCGCTGGCGGCGGGCATGGGCGTAGCCCGAAAAGATTTAAAGGCAATGGCCGATCAGGGCCAGCTCACGATCGACAAAGTGGTGCCTGCGCTCATCAGCCAGCTCGGCACATTGCGCGGTGAGTTTGCCAGCCTCCCGGCGTCTGTCAGCGGGTCAGTAACGAAAGTTGAAAACGCCTTTCAGGCATGGGTTGGTGCGCAGAATCAGGCAACCGGCGTCACTGCTTCACTGAGCGGTCTGCTGGACGGTCTCGCCAACAACATGGATCAGGTCGCCTCTACTCTCGGCGTTCTGGTGGGTATTGGCGCGGCGCGCTTCTTTGGCAACATGGCGTCAGGCGTCGGTACAGCCACCACGCAAATGATCGCGGCGCAGCGGGCTGAGGTTGCTCTGGCTGCTGCACAGGTTCGCGGCACGCAGATTTCAACTGCCCGCGCCCGCGCTGCGGTTTATCGCGCTCAGCAGGCGAAAGCCGCCGCAGTCAGCGCGGACCAGCAAACGGCAGCTGAGAAAAGGCTGGCGGCCGCGCAGGCGCAGTTAACCAGAAACATGGCAGCCCGTGAGGCGGCGCAAACCCGTCTCAATTCCGTCGCGTCGTTGGGTTCCCGTATTGGGAGTGGCCTTCTGGGCGCTGTCGGCGGCATACCGGGCGTGGTTTTGGGGATCGGTGCCGCGTGGCTTTATACCTCTCAGCAAAATGAGCAGGCCCGCCGCGAAGCGCAGGAGTACGGCAAAGCCATAGATTTGATCCGGCAGAAAACCAGTTCAATGGCGCTGCCGGAAACGGATGATAACGTTCAAAGAACGAAAAGCGCGTTTGATGAACAAAACCGGCTGGTTGCTGAACAGGCTGAAAGAGTACGTAAGCTGAAAGTTGAAATCAGCGGCTATCAGCAAATTTTGGCGAATCCGGGGCCTACCGTCGGCGGGTTCATGGTCAATCACCTGACCAGCATCGACAGTGCGACGAAGTCCCTCGGAGAAGCCACCTCCTCACTGACCGTTGAGCAGGAACGCTTATCGGAAATGCAGGGTAAGTCTCTCGAGATTCAGACGGTTTTAGAGGGGCTGGAACACCGCCGCGTTGCGCTGATCCGGCAGCAGGCCGCCGAGCAAAATACCGCTTATCAGTCCCTGTTGATGATGAACGGCCAGCACACTGAATTTAACCGCCTTCTCTCACTGGGTAACACGTTGTTGCAGTCCCGCGCCGGTCTGGTCAATTCGCCGATGCGCGTGCCGCAGGCGGACGTATCAACCAAGGATCAGCAGAGCCTACAGCAAAGGCAGCAGCAGGCGGAGCTCGCAGGTCTGACCGGTCTGTCGAAAGTCCGCAAGCAGGCGCAGTTTGATCTGGAGAAAATGGGGAAAACTGGCGCTGAAAATGCCACGTACTCCATCCAGTACACCAAAGCCTTGGAGGACGAATACAACAATACCCAGCGGTTATCGGACGCCAAAAAAGGCGCGAGTGCCGCAACCAAAGAGCAGAACAAAGCCGAGCGGGAAGCCGCGGCGCAGGCTGAGCAGTACACCCGGAAGATGGCCGATCTGAGTGTGGCTATTGAGGTGCAAAGGGTCAGAGCGACTGAGGGTGAAAAGGCGTCCGAACTTTATGCTGCGTCCCACCAGACAGGTACCAAATGGACGGAAGCGCAAATCAAAGCGATCCGTGAGTCGTCTGAAGAACTGGCGAAGTGGAATCAGAAAGCGGATGAAACGGTTAGAAAGCAGCGTGAGCAGGCCGACGCGCTGAAAGACCTCACTGACGCCGCCAGAAAGTACCGCGACGAAACCGCCCTCATGACAGAGACGGCAGGACTTAGCGACCGTCAGCGTTCTCGGTTTGATGAAACTCAACAGATAAATCGTGTTTTTGACAAGGCAGGTGGAAAAGATAATTCACAGGCCGTCGCAGCGCAAAAATCAGCATTGGATGCCTTGGACGTGAAATATAAGGCAATCGCAGCTTCCGAGGCTGACTGGCTATCCGGTGCTTCACTAGGTTATAGCAACTGGCTGGAAGAAGTCAGTAATGTTTCCAGCACGGTTTCCGACGGCGTAAAAACTACGATGGACAGCGCATTCACCAACGTTACCTCCATGTTAGAGGGCAACAAGGTCAGCTGGAAGTCATGGGGTGTTTCTGTTCTGCAGATCATTGAGAAAGTAGCGCTCCAGATGGCGGCTGTGAGCCTGATGGGCGGAAGCAGTGGCGGTTCAGCGTGGGGCGGCCTTTTGGGTACGATTGCCGGTGGCGCAGCCAGTTACTTTGGCGGCGGTGCCGCGGCATCCTCCTCAAATGCATTTTCCTCAGGTTCTTACAGCGATCTCTCGTTCAATGCGAAAGGCGGCGTTTACGACTCTCCATCCCTGAGCTCTTTCAGTAACGGGGTATACAACTCACCCACCATGTTCGCCTTTGCGAAAGGTGCCGGTGTGTTTGGTGAGGCAGGACCTGAAGCGATCATGCCGCTGACTCGCGCAGCCGACGGGTCACTGGGTGTCAGGGCGCTCGTTGCTGGCGCTTCCGGGGCTGGAGGCAATAGCGCACCGCAGGTCTACATCACAATCGACAGCAACGGCAACGCCAGCACTGAATCATCCGGTGGCTGGGAGCAGTTCGGCACGCAGATCGCCAACTATGTAAACCAGCTGTATCAGCAGAACAAGATGAAGGATCTGCGCCCCGGCGGCGACATCTGGAACGCAATGAAAAACAGGTGATCAATGGCTATTCAAACATTCACGTGGTGCCCGCGTTTAAACGCCGAAGCCGACACAACCTTTCGCACGCGGAAAGCGCAGTTCGGCGACGGATACACCCAGGTTGCAGGGGATGGTTTAAACCCCAAAAGTCAAAAGTGGACGCTGAGCTTTACTGGCAATGAGAGTTACATCGGGGCGATTAAAGCGTTTCTGGATGCTCATCAGGGAACAAAGGCGTTCCTTTGGAAACCTCCGCTCGAGCCGCTGGCGATGTTTCGATGTGACACGTACAAGCCAACGGCGCTCGGGGCGGGGAAATACACCCTTGATGCTACTTTCGAACAGGCGTTTAAACCATGAGCATTAACAGCGATTATCAGAAACTCGAGCCGGGAGACACCGTCCGGCTTTTTGAAGTGGATGGCACCGCTTTTGGGACTGGTGATGTCCTCAGATTTCACAATTACAATCTGCCTTACACCGAAGCAGAAATTGAGGCAGCGAACCCGGTCAGCGCGATTCGTTTGGATAATGCGACACTGGATCGCCGTGTTACTTACACGCGTGCTGGCGCGGTAAGTTACCTCGGGCAGGATGGTAAAATATACCAGGCCGCGGCGAACCAATGGCCGCTTGAATTTTCGGGGGCGGTTGGGAGGACTGAACCAGAGCCAGCCTCATCAAACAGGCTGCTACAAAGTTCAGCTCTAAATAATGCAGTCTGGACAGGAACGAGCGTTAATATAACTTATGGAGGTGTGGCCCCAGATGGCTCTTTAACTAGTTCGAAGATGGTTCCCCTTAGTAGTGGGTCATCATCAAGATCTAAAAATCAAAGCATTCAGGGAGCAGTTTCTCAGGGTGAGAAATATGCTCTGTCAGTGTTTGCTAAGTCATCGGGATACAATTATCTGCAATTTACTTGGTCAGCAGGCGCGACAGGTATTAGCGGAGCCTTCATAAATTTTGATTTAACCAATGGCACGACTTACAACCCCAGTGGGTTAGATGTGACTATATTCCCTATTGGTGGTGGGTGGTATTATTGCTCAGCTGTTGTCCCCGTAACTGGCAATGCTTCAGCCAGTAAATTACTCGCTTTCGGGTTAGTCCCTACATTAACCAGCGCTAGAAATGCAGCGTGGGCCGGTGATGGAACAAGCGGTATAGAGTTGTGGGGAGCGCAAATTGAATTATCTGATAGACCCTCAAGTTACATGCCCACTCTAACTTCTGTAGCAAACCGTCCTGCAGCAACTGCAAATATTCCTGCCAATGGTGCTTCAGGAATCAAAATAACTTACTCAAACGGAGAAACAGCGAACCTCTCGTTCGGTTCTGCGAGTTTTGTTGCATTACCAGCGGCAAGCAAACCTTGGGGTACCCGCTACATCACCAGCATTGAATATGTAGGGGGTGTTCCGACCTATGATGAGTCGAAGCTTCCTGCGAAATCTATCTGGTGGCAGGGCAATGAATACTCCGCCTGGCCGGTTCAGATTGAAGGCATTGAGGCATCCACCAGCGGCAGTGGCGCGCAACCAAAACTGACAGTAGCTAACCTCGACGGCTCAATCACGGCGCTTTGCCTTGCATACGACGACATGCTTCAGGCAGTGGTGACGATTCACGATACGCTGGCGCAATATCTCGATGCACGAAACTTTGCTGGTGGGAATGCGACGGCGGACGCCACGCAGGAAAAGCTGCAGGTTTTCTACATTGACAGCAAAAGCATGGAAACTAATATCTCAGTTGAGTTCACGCTGAGTAGCCCGATGGATTTACAGGGGCTGATGATCCCCACTCGGCAGCTTCATTCACTTTGCACCTGGTGCATCCGTGGGAAATACCGATCAGGTGATGGCTGTGATTATGCCGGTACCAAATATTTCGATAAGCACGGTAATCCGGTAAGCGATCCTTCTCTCGATGTATGCAACGGCACGCTCAACACTGGCTGCAAACTCCGCTTCGGAGCAAACAACGAATTGCCGTTCGGCGGATTCCCTGGCACCTCTCTGATTAAGAGCTGACTATGCGCGATAAAACCCTGCAGGATATTTTTGAACATGCCCGGCAGAGCTACCCGCACGAATGTTGTGGCGTGGTAGCGCAGAAAAGCCGGGTAGAGCGTTACTTCCCCTGTACCAATCTGGCAGCCAATCCGAGTGAAGATTTTCACCTTGACCCAATTGGTTATGCTGAGGCTGAGGACTGGGGAACGGTTATTGCCATTGTTCACAGCCACCCCGATGCAACAACCCAGCCGAGCGAGCTGGATAAGGCGCAGTGCGACGGAACAGAATTACCCTGGCACATCGTGAACTGGCCGGAGGGGGATTTTCGCACTATCCAGCCCCGCGGCGACTTGCCGTTACTCGAGCGCCCGTTCGTGCTTGGCCACACCGACTGCTGGGGGCTGGTGATGAGCTATTACAGGCAAACCCACGGCATTGAACTGACCGATTACCGCGTAGATTACCCATGGTGGGAGAATGATTATCCGGATAATTTTTATCAGGACTGCTGGTATGAATGCGGGTTCCGTGAAGTCAGCGGGCCGCCTATACCCGGTGATATGTTAATAATGCAGGTGCAATCCAATAAGTGGAATCATGCCGGTATCTTGCTCGAGGGCAATATGCTTCTTCATCACATGCACGGGATGCTCAGTCAGCGCGTGCCTTACGGTGGGTACTGGCAGGAACGGACAATGAAAATTGTCAGGCACAAAGATCTGATGTAGGCGCGTTGCCTTGCTGAGTGGTGCTGCTATCATTCTTCCATTAACTCAGAGGGATGATGATGAAAAAAATACTTTTAGCAGTGCTGGTGCTCGGGCTGGCTGGTTGCGCAACTAAGCCAGTGTCAACCAGTCAGGCAAAAAATGTACCCGATGTAAGGGTGCTTAATTCAGAGTTTCTAATATCCAAGACGCAAAATAATGGCATGGTAACAATTAAGCGAGACTCTGGTTTTTCAGGCAGCGCTTGTCTTACTCGCGTATATATTGACGGAAAAGAAATTGCTGATCTGGACACGGCTGAGAAGGTCGTAATTTACCCGACCTTGGGCAATCATGTTTTCAGTGCCTGGCCTAAAGGAGTATGTGGTGGCGGCATGGTAGAGGTTACGGGAACAGTCACAAAAGAAAATCCCCTGACTTATCGAATAGGATATGGCACTAACGGAGATTTTGGTCTTTATCCAACAGCGTTTTAACAATCAACCCGCCTTATGGCGGGTTTTTTCATTGGAGGAATTATGGAAGAAGTAATGAGTCAGATTGAACTAGGCGGTGTGCTTGGTAAAACTTTTGGCAAAACCCATCACAGACTGATACGTACCGTCCATGAATCAACTCGAGCATTAGCAGCTACGATAGACGGTTTTGGAAAATTTATGATTACAAGCAAGCGGCGGGGTCTTACATATGCTGTCTTTCGCGGTAAGAAGAATTTAGGGGTAGATGATATTGGCTATCCCGTGACTGGAGAGGTTATTCGAATTGTCCCGGTAATTATGGGGAGTAAAAGAGCTGGCCTCTTGCAAACAATCCTTGGCGCAGTCCTTGTGGTGGTTGGTGTCGTGACGCAGCAATATTACTTGGCCGCTTCCGGTGTTGCTATGGCTGCTGGAGGAATTATTCAAATGCTCTCTCCGCAGACAGCGGGTCTCGCCAGCAAACAGGATGCCGATAACCAGGCCTCTTATGCTTTCGGTGGTGTCACGAATACAGCAGCTCAAGGATACCCTGTTCCGCTTCTTTACGGAAAACGCCGGATCGGTGGAGCGATTATTTCAGCCGGCATTTATGTCGAAGACCAGCAGTGAGAGCAGTCAAGTTTTTGAATGACTGCCCTGACCACACCTAACTATAAAATTTCATTTTTTGGAAAATATTCAGTCAAGAAATATGAAAGGTGATCAAATGCCCATTTCAGACCGTCCTCCTGTCGCGCACGAAAAGTCAGGTTCACTTTTGAATATGATTCACCATAGATTTCGAGAGGCGACGAAAGCCAGAGGAGAATGCTCTGAATATATTGAGTGGCCTGCTGGCGGGTTTCCCCATCCGGAATGGCCTGAGAAAGATACTCATAAAAATTGACGTCAAGATTATCAATCTCTTTTTTGATTCTTTCTGAGACATTATGGCGACATGATAAGTCTATATAACCATGTAGAAATGGCTCATCGTGACCTATGGCACAGCCAAAAGTCATAAATAAGCCGTCTTTCTTGTTAATACTAGTTATAAAATCCCTGAACCATGGGTATTCATTAATTTCATGAATATCATGGATTTTTTCAGGGTATTGAACTAAATCAAACCCGCCATTGTTTATATCTCCATTTTCTCTTATCTGACTGCGATATGGGAATTTAGTGAAGTTATGACGCTCTGTTTTATCCATCGTTACCTTCGATTTCTCTTACCGAGTTAATCAGCCATCCCTCCAGTGAATGACGGTCATGCTCTAAACATGGCCGGGCTGATCCTTGAGCGTAATTCACATTATCCTTACAAAACACCCTGATATTTGATCAGGTATCCATCATTAGCCGCCGTTGTGCGGCTTTTTTTATGGGCGCAATATGGCAACCGCAACCAAAATAAAAGGCCGCAAGGGCGGCAGTTCTTCTTCACGCACGCCTGTAGAACAGCCAGATGACCTCCAGTCTATCGCTAAAGCAAAACTGCTTATTGCTCTGGGGGAAGGGGAATTCGGCGGTGGCCTCACAGGCCAATCCATTTTTCTGGACGGGACGCCGCTTCTAAACAGCGACGGTTCGATCAATTTCAGCGGGGTGGCGTGGGAGTTCCGCGCCGGGACGCAGGCGCAATCCTACATACAGGGATTGCCGGGGACCGAAAACGAAATCAGCGTAGGTACTGAGGTTAAAAGCACAGTCGCCTGGACGCACACTTTCACAAATACCCAACTTTCCGCTATTCGCCTGAGGCTGAAATGGCCGTCACTCTTCAAACAAGAAGATGATGGGGATCTGGTTGGGTACTCGATTAATTACACCATTGAAATGCAGACCGACGGCGGCGCGTTTCAGACAGTAATCAACACAGCGGTTACCGGTAAAACCACATCGGGATATGAGCGCAGCCACCGTATTGATTTACCGCAGGCTGGTTCAACGTGGACTATTCGCCTGCGTAAAATTACCACTGATGCTAACAGCGCCAAAATTGGCGACGCAATGACGATCCAGAGTTATACAGAAGTCATTGACGCCAAACTGCGTTATCCGAACACAGCGCTGCTGTACATCGAATTTGATTCCAGCCAGTTCAACGGTTCTATCCCGCAGATTTCATGCGAACCGCAGGGGCGCGTCATTCGCGTACCTGATAACTATGACCCGATAACGCGTACGTACAGCGGGACATGGGCGGGGGCTTTTAAATGGGCATGGTCCGATAACCCAGCGTGGATTTTCTATGATGTGGTGGTGACGGATCGCTTTGGTCTGGGTAACCGGCTCACCGCGGCTAACATCGATAAATGGGAGCTGTACCAGGTCTCGCAGTATTGTGATCAGCAGGTTCCTGACGGGAAGGGCGGCAGCGGCACAGAGCCGCGTTATGTCTGCAATGTTTACGTGCAAAGCCGGAATGATGCCTATACGGTTCTTCGGGATTTCGCGGCCATCTTTCGTGGCATGACCTACTGGGGCGGAAATCAGATCGTTGCCCTGGCAGACATGCCCCGCGACATCGATTACAGCTACACCCGTGCAAACGTCATCGATGGTCAGTTCAGTTACTCAAGCAGCACCACCAAGACACGGTATACGACGGCTCTGGTGTCATGGTCTGATCCGGACAATGCCTACGCTGACGCAATGGAACCTGTCTTTGAACAGGATCTGGTTACGCGCTACGGCTTCAATCAGTTAGAGCTGACGGCGATCGGCTGTACCCGCCAGTCTGAGGCAAACAGGAAAGGGCGCTGGGGTATTCTGACCAATAATAAGGACCGCGTGATTACTTTCTCGGTCGGTCTGGATGGCATGATCCCACAGCCGGGTTACATCATTGCGGTTGCGGATGAAATGCTGTCTGGAAAAGTGACCGGTGGCCGCATAAGTTCGGTGAATGGACGCGCCATCACCTTGGACCGTGTTCCTGATGCCGCCGCCGGTGGCCGGCTGATTTTAAACCTTCCATCCGGTGCAGCTCAGTCACGCACGATTCAGTCAGTATCCGGGAAGATTGTCACAGTGACGGCTGCCTATGGCGAAACGCCAGAAGCTGAAAGCGTCTGGGTTGTAGAGTCTGACGAGCTGTATGCGCAGCAATACCGTGTGTTCAGCGTCGCCGACAATAACGACAACACATTCACTATTTCAGCGTCTTATCACGACCCGGATAAATATGCGCGCATCGATACCGGCGCCATTATTGACGAACGTCCGATCAGTGTTATCCCGCCGGGCAGCCAGTCGGCACCTGCCAACATTCAGATCGGGTCCTATTCCGTGGTCAACCAAGGGATCAGTGTTCAGACCATGCGGGCTACGTGGGATACGACGGCTAACGCTATCGCCTATGAGGCACAGTGGCGCCGTAATGACGGCAACTGGGTAAACGTACCGCGCAGTTCTACCACGTCGTTTGAAGTGCCTGGCATTTACGCTGGCCGCTATCTTGTGCGCGTGCGTGCTATCAATGCGGCAGAAATATCCAGCGGCTGGGGTTATTCAGTTGAAGTTACACTTACCGGAAAAGAGGGGAACCCGCCGAAGCCGGTTGGCTTCACGGCCACTGGTATCAACTGGGGGATTCAGCTGAACTGGGGCTTCTCAGAAAATACCTCTGACACGCTGAAAACAGAGATCCAGTACACACCGAACTCCGATCAGTCGAACCCGCTATTACTGTCTGATGTCCCATATCCACAGGCAATTTATACGCAGCTGGGATTAAGGGCAGGTCAGTTATTCTGGTACCGCGCTCAGTTGGTGGATAAGACCGGGAATGAGTCAGGGTATACCGAGTGGGTCAGAGGCATGGTTAACGATAATGCCGACGATTACCTCGGCGATATCGCGGATGATTTCCTTAGTTCTGCTGACGGAGACCGGCTGACGGGTGACATTGAAACCAACATCGACGCCATCCTTCAGAATGCCTTAAACCTCAACTCGACCGTAGATCACCAGTTCGCTCAGAACGGGGAGGTGCGCGCTGACATTCTGACGGTTAAAACCACCATTGCTGAAGTCGATCAGGGATTGGCTGATTTAAGTACACAAGTGCAGGCTCAAATCGGGGACGTGACGGCGGCACTCGAAGATAAGCTGACGGCGGTTGTTGATGCCAGCGGAGCCTCAGCCATTTACACACTGAAAACAGGTGTGCGGATCGGAGGCGTGATGTACAACGCCGGAATGTCGATCGCGGTTCTGGCGCAAGCCGGACAGCCGGTGGTTACTCGTGTTGGCTTTAACGCGAACCAGTTTGTTTTAATGAGTGGCTCCGGCACGACGCAGTATTCACCGTTTGCGGTAATCAATGGGCAGGTGTTTATCAGTGACGCATTCATCCAGGACGGAACGATAACGAACGCGAAGATAGGTAACTTCATTCAGTCGAATAACTACGTAGTTAATACGTCAGGTTGGCAGTTAAATAAATCTGGGACGTTTTATATTAACGGCTCGTCCGGCACCGGACGGATGGTGATCACCAATAATATCATTCAGATTTTTGATGCTAATAATACTCTCCGTGTCCGCATGGGACTTTGGTAAGGAGGACTTTATGCCACAAGGAATTCAATGCTGGGACGCTGCAGGCAATTTAGTTGCAGACATCGGTGATTATAATTGCAGGCTTCTCGGGACGGCGAATATCACCTCGCCTATCGCTTCAAATCCAGTTATCGCGACCTCGGTTTCTGGTATGACGGCAGCGGGAAGTTTTGCCGTGATCGTGGCAACGTCAAATGCCGCATATCCATCAAACCTTTATGCGTGCAGGGCGGTAGACGGAGGTTTCAATACCTATCTTCTGACTACTTCACTTTCTGTTGCCGTCACGCTAACTGTCTATCTGTATGGATTTCTATGAGTGGATTCGAGACGTATAACACCGCCGGAGCTTTGGTTGTGAGCTCTGATTTCACCGGCACTTATCTGAGGGACAGTAAAGCCTATGGTGCGGTAACTGATGCAGGTTTTTACAATATCAGCACCCCAATCGGAAACGGAACGGATATGGGATACGTAAGCAACCCTTACCCGGCTGATGCCAACCTGCTTTGGTTCAAATTTAACAATGGCGCGAAGATGATGTTCAACGGAGGACAGCCTTACGGGACAGCCAATTCCGGAACGATGGCGCGAACCGGCGTGGATGTCGGTACAACCAGTGGTTATCTCGATGTCTTTAATGCAGCTGGCGCTTTGGTGTGGTCTGCTGTCACGGCAGCAAAAATTCCGAGGGTGTTGGGTTTTTACGATATCCCGGCTGGTTTCGATTTGGATAACTCTGTTTACTCTCAAAATATCGGGTCAGGAACTTATCTACTCGCCAGCGCCGCACCCTCTAACCTCGGAGGCGATGGTGGAACATCGGGATATTCAGGCCTGATGTTTTCGTTCTCCGGCGGCGTATTGAGCGCATTCTGGCCAAGGCAGAACCAAAGAACGTGGGCCGATACATTGAAAAATTATGGCTTGAGGATCCCATATGCAATCATTCCCAACATTTAATTAGTTATATTTGTCGCAAAGATCGCATTTTCGATTTGAAAAAACACTGCACCGGGTTTTATATATAGAAAAAAGGGAGCCCGATGAAAAGCATACTATTTATTTTATTTGCATTAATACTTTCTGGATGTACTTCAGGTAACCATAAAGTTACGTATCCGTTCCGAGCAGGTGAACTCCGTGTATCAGGAGATGTGAGCGTTCTTTATGATATCAATGAAGAGGGAAGGACGAGAAATATCAGAGTAATAAATGCAGAGCCAAAAAATTACTTTGAAAAGTCCATAAAGCAGGACGTATCCAACTGGCAGTTTGCCGCAAATAACCCCCGTAAAGACGTCAGGCTTGATGTTTCATATCGCCTGGACTGAACTTAATAATCAATATGAACCCGCTTCGGCGGGTTTTTTTATGCCTGGAGCAAAACATGTCGGCAGGAACCATCGCATTAACCAATAACTCTGCAACCGTGACGGGTACCGGTACCGCCTTTACCACCGACTTAAAAGTAAACGACTTTATCGTCGTTATTGTCGGCGGTGTGACGTATAACCTGGGCGTCAAAGCTATAGCATCTGCAACGTCCCTAACGTTAATCATCCCATATGGCGGACCAACCGCTACCGGGAACGCATGGACTGCGGTGCCGAATGCTACCCTCGTCGGCATAACCGCGCAGGTTGCCGCCGATGTGGCGAAGGCTATCCGTGGCTTGAATTTGGATAAGGCCAACTGGCAGCAGATTTACAGTGGCACGGGTAACATCACTGTTACTCTTCCCGACGGCTCAACTTATACAGGGCCATCGTGGAAGTACCTCTCCGACAACATGGCCACAAAAGTTTCAGGCGCGGTTCCGATTGTTCAGGGGGGGACGGGAGCAACAACGCA
The DNA here is from genome assembly GCA_013457415.1 of Enterobacteriaceae bacterium Kacie_13. Lineage (NCBI taxonomy): Bacteria > Pseudomonadati > Pseudomonadota > Gammaproteobacteria > Enterobacterales > Enterobacteriaceae > Enterobacteriaceae bacterium Kacie_13. The sequence continues at coordinate 1,954,262 of CP045665.1, forward strand.
AGCGGGAGCACAAACTAATTTAGGGTTAGTCAAGCAAACAAGTCTGAATGATGCCACTGCAGGAAGAGTCACTACCGTTGGTTCTTTTGGCGTGGGAACCAATACACCTGTTTCAGTTACCTTGGATGGGATTAAGCCAGGCGGACTTTATAACGCTCAAGCCGTTTTAGGTGGTATCGGCAACAATTCATCAGTATTGCAGGTGCCCTTCGATGCAAATACCGGTTATCAGGTAATTATCCCGACAATCATAGCTTCTGCGCCGAAAATGTTCCTGAGAATCGTTTCAACCACGGCACAATATAACGGACAGATTTGCGAAGTTTACACGACTACGAACACGACCAAGGGCTCAGGCGGGGTACTTTCAGCCGCTTCACCTGTTGCTCGAATCGTGTTTTCAAAAGGAAAAAGCACACGTCCGGATATCGATGAGGATACGTTTGAGTGGTGCGGTGACGGCGTCGCCAACCACGAAGCAAGGGGAATTAGAATCGAACGCGTTGATGTCGGTATTTATAAGCTAACTGGCAGTCTTGGTTTTGCTAAAGACAGTTGGCATTTGAAAGCACCTGCGGATCCAGCTGGTAACGGAGAGCTTGGTATTGTCGAAGGGGAAGAGGCAGAGGACGGTACACTGACTATCAAGCTTTTCAAAAAGCGATACAAACTGAATGAAGAAACCGGCGATATTGACCTGATTCAAGGCCTGCCAATAGATGTACCTGCAAATTCATGGATCGACGTTCGTATGGAAATGCATGCTGTGGTAATTGAAGAGCCAATCATTGCCGAGCCAGAACACACCACATAAATATCTTCCCTTCCCGATCAGCGGCATAAGAAAATTGTCGCTGATCGGGCTTTCCAGCCCATGACTCACATGATTATACTGTATGTATAAACAGTATTTTGTGAGGTGCTTATGCCCAAATATTCCGACATAAAAGGTGCTTTCATCAACAGCATCACATTAGATCCGAAGAAGGGCCAGATAGTCACAACGGAACGATTCGTCGCAGAGTTAGCGAAGGTAAATCATTTCTGGTCACTGCGTGAAGCTAATGAATGGATAACGCACTACCAGGGATTCTTCCGGGACTACTCGGAGCAAGAGGGCGAGAGTAAGCGCTATTTTCTGAAAAACATGGGCTACGTAAAGTAAGGAGGAACTATGGGATTTCCATCACCTGCAAGCGATTACGTTGAATCACGTATCGACCTGAATAAAGTCTGCAATTGTACCGGCCCCGCTTCTCGCCTGTACATCGCCGAGCGGTACCATGGAAAGCACATCAACTCCGGCACGATGCTGCTGATAGACCCGGCAATCAAACCGGTCGACGGTAATCTGCTGCTGGCGCAAATCAACGGTGAGATGGATGTGTGGCGTCTGGTGACAATCCTGCGCCGTGGGCTGGAGTCACTGATCGACAAGAACGTTTTCATTGAGTTCGGCGAAGCATTCACAGATGACGAGCTGGTGATCGAGGGGGTGGTGACGCATATCATCTACGATGCCAGGAATGATGTGTTCGATGATACGCCGTGCATTTGAAACTGTGGGGCATGTATGGGGCATAGCATTTTCATGCAGGTGCATCTTAGTGCAGAGCATTGCCCAAACCAAAAGCATAACTCATTGAAATAACACGTATGTGTATTGACGTGCATTCTTCAAGAAAAAGGCTCAATACCGAATATACGTATTGAGTCTCCTCAACCGACAGGCAAAACCCTTTCCCCAAAACCATTCTCAACTATCTGAAGTAAAAGGGATTTATTTAACATTCAAAGGCATTAATTTCACGCGCAAAATGAGTGTTAACTAATTGATTTAAATGATTATAAGTCGCTTTTAACCCCACTGCCGTACAGGCAGCTTAGAAAAAAAGTCTGCCACAACTACAAATGCGCTATCGGTTCACTGCCGGACAGGCAGCTTAGAAAGCTAAATACATGATTACAACCAAGTCCTGAAAGTTCACTGCCGGACAGGCAGCTTAGAAATACGCTCTTTGATGCCTTTGATGCCTTTGATGATGCTGTGCGTTCACTGCCGGACAGGCAGCTTAGAAAGTCAGCGCAGCGGGTACAGCCCTCGACGTTTAGTTCACTGCCGGACAGGCAGCTTAGAAAATCGGGTGCTGTAGATTTTGATCATCAGATCCGTTCACTGCCGGACAGGCAGCTTAGAAAGATCATCACGCGCTGGTTACCTCCAATCTGATGTTCACTGCCGGACAGGCAGCTTAGAAATGACAGCTCGACATATTGGCGCTGTTCACATCGTTCACTGCCGGACAGGCAGCTTAGAAAGGGAAAGGAAAGCCTACATGTCCGGCGCACCGGTTCACTGCCGGACAGGCAGCTTAGAAAATGCGCGACGCCGGCCAGCTTTCACCGGATGGGTTCACTGCCGGACAGGCAGCTTAGAAAAATAAGACCATCAAGCTTGTCAGCAAAGTCGATGTTCACTGCCGGACAGGCAGCTTAGAAAACTACGAGAGGTTACCGGATGAAGAATATGCCGTTCACTGCCGGACAGGCAGCTAATAAAACAACGTCCAAAGTTAAGTGATATATCCATTTTAGATAAATGAATAATTTGTTCATTTAAAACGAAGCAATAAATACACGCCCGCAATGTTTCTCGCTAAAATATCCAAAAATTCAATTAATTATCTGGTTGATATTTAAGTTCATGGGTTTATTTTATATTTCATTATTTTGGAATGTGAAAGGAAAGGACTCTTAAATGGCTGAAGGATTAACCCCCAGTGAACTCAAAACTATCCTGCATTCAAAACGTTCAAATATTTACTATCTGCAATATTGCCGCGTGCTGGTAAACGGCGGTCGCGTGGAATATGTGACCGAAGAAGGCAAACACTCGCTTTACTGGAATATCCCGATAGCGAATACGACGGTAGTCATGCTCGGGACCGGGACGTCGGTGACGCAAGCCGCGATGCGGGAGTTTGCGCGGGCTGGCGTATTGATTGGCTTCTGCGGCGGTGGTGGAACGCCGCTGTATTCTGCTAATGAAGTCGAAGTGAATGTTTCTTGGCTGACGTCGCAAAGTGAATATCGACCCACTGAATATCTACAGCACTGGGTCAGCTTTTGGTTTGACGAGCACAAAAGGCTGGCGGCAGCAGTGGCGTTTCAAAAAGTTCGCAGTGAACAAATTCGTAAACATTGGTCAGGCGTAACGATGGGGCGTGAGACCTGTTTTGTGTTGGAAGAAGGCAGCGTTGATACCGTTTTACAGCGTTTTGAGCAGAACCTTTCAGGCTGTAAGAATATTACCGAACTGATGGCGCAGGAAGCGGTGTTAACGAAGAGCTTGTACAGACTGGCGGCCACAGCGGTAAGTTATGGCGATTTTACCCGCGCTAAACGTGGTGGCGGACTTGACCTGGCAAACCGCTTTCTGGATCACGGCAATTATCTGGCATACGGATTAGCCGCAACAGCGGTCTGGGTGATCGGGTTGCCGCATGGTCTGGCTGTCATGCACGGAAAAACGCGTCGCGGTGGGCTGGTTTTTGATGTCGCCGATTTAATCAAAGATGCATTAGTTCTTCCGCAAGCATTTATCGCCGCAATGAAGGGTGAAGATGAGCAGGAGTTCAGGCAACGTTGTCTGATTAATTTTCAGCGTGCGGATGCCCTGGACATCATGATTGAAACCGTCCAGCAGGTTGCTCAAAAAATAAGTCAGTCACTATGAATCTATTATTCGTATCTGAATGTAATAAAAAAGCGCTGATTGAAACTCGCCGTATCATCGATCAGTTTGCCGAACGTAAAGGCGAGCGCACCTGGCAAACTGCGATGACAATGGAAGGGTTAAATACCTTACGCCGAATACTTAAGAAAACAGCGCGCAGAAATACCGCCGTCGCCTGTCATTGGATTAAATCAAATAATCAGACGGAAGTTATCTGGATTGTCGGAAATATTCGTAGGTTTAATGAAAAAGGTTCGGTACCGACGCACACCACGCAGCGGGATATTCTCAAATCCAACGCCGAATCCCCCTTCCACGCCACTCAAACCATTGCTTTGCTTGCTGCTATTGCAGGATTATTTCACGACTTTGGCAAAGCGAATCAGTTATTTCAGGATAAATTAAAAGGGAAGGGGAAAGGTTTTGAGCCTTACCGGCATGAATGGGTTTCTGTCAGACTGTTTCAATCCTTTGTGGGTAAACAATCAGACCTGCAATGGCTGAATTCTTTGCAACATGTTTCGGCGGAGCATGATAAAGCCATCCTTCATAATCTGGCGTGTAATAAGGCTGGAGACAGTTATTCCAGTCCTCTGGAAAGTTTGCCGCCTGTCGCGCGCGTAGTCGCCTGGCTGATCGTTTCGCATCACCGGTTGCCGGTCTATCCGCGGTCAGATGACCGCTATGCCAATCCTCCGCAGCTGGCAGATATTCAGAACTGGCAAAAATATCAGTTCGCGCCTTGCTGGAATTCAGTCAACATGGATTTACCGTGGACGGTGAAGGAACGGCGTGCGGTCTGGCAGTTCCCGCACGGAACGCCCATGCAGAGCGCGACGTGGCGCAGCAAAGCACAAAAGTTTGCGACACGCGCATTGCAGCTTCCTTTACTCAATTCTCCCCCTGCAATTCTCGAGCAACGTTTCACCAGCCACATGGCGCGACTGGTTCTGATGCTTTCCGATCATCTCTATTCTTCACTGGGCGCGACAAAAGGCTGGCAGGATCCAACATTTTCCACCTTCGCGAATACGGATAAAAAAACCGGCAAACCCAAACAACATCTCGACGAGCATAATATCGGTGTCAGCCAGAATGCATATTTGCTGGCGTGCAGCTTGCCAGCGTTACGCGAGACGCTTCCGGCGATTGCCCGCCACAAAGGTTTTAAGAAACGGGCGACAGAGCAAAAATATCGCTGGCAGGATAGCGCTTACGATCTCGCCTGCGGTTTGCGCGAACCATCGCAGCAGCACGGATTTTTCGGCGTCAATATGGCCTCAACCGGCTGTGGCAAGACGCTGGCCAATGCGCGGATTATGTACGGCCTGGCGGATGACACACGAGGCTGCCGGTTTTCGGTTGCACTCGGCCTGCGCACGCTGACATTACAAACCGGCGATGCGCTGGGTGAAAAACTCCATCTGGATAAAGACGATCTGGCGGTGCTCATTGGTTCACAGGCGGTGCAGGATCTGCATCAGTTAAATCAGGACAACAGTCAGACAACGGATAACGGCAGTCAGTCATCGGATGCACTTTTTGCGGAACATCTTTACGTGCGCTACGAGGGAACGCTCCATTCCGGCCGACTGGGTCAGTGGTTGAAAGGGAAAGATACTCTGCTGAAACTGATCAGCGCGCCGGTGCTGGTCACCACGATTGACCATCTGATGCCCGCCTGCGAAAGCCTGCGCAGCGGCCATCAGATTGCCCCGATGCTGCGGCTGCTGACCTCCGATCTGGTGCTCGATGAACCTGACGATTTTGATATGAATGATCTTCCCGCGCTGTGCCGGTTGGTGAACTGGGCGGGTTTATTGGGGGCGAAAGTGGTGCTTTCCTCGGCGACGCTTGCCCCCGCGCTGGTGCAGGCATTATTTAGCGCCTACGCCGAAGGCCGACGGGAATATCAGCTGGCCAACGGGCAGCCGGGATTACCCCTCAATGTCTGCTGTGCATGGTTTGATGAGCATAATGTCATGTCAGGACAGCATCCAAATGGTAAAGCGTTTGGCGTTCAGCATCGTGAATTTGTCGACAAGCGCGTTGCACTATTGCAGCGCGCGCAGACGTTGCGAAGGGCGATGCTGGTGGCGGTCACGCCTGAGAGTCCCCGTGAACCCCATGTTCTGGATGCCGTTTCACGGCGTATCCATCAGTCGCTGCTGGAATTGCATCAACAGCATCATCAGGCACGTGACGGCAAAACGTTATCAGTCGGGATTGTTCGCATGGCGAATATTAATCCGCTGGTTGCCGTTGCTCAGCGCCTGTTTATAACCGAATCCTCTGGTGATACTTGTCTGCATTATTGCGTATATCACAGCCAGCATCCGCTGGCGATGCGGGCGCATATTGAGAACCGGCTGGACGCCACGCTGACCCGTTATAAAGAAGAGAATATCTGGCAGGTGGATGAAATCCGACAAGCCATTGAACAGCAGCCGGAAACACATCATATCTTCGTGGTGCTGGCGACATCTGTTGCAGAGATTGGGCGCGATCATGACTACGACTGGGCGATTGCTGAACCGAGTTCCATGCGGTCACTTATCCAGCTGGCGGGACGGGTACAGCGTCACCGGCAAATAACGCCAAAATCGCCGAACGTGCATATCCTGCATAAGAACGTTAAGGCGCTGAAAAATATCGTCCCCGCCTATTGCAAACCCGGCGCAGAAAACAGCGCTAACCTGTTTAGCAGCCATGACTTATTCGATTTACTCCCAGCTGAAGATTACGAAATCCTCACGGCTATTCCCCGCATTCAGGAGCGTTTATTGCCTGAGGCAAAGAACAATTTTGTGGATATGGAGCACGGGCGCCTGTGGCCGGAGCTGCTTGGGCGGCCGCCTTGTGGTGAGAACTATGCCGCACGCTGGTGGCGTGACGATGCAAGCTGGTGCGGTGAGCTGCAACGACGCACGCCGTTCCGCCAGTCGTCACCGGACAGGCAATATTACCTGTGGCTGGAAGAAGAGGGCGATGCGCCCCTTTTTCGTCAGTCGGACGACGGTGCTGAAGGCTGGAAAGACAGCAGCGGGTTCAAACGGATTAATCAGGAGTACGCCAGCGGCGTCAGCCCGTGGATGGCAATGGATTACAGCAGCATTTACCAGCAACTTGCCGATCATTTGGGTTGGGAGCTGGCGCGGATCAGTAAAACCTTTGGCGAAATCTGTTTACCGGAAGATGAGAACAAACTGTGGCGCTGGCATGAAGTGCTAGGGGTGTTTGGCGCACTCGATTGAGTGCGCCGCTACCTGTGCGGTAGTTAAGGTTAAGCCAAAACAGCTTGTAGCTTTGATATTTCTAAGCTGCCAGTGCGGCAGAAAACTAGGGTAATCATTTAGAAGAAAGAAACCAAACATTTTTTCGATAAGCTTAGCTTTGATAGGTTGCATAAGGAAATCTTAAGTATAATATAACCTCAAAATTAATGAGGGTATTCCAATGCGCAGACACAAAATTCTACTTTTGCTGGGTCTTGTTTTCATTTTTCTTTTGCTTTACCCGAGCAGGGCAGAAGGGGGAAGGTGTTGCATTAGCGTGCTGCTAGATAATGCTGGACCTCCTAGGTAGGAATTGTAGTAGAAGCATGCCACCACCTTGGATAAGGAGTCTTAAGTGGAAACGGAATCATTAAAAAAATTTATTTTTCGGTTCATCGAAAGCCGTCAGCAACTCAAATTGGAAGCTTTCGATAAAGAAACAGAAAAGCGGCTGGCAGCAACGCGTGATGAGGATAGCGTTGCCCTGGAAGTACAGTTGTTGCAGCAGCGTCGCCATCTGGAAAAGAAATACGACATCCGTACCTGGCTGACCGATGCTGCCGCGCGCGCGGGGCAAATTAGTCTGGTCACGCACGCGGTGAAATATTTTCACGGTGATGCCAAAGGCAGCAGTATCTACAGCACGGTGAAAGTGGCCGACCCGGCTTACCTTTCCACCGCCACACTGCATTCACCCGCCGTCGATGCTGTCGGGAACTCGGCAGTCTTAGATGTCGCGAAGCTGTTGCAAACAGAACACGAAGGGGATTCTTTACTGAATTGCCTCAAACGAGGCGATCACTCAGCGCTGGCCGCTCTCGCAGAAAACGATACCCAGCTTGAGCAGTGGGTTCATGGCTTTATGCAGGCGCTGTCGGACAAAACTCTCTCGACGCATCAGCTCGCCAAACAGCTTTATTTTCCCCTGTCAGACGCCGGTGATTATCACCTGCTTAGCCCGTTGTATTCCTCTTCGCTGGCGCACGTGTTGCATCAGCGCATCAGCCATTCACGTTTTAGCGAGGAATCGGTCGCGGCGCGAAAAGCACGACGCGAGAGGCTCTGGCATCCGGCAGACGTGCGTTTTTTTCCAGACATCGCCGTGCAGAATGTCGGTGGAACCAAACCACAAAACATTTCCTATCTGAACAGTCTGCGCGGTGGCAAAAATCATCTTCTGCGCTGTGCGCCGCCTCAGTGGCAGCAATCACTTAAGCCGCCTTCCACGACAAAATCTGTCTTCACCGTTATTTCTCCAAGGCTGACCCGCGTGGTGGCTGAGATGCGCCGCTATCTGCACGGTGTTTTCGGGAAGGGAAATTCAGGTGAAATTCGTCAGAACCGCGCCGAATACGTCGATGAACTCATCGGCATGGTGTTCAGCTATGCCGCGGAAATTCTGGATCTGACGGAGCAGCAGGGCTGGAGTGCGGATGAAAGCTGCGCCCTTAAACTTTCACAGCAACTGTGGCTGGATCCTTTGCGGCAGAAAACCGATGCGGATTTCAAATTGCAACGCGAGCGCGGCGACTGGATTTCCGACGTCGCTGAGGATTTCGCCCACTGGCTGAACAGCCGACTGAATAAAGACGACAAACTGAATATGGGCGCGGCGGAATTCCTTGAATGGTCGGTGCTGATGCGCAGGCGCTTACGCGAATTCGATTCGGTGCAGCAGGAGAAATGGCAATGAGCACGTTGATTGTTTTGCCTCACCTGCAGGTCGAGAACGCGAATGCGATCTCCGGTCTGACCTACGGATTTCCGGCGATCACCCATTTTCTTGGTTTTACCCATGCGCTGTCGCGCAAAGTGCAGAAAAGCCACGGCCTGACCTTTACCGGCTGCGGCGTGGTGTGCCATCAGCATCATATTCAGGCGCATCAGGCGAATGAGCGTGGCGATCATTATTTCGCACAGACTCGTAATCCGCTGACGAAAGAGGCCAAAACCGCGCCCTTCAATGAAGAAGGGCGGATGCATATGACGGTCACGTTGTTTATCGAATGTCAGGGCAGCATTCCCCACGGTGACGCTGGGGCGAACGAGCTGGCGCAAGTTCTGCAATCGCTGTGCGTCACACAGCGGCTGGCGGGCGGTACGGTGATTTTGATGAAACCGGTGCGGGTGATGGCGCTGCCCGAAAGCCTTTCTGAGCGGGAAAATTTCACACGCAGCGAAATGTACCGCGCGCTGCCGGGTTTCGCGCTGGTGGATCGCTCCGAACTGCTGACGCAGCGTTTTGCCGAGCGGCAGGCGCAGGATCCGCAAGCCGAGATGCTCGACGCCTGGCTGGATTTCGCCGCGATCACCTACCGGGCAGAACGGCTGGAAGACGGTGCGGCTGACTGGCAATACCAGCCGAAACCGGCGAAGGGATATCTGGTGCCGCTGATGGTCGGCTATACGGCGATTTCCCCGCTATATGCGCCCGGCGACGTGGCGAAAACCCGCGACCCGACGCAGCCTTTTCGTTTTGCTGAGGCGGCTTATGGCGTTGGTGAATGGCGAAGCCCGCACCGCGTGACGGATATTCATCAGCTGTTCTGGCGCTATCCGCATAGTAGTGAAAATTACATTTGCAGCCACGCCAAACCTTTGCGTGAAGCCGATTTGACTGACCAAGAACACGCAGACTTTTAATCATTGAAACAAGGAAAGCACAATGGCTAACACTCCCGTAAAAACCGCCTCCGTTCTGGCTTTTGAACGCAAGTTGTCGAACTCCGATGCACAAATGTTTGCAGGTAACTGGAATGAGCGTGATATCAGCGCTCTCTTCCAGCCGCTGGAAATTAAAGAAAAAGCCGTACGCGGTACTATTTCCAATCGCATGAAGAATGCCATGTCCACCGACCCGGCGAAGCTCGATGCTGAAATCCAAAAGCCAAATTTGCAACGCGTAGACGTTGCCGCACTGCCGTTTTTCGCCGATACGCTGAAACTGCAGTTCACCCTGCGCGTGCTGGGGAATCTCTCCTCACCGTCGGCGTGTAACGATCAGGATTACCAGGCCGCACTGGCGGCGGTCATTGACGGTTATCGCGCAGAACACGGTTTTGGCACGCTGGCGGCGCGTTATGCCGGGAATCTGGCGAACGGGCGTTTCCTGTGGCGTAACCGCGTCGGGGCTGAAAACATCTGCGTAAAAGTGACGCATGATAAACATTGCTGGGTGTTCGATGCCTCGGCGTTCAGCCTGCGCAGTTTCGGTGCCATGCAGGGCGATATTGCGCAACTGGCAGCAGCGATTGAGCAGGGTTTAGCGGGAACCGGTTCGGCGTTGTTCACCGTCGAAGCCTTCGTTCAGCTGGGCGCAGGGCAGGAAGTTTTTCCTTCACAGGAGCTGGTGCTGGACAACAGCCGCGACAGCAAGAAAAGCAAGATTCTGTATCAGGTCGATGGCGTTGCTGCGCTGCATTCACAGAAAATCGGCAATGCCCTGCGCACTATTGACGACTGGTATCCGCAAGCCAGCGAACTGGAACTGGGCCCGATTGCCGTCGAGCCTTATGGTTCTGTGACCAGCAAAGGGAAGGCCTGCCGTCAGCCAAAACAGAAAATGGATTTCTATACCCTGCTGGATAATTGGGTGACGAAAGACAAAAAACCTGACGTTGAACAGCAGCACTACGTGATGGCGATTCTGATCCGTGGCGGCGTGTTTGGTGAGAAAGGCGAATAGGGGAGCTCATGGAAAGTTATCAGGAAATCCGCGTGCTGCCTGACCTTGAGTTTGGTGCTGAGTTGCTGATGGCCGCGCTGTTCGCCAAACTCCACCGTGCACTGGGGCGTTACGCAGCCGGGAAAATTGGAGTGAGTTTTCCGCATTACGCAATGAGGCCGGGGGACATCATTCGTCTGCACAGCCGTGCGGAAACACTGGCGGCGTTCGGGCAGATCCCGTGGCTGAAAGGCTTACAAGATCACATTGAGGTCAGTGTCATCCGCGATGTGCCTTTCGGCGTGAAATACCGCTGTTTCAGCCGCGTGCAGGTGAAAAGCAATGCCCAGAGGTTGCGCAGACGCTCAGTGAAAAAAGGCTGGCTGACGGAAGAAGAGGCGCTTGAGCGGATCCCCGACAGTAAATCGCAGGTGACGTCGTTGCCTTTTATTCACGTAAAAAGCCTGTCGAGCGGAGAGACGTTTCGGTTGTTTATCCGCATGGGGGAGGAGAGTAGCGTGCCGGTGGACGGGGAATTTGGGGCATATGGATTAAGTTCGGGGGCGACCGTACCCTGGTTTTAATACGACTGTATTGGCTGAAGCATTTGGTGTAAGCACTGAGATAGCAATTAAGCTTCAACAGGAAAGCACTAAGCAAGGTACTTTGCTTAGTGCTGTGCAAGGTCTTGTTGGTTTGCCGCCAATCACCCTCTAAAAACCGAAACGGAATGTGCTGTTATATTCACAGCATCATAAGTAAACAGAGGTCGCCTTCGGGCGGCCTTTTTTACTAGCACGATTATACGACCCATCACAACGAAGGTTCGTTATTGAGTTCACTGCCGCACAAGCAGTCTCCCAACCCAATAAAACCGTGTCCTATGTAACTGGCTGCAAACGATAAAAAGTTCCCTGGAAGCAATATCGCACTCTCGTTATTTATCCATTTTAACTGTGTGTCTATTCAGTTAGAGTTTGCTTGCTGCGGCAAAATCCGCAGCCGGGCGTAGGAACCTGAACCCCTGGTTGCACTTATGTATGTGAGTGCCATTGCACTGTATTACCAGCATAAATTCAGTATATTGTTTGGTAACTTAGGCGGGGCAACCTTCGGGTTGGTCGGAAGGGTAACCGATATTCCTACCCCCGTCTGAGTTACCGCCTAAGTGTAGGAACTTATGAGGTAACGCGTTTGCACACAACTTAGGGCTTCACGCAAATGGATATTACCCAGACTTCAGATACTCCAGATTCATGGTCAATCACTGACAGCTGCCGTTTAATCGCGAATGCGATGATCAATCCGCAGAACAGCGGGGCGCAGAACACTCTTTCGCTGATGATGCAGCATCAGCTGGAAAACCTTGAAGCGGCGCTGATGCAGCCGGTTCCTGAGCATCGTAAGAATCCCGAAATGCCCGCCGACGACGGCCTGTTCGATTACACAGAACTCGAACCTTCTGAGCTATGCGATCAGTGCATGGCGCTGAATTACGCCCTGATGACGCTGCATGACAAAAAGATAAAAGAGATCCTCGCGTTTATTCTCTGGGAGCGTTTCGAGATGCTGCGCAGTTCGCTGTATACGACCAGCGAGGATGCAGCATGAAACAAGACTGGCATCAGGCAGATATTATCGCCGCGATTAAAAAGAAGGGCACAACCCTCTTTCGCCCTAAAAACCCCCCATGGCGCGCTCAAAAATCCTGCTGAACGGAGCGGCCTGAAGACCAGAGGCTTCAGGACCGAGAGAAGGAACCGCGCAGCGGCAGGATTTTGCGCCACACGCCGTTGTACCAGAACACGTCCGTCGTTCCAGCGACAGCGCGCAGTGAAAAGAGCGTGGAGTCCAGAGGCCCGCGCGATAGCGGGTCTCTGGTCGGTGTGGGCCGACGCCCACGGTTTTGACTTTCGTGCAGGCCGACGCCCACGGTTTTGACTTTCGTGCAGGCCGACGCCCACGGTTTTGACTTTCGTGCAGGCCGACGCCCACGGTTTTGACTTTCGTGCAGGCCGACGCCCACGGTTTTGACTTTCGTGCAGGCCGACGCCTACGGTTTTGACTTTCGTGCAGGCCGACGCCTACGGGCTTGACCTTATCCCCATTCCCCAAAATTTTTTCGATCCCCATCACATAAAGTTCCCCCCGATCCTGCCGATAACCCTTCCAGATAATTCTCATTTAAAAAGGTACAACATGTTTAACCGTATGAAAGTGGTCACGGGCATCGTGATCTTACTGGTGGTCTTCGGTGCTTTACAGGTGGTATCCGGTGGCCTGTTCTTTAAATCCCTGAAGACGGACAAAGACAATTTCACCACATCTCAACAGATCCGTTTACAGCAGGCGGAATTTAACGCCAGCTGGATCTATTTGCTGCAAACCCGTAACACGCTAAACCGCGCGGGCATTCGTTTTATGCTCGACGCGAACCAGATGGGCAGCGGCGCAACGGTGAAAGAGCTTGTCGATACAGCGACTAAAGATCTGAAAATCGCCGATCAGCACTTTGCCAATTATCAAAAAATCCCGGTGGATGCCAGCCAGAACCCGGCGTTAGCGGCGGAAGCTAAAAAACAATATCTGGTACTGCATGACGCCCTGGCAGAACTGATTGAGCTGATTGGTCTCGGGCGCATCAACGATTTCTTCGAACAGCCGACGCAGAAGTATCAGGATAACTTCGAAAAAGCATTCGTGTCCTATATCGATCAAAACGACCATCTGTATGACAACGCCGTGAAAGTCAGCGAAAACTCCTTCAGCCACGCGTTGTGGATGCTGGGCACCGTACTGGTTGTATTGGCGATTATCATCATTCTCGCGTGGGTCGGCGTGCAGCGCATTTTGATTCATCCGCTGAAAAATATCGTCGTTACCATCCGCAAAATTGCGACCGGTGATCTGACGCACGAAATAGTGGTGAAAAGCCGTAATGAAATCGGCCAGCTTGCCGATAGTCTCAGGTACATGCAGGAAGAACTGATTCGTACAGTCTCCGGCGTGCGCCACGGTGCAGACGCGATTTACAGCGGCGCGAGCGAAATCTCTGCCGGTAACAGCGATCTCTCTTCCCGTACGGAAGAACAGGCGTCGGCGTTGGAAGAAACTGCCGCCAGCATGGAGCAGCTGACTGCCACCGTGAAACAGAACGCTGAAAACGCCCGTCAGGCCAGCCAGCTGGCACTGAGCGCGTCGGAAACCGCGCTAAAAGGCGGCAAAGTGGTGGCGAACGTGGTGGAAACCATGAACGACATCGCCAGCAGCTCGAAGAAAATCACCGACATTACCGGTGTGATCGACGGCATTGCCTTCCAGACCAACATTCTGGCACTGAACGCCGCGGTTGAAGCTGCACGTGCCGGTGAGCAGGGACGCGGATTTGCGGTCGTGGCCGGTGAAGTCCGCAGCCTGGCGCAGCGCAGCGCACAGGCTGCAAAAGAAATTAAAGGGCTGATTGATGATTCCGTCAGTCGTATTAATACCGGCTCGGTACTGGCTGAAAGTGCCGGTGAAACCATGAATGATATGGTGAATGCGGTGACCCGCGTCACTGACATCATGGGCGAAATCACCTCGGCGTCGGATGAACAAAGCCGTGGGATTGAGCAGGTCGCGCAGGCGATTACCGAAATGGATCGGGTGACGCAGCAGAACGCCTCACTGGTTGAAGAATCCGCGTCCGCCTCGGCGGCGCTGGAAGAGCAGGCGAGCCTGCTGACGCAATCTGTGGCGGTGTTTACCCTGAGTCAGTCCGTAACAAACAGCGTGCGCCCGGTAACTTCGTCTTCGTCAAGACTGCCTTTATTGACGCCAAACCTGTCAGGTTCTAAAGCCGGTACAGGTGGCGCCTCTGAAAACAATCTGACTGAAAACTGGGAAACTTTTTAAGCCACGTATATCGCAATAATTATAAGAAATACTGTGCCGGTCAGGGCCGGCACATAAAGAGGCTACCCATGTTTAAGCACATCCGTGTGTCCACCTGCATGTTTTTACTGTTGTTAGTGTTTTTTGTGATGCAACTGGTTAACAGCGGTTTATCGCTGTACGCCGCCCACACGGATAAAACAAACTTCGAACAGATTTCAAATACGACTCAGCAACGTGATGCGCTGAGCCAGAGCTGGTCTTATCTGCTGCAAACCCGTAATACCCTGAACCGTGCGGCAACGCGTCTGGCACTGAAACAGCCACAGGACAACATCACGCAGCTGATGACCGATGCTAAAGCCAGCCTGAAAAAAGCCGAAGACGCTTATGCGGCATTTTTGGCGCTACCACGCAGAACCGAGAAAGCAGCGGAACTGACGGCGGTGAACAAAGCCAGCTACCAGCAACTGCACGATATGTTGCAATCGCTGAACGACATGCTCTCAGCGGGCGACATGCAGGGCTTCCTTAACGGCCCGGCACAGAAATATCAGGATCAGTTCCAGAAAGACGTCGGTAGTTACACCGATTATGTCGGCGGACGTTTCCAGCAGGCGCAGCAGCAAACGGTCGCGTCTTATCAGAATGTGATGGTCAATACGTCGGTGATTATTGCTCTGCTGGTGTTGTTAACCGCGCTGGCGCTGGTGATCACCCGTCGCATTCTGTTCACGCCACTGAACGTCATGCGCGGGCATTTTGACCGCATCGGTTCGGGCGATATCTCAGCACCGATAACCGCTGAAGGTCGTTACGAAATCAAAGTGATGCTTGAAAGTCTGCAACAGATGCAACAGTCGCTGGCGAACACCGTGCGCACCGTGCGTCATGGCGCGGACACCATGTTCTCTGGCCTGAAAGGTATCGCTGCCGGTAACACAGATTTATCTGCGCGGACTGAACAGCAGGCTTCCGCACTGGAAGAAACCGCTGCCAGCATGGAGCAACTGACCGCGACCGTGAAACAGAATGCGGAAAACGCCCGCCAGGCGACGCAGCTGGCGCGCGATGCATCAAACACCGCCGGGAAGGGCGGCGAACTGACCGGCAACGTGGTGAAAACCATGAATGATATCGCAGGCAGTTCGAAGAAAATCAGTGCCATCACCAGCGTCATCGACGGGATTGCGTTCCAGACCAACATTCTGGCGCTCAACGCTGCCGTGGAAGCGGCGCGTGCGGGTGAACAAGGTCGCGGGTTTGCCGTGGTCGCCGGTGAGGTGCGCAGTCTGGCACAGCGCAGCGCGCAGGCCGCAAAAGAGATTAAGTCGCTGATCGACGAATCCGTCAGCCGCGTCAGTCAGGGGTCGGCACTGGTGGAATCCGCCGGTAACACGATGGATGACATCGTGCGCGCCGTGACCCGCGTCACCGACATCATGGGTGAAATCGCCTCGGCGTCGGACGAGCAGAGTCGCGGTATCGAGCAGGTCTCGATTGCCGTCACGCAGATGGATCAGGTAACTCAGCAGAACGCCACGCTGGTTCAGCAGGCGGCGTCTTCCACCCATGCGCTGGAAATCGAGTCTGAGAATCTTACCCGCGCGGTCTCGGTGTTCCGCTTAGCGACCGCCGAAGGCGTATTGCAACCGCGCAACGGTCAGGTCTCCGGTTTTACGCCGCGTCAGGTGACACAACCCGCGTTACTGCCTGCGAACGCCCGTGGGGGATCGGCGGATAACTGGGAAACCTTCTGACAGACCGGGCCGCAATGAAGCGTCAAAAAAGGTTTAGAAGTACCACCTGTTCGTTACTGGAGCTGCACCATGAATCAACCAGGCTCGCCAATGAGTACTGATAACACCTCGATCATGGCACAGATGATCCAGCGGTTACCGCTGTCAGATATCCATTTCCGTCGGATAAGCGAACTCATCTACCAGCGCGCGGGTATCGTGCTGGCGGATCACAAACGGGAGATGGTCTACAACCGCCTGGTTCGGCGGTTGCGGATCCTCGGGCTGAACGATTTCGGCAGCTATCTGGCCATGCTGGAAAGTGATACCAGCAGCGCGGAGTGGCAGGCGTTTATTAATGCGCTAACCACCAACCTGACGGCCTTTTTCCGCGAAGCGCACCATTTCCCGATTCTGGCGGAACATGCGCGCTCGCGACCGAATAACTACAGCGTCTGGAGCACGGCGGCCTCAACGGGCGAAGAGCCGTACTCCATCGCCATGACCCTGAGCGAAGCGCTGGGGCCGCGGATGGCTAACTGCCGCATTCAGGCCAGCGACATCGATACTCAGGTGCTGGAAAAAGCCACGGCGGGCGTGTATCGCCAGGAAGAATTACGCACGCTCAGTCCGCAGCAGTTGCAGAAGTTCTTCCTCAAGGGCACCGGCCCGCACAGTGGTCTGGTGCGCGCCCGTCCGGAACTGACGCAGATGGTGGCATTCCAGCAGCTGAACTTGCTGGCCAGCCAGTGGCAACTGAACGGTCCGTTCGATGCGATTTTCTGCCGTAATGTGATGATTTATTTCGATAAAGAAACACAAGAGAAAATTTTACGCCGATTTGTTCCGTTACTTAAACCGGGTGGCCTGATGTTCGCCGGACACTCCGAAAACTTCAGCCAGATCAGCCGGGAATTTTATTTGCGCGGCCAGACCGTCTATGGCCTCGCCAAGGAGAGGTAATGAATAAAATCAGAGTATTGAGCGTCGATGACTCGGCGTTAATGCGTCAGCTGATGACTGAAATCATTAACAGCCATCCCGACATGGAAATGGTGGCCACTGCGCCGGATCCGCTGGTCGCGCGGGATCTTATCAAGAAATTTAACCCGGACGTACTGACGCTGGATGTCGAAATGCCGCGCATGGACGGGCTGGATTTTCTGGAAAAACTGATGCGCTTGCGCCCGATGCCGGTGGTGATGGTGTCATCGCTGACCGGTAAGGGTTCGGAAATCACGCTTCGCGCGCTGGAGTTGGGGGCGATAGATTTCGTCACCAAACCGCAGCTGGGCATCCGCGAAGGAATGCTGGCGTACAGCGAAATGATTGCCGACAAAATCCGCACCGCGTCCAAAGCGCGTCTGAACAAAAGCGTCAATCTTGACCAGCCGCGCATGCTCAGCCATACGCCGCTGCTCAGTAGTGAAAAGCTGATTGCGATTGGCTCTTCCACCGGCGGCACCGAGGCAATCCGCCACGTGTTGCAGCCGCTGCCGCCAACCTGTCCGGCGCTGATGATTACTCAGCACATGCCGCCGGGGTTCACGCGCTCTTTTGCCGAACGTCTGAACAAACTGTGCCAGATTACGGTGAAAGAGGCCGAAGACGGCGAGCGCGTTTTACCGGGTCACGCGTACATCGCGCCGGGTGACAGGCATATGGAGCTGACGCGCAGCGGCGCTAACTATCAGGTTAAGTTGAACGACGGCCCGGCGGTGAACCGCCATCGTCCGTCGGTTGACGTGTTATTTCGTTCGGTGGCGCAGTTCGCCGGACGCAATGCCGTCGGGGTGATCCTGACGGGAATGGGCAATGACGGCGCCGCCGGCATGCTGGAGATGCACCGCGCAGGGGCGTATACCCTGGCACAAAATGAAGCCAGTTGTGTGGTTTTCGGTATGCCTCGTGAGGCTATCGCCACCGGTGGCGTCAACGAAGTGGTGGATCTCAGCCAAATCAGTCAGCGAATGCTGGCACAAATATCAGCCGGTCAGGCATTACGTATTTAATTTTTCAGCCTTGCGCTGGGTAGCAAACCTTAGGAGTAGATAAAACATGGCCGATCCAAATCTGAGATTTCTGGTAGTAGACGATTTCTCTACCATGCGTCGTATTGTTCGCAACCTGCTGAAAGAGCTGGGCTTCCAGAACGTGGAAGAAGCGGAAGATGGTGTTGATGCGCTGAACAAACTGCGCGCCGGAGGTTTTGACTTCGTGGTATCCGACTGGAACATGCCTAACATGGACGGTCTGGATTTACTCAAAACGATCCGTGCCGATGCCGCACTGGCAAAACTGCCGGTACTGATGGTCACCGCCGAAGCTAAAAAAGAAAACATTGTGGCCGCAGCACAGGCCGGTGCCAGTGGTTATGTCGTGAAGCCATTTACCGCCGCCACGCTGGAAGAAAAGCTGGGCAAAATCTTCGAAAAACTGGGCATGTAGGAGTACTTATGGCAGAAATACCAATGCCTGCAAATGATGCAGCAACCGCGGGCGATATTATCGCCCGCATTGGGCAACTGACTCGTATGTTACGTGACAGTATGCGTGAACTTGGCCTGGATCAGGCCATTGCTCAGGCGGCTGAAGCGATTCCTGATGCACGCGATCGTCTCGATTACGTCGTCACCATGACCGCACAGGCGGCTGAACGTGCGCTCAACTGTGTGGAAGCTGCACAGCCGGTTCAGAACAAACTGGAATCCGGCGCGAAAAAGCTCGATAAGCGCTGGGATGAATGGTTTGAGAATCCGATCGAACTGTCTGACGCGCGTGAACTGGTCTCCGACACCCGCGGCTACCTGAAAGAAGTGCCAGAGCATACTGGTTTCACCAACGCGCAGTTGATGGAAATCATGATGGCGCAGGACTTTCAGGATCTGACCGGTCAGGTGATCAAACGCATGATGACCGTGGTGCAGGAAATTGAAAATCAGCTGCTGATGGTGCTGATGGAAAACATTCCAGAGCAACAGGCCAGAGCGAAACGTGAAAACGACAGTCTGCTCAACGGACCGCAGCTCGACACTAACGGCGTCGGCGTAGTCGCCTCGCAGGAACAGGTCGACGATCTGCTGGATAGTCTGGGATTCTAAAGGGCTATCTTACTTGCCATTTTTGAACCCGGGCAGTGCTCGGAACCGTCACGTACTACGTGTACGCTCCGGTTCCTGTGCGCTGTCCGAGTCCAAACTGCCTGCGACGAAAACGCCCCGACCCTTGTGTCGCTCTCTTTCCTGATGGAGCGTATTTCCCTATCCGCAATTTCAATTCCGACATTCATCTACTGAATAGCCACCTCTTTATATCGTTTTTCAATCAATAGGACTTCGCCGCTTTTGTCATGCTATGCGTGAAATTGTGCCCGTTGCTTTTTAAAGCCGGGTAAACCCTGACAGGAAACGCCGGTGGCTGAAGAAAGCGATCTCGAAAAAAGTGAAGCCCCCACGGCGCACCGGTTAGAAAAAGCCCGTGAAGAAGGTCAGATCCCGCGTTCGCGCGAGCTGACCTCTATGTTGATGCTGGGCGGCGGCCTGACGCTGCTGTGGATGTCCGGCGAATCCATGTCACGACAGCTCGGCGTAATGATTGCGCAGGGGCTAAATTTCGATCACAACGTCATCGGTAATGACCGGCAGATGTTGCAGCAAATGGCCTCGCTGCTCGGGCGCGCGGTAATGGCGCTGATACCGGTGATTGGCGGACTGATTTTGATCGCACTCGCCGCGCCGCTGCTACTCGGCGGGCTGATGTTCAGCGCGAAATCTTTCGAATTTAAGGCCAGCCGCATGGATCCGATTGCCGGGTTCAAGCGGCTGTTTTCCGGTCAGGTGCTGGCGGAGCTGCTGAAGGCGATATTAAAAGCGTCGCTGGTCGGCAGCGTGGCGGGAATGTACCTGTGGCATAAATGGCCGGAGATGCTGCGGCTTATCGCCCAGCCGACTATTCCGGCGCTCGCCGAAGCACTGCACATGATAGTTTTTTGCGGGCTGATCGTAGTCTTCGGGTTAACGCCGATGGTGGCGTTCGATGTGTTCTGGCAAATCTGGAGCAATCTGAAAAAACTCCGCATGAGCAAGCAGGACATCCGCGATGAACATAAAAGTCAGGAAGGTGATCCGCACGTCAAAGGGCGTATCCGCCAGCAGCAACGTGCAATGTCCCGACGCCGCATGATGGCCGATGTGCCGAAGGCCGACGTCATCGTCACCAACCCGACGCACTACGCCGTGGCACTGCAATACAGTGAAGACAAAATGAGTGCGCCCAGGGTGCTGGCGAAAGGTGCCGGCAACGTGGCGCTGCGCATTAAAGAACTGGGTGCCGAACACAAAATTCCGATGCTGGAAGCGCCGCCTCTGGCGCGTGCGTTATACCGGCACAGCGACATTGGTCAGCAAATCCCGGCCGCGCTTTATGCTGCGGTCGCCGAAGTTCTGGCCTGGGTTTATCAGCTGAAACGCTGGAAGCGTGAAGGCGGACTGATCCCTAAAAAACCTCAACATTTACCGGTGCCTGAAGCATTGGATTTTGCAGGAGAGAGTGATACCCATGGCTAATCTGGCCGCGATGCTGCGTTTACCCGCCAACTTTAAGTCCGGACAATGGCAGGTGCTGGCTGGCCCTATCCTGATCCTGATGATCCTGTCGATGATGGTGCTACCGCTGCCGCCGTTCCTGCTCGACTTACTGTTTACCTTTAATATCGCGCTGTCCATCATGGTGCTGCTGGTGGCGATGTTCACCCAGCGGACGCTGGATTTTGCGGCGTTCCCGACCATTCTGCTGTTTTCCACGTTGCTGCGCCTGTCGCTCAACGTGGCATCGACCCGTGTGATCTTGCTGGAAGGCCACACCGGCGGCGCCGCTGCAGGGCGGGTGATCGAAGCCTTCGGCCACTTCCTGGTCGGCGGTAATTTCGCCATCGGTATCGTGGTCTTTATCATCCTGGTGCTGATCAACTTTATGGTTATCACCAAGGGTGCGGGGCGTATCGCCGAAGTGGGCGCGCGTTTCGTGCTCGACGGGATGCCCGGCAAACAGATGGCGATTGACGCCGATCTTAACGCCGGTCTGATTGGCGAGGACGAGGCCAAACAGCGCCGCAGCGACGTGACGCAGGAAGCCGACTTCTACGGTTCGATGGATGGTGCGAGTAAGTTCGTCCGCGGTGATGCCGTTGCCGGTCTGATGATCATGATTATTAACGTCGTCGGCGGCCTGCTGGTCGGCGTTCTGCAACATGACATGGATTTCGGCCATGCGGCGGAAAGCTACACCTTGCTCACTATCGGTGACGGTCTGGTCGCGCAGATCCCCGCGCTGGTGATCTCCACCGCAGCGGGTGTTATCGTGACCCGCGTTGGCACCAATCAGGACGTCGGCGAGCAGATGGTCACCCAGCTGTTTCGCAATCCGCGCGTCATGATGCTCAGTGCCGGCGTGCTCGGCTTGCTCGGCATGGTGCCGGGAATGCCGAATCTGGTCTTCCTGTTGTTCACGACCGCGCTGCTGGCGCTGGCCTGGTGGATCCGTGGTCAGGAACAAAAAGAACCGGTGGTGAAAGCCGCCGCGCCGGTCGAAGGCGAAAACAAGCAACTGGTGGAAGCGAGCTGGCAGGACGTTCAGCTGGAAGATCCGCTGGGGATGGAAGTGGGTTACCGGCTGATCCCGATGGTGGATTTCGCGCAAAACGGCGAGCTGCTGGGGCGTATACGCAGTATCCGTAAGAAATTTGCGCAGGAAATGGGCTATCTGCCTCCGGTTATTCATATCCGCGATAACCTCGAACTGCCGCCTGCGGGCTACCGTATTCTGATGAAAGGCGTCGAAATTGGCACCGGCACCGCGCACCCTGGTCGCTGGATGGCGATCAATCCGGGCAGCGCCATTGGTGAACTGCCGGGCGAACCGACGGTTGACCCGGCCTTTGGTCTGGCTGCCGTGTGGATTGAACCGGCAATGCGTGAACAGGCGCAAATTCAGGGCTTCACCGTGGTGGAAGCCAGTACCGTGGTCGCAACACACCTCAATCACCTGATCAGCCTCCACGCCCGCGAGCTGTTTGGCCGCCAGGAAACGCAGGAACTGATGGACCGCGTCAGTAAGGAAATGCCGAAACTGACCGAAGACTTTATTCCGGGCGTGATTTCGCTGACTAACATGCACAAAGTGCTGCAAAACCTGTTGTCGGAACGCGTGTCGATCCGCGATATGCGTACCATTATTGAAACACTGGCAGAATACGCGCCGACCCAGCCGGATCCCAATGAGCTGACCTCGGTCGTGCGTGTGGCGTTGGGCAGGGCGATCACTCAGCAATGGTTCCCCGGTACCGGCGAAGTACAAGTGATCGGGCTGGATACCGCGCTGGAGCGCCTGTTGCTGCAGGCCTTGCAAAGCGGCGGCGGGCTCGAACCGGGTCTGGCCGATCGTCTGCTGACGCAGTCCGAAGCTGCGTTGCAGCGTCAGGATATGCTCGGCGCGCCGCCAGTTCTGCTGGTGAATCATGCGCTGCGTCCGCTGTTGTCACGTTTCCTGCGCCGTTCGTTGCCGCAGATTGTGGTGATGTCGAATCTGGAAATGAGCGACAGCCGCCAGATCCGCATGACCGCGACCATCGGCGGGGAATAAGAAGATGAAAAAAACTGCGCTGTGGCTGCTGCTGTGCGTCAGCGGACAAGTGCTGGCGGCGTCCGGATCGTGGTCGGACAGCCAGCGCGGCGTCACGCTGCAAAACCGTGGCGTGATGGCGTCATCGGTAGCGCTGGCGGCGAGTGAAGGCTCGCCTGTTCGGCAGCGTGATTCGGCGACGATCACAACCGTCAGCTGGAAATATGCACTCATGGGGCCACGCCCGGCGGGACTTGAGGTGAAGTTGTGTAACACGATGAACCGCTGCGTGGCGCTTGACGCTGACAGCGGTCAGACCCGTTCTTTTTACGGCCAGGCGGCCAGTTCGCCGATGCGGTTTATTTATTTCGTGCCTGGAAAAGGGGCGATGAACCCACCGTTACGCGTTCTCAGCAATCAGGTGATTGTGAATTATCAGTAGATTTCTCCATCAATCCTGTCGCCGTCTCTCCTTTCCCCATTGCCCGCAGGAATCGCTGCTGGGCAATCAAAATCTCTTGCAGTGAAACGCAGTGATAGGTCACGCCGTGGCGCTGCGTCACCTGGGCGATGATGGCCGAAAGCGCCGGATAATGCCGGTGGTTCCAGTTGGGGAAAATGTGGTGGGTCAGGTGGCGGTTGAGTTCGCCCATCCAGTAAGACAGCCAGCGCACAGAAGGCACCCAGTCGATGGTGGTGGCGAAAACGTGGCGATAGCGCCCGTGTTGGAAATGCCCGTCTTTAGGGACTTCATAGAACGTCCCCATCGCCCAGTGCGAGCCTAAAATCAGCACCACAAAAATCAGCGACGAGAGCATTTGTCCGGCTAAATAACACCACAACAGCGTGTCGCCGCCGATCCCCTGCTGGCGTAAAATCCAGTAGGGGATCGCCAGTGCCAGCAACAGATGCAGCGTTTTAGCGGTGAGAAACAACCCCCAGCCGCGCACGCCCTGATGGCGCATTTTAGGCTGCACGCGGGTTTTTCCTGCACGGTCGATCCAGTCAAAAAACCAGATGATGCACGGAAACGTCAGCGCTGCGACAAACGGCCAGTAATATTGCTGCGCCTGCATAAAACTTTTAATACGCTGAAAAGGTGTCTGGCGCAGCACGCCGTTTTCCTCGATATCCAGATCGTAACCCTGCACATTCAGGTGCGCGTGATGGCACTCCACATGGCGTACCCGCCAGCAGTCGGCGTCCAGCCCCAGCGGAATACAAATTACAAAGTTCAGCGCACGGTTCGCCCAGGCCCGACGGAAAAACGCATTGTGTGAGGCGTCGTGCACGGCATTGATGGCCAGCAGCATGGCGGTAAAAATAAACGCGAAATAACTGCAGGCAAAAATGACGGGTTTTCCGCTCAACAGCGCCGTGGCGTAAAACAGTCCGCACAGGGCTGCCAGGCACAGTAGTTTGCCGATCATCAGGCTATCGGCAAACCGGTGGTCGTGACGTTGCAACAGATACTGATTGGCCGCTTTAGTCAGGTCGCGATGCAGCGCCAGATCGTCACGCTGCTGATAGGTCGGCGCGGTCACTTTTGGCTCCACGGGCTTGTGCCCTGAGCAGTCCGCAGATCGTCACCGTTGCCCATTTTGCGCAGAAAATCCTGCTGTTCGCGCAGCAACTGGCGATAGCCGATACAGCGATAATTCAGCCCGTGTTCGGCGGCAAGCGCGGCAATGATCTTCGCCAGCGCCGGATAATGCCGGTGGTGCCAGCCCGGAAATAAATGGTGCGTCAGATGCAGATTGAGCATGCCGAACCATTTTTCCAGCCACAGCGGTGTCGGGTGCCAGTCGCAGGCGGTGGCGAAATTATGCTTATACCAGCCCTGCGGCATTTTGCCTGCGGCGGGTGCTTCATAAAATTCCGCCTGCGCCCAGTGTGTCCCCAGCAGCAGAAACACCACGAAGGTGGAGGCGATCATCTGGCTTATCAGATAGCTGGCAATCACCACGCCCGAGCTGATGCCGTGGGCATGGGCGACGAACAGTGGCACGACCAGCACCAGTAACAAATGCAGAAGTTTAAATCCGGCGAAAATCACCCAGCCGCGTCTGCCGGGCAATGCATCAGTCAGCTTTAATGGCGTTTTGCCCAGTCTGTCCGACCAGTCAAAAATCCACGTAATGTAAGGCAGTGACAGTGCGGCGATCAGCGGCCAGTAAAGATGTTGAAAGCGCATGTGCGGGCGATGTTGCTGATACGGGCTCTGGCGGAAGATACCGTTTTCCTGCGTATCCAGATCGTAATGTTCGACGTTAGCGTAGCGGTGGTGGAACGCTACGTGGCGGACCCGCCAGTAATCCGGGTCGACACCCAGCGGCAGCGTGACCAGACGGCTGATGATACGGTTGGCGCGCGTGCTGCGTAAAAAAACGTTGTGTGAGGCATCGTGATTGACGTTAACGTTCAGCAGCATTCCCATCAGTACGAAGAGCAGATATCCGCCGAAGAAACCCCAGCCGCTGTGCTGCGTCAGGCAAATTATGTAGCCTGCCACGCACCACAACGCCAGTGCGAGGGCTTTCACCAGACTGAGTCCGTCAGCATAGCGGTGGTCGCCGTGATCCTTCAGATACGCCTGCGCCTGAATATTCAGCGCGCGGTGAAACGCCTGCTCGCCATCGGGCATAAACAGCGGCATCGGGGGTAATTTACTCACAGGCGGGCACCTGCGCCTGACGGCGTCCGAACCCAAGCGCCAGACTGATGCCGTGCAGAGTGATGAACGGCATCAGCCAGATCCAGAACGTTTCGTGCCAGCGCAGGCCGACCAGAAAAATTGCGGAGAGCGCTACGGTTATCAGCAGCCACGCCGTTACACCCCATTTGCGGCCTTCGGCGATACCGCCCAGTGCCAGCGTTCCGGCCATCAGTAACAGGAACAGCGTAATCTGCGGCAATGTGGTGTCGTGATAGCCGTAACCATATTGCCAGACGTAGCCGACAACCAGTGAGAACAGCAGCATACCGCCGGTCAGCAGGCTGGCAGTGGCGCAGCGGAATTGCGGCGGTTTGGGCTGATAGCGGAACGGCAATTTCAGATACTGAAAGAACGGTTGATTGCTGGCCCAGAAGGGATTCTGCGGATGCGGCTGTTTGCCGGAACCGTAGGTGAAATCCTCCTCTGGCAGACCCGGCCAGAAAGTCCCGAACATCTTGTCCCAGAAAATAAAGGTGCCACCGCAGTTTTTATCTGCATAAAAACGGTCATTCACGTGGTGAACGCGGTGGTGCGAAGGCGTCACAAAAATCTTTTCGAGGAACCCGAGATTGCCGGTCAGGGCGTTGTGGTTAAACAGCTGCACAGAATAATGCAGCAGCGACACGGTAATAAAGACCGACAGCGGGACCCCGGCGATCGCCAGCAGCATAAAGAACGGAATTGAGGTCAGTGAGGAATACCAGGAATTGCGCACGCCGAGCGACAGGTTAAAGTGCTCGCCCTGATGATGCACTACGTGAACTGCCCACAGCGGGCCAAATTTATGGTGCAGCCGGTGCAGCCAGTAAAAGCCGAAATCCCAGGCCATAAGGGCGAAAATCCACATCAGCGGCGCTGGCCAGTTACCCACCCAGTTCAGGCTGAAATGGGAGACCACCAGTCCGTAAGAGAAAATCTCCAGCCCGCGAAACAACCACAGCATCACATGCCCGGAGTTGAGATTAAACATGACGTCTCGCCAGTTCACCGGCTCTTTGCGCAGGTACTGCAACAGGCAGGCTTCGCCCAGCACGACCGCCAGCATAAAAACGATCGGAATGATTAAATCAACCATGAGCGCTTTCCTTTTGACCGGAACGGGAGACAAACCTTAACCGCCACAGCAGTGCGCCGACGCCAAGCGCCAGTGCGGTGCCGCTGATCAAATCGACAAACAGATGACGACGTAATTGCAAAATGGAGAAGGCGATAGCCAGAGACCACAACACGTAAATACCCGTTTTCCAACGGTTACTGCTGCTGACCGCCCAAACCGACAGCACCGTCAGCGCCATATGCAGCGAGGGCAAACAGTTCTGGGTTGAGTCAACGTCCGCTAACCGGGTGAGCAGCCGCCCGCTGAGGGTGTTTTGCGTCAAAGCAGGATAAGCCATCGTCGTCGGCCAGAACATATATACAACGCCTGATAACAGCGCGGTGACCATCATCGAATTACGCAACCAGCGCAGCCGGTTGACCGGGCAGGTCAGATAGGCTAAGGGAATGATCAGAAAGAACGACAGATACAGCCAGATACCGGCCGGGTTGAATGGGATCGCCCGGTCAATGTAGGAGGGCACCAGCATTATACCGGGTTTCTGAAAGGCGTCCGTCAGTTGATATACCACGCCGACAGCGCCCCAGCCCACCAGCATGTGCCACAAACGGTTAATCATGAGCAGTGTCCTTCAGGCGCATGATGCGGCGCTTTTTGTGCATGAAATCCGCAGCAATATCGCCTGCCTGTAGTGTCCATTGTAGTTGAGAAACATCCACGGCCTGTAAACGGAAATGCTGCTCCAGCTGCGTTTTGCAATCTTCCAGTTCGACCTGGCTGCATTCTCCCTGTAATAACAGCGAGACGCTGCCCCGCTGCGTTAGCCGGTAATCTGCGGTCAGCGGCAGGGCATTGGCGATAACCCGGTTGCAAACGTCGGCAAAAAGAGTCTGTGGCTTTGCGTCAGTGCCGGGCAAGACCAGCCCGTCATCGCAGCGGCCCTCGATGCGTTCTAGCGACATGGTCACGCGACCACATCCGCAGGGCTGCCCGCGTTTGACCAGCACATCATCCAGCCGATAACGCACGATAGGTTGAGTATGGCGGGTAAAATCGGTAATCACCGGTACGAAACGGTTATCGTCGATCCACTCCGGTTCAATGTGGATAAATTCCTCGTTCAGGTGCAGCGTTCCGCGCTCGCAGGTGGCGGCAAGAAAGCCTTCGGTGGCCTGATACACCTCACCGACCTGAGGGAAAACCTGCTCCAGCAACTGGCGATCCTGAGCCGTTAACACTTCGGCGACCGAGATGACCTTGCTGACACTGAGCGTCAGTTCCTCATTCAGTACCGCCAGCGCTAACTGTCGCAAAACCTGCGCCGGCGCGACAATAATGGTCGGTGCGAACTTTTCCAGCCGCAGGATTTGCGGATGAAAAGAGGAGAATAAATCGAAGAATTCCAGACTCAGCCAGCGGTTGTTGACGCTGTGATAGAGATTATTATCCGCGCGTAAAAACATCGCGACGCGCTCACCACGGCGTAATCCCTGTGGCAACATTTTTGCCAGCATTCCACCGGCCCATACCTGCTGTTCATGCGGGCTGACGACAAAAATTCCGCGCTGCCCGGACGTCCCTGAAGAGAGCCCGACGCTAAAACCTTCAATTTGTGGCGTAAAATGCCGGTCACGTTCCGCCCGCTGCGCGCAAGCGAGTAAGGTGTCTTTCTTCAGACCCGCGGTGTTCATCTGATCAAAATTTGCCATCATCAGCGCTTTGTCCATGTGCGGCCACTGACTGTACTCCAGCGTGACGCAGACTGAGAACCACGGGCTGCGTGAGAGTGTTTTACGGGCGAACTGACGCAGTTTCTTTTGTTGCCATGCGAGCAGCTCTTCGCGGCTGCGAAACCTGAGTCTGCGGGTGCGCAGATAGTGCCAGAGGGTTTTCAGCGGGATCATAAATCGCCTTCGTGACACAAGTGGATCTTCACGTTGCCACTGAGATGCAGCTGATGCAGGCGGTTTAGCGTCTGGTAATACGCTGTGCTGTTGTCCATCACCAGATGCGCCATGCGCGACGGGCCGCGCAGGGTTTCATAACTTTTCGGTGACCACGCGGCGTCGCTGGCAAGCAGTTCCCAGCCGGAATCAGTGAGCACAAACGCGCCGATATGTCCGGCGGCGTGACCTGGCAAAGGCACCAGAATAATTTCATCGCCGCTGCCTGGAAGCCGGTAGCCGTGCTCAAAAGGTGCGAGCTCAGCGGGCAGGGCAGTTTCCTCGAAAGCTTCCATCCACTGTAAACCGGTTTCGAACTCGTCCGGGATTAACCCCGGTACGAAGGCGTTTCTCAGGGCGGCAAAACCGCGCAGCTTACGTGAACGGATCCACCCGTCCATGCTGCTTATCGACGGTACACCGCTGAAATCACGCAGCCCGGCAATATGGTCGCCGTGGAAATGGGAGATAATCAGCGCGGTGATATCGGTGGGCAAAATCCCCTGACTCGCCAACTGTCTGAACAGGGCGTCCTTAGAGTCGAAATGCACCGGCGTAGTGGCGCGGTACAGACTGAGAATTCCTTTGGTGTAGTGCTCGAAATGATCGGCATATCCGGTATCCCACAGCCAGCGTTTACCTTGGGCTTCTAACAACCAGGCACGGGCAGGAAATTTACATACCCGCCACCCGGCACCTTTTAGCGCCATGCAGCCGGGGTGCAGGCAGTAGCCCACTTCAAAAGCGGTAAGTTTAGCCAAGGTGCAGTCCCTTATTTTGCCGCATTGCCTGAGCCGTCAGCGCGATGCCTTGTTCCATGGAATACAGCGGCTGATAATTCAGTTCATTTATCGCACGGGTCTGGCTGAGTGTCATATCAAAATTAACCGCACCCACGCTGTAGCGGGTCAGTAGCGGTTCAATGCCTCGCGTTTTCGCCAGCAACTCCATCCCTGCAGCCACGCCGTAAAGCAACGGATAAGACACCGGTTTAATGGTAAAGCGGATATTCAGCTTTTCGTGCAATAGCTGATGCAGCATCTCTTTGAGCTGCTCCGGCTGCTGATTGGTAATGTTGTAGGCCGCCGCCAGAGGGAGGCTTTCTTGTGTCGTTGCCTGCCACATCGCTTCAACCACATTGAGCGTAAACGTTAAATCCAGCAGCGTTTCACCACCGCGTGGCAGGCGAAGCACACCTTTGTTCAGACGGATTTGCCCAAGCACGCGGGGAATGATCACCCGGTCATGAGCGCCGAATAAACCGCGTGGCCGTAAAACAGTAAAGCGGGTTGCAGGGAATTGCTGCTGGCGCTGCGTGATGCAGCCTTCGGCGAGAAATTTACTGCGGGCATAATGATTGGCGAAGCGTTTGGCGCGATAGCTTTCGTCGATATCGGCGTGATGCTTAAAATCAAAATAGATGGCGGGGGTGGAAATATGCACAAAACGCGGCACACCGGCTTGTCCGGCGGCAAGCGCCAGCCGGTCGGTAACATCCACATTGGTACGCATAAAGGCCGCCGGATTACCCCACGGCGAAGACTTTGCCGCGCAGTGCCAGACGGCCTCGCATCCCTGCAACATTGAGATAAATTCTGCAGACGTAGCATGGTCGAGATCGACAAAGCGGAAATTCGCCCCTGCGCCGGTCAGTATTTTACCGGTCATGAGATCGCGGCCCGCGGCCACCACCTCATGCCCGTGGCTCAGTAACCATTCAACGGCATTGCGTCCCAGTCCGCTGGTGGATCCCGTCACTAAAATTTTCATGGGAGTAACACCATGCCGCCGAGGGTTAATCCGGCCGCCGTGCCCACCAGCGCCACCGGTTTACCCGGCATAAAGCGATCATGGGTGATTGCGTAATGCAAAGCGGTAGGAATCGAAGCTGACACCTGATTTCCGTGATGCCGGTAGATGTCGACCAGTACGTTTTCAGGCACCTTCAGACGACGGCGCATGTGCTCGAGCGAGACCTGGCTGGCCTGATGCGGGACAATAGTGGCGAGATCAGCCTGTTCGCACTCTGCTGCCTTCAACAATCTGGCCCAGTACCCTTCAATAAGTGAAGCGGCCAGCCGGAACAGGCGTTTACCGTCCATGTGGAATAAGAAATCATTGTCATCGATCCCCGCACGGGGATTGCGACGAGTGCCGCCTGCGCGAATGTGGCACAGGTCAATTCCTGCGGGGTAAGTTTCCATCAGGCAGGAGAGAATGCCGCTGCGGCCGTCTCCCTTTTCTACGATAGCGCACGCCGCGCCGTCACCGAGAATAATCGAGGATTCTTCATGCGCCCAGTTAATACCGCGCGACGCAAGTTCAGCACTGACAATGGCGATACGCCGGTATGCACCGGTATTGAGTAAGCCCGCCGCGACCTGTAATGCCGAGATAAAGCTGACGCAGCTGGCGTTGATATCAAAGGTGCTGATGCCCTCGCGCAGTGGCGACGCTTTCAGCACGTGCGCCGCGCTGTATGGCAGCGCCTGCACCGGAATGGCCGAGGCGAAAATTAGCAAATCGACTGAATCTGCCGGGATATTGCCGCGCAGCAGCGCGTCGGTGATAGCTTCTACCGCAAGTACAACCTGCGAGGCGCGATCATCACCGTGGAAACGGTGTTCAACGCCCGAGCGCTGTTCCACATATCCGGCGGATTTGCCGAGACGGATATCGAGCTCCGCCGACGTCATTTTCAGCGGTGGCAATGCCGCACCCGAGGAGATAATTTTCAGTGGTACCAACAATGATGAAACAGGTGCAGTCCTGACAATATCCACATATATCCTTATGCATTAATTTCTTTGTCCGGGGATAGTGAGCGTCGCACCGGGCGGATGTATTGGATATTCTACCTGTTTTACCAATGCGGGGGGAGTTGAGGATACTTAAAGAATCATTTGATCAATCAAACGCAGATTCAGGCAGGGACAAACCATGCTGATTTGCTCCCTGGCCCGCGTGAGCGCCTGCTCACGATGAATGTCAGAAGGGATTTATCCTTCTATTCTGCCCATCACCGATGCGCCTACTAATCCGCCTTGCGTGAGGAATTTACCCGGAACTAACAGCGGTGCCGCGTAACGGTGCAACACCCGCTCGCGCACCGCGAGATCTAATGCTGCGATAAGCTCCGACGCCGACGCCAGCCCCCCGCCAGCAACAATCCGTGACGGGCCGAGAATATTCACCAGCAGCGCCAGGGGCTCTGCGACCAGCTCGAGCCAGGCGCGTACGGTGAGCCCGTATGCACTGTCGCCAGCCTGCCAGCCGGTAACGATCTCCAGACTCGATGCTTCGCGCTGGTGAAAATGCTGATGCAGTCGTTCTATGCCGCGTGCAGCACCGAGCTTATCGAGGCAACCAGTCTGACCGCAGGCGCATTTCAGGCGCGGGACGCGGTAAGTTTCACCCTCAATATTGAGTTCAGTGCGGGTGATGGCGCCGTGTCCCCACTCGCCGGTAACGCCGCCGTGGCCGCGGACTAACTGACCGTTAATCACCAGACCCCCACCGACGCCTGTGCCAAGAATGATGGCGACGACGATAGGCTGATGTTGCGCATTTCCGGCATACGCTTCAGCCAGTGCAAAACAGTCGGCGTCGTTGGCGGCGGTAACCGGACGGTTCAGCGCTGCACTCAGATCCCTCGCCAGGGAGCGGCCGGTGAACGCCGGAATATTGGTGGCCAGCAGTTCACCGGTTTGCGGAGAAACCAGTCCGGCGGTGGAAATCGCCAGCGGGGTAGAGGCGGGTAACTCCGCGCCATACAGCGTGATCAGATTTTGCATGGCGGCAACGAATTCATCCCACGAGGCGACGGGTGTCGGGACTTTGCCGCACTCCTCGACCTCGCCTGAAACCCGTGAAACGCCAAATTTAATAAAAGAACCGCCGATATCGGCACAAAAAACCGCAGAGCTCATGAGCGTGTGTCCAGTAAATCTCGCAGTCCGTCGCCCAGTACGTTAAAACCAAGCACGGTCAGCATAATGGCCAGACCGGGGAACAGCGAAAGGTAAATATTGATGCCGAGAAAGTTTCGGCCATCGCTCATCATGGTACCCCATTCCGGCATGGGCGGTTGCACGCCCAGACCGAGAAAAGACAAACTCGCAGCGGCGAGGATCACGGTGCCAGCGGTCAGCGTCGATTGCACGATAATCGGGCCGATGGCGTTGCGCAAAATGTAATGCACGATGATGCGATAGTTCGATAAACCCAGCGCCTGCGCGGCTTCGACATATTCCATTTGCTTTAAACCGAGCGTCAGATTACGGCTCAGGCGCGCATAAACCGGAATGGCGAACAAGGAAATGGCGATAAGCAGATTCACCAGTCCGCCGCCAAGGATGCTGACCACCAGAATGGCCAGCACGATGCCCGGAAAGGCGAACAGCATATCCATAAACCACATAATAATCATGTCTGTATATCGTCCTGCCATGCCGGCAATTATACCCAGCGGAATGCCGACTATCATCGCCAGCCCGACGCTGAGCACCACTTCGATAATCGAGATCCGTGCGCCGTAAATCACGCGCGCGAAGATGTCCCGGCCATAGTCGTCGGTGCCGAACCAGTGGCTGGCATTCGGGGCGAGCAGGGTGTCGATAAGATCTTGTGCATAAGGATCATGACGGGTTATCAGCGGCGCGAAGAGCCCTGCCAGCATGATCAGGCTGACGATAAGGCCGCCGAGCGTCACCGCAGGATGACGCCAGAACCAGCGGAACAACCGCAGCGTGCGCGGTTTGCGACGGGGTAATTGCGTGATAATGGCAGACATTAATCGAACCTTATTTTTGGATTCAGGAAGGCAATCAGTAATTCACCCAGCAGGTTCATGACCACCACGCCGCAGACCGCCACCAGTGCGACACCCTGAATGACCGGGTAATCACGATAGCGCACGGAATCCACCAGCAGGCGGCCAATACCCGGCCAGTTAAAGACTGATTCGGTGACCACCGCGCCGCCAATCAGGCTGCCAAAATTGAGCGCAATGATAGTGACAATCGGGATCAGCGCGTTGCGAAACGCGTGGCTGCAATAAACCGTAGTGGCAGATAATCCCTTGGCACGCGCGGTGCGGATATAATCTTCCGACAACACGTCGAGCATGCTCGAACGCGTCATGCGCGCCATTACC
Organism: Enterobacteriaceae bacterium Kacie_13; assembly: GCA_013457415.1. NCBI lineage: Bacteria > Pseudomonadati > Pseudomonadota > Gammaproteobacteria > Enterobacterales > Enterobacteriaceae > Enterobacteriaceae bacterium Kacie_13. The sequence continues at coordinate 1,988,038 of CP045665.1, forward strand.
GCCATCGGTAATACGGCCAGCGTGACCGAGGGCAGAATGTAACTTTTCCATGACGTCGCGCCGAGCAACGGCAGCCAGCCGAGATTCACTGAGAAAGTGTTCATCGCCATCAGTCCCAGCCAGAAGTTGGCGATGGACGCACCGGCAATCGCCAGTAACATTACGCCAAAATCCGGCCAGCGGTTACGGTATACTGCGCCTATCATGCCTGCCGGGACGCCCACCGCCACCGCCAGAAAATAGGCCAGCACGGCAAGCATCAGGGTGTACGGCAGGCGCTCGCCGATTTCCTGCGTCACCGGCTGCTGCGACTGCAATGAGACGCCCAGATTGCCGTGCAGCACGTCACCAGCAAAGTGCAGGTATTGTGTCACTATTGGCTGGTCCAGCCCGAGGCGCACGCGCATCGCATCAACCGCTTCCTGCGTGGCTTCAGGCCCGGCCATCAGACGCGCCGGGTCACCGGGCAGCGCGCGGATGGACACAAAAATCAGCATCGATACCCCGATCAGAATGATCGGGAAGGCGATGAGTTTTTTGGCAAGATAGGCTTTCATGGTGCTATTCCACTGTAAATGACGCTGTTATTTTTTCTGCGCATCTTTCACCACAATCTGACCGCCCGGGATCATGGTGACGCCCGAGATATTGGTGCCGGTGGCATACAAATCATTCTGGTAATACAGCAACACCTGCGGCGCCTGCTGGTTAATTTCTTTCTGCGCCTCAACATAAATGGCGTTGCGGGCATTTTCATCCAGCGTCGACGCGGCTTTGTCTAACATTTCATCCAGCTTCGGATCGCTGAAGAAGCCCAGATTGGCACCGCCCGGGGCGAAGCTTTTGCTGTAATACAGCGGGCGCAGCTGGAGGTCAGCACCGTTGGCGCCGGATGACCAGGAGGCCAGCACCGCGCCGGTGTTGTCGGCCTTTTTGCCAGCCTGATCGGCGAATGCAGCCTTGGTCCACACGCCGCTTTCCATGATACGGACGTCAAGTTTCACGCCGATTTTCGCCCACATACTTTGCAGCACCTGACCGATGCGCGCGTCCTGCCCCTGCACGGCAATCGACATCGTAAAGCCGTCCGCGACGCCCGCTTCTTTCAGTAAAGCTTTGGCTTTGGCCAGATCAAGCGGATACGGGTTCAGCGTTTTGTCATAGCCAGCGGTGACCGGCGCCAGAGGGGAGTTCGCCGGTTGTGCAAAGCCGGACATGATCGCGCGCACCAGCCCCTCGCGGTCTGTTGCGTAGTTCAGCGCCTGACGGACGCGGACATCGTTAAGTGGTTTGAGATCAGCATTCAGTGCCACCCAGAAGACGGAAGCTCCCGGACTTTCGTGCAGGGCAAACTTCGGATTATTTTTCAGCACCTTGGCAAACTGCGGCGGCACCGGATTGATAACGTCGGTTTCACCGGCCTGAAGCGCCATGTTCATGACCGAAGGTTCGGCGCTCCACGTCCATTTGATGTCATCCGGTCCGGCGGCTTTGTCGCCCCAGTAGCCCGGATATTTCTCTTCCAGTACAAATTCGCCGGTTTTGTACTGCACCATTTTGTAAGGGCCCGTGCCGACGGCTTTGCTGTCGAGCGTGCCGGTTTTATCCGCAGCCGGACTGACCATCAGGCACGCGCCGGTGGTGAGTAAATTCAGGAAGGCGGGGTACGGTTTTTTCAGTTTGAAGACGACGGTCGAGTCATCAGTTTTGGTCACGCTGTCGAGGAAGGTACGCAGACGTCCGCTGGCCGCCAGACCGCGTTTGGTGTCGAGGTGGCGGGCGAAGTTGGCGACCACGGCGTCGGCGTTAAACGGCGTGCCGTCGTGAAAGGTGACGCCACTGCGCAGTTTGAATGTCCACACCAGACCGCTTTCATCGCTGCTCCATGAAGTCGCCAGCGCTGCTTCCGGTTTGAGTTGCGGCGACATGCGCAGCAAGCCTTCATACATCGGATCCAATACCGTGCCGGTAAACGTGGCGGTCTGGTTGCCCGGATCCATGCTACGCGGCGCTTCGTTTTGCATCACGTTCAGCGTGGCGGCAAAAACCGGCAGCGAAAACGCGGCGAGAAGGGCGCTGCTCAGCAACGATAACTGCACGGGACGCCGGATGTAACGGGTATTCTTCATGTTCTGCCCTCTGCGTGAAAATCGGATTAAGTGGCTCTGGGGATCTCAGTCTGGTGAATAAAACGTCGTTTCCATTACATGACATTTTTTAACAAATAGTTCATATGAAATACTTATGTTGTGATCTTTAGTTTAATTTGTAAACTAATTAGCATTGATATATCCATTTCTTCCGTTTAATGTCAATGCAGATGAGCGAAAACTGAGAGCGCCTGAACGAATATGTTAACAATCTTGCAACGTCAGATTTTAGGTGCGATCAATGCGTCTGGTGGTTTAAGCCGGACGGAGCTGGCTCAACGGGTGGGGATGAGCAAAGCGGCGATCGGCGGTGTGGTGCGCGAAATGCTCGAGACCGGTTTTTTGCACGAGGCGGAAACGGTGCAGGGGAACGGACAGGGGCGGCCATCGGTGCGACTGGTGGTTCATCCGGACGGTGCGTGGTTTGCCGGTGTGTCGTTGCTGCAAAATCCGGCGCAAATGGTGCTGATCAACCTGCACGGCGAGATCCTTTCGCGCGTCTCTTTTGCAGCAGATTCTGATCCGCACCGGCTGGCGGAAAATATCGCACTTGCGCTACCGGCGCTGCTCGAACTGCATCCTGAAGCGGCGAAGAAACTGGTCGGGCTGGGCGTGACGTTGTCCGGCCTGATTGATGAACACCAGTCAACCTGCGTGCAGTCGGCGCTGCTTGGCTGGCGCGATGTGCCACTGGCGAAGCTGATTTCGCAGGCCACCGGCATGGACGTGGCCATCGAAAATGATGCCAAAGCGCTGGCGGTGAGCGAGAAGAGTTTCGGTCAGGCGCGTGATCTGAGTAGCTTTACGCTGGTCAGCCAGGGCGCTGGGATCGGCAGCGCGCACTTTATCGCCGGACAACTGCATCGCGGTTTGCACGGCGGTGCGGGGGAGATCGCCCACTGTACGCTGGAGTTCAATGGTTCGCCGTGCCGCTGCGGTAAGCGCGGCTGTCTGGATACGCTGGCCTCGCTGAATGCCATCGCGGAAATGGCCAAAGCGGAAGGGCTGGAGGCGACCACCATTGGCGCGCTCGAACAACTGGCGATGCAGGGGCAGACGGCGGCGATCCGTATTTTGCATCGCGCCGGGGCGGCCCTGGGGCTGGCAGTTTCACTTCTTATTCAAATCAATGACCCGGATTTGATCCTGATAGCCCATCAGGATGCTGATTTTTCCGGGCTCTTCGGCACCGTGGTGCATCAGTCCATCGAAGCCAACGTGTTGCCGGGTAATGCCGGTAAAACACCGGTTCGCACTTTTACCCTAAATGACGACACCTGGGCGCGCGCGGCGGCAAGCATTGCTGCACATCGCTTTCTTGTCGGTCTGAAGCCAGTCTGAGGAATCATCACTATGCGTATAGCGGTCAGCGGTATCCATATTGAATGCAGTACCTACAACCCGGTGCTGAACGAAGAGAAAGATTTCACGGTAGTGCGCGACGGGCAGCTTCTGGCCTCGCCGCGTTTTCATTTTCTACAAGATTATCCGGCGACGTTTTTGCCGACTATCCACGCCCGTGCGATTGCCGGAGGGCCCGTTGCCCGCACAACGTACGATAAATTTAAAGCAGAAATGATCGCAGGCCTGGAGGCGCAAAAACCGTTCGACGGCCTGTATCTGGCGATGCACGGCGCGATGTACGTTGAAGGGCTGGAAGATGCGGAGGGGGACTGGATCGCCGCCGCGCGTAAAGTCGTCGGGCCGGATTGCCCGATCAGCGTCAGCTACGATCTGCACGGCAATGTGTCTCAGCGGATCATTGATACCATCGATATGTTTTCCACCTACCGCACGGCGCCGCATATCGATGTGGAAGAAACTATGCGTCGCTCAGTGGCAATGCTGGTGAAACATCTGCAAACCGGCGTGAAACCGACACTGCTGTGGGTGCCGGTGCCGGTAGTACTGCCGGGTGAGCGCACCAGTACGGAAGATGAACCGGCAAAAAGTTTGTATGCCCGTCTGCCGGAAATGGATGAGGTGGATGGTGTGTGGGACAGCTCGCTGATGGTCGGTTATGTATGGGCTGATGAACCCCGTGCGACGGCGGCGGTGATCATGACCGGCACCGATCTCGCCGTACTCCGGCAGCAGGCGACGCAACTTGCGCAGGCTTACTGGGACGCGCGTGAGGACTTCGTCTTCGGCTGCGAAACCGATACTGTGGAAGCTTGCGTGCGCAAAGCGATTCACTCTGAAACCCGGCCTGTCGTGCTGGCGGATTCAGGAGACAACCCGACAGGCGGCGGCGTCGGTGATCGCGCGGATGTGCTGGAAGAGCTTATCAAACAGTACGCTGAAAATGTGATTGTAGCGGGTATAACCGATGCACCGGCGACGGACGCGGCTTTTAATGCCGGTGTCGGTTCAGTACTGACGCTGACGCTCGGTGCGTCGCTGGACAACTCCAGTCCGCAGGTGAAAGGTGAATTTGAGGTGGTGTTCCTGCTCGACGCGCTGACGGCTGCCGATCGTCAGGCAGTGTTACGCACTGGCGGCATTGACGTAGTGGTTTCGGCTCGCCGCCGCCCGTATCACAACATTAGCGATTTCAATGTGTTGCAGCTTGATCCGCATGCTGCCAATATTGTGGTGGTGAAGTCAGGCTATCTCTCACCGGAGCTGGCTCCGATTGCCAGCCCGAATCTGATGGCGCTGTCGAACGGCGTGGTCGATCAGTTCGTCGAGCGTCTGCCGCGCAACCGCAAGGCGCGCAAAACCTTCCCGTTTGATCGTGACTTCAGCTATGTACCGCAAGTGCAGCTGTCGGCAAGGAGCAAATAAGATGAGCGAACCGGAAAACCGTCTGCCCGTGCTGAGCGTAAAACATCTCACCACGTCATTTCGTGGGGAGGATGACTGGCTGCCGGTTGTGCGAGATCTGTCGTTTGAGGTATATCCGGGCGAAACGCTGGCAATCGTCGGGGAATCCGGTTCGGGTAAAAGCGTGACGTCGCTGTCGGTGATGCGCCTGCTGAAAGCGCAAAGCAGCAAAATTGAAGGTGAAATCCTGCTAAATCAGCGCAGCTTACCCGGGCTTTCCGATAAGCACATGCGCGATATCCGCGGTAATGAAATGGCAATGATTTTTCAGGAGCCGATGACCTCGCTGAACCCGACGTTCAGTATCGGCAGACAAATCGCGGAAAGCCTGAAACGCCACCGGGGGATGTCTTCTGCCCAGGCGCGAGCAGAAACGCTGAAGCTGCTGGAGAAAGTGCGTATTCCCAATGCCAGCGCTCGCTTCGATGAATATCCGCACCAGTTTTCCGGCGGTATGCGTCAGCGGGTGATGATTGCCATGGCGCTGGCGCTGAAACCCAAATTGCTGATTGCCGACGAACCGACAACGGCGCTGGACGTGACCATTCAGGGCCAAATTCTGGATTTGATCAAAACGTTGCAGGAAGAAGAGGGGATGGCGGTGTTGTTCATCACCCATGATATGGGTGTGGTGGCAGAAATTGCAGACCGCACGCTGGTGATGTATCGCGGTGAAGCAGTAGAGAGTGGCGCGACGGAAGATATTTTCCATCGTCCGCAGCACCCCTACACTCGCGCACTGCTGGCGGCGGTGCCTAAATTAGGATCAATGCAGGGGCGCGAATGGCCGCTGCGTTTCCCGCAGATCAATTTGCAAACCGGTGAAGCCAGTACGCCAGCGGAAGTGGCGGGGACGGTGGATAATGGTCTGACTCCGTTGCTCTCGGTGAAGAATCTCAGCGCCCGATTTCCGGTCTACGGCGGCGTATTCAGCCGTCAGGTCGGGGCGGTACATGCAGTGGAAAATATCAGTTTTGATTTATTCCAGGGCGAAACGCTCTCGCTAGTCGGGGAGTCCGGCTGCGGGAAATCCACCACTGGCCGCGCGGTAACGCGATTGCTGAAACCGCACAGTGGTGCAATTGACTTCGACGGGTTTGACGTGATGAATTTGGGTAAGCGCGACATTTTGCAAATGCGTCAGCGCATCCAGATGATATTTCAGGATCCGTTCGCCAGCCTGAATCCGCGTATGCGCATCGGCGATGCGTTGATTGAGCCGATGCTGCAACACAAGCTGCATAACCGAAGTGATGCGAAAGAGAAAGCCGCGTCGCTATTGCAAAAGGTCGGGTTGTCGCCGGACATGCTACGCCGGTTCCCACATGAGTTTTCTGGTGGTCAGCGTCAGCGAATCTGCATCGCACGCGCACTGACGCTCGACCCGAAAGTGATTGTTGCTGATGAGTCGGTGTCCGCGCTGGATGTGTCGGTAAAAGCGCAGGTGGTGAATCTTCTGCTCGATTTACAGGAAAGTATGAATCTGTCTTATCTGTTTATTTCGCATGATATGGCGGTGGTTGAGCGCGTGAGTCATCGCGTGGCGGTGATGTATCTGGGGGAAATTGTGGAGATCGGCCCACGGGCGGCGATATTCGATAATCCGCAGCATCCGTATACCCGCAAACTGATGGCCTCAGTGCCGGTCCCTGATCCGTCGCGCAGAAGGCTCAAGCGTCAGATGCAGGTCGAAGAGCTGAAAAGCCCGGTGCGTGAGAACGGCTTTGTACCGCCAGTCAGGCAGTATCAGGAAGTGTCAGTGGGACATTTTGTTCAGGTTTGATAGTCAGGAAGAGGGTGGTGGGGGAAGGATTACTCGGCCTGTGGCCTCGCCCTGCGGGTCGAAGATTCTTCATCCTTCCCGAACAGTGCTCTAATTTATTTTTGATTTTGTCGCAAGGAGAGGAGACGTCAGGAAGATGGTGGTGGGGGAAGGATTCGAACCTTCGAAGTCGATGACGGCAGATTTACAGTCTGCTCCCTTTGGCCGCTCGGGAACCCCACCACAACTTTTGTGGCATTTACTACATACTTCCAGGCCTTAAATCATCATGCGCTACATGGATGATTTCTCGTTACAGCGGTAACGCTGCGAACGGGGCGCATAATACCAAATGAAACGAATGTGTAAAGCGCTGAAAGCGATAATAAAGTTCGTTTGCGGTTTTTTTGTTCTTAACGGTGCTTCTCTGCGCGAAAAGCACCATCAGAACAGCGTTTTACAGGATAACTGTACGGTTCCCATAAACGAACACGCGCTGCGCCAGTACACGGTACAGCGCACGGCTAAGAACGTTTTTCTCGACGTCACGACCGGCACGCATCATATCTTCAGCGGTATAGGTGTGATCGACGTTAATCACGTCCTGCATGATGATCGGGCCTTCGTCTAAACTGTCGTTGACGTAGTGCGCCGTTGCACCAATCAGCTTCACACCACGTTCGTATGCCTGATGATACGGACGTGCGCCGATAAAGGCCGGCAGGAATGAGTGGTGAATATTAATGACCTGATGCGGGTAATGCTGCACGAAGCCCGGCGTCAGAACGCGCATGTACTTCGCCAGAACCACGTAATCGGGTTGGTACTGGTCGATTTGCGCAATCATCGCACTGTCATGCTGTTCGCGGGTCAAACCTTCGTGGCTGACCAGATGGAACGGAATGTCGAAGCGTTCCACCAGCGTTTGCAGGGTGTCGTGGTTACCGATGACCGCGTCGATTTCGACATCCAAACCACCGTAAGCGGCTTTCATCAGCAGATCGCCAAGGCAGTGCGCCTCTTTGGTCACCAGAATGACGATGCGACGACGGCCTGTGCTGTGTAATTCACGCACGGAACCGGCTGGCAGCGCGCTGTCCAGATCGGCGAGCAGCGTGGTGTCGTTGAAGATCCCTTCCAGTTCGGTACGCATAAAGAAGCGTCCGGTGCGGTGATCCACGAATTCATTGTTTTGCACGATATTCAGTTCGTGCTTGTAGCAAATATTAGTAATTTTGGCGATCAGACCTTTTGCATCAGGGCAAATGGTGCGTAATACCTTGGTTTGTACGTTCTGTTGCGACATGAGGGTGTGGATCCTGTCCAAGACTGGTAATAACAAATTAACAATGCGATTAAATTATTTACCGCAGCACTTCTTATATTTTTTACCCGATCCGCACGGGCAGGCGTCATTGCGGCCTGTCTGCGGTTTAATTCCGTCTATATAGTACCAGCGATCTTTCAAACGAAGAAATCGCGAGCGTTCATGAATGAGATGAACCTGTTCCTGACCGGTTTCGGTGAAACGTGCGGCGAATTCCACGAATCCTTCATCCGGGTCGCGACCGTCCTGCTGGCCAATGACATTTAATCCCTGCCAGTGTGTGGTCGCAAAGCCTTCTTCCAAACTGGCGCGCCAGTGCCCGGGTTGACAATCAGGATGCCAGGTGGCGATCAGATAACTCGCATTTTTTAATGTATAAGCGGTGTAGCGGGACCGCATCAGTGCAGACGGCGTCGGTGCCGGTTTATCTCCGGCAATGTATGGCTGGCAGCACTCGTCGAACAAAACGTTGCTGCCACATGGGCAAAGTAGGGACACGTAAACTCCGGAATCAGCCTGTCTGGCGTATGTTGCACGCAGGTTGCGCTATTGAATGCATCAAAGTGTTATGTTACCTAACATCCTCGTCGTGTGGCAACGCGCTTCCCGGTTCACTCTTATTTTCAGATAGCATTAAGGTTTTACATGAGCAGAAAAGTCACCATCGGTCTGGCCCTTGGCTCGGGAGCAGCAAAAGGTTGGGCACACATCGGCGTGATTAATGCCCTTAAAGATATGGATATTGAGGTGGATGTGGTCGCCGGATGTTCAGTCGGCGCGCTGGTCGGTGCGGCTTATGTGAGTAACAGGTTACCGGCAATGGAAAGCTGGGTGCGCTCGTTCAGTTACTGGGACGTGCTGCGTCTGATGGATTTCTCCTGGAAACGCGGGGGATTGCTGCGCGGTGAGCGCGTATTTAACGCCGTCGGACAGATTATCCGCATTAACGAGATTGAAGAGTGCTCGAAAAAATTCGGCGCCGTGGCAACAAACCTGAGTACAGGCCGTGAGTTGTGGCTGACCAAAGGGGATTTGCACGAGGCCATTCGCGCCTCCTGTAGTATGCCTGGCTTGCTGGCACCGGTCTGGCATAACGGGTACTGGCTGGTGGACGGGGCGGTGGTGAATCCGGTGCCTGTCTCTCTGACCCGTGCGTTAGGGGCAGATATTGTGATAGCCGTCGATCTTCAGCATGACGCGCATCTGATGCAGCAGGATTTACTAACAGTGCAGCCGACCGGCGAAGCACTCATTACTGAGAAAGACCTGAGCTGGCGTGACAGAATCCGCCAGCGCTTAACCCGCCCGAACGCCCGTAAGCCAAATGTCAGCCCTTCGGCCATGGAAATTATGTCGACCTCCATCCAGGTTTTGGAGAACCGGCTTAAGCGTAATCGTATGGCGGGCGATCCCCCGGATGTGGTTATCCAGCCTTATTGCCCGCAAATCTCGACGCTCGATTTTCATCGCGCAGCGGAGGCTATTGAAGCGGGTCGCCTCGCCGTTGAAAAGCAAAGAGAACAGTTGTTACCCCTGATAAAAAACAAACAGTTCTGAGTGGCTTAGGGTGTGTACCAGCGGAATCTGAAAATTCTGACAAGCAAAAACAGGCTTTATGAGCCACTATTAGAATAAGAAAATTTGGGGGCCGTGATGGATAAACCACTTACAAGCAAGCACATTCTTATCGTTGAAGACGAAGCCGTTTTCCGATCTGTGCTCGCTGGCTATGTGAGTTCCCTCGGCGCCACCTTCACAGAAGCAGAAAACGGCCTGCAGGCTTTATCCTTGATCGAAGACTTTCCTCCTGATCTGATCCTCTGCGATTTAGCAATGCCCGAAATGGGCGGTATCGAGTTTGTCGAAAACTTGCGACTGCAGGGTAATAAAATCCCCGTTCTGGTGATTTCCGCCACCGATAAAATGACGGATGTCGCGACGATGCTGCGCCTTGGTGTCGAAGATGTGTTGCTTAAACCAATAAACGATCTACAGCGGTTACGCGACGCGTTGTTGACCTGCCTGTATCCGAAGCTGTTTTCTTCTCAGGCGATGGAGGAAAGTTCGCTGGTTCAGGACTGGGAAGCGTTGTGCCGTAATCCGAATGAAGCGCAAAGGCTGCTTAAGGAATTACAGCCACCAGTACAGCAAACGCTGGCCAATTGCCGCATTAACTACCGGCAGCTGACGACGACGGATCATCCGGGACTGGTGCTGGATATTGCCGCATTATCATCGAAAGATTTGGGTTTCTATTGCCTGGATGTGACCCGCGCTAATGAAAATGGCGTACTGGCAGCATTGTTGCTGCGTGCCATTTTTAACAGCCTGCTGCGTGAACATTTGAGCGACCAGCATCAGCGGTTACCGCAGATGTCGACACTGCTTAAGCAGGTGAATCATTTATTCAAACAAGCAAACCTCAAAGGCCAGTTCCCACTTTTACTCGGGTACTACCATGCCGAACATAAAAATCTCATCCTGGTTTCGGCAGGCCTGCATGCCAATCTCAATACTGGCACCAATACCATTCAACTTAGCAACGGTGTGCCGCTGGGCACGACGGGCGCAACCTATTCTAATCAGATAAGCCAGCGCTGCGAGGCGTGGCAATGTCAGGTATGGGGATCGGGTGGGCGTCTGAGATTAATGTTGTCTACTGAGTGAGCACATTTCTCATTGCGTAGAATAATGCCTTAATAATATTGAGCATTTCCTACGCACGACTTTTCGTCTTCATAATTCATCACATTATTCTAAGACCTATCTTATGCAAAATATGCCTTTGCAGAGGCACTTACGTTTGAAACTGGTATAATGCGCCCAGAATTTTAAGTCTCAATTTCACGTAGTCTAAAAATGATGTTTAAAAATATATAATAGGAATTCGCTGATGAAAGTAACAGTTTTTGGTATCGGTTACGTCGGACTTGTTCAGGCGGCGGTTCTTGCTGAAGTCGGGCATGAAGTACTGTGCATCGATGTGGATGCAAAAAAAGTAGAAAATCTGAAAAATGGTCAGATACCCATTTTTGAACCGGGTTTAACCCCATTAGTCAAACAGAACTATGAAGCAGGGCGTCTGTTGTTCAGCACCGATGCGGCTGAAGGCGTGGCGCACGCAACCGTCCAGTTTATTGCTGTGGGTACGCCACCGGATGAAGATGGCTCCGCAGACCTGAAATATGTGACTGCCGTGGCGCGTACCATCGCTGAACATATGACTGAACCTAAAGTGGTGATTGATAAGTCTACCGTTCCCGTCGGTACTGCGGATAAAGTCCGTGCAGTGATGACCGAGGTACTGAAAAAGCGCGGTGTGGATATCGATTTCAACGTGGTTTCAAACCCTGAATTCCTCAAAGAAGGTGCCGCTGTCGCCGACTGTATGCGCCCGGAACGTATCGTCATTGGTACCGACAATCCTGACGCCATCGACCCTATCCGTGAACTGTACGAACCTTTCAACCGTAATCACGACCGCATGATCCTGATGGATATCCGCAGCGCTGAGCTGACCAAGTACGCGGCGAACTGTATGCTGGCCACCAAAATCAGCTTTATGAATGAGATGTCTAATCTGGCCGAAATGCTGGGTGCAGATATTGAGAAAGTGCGTCAGGGTATCGGTTCAGACTCCCGTATCGGTTATCACTTTATCTATCCAGGCTGCGGCTACGGCGGCTCTTGCTTCCCGAAAGACGTGCAGGCGCTGATCCGTACAGCAGAACATATTGGTTATCAGCCAAAATTATTACAGGCCGTTGAACAGGTGAATTATCAGCAAAAATATAAATTGCCGACATTTATTCAGCGTCATTTTGGTGAAGACCTCAAAGGCAAAACCTTTGCGCTGTGGGGCCTTTCTTTCAAACCTAATACAGATGACATGCGTGAAGCCTCCAGCCGCGTATTAATGGAGCAACTCTGGGCCGCAGGTGCGAAAATCAAAGCCTATGATCCTGAAGCGATGAATGAAACTCAGCGGATCTACGGTCATCGTGAAGATCTCGAACTGATGGGTACCAAAGAATCCGCATTGCAAAACGCCGATGCGCTGATTATTTGTACCGAATGGCAGAATTTCCGCGCACCAGATTTCGATGTCATCAAAAATGCATTAAAAGAGCCGGTCATCTTTGATGGTCGTAATTTATTCGATCCTGAACGTTTAGAAAAACGCGGGTTTACTTACTACGGTATTGGCCGTGGTGCATCAGTCAATCCGGTTCTGTAAGGAGTATTCATGAAATATCTGGTTACCGGCGCTGCGGGTTTTATTGGTTTTTACGTATCACAACGTTTGCTGGCGGCAGGTCATACCGTTGTCGGAATTGATAATCTGAATGATTATTATGACGTCAATCTGAAACTCGCGCGTTTGGCGCAGCTCGAAAATAAAGACGGCTTTTCGTTCATTAAGCTGGATTTAGCCGAACGCGAGGGTATGGCCGCTTTGTTTGCAGAGCAGCGTTTTGACCGTGTTATTCATTTGGCTGCGCAAGCCGGTGTCCGGTATTCCATCGAAAATCCTTTGGCATATGCAGATTCTAACCTCATAGGATTTGTTAATGTTCTGGAAGGGTGCCGTCATAATAAAGTCGGTCATTTGCTTTATGCGTCTTCCAGTTCAGTTTATGGCCTGAACAAGAAACAACCTTTCTCGACGGATGATTCTGTTGATCATCCAGTTTCACTTTATGCCGCGACCAAAAAAGCCAATGAATTAATGGCTCACACTTATTCACATCTTTATAGCCTGCCAACCACCGGATTGCGTTTCTTTACTGTGTACGGTCCGTGGGGGCGTCCTGATATGGCGCTGTTTAAGTTTACCAAAGCAATGATCGCCGGTCAGAGTATTGATGTTTATAACCACGGCGAAATGCGTCGCGACTTTACCTATATTGATGATATAGCCGAAGCGATTGTGCGTTTACAGGATGTCATACCGCAGCCTCAGCCGGACTGGACCGTGGAAAATGGGTCACCAGCCAGCAGTTCTGCACCCTACAGTGTTTATAATATAGGTAATAACAGCCCGGTGAAACTGACGGCCTACATCAGTGCACTTGAGAAGGCGCTGGGCATTGAAGCTAGCAAGAACCTGCTGCCTATGCAGCCTGGTGACGTGCATGAGACCAGTGCTGATACACAGCCGCTTTATGAGGCTATCAACTTTAAGCCTGAAACGACAGTCGAGCAGGGCGTACAAAACTTCGTGGACTGGTATCGAGATTTCTACCACGTATAAACTGGCGTGGTAAACAAAGGCTGCTCAGGCAGCCTTTTTTGTTTTTGATTATTCAGTTAAATCTTATAGTCGTTTATCCATAAATCAAATTTCCATTTATGGACGTTGACGGTTAAGTTCAATGGAAATACCAAAACAAAAAACCCATCGCGATGGATGGGTTTTATCATGACTTATACTTGTGTCAATAAGGGCAATTACAGCAGGAAATCGTCCAGTGATTTGCCTTGCTCTTCGATTGCTTTCTTGATCACAGCCGGAGTACGACCCTGGCCGGTCCAGGTTTTGTTTTCGCCGTTTTCGTCGATGTATTTGTATTTAGCAGGGCGTGCAGCACGTTTAGCTTTACCAGCAGATTTGGTTGCAGCCATTGTTTGCAGCAATTCGTTAGGATCAATGCCGTCAGCAATCAGCATTTCACGGTATTGTTGCAGTTTACGCGTGCGTTCTTCAATTTCAGCAGCTGCCTGAGAATCTTCTTCGCGACGTTCGTTAACAACAACTTCTAATTTTTCCAGCATCTCTTCCAGAGTTTCCAGAGTGCATTCTCTTGCTTGCGCACGCAGAGTACGGATGTTGTTCAGAATCTTTAATGCTTCGCTCATTATACTAGTCTCAATTATATGGTGGGGGGCGTTTGTGTAATAATAGATTGCTCTTCCCTGTTCTGCAATAGACAATTTGTATTACTGACTCTAATTTACGCATTTAAAGCAAATGATGATGACGCTGTTAAAATATAGTTGAGTCTGCAGTCGCTATTTAGCGGGGGTTATAACCCTATTTTCAATACATTCCGCAGGTGTATTCTCATATCGCACTGCGGGATGTATAACCTTTTGCACGCTCGGACAATTAAAACATTAACTATAATGTCAATTGTAAGGATAAGGCCATGCAGGGCATTAACACCACAATAAGCCGCATCACTGCTGCCTTTTTAGGACTCCGCCGAGCGGTGCTTTAATGTATAGACAAACCAATCTCTTCACTAAAATTACATATAAATGCCCGTCCCGTAAGGTAATAAGCAGTAACGATAACTCTTACTCTCACGGAGGATTATAATTTCTGATTGTAAGTTTCTGTGATTTTCAAAATGTCTGGAATGGTTATTCCGGGTTCATATTGAGAACCGTAACACATTGTTATCCGTGAAGGTGTTTGTGGTACAATCTCAGCCGAAAAATTCCGCCTTCCAATACGTTACGGGGTCGCCGCTTCATGGCTCAGCTTTATTTTTACTACTCGGCTATGAATGCCGGTAAGTCTACGTCTCTGTTGCAGTCTTCATATAATTATCAAGAACGTGGCATGCGCACGCTGGTGTTAACCGCTGAGTTGGATCACCGGTTTGGTGTCGGGAAAGTCAGCTCTCGTATCGGCCTGTCGTCGCCTGCAGAGCTTTATAATAATCAGACTGACCTCTTTACTCTTATTGCTCAGGAGAGCGGCCCACAGCGTCTTAGCTGCGTTCTGATTGATGAGTGCCAGTTCCTGACCAAGGCGCAGGTGTCGCAGCTGACAGACGTCGTGGATGACCTTGATGTACCTGTCCTGTGTTATGGATTGCGTACGGACTTCCGTGGCGAGCTTTTTGAAGGCAGTGAATACCTGCTGGCGTGGGCGGATAAACTGGTTGAGCTTAAAACCATCTGTCACTGCGGTCGTAAAGCTAATCGTAACCTTAGACTTGATGATAAAGGGCACGCCCTGCACGATGGTGCTCAGGTCGTAATAGGCGGAGACGAGAGCTATGTGTCGGTCTGTCGTAAGCATTACAAAGAAGCGATGGCTGCTATCGATGATAATGACGCAATAAAGCCGTAGTAAGAAACGTAGTGGTCAGAAAAACGCTATGCGCTGTTGCATCACACTCAGATTTTTGGCGTAAGAATCTTCAAAGTTTTGTGAGACGCAAATAGAAAACCCGCCAATTGGCGGGTTTTTTGCTTACCGAAAACTCAGCAAGTTATTTTTTGCTGGTTTTCTTATCAGCTTTTGGTGCTGGTGCAGCAACTGCAACTTCATCAGCTACGTCTTCGTTATATTCGCGACCGTAGAAGGTATCCATCAGAATTTGTTTCAGTTCAGCAATCAGTGGGTAACGTGGGTTAGCACCGGTACACTGGTCATCAAACGCATCTTCAGACAGCTTGTCTACTTTAGCCAGGAAATCGGCTTCCTGAACGCCTGCTTCACGAATAGAGGTTGGGATACCCAAATCCGCTTTGATTTCGTCCAACCAGTTTAACAGTTTCTGGATTTTCTGTGCAGTACGGTCACCAGGAGCGCCCAGACCTAAATGGTCAGCGATTTCTGCGTAACGACGACGCGCCTGTGGACGGTCATACTGACTGAAAGCAGTTTGTTTAGTTGGGTTATCGTTAGCATTGTAACGGATAACGTTGGAAATCAGCATGGCATTGGCCAGACCGTGAGGAATGTGGAACTCTGAACCCAGTTTGTGGGCCATGGAGTGACAGACACCCAGGAAGGCGTTGGCAAACGCGATACCCGCGATAGTTGCCGCATTGTGAACACGTTCGCGAGCCACTGGGTTTTTAGACCCTTCGTGGTAGCTGGCTGGCAGGTTTTCTTTCAGCAATTTCAGAGCCTGAAGCGCCTGACCATCAGAGTATTCATTCGCCAGTACTGAAACGTAAGCTTCCAGCGCGTGAGTTACTGCATCCAGACCACCGAACGCACAGAGTGATTTTGGCATGTTCATGACCAGGTTGGCATCGACGATAGCCATATCCGGAGTCAGAGCATAGTCAGCCAGTGGATATTTCTGACCCGTTGCATCATCGGTCACAACTGCAAATGGAGTCACTTCAGAACCAGTACCGGAAGTGGTGGTGACGGCGATCATTTTCGCTTTCACGCCCATTTTCGGGAATTTGTAGATACGTTTACGGATATCCATAAAGCGCAGTGCCAAATCTTCGAACTGAGTGTTTGGATGTTCGTACAGCACCCACATGATTTTGGCAGCATCCATCGGTGAACCACCACCCAGTGCAATGATTACATCTGGTTTGAAGGAGTTCATCTGCTCAGCACCTTTACGCACAATGCTCAGCGTTGGATCAGCTTCTACTTCGAAGAACACTTCTGTTTCGATACCGTGGCCTTTCAGAACGCTGGTGATCTGGTCTGCATAGCCGTTGTTGAACAGGTAACGGTCAGTCACGATGAAGGCGCGTTTTGCTCCGTCAGTCGCCACTTCTTCCAGTGCGATTGGCAGTGAGCCACGACGGAAGTAGATAGATTTTGGAAGTTTATGCCACAACATGTTTTCTGCTCGCTTCGCTACAGTTTTCTTGTTGATCAGGTGTTTAGGACCGACATTTTCAGAGATGGAGTTACCACCCCATGAACCGCAACCCAGCGTCAGAGAAGGGGCAAGTTTGAAGTTATACAGGTCACCGATACCACCCTGTGAAGCAGGGGTGTTGATCAGAATACGTGCAGTCTTCATTTTGTTGCCAAAATAGTTAACACGTTCTGGTTGGTTGTCCTGGTCTGTATACAGACAAGAGGTATGACCGATGCCGCCCATTTCTACCAGTTTCTCTGCTTTTGCTACCGCATCTTCAAAATCTTTAGCACGGTACATCGCGAGGGTAGGGGACAGCTTTTCATGTGCAAACGGTTCGGATTCATCAACAACGCTGACTTCGCCGATTAACACTTTAGTATGAGCCGGTACTTTGATGCCGGCCATTTCAGCGATTTTCGCTGCTGGCTGGCCTACGATAGCTGCGTTCAGGCCACCATTTTTGAGGATGATATCGGAAACTGCTTTCAGCTCTTTACCCTGCAGCATATAGCCGCCATGGGAAGAGAAACGTTCACGTACTGCGTTGTAGACAGAATCAACCACAATGATGGATTGTTCTGACGCACAGATTACGCCGTTATCGAAGGTTTTTGACATCAGAACCGAAGCAACAACACGTTTGATATCAGCTGTTTCGTCAACAACAACAGGGGTGTTACCTGCGCCCACGCCGATTGCTGGTTTACCTGAGCTGTAGGCTGCTTTCACCATACCAGGACCACCGGTCGCCAGAATCAGGTTAATATCAGGGTGATGCATTAATTGGTTAGACAGTTCAACACTTGGTTCATCAATCCAGCCGATAATGTCTTTCGGTGCACCCGCAGCGATTGCGGCTTGCAGAACGATATCTGCAGCTTTGTTAGTCGCATTTTTAGCACGTGGGTGTGGGGAGAAGATGATGCCGTTACGAGTTTTCAGGCTAATCAGCGCTTTGAAAATCGCAGTGGACGTTGGGTTGGTAGTAGGTACGATGCCGCAGATGATGCCAATTGGTTCTGCGATAGTGATGGTACCAAAAGTATCATCCTGACCGAGGATGCCACAGGTTTTTTCATCTTTATAGGCGTTGTAGATATATTCGGAGGCGAAGTGGTTTTTGATCACTTTGTCTTCGACAATACCCATACCGGATTCTTCAACAGCAAGTTTTGCCAGCAGAATTCGCGCATCGGCAGCAGCCAGGGCGGCGGCAGCGAAGATCTTATCTACTTGTTCTTGACTGAAGTTAGCATATTCACGCTGTGCTTTTTTGACTCGTGCAACGAGTGCGTTCAGTTCAGCGACATTTGTTACAGCCATAATGCTCTCCTGATAAAGTTAAACTCTTTTAGTAAATAACCTGCCAGAGATGAGTATAGCCTTGCTATCTCGCACCGTGAGAAAGTAATTAACACTAATATTCTCAATGTGTTGTCTCTGTCTCTTTATTTGCTCAAAGAGCTTTCAGTCGTGTAGCACCTGTAGTAGATAAATTGTCATTCGATACCGTCCCGTGAACGATTATTTGTTAGCGTGTTCGCCAGTACCGGTGAGTGACTATGCGCAAAGCTTACCTATTTGTAGGCAGAAGGAATTTGATCTGGATCACTAAACACCGATGCTGACACCTTTCAGCTAGGGTTAATTGAGAATAATTATCAAAAATCCTCAAATCGTCTACAAGCTAGCAGGCATTTAATGCACTAACA
Organism: Enterobacteriaceae bacterium Kacie_13; assembly: GCA_013457415.1. Taxonomy (NCBI): domain Bacteria; kingdom Pseudomonadati; phylum Pseudomonadota; class Gammaproteobacteria; order Enterobacterales; family Enterobacteriaceae; species Enterobacteriaceae bacterium Kacie_13. The sequence continues at coordinate 2,006,394 of CP045665.1, forward strand.
TTACACTTTTTTAACAAAAGTGTCATTCACTGCTTTTAATTGAAATTCTGGTGATAAATACCATGAAACGACGTGGCGCCTTCATTGCAATTCCAGTACATTAGCGCCCCATCAAGACCTTCATCTACTGGCATTTTGTGCGGAGTTCTGCGTGAGCCAATCTTTATTAGATTTTTCAGGCTATATCAAATTTTTCGTCGGGCTGTTTGCACTGGTGAACCCTGTCGGGATCCTGCCGGTCTTCATTAGTATGACCAGTTATCAGGCAGCGGCTGGCCGAAATAAAACCAATATGACGGCTAACCTGTCTGTGGCCATTATATTGTCGACGGCCTTATTTCTTGGAGATGCCATTCTTCATCTGTTTGGGATCTCCATTGATTCATTTCGCATTGCCGGCGGCATACTGGTAGTGACCATTGCGATGTCGATGATAAGCGGTAAGCTCGGCGAAGATAAGCAGAACAAACAAGAGAAGTCGGAAACGGCGATCCGTGAAAACGTTGGTGTTGTTCCTTTAGCCTTACCTCTGATGGCGGGCCCGGGGGCAATCAGCTCGACAATCGTCTGGAGCTCCCGCTACAACGGCTGGCAGAACCTGCTTGGCCTGACGCTGGCGATCATGTTTTTCGCTTTCTGTTGCTGGCTTTTGTTCCGTGCCGCACCTTTGCTGGTACGTTTATTGGGGCAAACCGGCATCAACGTCATTACCCGAATTATGGGGTTGTTGCTGATGTCTCTGGGGATTGAGTTTATTGTCACCGGGATAAAAGCTATTTTCCCCGGCCTTCTCTAATCAATAAGCAGACAAATTATCGCGTAAACGCTGATGTGTTTCCGCGATAATTATTACTTCCTCTTATAACGCTATGCATTAATATAGTGCAGCTAATGGTGTAAATAAGAGCGTTTGCACCCAAATGTTGCGTAAACTCCCGTCTCATACTTCATTTCACTCCAAGTCTTCATTTCTTATAATAAACTTAGCTATTTTTTTGCTTAATGCTCTCCTTTTCTGCCCGTTTTGACGTTAATTTATCCACATCATTCTGTAAGGCTTGTGCAGGCCGTATCGAGATGTTATTAGTGTTAACACAGCAGTTAACAGGGCATTATCCTTGAAATGTGCAGATTGTTAACTGATTGTGTCAGCCGGGTTATTGAGCAAACTTCAATGCGTTTTTGAATCTAAAAGTTTGCTGGATTTTAATAAAAATCAGTGGCTTATATACGATTGGTTAGTGTTGTTCTTACTGGCCCCCAAAAGGTCTGCAACGTATAAAAGAGAATTGCGTAACAAATTTGCAAAATTAATTGGCGCCGGTATCGGGCTTCTGATAATTTTCAAAACGTCTTCACAAATGGAAAATTGTTTAGAGTCATGCTCTAAGTGAGAACGAATCTTGCAAGGCACAGAAAGATTGAAGCAGTTTCATTTGTTTTTGGAGAGCGAAGTGTCGCAATACGTAACGCAAAATTATCCTCAGTCGCTTTCTCTTTTCAAGAAGACGGTCTTTGCGTTGCTGGCATTACATAGCCTTGTGTTGAATCTTCCCGTTAAGCAAAACAAATCTTCAGTTCTTCTTCTTATTTGATTCCCGCCGTTTGATGACGACGGGAGGCTTTCGGCTTCACCGGTGAAAGCCAAAAAGTTTTATTGAGTGGGATTAGGAATAACAGTATGCGACGGCCTGGTTTATCCCCGGAATCAATACCGGCGGTGGGCGGGGTGAGTCAAATGGAGGGGATCATCCTTAACGATCTCTGAAACCGCACGGCGCTTAACAGCCTGACGTTTCAACGGCTTTACGCAGTAAGAGGGGACACCATCTGTGAATGGTGACGAAATGGGGGAGTTTCTGAGCAATTCGTTCCTGCTTTTGAAATCCGTTAACCCGGAAAGGGTTTATCTTGCGCCAGAGCGCGCAAGTTCATAATAAAAACTGGAGTTGAAAGACAATGACCAACATCACAAAAAAAAATCTGCTGGCTGCCTGCATCATGGCTGCGGTTGGCGCCATATCCATCAATACCGCCTTTGCGGCTAACGTACCTGCTGGCTTAACGCTGTCAGACAAGCAAGAACTGGTGCGTAACAACGGTTCTGAAGTACAGTCCCTCGATCCGCATAAAGTGGAAGGTGTTCCGGAATCCAACGTTATCCGTGATTTGCTGGAAGGCCTGGTCAATACCGACAGCAAAAACGGCAGCGTCATTCCTGGTGTAGCTACCAGCTGGGAAAACAAAGATTTTAAAGTCTGGACTTTCCACCTGCGTCCGGAAGCAAAATGGTCCAACGGCGACCCTGTTACTGCTCAAGATTTCGTGTTCAGCTGGCAGCGCCTGGCTGATCCAAAAACAGCCTCTCCGTATGAAAGCTACCTGCAATACGGTCACATCGAAAACATCGATGACATCATCAGCGGTAAGAAAAGCCCTGATACCCTGGGTGTGAAAGCGATTGATGACCACACTCTGCAAGTGACCCTGACCGAACCGGTCCCTTATTTTGTTAAAATGCTGTCCCACACCGCGATGAAGCCGGTGAACAAAAACGTTGTTGAAAAATTTGGCGACAAATGGACTCAGCCAGAAAACTATGTCAGCAACGGCGCCTACAAACTGAAGGCATGGACTGTCAACGAACGTATCGTGCTGGAACGTAGCCCGACCTATTGGGACAACGCTAAAACTGTGATTAATCAGGTCACTTACCTGCCAATTTCTTCTGAAGTGACAGACGTTAACCGCTACCGCAGCGGCGAAATCGACATGACTTATAACAACATGCCGATCGAACTTTTCCAGAAACTGAAAAAAGAAATCCCTACCGAAGTCCACGTTGACCCGTACCTGTGTACTTACTACTACGAAATCAACAACCAGAAAGCACCATTCACTGACTCACGCGTGCGTGAAGCGCTGAAACTGGGTCTGGATCGCGACATCATCGTGAACAAAGTGAAAGCGCAGGGCGATCTGCCGGCGTACAGCTACACCCCTCCTTACACCGACGGCGCGAAACTGACGCCTCCGGCCTGGTTTAAAGAAACTCAGGATCAGCGCAATACCGAAGCGAAAAAACTGCTGGCTGAAGCAGGTTACACACCGGCTAAACCACTGACCTTCGAACTGCTGTACAACACGTCTGATCTGCATAAGAAACTGGCGATTGCCGCAGCTGCTATCTGGAAGAAAAACCTGGGTGTGGACGTGAAGCTGGTTAATCAGGAATGGAAAACCTTCCTGGACAGCCGTCATCAGGGCAACTTCGATGTAGCGCGCGCCGGCTGGTGCTCTGATTACAACGAACCGTCTTCCTTCCTGAACACCATGCTGTCTGACAGCAGCAATAACACTTCTCACTATAAGAGCGCTGCGTTTGATAAAGCGATCGCGGACACTCTGACAGCGAAAACTGACGATGAGCGTGCAGGTCTGTATCAGAAAGCTGAAACTCAGCTGGATAAAGACTCTGTGATTGTCCCTGTTTATTACTACGTTAACGCGCGTCTGGTGAAACCATACGTTGGCGGTTACACCGGTAAAGATCCACAGGACAACGTCTACGTTAAAGATCTTTACATCATCAAACACTAATACGTGAATAAACAGGGCATCCCCGAGCTGCCCTGTTTTTATTTGATGAAGGTAATGCTTATGGCGCTGGTATTGAGCGCCATAGCAAAGAGCCACTACGATAACCCGCCCACGCGGGTTATCGTGACCAAGCCAAAAACTATCAAGCTGTAGTGACAGGCTTAGAAACAGGTACGGGCAATGTTAAAGTTTATTTTACGCCGCTGTCTGGAAGCGATTCCGACGCTATTCATTCTGATCACCATTTCGTTTTTTATGATGCGTCTCGCACCGGGCAGCCCTTTTACGGGTGAGCGTAATCTTCCACCAGAAGTGATGGCGAACATTGAGGCGAAATACCACCTCAATGACCCAATCTATAAGCAATATTTCAATTATTTAGAACAGCTGGCCAAAGGCGATTTCGGCCCGTCGTTCAAATATAAGGATTACACCGTTAATGATCTGGTCGCGGCTTCTTTCCCGGTTTCGGCGAAATTAGGCCTGGCGGCATTTATCATGGCGATTGTTTTTGGTGTGAGCGCCGGGGTTATTGCCGCGCTGAATCAAAACACCAAATGGGATTACACCGTGATGGGGGTGGCGATGACCGGGGTAGTTATCCCGAGTTTCGTCGTCGCACCGTTACTGGTGTTGATCTTTGCCATTACCCTGAAATGGTTGCCGGGCGGCGGCTGGAACGGCGGTGGTGCCAAATACATGATCCTGCCGATGGTCGCACTTTCACTGGCTTATATCGCCAGCATTGCGCGTATCACGCGTGGTTCTATGATCGAAATCCTGCACTCCAACTTTATCCGCACAGCGCGCGCGAAAGGCTTACCGTTGCACCGCATTATTTTGCGCCATGCACTCAAGCCTGCATTGTTACCTGTCCTGTCTTACATGGGACCTGCGTTTGTGGGGATTATCACCGGTTCGATGGTGGTCGAGAGCATTTTCGGATTGCCGGGCATCGGCCAGCTGTTTGTTAACGGCGCTTTAAACCGTGACTACTCGCTGGTACTGAGTCTGACTATTTTAGTGGGCGCATTGACCATTTTATTCAATGCGATCGTTGACGTGCTTTACGCCGTCATCGACCCGAAAATCCGTTATTAATGCCGGAGTACGTCAATGATGTTAAGTAAAAAAAACAGCGACGTTGTCGAGAACTTCACCGAGAAACTGGAAGTTGAAGGCCGCAGTTTGTGGCAGGACGCGCGTCGTCGCTTTATGCATAACCGCGCTGCAGTCACCAGCCTGATTGTCCTGGCCTTTATTGCCTTATTCGTGGCTTTCGCTCCGTTCTTATCGCAGTTTGCCTACGATGATACCGACTGGAATATGATGTCGGCCGCGCCTGATATGGCGTCGCACCACTTTTTCGGGACGGATTCTTCAGGCCGTGATTTGCTGGTTCGTGTGGCGATCGGCGGACGTATCTCTCTGATGGTGGGTGTCGCGGCTGCGCTGGTGGCGGTGATCCTCGGTACGTTGTACGGATCGTTGTCTGGCTATCTGGGTGGCAAGATTGACTCCGCCATGATGCGTTTGCTGGAAATCCTCAACTCCTTCCCGTTCATGTTCTTCGTTATCTTGCTGGTTACCTTCTTCGGGCAGAATATCCTGTTGATTTTCGTGGCGATCGGCATGGTGTCATGGCTGGATATGGCGCGTATCGTGCGTGGCCAAACTCTTAGTCTGAAACGTAAAGAATTCATCGAAGCGGCGTTAGTCAGCGGAGTAAGTACGCGTAATATCGTGTTGCGTCACATTGTTCCCAACGTTTTAGGTGTCGTAGTGGTCTATGCATCACTACTGGTGCCAAGCATGATCCTGTTTGAATCCTTCCTGAGCTTCTTAGGTCTGGGTACGCAGGAGCCGCTGAGCAGCTGGGGCGCGTTGTTAAGTGACGGTGCCAACTCGATGGAAGTTTCACCTTGGTTACTGCTGTTCCCGGCAGGCTTCCTGGTTGTTACTCTGTTCTGTTTCAATTTTATCGGCGATGGCCTGCGTGATGCCCTCGACCCGAAAGATCGTTAAGGAGTGCAACCATGAGCACCATTGAACAAATTCAAGCTAAAGCGGCACCGGTTTCTGCCCTGAAAGGCGAGATGTTGCTGGACGTGAAAGACCTGCGCGTCACTTTCGAGACGCCTGACGGCGATGTTACCGCAGTCAATGATTTGAACTTCGACCTGCGCGCCGGCGAAACCTTAGGTATCGTGGGTGAATCCGGTTCCGGTAAATCCCAGACTGCGTTTGCGCTGATGGGCCTGCTGGCCAGCAATGGCCGCATCGGTGGTTCAGCGAAATTCAACGGGCGCGAAATCCTCAATCTGCCGCAAAAGGAGCTGAACAAGCTGCGCGCGGAGCAGATTTCGATGATTTTCCAGGATCCAATGACTTCACTTAACCCGTACATGCGCGTTGGTGAGCAGTTGATGGAAGTGCTGATGTTGCATAAACACCTCAGCAAACGTGAAGCCTTCGAAGAATCTGTACGTATGCTGGACGCGGTAAAAATGCCGGAAGCCCGCAAGCGTATGAAAATGTTCCCGCACGAATTCTCCGGTGGTATGCGCCAGCGTGTGATGATCGCGATGGCGCTGCTGTGTCGTCCGAAACTGTTGATCGCCGATGAACCCACCACTGCACTGGACGTGACCGTTCAGGCGCAGATCATGACGCTGCTGAATGAACTGAAAGCTGAGTTCAATACCGCGATCATCATGATCACACACGATCTGGGCGTTGTTGCCGGTATCTGTGACAAAGTGCTGGTGATGTACGCTGGCCGTACTATGGAATATGGCCGTGCCCGCGACGTGTTTTATGAGCCGTGCCATCCATACTCAATCGGTCTGCTGAATGCCGTTCCGCGTCTGGATGCGGAAGGTGGCGCAATGATGACCATACCGGGTAACCCGCCAAACTTGCTGCGTCTGCCAAAAGGCTGCCCGTTCCAGCCGCGTTGTCCGCACGCAATGGATATTTGTGCCACCGCGCCACCGCTTGAGCGTTTCGGTGATGGTCGTTTGCGTGCCTGCTACAAGCCGCTGGAGGAACTGGTATGACTGACAATACAATCATGGACAGCGCCGCGATGAACACCCACGCGCCAGAGAAAAAAGTTCTGCTGGAAGTGGCGGATCTTAAAGTCCATTTCGACATTAAAGATGGCAAACAATGGTTCTGGCAGCCGTCTAAAACGCTGAAAGCCGTGGACGGCGTCACATTGCGTCTTTACGAGGGCGAAACGCTGGGCGTGGTAGGGGAATCCGGCTGTGGTAAATCCACCTTTGCCCGTGCGTTGATCGGTCTGGTGAAAGCTACTGATGGCCGCGTGGCGTGGCTGGGTAAAGACCTGCTGAATATGTCAGATAACGAGTGGCGTAAAACCCGCAGCGATATCCAGATGATTTTCCAGGATCCGCTGGCGTCCCTGAACCCACGTATGACCATCGGCGAAATCATCGCTGAACCGCTGAAAACTTATAACCCGAATATGCCTCGTTTAGAGGTCAAAGAAAAAGTGAAGGCAATGATGCTGAAGGTCGGGCTGTTGCCTAACCTTATCAACCGTTACCCGCACGAATTCTCGGGGGGGCAGTGTCAGCGTATCGGTATCGCGCGTGCGCTGATCCTTGAGCCAAAGCTGATTATCTGTGACGAACCGGTCTCTGCACTGGACGTGTCGATTCAGGCGCAGGTGGTGAACCTGCTGCAACAGTTGCAGCGCGAAATGGGCTTGTCACTGATCTTCATCGCGCACGATCTGGCGGTGGTAAAACACATCTCCGATCGTGTTCTGGTGATGTATCTCGGTCACGCAGTCGAGCTGGGCACGTATGATGAGGTGTATAACAATCCTCAGCATCCATACACCCGTGCGCTGATGTCTGCGGTGCCGGTGCCGGATCCGGATAAAGAGCGCAACAAAGTGATTCAGTTGCTGGAAGGGGAGTTACCTTCGCCTATCAATCCGCCATCCGGCTGCGTGTTCCGTACTCGTTGTCCGATAGCCGGGCCAGAATGTGCGATCACCCGTCCGCTGCTCGAAGGCAGTTTCCGCCACGCGGTTTCCTGCCTGAAAGTCGATCCGCTCTGAGCCATTTGCGGCAGTGCTGAAGCATAAAAAAACCTGCCGCTGGCAGGTTTTTTTTCGCGCTGTGTTCAGGCTACTCTTTCCAGAGGATATGGCAGAGTTTGTGATCTTTTTCGCGGCACAGCAAAACGCGGGCGAAAATATCGTTGATCGGCATGTCTTCCGCATCCGCCAGACCAATGACCACTTCAGCAAAGAAATCAGGGTTAAGATCGAAATCTACATGTTCTACCCAGTCTTCAGCCGGATCATACAGCTCAGCGCCACCGCGTTCTTCAAATTGCAGGTTGAAGATCAGGATATCCGCCGGATCCAGGTTATCCCCGGCCAGTTCCAGAAAGATATCGTAGGCTTGCTCAAGGGTTTCGTCTTCGGTCAGGCGATTATTCAGGTCCATAGCATTCTCGTTTACAAATAAGTGTATTCAGGCTTTATCAAAGCCGGTACTGCGCGTATTACACCACGCTCAAGGCGGCTTTTACAGCAGCGGGCTGAAAAAGTAGAACAAACGTTCAACCAGACGATGCCAGAAAGGACGTTTCAGCCAGGCCTCAACGTCCAGCAGGTGGGAACGCGCGATGTAATCCTCCTGAACGCGACCCAGGTCGGCACCGAATCCGGCATCGTCGATCACCAGCGTGATTTCAAAATTGAGCCACAGACTGCGCATATCCAGATTCACTGTCCCTACCAGACTCAGCTGACCATCTACCAGAATACTTTTAGTGTGCAGCAGGCCGTCTTCGAACTGGTAAATTTTTACACCGGCTTCCAGCAACTCGTTAAAGAATGCTCGGCTGGCCCAGCCCACCATCATTGAGTCATTTTTCAGTGGCAGAATAATACTGACATCCACACCGCGCTGTGCGGCGGTACAAATCGCATGGAGCAGATCGTCGCTCGGTACCAGATAAGGCGTGGTCATCACCAGTTGTTCACGTGCAGAATACGTGGCGGTAAGCAAAGCCTGATGGATCATGTCTTCCGGAAAACCCGGACCGGACGCGATAACCTGAATGGTGTGACCGCTTTCCTGCTCAAACGGCATCTGATTGGTATCAGGCTCCGGTGGCAGAATGCGTTTACCGGTTTCGATTTCCCAGTCGCAGGAATAAACGATACCCATGGTGGTCGCTACCGGACCTTCCATGCGCGCCATCAGGTCAACCCACTGACCAACGCCCGCATCCTGTTTAAAGAAGCGCGGATCAACCATGTTCATACTGCCTGTATAAGCGACATAATTGTCGATCAATACGACTTTACGGTGTTGACGCAAATCCATACGGCGCAGGAAGACGCGGAACAAATTTACCTGCAATGCTTCGACCACTTCGATACCCGCATTGCGCATCATCGCCGGATACGGGCTGCGAAAGAAAGTCACGCTGCCGGCTGAGTCGAGCATCAGACGGCAGTGGATACCACGTCGTGAAGCCGCCATCAGCGATTCAGCGACCTGATCGACCAGCCCGCCGGGTTGCCAGATGTAAAACACCATCTCAATGTTGCTGCGCGCGAGTTCAATGTCGCGCATCATCGCTTTAAGCACATCATCGCTGGTGGTCAGTAGTTGAAGCTGGTTGCCTTTAACCCCCGCGATACCCTGACGGCGTTCGCAGAGCTGGAATAAAGAGGCGGCAATTTCACTGGTTTCGGTGGCAAAAATCCGCTGGCAATCTTTGAGGTCATTCAGCCAGCGCGCCGTAGAAGGCCACATCGCTTTTGCACGTTCGGCACGACGCTTGCCTAAATGCAGCTCACCGAAAGACAGGTAGGCGATGATGCCGACCAGAGGAATGATATAAATGATCAGCAACCACGCCATGGCAGAAGGCACCGCGCGGCGTTTCATCAAAATGCGCAGAGTCACGCCGGCTATCAGTAACCAGTAACCAAAAACCAGAAATCCGCTGATTACCGTATAGAAAGTTGTCATAAAGGCGAAAAATCCTGTTCGCAAGCCATTGGCGTAAGTGTACGTGTTTGGGGGATTCTTTTAACCAACTTTTTCCCACCAATCAATCAGCTACCTCTGAATCTGTTTAAGACAGACAAAAATCCTCAGGGTGCTGATATCAAGGTTAGCTGATTACAGGAGACAAGGTGACAAACAAGACTTGGATCACAACGTCATCGGCCTATAATATCCCGGCTAAATTCTTCCGTTCTTATTCTTTCATTATTGAACAGTGACGGCCACCACGGGACACAGGTGCATGAAACGCAGTAAAAATGAAGTCGGTCGCTGGCGTATGTTACGCCAGACTCAGCGCCGGAGAAGCCGCTGGCTGGAAGGTCAGTCGAGACGCTATCGTCACATCTACCGTATTCGTCAAATCCACCACCAACAACATCAACGCCTGTCATTGTATGCCGTGAATTACGAATGGAGTTCGTGATTAGCGGGATTTAGGCTGAAAAAGTGCGCCACATTTCTTACAGACCAGCGTGGAGTTTTTGCGAACTTTGGTGCTGATCTGTTCAGCAACATAACCGCATTCCGGACAGGTGACCTTCGTGGTTTTACTGGTTAGAAACTTCAATCCGTCGAAGAATGACATAGTGCTTACCTCATGGGCAGGGGTAAACATGTTAACACAGAAGCCATGAAAGCATTGTGACGGCTTTGGGGTTATTGCGCCACGACGGTTCAGGTTGTGGCGCAATAACGTCTCAGAAGACGCGTTTAAAGGGTTTTACGGTGACGGCTTTATATACACCGGCCTCGACATACGGGTCAGCATCCGCCCAGGATTTCGCGGCTTCCAGGGTTTCAAACTCTACCACCAGCAGTGAACCGGTCATGCCCGCAGCACCGGGATCTTCACTGTCGATTGCCGGCGTCGGCCCACCGATTAACACACGACCCAAAGCCTGCAATTTCTTAAGTCTTTCAATATGCGCAGGGCGGGCAGCCGCACGTTTTTCCAGTGAGTCGGATACATCTTCAGAATAAATAACGTAAAGCATGAGCCACCTTTCTTACGGTTTTAATGAGTAATCTGTCGCGTTTTGGCGCGGGCAGAATGATGTGCAGAATTACCATAGCTAAACCTGAAGCCTGAAGAAAGTGCTTTGCGCGGGATCAAGTCAGAGGTTATTTGAGAATAGTTGTCATCTCGGTGTTGAATATGATTGCTATTTACATTTAAACTTGCGGCTTCACGGGGAAAAAGAATCATTATGCCGCTAAAAAAGTTTAGGTTTATTCGCAAGGTTTCTTTGCCGGTGGCGCTTTCCGTCGGCTTACATGCTGTAGTTATTGCCGCCGTGCTGTATGTCACGGTCAGTGACGCACTTAAATTGCCAGTGCAGGAACAGAAGGTCATGAGCGTGACGATGGTCAATCCTGCCGACTTTGCGCCGCCGCCGCCGCCACCTCAGGCGGAACCGACGCCACCGGAACCTGAGCCAGAACCGGAAGTGGTACCTGAGCCGCCACCGCCGCCGGAGGCTGTGGTTATTCCTGAACCACCGAAACCTAAACCGAAACCGGTGAAAAAGCCGGTGGTGAAGCCGAAGGTCAAACCCGTTGAGCGTCCGGTAGAAAAACCAACGCAAACTGTGCAGACGGCTCCGGTGACCAGTAATCAGCCGGTGACGAAACCGGTCAGCCAGCCGCCAGCGTCAAGCAATACGCAAAGCACCAGCGGCCCGCGTCCGCTTGAACGTGGTAAACCGTTCTATCCGGCACGCGCGTTAGCGCTGCGCATTGATGGACGCGTCCGCGTGCAGTTTGACGTGGACAGCGACGGTCGCGTAGAGAACGTGCGTATTCTCTCGGCAGAGCCGCGCAACATGTTTGAACGTGAAGTAAAACAGGCGATGCGTAAGTGGCGCTATGAACCTAAAGCGGCCAGTAATCTGGTGGTCAATCTGGTGTTCAAAGTAGAAGGCGGTTCTTCCGTCGAATAATCCCCGCTGTTTCTGCAATAAAAAAAGGTCGCCCTCATCAGGCGACCTTTTTCGTTTTGATGTATCACTTCAAGAAATCAATCCTGCGAAACACCTTCAGAATCAACACTGAAATTACTTCGCCCGTCTGGAAGCTGGCGTGATTTGCCTTCTTCATCCACGGCGACATAGGTAAAGACCGCTTCAGTGGCTCTGTAACGCTGTCCGATCGGCTCGGAAGAGACTTTCTTGACCCAGACTTCTACATTGATGGTGATGGAGCTGTTGCCGGTGCGGATGCAGCGTGCGTAGCAGCATACGACGTCACCGACGGCGACCGGCTTGAGGAATGTCATGCCATCCACGCGAACCGTCACTACGCGACCTTTGGCGATCTCCTTCGCCTGGATAGCACCGCCCATATCCATCTGCGACATTAACCATCCGCCGAAGATATCGCCATTCGCATTGGTATCCGCAGGCATTGCCAGCGTGCGCAGCACCATTTCACCATTGGGTAAGCTATGTTTTTCGTTCATAGAGAGTTGCTTCACACAGTTCAATGACTTCAAAAATTAAGGCCTTTCAGAGAAAGGCCCGTTCAAAAGATCGCTTATTTTTTTTCTTCATCCGGCATATGGCGGTAAATATATACGCCGCTCAGCAGGGTAAATACCAGCGTCAGCGCGGTCAGACCGAAGACTTTAAAGTTAACCCAGATATTTTGCGGTAACCAGAACGCGACATAGATATTCGCCAGACCGCACACCAGGAAGAATATCGCCCAGCTAACGTTGAGTTTATTCCATACGTGGTCCGGCAGCGTCAGCTCTTTACCCAGCATGCGCTGGATCAGCGGTTTTTTCAGTACCAGCTGGCTAATCAGCAATGCGCCGGAGAACAGAACGTAAATCACGGTCACTTTCCATTTAATGAATTCGTCATTATGGAAAACCAGCGTCAGGGTGCCGAAAACGGCAACCATCGCGAAGGTGATCAGCGTCATTTTTTCAATTTTGCGGTACATCACCCAGGTGATGACCAGAGCCAGTGCGGTGGCGGCAATTAACGCGCCCGATGCGACAAAAATGTCGTAAAGCTTATACACCACAAAAAAGACAATCAGGGGAAGAAAATCGAGGAGCTGCTTCATACTTCATTCCATGTTTTATGTATGTGATGACTATACCGGAATCATTTCGCGGACAAAAGAAAAGGGCGCCTGAGCGCCCTTTAAAAAAACAGATCAATATTACACGCGTAATTTTGTGTAAAGACGGAACAGATAAATCAGCAATAATGCGGAAACCAGGTTACTCAGCGCGCTTAAAATCACCGCGGCGACGTCTGGAGACATCATCGACAAGCGGCTCACCACCAGCAACAGTACCATTTTCGCCGCCAGCCAGAACATGATGGCCGGGACAACGAGGCGCAGATTGGCGAAGGCCAGCTTGCTGCTGACTTTGATGGATTTGAAAACGCCGAGCTTCTCGTTCACGCACAACACCGGCGACAGGCATGTCGCGACTGCCAGCACGATGCCCGGCACCACGAACAGGGTCAGGCCAAGCTGAACCAGCAGGGTGCACAGAAGCATCAGGCCGAACAGACGCGGCATGACAGGCGCGGCGGCACCGAGTGCGCGGATGGCGCTGGTGCGCATCCCGCCGGAAACTTGTTGCAGCAGAACTAACATCCCGCCCACCAGCAGAACATTGCCGATCAGCGCAGAGAACGTCGCGGCCGCAGATACCTGCAGCAGCACTTTCTGCTGATCCGGCGACATGCTCTGTACCAGCTCCTGAATACTCATGCCGGTGTTACTCAGTAAATCGTCGCTACCGGCGCTGAGCAGGCTCAGCTGGTCGCTGCCCGGCATAAAAATCTGGTTCAAGATGACGGTAATTAATGCGGTCAGGACGGCCAGCAGCAAAATGCTACCTAACTGATTACGCATAAAATTGAAACTGTCACGGTACAACGTACTGGCCGTGATAGGCATGAACGCTCCTTGGCAAAAAGCAAAAATCAATAAGACGGTGATTGTAACCTTTAAATGGGGATTGCCGATAGGTTTGCGCTGACTTCCTGTCGGTTTGCGTGATGAATCGCTGCCTGAGCGCTTTCCTTAACTGAGATCGAGAACTGCTAAATGCACCTCCAGCGGCGGCAGTCCGTAATGTGCGCGAGCGCGGTCGCAGGCGGTATTGCCTATACCATCCAGACCGGACTGATCGAATTCGCGGCAGGGTGAAGGGCGGTTGAGGTAAATGGAGCAGGATACGGACTTCCCAACTTCTCCTTCAAGAGCAACACAGCGTGATGATTTGCTGTTAGTGCCTTGCATACAGCTTAAAAAGGGAGTGACTTGCTCCGTCAGTGCCTGCGGAACGACGCCGCCAGCGACCTGAGATTCGGCCCAATAAAAAGATACCCGGAAATACGCACAGCATGCGCCACAGGTCATGCAAGGGTTGTTTATTTCGCTCATTTTGGGAAGCGACCGACTCCTTAACGGCACCAGACCAAAAACACAGGAATAAGCAAAGTACGCAGCGGCGTTTTTTTAAGCAACAGATATTCGTGACATTTGAAGAATAAACAAATTCCCTCGTTTTTGATGTAGATCAATTCCTTTGTTTTTATAGATTTAGATCGGATTGAGAAAGATGCTTTTTCCGTAAATTTGTTTTAAAGATGTGATCCCGCAATGATCAAGCCATACCCAAGAGTAGGTATCATTCGCGCGTTAAATAAATAACCCACACAAAGGAAGGGGATAATGAAAGCAGCATATTGGGCATTGGTCGCGGCAGCGGCATTTCCGGCAGTCGCGAGTGCACATCAGGCAGGGGATGTGATTTTTCGCGTAGGGACCGCCACCGTCCGGCCAACCGAAGGGTCCGACAATGTTCTGGGACTGGGTTCGTTTAATATTAATAACAATACGCAGATGGGTATGACCCTCGGCTACATGTTCACCGATAACATCGGGATGGAGCTGCTGGCGGCCACGCCGTTCCAGCACAAAGTCGGTCTGCAAAGTACCGGGACTATCGCCGAAGTGAAACAGCTGCCGCCGTCATTAATGGCTCAGTACTACTTTGGGGATAAGCAAGACAAGCTGCGTCCGTACCTTGGCGTTGGTATCAACTACACTACGTTTTACGATACCAATTTCAACCAGACGGGCCGCGATGCCGGGTTGTCCGATCTGAGCGTGAAAGATTCCTGGGGCGTGGCTACGCAGGCGGGTCTTGATTACAACCTCGATGACAACTGGCTGATCAATATGTCGGTGTGGTGGATAGATATCGATACTGAAGTGAAATTCAAAGCCGGTGGCGAGCAGCAAAACATCAACACCCGGATCGATCCATGGGTCTTTATGTTTGGCGCCGGCTATCGTTTCTGATTGTTGGTTCGGACATAAAAAAGAGGCGCTCCGGCGCCTCTTCGTATTTCTACAACCGACAGCCCTTACTTGAGGCGCATGTCGTTCTCAATGGAGCGAACACCGGCCACGCCGCGTGTTACTTCTACCGCACGGTTAGCATCGGCGGTTGATGTCACAAAGCCACTCAGCTGGACGCGACCTTTAAAGGTTTCGACGCTGATTTCGCGTGAAGCGATGGTTTTATCCGCCAGCAGGGCTGATTTCACTTTGGTGGTCACGACGGTGTCATCGATATAACCGCCGGTTCCTTCTGATTTTTTTGTTGGCGCACAGGCGGCAACGGCCATTACCACGACGGCTGCCATGCAGAATGCGGACAATGTTTTGAATAGCTTCATAAATAACTCTCCATGCTTTGTTATAAAACCAAAAGAAACGATCTGTTAAAACCAAATGGTAACTCACGCAAGCAATGCGGTTAGAGTCCCAATAATCATAGGCTTGATGAGTGAATTTAGTTTGGTTTATTGATGGCTTTTATACAAATATTTGGAGGGAGAAAAATCGTAAGAAATTAAAAAGAAACAGAACATGAGCATATTGACGTCTCACGTTCTGTTTATGGTACTTACGCGCGGGTGGCGGCTTTCATTTCACTGACGAAACGGGAAAGCTGAGCCAGCATTTCAGAAGGATGATGGAGATTGTTTTCGATAATGCGCACGGTGGCAGAACCTGAAATTGCTCCGGCAGCCCCCGCCGACAGGGTTTCTTTCACCTGCGAAGGTTCGGAGATCCCGAAGCCCTGCAACGGCGGCGCAGCGTGGTATTCACGCAGTTTATCGACCAGATGATTCAGTGGCGTCAGCGCGCGCTTCTCTGTACCGGTTACCCCGGCGCGGGAGAGCAGGTACGTGTAGCCTCGGCCATGAGAGGAAATCTCACGCAGCAAATCGTCTGAAGCATTTGGTGGACAGATGAAGATGGGCGCAATGCCATGACGCAATGCAGCAGCGCGGAATGGCGCGGACTCTTCAAAAGGGACATCGGCAACCAGCACAGAATCGACGCCCACTTCAGCGCAGCGCTGATAGAACGTTTCGATACCGTTGTGGAACACCAGATTGGCGTACATCAGTAAACCAATAGGAATGTCCGGGTGTTTTTCACGAATGCGCGCCAGCATGTTGAAGCACTGCGTAGGAGAAACACCGGCAGCAAACGCGCGCAGGTTAGCGTTCTGAATGACCGGGCCATCAGCCAGCGGATCAGAGAACGGAATGCCCAGCTCAAGCGCGTCAGCACCGGCTTCGATCAGCGTATCAATAATTGACAGGGACAGCTCAACACCCGGGTCGCCCAACGTAACGAAAGGAACAAACGCGCCTTCTTTCTTGCTTTCCAGGCGCTTAAATAATTGCTGATAACGTTCCATTAAATTTCTCCCCGGGCAGTCAGGATGTCATGTACGGTAAAAATATCTTTGTCGCCGCGGCCAGAAAGGTTCACCACCAGAATTTGTTCTTTCTCCGGCGTTTCCTTAATCATTTTCAGCGCATAGGCCAGCGCGTGGGAAGATTCCAGTGCCGGAATAATCCCTTCGTGGCGAGATAGTTCTTTAAAGGCTTCAAGCGCTTCGTCATCGGTAATCGAGACATATTCCGCACGGCCAATACTGTTGAGATAGGCGTGCTGCGGGCCCACCGACGGGAAATCCAGACCGGCTGAGATGGAATAAGATTCTTCGATCTGGCCTTCGGATGTCTGCATCATCGGTGCTTTCATACCGAAGTAAATGCCGACGTGACCATGTTTCAGCGGCGCGCCGTGTTGGCCGGTTTCGATCCCCAGACCGCCCGGTTCAACGCCGATCAACTTGACGCTGGTGTCGTCGATGAAATCGGCAAACATGCCGATTGCATTGGAACCGCCACCGACGCAGGCAATCACCGCATCCGGCAGACAACCTTCGCGTTCCTGCATCTGCACTTTGGTTTCTTCGCCAATCATGCGCTGGAATTCACGCACGATAGTCGGATAAGGATGCGGACCTGCCGCTGTGCCCAACATGTAGTGAGCGGTTTCATAGCTACCAGACCAGTCGCGAAGTGCCTCGTTACAGGCATCTTTGAGCGTGGAAGAACCGCTGTGGACCGGAATAACTTCAGCACCCATCAGACGCATACGGAATACGTTGGGTGACTGGCGCTCGATGTCTTTTGCACCCATATAGATGCGACATTTCAGGCCGAGGAGGGCGCAGGCAAGGGCTGAGGCTACGCCGTGCTGACCGGCACCGGTTTCGGCAATGATTTCGGTTTTACCCATGCGTTTTGCCAGTAAAGCCTGACCGAGCACCTGATTGGTTTTATGCGCGCCACCGTGCAGCAGATCTTCACGTTTCAGGTACAGTTTAGTTTTGGTGCCGGCGGTCAGGTTTTTGCACAGCGTCAGCGCCGTCGGGCGGCCTGCGTAGTTTTTCAGTAGGTCAATGAATTCAGCCTGAAACTCCGGGTCGCGCTGGGCGCTGACAAAAGCCTCTTCCAGCTGTGCCAGCGCAGGCATCAGAATTTGCGGGACGTACTGGCCGCCAAATTCGCCGAAGTAGGGATTAAGTAAAGTCATGTTATTGCGTCCTGTCTGTCAATTTTTGCGTCATCACGAAGGCGTTAGTACGCCCGCAATGTCTGGAATACGGCGGTAATTTTACCGGCATCTTTAATGCCCGGTTCGCTTTCAACACCGGAGTTGAAATCCAGCCCTGCGCAACCGAGTTGTGCCGCCTGCACGCAGTTGTCTGCACCCAGACCTCCGGCGAGCAGAACGTTACTGAGATCCTGACCTTCCAGCGTGCTCCAGTCGAAACGATGACCGGTGCCGCCTTTGCCGTTATCGAGCACGTAGCGATCCACATGATTGAAGTCACGCGCCGGAACAGTGTCTTTCACGCTCAGCGCTTTCCAGATTTGCGCGCCCGATGGCAGGGCTTCGCGCAGCGTGTCGATATATACCTGATCTTCATCACCGTGCAGCTGTACAGCAGTCAGCTTCAGGGCGTGCGCGGTTTCTGCGACGTCTGCAACTGGCTGGTCACGGAACACGCCGACATATTTCAGCGGTGCGCCATTCTGAATTTCTTTAGCCTTAACCCGTGTCACAAAGCGCGGAGACGCTTCCACAAAAATCAGTCCGCCATAAATCGCACCGGCCTCTTTAGCCGTTTTAGCATCTTCTGCACGGGTCAGGCCGCAGACTTTGTTATCACCCAGAAGTACGCGCTTCACTGCGCTGGACAAATCATCCTCGGACATCAGCGCACTGCCTATCAGGAAACCATTAGCGAAGCGGCTGAGCTCACGGATCTGGCCGTAAGTATTTATGCCTGATTCGCTGATCACCGTCACTCCGTGCGGGACGCGCGGCGCGAGCTGGCGGGTACGGTCTAAGTCAATCGACAAATCACGCAGGTCGCGGTTATTGATGCCGACCACTTTGGCCTTCAGCTGCACGGCCCGATCCAGTTCTTCCTCATTACTGGCTTCGGTCAGCACGCCCATATTCAGGCTGTGCGCCACGGCTGCCAGCTGAACGTATTGTTCATCGTTGAGCACCGACAGCATCAGCAAGATGGCATCGGCCTGATAAAAACGGGCCAGATGGATCTGATACGGGTCGATGATGAAGTCTTTGCACAGTACCGGCTGTGTGACCGTCTTGCTGACCAGCGGCAGAAAATCAAAACTGCCCTGGAAATATTTCTCGTCGGTTAGAACGGAGATGGCTGACGCATAGTCTTTGTAAACGCTGGCAATTTCTACCGGATCAAAGTTATCGCGGATCGTGCCTTTCGACGGAGACGCTTTTTTGCACTCCAGAATGAAGGCGGTTCGGGCGCCTTGCAGGGCATGGTAGAAACTGCGCTGGCTCTGAGTGATTTCGTTTTGGAAGCTGGCCAGCGGTTGTTGTTCTTTACGTGCCGCGACCCAAATTTCTTTGTCGCGGACAATCTTGTGGAGCACGGTTTCCTGCTGCATCACTTATCCTCTTGCTGCCAATGCCAACACGCGCTGGTAGGGTTCACCGCTGCGCATGGCGGCCAATGCCTGTTGTGCGTTTTGTTTTAAATCTTCCTGACCGAAAAGGCGCAGTAACATCGCCACATTGACGGCTACCGCGGCTTCATGGGCCGGATCACCTTTACCTTGTAATAAGCGTGCCAGAATGTCACGGTTTTCTTCCGGTTCGCTGCCCAGCAGTGATTCGATGGGGTAATTGTCCAGTCCGAAATCCTGCGGCGTCACTTCATAAGTGGTGATTTTGCCGTCTTTCAGTTCGGCCACCTGCGTTGGCGCGTGGATCGCCACTTCGTCCATTCCGCCGCCGTGAACCACTGCCGCACGCTCATAACCCAGCGCCCGTAAGGTTTCCGCAATCGGCAGCACCAGTTCCGGGCTGTAAACGCCGATCAGCGCCAGTGGCGGACGTGCCGGGTTGATCAGCGGACCAAGCACGTTAAATAACGTGCGGGTTTTTAGCGCCTTACGCACTGGCATCGCGTGGCGAAAACCGGTGTGATACTGCGGTGCGAACAGAAAACAGACGTTCAAATCGTCAAGGGCTGCTCGGGATCCTTCCGCAGGCATATCCAGACGAATACCAAATGCTGCCAGCAAATCGGAAGAACCCGAACGGCTGGAGACGCTGCGGTTGCCGTGTTTCGCCACACGCGCTCCGCAGGCTGCCGCGACAAACGCGCTGGCGGTAGAAATATTGATGCTGTTGGTGCCGTCGCCGCCGGTGCCGACAATGTCAGCGAACTGATAATCCGGACGTGGAAACGGCTCAGCGTGGGCCAGTAACGCTTTGGCTGCACCGGCAATTTCAGCCGGTTGCTCGCCGCGCACTTTCATACTGATTAAGGCGGCGGCTAACTGAGCGGGCTCCAGTTCGCCATTCACAATGGCGGTAAATAACTGCTGGCTTTCTTCCTGAGTCATCGTTTGGGCGCGATACAGATTCTCGAGAATGCCGGGGATAGTTTGCGTGTTCATGTCCGTTCTCCTTACGCCAAAGCCCAGGCCAGTGTCTGTTCAAGCAGACGCGCACCTTGTGAGGTTAAAATGGATTCCGGATGGAACTGGAAGCCGCAGACGCGATCTTTGTCATGACGCACTGCCATCACCATGTCGCCGAAGCGGGCGTTGACCGTCAGCCCGTCCGGGATCTGGCTGCCGACCAGCGAGTGATAACGCGCTACCGGCAATGGGTTGTTCATTCCGGCAAACATGCCTTCATTGTCATGGGTAATAGAAGACGCTTTCCCGTGCAGAATTTCCCCCGCCTGGCCAACGAACCCGCCATAGGTTTCGACTATCGCCTGATGACCCAGACAGATGCCGATAATCGGTAACTGGCCGCGCAAACGTTTTAGCAGCTCCGGCATGCAGCCTGCATCTGACGGCGTGCCCGGTCCCGGTGAGAGCAGTAGCACCGGTTTTTCCAACTGGCTGAGCTTATCGATAATGACATCAGCCGGGATCTGATTGCGGTAAATCACCACGTTATGACCGCTGGCGCGCAGCTGATCGACGAGGTTGTATGTAAAGGAGTCGACGTTGTCGATGAGTAAAATGTCGGCCATCTTAAAATACCTCTTTCGCATTATGGGCGGTGGCGATGGCGCGCAGCACGGCACGGGCTTTATTACGAGTTTCGTCGGCCTCGGCCTGTGGGACAGAATCCAGAACCACGCCGCCGCCGGCCTGCACGGTGGCAATGCCGTCTTCGACATACGCCGAGCGGATGACAATGCAGGTATCCAGATCACCGTGAGCAGTGAAGTAACCGACCGCGCCGCCGTAACTGCCACGACGTGTCTGCTCGGACGCTGAAATCAGCTGCATGGCGCGGACTTTCGGTGCGCCGGTCAGCGTCCCCATATTCATCACTGCCTGATAGGCGTGAAGAACATCGAGATCGCCGCGCAACGTACCGACAACGCGGGAGACCAGATGCATAACGAAAGAGTAACGGTCAACTTTGGTCAGGTCAGCGACGTAACGGCTGCCCGGTTCGCAGATACGCGCCAGATCGTTACGCGCTAAATCTACCAGCATCAGATGCTCGGCCAGCTCTTTATGGTCGGTGCGCATTTCAAGCTCGATGCGGCTGTCGAGATCCAAATCCAGTGAACCGTCAGCGCGGCGGCCACGCGGACGGGTGCCGGCAATTGGATAGATTTCGATCTGGCGGTTGGTGGCATCATATTTCAGTGCGCTTTCCGGTGACGCGCCGAACAACGTGAAATCATTATCTTGCATGAAGAACATGTACGGGCTTGGGTTATTATTTTTCAGCGTTTCATAGGCCGCCAGCGGAGAAGGGCATGGCAGCGAGAAGCGGCGTGAAGGAACCACCTGGAAAATTTCGCCGGCGCGGATCGCCACTTTCATTTTCTCCACCACAGCGCCAAACACTTCATCACTCTGGTTCACGCTCAGTTGCATTTCCGGCACGCTCTGATGTGGAATAGCGTGTGGCGGCAGTTGCAGCTGATGCTGCAGTTGTTCAAGACGAGCGTGCAGACGCTGTTTCTCATCATTCGATGGCGTAAACAGGCTGGCCTGTAAACGACATGTGCGGTTCTGGTGATCGAGCACCAGCAGCGTTTCTGCCAGATAAAAGCAGAAATCCGGGCAACGCTGATCCGCGTGCAGTTTCGGTAAATCTTCGAATCCGGCCACCAGGTCATAAGCAAACAGCCCACCGAGGAACATCGCTTCACGTTCTTCCGTTGGCGATTCGACGGAGGTCAGAATGCTGCGCAGTGCGTCGAAAACGGAACGCGAACGCAGGCGCGCATCTTCGTCCTGCATCTGGTCAATGGACGGGAAGGTCAGCTCGCGACCGTTGGGACGGACATCATTTTGAATTTCAGCAGGCAGCGCCGCGTCAATCAGCGGCAGTAAAGACGCGCCATTTGGCGTCAGGGCTTGTAATGAAACCCGTGAACCCAGCGCGGTAATGCGCAGGGCGCTGTCTACAATCAACAGGCTCTTCAGGTTTTCTTTACTGGTGACTTCTGAGGATTCGAGCAGCAGCGTGGCCGGGCGTGCCCCACACAGCTGATGAAAAATGGCCGTCGGATCACCGCGATAACTTCCCTGCGCGGTCAGCAATTCTAAACGTGGTTTTGGTTGAGTCATTTTGCTTCCTAAATTTTCTCGACGTTTTCAAAAAGGTTCTTCAAACAGACGGCCATAAAAAAGCCCGCGTTATGCGGGCTTCGGAAATCTTGCAGCGTCTGATGACAGCTATGCGTGATTACTCCGCCCGACAAGGAGAAGTACGCCACCAGCTGAGAACCGCCATCATTTGAATTTTCATCATCAGACACTCTTATTAGTTTTGGAAAACTATCGATTTAAAAACCTAAGCTTTCTGAATTGGTTTGTCACGCCGTTCTTAATCGAACTCTTCGTGAACTTGCGTACTAGTAAACTAGTTCATGGATGTAAAGTCAACTCTCTTTTTACCCTGATTTCACAACTACAGTGCGCACAGATGTTATCGCACCGTTTCAGTGCGTAACCACGATGTGAAGGTCGCGGGAAGATAGCCCTAACGTGAGCCGTCCTAACGCGTTATGATATGAACTGCATTCAGAAAAGGTTAAATCCCCAACGTGACGATGACTTCACCAACGACAGATCAAACAACAGCCACACCCTCAGCAGATGACCAGAACCTCAGCCCGGCCTTCACGATTTACGATCTCCACAGCCACACCACGGCCTCGGACGGCTATTTAACACCTGAAGCGCTGGTGTCCCGTGCGGTTGAGATGCGTGTCGGCGTACTGGCGATCACCGATCACGACAGCACCGAAGGACTGGCGCGTGCGGCGCAGGCGATTGCCGAAAAGCAGTTACCGCTGGTGCTCATCAACGGCGTTGAGATTTCCACGTTGTGGGAAAACCACGAGATCCACGTCGTCGGTCTGGGCATTGATCCACAGCATCCGGCGATGGTGAGTTTACTTAGCACGCAGGTAGATTTGCGTCAGCAACGCGCGCAGGAAATGGGGCATCGTCTGGCGAAAGCCCGTATCGAAGGTGCCTGGGAAGGCGCGCTGCGTATGGCGCAGGGCGGCGCGGTGACGCGTGCGCATTTTGCCCGTTATCTGGTGGAAGTGGGTGCAGCGGATAACATCGCACAGGTCTTCAAGAAATTCCTTGCCAAAGGCAAGACCGGCTACGTTCCGCCACAGTGGTGTACAATAGAACAAGCGATAGATGCGATTCATCAGTCAGGCGGGCAGGCCGTTGTCGCCCATCCTGGGCGTTACGATCTGTCCACCAAGTGGCTCAAACGCTTACTGGCGTATTTTGCAGAGCAAGGCGGTGATGCGATGGAAGTCGCGCAGTGCCAGCAGGCGCCCAATGAGCGTGCGCAACTGGCGGCCTATGCCCGCGATTATCAGTTACTGGCCTCGCAGGGATCTGATTTCCATCAGCCCTGTTCGTGGATTGAGCTTGGCCGCAAACTTTGGCTTCCCGCAGGCGTTGAACCGGTATGGCAACACTGGCCGCTTGCGATGACACAGCCTGAAATTGAACCGGTCTGATGCCTGACCGGAAAGAATAAAGAGCGAGAGGGAACCATGAGTCAATATTTTTACATCCACCCCGAAAATCCGCAGCCGCGTCTGATAAGTCAGGCGGTGGAGCTGTTGCGTAAAGGTCAGGTCATTGTTTATCCGACCGATTCCGGTTACGCGCTGGGCTGTCGTCTCGAAGAGAAAAACGCAATGGAGCGCATTTGCCGCATCCGTCAGTTAGACAGCAACCACAATTTCACGCTGGTGTGCCGTGATTTATCCGAGCTGTCGACCTACGCCTACGTCGATAACGGTGCATTTCGCCTGATGAAAAACAATACGCCGGGCAACTACACGTTCATCCTGAAAGCGACCAAAGAAGTGCCGCGACGCCTGATGAGTGAAAAACGTAAAACCATTGGTCTGCGTGTGCCGTCCAACCCGATTGCGATTGCGTTGCTGGAAGCGTTGGGCGAACCGCTGATGTCTACGACGCTGATGCTGCCGGGCAATGATTTTGCTGAATCCGATCCGGAAGATATCAAAGACCATCTGGGCAAACTTGTCGATCTGGTGATTGACGGTGGTTCTATCGGCCAGCAGCCGACCACGGTTATTGATTTAACCGAATCGACACCGGAGGTGGTACGTGAAGGCGCAGGTGATCCGGCCCCCTTTCGCTAAACGCGCGTCCGCCTGATGTTGTATAAAAAATAATCAGCCCACAAAGCGCTTGTAACAGACAAAATGCTGATAATTGTGTATAATGGCGGGCTGACTTTTTGTAAGTCATTGTATTGATAAGTAATGCTGTCTGGCGATGTGTTTTATCTGTGCATGTGTGGCGCAATCCCGGTGCAGAAATAAAGTTTCCGCGACAGTCCGCTTATCTCCCAAACTGAATTTTGACGGGCAGGCGATGGTAAACATCGTGCTGGCCGCTCCCCCCGACGCCTGTGAAGGCGACAAATGAGGCTGCTCAATGAGCGAGAAGTATAATTCCCAGAAACATTCCAGCGACAGATCCAAACCGGCACGTTCACCAGGTGATAAGCCAAAAAGCGGCAGAAATTCCGGTGCAGCGAAAGCCCGTCCTGAACTGTCACGTGCTGAGAAGCGTGGCGAAAAGCCACGTTCAGACAAGCCACGTAGTGATAAACCCAATAGCGACAAGCCACGCGGTGATAAACCGAACAGTGATAAACCGCGTTCAGACAAACCGCGTTCCGATGCCGGTCGCGGCGATTCACGTATCGAAAAACCAGGCCGCGGTAAAACGCGTCCGGAGAACCCTCGCGGTGAAAAACCTCGTGCTGCAAAACCACGCGTAACCAGGCCTAAAGCCGACACCCTGTTTGATGAAACCGGTGATGACGAAGAAGTGAAGTACCAGAAGCCGAAGAACGCGCTGGACAGCACCGAAGGGCAAAGCGAGAAACTGCAAAAAGTACTCGCACGTGCAGGCCATGGTTCGCGTCGTGAAGTTGAAGCGATGATCCAGGCGGGCCGCGTCAGCGTCGACGGTAAAATCTCCACGCTGGGCGACCGCGTTGAAGTCACCGGCGGTACCAAAATCCGCCTCGATGGCCATGTGCTGTCTGTGATGGAGTCTCAGGACACCGTCTGCCGTGTGCTGGCCTACTACAAGCCGGAAGGTGAGTTGTGTACCCGCAGTGATCCGGAAGGCCGTCCGACCGTGTTTGACCGCTTGCCAAAAATGCGTGGTTCACGCTGGATTGCCGTAGGTCGTCTGGACGTTAACACCTCTGGCCTGCTGCTTTTCACCACCGACGGTGAACTGGCAAACCGCCTGATGCATCCAAGCCGTGAAGTTGAGCGTGAATATGCCGTGCGCGTATTCGGCCAGATTGATGATGAAAAAATCAAACAGCTGAGCCGCGGCGTGCAGCTGGAAGACGGTCCGGCTGCGTTCCGCTCGATCAAATTCCAGGGCGGAGAAGGTCTGAACCAGTGGTACAACGTGACCCTGACTGAAGGCCGTAACCGTGAAGTGCGTCGTCTGTGGGAAGCTGTGGGCGTTCAGGTCAGCCGTCTGATCCGCGTCCGTTACGGTGATCTGAATCTGCCAAAAGGCCTGCCTCGCGGCGGCTATAAAGAGCTGGATCTGCCGGACATCAACTACCTGCGTACGTTGGTCGAAATGAACGAAGAAACCGTCAGCAAAATGCCGGTGGAACGCGATCGTCGCCGTGTGAAAGCCAACCAGATCCGTCGCGCCGTTAAGCGCCATACTCAGGTTGCCCCTGCACGTCGTAACGCTCCGGCTAAAAGAGGCTAATCGCCAGACAGCGATACTGCTTCGAATGAGCTGATGAACCGCAGTCAATGACTGCGGTTTTTTTTGTCTGAATTTTAGAATCAATCGGGAAATGAAGACTGAAAACAGGAATTACCAGTCGATTCCCTGCTGCGCCATGATCCCCGCGTCAAAAGCATGTTTCACCGGACGCAGTTCGCTGACGGTGTCCGCCATTTCCAGCAGATCGCGATGACAGCCGCGGCCGGTAATAATGACTGTCTGATGTGCCGGACGTGCTTTTAGCGCGGCTACTACGTCCTCCAATTCCAGATAGCCGAAACTCACCATGTACGTCAGTTCATCGAGCACAACGAGATCTAACGACGCATCGGCCAGCATGCGCTTGCCATGCTGCCACACGGCCTGACAGGCTTGCGTATCGGTATCTTTATTCTGGGTTTCCCAGGTAAAACCGGTCGACATCACCTGAAATTCAACGCCGTGTGGTTCAAGCAAATTTTTTTCACCGTTCGGCCATTCGCCTTTAATGAACTGAATCACCGCCGCGTGCATGCCATGGCCGACTGCACGGGTCACTGTACCAAAGGCTGCCGTGGTTTTGCCTTTACCGTTGCCGGTGAAGACAATCAAAATTCCGCGCTGTTCTTTGGCAGCGTCAATGCGCGCATCAACCTGTTCTTTCAGCTTTTGCTGGCGCTGCTTGTGGCGATCTTCGGTCATGAACGGCTCCGTCTGTGGTCTCTGAGAAATCGGGTAAGATTATTCGGCAGGGCCGGCTTTGCGGCCGGGCTGAGCATCAAAACTGATCCCGGTTTTACGACGACTGTCGTCACCCATCAGGTACAAATACAGCGGCATAATATCGGCCGGTGTTTTAAGTTTATCTTTGTTTTCATCAGGAAAGGCCGAGGCGCGCATGCCAGTACGCGTGCCGCCGGGATTGATGCAGTTAACGCGCAGGCCGGTGTGTTTATGCTCTTCTGCCAGCACCTGCATCATGCCTTCGGTGGCAAATTTCGAGACTGCATAAGCACCCCAGCCGCTGCGGCCTTCGCGTCCTACGCTTGAGGTGGTGAACACCAGCGACGAACTGGCTGATTTGAGCAACAGCGGCAATAACGCCTGTGTCAGCATGAAGGTGGCATTGACGTTCACCTGCATCACGTTCATCCAGTCCTGCAATTTGATGTCGGCCATCGGCGTAATTTCGGTGAGTAATCCTGCATTGTGCAGCACGCCGTCAAGGTGCGGCACCCATTGCCCAATCTGATCGGCAACGCGCTGGCAATCCTGCTGGCTGGCGGTCAGTAAATCCAGACTATAAATGAAAGCCGGGCGGAAATTTCGCGCCGCAATTTCCTGCTGCACGCTTGCCAGTTTGCTCTCGGTGCGACCGAGCAAAATCACCTGCGCGCCAAAGCGTGCATAAGTGAGGGCAGCTTCGCGGCCGATGCCGTCGCCTGCGCCAGTGATCAAAATAATACGGTTATTGAGTAGGTCAGATTTCGGATGATAGTGCACGTTCAGTCCTCGTAAACGGATCGGGATGCGGCGGCAAATGGCCGTCGTCACATCACGGGCTCGATAAAACAAAATGCCGGAAATGGGAGGGATTGCGCTCAACCATCAGCCCGGCATTTCGGCGGAAATGTGGGGTGTTTCAGAAGTGATCACCGGTTATATGCCTGAAATGAACATGAGTTTCAATGATTAACCCAAAAACAGGTAGCTCTTTTGTAACAAAATTGGAACTAATACGCACCCGTATTTACCTCCGACTGACAAAGACATATTCAAACAAGACGCGGATGCGCGGATTGTCTAGAATGTTCACATCTTTCTTACCACAGTCAATAGGCAGGTTTTAGTGGATTTACTTTCTCTTTATGGGCTGTTTTTAGCCAAAGTTGTTACCGTGGTGATTGCCATCGGCGCATTGGTGGTGCTGGTTATTGGTCTTCGTCAGCGTAAATCTCACAGCAAAGGTGAATTACAGCTGATCGATCTCGGTGAGCAATATCGCGAGATGCAGCGTGAGATGCGTACTGCGCGGCTGAACCCGGCTGAGCAGAAAATGCGTAGCAAAGAGCTGAAAAAAAAGGACAAAGCAGAAGCCAAACAAAAGAAATTGCAGGCGAAAACAGGGACGGTTAAAAGCAAACCATGCCTGTATGTGCTGGATTTTAAAGGCAGTATGGACGCCCATGAAGTGACATCTTTGCGCGAAGAGATCTCAGCGGTGATGGCCGTTGCCACGCCGGAAGACGAAGTGCTGCTGCGCCTGGAAAGTCCGGGAGGGGTGGTACACGGGTACGGTCTGGCGGCGTCGCAGCTGGTACGTCTGCGTCAGAGCGGTATACGCCTGACCGTCGCAGTGGATAAAGTGGCCGCCAGCGGCGGTTACATGATGGCCTGCGTGGCTGATCGTATTGTCGCGGCACCGTTTGCTATTATTGGTTCCATCGGCGTAGTCGCGCAGATCCCGAATTTCAACCGTTTGCTGAAAAAGAACGACATTGACATTGAATTGCACACCGCGGGTGAATTTAAACGCACGCTGACTTTGCTGGGTGAAAACACTGAGGAAGGGCGCGAAAAATTCCGTGAAGATCTGAATGAAACGCACGTGTTGTTCAAAGAGTTCGTGCATCAGAATCGTCCGTCATTGGACATTGATGCGGTGGCCACCGGCGAGCACTGGTTCGGAACGCAGGCGCGTGAAAATGGACTGATTGATGCTGTCGGCACCAGCGATGATTTGTTGATCGCCGAAATGAAAAATCATGAGGTGATTGCGGTGCGTTATGCGCGTCGCAAACGCATGATGGACAGATTCACCGGCAGCGCGGCAGAAAGTGCTGATCGTCTTTTCCTGCGCTGGTTGCAGCGTAGTCAGAAACCACTGCTGTAAACGGTAAATGAAGAAAGAAAAAGGGACGACAGTCCCTTTTTTAATGCTGCTAATTTATCTGTAATACGGAATAGTCGTAGCGATGTATTTATCTCAATTTTCGAGATGGTATTTTTCTGAAAACAGATGTGCCAGATGTTTAAACATATTAAATACAGCCGTTGTTTTTCGGGTCGGTAAACCGTCGTCATCCATGAAGAATTCTCCACGGAAAACCAGCACATTTCCTTTCTGTTCAACCTCTGTGGCGATCATCCCTTGCATGTAATCTTCATGCTCGCGGATAATCTTATTCGCTTCGATAAGTAGAGCTTCGCGACTAATTGCCGATGTATTTTCGTGCATGTTATTTACTCCCCACTATAATTCTGACGATATTGTAATCCTGCCGGTGATAAAACCGCAAATCCGCTGGGGTTAATGGTTAAAACATGTGGTTGCATTTCGAACAATCGGGTGAAAAATTTGACCACATTATCGAAATGGGGCATTAGGTGTTAATTAGGTTGCGTGGCGATTTTTATCAGGTAGAGTGTGGGATTTTGTGGCTTCAGGTGGAATGTTTTGTTTACGCTTGGTCATTATTTGACGCAAAAATGGGCACATTCCGCTGAACCCTGTCTGGTTAATCCCTTGCAGAATCAGTGTTTTGAACCTCTGGAAGTCAGTTCATTCGTCATTTGAAAGAAATAAGTTGACGTTCTGACTCACTGCCGCAATATAAAAAAAGACATGATATTGTGCCGCGGCATAACTAGACAAAAACTTCTTCAGCTGATGAAGAATCATTCAGGTAAAGGTAATTATGGGCAAAGCTCTCGTAATAGTTGAGTCCCCGGCAAAAGCCAAAACGATTAATAAATATTTAGGAAATGACTACGTGGTTAAGTCCAGCGTCGGTCATATCCGCGATTTACCGACCAGTGGGTCCGCCGCTAAAAAAACCGCCGTCTCAACCGAAGAAAAGCCAAAGAAAAAAGTAAAAAAGGATGAGAAAACCGCGCTGGTTAATCGCATGGGCGTCGATCCTTACCACGGCTGGGAAGCGCAGTACGAAATACTACCGGGCAAAGAAAAGGTCGTTGCTGAGTTAAAAGCGTTAGCCGAAAAAGCTGACCACATCTATCTCGCAACCGACCTTGACCGCGAAGGAGAGGCGATAGCCTGGCATCTGCGGGAAGTGATTGGTGGTGATGACAAACGTTTCAGCCGCGTGGTGTTTAACGAAATTACCAAAAACGCTATCCAGAACGCCTTTAAAGAACCGGGTGAACTGAATATTGATCGTGTAAATGCCCAGCAAGCGCGTCGTTTTATGGACCGTGTAGTGGGTTACATGGTATCCCCGTTGCTGTGGAAGAAAATTGCCCGTGGCCTGTCCGCCGGCCGCGTTCAGTCCGTGGCAGTGCGTCTGGTGGTGGAACGCGAAAAAGAAATCAAAGCGTTCGTACCGGAAGAGTACTGGGAGCTGCATGCAGATTTGCTGGCAAAGAAAGATACCGCCCTGCAAATGGAAGTTACGCATCACCTCGACAAACCGTTCAAACCGGTTAATAAAGAACAAACGCACGCCGCGGTGTCGCTGCTTGAGAAAGCGCGCTATACGGTGGTGGATCGCGAAGATAAACCGACCAGCAGCAAGCCGGGCGCACCTTTTATTACTTCCACGTTGCAACAGGCCGCCAGTACGCGTCTGAGCTTCGGCGTGAAGAAAACCATGATGATGGCGCAGCGTTTGTACGAAGCGGGTCACATCACCTACATGCGTACCGACTCCACTAACCTGAGTCAGGACGCCGTGGAAATGGTGCGAGGTTACATCGGTGAGAACTTCGGTGATAAATACCTGCCGAAAGCGCCGCTGCAATACAGCAACAAAGAAAATTCACAGGAAGCGCACGAAGCGATTCGTCCTTCTGACGTGGCGGTCGTATCCGAGCAACTGAAAGATATGGAAGCCGATGCGCAGCGTCTGTACCAGCTGATCTGGCGTCAGTTTGTGGCCTGTCAGATGACACCGGCGCAGTACGATTCTTCTACGCTGACGGTGAAAGCGGGCGATTACTCGCTGCGCGCCAAAGGCCGTACTCTGCGTTTCGATGGTTGGACGAAAGTCATGCCAGCGCTGCGTAAAGGCGACGAAGACCGCATTTTACCTGCAATCGAAGTCGGTACCGATCTCAAACTGCAACAGCTGCTGCCAACACAGCACTTCACCAAACCGCCTGCGCGATTCAGCGAAGCGTCACTGGTTAAAGAGCTGGAAAAACGCGGTATTGGCCGTCCGTCCACTTATGCGTCGATCATTTCGACCATTCAGGATCGTGGTTATGTTCATGTTGAGAACCGCCGTTTCTACGCCGAGAAAATGGGTGAAATTGTCACAGATCGTCTGGAGCAAAACTTCCGCGAACTGATGAACTACGACTTCACCGCACGCATGGAAGACGGTCTGGACCAGGTCGCCAACAACAAAGCCGAGTGGAAAGCCGTGCTGGATGAGTTCTTCACCGAATTCAGCAAGCAACTGGAAACCGCCGAGAAGGATCCGGAAGAGGGCGGTATGCGCCCGAATCAGATGATCCTTACCAGCATTGAGTGCCCGACCTGTGGCCGCCCGATGGGCATCCGCACCGCCAGCACCGGCGTGTTCCTTGGCTGTTCAGGCTACGCATTGCCCCCTAAAGAGCGCTGCAAAACCACCATCAACCTGATCGCTGATGCTGAAGTGCTCAACATTCTGGAAGGTGATGAAGCAGAAGCCAACGCGCTGCGTGCCAAACGTCGCTGTGGCAAATGTGGCACGGCGATGGACAGCTACTTGATCGATAACCAGCGCAAGTTGCATGTCTGCGGTAATAACCCGGAATGTGACGGCTACGAAATCGAGCAGGGCGAGTTCCGCATTAAAGGCTACGACGGCCCGATTGTTGAGTGTGAGAAATGTGGTTCTGAAATGCACCTGAAAATGGGACGTTTCGGTAAGTACATGGGCTGTACCAACGACGAGTGCAAAAATACCCGTAAAATTTTGCGAAACGGTGACGTTGCACCGCCGAAAGAAGATCCGGTTCCGCTGCCTGAGCTGCCGTGTGAGAAATCAGACGCCTACTTCGTTCTGCGTGATGGCGCTGCCGGTGTGTTCCTGGCGGCCAATACTTTCCCTAAATCGCGCGAAACCCGTGCGCCGCTGGTGGAAGAACTGAAGCGCTTTAAAGATCGTCTGCCGGAAAAACTGAGCTATCTGGCCGATGCGCCGGTCGCTGACCCGGAAGGCAATAAATCGATGGTACGTTTCAGCCGTAAAACCAAGCAGCAATACGTCTCATCTGAAAAAGACGGTAAAGCTACCGGCTGGACCGCGTTCTTTGTAGACGGCAAATGGGTCGAAGGTAAGAAATAAAATCGAGTCACTCAGATAAAAGAACTTTGTTATTTGATTGTAAAAAACCAGTCCTCCGGGCTGGTTTTTTTATTGCATTAAGAACTATTATCGGAAGGTTCTTGGCGCATCTCTTCTCAGGGCAATGCTTCCTGCTGTAATCCTTATGTTATCTGGCTATACAACGCGTTAATTCTTGATATAATTGTTATATAAAATTTATTTTTATTCACAATAGTAATAAGCTAATGCGTCTGTGGCATAACACGGCGCGTTCACAGACTTCGGGCATTCAATAAAAAATCATTTCCAGTCTGTTCAGCCAGCGTGCGAACAGGGATGGTGACAGGGTTTGAAACCAGGGTGGTATGAGATATGAAATTGCAGCAACTGCGCTACATCGTAGAGGTTGTTAATCACAATCTGAACGTCAGTTCGACGGCAGAAGGCCTGTACACGTCGCAGCCAGGGATCAGTAAACAAGTCCGTATGCTGGAAGATGAGCTGGGGATCCAGATTTTTTCCCGCAGCGGCAAACATCTGACGCAGGTGACGCCTGCGGGGCAGGAGATCATCCGTATTGCTCGTGAAGTGCTGTCCAAAGTCGATGCCATCAAGGCCGTGGCTGGTGAGCATACTTATCCGGACAAGGGATCGCTGTATGTGGCGACAACGCATACCCAGGCACGCTACGCCCTACCGAACGTGATCAAAGGCTTTATCGAGCGTTATCCGCGCGTTTCGTTGCATATGCATCAGGGCTCACCGACCCAGATCGCCGAAGCCGTGTCCAAGGGAAATGCCGATTTCGCGATCGCCACCGAGGCGCTGCATCTTTACGATGATCTGATCATGTTGCCGTGCTACCACTGGAATCGCGCCGTGGTGGTTCAGCCGGATCATCCACTGGCAGGCAAAGAGAAGGTCACCATTGAAGAGCTGGCAGCGTACCCGATTGTTACTTATACCTTCGGTTTTACCGGTCGTTCCGAGCTGGATACTGCATTTAACCGTGCCGGCCTGACACCAAAAATTGTCTTCACCGCCACTGACGCCGACGTCATCAAAACCTATGTTCGCCTGGGTCTGGGCGTGGGTGTCATCGCCAGTATGGCCGTTGATCCAATTCAGGATCCGGATCTGGTGACTGTGGATGCGCGCGATATCTTTACCTACAGCACCACTAAAATCGGTTTTCGTCGCAGCACCTTCCTGCGCAGCTACATGTACGATTTCATCCAGCGTTTTGCACCGCACCTGACGCGTGACGTGGTGGATACCGCGATCGCGCTGCGTTCGAACGAAGACATCGAAGAGATGTTCAAAGACATCAAGCTGCCGACCAAATAAATTCCCGGTCTGCTTTTGCTGCTAAAAAGTCCCGCGACATCGCCTGATGACGCGGGATTTTTTTTGCCTGATGATCCGATTGAGCTGTTATGAAAATGTTAACAAAAATATGTGTTATCTTTATATATGCACTTATAAGCCAGCGGGTTATTCGTCCTTAACTCAGCTGGTGCTGTGAAGCATAAGGAGAAGCTATGTCGTCCGATATTCGTAACAGAAGTCTGGATAAGCTCGCAGTCCAGGGTAAGGAGTTCCACTACTACAGTCTGCCTCTTGCCGCCAACACGCTGGGTGATATTCAGCGTCTGCCTAAATCCCTTAAGGTCTTACTCGAAAACCTGCTGCGTCACGTAGATGGTGACACTGTCACGGAAAGTGATTTGCACGAACTGGTTAACTGGCAAAAAACCGGCCATGCCGATCGTGAAATTGCCTATCGTCCCGCGCGCGTTCTGATGCAGGATTTCACCGGGGTACCCGCCGTGGTGGATCTTGCAGCGATGCGTCAGGCGGTTAAACGCCTTGGCGGGAATGTCGAACAAGTCAATCCGCTGTCGCCTGTCGATCTGGTTATCGACCACTCGGTGACCGTTGATGAGTTCGGCGATGAAGACGCATTCGATGAAAACGTTCGTCTGGAAATGGAGCGTAATAACGAGCGCTATCAGTTTCTGCGCTGGGGTCAGAAAGCCTTTAACCGTTTCCGCGTTGTGCCGCCTGGCACGGGTATTTGTCATCAGGTCAATCTTGAATATCTCGGTCAGACCGTCTGGCATGAAGAACAGAACGGCAAAACCGTAGCTTACCCCGACACGCTGGTCGGTACTGATTCTCACACCACTATGATCAACGGCCTTGGCATTCTGGGCTGGGGCTGCGGCGGTATCGAAGCCGAAGCGGCGATGCTCGGTCAGCCGGTATCGATGTTGATCCCTGACGTAGTCGGGTTCCGCCTGACTGGCAAACTGCGTGAAGGCATAACGGCCACCGATCTGGTGTTAACCGTCACCCAGATGCTGCGAAAACACGGTGTGGTGGGAAAATTTGTTGAATTCTATGGTGATGGTCTGGCCGATCTTCCGCTCGCGGATCGCGCGACTATTGCCAATATGTCGCCGGAATTTGGCGCGACCTGCGGTTTCTTCCCGGTAGACGACGTGACGTTGAGCTACATGAAACTCAGTGGCCGCAGTGACGACCAGATCGAACTGGTAAAAGCCTATTCACAGGTGCAGGGCCTGTGGCGTAACGCCGGTGACGAACCCGTCTTCACCAGCACGCTTGCGCTGGACATGGGCGATGTCGTGCCAAGCCTTGCCGGTCCGAAACGCCCGCAGGACAGGGTGGCGCTGCCGGATGTCCCTAAAGCGTTCAAAGCCGCGACGGAGCTGGAGCTTGGCAATAACAAACCGGGTCACACGGATAAAGAGAGCTTCACCCTCGATGGTCAACATTACGCGCTGGAAACCGGTGCTGTGGTGATTGCTGCTATTACGTCCTGTACCAATACGTCCAACCCAAGCGTGCTGATGGCCGCCGGGCTGCTGGCTAAGAATGCCGCTGAGAAAGGGCTGACCAGCAAACCCTGGGTGAAAACGTCACTGGCACCGGGTTCGAAAGTGGTGACCGATTATCTGAATGCTGCCGGTCTGATGCCGTATCTGGAAAAGCTGCGTTTCAATCTGGTCGGTTACGGCTGTACAACCTGTATCGGTAACTCAGGGCCGTTGCCGGAACCTATCGAATCGGCGATAAAATCCGGTGATTTAACCGTGGGTGCGGTGCTTTCTGGTAACCGTAACTTTGAAGGGCGTATCCATCCGCTGATCAAAACCAACTGGCTGGCCTCGCCGCCGCTGGTGGTGGCTTACGCGCTGGCCGGGAATATGAATGTCAATCTGACCACCGATCCGCTGGGTGAAGACCCCGATGGCAAACCGGTGTATCTGAAAGATATCTGGCCTACGGCGGCAGAAATTGCCAATGCGGTCGGGCAGGTGACCACTGAGATGTTCCATAAAGAGTATGCCGAAGTTTTCAACGGCGATGCCAGCTGGCAGGCAATTCAGGTGGAAGGTACGCCGACGTATACCTGGCAGGAAGACTCCACGTACATCCGCCATCCGCCATTCTTCAGTGATATGAAGGCAGAGCCGGATGCGGTGGAAGACATTAAAGACGCACGCATTCTGGCGATTCTGGCGGACTCGGTAACCACCGACCATATCTCACCAGCCGGTAACATAAAAATTGAGAGTCCGGCAGGGCTGTATCTGAAAAATCACGGTGTGGAACCGAAAGCGTTCAACTCTTACGGTTCGCGACGCGGTAACCATGAAGTGATGATGCGCGGAACCTTCGCTAATATTCGTATCCGCAATGAAATGGTGCCGGGCGTGGAGGGCGGTTATACCCGTCACATCCCGTCACAGGATCAGCTGGCGATCTACGACGCTGCGATGCGCTATCAGCATGAAAGCGTGCCTACGGCCGTGATCGCTGGTAAAGAGTACGGTTCTGGTTCCAGCCGTGACTGGGCGGCGAAAGGACCGCGCCTGCTGGGCGTTCGTGTGGTAATTGCCGAATCTTTCGAGCGCATCCACCGTTCAAACCTCATCGGCATGGGGATTTTGCCCCTGGAATTTCCACAGGGCGTAACGCGTAAAACGCTGAAACTGACCGGCGACGAGCAGATTAGTGTGAGCGGGCTGCAAACCCTGAAACCGGGCCAGGATGTGCCAGTGCATATCGTGTTCGCCGACGGACACGCAGAAACGGTCAACGCGCGTTGTCGTATTGATACGGGTAACGAGCTGACCTACTTCCAGAACGGCGGCATCTTGCATTACGTCATCCGCAAAATGCTGTGATCGTATAAACAACCCGTTTTAACCATAAAAAAGGGCACCTTCATAAGGTGCCCTTAATATTTGCCGGTCAGACTACCCGACAGCAGAATTACTTGTGGCGCAGATCGTTATCCAGCAGGTGGCCCATTTTGGCTGCCTTGGTCGAAAGATAGCGTTCGTTTTCCGGATTACGGCCAACCACCAGCGGGACGCGCTCAACGATGTTGATCCCGGCTTCGGTCAGAATTTCGACTTTTTTCGGATTATTGGTCAGCAGGCGAACGGAATCGACGCCGAGCAGTTTGAACATGTCGGCACACAGCGTGAAGTCGCGTTCATCGGCGGCAAAACCGAGCTGATGATTCGCTTCGACAGTGTCATAGCCTTTGTCCTGCAAGGCGTAAGCACGGATTTTATTCAGCAGACCGATGTTACGGCCTTCCTGACGGTGATACATCAGAATGCCGCGGCCTTCTTCGGCGATGTCGTTGAGCGCCGCTTCGAGCTGGAAACCGCAGTCACAGCGAAGGCTGAACAGGGCATCGCCGGTCAGGCATTCCGAATGAACGCGTGCCAGAACGGGCGTTTCACCGCTAATGTCACCAAAAACTAACGCCAGGTGGTCGTGCCCGGTGGCCAATTCTTCAAAACCCACCATCAGGAAATCGCCCCAAGGTGTTGGCAGATTGGCTTCTGCCACCCGTTTCAGCTGCATTTTACGCTCCAAAAAAAACACAAATAGTCTTCATTTACGGTGAGTATTTTACTTATTGATGCGCATCCTACGTGCGGATGCGGTCTCTGGATAGGGAATCGGTGCCTTTCCATCACAACAGGGCACCATTTTGCCACAGTTTGGCTCACATTTTAGCGGGAATATTTGAACGATTACTTCATAAGTTATGAACTATAACAGTTACCTCAACAACCCTGATTTAAGGAATGTTAAGGAATTACAACATTGCTACACTCCCACTCTTTTATGCATTTTACAAAAAACAGAAAGGACGACTATGTTTGATATCGCCAAACGCACCGCCCTCGGGGCACTTCTTTTGCTCATCATGCCCGCAGCGGTGTGGATCAGTGGCTGGTTATGGACACCCGGCGGCAATCCGGCGATTTTGCGCCCACTATACTGGGTGACCGAAACAGTCAGCCAGCCCTGGGGGATTCTCACCACGGTTATTCTGTGCGCGTGGTTTTTGTGGTGTCTGCGTTTTCGTATCAAAGCAGCGATTGGACTGGTGCTGATCATTTCTGCGGCGCTGCTCATCGGACAATTTGCCAAGGATTACATTAAAGGGGAAGTGCAGGAGCCGCGGCCCTATGTGGCGTGGCTCGGTACCGATCATCAGATGAATGTCCAGGAGTTCTATGCCATGAAGAGCAAGGCACGCGGCAAGCAGGTCAAAGAAATTCTCGGTGAGAATGTTCAGATCCCGCACTGGCTGAATAAAAGCTGGCAGAATGATACCGGATACGCGTTCCCTTCAGGACATACGATGTTTGCCGCAAGCTGGGCACTGCTGGGCATCGGGCTGTTGTGGCGCCGTAAGCATTATAAGACAGTAACTGCGCTGATGGTGTGGTCAGTCGTGGTGATGGGCAGCCGCCTGATGCTGGGAATGCACTGGCCGCGTGACCTGATTGCCTCGGTTGGGATCAGCTGGATCCTGGTGACGCTGGCCTGCTGGCTGACAGAGCGTTACATCGGCCCGTTGACGCCGCCACCAGAAGAAAATAAAGAGATCGCTGAACGCGAATAATCCCCTTATTCGCATTCTGATACTTACCCGAATCAAAGGAGAATCTTCCGGTTCCCCTTTGATTTCAGGCGCAACGTCCCCATATCTCTTACATATCGTTTTCACCGGTTCACTTCACCGATCGCAAAAGTTGTGCGATCTTCGGACAGTTACTCTTTAAACCCTCGGCAATGTTTCCCAGCTTTGTGCAGAAATGCTAACTTATTAGGTCGGGACGAGAGTTTTTGGCATAATTCATCCGGTACACCCGGCATTACAGGAATGAATGTGAAATATCTGCTGATTTTTTTATTTTTACTGGTCATCGTGGTGATTTCTATCACGTTAGGTGCCCATAACGATCAGACTGTGACCTTCAACTATTTGTTGGCGCAGGGTGACTATCGCGTCTCTACGCTGCTTGCCGTGCTGTTTGCGACCGGTTTCATTCTTGGGTGGGTCATCTGCGGTTTGTTCTATCTTCGCGTACGCCTGTCTCTTGGCCGCGCTCAGCGAAAAATCAAACGTCTGGAACTGCAAATCGAGCCCGTGGCTGTCGTGACGCCGCCTGCAGCATCTTATGATGTCAGCAAGGAATAACCCTTTATGTTAGAGCTGCTGTTTCTGTTGTTGCCCGTTGCGGCCGCCTATGGCTGGTACATGGGGCGCAGAAGTTCTCAGCAGGACAAACAGGAAAATGCCAACCGGCTGTCGCGTGAATACGTGGCAGGGGTTAACTTCCTGCTTTCCAATCAGCAGGATAAAGCGGTCGACCTGTTCCTCGAAATGTTGAAAGAGGACAGCAGTACGGTCGAAGCGCACCTGACTCTGGGTAATCTGTTCCGCTCCCGTGGCGAGGTTGATCGTGCGATTCGAATCCATCAGTCATTGATGGAAAGCGCGTCGCTGACCTTCGAACAACGCCTGCTGGCCGTGCAACAACTGGGGCGCGATTACATGACCGCCGGTTTTTATGACCGCGCCGAAGACATGTTTAATCAGCTGGTGAAAGAGCAGGATTTCCAGCTTTTTGCGCTGGAACAGTTGTTGATCATTCACCAGGCGACCAGCGACTGGCAGAACGCCATCGACGTGGCCGAACGTCTGGTCAAACTGGGCAAAGAAAACCGCCGCAAAGAGATCGCGCATTTCTGGTGCGAACTGGCATTGCAGGCAATGGTGTCGGATGATTTCGATAAAGCGACCAGCCTGCTGAAAAAAGCTGCTGCGGCAGATAAATTGTGTGCCCGCGTCTCAATCATGCAGGGTCGCATTCTGATGGCGCAGGGTGAATACCGTAAAGCCGCCGATGCGTTACAGCGCGTGCTGGAACAGGATAAAGAAATTGTCAGCGAAGCGCTGCCGATGCTGCAAGAGTGCTATCTCAATCTGAAAGATACGCTGGCCTGGGCGGAATTTCTCAAACGCTGCGTGGATGAGAATACCGGTGCGACCGCTGAACTGATGCTGGCGGAGATCATCCACCAGGAAGAGGGCCGCGAAGTTGCGCAGAATTACATTAACCGCCAGCTTCAGCGCCATCCGACCATGCGCGTGTTCCATCACCTGATGGATTACCATCTGGCTGATGCGGAAGAAGGGCGTGCGAAGGAAAGTCTGGGGCTGCTGAGGGATATGGTCGGCGAACAGATCCGCACTAAACCGCGTTACCGTTGCCACAAATGCGGCTTCACTGCGCATTCGTTGTACTGGCATTGCCCGTCTTGTCGTGGCTGGGCGACGATCAAACCTATCAGGGGATTGGACGGCCAGTAACTTTTCCCGTCATACTTCAACCTGCAGGAGCGTTGGCTGCTTTCGGAAACCCGAATCACTTACTTCAGTAAGCTCTTCGGGTTCCTTCAATTGACGCCTGCCTGCAACTCGAATTATTTAGAGAAAAAATCTGTCGGGGAAAAGCCTCAATTATTTCTTCTTGCTGCTCGCTTTACGCGCGTTAATCAACGTACGCAGTTTCTTGATTTCTTTGGCGGTCAGCGCAGGTTCTGACTCTTCCGCCAGATGTTGATTATCGATGTCATGTTCAGTCGCTTTGGTGGCTTTTTTTCCTTTGTGCGCGCCCGGATTAAAACTCGCTTCCAGACGGGCAGCCACTTCGGCGCTTAATGAATGTTCGGCTTCGGCGGCAGCATTTTTGATCAGCTCTTTCAATTCCACCGAAATTTTTACGGTCAGGGTCGTTATCTCACTCATTTTTCAGCCTTTCCTTCGTGTAAAAGTAACAAGCTAAGCCAGCCTTGTGACATCGTCTAGTGTATAACAAAAATTTAATAAAACTGTCACATTAGGTGTGGCTGTGATTTCGGCGTCTTGCCATGTAAAATGCTTGCGGCAGAAATTATGCTTTCCCTTCCTGATTTGAAAATTAACAAGAGGCTGAAGATATGAAGTCAGAAAATAACATTAACAACAACGACTTAAATTCCTCACCTATTGTTGTCGCACTTGATTACGCTGATAAATCCTCCGCGCTGGCATTCGCCGATAAAATCAATCCACGTGATTGTCGTCTGAAAATTGGCAAAGAAATGTTTACCCACTTCGGTCCGCAGATGGTCAAAGATTTGCAGTCGCGCGGTTTCGACGTATTTCTGGATCTAAAATTCCACGATATCCCTAACACCACAGCGCGCGCTGTAGCGGCCGCTGCTGACCTCGGTGTGTGGATGGTGAATGTGCACGCCAGCGGTGGTGCGCGCATGATGACGGCGGCGAAAGAGGCGCTGATGCCCTTTGGTAACGATGCACCGCTGCTGATCGCCGTCACCGTGCTGACCAGCATGGAAAGCAGCGATCTGGCCGATTTAGGTATTACATTGTCTCCGGCGGATTACGCCGAGCGTCTGGCGCGCCTGACCCGCGACTGCGGCCTGGATGGTGTAGTGTGTTCCGCGCAGGAAGCGACGCGCTTCAAATCTGCCCTCGGCAGCGCATTCCAGCTGGTGACTCCCGGTATCCGCCCCGCAGGCAGTAAGGCCGACGATCAGCGCCGCGTGATGACGCCGCAGGAAGCGCTGGCCGCCGGTGTGGATTACATGGTGATTGGTCGCCCGATCACGCAGTCGGCCGATCCGGCGCAGACCCTGCGTGAAATCCGCGATTCACTGCGTTAAGAAGAGGCGTATATGAGCAACGATAACAACAGTCGTTTAGTCTATTCGACGGACAGCGGCAGAATAGATGAGCCGAAGGCCGCTATCGTTCGCCCGAAAGGCGACGGCATTGTGCGCATTCAGCGTCAGACCAGTGGCCGTAAAGGCAAAGGCGTGTGTCTGATTACCGGTGTGGATCTGGATGATGCGGCGCTGGAAAAGCTGGCAGCGGAGTTGAAAAAGAAATGCGGCTGCGGCGGTTCGGTCAAAGAGGGCGTGATTGAGATCCAGGGCGATAAGCGCGATCTGCTCAAACAACTGCTCGAAGCGAAAGGCATGAAAGTGAAGCTGGCTGGCGGGTGAAGAAACAAGATGCTGCGCTATTCACAAGCGCAGCGTCTTTTCTGTTTATTTTTTCTAATACTTATTTACTAACCTGATGACCCACAATACCACCGACTGCTGCGCCGCCTAAGGTGCCTAATGTACTGCCGTCAGTCAGAACCGCACCACCCAGTGCACCGGCACCGGCGCCAATGGCGGTGTTACGGTCACGTTTAGACCAGTTACCACAAGCGGTAACAGACATTGCTAAAGTCAGAACCAGCGCAATACTGGCAACGCGTTTATTTACGAGCATCATAGTTATCTTCCTCAAAGGATTAACGTTCAGCATCATTCATAAGTATAGGTAACCTGCGGCGTTTTCACCGGATTTCACCTTGTGATCCTTCACGCGACTCACAAATTTCTCAGCTGCTCCGAACCTTTATTCATAATTTGTATCATCCGGACGCACTTTTGCATCCGTTGAATAAAAATAGTGAATTTACTATTCATTCACTAGGTGAATAATCTTAATTCACCATCAGGCCGCTTTCGCGGAGCACAAAAAACTAAAGACTGGATTCATTTTCACACCGTTTCTGCCCGCACGGGCACTTTTGCGTTTGCAGCAGATCTGTACGCACTCTTTAGCGAATTCCCCCATACCTGCCACCCTCTGCCGCCCAGACAATAGATCATCGACAGACGAGGGGATCATCATGCTAAAACAACTGAAAGAGCAGGTATTAGAGGCCAATCTGGCACTGCCTCGCCATAATCTGGTGACCTTTACCTGGGGAAACGTCAGTGCTGTAGACCGCCAGCAGGGGCTGATTGTCATTAAGCCGTCCGGCGTGGAATACGGGCACATGGGCGTAGACGATATGGTGGTGGTCGAACTGGAAACCGGCAAAGTCGTTGAGGGGAGTAAAAAACCGTCTTCCGATACTGATACACACCGTGTTCTGTACCTGAATTTCCCCGAAGCGGGCGGCATTGTGCATACGCATTCGCGCCACGCGACAATATGGGCACAGGCTGGCCTTGATATTCCGGCGTGGGGCACAACACATGCGGATTATTTCTACGGCAATATTCCCTGTACGCGTCTCATGACCGAAGCGGAAATTGCCGGACGCTACGAATGGGAAACCGGTGAAGTGATTGTTAAAACCTTTGCTGAACGCCACCTGTCACCAGCCGATGTTCCGGCGGTGCTGGTGCATTCTCACGGGCCGTTTACGTGGGGGAAAGATGCGGATAATGCGGTGCACAACGCCGTGGTGCTGGAAGAAATTGCCTACATGGGTATCTTCTCCCGCCAGCTGACACCGCAGTTGCCTGACATGCAACCGCAGCTTTTGGATAAACATTATCTGCGCAAGCATGGCAAGAATGCTTACTATGGCCAGGAAACCCCGCAGTAACAGTTTGAAAAGTCAGCCCACAAGGCTGACTTCAATGCCTGCGCCTGAAAGCTCCCGCTGAAAGTCTCCTGCTAACATGTCATCCGTAATCACACGACTGAACGCGCTCACCGGCCCAAGCGGATTAAGGTTTATTTGGCCGAATTTTGACGAGTCTGTCAGCACGATATTTTCAGCACCTTTCGCGATCACCGCATTGACGATATCCGCCCGCAGCATATCCCGGCCGGTGAATCCGGTAGAACCGGTAAACCCGTCGATGCCCACAAAGGCTTTGCTGAAGTTCATTTGTTGCAGGCACATTTTGGTCAGCGGCCCGACCACCGTCTGGCTGGTTTTCTGATACATTCCACCAAGTAAGACCACGTCGCACGGCATACTTTTCAGTAATGACGCCACGTAGCTGCTGACGGTGATCACCGTCAGGTTTTTCTTATCAGAAAGATATTGTGCCAGCAGGGCAATGCTGCTCCCGCTCTCGAAAAAGACTGTTTCGCCGTCACGAATAAGCGACGCTGCGAATTTCGCCAGTTTCTGTTTCTGCGCGAAATTCGACATCATGCGGGTATCCACATCGTCGGTCTGAATGGCAACCGCAAAACCGTGCGCACGGCGCAGATAGTGACGCTGTTCCAGCTGAGTGAGATCGTGACGGATTGTCACTTCCGATACCTGACAAATTTCCGACAGCTCACTGACGCTGATCCGCTGTTTATCGTTCACCCATTGCAAAATAAGTTGCTGTCTGTCGTTCATAATCGCCCGAAAATACGGGCGGCCGCAGCCGCCCCGGTAAAGTTAAAGTCTGATGCGAACATTAAAGCGTATGTTCAGTGCGGGCGATAATATCATCCTGAGCCTCAGGGGATAAAGCCGTAAAGAACGCAGAGTAACCCGCCACCCGTACCACCAGATCGCGGTAGTTTTGCGGCTCTTCCCGCGCTTTGAGTAACGTCTCGCGGGAAACGATGTTGTACTGAACATGCCAGCCGCGATGCTCTTCAAAGAATGTCCGCAGCATCAGCATCAGCGTCTGACGGTCAGTTTCATTTTCCAGCGATGCCGGATTCAGTTTCTGATTCAACAGTACGCCACCGAGTATCGCTTCGGTCGGCAATTTACCCAGCGAGTTAAACACCGCCGTTGGCCCCAGATGGTCGGTGCCGGACGCCGGACTGGCACCTTCTGCCAGTGGAGTGTACGCTTTTCTGCCGTCCGGCGTGGCCGTTGTGCCCGCCCCAAACGGCACGTTGGCGGAAATCGACGATGTACCCGCGTAATAGGTGCCCCCAATCGGGCCGCGTCCGAACCGGGTATTATGATAATTGGACAACTCATCGATATAACATTGATAGGCGCGCACCAGCAGCTGATCGACCTCATCATGATCGTTTCCGTATTTCTCGGCACCGTTGATCAGGCGCTGACGCAGACGTTCTCCGTCCAGCCCCGCGTAATCAGACGCCAGCGCATCCGCCAGCTCCTTCTGACCAATTGCACCCTGGTCGAACACCAGTTTTTTCACCGCCGCCAGACTGTTGCCCAGATTGGCGATCCCGACCTGCAATCCCGATACCCAGTCGTACT
Organism: Enterobacteriaceae bacterium Kacie_13; assembly: GCA_013457415.1. Lineage (NCBI taxonomy): Bacteria > Pseudomonadati > Pseudomonadota > Gammaproteobacteria > Enterobacterales > Enterobacteriaceae > Enterobacteriaceae bacterium Kacie_13. The sequence continues at coordinate 2,050,955 of CP045665.1, forward strand.
TCGCACCGCCTTGTTTAATGGTTTTCCCGCGTTCGATGCAATCATCCACCAGCGCTGAGCAGAGAATATCTTGCGCGTTTTCCTCAAGCACTGTATCGACCACGCACTCAATTTCGATAGATTTGCGGGTGTAATAGCGGATTTGATCATCCCACTGCGTGAAGACCTGTTCGAAATTCTCGAAATTATTCTGCGATAAACCGCGTGCCTGAGGCAGGAAGCAGGACTGACTTTTCGCATCGCGTCCCTGTTCCAGCGCCGCCAGCATCACGCGCGCGAAGTTAATGAAACTCATACCGGTGCAGCGGTAACCCCATTTGCCGCCGACCGCCGTTTCGATACAGCCGATAGCGGCATAATCGTAAGCATCTTCTTTTTCGACCCCCAGCTTGATGAATTCAGGAATAACGATTTCATCGTTGTTGAACGCAGGCATTCCGAAACCACAGCGGATCACCTGCACGCAGGCGTCAAGGAAATCGGTGCTCATTCCGGCATGATAGCGAACGCTCAGGTTTGGCTGGGTGGAACGCAACTGCCCGCAGGATTCCAGCACGGCGTAAGAAAGCGGATTCACCGCATCGGCGGCCACGCCGTGATGCAGCATCTGGCCCCCGATAGTGACGTTCTGATACAGCGGGCTACCCGCCGACGCTTTCGAGTGCGTACCGGAGCGGATCTTGTTCACTTCCAGCAGTTTTAGCCAGCAGCTTTGTAGCAGCTCGATCGCCTGATCGCGCCCCAGCGATTGCTCAAGCTCCACGTCGCGACGGTAGAACGGATAAAGATACTGATCCATACGGCCAAACGACACGGAATGACCGTTGGATTCGATCTGCAAAATAAGCTGGATGAAGTAGCAAAGCTGCAACGCCTGCCAGAAGTTTTTGGGCGGCTGATGGGCAATGATGTCGCAGTTGGCGGCAATCGTCAGCAGTTCGGTGCGACGGCTTTCTCGCGTTTCTGACTCCGCCATATCCCGCGCCAGTTCAGCAAAGCGCATCACATGGTCACTCACCGCTCCCAGCGTAATATCGATGGCTTTCAGCAATTGTTCTTTGTGCAAATCTTCCCAGTCGGTCAGATTGATTCGGCTGCGGCGTTCATCGACTTTGTGCCGCAAACCGTCCAGCCCCAGCTCGAGCAGCAGCGGGAAATTCACCGCCAGATGGGCGTCGCCGGAGGTCATATTACCTTCGGCTTTGACGATGCCACTGTCGAGCAGCGCTTTCTGTTCGTCAGTAAACATGCCGTAGCAGCGGTCCTGTACCGTCTGGCCGCGCCACCACGGGCAGATTTCGTGGAGGATCTTTTTATTGGCTTCGCTGACCGCAAAACCCGCGCCCGGACGGTCGGCCAGTGCATCGATTTCGCTCTCAATCCAGCCGACGGTGTATTCAGGGAAAATCGGTGCAGCGCGCACTTCGCTGGCCTGATTGCCGACGATCAGCTCATCGTGTTTGATCCAGATTGTGCGCTGACTCAGGTGTTCAGCCAGTGCCAGCGCGCGACGAACGGCCAGCGGTTTGTTGGCGTGTTGCTGATAAATCTGCGTGTAATGCCGTGCGCGTTCGGTACAGACCGGCGGTTTGACGATGTGGATCAGCGCTTCTTTATGCGCACGGATGCGGCCGGAAAGGGTGTTTAGATTCAGTTTGGTCATTTTGTTATCCTCTTAACTGTGCACAAAGCCCTTTACCGGCGGCGTATTCTTCGGCGAACGTCAGCAGATCGGGGTCATTTAACGGCTGGCGCGGGGCCAGATAGGGTTGTCCGAGCAGGACATATTTGTTGATACCGAGGGTGTGATACGGCAAAAAGTGAATCGCCTCGCAGACGGTCTCATTCGCAGCAAAATCCACAATCTGGCGGATAGATGCCCGGTCGGCATTGAAATCGGGGATCAGCGGGACGCGGACGATAAGCTTTTGCCCGGCAGCGGCCAGCCGACGGAAATTATCCAGTACCCGTTTCGCCGAACCACCGGTCAGGCGTCTGAAAGGTTCATCGGCGACGTGTTTCAAATCCGCCAGCAGCAGATCCAGCGCGCCGAGTGAAGGTTCGATGTATTTCCATGGCACATGCAGGCAGCTTTCCACCGCCGTGTGTAAACCTTCCTGACGGCAACGTTGCAGCAGCGTGAGCGCTGTTTGTGGCTGCATAAAAGGTTCTCCGCCGGAGAGCGTTACGCCGCCGCCGGTACGCTGATAAAAAGGTTTATCACGCAGGATTTGCTTCATCAGGGCGTCGATGTCGGTTTCATCGCCGCACGCGCTCAGCGCACCGGCAGGGCAGACCTGTTCAAACTGACATAAATCATTTTGGAGAAAGTTTTCACGGCGGATCTGAATGCCGCTGTCGGCGATCGTCACCGCGTGGGGAAATGTCTGCGCGCAGTGCTGGCAACCGGCGCTGCACAGGCGGGAATCGAACAGCACATCGGGTTCAGCCGAGCGGCTTTCCGGGTTCTGACACCACGTACAGCTCAGCGAACAGCCTTTGAGAAACACGACTGTGCGGATCCCCGGACCGTCATGGGTGGAATAACGCTGCACGTTGAAAATCATACCGACACTCCTGCTGCTGAATTCTTCATTCACAATCTACTACCTTTCATTCGAAAGTGATTTTGATGGTGATCAACAAACCTTGCGCTTGCTGGCGTACAATCTCCGGACTTTGCATTCGCTCACAGGTTTCAAGGAGAAAGTTATGGAGTTGTATCTCGATACTGCCGATGTCATTGCGGTTAAACGTCTTTCACGCATTCTGCCGTTGCAGGGTGTGACCACCAATCCGAGTATTGTGGCGAAAGAGGGAAAATCGCTGTGGGATGTGTTGCCTGCGCTGCGTGATGCGCTGGGCGGGACCGGAAAATTATTTGCTCAGGTGATGGCGTCCGATGCCGAACAGATGGTTGCCGAAGCGCTGCTGTTGTCGCAGCGGGTTTCTGGTCTGGTGGTAAAAATTCCGGTGACCAGCGAAGGTTTGGCAGCGATTAAAAAGCTGAAAGGCATGAATATTCCAACGCTCGGTACCGCCGTTTATGGCGCAGGTCAGGGTTTATTGTCGGCGCTGGCAGGTGCGGAATATGTTGCGCCGTACGTGAACCGTCTGGACGCTCAGGGTGGCGACGGCATTGCGATGGTGAAAGAATTACAGACGCTGCTCAGCCTGCATACGCCGCAGTCAAAAGTGCTGGCGGCGAGTTTCAGAACGCCGCGTCAGGCGATGGATTGTCTGCTGGCGGGCTGCCAGTCGATCACCTTGCCGGTGGATGTTGCCGAACAGTTGCTTAACACGCCTGCCGTGCAGTCTGCGGTAGACAAGTTCGATGCCGACTGGCGTCAGGCTTTCGGTACGACCACGCTTAGCTGATCTTTCTGCGTTTCCCTTTTACATTCCCCCGCACAGGCAACTGTTGCGGGTTTTTTGTTTCTGCGAGTTAAGAATTTTCGTACTAATAATCTTAAAATGTGATTTCGCGCTGAAATTAATTATTGACGAGATAAATTAATAAAACCCACGATCTAAAAAATAGAAACATCGTTTCATTTTATGATTAGCGTCACTTTTATAAGCCTGGAGAATGGATAACGTAGCGGCATTCGGTAATACGTTACTTTTACTTCAGGTGGAAATTATGCACATTAAACGAGCGATAGAAAAAATTCCCGGCGGGATGATGTTAGTTCCTCTCTTCATCGGTGCGCTTTGTCATACGTTTGCACCTGACTCAGGTAAATATTTCGGCTCCTTTACCAACGGCCTGATTACCGGCACCGTGCCAATTCTGGCGGTGTGGTTCTTCTGCATGGGAGCGTCGATTAAACTGAGTGCGACCGGAACGGTGCTGCGTAAATCAGGCACGCTGGTGGTGACCAAAATCGCCGTGGCATGGATTGTGGCGGCGGTGGCATCGCGCTTCATGCCGGAAAATGGCGTCGAGTTTGGCTTCTTCGCCGGGCTTTCCGTCCTGGCGTTGGTCGCATCGATGGATATGACTAACGGCGGGTTGTACGCCTCGGTGATGCAGCAATATGGCACCAAAGAAGAGGCGGGCGCTTTCGTGCTGATGTCTCTGGAGTCCGGCCCGCTGATGACCATGATTATTCTCGGTACTGCCGGTATTGCCTCTTTCGAACCGCACGTTTTTGTCGGCGCGGTGCTGCCATTCCTGATCGGTTTTGGGTTAGGTAATCTCGATCCTGAACTGCGTGAATTCTTCAGCAAAGCAGTACAAACGCTGATCCCGTTCTTCGCCTTTGCACTCGGCAACACCATCAATCTGACGGTTATCGCACAAACTGGCTTGCTGGGTGTGTTGCTGGGTGTTTCTGTGATTATCCTGACCGGTATTCCGTTAATTCTGGCCGATAAATTCATCGGCGGTGGCGACGGTACTGCGGGTATTGCGGCCTCCAGTTCCGCCGGAGCCGCAGTCGCTACGCCTGTGCTGATCGCCGAGATGGTGCCACAGTTTAAAGCGGTTGCTCCGGCAGCGACGGCGCTGGTCGCCACATCGGTTATCGTCACCTCGATATTAGTCCCGATACTGACTGCGATGTGGTCGCGGAGAGTGAAAAATAAAGCCATTAAAGGGAAAGTCGCGATGGATGTAGCGGCGAATATTAAATGATTGTTTTGCCGGGGCCGCTGCCTGAGTGGCGCAAAACCCTGCCGCTGCGCGATGCCTTCACTCGGTCCTGAAGCCACAGGTCTTCAGGCCGTTGCGTTCCGCAGGATTTTTTAATTACGACCCCTCACCATTTTATAAAAAAGGCGCTCAGCCGGTTTGTTTTGCTCCTGCTGTGAAGGGGGGAGGAGATATGGCAAATGACTCATATCGCTAACTCAATCTCTTCCCCGTTATCATTCGCTGACATTGTCAGCACATCATTCAGTACGTCGAGACGCTCCCAGAGGATAAAATTCAGAATCTCTTTGGCGACAGGGTTCGTTATCTCGGTGATGGCGATACTCAACGCACGACATTGATCGGTCAGCTCATCAATCTCCAGCGGGGTTTTATCAAACAAACCCTCATCGGTCAGTGAAGTTATATTTTTCATATTAAATTCCTATTCAATGAGTGTTTAGTCCCCTGTGCGTTGCAAATCGCACGGGTGGCGGATCAGGCAGAGTTTGCAATACTGGGAATAGGTCAAAACCAGCCAGCCCACAGGCTGCTCTGCCTGACCCGCCGAAAATTAACAGCGGGATCTACATGGGCATTTAACCACGCACTAACCAATATTCACAGGTTGCAAATCCTGACTGCAGATTTTGCCGCAGCGAGAGAGACGATACGCCGATATAAAATTAAAAAAATAGCGTTTTCAAGGAACTGGAAAGCATCGCGCAAACTAAAATGCAACGGATGTAAGCCATAGAGATAAGTTATGTAATGAAGAGTTTGTATTATTGAACCGTAGGTAATACCCCCTCCCAGCGCCCGCTTGCTCGATTTCGATGCGAAAGTCCATATGATCACAGTTCATGAGAAATCGAAATCTTCTCGGTCAGCCCTTATCAAATATCAAACCCGATGCCCGCATCACAATCCCGGTGCTTTCCACATCGACGTCGTCAGATGCCTGTCCACCAACCCCAGCTGGTCAGCGTACACCGCCTGCCAGTTCGCCTTCTGCGCAAGATAAAGTTCATGGTTTGCCGCCACCGGCTGATACTCCCGCTCCCAGCGCACCAGCGCTTCGCCGGTTTCCGCCAGGGAAGAATAGACGCCTGCCGCGACACCTGCTGCAATCGCACAGCCCAACGCAGTGGCTTCTTTCACAACCGGCACGTTGACCGGTACGCCGGTGACGTCACTTAAAATCTGACACCACAACTTGCCTTTTGAACCCCCGCCGGAAAAGACCAGCGATTTGGCACGCACGCCGGAGAAGCTGGCGATCATGTCCAGATTACAGGCCGAGACGATGGCGGCATTTTCTTCCAGCGCGCGGAACAGCGTCGGTTTGTTGCATTTTTCAGGGTCGATGGAGAGATTGATGAACGAGGGCGCGGCGTGATACCAGTTTTTGAAATGCATCGCATCGGAGAAAACCGGCGTCACGCCCCATGAACCGACCGGCACACGGGCGGCCATGTCTTCCAGCAGGCTGTAGGTATCGACGCCAAGCCGCTGGGCGAGGGTTTTCTCTTCGGTGCAGAACGCATCGCGGAACCAGCGCATGGTCAGGCCGGTGAAGAAACTGATGGATTCAGCCTGCGCCATGCCGGGGATCACGTGAGGATTCACACGGATGTTCATTTCGGGATCGGTGATCGGCGCGGGCAGATTGACGATTTGCTGCCAGAACGTGCCGCCGAGCACCGCCGTCTGGCCGGGTCGCACCAGGCCGAGGCCGAGGGTACCCAGTTGGGCATCGCCGCCGCCCATGCCGACCGGTGTTCCCGCTTTCAGCCCGCAGCCCTCTGCCGCGCTGGCCGTCACGTAGCCGAGACGCGTGCCGGTTTCGGCTACCGGTGAAAGCATGTCGGCGCGCAGACCGGCCATATCCAGTAACTCAGGCCGCCAGTTGCGCGTGGCGAGATCCAGCATGCCGGTAGTGCCTGCGTTGGAGGGATCCACCGCCAGCTCGCCGCTGAGCTTATAGGCCAGCCAGTCGCTGATCATGGTGACCGTCGCCGCCTGCCGGTAAATGTCCGGGCGATGGTGCGCCAGCCACAGCAGGCGCGGCATAGCGCTCAGTGCCAGCGTCTGGCCCGAGCATTCATACACTTCGCGCTCAAACTGAGAATCGTGGATTTCTTTCAATTCTGACACTTCACGGCTGGCGCGTGCATCGACGTTGGCACAGGCCCAGATTGGTTCACCGGATTTATCATACAGGACGATGCCTTCGCGCATTGAACAGGCGGCCACGGCGCGGATGGCGGAGGCGGGAAGGTGCGCGTCGTGCAGCGCCTGGCGGATGCACTGACAGGCCAGCTGCCAGTTTTTTTGCAGATCGAATTCCATCGAACCGGGCACATCCGGCACGGCCAGATGGATCCACTCGGCCTGTCCGGCGGCGATTTGCTCGCCTTCGAGATTGAAAATCACCGCGCGTACGCTGCCGGTGCCGGCGTCCAGCGCCATTAAATAGCTACGATCGTCGTCAGAGTTCAGGGTTGAGGTCATCGCCAGTTTCTCTCGTGCCGGTTTATCGGGCACCTGTTACCTGACCGCCACCCCCCAGAAACCCTGCGGGTCAGCCGAGCAGCGCCAGCATGGCTCTTGCTGTGCTCTCTTCAGTAACCAGTGCATTAATGCGTTTGCCTTTCAGCGCCGCGACAATCGCTTCGGCTTTTTCGATGCCGCCCGCCACGCCGAGTACGGTTGGAATGCTGGCCAGCTCGTCGGGCGCGACGGCGATCAGCTCATCGTGGATCGCCATGTTTTCCGCCAGCTCGCCATTGCGCTGCATAAAGAATCCAAGAATGTCACCGACCGCGCCTTTGCGGGCAAACAGCAGCTGCTCACCTTCGCTGATGTAACCGGAGCGTAAAATGGTCGCTTCCTGTTTCTGATTCAGCGAGCCGATGCCGACCACTGCGATATCGGCTGCGCAGGCCGCGAGCATCACGTCGTGGACGTTGCGCTCTTGTCGAAAAATCGCCGCGACGCTGGCTGAAGACGCGCGCAGCGGCGCCGGAATAATGCTCACACCACATGCCGCGTCGAGCTGGCCGATGCCGGTCATGTAAGGGCCTACGCCGCCGGAAAGCGTCACCATGCGGATCTGCTGAGAAGAGATGAAACCGCTCAGATGTTGCAGCGTGCTCATTGCTGTTTCACCAAAACCCACCGCCAGCAGCTGTTCAGGTTTGAGCAACGTCATCAGCATATGCGCCGCGCCAACGCCCAGACGTGCGCTCAGCGAACCGTCGGCCAGCTGCGGCAGTACGCGGATTTGCTGTAAACCAAAACGTTCCAGAAGAGTATTTTCCAGCGACAAACAGCCCTCAAAACGCGAGTTAATTTGCACGCGGATCACACCCGACTGCCGGCCTTTCTCCAGCAGGCGCGATACTTTCAGCCGCGTCAGCCCGAGCCGTTCACCAATCTCATTCTGGGTCAGGCCGTCGTGGTAATAGAACCACGCGGTGCGCGCCAGCAGTTCCTCTTCACCCATGCTGAATTCCAGATGGTTAGTCAAATCGGACAGGTTCGTTTTCTTGCCGTTCTCAGAAGTCATAGTGAACACTTATCAAAATGTAGATCAATTGTTCGTTAACGAAATGTTGTTAACTGTGATGTGTATGGCAAATTCTGAATGATTGCCGCCTTAATCATATCGCAGAGTATATGAGTTGAACAAACTGTGATCGATGCATAAGTTTTCCTGCTCATCGCAGACTAGGTTTATGAACATTGTTAAACAATAAATACATTTGTTCATTTAATGTATCCGGCCTGAGGGTGTTGTATGCAGCAGCCAGAACACGTCTCCACTTCCTCTACGTTGTTGTTGCAGGTCAGCGGCGTAAGCAAAAGCTATTCCGGCGTGGCGGTACTGAAGGATATCGGTTTCAGTTTGCACGCCGGTGAAGTTCACGCGTTGCTGGGTGGGAACGGAGCGGGGAAGTCGACGCTGATGAAAATCATCGCCGGTATCGAAACGGCTGACTGCGGCAAAATGCACTTTGGCGGTGCGCCGCTGCTGGCGCTGACACCGGCGAAAGCGCATCAGGCAGGTATTTATCTGGTGCCCCAGGAGCCGATGCTTTTTCCGAGTCTGACGGTGCGCGAAAACATTCTTTTCCGTTTACCCGCACGTCAGGCAAGCGAGAAAAAACTGACCGAAACGCTGGCCGGGCTGGGCTGCAATCTGCCACTCGGCGCGCTGGCCGGAACGCTGGAAGTGGCGGATCAGCAACTGGTGGAAATCCTGCGCGGGCTGATGCGTGATGCCCGTTTGCTGATCCTCGATGAACCCACCGCCTCCCTGACGCCCGCCGAATCCGCCCGTATGTTTACGCAGGTTCGCCATCTCACCGCAAAAGGCGTTGGCGTGGTGTTTATCTCACACAAGCTGCCTGAAATCCGCGCGATTGCCGACAGGGTCAGCGTGATGCGCGACGGCAAAATTGCGCTCAGCGGCACACTTGATGAACTTGATAATGACGCGCTGATCCGCGCCATCACGCCGCATATGCAGGATCTGGCGCTGCCCGCAGAACAAAAAATGTGGCTGGATGTACCCGGCACGCGGCGCAATACCAGAGGCAAAGAACCGGTCTTACAGGTAGAAAACCTCACCGGCGAAGGCTTTATCGATATTTCTTTTAGCGCCCGCGCCGGGGAAATCGTCGGGCTGGCAGGCGTTGTCGGGGCAGGGCGAACCGAACTGGCAGAAACGCTGTATGGCCTGCGCGAGGCAAAAAGCGGTCTGATGCGTTTGATGCAACAGGAGATCAGCGGGCTGAATACATTGCAGCGGCTGCAAAAGGGACTGGTGTATCTGCCAGAAGACCGGCAGGCGTCTGGGCTGTACCTGGATGCGCCGCTGAGCTGGAACACCACCTCGCTGACGTTTAACCGTCAGAGCTGGTGGCTGAACATCAAACGCGAAGCGGCGGTGCTCGAACGCTATCACCGCGCTCTCGGGATCAAGTACCGCGACGGTTCACAAACCGCCCGCACGTTGTCCGGCGGCAATCAGCAAAAGCTGCTGATCGCCAAATGTCTGGAAGCGCAGCCTGCGGTGCTAATCGTCGACGAACCGACGCGCGGCGTGGATGTCTCCGCCCGCGCCGATATCTATCAGCTGATGCGCAACGTTGTTGAACAGAACGTCGCGGTGATCCTCATTTCTTCCGATCTGGATGAAATTGAGGCGCTGGCGGATCGTGTTTTCGTTATGCATCAGGGCGAGATGAGCGGTGAATTGCAGGGCAGCGAGATCAACGTCAATAACATCATGCACATCGCTTTTGGTAATCATCCCCAGACCGCCGCCACCGGAGGATCCTCATGCTAAAGCGGATACAAAACAATCGTGAACTGACCGCGCTGATGGCAATTATCGCGCTGTTTTCGCTGCTTGGCGTTATGGACAGGCAATCGTTCAGCTTCCAGACGTTGAGCATGATTTTCGGCAGCGCGCAGATCCTGATGCTTCTGGCGATGGGCGCGACGCTGGTAATGCTGACCCGCAATATTGATGTGTCGGTGGGGTCGATAACCGGCCTGTGCGCCGTCACGCTCGGGGTATTGCTCAACGGCGGCATGAATCTGGCGCTGGCCTGCGTCATTACGCTGGGTACCGGGCTGCTGGCCGGATTGTTCAACGGCGTGCTGGTCGCGTGGCTGCGTATTCCGGCGATAGTCGCGACGCTCGGTACGCTCGGGTTATATCGCGGATTGATGCTGCTGATGACCGGCGGCAAATGGATTGAAGGTTTACCTGCGGGGCTGAAATCGTTGTCTGAGCCAGTATTCCTTGGCGTTTCTGCGCTGGGGTCGGGCGTGATTGTACTGCTGAGCGCGATGTTCTGGATGCTCAGCCGAACCACGTTTGGCCGCAGCTTCTACGCCGTCGGCGACAATTTGCAGGGCGCGCGGCAGCTCGGCGTGGCGGTTAACCGTGTGCGCATTCTTGCGTTCGGCATTAACGGCATGATGGCGGCGATCGCTGGTATAGTTTTCGCCTCGCAAATCGGTTTTGTTCCAAATCAAACTGGCAGCGGGCTGGAAATGAAAGCCATCGCCGCCTGTGTGCTGGGGGGGATCAGTCTGCTTGGCGGGACCGGTTCGATCCTCGGTGCGGTGCTCGGCGCGTATTTCCTCACCCAAATCGACAGCGTACTGGTGCTGCTCCGCCTGCCTGCGTGGTGGAACGACTTCATCGCCGGACTGGTCTTGCTGGCCGTGCTGGTGTTCGACGGCAGGCTGCGTCAGGCATTACAGAAAAATCTTCGCCGCCAGAAATATGCCCGTTTCCTTTCCTCTGGTCAGCCCGAACAGAAGAAGCCTGCTGAACGTAAACCGGAACAGCAAAAACATCTCACACGCCGGTTAAGCGCCGGTAAAAAAGGCGGGGTGGCGTGATGAAAATCCTTCAACAGTATGGCTGGGAAGCGGCGCTGCTGGCGTTACTGATACTGGAAATCCTGCTGTTCGGCTTCGCGAATCCGCGGATGCTTGATGCTAATACGTTGCTGTTCAGCACCAGCGATTTCATCACCATCGGCATTGTGGCGCTGCCGCTGACGCTGGTGATTGTCAGCGGCGGTATCGACATTTCCTTTGGCTCAACCATCGGCCTGTGCGCCATCGCGCTCGGCGTGTTGTGTCAGGCCGGTGTACCGCTGGCACTGGCGATTGTCCTCACGCTGGCGCTCGGCGCGGCCTGCGGTTTACTCAACGCGGCGCTAATTCTGTATACCGGCGTCAATCCGCTGGTGATAACGCTCGGCACGCTGTACCTGTTCGGCGGCAGCGCCTTACTGCTCTCAGGGCTGGCGGGCGCGACCGGCTTTGAAGGCATCGGTAATTTCCCGGACGTTTTCACTAATTTTGCCAGTCAGATAGTGCTCGGCCTGCCAATGCCGCTGCTGATTTTCCTCGCCGCCACGCTGTTTTTCTGGCTACTGATGCACCGCAGTCGCACCGGGCGCAACGTGTTTCTCATCGGCCAGAATGCCCGCGTGGCGCGCTACGGTGCGCTGCCGGTTAGCCGGACGGTGTGTGCATTGTACGGCATGACCGGGCTGGCATCGGCGGTGGCGGCCATCCTGATGACCTCTTATTTCGGCTCGGCGCGTTCGGATCTCGGCAATGCGCTGCTGATGCCGGCGATCACCGCCGTGGTGCTCGGTGGCGCGAATATCTACGGCGGTTCGGGTTCCATTCTCGGCACGGCGCTGGCGACGCTGCTGATCGGCTACTTACAACAGGGCCTGCAGATGGTCGGCGTTTCCAGCCAGGTCTCCAGCGCGCTGTCCGGTGCGCTGCTGATTCTGGTGGTGATAGGGCGCTCCGCCAGCCTTAACCGGGGTCTTATCCGCAGTGTTTTCCAGCGTTACCGCCAGCGCTGGTCTGCGTCTTCTCCTTCTTTATTATCCAAATGAACCGGGGTGCAAGATGAAAACCAAAATGCTGAAAACCATGCTTATCGTCAGTGCCGTCAGCCTCGCTTGCCTGAGTGCGCAGGCCGCTGAACGCATCGCTTTTATTCCAAAACTGGTCGGCGTCGGGTACTTCACCAGCGGCGGCAACGGGGCGACGGCGGCGGGGAAAGCGCTGGGCGTGGATGTCACCTACGACGGCCCGACCGAACCGAGCGTGTCCGGTCAGGTGCAGATGATCAATAACTTCGTCAACCAGGGATACAACGCGATTATCGTTGCAGCAGTGTCGCCGGACGGCCTTTGTCCGGCACTCAAACGCGCCATGCAGCGCGGCGTGAAAGTGCTGACCTGGGATTCCGATACCAAGCCGGAGTGCCGCTCTATTTACATCAATCAGGGTACGCCGCAGCAACTCGGCTCGATGCTGGTGGATATGACTTCCAGTCAGGTGAAAAAAGACAAAGCCAAAGTCGCGTTCTTCTATTCCAGCCCGACGGTGACGGATCAGAATCAATGGGTAAAAGAGGCGAAAGCCAAAATCGCCAAAGAGCATCCGGGCTGGGAAATTGTCACTACGCAGTACGGCTATAACGACGCGACTAAATCCCTGCAAACCGCCGAAGGGATCCTGAAATCCTATGGCGATCTGGATGCGATTATTGCGCCCGACGCCAACGCCTTACCGGCTGCGGCGCAGGCGGCAGAAAACCTTAAACGTAAAGACGTGACTATCGTCGGGTTCAGTACCCCGAACGTCATGCGTCCCTACGTTGAGCGTGGCACGGTCAAACAGTTCGGCCTGTGGGACGTGGTCAGTCAGGGCAAAATTTCGGTTTACGTCGCCGATCAGCTGTTGAAAAAAGGCGACCTGAACGTGGGTGACAAACTGGATGTACCGGACGTCGGGACGGTGGAAGTGGTGCCGAACAGCGTGCAGGGCTACCAGTATGAGGCCAAAGGCAACGGCATTGTTCTGCTGCCGGAACGCGTGGTCTTCACCAAAGACAACATCGGTAAATACGATTTCTGACGATAACGGTTTTCGATAAAGGAGACGCACAATGGCAGATTTGGACGATATCAGAGACGGCAAGAATTTCGGCATCGGTACGCCGCAGGAGAACCGGGCATTTTTCCTCAAAGGCAGCGGCCAGCTTGACTGGGGCATGCAGTCGCGTCTGGCGCGCATCTTCAATCCGGACTCGGGCCGGACGGTGATGCTGGCCTTCGATCACGGCTATTTCCAGGGGCCAACCACCGGCCTTGAACGCATCGATATCAACATTGCGCCGCTGTTTGCGCACACTGACGTGCTGATGTGTACTCGTGGCGTGCTGCGCAGCGTGGTGCCCGCGGCCGTCAATAAACCAGTGGTGATGCGTGCGTCGGGCGGTAATTCAATCCTGACTGAGCTTTCCAATGAAACAGTTGCAGTCGCCATAGAAGACGCGCTGCGCCTCAACGTCGCAGCGATGGCGGCGCAGGTGTATATCGGCAGCGAATATGAACACCAGTCGATCAAAAACATTATCCAGCTGGTCGATCAGGGGATGCGTTATGGCATGCCGACCATGGCGGTAACCGGTGTCGGCAAAGACATGGCGCGCGATCAGCGGTATTTCTCGCTGGCCACGCGCATCGCTGCCGAAATGGGCGCGAACATCATCAAAACTTATTTTGTGGATGAAGGTTTCGAACGAATCGCCGCCGGCTGCCCGGTGCCGATCGTGATCGCCGGTGGCAAAAAACTGCCCGAACGCGAGGCGCTGGAAATGTGCTTTAAAGCGCTGGATCAGGGCGCATCGGGCGTCGATATGGGACGTAACATCTTCCAGTCGGAGTCGCCGGTGGCGATGCTCCATGCGGTGAAAGCCGTGGTGCATGAAAACGCCAGCGTGGCACATGCCTACGAACTGTTCCTGAGCGAAAAGGGGTAAATCATGGAAGTGACACTGGTTGAAATTAATGTCCAGCCGGACAAGATTGCCGAGTTTCTGGCTGTATTTCACGCTAATCATCTCGGGGCGGTGCAAGAACCCGGAAATCTGCGGTTCGACGTGTTGCAGGACGCAGACGTGGCGACGCGGTTTTTTATCTATGAAGCCTATGTGGATGAGGCAGCGGTGCTGGCGCATAAAAAAACGCCGCACTATCTGGCCTGCGTTGAGGCGTTAGAAGGGATTATGTCGCAGGGAAGGAAGAAGACGGTGTTCAGAGGCATATATCCGTGAGTGTGGAGTCAACCCTCATTACTCTACGAGTATCTATACCCACGGCTCCCGGAAAGGGAGCCGTTCACCTCTTAAAATCGGAATAAGAGTGCGGACTTTACCCGCTGGTTTTGTCTGAAGACGATCCGTCGCGAACTTCCATTCCCTGCGCTTCGAGTCCTGCGCGGACGTCATCTTTGATGCTGTCGGTGATAAAAATATGAATATCGGAAATATCGGCGAATTTGGCGAAGGCATCCCGGCCAATTTTCGTTGAATCTGCCAACAAAATGACGCTGGTAGAGCAGGCAATCATTTTCTTTTTGAACGCCGCCTGGCGCACATCCGGCGTCGTTGCGCCATTTTTCAACGTAAAACCATTGGTACCCATAATGGCTTTATCGATGATCAAATCAGACAGGCTGTTATCGTTACTAAACGGAATAACGCAGTGCAGCTGTTTACGCACCGCACCGCCAATAAAAAACAGATTGATCACGCCTGCGGAATCTTCCAGCGTCAGCGCAATCTTCAAATCATTAGTAATCACTGTCAGTTGCTGACGTTCGCCCAGCATTTTCGCCAGCTCGAGCGTGGTGGTACCGGTATCCAGTAACAGAGTATCGCCGTCTTCAATTTGCTCAAGAGCAAGCTCTGCAACCCTGACTTTGGCATCATGGTTGCAGACCTCTTTCTCTGTAGACATCATTTCCAGACCGGTTTTACTGCGAATGAGCACGCCGCCGTGGGTTCGCGTCACCAGCATCTGCTTTTCCATTTCACGAAGATCATTGCGGATCGTTGAGGTAGAGACCTTAAACAACTGACATAACTCAGCGACAGTGGCTTTTTTGTTCTCCTCAACAATCGCCAGAATCGCCTGCTGACGTTCCAGCGAAAAAACCTTATCTTCCGAATGACCGTTCATGATTTGTCTCAGTATTGGGTTGGTTATAAAACAAAGGCGACTTTTAGCGCCTGTCCTGAACGGGCGGCGCTAAAAGCTTCGTCATATTGTTCAAGAGAGTACTTATGAGTCAAGATTTGTTTCAGATTAATCAGTCCATTGGAAATCATTCTCAGGCTTTCGCGATATTGTCGTAAATTCTGACCGCTCATCCCCGTCACAGTAATCTGCCGGTAATGGATAATATTAGTATCCAGGCTGACCCTCTCTTTACCATGAGGTAAACCTCCAAAGAACAGAACGCGTCCGTTGAGCGCAGTCAGTTCCAACGCCAGCGACTGAATCTCAGCAATGGAGGCAGCGGTAATCACGACATCACATCCCCGATTATGGGTGATCCGCATGACGTCGGTCAGGGTATCTGTTCCGTTCACTGGCACAAAATCAGGGTCGAAATCACAGGCCAGCGCCAGCCGTTCAGGATTGATATCGCTGATCAGCACTTTTCCTGCACCGGCAGCCTTATGCAACAGGGCATGCATCAGACCAATGGGTCCTGCGCCAATCACCAGTACCGTATCGCCCACGCGTGTATGACAGCGCTCGAACGCGTTATAGACGCAGGAAAAGGGTTCGATAAGCGCACCTTCCTCGAAAGAAACATGGTCCGGAAGCTCGACGATGTTTCCCTGCTGGACGGCGCGGGCAGGAATAACCACGTGGCCTGCAAATGCGCCGTTTTTCTGAATCCCTAAGGCCTGGAAGTTTTTACAGGTTTGCGTGTTGCCGCTAATGCAACTGTCACATATGCCACAACCATAATTAGGCGCCACCGCAACGCGCATACCCACCCGCCATTCATGACTGACATTCGCCCCGACTTCCTCAATAACGCCTGATAATTCGTGTCCCAGCGTCAACGCCTGCGGTGACTGGCGGTGGCCGTTTGCCAGCATCCGTAAATCGGTACCGCAAATTGCCCCGACTTTACAGGTCAGCAGCACTTCATCTGGCGCAATTTCTGGTTTTGGCAGTTCTGTTAAACGGAGTTCGCCTTTGGCAAGTAACTGAATGGCTTTCATAACACCCTCTCATTGGTTGCATGGTGGAACGTGGTCATTGGTCAACTCAATTTGAATAATTCGTCGGCTCAATGTGAATTCTTGTGAGTTTAGTCATGAAATTACCGATGTCAATTGTTTACTATCGTTTTGGTGTTGAGTGGCTTAAAATCGATAGTAAGTGATAATTATCAGCAATGAGGTGAAGAGAGTATGCGAATTTTTACAACGGAGACCGTGATGCTGCATCTTGACGCTCAGGATAAAGAGCAGGCTTTACAGCTGATGGGGAGAAAGGTAGAGGTCACCGGCAGCCTGAAACCCGGTGGTTTTGATAACTTCATGTATTCCATTAAAAAAAGAGAGTCCGAGTTCTCAACGGCGGTGGGATATGACTATGCAATTCCTCACGGCAAGAGCGACGCGGTTGCCGTGCCAGTGGTGGCCTTTGCGCGGCTGGTGAAACCGATTTTATGGGATACGGATGAAGATGACTGGGTTCAGAACGTTTTTATGATTGCAGTACCGGAAGAAAGCGCGGGCGATGAGCATATCAGAATACTGATGAAACTTGCGGGTGCCATCATGGAGGATGACTTCAGAGACCGTATTGCCGGGGCGGAAACAGATGTTCAGGTGATTGATATTATGAGCAGTTATGTCGAATAACGGATTTACGCCTCTTCATCGGGAATTTATGAGAGTGCGGACCGTTGGCAAAAAACCGCAATCAATATCGATAGCAAACGACAATAAAAGAATCTAAACAGTAGTAAGTGCTGGCTGAAAAACTCTGGTTGTGGGGACATACGCTGCATCCCCCCTCTATGCCAGTCCGGTGAAACAGCCACTCAAGGAGCCAGAGTCATGTCGACCGAAGGAAAATTTTTTGTCGCAGTAACCGGATGTCCAACGGGTATTGCCCATACATTTATGGCGGAAGCCGCGTTAAAAAAGGCCGCTGAAAAAGCGGGGGCCAGGATACGGGTTGAAACGAATGGTGCCGTGGGCATTGAGAATGCGCTGACAGAAGACGAGATTGCTCAGGCCGATATGGTGATCCTGGCCTGCGATAAAGCAGTAGAAATGGCGCGATTTCACGGCAAGCCCGTCATTCGCGCCTCGGTCGGGCATGGTGTCAAAAAGGCCAATGAGCTGGTGGCCAGAGCGATAGAGGGCCATGAAGATATCTATAATCATTTACAAGGCGAAACACCAGAAACAGACAAGTCCGTCGCCGATAAGGCCGAACGCGAAAGTATTGGGCGGGCGTTGTATATCTCCCTGATGAATGGCGTCTCCAATATGCTGCCCTTCGTGGTCGCAGGCGGTGTGTTGATCGCGGTCTCATTTTTCTGGGGTATTTATTCATTCGACCCGACAAATGCGCAGTACAACCCGATTGCGGCCAACCTGTTTAAACTCGGCAAGCTGTCATTCTCATTGATGGTGCCGGTTTTTACCGCCTTCATTGCTTACTCCATTTCGAACCGGCCGGGATTCGTCGCGGGATTTGTCGGCGGCTTGCTCGCCATGGATATCGGTGCCGGTTTCCTGGGGGGGATCATCGCCGGGTTTTTCGCCGGTTATTTCATGAAGTGGATGCTGCATGTTACGCGCTCGTTCCCGCGCTCTCTGGAGGGCTTCAAATCAATCTTCCTGATGCCGTTAATTGGTGTGTTGGTGGTCGGGTTCTTCATGCTTTCTGCCGGTTCCACAATTGCCGCGTTAAATAAAGGCATGATGGTTTGGCTGGCCGGACTGGAACATGCCAATCCTTTAATTCTGGGCATTGTCATCGGTTGTATGAGTGCATTTGACCTCGGTGGGCCTGTCAATAAAGCCGCGTATGTCACCGGAACCATGTTGTTGGCTGAGCAGGGCAACGCCTTATTTATGGCCGGTGTGATGACGGCAAGCATGGTTCCCCCGCTGGTAATTGCCATTGCGACTGTCCTGTTCAGAAAGTATTTCGAAAAAGAAGAACAGGCAGCGGGGCTGGTCAATCTCATTCTCAGTGCAACGTTTATCGCCGAGGGCGCCATCCCCTTTGCGGCGAAAGACCCGCTGCGCGTTATTCCGATACTGATGTTGAGCGCCTCGATTGGTGCGACGCTCACCTTTGTTTTCAAAGTTGCGGTTCCTGCGCCGCACGGCGGATTGATTATTTTGCCATTAGTCACGCATGGTGTTCTGTGGGTCGTTTCCATCCTCAGCGGAGGGCTAACCGGCGGCATTATCTATGGCTTATACCGCAGGGCCAAATTTTATAAATCCGCACTGGCTGTTTAATTTAAAACGTTAGGGATCACTTTTTATGATAGCTACAGACATTATTTTTATTAACCCGATGGGATTTCACAGTCGTCCCTGCGCCATGTTTTCAAAAATGGCAAAGAAATATAACTGTGCCGTCAGGCTTGTTAACAATGAAAAAGATGTCGATGGCAGAAGTATGTTGGCATTGATGAAACTCGGCATTGTGTGCGGCTCAATAATTACTTTGCGGTGTGATGGCGAACAGGAAAAAGAAGCCAGCGAGACGCTGGGCCATTATTTGTCCACGTTAGTGGAGGAGGCTGGCTGATTTAATAATTTAGTAATGTAAATGCATTGATTATATCCATTGCCAAGAAAGCAATAGCCAAATATCTGACTTAAATAAGGAATATAAAATGAAATTCTCTGCTGAAAAACTGGCCTCATTTTTTGACCACACCAATCTTCATGCGTATGCCACAAAAGACGATTTTCAAAAGTTGTGTGACGAGGCGAGAGAATACGGTTTTGCTTCTGTCGCCATCAATTCCTGGCCGGTGGCGACCTGCTACGGGATGCTGAAAGGCTCATCAGTGCTGACGGGGGCGGCGATAGGCTTCCCTCTCGGGCAAACGACCATCGCGGCCAAAGTGTTTGAAGCGCAGGAGGCCGTGGATAATGGCGCTCAGGAGTTCGACTATTTACTCAATGTCGGCAAAGTCAAAGAGCATGATTACGCGTATATAAAAGAGGAAATGGCAGCGCTGGTCGCGGTGGCCAATAAAGCCGGGATTGTGTCTAAAGTCATCTTCGAAACCTGCTATTTAACCAACGATGAGATTATTCACGTCGCAAAAATTGCCTCCCAAGTGAAACCAGCATTTGTGAAAACCTCAACGGGTTTTGGTACTGCCGGAGCCACTGTCGAACATGTTAAATTAATGAAAGAGCACGCCGGGGAACACGTGCAGGTTAAGGCCGCTGGCGGTATTCGCACGCTGGAAGATGCCCTGGCGATGATTGAAGCCGGTGCGACACGTTTGGGCAGTTCAGCCGGAATAAAAATCATTAATGAACTTCGTTCGTCAAAATAGAATGTAACGGGCCTGCCAGCGGGCAGGCCCGTTAATAATATCAATTAAGTTACCTATTCAATCTTGTGGCTGAGGCTGGAAATGAAAAAAACAATTAACGTTTGTCTTATTGGATGTGGTCGCGCTGGGATGATCCACGCCAGAAATTATAACGGCAATGTCCATCACGCAAAATTAATTGCGATATGCGATCCTTTTGCTGAAAGCCTGGCTGAAGCACAAAAAGAACTTCAGGTTGAATATCAATATACGGATTACCGCGAAGCGTTAAAGAACGACAATATTGACGCCATCGTGGTGGTTACGCCGACACATTTACACCGGGATATTGTGGTTGCCGCCGCGAAAGCCGGTAAGCACGTATTCTGCGAAAAACCGATGGCGGGTACGGAAGAAGAGTGCAACGACATGATAGAAGCCTGCCGGGAACACAACGTAAAATTACAGCTGGGTTTCATGCGCCGCTTTGATGAAAATTTCAAACTCGGCAAAGAAGTGATTGAAAATAAGACCGTCGGCGACGTCACTTTACTTAAATCTTTGACACATGGCCCCAGCGAGCCAAAAGAGTGGATGTTTGATATTTCAAAAAGCGGTGGCCCGGTTGCGGAAGTGAACAGCCACGATCTTGATACCCTGAGATGGTACGCCAATGCCGAGGTCAGTATGATCCACGTCATTGGCCATAATTTTCGCTCGCCGGAGAAGGCAGAGCAATATCCTGATTACTACGATACCTGCGCGGTGATGATGCAATTTACCAACGGCATTATCGGTATGATCGACGGCGCCCAGTACGTTCAGTATGGCTATGATGCCCGCGCCGAAATCCTCGGCACACACGGAATTGTGAAAGTCGGACGCCAGAACAGCAATAATGTTGAGGTGGTCACGCGAGATAAAACCATTCAAACGCAATCCATGCCTTCATGGACGAAATTATATCAGGAAGCCTATGTGTGTGAGGCTCAGGCATTCATCGACGCCATCCGTAATGATACAGAAACACAAGTCACGGGACATGACGGAAAAATGGCGCTGATCCTGGTGAGGGAAGGGCTGAAATCCTTACGTGAAAAGCGGCCAGTGTTTATTGAGTAACCCGCTGGAAGTCAGTTTATGCAAGGTGCCCGGCTGACAGACCGGGTGCCCGTTCAACTCATGCAACGTCCATCTTCCGTTACATTCCTATTTCCACGTTATCTTCCAGAACATTGATAAATATATTTTTTATCATTCATTTCTACACGAATGCTCCTATTCTGTGCGCGTATTTTCGTTCTCAGTCTTTGCAGATGTGAGGCAATAATAATCAGTTGATTTTGTACGACAACTGGCGTACATTGGAGTACGTGTGGGGTTTAAAGACATTAAGGGCAGGGTCATTGAGTGTTTACGGGCGGGGAACATTGAGTTTGCTGTCCGACACGATGTGGACCTTAAGAATTTATTAAGTACCGGTGATGTGTCTGTGCAGGAGGTCATCACTGTGATTATGCGGGCAGGTGGGGCCGATCACCGCATGAGCCCTCACCATTACGACAGCAGTGTTGATGTACATATAATTACCGTTACCTGCGCAGGTTTACATTGGTATATCAAATGGTATTTCGATGAGCCGGCCAGTGTATTTATCAGCGTTCATCATTAAAGGGAACTTATGAAAATCTACAAAGTGGGTGATGAGAAACGGGCGGCGTGCGAGGTCTGTCAGTCTTTTCAGACCGTCAGCTTCAGGCTTCGCGATGTGCCTTTCAGCGACGGTAGCGGCCTGGTGAAGAACGTGGTGGTGGGAGTTTGTAAGACCTGCGACAGCGTTGCGGTGCTGCCGTTTCAGTCGGTCCCGGCGGTAAAGAAGCAGCTGGAAACGCAGCGTAAGGCTGTGGAAAGCCGTATGCCTGCACATATGATCGATATCCTTAATCTGGCGAGCGCCAAACTGGGTGCGACGCCGGAGTTTATCCCGCTGCTGATGAAATATTACATCCATATGCTGTCGACCCATCCGGTGGCCGCAGTGCAACTCGTGCAACTTCTCACTTCTGAGCTGGCGACCGGTCTGGCGAATAAACGTCTCTCGCTGAAAGGACGCGAAATCCACAATGATATTAACGAACTGAAATCCCTTTCTCAGATTTACAACACCACGGAACTGCTCAAGGGCGTGGTGCTGGCCATCAACAACGATGTCCTGATCAACCCCGATAAACAGCGTATCGCGCACCTGAAAAGCCTCGTCGCGACGGTGGCGTAAGGCTTACAACACTTTCTGTAAAAATGCCTTCGTCCTTGCATGGACTGGCCGGTCGAGAACCTGAGCGGCGTCGCCTGTTTCAACCACGCGGCCATCGACCATAAACACAACCTGATCCGCCACCTGCCGCGCGAAGCCTATCTCATGCGTGACCACCACCAGCGTTACGCCGGACTCCGCCAATTTCTTGATAACGTCCAGTACTTCACCGACCAGCTCAGGATCCAGCGCGGAGGTCGGTTCATCAAACAGCATCACTTTCGGATTGAGCGCAAGTGCGCGGGCGATAGCAATGCGTTGCTGCTGGCCGCCTGAAAGATGTCGCGGCCAGGCATGGGCCTTTTCACGCAGTCCGACCGTGTCGAGCAGTTCATAGGCGCGGACAATCGCCTGTTTACGGCTGAGATAACCGTGAACAACCGGCGCTTCGATGATGTTGTCCAGCACGGTCATGTGCGGAAACAGATTGAAATTCTGGAACACGTAGCCGACGTGCGTGCGTTGTTTGAGGATCGCGCGCTCTTTCAGCTCATACAGCGTGTCGCCTTTACGACGATAACCGATGTAATCACCGTCGATCTGGATAAACCCTTCGTCCACGCGTTCAAGGTGATTAATGGTACGCAGCAGGGTCGATTTACCTGAGCCGGACGGGCCGAGGATCACCGTCACCGTACCGGGCTCAATGTTCAGGCTGACGTTATCCAGCGCCTTGTGCGCGCCGTAATATTTACTGAGATTGTTGATCTCGATGCGCCCGACGGTAGCAGTATGAGATTTATGAGGGAACAGCTGCTTAACGGGAGTTTCCGCCGGGCGGTTAACGAACAGATCAAAGGCTTCGGACATGATAATTCTCCAGAAAGTGAGCCGTTAAGAACGGGCCAGACGCCACTGGCGCAGGCGCTGCAACGGCGTCGGTGCAACCTGACGTACGGTGCCGCGTGAGAAATAACGCTCGACGTAATATTGCAGTACCGACAGTACGGTGGTGATCAGCAGATACCAGACCGTCGCCACCATCAGCAGCGGTATGACCTGCTGGGTGCGGTTGTAAATTACCTGCACGGTGTAAAACAGCTCCGGCATCGACAGCACATACACAATCGACGTGCCTTTCGCGAGGCTGATCACTTCATTAAAACCGGTCGGCAGAATTGAACGCAGCGCCTGCGGTAAAATGATGCGAAATGTGCGGCGATACGCCGGTAAGCCAAGTGCGGCGGCGGCTTCATGCTGGCCGTGCTCGACGCCTAAAATCCCACCCCGAATGATTTCAGCGGTGTAGGCCGATTGCACCAGAGAAAGGCCGAGCACCGCGACGGAAAACTGATCCAGTAAATCCACCGTGGGTGTGCTGAAAAACGACAGCGAGGTAAACGGAATGCCGATCGAGAGGTTGTCGTACAGATAGGAAAAGTTGTAAAGGATGATCAGCACCAGCAATAGTGGCAGCGAGCGGAACAGCCAGATATAGCCCCATGCCAGCGAATTCAGCAGGTAAGATTTTGAGAGGCGGGCCAGCGCCAGTGCGGTGCCAAAGATAATGCCAAACAGGGTGCCGAGCAGGGTGAGCAAAAGGGTTTTGCCCAGCCCTGACAAAATGACGGGATCAAAAAACCACTGGCGAAACACGCCCCATTCCCAGCGGGGATTGGTGGCGATAGATTGCACAATCGCCAGCAGGACGAACACCGAAAATACCGCACCGGCCAGCCGCCACGGATAGCGAGCCGGCACCACTTTCAGCGGGGGATGATTGACAGTCGGGGAGGTGTTTTCGCTCATACGTTTTGCCTGTTATTGGTGTGATCTGCAACTAGGTGACGGGAACGTCAGCGGTCAGCGCTTTTCTGAAGGGCAAGCGCCCGTCGTAGGGTTCACGGGAATAGACTTCCGGATCGAGCCGGGTGTCGAACTGCGGCTGATAACCGTGCGATAAATACAGGCCGACCGCTTCCGGCTGACGGAATCCGGTGGTCAAAAACACCTGCCGGTAACCATAAGCGGCGGCACGACGTTCCAGTTCATGCAGGACTTTCTGCGCCAGCCCCTGACGGCGCAGCCTGCGATCCGTCCAGATGCGTTTGAACTCGGCGGTGTCTTCGTCGTAACGTTTGTACGCGCCCATCGCTATGGGCGCTCCGTTTCTTAGCAAAACAATAAATGTGCCATCGGGTGCAGCAAACACGCTGTCATCTTCCGGTGGCTGGCTGGAAAAAAAATCACCGTAGCGCTCGCGATATTCACCAAATAGTCCTTCAATGATCGGCGCAATCAGCGGATCTTCTGGCACGGTCTGAATAAAAACGTCGTCGCTCATCTTTCAGTCTCCTGATCAGTCGCCCAGTCCCGGCGGGTTGATTTCTGAATGGTCGATTTTCTCAACGCTTTCGCCCCAGCGATCCAGCACCTGTAAATAAGCGCCGCTGGCGATGGCGCTGTTCAGCGATGCCTGCACAGCATCCACCAGGCCGTTGCCTTTTTTCAGCGTGACGGCAATATTGGCGGTTTTCGGCCAGCCGCCTGGCACCGTGCCGACCAGCTGCGTCTTGCCGGTCAGCAGCGCTTTATAAGCACCGGTAACGTTCGGCCCGAAGGTGGCGTCTGCGCGTCCTGACTGGATAGCCAGCGTGGCGGCGGCATCGTCGGTGACGTATTGCGGTTTAAACGCAGGCAGACCTTTGGCCTGATTCTCTTTGTCCCACGCCAGCAGTACGGCCTCCTGATTGGTGCCGGAGCCGACGATGATGCGTTTACCAGCGATATCCGGCGCGGACTTGATCGAGGTGATTTTGCTGCCGGTTTTCACGTAGAAGCCCAGCGTGTCTTCACGGTAGGTGGCGAAATCGAATTTGGTTTTGCGATCTTTGGTTACGGTGATGTTGTAGATAGCCGCGTCGTATTTTCCGGAGGTCACACCCAGCGGCCAGTCTTCCCACGAAGCCGGTACCACTTTAAGCTTCAGTCCCAGTCCATCGGCCACCAGACGGGCGATATCAGCCTCGCTGCCGATCACCGTTTTGTTATCGCGGGCAAAGAGGCCGAACGGCGGGGCGCTGCCGAGTACGGCCAGTGCCACCGTCAGCGTGCCCGGTTCGACAAATTTAAAATTGGCCGGGATTTTCGCCACGGCTTCAGGGCTTTTCGGCGTATTGATCGGGGTTTCATTAGCAACAAGGTCGATACCCGGTGCGGCATGTGCCAGTGTAGAAAGACTTAACAAAGTGGCAATGGCAGTGAGACTAAAGCTACGTATCATCATTATTTTTTACCCTGCATTCTTATTATGTGTTTATGACATTAAGGTGACGTTTTCACTATTGCCGAGTGTTACGGAGATGTAAAACAACAAAATTCAATAATCAAATTGAGAAAAAGCAATTGGAGGGAAGCAAGAGGGCGAAACTACTTGCGTTGCCTTTCAGAGAAATAATCTGACGACCTGAACATCATGGTTCAACGGCGAAGTCCGGTTTATGTAACCAGCAGTAATCATAAGTACTCAGGGATTTTATAGTGTAATCGCACTTGGGTTTTATTATTTTATTTTAAGACTATTAGGAAAATGGAATTTATAATTTTGGCTTTGAACTGATATTTAATGATAGCAATCATGATAATCTTAGAGGGTTATGATCTTTTCGTTTGAAAGAGTTAATATTCATGGTGGTGATGTGGGCATTCAAAACATTATTAGATGAATGTAAATTTATTAACTTTTCATAATAAAAGGATTAATGAGTAACTCAATTTTAATTTATGGAGGATGTATGTTTTTACTGGGGTATCATGGTACAAGTGAAGTCGCAGCGATAGGTTTAACCACGCAAGGGCCAAAAGAGAGTGATGCTTATGCTGCCTTAGGTTCCGGGTTGTATGTTGCAAGAGATAGTGGGTTCCTGGTGCGTTTTTTCTCGGCTGCGGCTAAACAACGAGACTGTCTTAAATTGATGAAATATGATGATAAAACCAGAGAGCGAATGGAGTTTAATAACTCACCAAGTGGTGCGACTATTTTGAAGATATATTCAACAGTCTCACTTTTTAAACTGAAAAATTGTGTCTGGGATATTATGGATACCAGTATTAATGGTATCAGTTCTCGCGATAACTTAAATGATTTAAGCGGGCTTGCTAATAATCTACAAATGGTAATCCCCGTTGAGTATTATAAATATATTCGTGCTTCTTTTTGTACGAAAGCAAGTCATATGAATGAACGACCTGTTTATTGGCCTATCAATGAATGGAGTGAAGGGCGCGTGATTCGAAGTAAGATGCCACTTCGGCGTAGTAACTCGTTTTAACTTGGTTTTCTGCTTAAAATCAGGTAACAGACTGTTTACCTGATGAGAATTTTAATCATCTCAGTAGGTCAGTCCATGGCCAGGCGGGGTTGTGGAGTAGGTTCATGGCCATTTAAATGACTTTCGGCCATGAACCTCACTTAAAATCACTCGCGTGTTAATTCTTGCAGCGCTTTTTCCGCTAATTGCTGGAAGTAATTCGCTGCCGGGAAAATAGCCGATTCGTCCGGATTAAATTGCGGATGATGCAGGCCAAATTCGCTGGCTGAGCCGATGCTGACGAACGCGCCGGGGACATGATGCAGGTAAAACGCAAAGTCTTCGCCGCCCATCTGCGCGGTGGCCACTTCCGCTTTATAGCCAAATTCTGCTGCCGCCTGAAGGCTGAATTCCGCCCAGCGTGGCGTATTCACCACCGCCGGTGGCCCGCCAAACCAGTGCAGCTCGGCTTTCGCGCCCAGCGCACCGGCGACGCCTGAAATCAGCTGGCGGATCCGACCCGGAATTTGCTCGCGAATATCATCATTGTGCGTGCGCACCGTGCCTTCAAGCTCAACGCTTTGTGGTAAGACGTTCCAGGTGTTGCCGCCTTCAATGCGGGTCACGCTGACCACCGCGGATTCCTGCGCGGCGACATTACGGCTGACCAGTGTTTGCAGCGCGGTCACGATGTGGCTGGCGGTGACGATACTGTCGACGCCTTCTTCCGGATGTGCGGCATGCGCGCCTTTGCCGGTAATGGTTATCTGGAAGCGATCAACATTGGCGTAGAACGCGCCGCCTTTAGTGGAAAAGGTACCGACCGGCAGTTCTGGCGCGTTGTGCAGGCCAAAAATGGCATCGACGTTTTCCAGCGCACCGGCCTTAATCAGCTGCGATGCCCCGCCAAAACGCTCTTCGGCAGGCTGAAAAAACAAACGGACGCGACCTTGCAACTGGTCCTCGCGGGCTTTGAGTAAATACGCTGCGCCAAGAATTACCGAGGTATGGAAATCGTGGCCGCAGGCATGCATTACGCCCGGTTGCTGTGAGCTAAAGGGCACGCCGGAGGTTTCTTCAATTGGCAGGGCGTCGATGTCGCCGCGCAGCGCCACCACCGGGCCGTGCGCCGGGCCAATTTCAGCCACTACGCCAGTTTTTAAGCCAAGATCTAAAATGCGGATCCCGGCGGCATTCAGCCAGTCGGTAATTTTTTGCGTGGTCACGAACTCCTGATTGGATAATTCAGGATGTTGATGTAATTCGCGGCGATGGGCGATGAGTTGATTTTCTAACGCAGTGGAAGCGGTGTTCGCCCCGGTGCGGATTTCATCGGCAAGTGAAATGCTCATTATAAATAGCCTTTTATGGGTAGAGATTGCAGTCATTTCATCCTAGTCATGAATTACCGTCTGACTAAATACCCTGTGGCTATAATTTATATCCGCCAAAGAGGCATAAATCCCATAGCTAAATATTCACTATAGAAACGTAATTTTATTATTTAGCTTTGCGCTGACTTCGTGGAACTCTTTTTATCATGATGAGTGATTGTTACCGACATAAGCAGATAAAAAGGAATGCCCGACGTGAATTACCGACTGAGCTTATTAGATCAAAGCCCGATAAATGACGGGCAGAGCGCCGCACAGGCATTGGCGGCGACGCTGACATTTGCGCAGACAGCAGAGAGACTGGGGTATCACCGTTTGTGGGTGTCCGAACATCATGACACCGAAAAGCTGGCGGGCAGTTCGCCGGAAGTACTGATTGCCTGGCTGCTGGCCCGGACGTCAACGCTGCGTATCGGTTCCGGCGGCGTGATGTTGCAACATTACAGCCCGTATAAAGTCGCGGAGAATTTCCATCTGCTCTCCGCGCTGGCACCCGATCGCGTGGATATCGGTATCGGTAAAGCGCCTGGCGGTTTGCCGCTTTCCACTAAGGCGCTGCGGGGATATCACAGCGCAGACAATGCGCCCGGTTTTCCTGCACAGTTACAGCAGCTGACCCATTATCTGACGCATCTCGACGACCATCTTGCCGGTGTGGAAGCACGGGCGCTGCCGCAGCCGCCGGTCGCGCCCCAGCGGTTTCTGCTCGGTGCCAGTAAAGAGAGCGCCCGTCTGGCTGCCTCGCTCGGCTGGAATTTTGTGTTCGCCGGTTTCATCAATACGTCGGCGGAAGTCATGACTGAATCGGTGCTGGCATTCCATGAATATTCCGCCGGAAAAGGGCAGGCACTGGTCAGCCTGGCGGTGCTCGCTGCGCAGACCCGTGAAGAAGCCGCAGAACGGGTGGCCGGACAGCATAATTTCCGCGTCACAATTGGCGAAAAACACGTTACGGTCGGCACCCGCGAACAGGCGGAAGCCTTTGTGCGGCAGGCGGGTGCGAAGCAATTCACCATCGAACAGCAACAACTCAGCGTGTTGCACGGTACGCCAGGTGATATCCATGAACAGCTGCGCGATTTTCAGCGCCGTCTTTGCGTCAACGAATTTGTCCTTCATACCCCACTGACAGAGGCCGCCGTGCGTCTGAAGTCCATTGAATTGCTGGCTGGCCAGCTGTAAGGAGATCTCATGAGCCATTCGAAAAGTATCAAACTGGGTCTGATGTTGCACGGTGCAGGCGGCCACATGAATTCATGGCGGCATGAAAAAGCGCCAGCCGATGCGAGCGTTAATTTTCCGTATTTCCGTGATTTAGCGCTGCGCGCAGAAGCCGCCGGTTTTGATTTCCTGTTTGTCGCCGACGGCCTGCACATCAACGAAAAATCGCTGCCGCATTTCCTTAACCGTTTTGAACCGATTGCCTTGCTGTCGGCGCTGGCATCGGCAACGCACAGCATCGGGCTGGCCGGGACGATTTCGACCTCCTACAGTGATCCGTTCACTGTCGCGCGTCAACTGGCGACGATCGATAACATCAGTCAGGGGCGCGCGGGCTGGAACGTGGTGACGTCGCCGCTGGCCGGGTCGGCGAAAAACTTCGGTAAAGATCATCCTGAGCATGCGCTGCGCTATCAGATTGCTGAGGAATATATCAACGTGGTGCAGGGATTGTGGGATTCGTGGGAAGACGACGCCTTTGTGCGCGACCGTAAAAGCGGCGTGTTTTTCGATGCGGCCAAACTGCATAAACTTAATCATCAGGGGCAGTTTTTCTCGGTGGAAGGGCCGCTGAACATTCAGCGCTCGCCGCAGGGGCAGCCGGTGATTTTCCAGGCAGGCGCGTCGGATGCCGGGATCGCGCTGGCGGGCAAATCTGCCGATGCGGTATTCACCAACGCCCGCACGCTGGAAGAAGCGAAAGAGTACTCGGCCAAATTGCAGGCGCAGGTGGCGACAAACGGGCGTCATCCGGTGGGGATTTTCCCCGGCATCAGCCCGATTGTCGGCAAAACCGAAGCGGAAGCCGAAGCCAAATATCAGCATTTGCTCTCGCTGCTGTCACTTGATGACGCGCTGGCGTATCTTGGCCGCTTTTTCGATCATCACGATTTTAGCCAGTATCCGCCAGACGGCCCGTTCCCGGAGCTGGGCGATTTAGGCCAGAACACGTTCCGTTCAACCACTGACAGCATCAAAAAGCAGGCCAGAGAGGAAAATCTCACGCTGCGCGATGTGGCATATCAGGTCACGCTGCCACGGGGTGAATTCTTCGGCACGCCGGAACAGGTCGCCGATACATTGATTCGTTGGGTGGAAGAGGGCGGTGCAAGTGGCTTTATCATCAGCGGACCGGTGCTGGTCGAGGCGCTCGACGACTTCACGCGCCTTGTCCTGCCGGTGCTGGCGGCGCGCGGCTACTGGCATCCTTCAGAAGCACACACCCTGCGCGAACGGCTGGATATTCCGTTCAAAGCGAACCGTTACAGCGTGCAGGAAAAGCAGCGGGAAACAGTGAACGAGAAATAGTTACAACATACTAAACTTTCAACGGCCCGCTCCGGTCACACCGAGTGGGCTTTTTGCTTTGCAGGGAAGAACGTCGGGGCTTGCCTCGTCAAAAAATTGGGCGTAGGTTTCGCAAAACCCTTCGAAATCTTAGAACGCTTAAGGAAAACATATGAAAGCTCTGGTTCTGGAACAGCTCGACAAAGCTACGCTGGCTGAGGTGAAAGAGATTGCACTGCCTGATATGGGGAAAGGCGATGTCCTGGTGGATATCAGCTGGTCGGGTCTGAACTACAAAGACGCGCTGGCGATCACCGGCAAAGGCAAAATTATCCGTCAGTTCCCGATGGTGCCGGGTATTGATTTTGTCGGCCACGTCAGCCGCAGCAATGATCCGCGCTTCTCGGTCGGGCAGTCAGTAATCCTCACCGGCTGGGGCGTCGGCGAAACACACTGGGGCGGTCTGGCTGAACAGGCGTGTGTGAAAGGCGACTGGCTGGTGCCATTGCCGGAAGGCATGGCGGCGCGTAATGCGATGATCATCGGTACGGCCGGTTTCACCGCCATGCTGTGTGTGATGGCGCTGGAAGAGGCGGGTGTGATGCCGGACAGCGGCACCGTCGTTGTGACCGGTGCGAGCGGCGGCGTGGGCAGCACGGCTATCGCGCTGCTCCATACGCTCGGTTATAACGTGGCGGCGGTCACTGGACGTGAATCAACTCATGATTACCTGCGTAAACTCGGTGCCAGCGAAATTCTCTCGCGTGATGATTTTGCGCAAACGCGTCCGCTGGAAAAACAGGTCTGGGCAGGTGCGGTAGATACCGTCGGCGATAAAGTGCTGGCAAAGTTGCTGGCGCAAACCAATTACGGCGGCTGTGTCGCAGCCTGCGGTCTGGCGGGCGGCTTCAACTTACCGACCACCGTCATGCCATTTATCCTGCGCAACGTGCGTTTGCAGGGGGTAGATTCCGTTTCTGTGCCCGCTGAGCGCCGTGCGGCGGTGTGGGAGCGCCTGATGAACACCTTGCCGGAAAGCTTCTATCAGCAAGCCGCAAAGGAAATCAGTCTTGAGCAAACGCCTGCGGTAGCGGCAGATTTCCTCAACAATAAAATTCAGGGCAGAACGCTGGTGAAAATCACCGGTTAACCAGCTTCTCCCGGCACTCCTGCGGTGCCGGGATTTCTCCTTCGTTCAATTTTCCTTCTGCACTAAAGAATTTCCCGCGACTGACCGATAAATACAGAACGAGATAATAGAGAATCTGATCCCTTATTTTCCGAATGGCTCATATCGCTTTGCTGTCGCATAACAAATAATTAAACGCATGGGGAAAGTATGGACAATTTTCAGAAAGACATCGATGAGAGAACCAATCTAACGTCATCAAACCGGTTTGAGTTATTGCTGTTCCGTCTGGGGTCTGCGCCTGACGAAGACCAGTCTGAGCTGTTTGGCATCAACGTTTTTAAACTGCGTGAAATCGTGCCGATGCCTTCACTGACCAAAGCGGCAGGCATGGCATCCCCAATGTTGGGTATGGCGAATATTCGCGGCGAAATTATTCCAGTGATTGATCTTCCGGCGGTCGTTGGCTGCGTGCCGAAAACCGGCCTGAACATTCTGCTGGTCACCGAATACGCGCGTAGCACACAGGCGTTTGCAGTGGAATCGGTTGACGATATTGTGCGTCTTGAGTGGAGTCAGGTGCTGGCGGCTGAATCCGGCGTCAAGAGCCGCAATATCACCAGTATTGCGCGTCTGGACAACGATAAGTCCAGCAACCGCCTGGCACTGGTGCTGGACGTCGAGCAGATCCTTTACGATATCGTGCCTTCTACCGGCAACGTGGCGATCGATAAGCAAAAGACCCGAGCGTTCGAGCTGAAGCCGGGCGCCGTAGCGATTGTGGCGGAAGATTCGAAAGTGGCGCGTCAGATGCTGGAAAAAGGACTGGCGATGATGGAAATTCCGGCGCAGATGCACGTCACCGGTCTGGAAGCCTGGAATAAAATCCGCAAAATGGCAGAAGTGTGCAAAGCCGAAGGGCGTCCAATTTCCGATAAAATTTCCTTCGTGCTCACCGATCTGGAAATGCCGGAAATGGATGGCTTCACTCTGACGCTCAATATTAAACGCGATGAGTTCCTGAAGAATATTCCGGTGATCATTCACTCCTCCCTTTCCGGCAGCGCCAACGAAGATCACGTGCGTAAAGTCGGTGCCGATGGTTACGTCGCCAAGTTCGAAATCAATGAGCTGGAGGCGGCTATTCATAAAGCGTTGGATGCGAAAAGGCTTGTTAGCGCATAAAAGTAGAAGGGTAGTTAGCTGATATGGCCTGCGAGTGAAGCTTTTTCATTTCGCGGGCTTCAGTATTTGGAAAATACTGCTGGATATTTTCAGTTCTGTAAGAATAATTAGCCATTAGCTATTTTTGCAAGAAAGGACGATATATGGAGTTATTGTATTTTTACATCCAGAAGGTCAGGGGAGAGACATACGACCTTTCATTTGATTTTAACGGCAGTTTTGTCGTTGAGCATGATAAACAACTAAAATCGCTGAAGTTCACTGCGCGACCGCAACGGTTACCCGATAACTTTTTTGGCACATATATTACCAATGTAAACGCGGTTATTGGACGTAATGGCAGTGGAAAATCTACTATGCTATCGCTGCTGGGTCTGAAGAAGGTTGACCGCCGGTTCGAGTTGCAGTCAGCTAAATGGTTTGCGGTATATTATGTGGCAGACAATACCTTCGTTGTTGAAGGGCAAGATTCCTCACTGTTAGAAGAATCGCCTTATTACACTGATAAAGACTATTTTTTTCAAACCGATATTAATGCGCTTAAATACTCTACTGTACTTAGCGATAGTGGGTATATAGATCAAGAAATAAGACGTACAGTCGTTTTACACTTTCCTGAAATGAAATTGCGCCGCCCTGATTCGCAAGAAGATATGGTTCAGTCATTTAAAAGAGAGTACCTTTATCAAGGTAAAGCCTGGGTTTACAAATATTTGATACGTAAATACAAAGATCTTGATGAAAAAATAAGTGATCAATCATTAGTATTTCGTATATCCAATTCATTTACTAATAATAATTACAATGATAATAAGTTAATAGAAATTTACAACGACCTTGATGGATTTTATACTGCTAATATTAACACCGATATGCCATACCCCAAACGGCCAATTCTTATTACAGGATATAAAAATCTATTTATTATTCATCTGCTAGAAATGTTGATCAATGAATATGCACTGGAAGCAGTAAGTGTAACGATGCCAGATTCGATTGATAAAATGATCGATAGTAAAAATGCTGCTAAATTCACCAGGCATAACAAAAAGATAAGTAGTCAAGGTGGTTATGATGCATTGAAAGCACGCTTACTTAAAAAATTGAAAAAGGTAATAAGTATAACGTCAGAAATTTATGGGACATCAATTCATATTAATTGGGATAAAATTGTAAAATATTTAGAGTCACTGGATGATAAAGACTTTAGCACTAATGGTTATGAATTTACTTTAGTCAGTCAACTCAGTAAAATCGATCCGAATATTTACAGTATTCTTTTAGAACTAGAAAATGAAGCAATCAGAAATGTAGTGGACGTCAGGTTTCCGTATAAGAGTGACGGTGAAAGTGCCATTATTAATAAACTTTCCGCTATATGTTGTGCGGTTGAAAAAAATATTAAGTTAGGATTTGATAAGTTTATTCTGCTTCTGGATGAAATTGATCTTCATTTACATCCAGAATGGAGTCGTAAATTCTTATGCATATTGCTGGAAATATTAGAAGAGCTCAGTAACGATAGTGAGTTTGAACCTGCAGAGTCATTCCAGGTAATTATGACCACCCACGCTCCCTATATTATCAGCGACTTGCCTAAAGAGAAAATTATTAAAATAGTCAGGGATGAACAGGAGTTTTTACATACTGTCCCCTCATCTTTTGGTTTTGCAAGTAATATTCATGATATCATTAATGATAGTTTTTTTTTGAGCACGACTATTGGTGAATTTGCCAGCAAGAAACTTGAGCCTGTTATAAAGTTTTTAAACAATCCCCAACACATTAAACCTGAAGACCTCAAGAATATTTATCGGACAATCAATCTTGTTGATGATCGATTTGTGAAAAATAAATTATTGCAAATGTTTGCCAGCAGGCCGGAATCAAAGAGTGATAAGCAGAAAGAACTTCTTATCCTGGAGGCGAAAGTAATGCAGCTGAAACAGGAACTCGAAAATGATAAGGATTAAAAACAGTCTCTTGCAGAATAAAAAGTTTGTTAAATTCTATCTTAATGAGGTGGGTGGTAAAGTTCAAAAGAAAACCGTCAGTCGGACTGACTGGATTAACTTCCCAGCTAATAGTTTATTTACTGCAAAGAAATTAAATATTTCGAAAGAATTTATTGATTGGATATTAGTTGACCCTTTCTCTCCCTCGCATTTTGCTGACACTTCAAGTGTCGAGTTTTTGGCCGAGTACAGGGCTATTAAAAAATATCTCATGCATGGTAAAGTATATTACGATTTTTTAAATAAAATGGAATACCATAAGTCACACACTGATCATAATGGCACTCCAATGAGTGCAATGACTTATCTTAATTCAATAAGGAATGCTGTAATAAATGATTTTAATGCTGTTATAAAGTTTGCCATTCCTTCTATCGCTGCTAACAATGAAAGTATATATTACTCGTGGTATGATAGAATCGCTAAAGATTTTAAACTTATCAATGATGAAATAAATATTTTTTTTAAGTATAGTTTTATCAGTGAAACACTAAGATTTAATTTGCTTGATAAAATGAATGTTAATGTTTGTCCTTACTGTAATCGTCAGTGGGTCGATAAATATAAAATCAGCAGGCAGTCAAGCAAGAGTGTAAGTATCGCACAATTGGATCATATCTATTCCCAAAAAAAATTCCCATTATTTTCTCTTACATTAGCTAATTTTGTTCCTTCCTGCGCGCACTGTAATATGGTAATCAAACGAGATCATATGTTCCCCTTCAATTATCCTTATAGTGGCAAAGGCAATCAGGATAAAGTATTTGCTCATGTTATTAACCGACCAGAAGATTTTTATGGCGGTTCAGAGGTTACTATCAGTTTAGTATCTGGGCATAGTGACTTACACCAACATGATTTTTTTAATTTGAGGCATATTTACAGTAACCATGCGGGATTTGTCGCTGAACTTCTCGATAAACAAAAATTGCGAAATGAAAGCTACCGGCAGCATTTAACCACTATTTTTGAGCGCCCTTGGTCTGATGAAGAAGTTGATCTATTGTTGTTTAATACTACCGGTAAGGAAGAGGATTTGCTAAATAAACCCTTATCTAAATTAACGCGTGATATTATTGATTTATAAATAGTCACTATCGACAGCCCGCTGTTCAGTTGCTGAAAAATAGAGCAATCTTTCGGGGGGGCATTCTTATGACTCGTCATGCTTCTGGCAACGATTTTTACATCAGCATCAAATGGCAAACAGCTGGATTCAACTGTTTAAGAATTCAGAAAAATTATTGTTCATCAAATAAACTGAATCCTTATGTTAAACAATTGATATTTATTCTCATCTCTTCCCGACGTAAAGTGACCCTATCAACGCGCGATTTTCTGCACCAGTCGTCTGGTTAATCCGCTCATGGTCACACGAGGTTTGAGGATAATGACGCTATGAAAAAAATTGGATTCTTATCATTCGGTCACTGGACGCCGTCTCCCCAGTCAGGCACGCGGTCTGCATCAGATGCTCTGCTGCAATCGATTGATCTTGCTGTGGCGGCTGAAGAACTCGGTGCCGACGGCGCTTATTTCAGAGTGCATCATTTTGCCCGCCAACTGAGCTCTCCGTTTGCCTTGCTCGCAGCTATTGGTGCGAAAACTCGCAATATTGAGATAGGTACCGGTGTTATCGACATGCGTTATGAAAACCCGCTGTATATGGCAGAAAATGCCAGCGCAGCAGATCTGATCTCCGGCGGTCGCTTACAGCTTGGGATCAGCCGTGGATCGCCAGAACAAGTGATTGATGGCTGGCGGTATTTTGGATATCAGCCGGCAGAAGGGGAAACTGAGGCCGATATGGCGCGGCGCCATACCGAAGTGTTGCTTGATGTACTTCGTGGTGAAGGATTTGCTAAACCAAACCCTCAGCCGATGTTTCCAAACCCGCTTGGACTCCTGCGTCCTGAGCCTTATTCAGAAGGTTTGCGCGAGCGCATCTGGTGGGGCGCCAGCTCGAACGCCACCGCAGTATGGGCGGCCAAACTCGGTATGAACCTGCAAAGCTCGACGCTTAAAGATGATGAAACTGGCGAACCGTTCCATATCCAGCAGGCGCAGCAGATCCGCGCCTACCGTGCTGCGTGGGCAGAAGCGGGTCATCAGCGTACGCCACGCGTTTCTGTCAGCCGCAGTATTTTTGCGTTGATGGACGACCGCGACCGCGCGTATTTTGGCGCCAGCAGCAACGACAGTGATAAAGTCGGTTTTATTGATGAGAAAACACGCGCCATTTTTGGACGCAGTTATGCCGCCGATCCGCAGACGTTGATCAAACAACTCAAACAGGATGAAGCCATTGCCGAGGCGGACACTTTACTGCTGACTGTGCCCAACCAGCTGGGTGTTGATTACAACGTGCACGTCATTGAGTCAATTCTCAGGCATGTGGCACCGGCCATGGGCTGGCGCGAGTAATGCGCTGAATATCATCGGAACCGAAAGCCCGCTTATGGCAACGTAAGCGGGCTTTTCTTATTTTGCGACGCTGACAGATAATCCGCTGAGATGAACTGGCTATTCTATAATCAGCAAGAAAAATTTTTGATGATAAAACCCGCAAGAATCGTGCAAAAATCTGAAGGGAAGGACTATCAAATACATAGGGTGATTCAGATGTGACTGTCGTTAATCCGCGTATAGAGTAGCAATGAGACTATAAAAAAGGAGTGTGAGCATGAGCAGTTCTATTGATGAAGAAGCGAAAGACGCAAAGCCGATTGTAGAAGCAGACAGAGAAGCCGATGTCAGCAAATGTCCTTTTCATACAGGAAACTCGAATAAAGCCTCCGGTGGCGGTACAAGTAACCGCGACTGGTGGCCTAATCAGCTCAGAGTTGACCTGCTAAACCAGCACTCATCCCGCTCAAACCCGCTGGGCGACACCTTCGATTATCGTAAAGAATTCGCTAAATTAGATTACTCCGCACTCAAAGCTGACCTCAAAGGTCTGCTGACTGAATCCCAACCCTGGTGGCCCGCCGACTGGGGCAGCTACATCGGTCTTTTTATCCGCATGGCATGGCACAGCGCCGGCACCTACCGTTCGGTTGACGGTCGCGGTGGCTCGGGGCGTGGTCAGCAGCGCTTCGCACCCCTCAACTCCTGGCCAGACAACGTCAGCCTCGATAAAGCTCGTCGTCTGTTATGGCCGGTAAAGCAAAAATACGGTCAAAAAATTTCGTGGGCCGATCTCTACATTCTTGCGGGTAACGTCGCGCTCGAAAATTCTGGCTTCCGTACTTTTGGGTTTGGTGCCGGTCGCGAAGACGTCTGGGAACCGGATCTGGACATCAACTGGGGCGACGAAACCGAATGGCTTGCACATCGTCACCCCGAAGAACTGGCAAAATCACCGCTGGGCGCAACTGAGATGGGGCTGATTTACGTCAACCCGGAAGGCCCGAACCACAGTGGCGATCCGGCCTCTGCCGCACCGGCTATCCGTGCCACTTTCGGTAATATGGGCATGAACGATGAAGAGATTGTCGCGCTTATCGCCGGTGGACATACGCTCGGTAAAACCCACGGCGCAGGCGAGGCCAGCCATGTCGGCGTTGATCCGGAAACCGCACCGATTGAATCGCAGGGGCTCGGCTGGGCAAGCAGCCACGGCACCGGCGTCGGCGCGGACGCCATCACCTCCGGTCTGGAAGTTATCTGGTCGCAGACGCCAACACAGTGGAGCAATTACTTCTTCGAAAACCTGTTCAAATACGAGTGGGTACAGACCCGCAGCCCGGCTGGTGCAATTCAGTTCGAGGCCACCAACGCACCGGATATCATTCCAGACCCTTTTGATCCGAATAAAAAACGCAAACCGACCATGCTGGTCACCGATCTGACTCTGCGTTTCGATCCTGAATTTGAAAAAATCTCCCGTCGTTTCCACAGCGATCCTCAGGCCTTCAACGAAGCCTTCGCGCGCGCCTGGTACAAACTGACTCACAGGGATATGGGGCCGAAAGCGCGTTACATCGGGCCGGAAGTGCCAAAAGAAGACTTAATCTGGCAGGATCCGCTGCCGGTTCCTGTGTATCACCCGACGGTTGCCGATATCGCCCAGCTGAAAGAAAAAATTGCGGCGTCCGGTCTTTCTGTCAGTGAGCTGACGTCTGTGGCATGGGCTTCGGCGTCCACTTTCCGCGGCGGTGACAAACGCGGAGGTGCCAACGGTGCGCGTCTGGCGCTGCAACCGCAAAGAAGCTGGGACGTTAACGCTACCGCAGCCCGTGTGTTGCCGACGCTGGAAGCTATTCAGCAGTCATTCGCAAAAGCCTCGCTGGCGGACGTGATTGTGCTGGCGGGTGTGGTCGGTGTTGAGAAGGCCGCGAAAGCCGTCAACGTGGAGATTGAGGTGCCGTTCACGGCAGGGCGCGTGGATGCCCGTCAGGATCAGACTGATATTGAATCGTTCGAACTGCTAAAACCGCGTGCGGATGGTTTCCGTAACTACCGTGGCGTTTACGGCCGAACCTCAACGGAGAATCTCCTGATCGACAAAGCACAGCAACTGACGCTTACCGCGCCGGAATTAACGGTGCTGGTGGGAGGGTTACGCTCACTGGGAACAAACTTCGACGGCGGCCAGCAAGGCGTTTTCACAGATATTGTGGGAGAACTCAATACTGACTTCTTCGTGAACCTGCTGGATATGCGCACCGAATGGAAGGCCACCGACGAGTCTGGCGAACGGTTTGAAGGGCGCGACCGCGCCAGCGGCGAAGTAAAATTCACCGCGACGCGTGCCGATCTGGTCTTCGGTTCCAACGCTGTTCTGCGCGCCAGCGCAGAGGTTTATGCCAGCGGTGATGCCAAAGAGAAATTTGTGAAAGACTTTGTCGCGTCATGGAACAAAGTGATGAATCTGGACCGTTTCGATCTCTGAAAATTGTTGCTCAGTCTTAACCGTGACACAGCAAACGTCAAAGCCCGCTTGAGTTTCCTCAAGCGGGCTTTTCTAATGCTTTTCTTTTGCAGAAAGCACGAAGGCCTGTGCTGATGGAGACAGATGGCGATAGCCGATGACGAGATCGAATTCAATTTCAGCGCCTGATAAGGGATGATAGGATCAAGGTTTATCAGTCTGCGTGGTAATGTCGACGTCGAACTGATTCTGCTCTGAGGATTTCGAGATGACCACCTTTCATCAACTTAATGCCATCAGCCTGCGTGGCCAACACATCTCTATGGCCGACTACGCGGGCAAGCTGGTTCTGGTGGTTAATACCGCCAGCCATTGTGGGTTCACGCCACAATACGCAGGGCTTGAAGCGCTCTACAGGAAGTACGCCGCGCAGGGTCTGATGGTGCTTGGTTTCCCCTGCAACCAGTTCGGTAAGCAGGAACCCGGTGGTGCCGAGGAAATCGCGCAGACCTGTCACATCAACTACGGTGTGAGTTTCCCGATGTTCGAGAAAGTGGAGGTCAACGGCGCAGCAACACACCCGGTTTTTCGTTACCTGAAGGATGAATTACCCGGCGTACTGGGCGGGCGGATCAAATGGAACTTCACTAAGTTTCTGATCGGACGAGATGGCAAACCGCTCCGGCGATTTGCACCGATCTCTACCCCGGAGAAAATAGAAGCCGCAATACTTACTGCGCTTGAAGGCAAAGCTTCGCTGTAATTAGAACTAAGGGCGGTAGAAAGAAGCCGCAACGCTCCGCGTTACGGCTACCGTCAAAAGCTTAACTGACAAGCATCAGGAAATAATCCGGGCTTCTTTTAACGACAATGATCAACAATTAGTGTTGACCGCCGCTGGCCGATAACGCAAAGGTGCCCACCGGCATAACTGGCAGATATTTTTGGTAATAATCGTGATAGTTTTTCACCGGATCAATATCCTTAAATAAATCAGGATAAAGAGATTTAGCGATAAACTGTACCATTGTGAAATCGACCAGCGTACGAGATGCGCCCTGATAAACGCCGTAGAGTTTACCATTCTGAATTGCCGGTAATGAATCCCAGCCGTCACGGTGAGTAAACCCGTTGAGTTTAGCTCTTGCTGCGGCTTCTTTGACGCCGATACCCATTTCTAGTGCCGTATCAACCTTATTGTTCTCCCTGCCGGAAATAAAAATCACATCCGGTCTGGCGACCAGCAACTGCTCAGGATTAATTTCGCCCCACTGTTTAACAAAAGGTGCTGCTATATTTTCACCGCCCGCAAGACGTAGCATCACACCCCACATATTTTCGCCATAGGTGAAGGAATACTCCGCTGGACCTTTATTACCAAACTCAATGTAGACTTTTGGCTTAGGCAGATTTGCCTGTCTGATCCTGTCTTCAATCAGCGTGATGTTATTTTTATAAAGCCGGGCCAGATCATTGGCGCGGTCAGTCTGACCGGTTAATACCCCGATTATTTCCGTGGATTTCACATGGTTTTCTACCGTCTGATCATTGTAATCGAGCACGACAACCGGAATATGCAAACTCTGAAGCTGCGTGACTTCATACTTCAACGCCGCGTACTGCCAGCTGGCTAAAATGACCACATCTGGCTTAAGGCTGATTAACTTTTCCAGCGACACGTTGTGCAGGTCGATCTCACCAATATCCGGAATGTCGGCAATGGAAGGGCGGTGTTTAATATACATATCCCAGTTGGCCGGCACTTTGCCATGCCAGGCTTCCCGCGAAATGCCGACAATATGATCAAACGCCTGTTCACCACCCACCGCCATATAATCTTCAAAATAGAAACCTAATACCGCTCTTTTCACCGGCGTATCTAAGGTTATTTTATTTCCCAGTACATCAGTCAGCGTGGTGGTGGCGGCATTGGCCTGACCGGTTATCGCAACGGACAGTATAAAAAGCAAACTTTGAAGTAACTTCATTTAATTCCCTTAGGTATTATGTGATTATTATCTGAGGCCGAGATTTAATTTTATAAAAAACAGATTTATTATTATTTAATTTTACTTAAGTTGCCGAAAAATAGAGAATCCCGCCCTGTTACTCTCGCGGTATTAAATTATACGATTGGTTGGTTGCATTAGTACAGTCAGAATCGGGAGCTGCGCTGACAGGCTGGGTAAAATAAAGGGCACTGTCTTAACCTTCAGGGACGTTTCGTCAATGTGCCGCGGGAAAAGATCGGAAGGGTCAGCGAACGTGGAGTGCCTACTGACTCGAAAGAACAGCGGCAATAATCATGTGATTCTCGGTCTCAGCAGACCTTCATCGGCGCGTGTTTTTCTGCGGTGTGCCAGAAGCGGACGTTAATATCACAACAGAAAGTTAGCGTGTGAGTATTTGTCACTGAACTTAAAAGTTTCAATTCCATTTATAAAGAAAATATCATACTTTTATGAATCATCTGGCACCGTCCAGTCGCTTAGCTACGGCACCGCCCATCGCTATGCTATTGATTAACAACCATGAGGTTGATCATGCAGCATCCCGTTAAATTTGGTCGTATAGCAGCCGTAATACCCGTAAAAAACATCAAAATCTCGCTCCGACGAACGAAGAGGGGGCAGCTGTTCATTCGAAGGAAGTAAGATGCTTTTGCCAGATTTGAGCTTTATAAAAACCCTCTATTACACGTCATTTCAAGAATGAGTCGTCCCTTGTTTATTTCTCTGGACGGGCCCAAGGGCGTCGGCAAAACCACACTGCTGGAGGCCATTACGAAAGTACTAAGGGCCGACAATAAAAAGGTGATCCGACTTTGCGAGAAAAAAAGTGATCCCTTTAGGAGGGAAACAATGGCCCTCGTTAATAGGCTTGCCAGAAATCCCGTACGGGAGTTGGAGTGGGAGGTTTGTGAGCGCCTGGCTGATAGCCGGGCATGGATTTCACAGCATGTGCTGACTAAACAGCCACCGGACAGCATTATCTTGATGGATCGCTGGTATCCATCGGACGCCGCGTTTCGCCGGATGGTCCCATTTGCAGAGATTTTACAACTTAATATTGCACGAAACGTGCGAAGGCCAGACCTGCATGTCGGGGTTGTTACTGCACCTGATATTTCTTGGGCGAGGGCCGCGTCCCGAACGCGCGGGCTAAGCAGTACTGTGATTCAAAAGCTGGAAGAACATGTCGCTTGTACCGAGGCATTCGAGCGAGAAAATGCAAATTATGGCTGGGTTTTATGCCGTAATGAAGGAACGATCGAAGACGCAACGATGCAGGTCATTTCTGAGATTTACAGAGTGCCTGGATGCCCTTAGGCATCGGTTTTGCGGGCAGAGATTTTGCCGCATGACGCCCCTAGCTACGGCAATCTATTACCACCAATAGCAAAAATCCCGCTTAAGTTTCCTTAAGCGGGATTTTCTAATTTGGCTCCTCTGACTGGACTCGAACCAGTGACATACGGATTAACAGTCCGCCGTTCTACCGACTGAACTACAGAGGAATCGTGTGAACGGGGCGCATAATATCCAGCGGACGCCTGGGTGTCAACGCTAAATTCGATAAAATACTCTGACTGCTCAGCATCTAATCAATACGGCTGAAAATCACCATTTTGAGCCTGAAAATATGTCTTCTCTGGCCCGATTAACAATCGCAGCGTTGTCCGCGACGTTGCCGTGCCAGCGGGTCTTGTTGATAAAAACGTGTGAAATGGCCGTATACCAGCGGAAAACGGTCGGAGAGCAATTCTGGCGCACTAAAGAAGTATTCGGAAAGCACCGCAAAACACTCGGCGGCATCGGTGGCGGCGTAGGCGTCCATGCTGGCAGCTTCTTCGCCGACGGTGTCTATCTCATCTTGCAGGTTCTGCATCGCGGCCTGCAAATCGTGCTCCCAGGCAACTATTTCCCGCAGCGCGATCGGCGGAATACCGGTGACTTCGCCACCGTTGCGCATATCCAGCTTGTGCGCAGCTTCATGAATGATGAGATTAAAGCCGGAGTTATCGAACGAATCTTCGATATCTTGCCAGTTCAGCACGATAGGACCCTGATCCCAGCTCTGTCCGGCATGGATTTGCATACCGGCGTGGATCAGCCCGTTCTCGTCCTGCCACGGCGTATCAACCACGAAAGGGGAAGGATAGAGCAGGATTTCATGAAAGCCATCGAGCCATGCCGCGCCCAGTTCCATTACCGGCAGGGCGAACAGCAGTGCGATGCGTGCCTGCATCTGTTCGGTCAGCACGACGCCCTGCAACGGCACCAGCCTTTTATGTTGCAGCAGTTGGCTGGCGATTTGGATCAGGCGTTGTTGCTCTTCTTCGTTCAGCGAGGACAACAGCGGGATATTCAGCGCATCGTTCCATGCATCTGATTTCTCGATTTTCAGCTCATTTGCTTTCCACGGCCACTTAATCATCATTTTGCTCGCAAAGTGATTACGTAAACTGTCAGTGCCTGAGGCTAAAATGTTACTCCAAAACAAGTAACTTCAATAAGTTAGCGTCGTGCTGCACGGGTTCTGAGTGGATGTTACACATACGCTGATTTTAAGCAAAATGTGCAGTCATCTAATAAGACATAGCTCACGTTATTCCTTTAACCACTTTTCGACAAAATCATTGGCCGCTACCGGCTTGCCGAAAAAGTATCCTTGCAGGAATTCGATCTGGTACGGCGTCAGGTAATCGACCTGCGCCTGCGTCTCGACCCCTTCGGCGACAATGACCATTTGCAGTCGCTTCGCCAGGTCGATCACGTTGTCGACAATATGCCCGGCCAGCGCGTCGGTGCCGATGCGGCCAATGAAACTTTGGTCGATTTTTAAGATATCAATGTGGAATTTTTGCAAATACGCCAGACTGGAATGGCCGGTGCCGAAGTCATCCA
This sequence comes from Enterobacteriaceae bacterium Kacie_13, assembly GCA_013457415.1. NCBI lineage: Bacteria > Pseudomonadati > Pseudomonadota > Gammaproteobacteria > Enterobacterales > Enterobacteriaceae > Enterobacteriaceae bacterium Kacie_13. The sequence goes on from CP045665.1 coordinate 2,095,124, forward strand.
GCGCAATCAGCACGCCCATCCGGCGCAGCCCGTTGAACAGGCTTTGCGTCGTCTCCGTTTGTTCGATCAGCTCACGTTCGGTGAGCTCGAGCACCAGTTTAACCGGATTAACTTTGAAGGCGTCGATGAAAGCTTTGCAATCTTCCACCAGCGTCAGATCTTTAAAATGGCTGGCGCAGATGTTGAAGCCGAAATGGAAACCTTTCGGTAAGCCGGCGGCCAGCGGGCCAAACTGTTCACGAACCTGTTCCATCATTGCACGGGTCATCGGAACAATCAGGCCGCTTTCCTCGGCCAGGGGAATAAACTGATAAGGCGGGATCAATCCGGACTGCGGATGCTGCCAGCGCATCAGCACTTCGCAGCCGGTAATCTGATGGTGAGTGCCGTCCACCACCGGTTGCAGGTACGGAATAAACTGCTTCTTCTCCATCGCCGCTCTCAGCGCCGTCACCGGTGTCGCAAACCGGCCAAGCAACTGGTAGATCATAAAAGCGACAAACACCCCGACCAGCGGGAAGAGCACCAGACTGGCGGTGGCATAATCAAAGATATAGCGCCAGTGATCGCTTTTACGGATCACCAGCCGCATCTCATAAGGGTATTGTTTTGACGCCAGCATCATGCGCTCGCCTTCCGGCCAGCCTTCTTCACGATGAATTTTGCCCTGATTATCCATCCACTGATCGCCGACTTTCAGCACCAGATAGGTATGGGTGCTGAGCAGGTTGAGGATGTTATGCAGGAAATAACCATCGACGCCAATCAGAACACCGTTACCATCAACGTCGCGGCGATAGGCGATTAGCGGATGATCCGGCGTGACGGCATTGCCGCTCATCAACAGCAGTTGCCCGCCGGCGTAGTCGCCAGTTGAGACGTAATCAATGTTATGGCCAAACAGGGAGGTACAGTAAATGGTATCGCCACGATAGAGGTTAACGGTGCGCACGTTCGGTACTCTGGCGACCTGCCAGCGTAATGCCTGAATAGTGTCTTCGGTGCAGGGCGTGCCGACGAGTGAACGAACGGCATTGGCAGCTTCGGTTGCATTGTTGAGTGTCATGTCCACCAGGCGTACGGATTGTGCCAGGCTGGCGGCGGTATCCTTACGCAGGCCCTGCGAGGTCTGCCACGAAATGGCTAACGTGCCCAGTGCGGCGACCGCCAGAAAAGCCAGTATCGACAGACAAAGTCTGAATCGCGGGCGGTATTGCCAGGGTACGGAGAGGGCCAAAGGAGTATCCACCGTTAAGAATTTGTGAAGGTTGACTGTCTTTAATATAACGCATAATGGGGCGAAACTGCTGGACAGGTGATGAGATCGAGCGGGAAATTTTTTCGTTATGTACCTGAGGCCCAAACCGAAAAATCAGTTTGTGCGGTTTCATTTTGCAGGGAAGCCTAAAGTTTGTAGCATAAGCCTTTACGCCGCCTGTCAGACAACAACATCAGGACGATCCCATGCTTCCCCGCTTTAAACTGCTTTTGTGTGCCGCTGCTTTATCTCTTTGTGCGAGCGGCTCTGCGCTGGCCGCCGATGCGCCATCCTACGGGCCGCAGTTGCAGGGTTTTGATTACCCGTTTTCGCTAAAACAGTTCTCTTTTACCTCGCAGGGTGCACCGCTTCAGATGGGCTATCTGGACGTCTCGCCGGTCGGGCGCAAGAACGGTCAGACGGTGGTGCTGATGCACGGTAAAAACTTCTGCGCCGCCACCTGGGGCGATACCATTTCGGCGCTGGCGGGGAAAGGTTATCGGGTAATTGCGCCCGATCAGGTGGGGTTCTGCTCATCCACCAAGCCCGGCCATTATCAGTACAGCTTCCAGCAGCTGGCGATCAATACCCATGAACTGCTTAAAAGCCTGAAGATCACCAAAGCTGTGATTGTCGGGCATTCGACCGGCGGGATGTTAGCGACGCGCTACAGTCTGATGTTCCCGGCGGAAGTCTCAAAACTGGTAATGGTGAATCCTATAGGTCTGGAAGACTGGAAAGCCAAAGGTGTGCCGTACCGCACCGTCGATCAGTGGTATGACCGCGAGCTGAAAACCTCGGCGGAGAGCATCAGGCAATACGAGCTGAAAACCTACTACGTAAATAAATGGAAACCGGAATATGACCGTTGGGTAGATATGCTGGCGGGGCTGAACAACGGGCCGGGGCATAAACTGGTGGCGTGGAACTCAGCGCTTATTTACGACATGATCTTCACTCAGCCGGTGTTTTACGAATTTAAAAATCTGCGCGTGCCAACTACGCTGATGATCGGCACAGCCGATACCACGGCCATCGGCAGTGACATTGCTCCGGCGGCAGTGAAAGCCAAAATCGGTCACTATAACGTGCTGGGCAAACAAGCCGCGAAGTTGATCCCACATGCGAAATTAATTGAATTTAAAGGGCTTGGCCATGCGCCACAGATGGAAGAGCCGGAGAAATTTAACGCCGCACTGTTGAAAACATTAGCAAACTGATTTCTGCCACAATGTAAAAACCGCAGCTTGTAAGGGCTGCGGTTTATTTTGTCTGCAATTTACCGTAACAGCGATTAACGCAGGTTATCCGGGAAGTTAGCCGGTAACTCGCTGGCTGCGCAGGCGATCACCGAGTCGTTATCCGCACCGCAGTCACGGACGAAGGTGATGGTGGCGAATTCGTCGATCACTTCGGTCGGATAGGCTGGTCCGGCATCCCGATAAGCATTCATCAGCGGAATATGGTCGTTCTGGAAACAGACAGTTTTTTCCGGATTGTTCATTACCCAACGCGGGAAGAAGATGGTGCCGTGGAAAACGTTATCGCCCAGATTCACAATCAGGCTGACGTCAGTCCCGGTCGGCTCAGTCCATGAGATTTTATACACATCAGAGGCCACGCGGACAATGTAAGCTTTCTGGTCTTTTACCCAACGATTACCCACCAGACCGCTGTGAATGCGGTAATCCAGCGTTTCGGCGTTTTTCACATAGATTTCATAGTTCCAGCCGTTGTCGTAGGTATAAATCACATGTTTTCCAACGAAACCGCTCAGGTCATGTTTATCAAAGTTGCTCATGGTGATTCTCCTTAATGTGTTCGGGATGAAACGTTTCGTTTCGATGGGAGAATAATACGCCGCAAATTTTTGATAAAAAAACGCTGATATACGATAAAAGCAATCGGATAAATAGATGTATTATGCACAGAGCCAACGGCTTCAGATAAGGATAAGAATATGGCGCTGCCAAGAACTACGCTGGAACAATGGGTTGTGCTGCAAACCGTGATTGAGCAGGGGAGTTTTGCGCAGGCGGCGACGGTGCTTAATCGAAGTCAGTCGTCGGTGAGTTACGCGTTGAGTGGATTGCAGGAGCGCCTCGGGCTGCCATTGCTGGAAATCAACGGACGCAAAGCCTTGCTGACCGAACAAGGGCGCGCCTTGCTGGCGCAGGCGTCGCCGCTTATCTCTGCGTTTTTGCAACTGGAACATCGCGCCGCCGGGCTGCGGGGAGGCGTGCGCACTGAGCTGAGTCTGGTTGTCGACAGCGTGTTCCCGAAAGATCGCTTATTCCGGGCGCTGAAAGCCTTTCAGCAGGAGTTTCCGGACACGCAGGTGCACCTGACGGAAATTCTGCGGGGCGAAAGTATTGAGCAATTAAATGAGCGATCGGCGGATTTGTACATCACTACGCTGGCTGCGGAAAATGCCATTCACGGGCGGTTTCTTCTGGATGTAGATTTCGTGCCGGTGGCGAAAAGCGATCACCCGCTGTTACAGCTGCCCGCGCCACTTTCCGCCGAAGATCTGGCGCGCTTCCCGTTAATCTCGGTGGCTGACCGGCGTTCGCAGCCCACGGAGAATCGGGCAACCGGGCAGGCGGCAAACTGGACATTTACTACGGTGGCCGCAGCGATAGAAGCAATTTCGGTCGGCGTGGGATACGGCTGGCTGCCGCTGGGAAGTGTCGAGAAAGTACTGGAGAGTGGCGTGCTCAGCCGCCTGATGCTGGCAGCACGAACGGTGCGGCAAACGGCGCTGTACATGGTGATGGATAAAGAATCGCAAAACTTTGATCAGACGATCGGGACGCTTTCGCAGTGTATTCTGGCGGAGTGTGAAATGCTGCCCTGAATTTCAGGGCAGCCATTGTTCATCTTACGGTTTTTTGCAGGCCGCGAGGATATCCAGCTGCGGGTCGCGTTCTCTGGTTTGCACGTTCATCGCGCTCAGAACGGTATGGAACAGGTTATCCTGCGACACATCATTTTTCGCCGCATTGGCTTTCAGGCAAGACATATCGATCCCCTGTGCCTTTGCATAACCGTCGGACAGCCAGAACAGCATCGGCACGTGCGTCTGCTGCGCCGGGGCGACGCTGTACGGCGTGCCGTGCAAATAAAGGCCATTTTCGCCCAGCGATTCCCCGTGGTCTGAAAGATAAATCACCGCCACATTATACTTATCCTGATACTGCTTTGCCTTTTCAATCACCTGCGATACCACGTAATCCGTGTAGTAAAGGGTATTGTCGTAGGTATTCACCAGCTGTTCTTGTGTACAGTTTTCGATGTCACTGCGCGGGCAGTCCGGGGTGAATTTACGAAATTCCGGCGGATAGCGTTTTGAGTAGGTCGGACCGTGGCTGCCAATTAAATGCAGGCCGATCAGCGTATTTTTACCGTCGGGCTTGATGTCATCGTCGATATTTTGCAGCAGCGCCATGTCGTAGCAGGTATCACCATCGCAATATTTACCGTCTTTTTTGGTGTCGATGATGACGTTTGGCACACGGTCGCAGACGCCTTTGCACCCTTCGTCATTGTCTTTCCAGAACACTGACACGCCGGCTTTATGCAGGATATCCAGCAGACCTTCGCTGTTACGCGCGCGGTTGGCATCATAGTTGGTGCGTTTCATATTGGAAAACATACAGGGAACCGAAATCGCCGTGGCAGTACCGCAGGAGGTCATGTGGTTGAAGAACACCACGTCCGGCATAGCCTGCGTGTATTCGTTGGTCGGCTTAGCGTAACCGTTTGAAGACTGATTCTGCGCGCGGGCAGTTTCGCCGATCACCAGGAACACCAGATTCGGTTTTTCACCCGATTTCTGCACAAGTTTTGCATCGTTACCGATGCTCTGGAACGGCATCTTCTTGGTGAAATAGCGGTGATTCATATACTGGAACGCGCTGTAGAGATAGTTGGTCGGCACGATTTCCAGATTCAGGGTGCGGTTGTTGCGCCCGACCGAGGCGTAATCTTTATAGAACACCCCCGCAATGGAAGCGACGATCGCCAGTGACACGATCATTGACACCAGGCGTACACCGAGTCGTCGAAGAGGGGTTTTGCCATAGCTGACTGGGGTGAACAACAGCAGGAGTGCAGGTAATACGCCTGTGAGTAGAAACCACAGCACTACCCGCATATTGAGATAGGAGGTTGCTTCCGCCGACTGCGTCTCCAGAATATTTTCAATCATCCCGCGATCGAAAACCACCTGATAGGTCATCATTGCGAAGCTGGCGAGCGCGCTGACCGGTAAAATAATAATGAAGAATGGTTTAAGCAACGGACGGAAACTGAAAGGGGTGAACACAAAGTTCAGGGCGAAAAAAAGCACCACGGGAATGGTCAGTGCAAACGCCAGATTGTAAGCGGGCAGCGCATGCAGGATACGGTAAAAATGTAACAAAATTGGCAGGTTAACGATAAACGTAAAATACAAACTAAGCAGCAAAGTCAGCCGGAAGTAGCTGATCTTCGGAAATAAATAGCGCAATGAAAACTCCCAAAAAGCTGAAGGGTGCTGGCGTTAACGGCCCGAAACCATAACGCACATAAATGAATTGTGCGGAATCATAATATTGCTAGCTTAAGAAAGCCTTAAACTAAATGTCATAAATTGTTCACAGCTCTCATTTTTAAGAAAGGTTCAGAAAATAAATAAAATATAGTTGGCTGGGTTTACGCCTCTAAACCCTTATGCTGGGCGGCATAGCAGGAGAGTTGCGCAAAAAGTAATCGACCTGTTTATAGCTTTCTGAGTGCACCTCCCGACTCATTCTGATCTTCCCGCTGGTTAATCCAGATTCGGTTTAATTTACCACTGACGTTTACGGCGTTCGGCTTTTGCACGCAGAGCGGTTGTCAGAAGGATTTTGCGTTGATTTCATCTTCGGCCACAATTGCGGCCAGCAGTATCATTGAACCTGGTGTCATTATCGGTCCGCATGTCGTTGTCGGGCCTTTCTGCTTTATCTCTGCCGGTGTGCGGATCGGAGAAGGCACCGTCATTGCCTCGCACGTCGTCATTAATGGCGATACCAGTATCGGTCGTGAGAACCGAATTGGCATGGGATCGTCAGTCGGCGAAATCAGTCAGGATTTAAAGTATGACGGTGAACCGGCTCGCCTCGTAATGGGTGATGGAAATGACATTGGCCGCCACTCAACGTTGCACCGTGGCACAGCGCAGGGCGGCAGCGTCACGCGTATCGGCAATCAAAATATCTTTCAGGCAGGGGTGCACATCGGGCATGACTGTCAGGTGGGGGATCACACCACGATGGGCGATCACAGCGGTCTGGCCGGTCACGTCACGCTGGGGGATTATTCACAGCTTGGCTCGTTGTGCGCAGTGCATCAGTTTTGCATTGTCGGCACCGGTTCGCGCCTGCTGGACAACACCTGCGTAGTGCAGGACGTTCCGCCCTATGTGCTGGCGAACGGCAACCGCGCGGTTCCGCAGGGAATTAATGAAAATGCGCAGGGGTTTGCTGGCGCAAATGCCGACGAGCAGCGGATAATCCGCCATTTGTATGATTTGCTGTATCACCAGCAGGAGCCGGTAGAGGTGGTGAAACTGGAGATTGAACGGCTCAGCATGGAATATCCGATACTGCGCCAGTTCAATGATTTCTTTACACGATCGACGCGGGGCATTATTCGCGGTTGACCCGAAATATGCCCCGCGCCGGTGCTCAGGCTTCCAGCGCCAGCAGGGCGAAGGTCGCCAGCCAGTGTTCGCCCATGTAATCGCTGTCAAGATGATCCAGCGCGCTGTGTAAATGAGCCTCTGCGGTCTGACGTAAGAGTGCTGCGCGCGGGTCATTTTCTGGTAACGCTGAGGCCAGAGCACGCTGACACCAGGCGCGGCTGAGGTTCAGCCCGTCCAGATGACCAATTTTGCCATCGCTGCGGTCGGTGACGGTGGCGGGCGTGAACAGCGTTGCGGGCTGACCCTGTGCCAGATCCGGCAGGAAACGCCCGAACCACATAACAAACTCCTCCCCCGGCAGCACGCGGCGCATCAGCTCCGCTTCCATCAGCGACGGTGACAGAAACTCATCGCCCCCCGGTTCCCACGCCTGACAATGCCTGTCATCAAGATGCCAGCGCAGCGCCGTTTCTTTAATCAGCTCACACAACGATTCATGCTTCATGCTGCGGGCATAATCGAGCGTCAGCGCCAGTGCAAACATTTCTGGTTGTTCGCTGTCGGTTTTACCTTTACCCAGTTTGCCGGTACCGGCAATTACCGCCAGCAGGATCGCCAGACAGCCGGTAACAAAAAATTATTCTGCACACTGGCTGTTTTGTTATCGGACAAAATAGTCAGCTGGCTGTGAATTATCTGGCAGTGAAATTGACGGGAGGAATGAACTATTATCAGGATAATTAACCCGGCGCAGCGCCGGATTAATTAAAAAAAGAGCAAGAGGAGCGTTATGCGCAATAAGACTATTCGTCGTCTTCATCGCCGTAATATTTCACGCCGAGCTTAATCAGATCTCGCCCTTGCGCTTTGCGATGCAAATTACTGTCGCGAAGAGAATAAACGCAGCCGCAGTATTCCTGCTGGTAAAAGCGTTCGCGCTTGCTGATCTCGACCATCCGCGCCGCACCGCCTTTTTTACGCCAGTTGTAATCCCAGTACACCATGCCAGGATAGGGCGCAGCGGCACGATTACCACAGCCATTAATCTGCTGCATATCTTTCCAGCGCGAAATACCCAGTGAACTGGAAATAGCACTGAAACCATGTTCCCATGCATAAAGCGCGGTGCGCTCGAAACGCATATCAAAACACATGGTGCAGCGGATCCCTCGCTCCGGCTCATTTTCCATTCCGCGTGCGCGTTCAAACCAATTATCAGTATCGTAATCCGCATCAATAAAAGGTATGCCATGTTGTTCGGCAAACCGCATATTTTCTTCTTTACGCAGCACATATTCTTTTTGCGGATGAATATTCGGATTGTAGAAGAATATCGTGTATTCAATCCCGGATGCCTGAATAGCCTCCATCACTTCTCCCGAACAGGGTGCACAGCAGGAATGCAGTAACAGCCGGTCATGCCCTTTCGGCAGGGACAGTTTCTCACGAATTAATTCAGACATTATATTCACCCGGTTTTAAGATTTTCTTTATCCATCGCATTACCCTGGATGATAGAAGACCTCACCGCGGTGTCAAAATTTTCTTAACCGTTTCCGAACGTACGCCGTTGTGCCGTAAAGTTCGGTGCTATGATAACTGCCACATTGAGGGCCAGGCCCGGGATACGTTGGTTTAAGGATGCAGGCAATGCAAATTATGAGATCGAATCACATTCGCTGGCTCAGTTTGTTGATTGTGATGGGCGGGTTGTTATTGATTCTTCCTCTTCATTTACTGGCGTGTTTTATCGCCGGTTTTGTGGTGTATGAGCTGGTGAATGCGCTGACGCCACATTTTCAGAAAATCATCAGCGGCGAACGAGCACGCTGGGTCGTCGTGGCGTTTATCAGCACCGTGGTAGTCAGTTGTCTGATCATTTTTGTCGCAGGTATTGCGGATTTCCTGATGGAAGACATGAAAAATCCGGTAGCGTTTAACGCCATGGTATCGCGGTTGCTGACCGATGCGCAGAGCCGGTTATCGCCGGTGCTTTTGCACTATTTACCCGCCAACATCGAGGAGTTGCAGCGCACCTTCCTGCAATGGCTGCGTGAGCACATTGTGATGATTCAGACGTTCGGCAAAAATGCAGCACACGTATTTGTCACTATGCTGATCGGTATGATTCTGGGGGCGATTATTTCGCTTCAGCGACATACTAAAGGCGAACACCATGCACCGCTGAAAAAAGAGTTACTGGATCGCGTGAACTTACTCAGTGCTGCATTCCGTAACGTGGTGTTCGCACAGTTCCAGATTTCGCTGATTAACACCGTTTTGTCGGGGGTGTTCCTGTTTGGCATTCTGCCGCTCTTTGGCATTCATCTGCCGCTGGCTAAAACCCTGGTCGCGCTGACCTTTGTCTGCGGTTTGCTGCCGGTGGTGGGTAACCTGATTTCCAATACGCTGATTTTCATCGTCGGGCTTTCGCTGTCGCTGTGGGTCGGTGCGCTGGTGCTGGGTTATTTGATCATCATTCACAAAGTGGAATACTTCCTCAACGCCCGCATCGTGGGCAGCCGCATCAAGGCAAAATCCTGGGAAGTATTGCTGGCGATGGTGGTGTTCGAAGCGGCGTTTGGCATACCGGGCGTTGTCGCGGCACCTATCTATTATGCTTACCTGAAAAGCGAACTAAAGGACGCCGGTTTGATCTGACCCTTTGCGTATTTCTTCTCAAAAGTGGCGCTGCCAGAAGGCGGCGTCACCGTCTGGCTATCAGATTCTCCTGATTTAAAACTCTGGAAAAAAACAGATTCAGGCAAGTAATGGCGAGGATCGTTATATTTGTTCTTCCCCTGAACGCGTCATACTTCTGCGGTGCCTGCCTTTTGCAGTGTGCAAGTATTCCGTCAGCCCTTCAGGAGAAATAAATGACTCTTAACGTTCGTGGTTTCGCTGCACTTTCAGCGGATGCGCCTCTTGCGCCTCATAATTTTGTTCGCCGTGACCCGCGTGATACCGACGTTGTGATCGATATTCTGTACTGCGGCGTGTGCCATTCAGATATCCACCAGGCGCGCAATGAATGGCACCAAAGTATCTATCCGATGGTGCCGGGACACGAAATCATCGGCCGCGTGAAGCAGGTCGGTGCGAAAGTCAGCAACTTTAAAGTCGGCGAGTTTGTCGGTGTTGGTTGTATGGTCGATTCTTGTCAGCACTGTGAATCCTGCGCAGAAAGCCTGGAACAGTATTGTGAAGAAGGCGCAACCATGACTTATAACAGCTACGATCGTCATGACAACATGATGACCTACGGCGGTTATTCTGAACAAATCGTGGTAGCAGAAAAATTCGTTCTGCATGTTTCCGAAAAACTGGATATCAAATCCGCCGCACCGCTGCTGTGTGCCGGTATCACCACCTTCTCTCCGCTGAAACATTGGAAAGTCGGCAAAGGCCATAAAGTGGCGGTTGTCGGTCTGGGCGGTCTCGGCCACATGGGTCTGAAATTCGCTAAAGCGCTGGGTGCTGATGTGACATTGTTCACTCGCTCAAAAGGTAAAGAGCAGGAAGCGTACCGTCTGGGTGCTGACCATGTCGTGTTGTCTACCGATGAAGAGCAGATGGCGGCCGTGAAAAGCCACTTCGACTTCATCCTCGACACCGTGCCAAACGCGCATGATCTCAACCCGTATCTGGATACCCTGAAACGCGACGGTACCCACATTCTGGTCGGCCTGATCGAACCCATCGAACCTGCGCTGCACAGCGGTAAACTGGTGATGGGCCGCAAAACCGTGGCCGGTTCCCTGATTGGCGGTATCGCAGAAACTCAGGAAATGCTGGATTTCTGTGCTGAACACGGCATCACCTGTGACGTGGAGATGATCGACATGCAGGACATCAACGGCGCCTACGAACGTATGCTCAAAAGCGACGTGAAATACCGCTTTGTTGTCGACATGGCTTCATTGAAAAACGCGTAATCACCTGATTCAGGTTAAATAACGACTTAATGCGCCTGCCAGCTCGCAGAGCAATTCTCACCGGCAGGCGCATTGTGACGAAATTTAAGCATAACTTCTTTCTGTGGCTTCTCGGCTTGTAACGGCAGTGGTATCCTGCTGCCTTTCGCAGGGCGAAGGAAAACCAGTGGCTAAGAGTTTTGATGAACTCATCAGAGATATGGATCTGATGATTGAACATGTGGACAGCCTGAAAAGCCTGCCTCCACGGGCTGCAGAGCCAAGTTCGAGGGTGGCTGAGAAACCGGCATACGACTCTTTCGGTGAGATTTTTGCGCTGAAAGCCGTGATGCGCGCCTTTATCTCGTCCGTCGATACCATCGTGAAAGTGCAAATTGCGAAGAAAGTTGAACAGGATATCGGTCATCTGGAAAACACCGTGCGTTCTATTGGCGGGGGAAGTGCCAATGCCGAAGACGTCGCGCAAATCACCGCGTATGTGCGTAACGCCGTTTCTGAATTGATGGACTAACCGCGTACTTTTTGCGTTAGTGAAAGAAAAACTGTCACCAGACAGACGATAATAAACGCCGATCACCTTGAGTGACCGGCGTTTTTTTTGGTCGAAAGGGTGAGAACAGGCGATAGGCGAGCGAGGGAAAAGCGTTTATTCTTCTCCTATTATTCTTTGCTGGCGCGTGTTATGACTCAGGACTATCGCTTTTTCGCGGCAACCCGCCGCCGATATTATGCCCTTTTGTTTGAACAACGCACCCGTAGCGGACGCAGGATGGAAACATTCTGGATAGCGGTGTCATTACTGAGCGTCGTCGTGTTGTTTTTCGAATCCAGTGCGAGCGATCTGTTCCCCAATACGCCGGACATTCTCTGGCGCTTCGGTCTGCTTGAGCTCGGCTTCACTGCGCTGTTCACCGTGGAGTACGTGCTGCGTGTGTTCTGCTCGCCGCGTAAAACCCACTATCCGGTGAGTTTCTTCGGCATTATCGATCTCTGCACTATTTTACCGATGTACATCTTATGGCTGATGCCGTCACTGGCCGGTGCCACCAATCTGGTTGTCCTCGTGCGGTTGTTGCGGGTCCTGCGCGTACTGCGGGTGTTGAAACTCCTGCGCTACATGAATGATGCGGGCATCCTCTGGCGCAGCCTGATGCGCGCACGGCGCAAGCTGAGCATCTTCTTTGGCTTTGTGGCGATCATTTTGTGCCTGTTCGGCGGGCTGATGTTCGCGGTAGAAGAGGGTAAGGACGGATTCACCTCGCTGGGCGCGTCGGTGTACTGGGCGGTGGTCACGCTAACTACGGTGGGCTACGGTGATATCACGCCGCATACGGCGACTGGCAGAATACTGGCTTCCATCCTCATTCTGTTGGGCTATTCCATCATTGCGGTACCAACCGGCATTCTGACAGCTTATATGTCACAAGAGTTGGAAAAGGGACGGGCGGCCCGTTCTTGTCAGATTTGTCTGCATTCTGGTCACGAATCTGATGCAAAATTTTGCGCGCATTGTGGCGCGGTTCTTGAAGCAGATAGATCCCAACCTGTTGATAAATAGACCTATAACTGTTCAATGATTGTACTGACTGGTTCATAAAAACACTATTTTTCGGCTTTCCCTCGACATTGCGTTAAAAAGAGTTGCTATTAAATGGCAGTCATGAGTAAATACGTCTCGGCCTGTGGTACAGACCTATTTATGCACGACATCCTGAGTAAAGTTGTTCCAATTTAAAGCGTTATCCATGATAACCCTGCTCTGACGAATTTCCTTCTTAGTGCCTCCATAAGTAACGACTGAAATCCGGCTATAACATGCCCATGGTGGCGAAATTTATTTTTAAAAGGTAATTCTTATGTCAATGATGAAAGGTCAGGTTAAGTGGTTTAACGAGTCTAAAGGCTTTGGCTTCATCACTCCTGCTGACGGCAGCAAAGATGTGTTCGTACACTTCTCCGCTATCCAGGATCAAGGTTTCAAGACCCTGGCTGAAGGCCAGAACGTACAGTTCACTATCGAGAACGGTGCTAAAGGTCCGTCTGCGGCTAACGTTACCGCTATCTAATTTTGCTCCCTCACTGTTTCAGTGATAAAGCAAGATGACAAAAACCCGCTCATGCGGGTTTTTTTACGTCTGTCATTTGTGCAACGAGCAAAAAAATGCCCGCAACGTGGCGGGCAAAAATGTTTCTTATGACATTCATTACGTACTCCCTCGGGGGTGAGCACGCTGGAATTATAAAAGAAATAACAGTCAGGATTCTGGCGCTAAATCGTCAAGAAATTGAAAATCAGTTCCGCTGCGTTATCGTAGGGTTTTTCACCCGTATTCACCTCCGCCGTGCTTTTCTCCGGCAGTCTGTACTACAATAATGATAATTGAAAACCATGGGATAACCTGATGAAAGTTAATGATCTTGTCACAGTAAAAACAGACGGCGGGCCGCGTCGCGAAGGTAAAGTACTTGCTGTAGAAGAGTTTTATGAAGGCGTGATGTATCTGGTCGCGCTGGAAGATTATCCGGCAGGTATCTGGTTCTTCAATGAAGGCGATACCAAAGACGGTACCTTCGTTGTGCCACGGGACAGCGAAGCCTAAGCCTCGCCTTTCTCGTCACTCACATAAAAAACACCGGCGCTTTCGCTGCCGGTGTTTTTGTCTGAAATTAAGTAAAACCCAGTTTAGTCAGGATTTAAAACGTTTCCCAGTTCTGCTCTGCGTTTGATCCTTTGCCCGAACGTTGCAACGTCGTGCCAGGCAGGGCGCGTGCAGCGGGGGCACGTTGCACTGATGGACGCTGTGCAGCATCAATCTTAAATACCGCTACCGCCTGCGTCAGGCGCGCAGCCTGTTCTTCCAAAGACGCCGCCGCGGCCGAGGCTTCCTGCACCAGCGAGGCGTTCTGCTGTGTGACGCCATCCATTTCTGAAACCGCCAGGCTAACCTGACTGATCCCACGGCTTTGCTCATCGGATGCCGAGGCGATTTCGCCCATGATGTCGGTAACGTGGCTAACCGCCGTCACAATTTCAGACATTGTGGTGCCCGCATCGCCCACCAGAATGCTGCCTTCGCCTACAAAATCGACCGATTCTTCGATCAATGATTCGATCTCTTTGGCGGCCTGTGCGCTGCGTTGTGCCAGATTACGCACTTCACTGGCGACCACCGCAAATCCACGACCTTGCTCACCGGCGCGCGCCGCCTCTACTGCAGCATTCAGCGCAAGAATGTTGGTCTGGAAGGCAATACTGTTGATCACGTTGGTGATTTCAGCAATTTTGGTCGAGCTGCGAGAAATATTATCCATGGTGCTGACCACGTTGGCGACGATTTCTCCGCCTTTCTGCGCTTTACTCGATGCTGCTGCGGCCAGTTTACTGGCGTGATGAGCGTTCTCGGAGTTCTGTTTCACGGTAGCGGTGAGCTGCTCCATGCTGGCTGCGGTTTCTTCCAGCGCGGCGGCCTGCTGCTCGGTGCGCGAGGAGAGATCGGTATTGCCGGAGGCAATTTCGGTTGAACCCTGATAGATAGACACCGCGCCTTCGCGCACGGTCATTACGGTGCTGGCCAGCGAGTGTTGCATGTGATCAACGTTGCTGCTCAGCACGCCGATTTCATTGCGCCCGTTGTTTTGCGTGGGTTGTGTCAGATCGCCTTCGGCAATCTTTTGGATACGCACTACCAGACGGTTCAGCGGATTGATAATTACTTTTCGCATCACCAGATAGGTGATGAACGTCAGTACCAGTGCCAGAAGGAAGGCGCCGCCCATCAGGGCATAACCCAGCGTGGCGTTACGCTGTGCTTTATCGTTAATTTTATTGGCGGTTTCGGTGCGGTAAGCAATCGCAGCCAGCAGCGGAATATTGTTGGCCAGATCCAGCTCGCGTACAGTTTCTGCTTCCTGAGAAATCACTTCTTCAAAATGCGCCTGCAAAGCGGAAGCCATCATAGGCTCCATACCCTGCGTCATGTACGCGACGTAAGATTTTTTCAACGGTTCATCGAGCGCCAGATCGGTAGCATTTTTGCCCGGACGGTTGAGGTAAGTATCAAATGCCGCCTGCGATTGTTTCAGACGACTGGCGGCGTCGGTCAGATTTTTTTTGAAGACATCTTGATCGCCAACGCGCGCGGCCGCAGCCGCCTGAATCAATAGCAAACGTGCTGTGCGCAGGTGATTGGAACTGTTCGACAGCGCCAGACGGATTTGCAGTTCCTGCGTGGCATTGGATAACGCCGCGTTACTTTGTTTGAGAAAGTAGCTGGAGGTGCCGATGGAAACGGCAAACAGGAACAGGATCCCCACCAAAATCTGGCTGATCAGAGTGATGAGGCGAATATTGCTGATAAAAGAGGTTCTGGTATTTAAATTTAAAGGAGTATCCATTTTATTCCGCTCTGTTAATCCTGTTCACCGGCGGTAGAAAGTCGGTGAGTGACAGCGATATAGGGTCTGCCTGCGGGCAAGTCCTGTCGTGACGAAAACACGCCATATAAGGACATCGGCAAACCAGCGCGGAGATTGAGTTTATATTTGCGACGGAGATCGCATTTCGCAACTTTATGTAGCCTTCTACAGGCTATGCAAATGCATAGCCTGCGGTAATACCAGGGTAAGGGGAGGATTATCTGACATAAATACCGTCGGTGAGTTGATCACATAAACGAACGACATGATAAATAATGTGTTTGTTAGGTGATTTAATTTTCCGTTTTATATTTCCCTTATATGAAGACACCGTTTTAGTTTTTATTTGCAGCTTGTCCGAAATTTCAATGGTGCCATCACCTGACATCCACATTCGCAGCATTGCTGATTCTGAACGACTGAGCATGACGGGGCGGATATCCAGCACGCCGCTGCTGGCAGGGTTTTGCGCCTGCGGCAGTCGCCGGTGATTCAGCAATTGGTTGAGGGTTTCAGCCTTAATAGATTTCGAGGTGATAATCACGTTCTTGCGAACAAAAACGTATTCTTCAAAATGAATACGTGTGCTGGACATAAAAATAAAAAATAGTGTGTCGGAATATTCAGTAATCAGCGCTCGCAGTCGAGATTTACTGTCCGCATGGGGTTGCATGCAATCTTCATTAATAAACACCACTGACGGATTCAGCTTACTGCAACTTTGATGTAACTGGTCGAAGTGGCTGACGTAACTGATATCCTGGTCATCGGCCAGAAATTGTTGCAACCCAATGCGGGTAAAACGGCAGGGATCTAAGATTATCGTTTGCATAGTGAGTCCTCACAGGACGTCCTTGTTCGGCGTAATGATTGGATTCGAACGTAAGAAATCTTAAAAGCACACAAAATGTGCTGGCTCTCTTTTTCGCATGAAAAACACGCAGTTTCAAAGTTTTTTTTAGCGTTTAAAGGCAGTTAGCTAATTTGATTAATTTGGTTTATGTCAGGATTTATTATGTCACTGAACAAAAATACGGGGAAATTAAGACTAATCCTAAAGGATGTAAGGACATAGCAGAAATACTTATCAACAGATACGTGATTATAACGTGTGGGAATACTTAGTACGCATATGAAAAGGCGCAAAATGCTTCAAAACAATTCACGCATTGTAAACGTCAAGTTAACGGGACGCGATGACGGCCACCGCGTCCACAAAAGTTACCAGTACGACTGCCAGCATTGCGTCAGGCGTACCAGGGCTTCAACGTAAAAATAGTCGCCCCAGCTGCAGCATTCATCTACACCCTTGCCGCTGGCCATGTGATACACCGAATGTTTAAGCAATCCGTCACAATCTTCCTCGTCGTGTGCAAGGTAATTGTCAGTCAGGGAATCCATGATGCGCAACGCCATTTCTTCATAACAGGCGCGCTTATCATCAGTGGCGGGCAGGGTGGTAGCCAAATCCAGCAACCCGCAGACTGCAATCGCCGCCGCGGAGCTGTCACGCACGGCATCTGTCCCGAGCAGGGCTAAATCCCAGTGGCACACGTCATCTTCGGGTAAACGATTGAGGAAGTAATGCGCCAGGCGCCGCGATAGTTCGACCTGATCTTCATCGCCAGTGTAGCGATAACTGAGCAGGAATCCGTAGATCCCCCACGCCTGGCCGCGCGACCAGCAGGAGTCATCTGCGTATCCCTGATGCGTATTGCCGAAACGCGGTTCACCGGTCACGGTGTCCATGTAATACGTGTGGTACGTCGAGGCGTCCGGGCGAACGATATATTTCGCTGCCTGTTCGGCATGCGCGCGCGCGGCGTCGGCGAAGCGGGATTCTCCGGTTTGCTCACTCGCCCAGTACAGCAGGGGCAGGTTCATGTTGCAGTCGATAATCATACGCCCGGCCTGTTCCGGATCTTGTAAATCGCCCCATGCCTGAATGATTTTGGCTTTGGTGTTGAAGCGTTCCATCAGGGCTTCAGCGGCCAGCAGCGCAAAGCCGCGCGCCTGACGATTGCCGGTCAGCTTGTAAGCACTGACGCAGGACAAGCTGTACAGAAAACCCAGATCGTGCGTCGCGGTATCAATGCGGTTGGCAATGCGATTGCCAAACGAAGTCACTTGCTTCTCCGCCGCATGACGGTAGCGATCGTCCCCAGTCATCTCCCACGCCAGCCACAGCTGACCGGTCCAGAAGCTGGTGGTCCACTCGACGTTTTCAGTCAGTTTGTAATGGCCGTTTTCACAGTTTTCCGCCGGGAACTTATCACCGAATTTTTTCAGGTTGCGTGAAATTTTGCTCAGCACCGTCCGGCGCGCTCGCTGCATTTTTTCGGCAAAAGCGATCCGGTCTGGCTGATTCAGTTCAACCGGCAACAAATTCTCTGTCACGATGTTCATCGTCATATTCTCTCCCTTTTTTTTCATTCAGAAATTCAATACTTCAGTGTTTGGCAGGTGTCAGTTCGTTAAGGTCTTTTGGTTTTTCAGTGACTGCAGGTATACCGTTGCGGCGGCTTTGACAGGCGGATAACGTAAAGGCTGAAACCAGCGTGAAGAACAGTGCGATGCCGCCCATAATCAGATAGGTGTGCTCAAACCCGATGCGCTGGTACAGGTAACCGGCAGGCGGGGCGATCACAATCGAACCGACGTAAATCATTGCCTGATAGCCCAGCAGATACATGGTGGCGTTGACGCGCTTGCTGAAATGTTCGGCGATATATTTGAAGACTGAAATCAACAGCAGTGAAATCTCCAGCCCGTAAAAGGGTTTGATAATGGAGATGAGCAGCGGGTCATTGGTCAGTCCGGAGGCAATCAGGCGAATACCCACCACCGCGCCGACCATCAGCAGACCTTTCTTGGCGCCGAAATAGTTCACCAGGAACGGGATCGCCATCATCATCAGGAATTCGAAACCGGACTGCACGGTGCTCAGATAGCCATACCACGCGTTACCTTGCTCTTTGGTCTCAAAAAAGGTGACGAAATAGCGTGAAAATTGCTGTTCGGCCACAAACATCATCCATGCGACACCAGCAACGTACAGCGAGAACATCCAGAATTTGCGGTTTTTCAGCAGCAGGATCACATCGCTGAACACGATTTTCTGTTGTGCGATCACGTCATTGTTTTTCAGCTCTTCATTGCCGATTTTGAGCGACAGCAGCACGCCGAGCATGACGAGCGACGTGGCACTGCTCAGGCCGAAGTTCCACGCCGGAGAAAGGTTAAACAGCAGGCCAGAGAACGATGCAGCCAGCGCCCAGCCGAGCGATCCCCACATGCGTACTTGTCCGAACTCCATGTGATACAGGCGGCTGAAGCGGTCGGCGTAGGATTCCGACGCGGCGACACCGGCGTACCAGCCAAGGCTGAGATACAGCGCGCCAACGATAATGCCAGTCATCAGATGGCTTTCAAGCAGCGGCTGATAAACAAAGATAAAGAACGGCGCCATCAGTGCGGATACCAGCACGACAAAATAGAGCAGGGATTTGCTCATGCCGATCTTGTCCATAATGTAGCCATACACCGGCTTCATGATCACCGCAAAAACACCGTTGATGGCAAAAACGGTACCAATGCTCATGCTGTCCAGCCCGGCTTTTTGCCCAAGCCACAGGGCGTAAAGCCCGAAGCTGGAAGACCATGTGAAGAAGTACAGGAATATAAAGCTACTCATTTTATAGTAAGCCGATTTACTGGCTGTTTTTATGGCTTTCATAGTGACTCCTGAAACGTGACCTGCCGTTATTTACTGAAGAATGTCAGACCAGAGAAACCAGCCCGTTCTGTCCCTGATATTGCCAGTGCAACCGATCGCCCTCGCGGGTGATTTCCGGTACGGCAAGGGAAGTCATATCCTGACTGGCCGACGCGCACACCGCGCTTATCAGCCAGTGTGAACCGGCGGAATAAGAGCTTTTGAGCAGCGGAATGACGGCGGTTTCGGCGAACATAATGCTGCTGTTAGGTGGCGTCACTACCGTGGCAGCCTCGCGCATTGTTGTGTTATCTGCGCTGGCAATCCGGCTGATACCGTTGCGTGCGGTCAGTGTAATCGCCTGCTGATCCGCAGAAATGTCTACTTTGGCTGTCGGATCCTGGATTACCGCAAAGCCCCCCTCGGCGGTATCGAGCGGACGCTGGTTTTCCAGATGATGAATGCGCAGGTGCCAGTCGCCGCAGGGAACCAGCCAGGTGCGCACTGAGACGTCCTGCCACGGCAGCCAGCGGGAATAAATGAATGATTCGGTAATCCGCGTTTCCACACAATCGCGACGTCCGCGAAAATACCCGTCACCTTCGGACAGCATCAGCATCGAATCGCACCCGGCGTGATTCAGCCCGTAACGGCCGCGATCTAGCGTGAAACCGAACTGGCTGGAATAGGCGAATTTGGTGTATTTGGCCTCGGTGTTGACGAAGTTATTCAGCTCCATCTGCCCGGAGGTAAGCATCACCACGTGCTGGCTTTCACCGTCGCGCATCAGAATCTGATTCGCGTGGGCAATGCAGTGGGTACGTGGAAGTGCTGGCAGTGGCGCTTCCTCTGCTTTCCAAAATGCATCGTCCTGCGGCAGTGCAAGGATCAGGAACAGTTTGCACGCCCAGTAAGGCGAGCCCGGAGCGTTATAGTCTTCAGCCATCACCAGATTCGGCGTGTGATAGCCAATACTCAGCACGCCGTCGCGATCGAATATTGGCTGTTTCAGCCAGTGGCGCAGATGGCGCAGGATCAACCCTTTGATAATGCCAGGTGTAAATACCTCCAGCTGGCTGTATGCCGCCGCACTCCAGAAAGCCGCTTCGGCAAAGCGATAGGTCAGGCTGCGGCCAAACGGCACGGCCGCGCCGTCGGCGGAGAACAGGGTGATAAAGTCTTGTGCAAACTGCTTAGCGCGCTGGCGCAGCCTGTAACAACGTGAGGCATCCACATCTGCCATATTTTGTGCGTACAGCAAGCCGTAATAGTGGAATGCCATCGAGATATAATAGTCGCGCGGCCTGCCGGGGCCGTCGGAATACCAGCCATCGCCCAGATAATAGGCTTCCATCAGGTCAAAGCGGGCGGCAACGGCGTCGCTGTCCCACGGCAAACCGGCCTTCTTAAAGCCCATCTGCACCATGATCGGGAAGAAGTTCCAGTTGTTGTTGGGGATCACCGCATCGCGCCCCTGATTCAGCCAGCCCGCCAGGTTTTTCTGTTCCTGCGGCGTAAAGTGCTGCAACAGACGCTTATCCAGCAGCGCCAGCCCGACGCCAAATGCCGCCATTTCTACACAGCGCTGATCAAAATCGCGGATTTTTCCCCAGTACTGTGGATGTTCCGGGTTAGTACCGTTGCGGATAGCATCAAGATAAAAGGGCAGATCGGTGCATTCACCGCCGCCGGCCAGCAGCGGGAAAATACCCCACAACATGCGCGACAGCGCTTCCATTTTGGCAATCTCTTTGCCGTAGTGAGTGGTGGAATTACCCAGATCGATGCCACTTTCGCCTTTTTGGGTATAAGGCGTAACCGCTGAGAGCATGTCATTCAACAGCTGTTGCACGTCATCGCGAGTACGCAGCGGATTATCAGTATTCACTTTATTTTGCGTCATAAAAGCTCTCCCGGTGAGGTGTCAGGGGACCGGTAAATAAGGTTTTTATAATTTGAAATATTATTTCAATTCTCTTTGTCGCGAATGAAATATAGAGAAATGGGAGATGCTGATTGTTACGGGGTTCACAGAATCATGCGAATTTTGAAATTGCTATGGAAGATTTGGCGGTAAAACGGCTTAAATTATAAAAAGCAGACCGAAAATTGTGTTTTGTTGTCATCCGTAATGTTGATGAAAGGAAAGAACGAATGCCGGTATCAGATTATCTGGAACGTATTGCCCTTAATGAACGTCAGGTTTCTTTTAACCGGATGAACCGTGGCAGCGCCAATTATTTCCACTGGCATCAGTGTCTGGAATTACTGTTCGTCAGCCGGGGATACGGCATCGTGATCGTCGATAATCAACAATACACGCTAAGGCCGGGCAGGATGTTTGTGTTTCCGCCGTTCAAGCTGCACAAAGTATTTGTCGACGCGGGCAGCAATAATGCCTACGAGCGCACCACTATTCATCTCGATCACCAGCTGCTCGACGGCTGCCTGCAGTCTTTCCCGCAGCGCCGCGCCCGATTTGCACGTTTATGGGATGCGGATCGTACCGCACACATTTTTGACCTTAGTGAATTCGCGCCGCACATTGAAATTATCCTTGAACAGTTCAATCAGCTTTCTGAACAACAGACACATCAGTGGGAAGAGATCGCCATGCTGGTATTACAGCTGATGGCGTTTATGCCTGCGCAGGAGGACATACCAAAAACCATCAGCCGCACGACGGCGTCAAAAGTAATGCAGTGGATAGAAGAAAATTACGTGCAGAAGTTTGCGATGGCCGATTTATCGGCGGCGGTGGGGCTTTCAGAAAGCTATATATCGCGCGTGTTCGGACAGGAAACGGGCGGGTCAATTCAGGATTATCTCGCCACACGCCGGGTGAAACGCGCCTGCGAACTGCTGCGTTCAACGGACCGGTCGGTGGAAAGTATCGGGCTGCAATGCGGATTTGCCGACGCGCCTTACTTCATCACCCGTTTCAAAAAGATGATAGGAAAAACGCCGCTGCAATATCGCAAGGCGGCATTTTCTTTGTTGCAGTGAGCGGAGTTAGATCTCAGCGAGACAGGATTTCATTGAGTCGAGCGCGAGATGAATGTCGGCTTCGGTGGTCATCCAGTTGACCAGCGCGGCACGCATTCCTGCCTTGCCGTTAAGCGACGTCGGGGTGCAGCGCACCACACCGGCGTTATCCAGCCGTTGCATAAAGCGGTTCCGTTGCGCCAGCGCGTGAGGCGTTCCGTCACCGGATGCCAGCGCAAAGCACACCACATTAAGATTTACCGGCGCGAGCAGGGTAAAACCCGGCGTCTGCACCAGCTGTTCCGCCAGCAATTTCGCCAACGCCACATTACGCTCGACCACCTCAGCCAGACCATCACGACCATAGGCTTTCAGCGCCATCCATACCGGCAGGGCGCGAAACCGCCGTGAGTTTTCCGGCGTCAGATGCAGATAATTGTCCGGGCGCACGCTCGGTGGCTCAAGGTAGGCAGAATGATTCTGGAACACCTGAACCTGCAACGCCAGATGCCGCTGTTGAGTGAACTGCACCGCGCTGTCATACGGCACGTTCAGCCATTTATGTGCATCCACCGTGATGGAATCTGCCTCTTCCCACCCCGCCAGGAGCGGTGCATAGCGGGCTGAAGCCGCTGCCACGCCGCCAAATGCGGCATCCACATGTAGCCAGAATCCGTACTTTTCACGCAGACTGAGCAGCGCAGATAGATCATCAAACGCGACGGTATTCACCGTTCCCGCGCTCGCAAGCACGATGGTCGGCACAGAGGGGGCTGCCGCCAGCGCCTGTTCCAGCGCCACAGGGTCGATTGCCTCGCTGCCCGGCAGGGTCGCGACACTCACCAGCGCATCGCGGCCTAATCCGAGCATGCTCATCGCTTTCACGCTGCTCGAATGCGCCGCCGCCGAAAGTACGCGAACCGCACCAAGCGCCGCCAGCCCGTGCTGCGCCACATCCACGCCGCGCTGTTCGCCCAGCCACTGGCGGGCAATCGCCATGCTCACAAAGTTTGCCATGGTCGCACCACTGACAAAAGTGCCACACAGCGATTTCGGCAGACCGAACAGCTGTTTAAGCTGTGCAATGGTCGCCAGCTCAATGGCCGGTGAAACCGTATCAAAATTCAGCTGGGTATTCTGATCGACGGTGCTGACCAGCCAGTCGGCGGCCAGCGAAGCCGGTGTGCCGCCACCGGTAACAAAACCAAAATAGCGCGGCCCGGCGCTGGCGGACATTCCGCTGGCATACTGCTGCCAGAACTGGCTGAGTGCTGCCTGTGCGCCAATACCGGTTTCAGGCAACCGGTCATCACCAAACTTCAGCTGTTGTTCACTGGCGGGCGGGCAGGTGGAGCGCTCCGGCAATGTTTCCAGGAAAGCAACGGCAGTATCACAGGCCTGACGGAGGATCTCAGGCAAAGTTTCCAAATCTTGCTTAAGCAGTGGGTGCATAAAATTCCATTGATTATCAGATGAATAATAAACGTCAGACACAATTCATTAACTTACCCGATAACGACGCGGCGGCAAATTGACATATTCTCACCTTGTCTGCCAGCTTGCGGGAGAAGAGCCGAGCGGGGAAGCGGGCAGGCTCCAGCGCCAAAAGGTTTCGGTGAGCGACACGGGGGGAAGCAGCCGCCAGCCTGCTCCCCAAATGGTGTGTTCCGGTTGCGGTGAAAAGTCATCTTTAAATGCTGCGTCAATCACCGGTTGCTGCGCAGCATCATCCACATTGAACGCCGTCAGTTCCAGTGCCGTACGCGCCAGAGATAACCGCGATTCACTGCCCTGATGCGTTTCGATGCGCTGCGATAACCCCTGTATCACTGCCGCCGCCATCAGATATCCCGTGACATGATCCAGCGCCTGTACGGGCAGTGGCACCGGTTTATCATTGCCCGATTGCTGCATACCGAAATCTGCGATCCCGCAGCTCATTTGTACCAGACTGTCGAATCCGCGACGTTCGCGCCACGGGCCGTTCCAGCCGTACGCGTTCAGACAAACATCGACCAGCCCCGGTGACAGTGCACGTCGCTGCTCGCTGCCATAGCCCAGTTTATGCAAAGCTCCGGCGCGATACCCGTGAACGATCACGTCGGCCTCACGCAGCAATGCTTCGAAGCGATGTCTGTCCTGCGGATTATGCAAATTCAGCCTGGCGCAGTGTTTACCCAGCGCGACATCCGCTTCCTGACTTAGTTCGTCCCAGCCGAAAGGATCGATGCGCAGAACATCCGCGCCCAGTCCTGCCAGAAAACGCGTGGCGACCGGACCGGCGATAATTCGGGTGAGATCCAGAATGCGTACACCCGCCAGCGGACGTTCACGTTCTAACGCCCACAGTGGCGCAGTGGCAGGCGCGGAAAGTGAACGCTGAAACAGTGGCTCATTTTCGAGAGATTTCCCCTGCATATGTTGCTGCCAGTCACCGACGCTGAACATCTGTGCGGCACAACCTCCAGCCTGCACTACCGCCTGTTCCAGTTCTGCTTTCTTCCACCGGACAACCCGTGGCACCAGTTCTTCGCGGTTGTTCGCCTTACCAAGCAGCGTTTCGACAACTTTTCGATGCGCGGGTGCGTTGGTATGCAAACGGATCCATCCGTCGGCGGTGGCGTAATCGCCCGCCAGACTGTCCCAGGCCGGAGGAAGTGCCCAGCCCTCAGGTTTCAGGCTGCTCTTACACCAGAGAGATGCCAGCCGCCGGTCTACGGTCACAGCATCCACGCGGCCGTGGCGCAGATACAACAAATGAGACAATGCCTGCGCCGCCACCCCAACCGAAGCGGCGATAAGCGGCGTCACCGGATAGTAAGCCGGCAGACTTCCTTCGCCGGCAACAGAAAATGCAGCGGGCAGTGATTCAACACCAGTCAGCTGTGCGTAAAGTTCGCGGGTCTTTTCCCGGATGATCTCACTGGACATGCTGGAACTCCTGAGTGCGGATGACTGTTTCTCAATTCACGTTTACAAATTTATAACATTTTAAACAGTGTGCGCCAAACAGGGGGCGGAGTTAGCAAGATTACGTTTTTTCATTGCCGGTAAATCGATATGAAATATGGGAGGAGTATCACGGTGACAGTGAATAACCACATCATGTCTTTAATACAGTCAGGACGATTCTATGCCCTATTTAGCCGTAATCCTAAAAGGTGATAAAACCACCCACGGTGGAACAGTTTTAGAGGGGTTTGAGCAGGTAACATGTTTGGACATTCCCGTGGCAGGCGTCGGGCATCAGGTTGCCTGCCCGATGTGCAAAGGGACTTTTCCCATCAAGGAGGGAACGCCGCAGATTTCATTCATTGGCGTAGCCGTCGCTATTGAAGGGATGGAAACCGCCTGTGGCGCAAAGTTAATTGGGTCACAACGGATTTTCACGGTATGAAGGTGCTATCTGAATCAAATTGCGAATAAGTCATGTCACACAACAGAATGCTCCTAAAACACCCATGTTCCACACACAAAAATATCGCACGTTAGATGCTTTAAACCAGCATTTCTGAAAATACGCTGAGCCCCTGACACACGGGGGTTGGCGGTGTGTGATGTGCTTACTTTTACAAGCAAAATATTAGCTGAATGCATTCAATTTCTTATACTCGGCATGTGAATTTTACGATAGCCTTAGGGTCGAAATTTTTGAACACCGCGGGGGCGGCGCCCTGAGGCGATGTCCCCAGATTTTTTGCCCAGTACAGGAAACGATTCTGGCATGGAACGAAGAGCATTTATTCAAGCTTCAATGGCATTCGCCGCCTGGTGCGGTGTGCCAGCTATGTCCACACTGTTCACCCGTTCCGCTGAGGCGGCAGAGGCGAATGTGGCTGACGGTGGCGAACTGCCATTTGATTTCAACGCCCTGCAAAAGATGGCGAAGGACTTAGCAGACAAACCTTACGGCGGTGCACCGCTTCCTTTACCTAAAACGCTTGCCGAACTGACGCCGCAGGCCTACAACGCCATTCAGTATGATCACGCCCATTCGCTGTGGAACGGCCTTCAGGACCGGCAACTGGACGTCGAGCTGTTCCACGTCGGTATGGGCTTCAAACGCCGTGTGCGCATGTATTCCGTCGATCCGGTTAAGCATCTGTCGCGCGAAATCCATTTTCGCCCTGAACTGTTTAACTACCACGACGCTGGCGTCGATACCAAACAGCTGGAAGGATTCTCCAACCTCGGGTTCGCCGGTTTCAAGGTCAATAAAGCGCCGGAACTGACGCGTCGCGATGTTGTGTCTTTCCTGGGGGCCAGTTATTTCCGCGCGGTGGATGATACCTATCAGTACGGTCTTTCCGCGCGCGGCGTGGCGGTGGATACCTTTACCGATCAGCCTGAAGAGTTCCCGGATTTCACCGCGTTCTGGTTCGATACGCCCAAACCGGGCGACACAACGTTCACTGTCTATGCGCTGCTGGATGGCCCGAGTATTACCGGTGCCTATCAGTTCGTGATTCATTGCGAACCGACCCGCGTGGTGATGGAAATCGAAAACCACCTTCATGCTCGTGAAGACATCAAACAGCTGGGCATCTCGCCGATGACCAGCATGTTCAGCTGCGGCACCAGCGAGCGCGGGCGCTGCGACACCATTCATCCTCAAATCCACGACTCAGACCGTCTGCAAATGTGGACCGGCAACGGCGAGTGGATTTGTCGTCCGTTGAATAACCCGAAGCGTCTGCAATTTAACGCCTTCGCTGATAACAGCCCGAAAGGGTTCGGGTTGCTGCAACTTGACCACGAGTTCAATAACTATCAGGACGTGATTGGCTGGTACAACAAGCGGCCAAGCCTGTGGGTCGAGCCGGTAGGTGACTGGGGGAAAGGTGCGGTCAACCTGATGGAAATCCCGACCACCGGCGAAACGCTGGATAACGTCGTGTGCTTCTGGCAGCCGGAAAAACCGGTTAAAGCCGGAGCCGAGTTCAGCTTCAGCTATAAACTGTTCTGGAGTGGCACGCCGCCGCACCGCAGCCCGCTAGCGAACGTACTGGCAACCCGGACCGGTATGGGCGGGTTCCCGGAAGGCTGGGCACCGGGTGAAAACTATCCGGCGGTCTGGGCGCGTCGTTTTGCAATCGATTTTGTGGGTGGCGAACTGAAAGCCTTTGCGGACAAAGGAATTGAGCCGGTGATCAACGTCTCTCACGGCAAAATCCAGAATATCGAAATTCTGTACGTGCAGCCGTTCGACGGTTACCGGATCCTGTTTGACTGGTATCCTGACAGCGATTCTGTTGCGCCGGTTGAGTTGCGCATGTTCCTGCGCTCCGGCCAGACCGCGTTGTCTGAAACCTGGCTGTATCAGTACTTCCCGCCAGCGCCGGAGAACAGGAAGTATATCGACGATCGCACCATGAGATAAGCTGCTATCAAACCTCACCAAAAGCAAAAGCCTCGATTGATTCGAGGCTTTTGCTTTTCTACTTTCTTGTTTTGCAGATGAACCGGACACAGGATCTGCATGGGGTAAAACAAGAGCAGTGCGTTGACTAAGGCGAAGACGGCAATCAGAACGCCTTAACCAGCATGCCTGGTTGCGGTTGTTGCTGAGGATTTCTCAGCGCCGCGTCGAAAGATTTTTCGACTTCTTTCAACTGTTGCAAGAATTCGTGTGGCGAGAAATCGTGTGGTTTGCTGCTCATATAGGCCAGGGCCAGTTCTTTGGCGTTGTAACGTTGAAAGTTATACATGCTGTTCCTCATTCATCTCAAAAGTTAATAAAGGTGTGGCTAACAGCAAGCTGGCTGACTCAAAACGACTTACCCTTGCTTACGACGTGCTGCCAATGAAGTGCATTCTACGGCAAAGATTGATAAGTGAAAGTGGGTGGTGTTTATGAATTTGATAGCTGAAACCTAACACGGAAGATTGTATTCGTTGCGATGCAGAATAGTTATTTTGGGTGATTAATTCATCACGCAGCTATCTTTGCGGCGGCTAATATCATCCTGATAAAAGATAAAATTTCTTTGCGAGTCATGCTGTTATTGTGAATTAAAAGGGTGGGCGAAAGCGGCTGACTGCGTTACCCTCAAAGGAGTCATTCACATCAACATTGTCTACGAAAAGAGGTTTTTATCATGAGTAAATTTATCTTCTCTTCGCCAGGAAAATATGTTCAGGGAAGCGGTGTGCTGGATGAGTTAGGGGACTATTTACCGGCGCTTGGCGGCAAATCTTTCCTGATTGCTGATGACGTGGTCTGGGGAATTATCGGCGAGCGCGTCGAGGCGTCGCTGAAAAAAGCGCAGGTCGAATTCCATTACGAGCGCTTTAACGGTGAAGCCTCTGCCAGCGAAATTACCCGACTGGCAGGCATTGCGCGTGATGCCGGTACACAAGTAGTAGTTGGCCTCGGTGGTGGTAAAACCCTCGATAGCGCGAAAGCTATTGCCGACGAACTCAAGCAGAACGTGGTGATCGTCCCGACCGTTGCCTCTACCGATGCGCCATGCAGCGCGCTCTCGGTGATTTACACCGATGAAGGTGTGTTCGAATCCTACCGTTTCTACAATAAAAACCCGGATCTGGTGCTGGTCGATACTCACGTCTGCGCGCAGGCGCCAGTACGTTTGTTCGCTTCCGGTATTGCCGACGGTCTCGCCACCTTTGTTGAAGCGCAGGCGGTATTGCGCTCCCATTCACATTCAATGGTAGGCGGCGATCCGACCATTGCAGGTATGGCGATTGCCGAAGCCTGTGAGAAAACGCTGCTGACCTACGGCTACAGCGCCTATACCGCCGTCGAACAAAAGCTGGTGACGCCTGCGGTAGAAGCGGTCGTGGAAGCCAACACGCTGCTGTCCGGTCTCGGTTTTGAAAACGCCGGTCTGGCAGGCGCGCACGCAATCCACAACGGTTTTACGGCGATTTCCGGTGATATTCACCATCTGACGCACGGTGAAAAAGTCGCTTATGGCACGCTGACACAGATGGTGCTCGAACAGCGCCCGGACGAAGAAATTGCGAAGTATGTGCGTTTCTATCGCGCGATCAAAATGCCGACCACGCTGAAAGAAATGCATCTGGAAAACGAATCTTTCGCCAATCTGGTGAAAGTCGGCGCGCTGGCGGGCGGCGAAGGCGATACGTTGGGTAACCTCAATCACAATCTCTCAGCGGAAGACGTCGCTAATGCAATTCTGGCGGTGGATGCGTTCAGCAAGTCTGTGAAGTAGGTTTTAGGAACGTTCAAAAATCCCAACCATGCAGGTGAAAACTGGCAGAAGAGTAAAGTGTCCGCGCCATGGATGGCGCGGTTCGAGCCATCAGGAATGATTTCACGGCGTTTTTACGATCTGCCCGTTTTCACATTCCGTATCAATGCTTAAAACCGTCCCAACACCCACGGCAATGCCACCGGCAGCTGCGAGAGCAGATACAACACCAGCCCGATAAACGCGCCGACCAGCGTGCCGTTAATGCGAATAAACTGTAAATCCTTGCCGATGTTTAGCTCTATCTGACGTGACATATCGCGCGGATCCCAGCCTTTCACTGTATCGCTGATGTGGCGGGTGAGGAATGCGGCGAAGTCCGGCGCGACTTTTCCGGCGATAGTTTCCATTTGCAGATTCAGCGATGCCCGCAGTTTTTCATCCTGCGCCAGCGCATTACCCAGCCACTGGCCGGATTCGGTGACTTTGGCGAACACCTGCGAATCCTCGCTTTCTAAATCTTCTTTCAGCCAGTTGCGCATATCGCCCCACAGTTGCAGCACGTAGGCGTTCAGTTTCTCGTCATCCTTCAGATACTGTTTGATTTCCTCGGCTTTCTGCGCAGTCGCCGGATCGTTTTGCAGTTTCCAGATAAAGCTCTGCACCGAGCGGTCAAACCCTTTACGGAAGGCGTGGGTTTTGTCATTGCCCATATCGTCGAGCACCGAATTGACTGCGTTAGAAACCATATCAGCGCCGTTGCGCCCCAGCCAGTCGGTCGGCAGCAGTTTGGCGGTGAGCGGATGTTCGCGCTTCATCCAGCCGACGATCTGCGCGGAGATAAACGCTCGCGTGCTGTCTTTGGCCAGTAAAACCTCCAGCTGATCCATTGCCTGATCCAGCAGTTCCTGATGACGACCATTTTTGGTCAGGCTTTCGAGCAACGTGGCGATGGAGGCCGAGAGATCAATTTTGTCGATCACGCGATACAGCGCGCGGCGAATAAGCTGCGCGATCCGTTGATCGTCGGTGACATCCAGAAAACCACGGATCATCTTCACCGCATATTTGGCGAAACGTTGCGCGTTGTCCGGCGCATTCAGCCAGTCGGTGAGCATCTGCGCCGGATCATGCTGGCGGATCAGGTTAATGAGCGTCGCGGGCGCGAGGAATTTCTCCTGCACGAAGACCGCCAGATTGTCGGCGATTTTGTCTTTATTTTTGGGGATTATCGCAGTATGGGTGGAAACAAACGGCACCGGTACGCGGCGAAACAGCGCCACGACGGCAAACCAGTCAGCCATTGCGCCGACCATCGCCGCTTCGGAAATGGCTTTCAGCCCTGACACCCAAAAGTTCTGTGGCAAAAAAAGGGTGATGACAAACAGGGCCGCAGCAATCAGCAGCAGCCCCAGTGCGTTACGTTTACTTCGGCGAAGTTCTTGTTCTTTATCCATTGCCACAGTGTAGGAAGCGAAAAGCGGGCTGTCAGCTTTTTTTCCCGATGTGGCAATAAGTTGATAAAATGAGAATTATTCTTGATATGACACAAGGTCTCATTAAACTGCCTGCAATCAGTTTTCGGTATTCATAATGAGAGCATTTCATGGAGTTGTTACGCGTCGTTTTTAAGCAGTATCGCTGGCCTTTTTTGGGCGTCATGCTGCTAAGCCTGCTCAGCGCCGTGCTGGGCATCGGCCTGATCGCTTTTATCAATCTCAAACTGATTGAAACCACGAACGCCTCTTTGATGGTGTTACCGCAGTTTCTCGGATTACTTCTGCTGCTGATGGCCGTCACGCTCGGCTCACAGCTGGCGCTGACCATCCTGGGTCACCACTTCATTTACCGCCTGCGCGGACAGTTTATTAAACGTATTTTAGATACTGATATTGAACGCATCGAGCAAATTGGCAATGCGCAGCTGCTTGCCAGCCTCGGCAGCGATATCCGTAATATCACGCTGGCGTTCGTACGCCTGCCGGAACTGGTGCAGGGGATTATTCTTACCCTCGGTTGTGCTGCCTATCTCGCGTGGCTGTCGCCGGAAATGTTGCTGGTGACCGTCGTCTGGCTGGTAATCACCATTGTCGGCGGCTTCAAACTGGTCTCGCACGTCTATAGTCATCTGGCAAAAGTGCGTGACGCAGAAGATAAATTGCAGACTGATTATCAGAAAGTGATCGAAGGGCGCAAAGAACTGGCGCTGAACCGAGAACGTGCGCGCCATCTGTTTGATGATGTGTATCGTAAAGACGCCGAAGAATATCGGCACCACATTATTCGCGCCGATACCTTCCACCTGAGCGCCGTGAACTGGTCGAATATCATGATGCTCGGTGCGATCGGCCTGGTCTTCTTCATGGCTAATACCCTTGGCTGGTCGAATACCGACGTTGCTGCAACCTATTCGCTGACGCTGCTGTTTCTGCGCACGCCGATGTTACAGGCGGTGGGCGCATTGCCGACGCTGCTCAGTGCCCAGGTGGCGTTCGGCAAACTCAAAGCCCTTAAGCTGGCGGAATACGATGAAGCCTTCACGCCGCCGGTAGCGCCTGCGCGCTGGCAATCCCTCGAACTACGCGATCTGGTCTTCAGTTATGAAGGCAAAGAAGAAGGTGCCGGTTTTGGCGTCGGCCCGCTTAATCTGACTATTACCCGTGGTGAATTGGTATTTCTGATCGGAGGTAATGGCAGTGGCAAATCGACCATGGCGATGCTACTGACCGGCCTGTATCAGCCGCGCTCCGGGCAAATCCTGCTCGACGGTGTGCCGGTGACAGCGCAGAACGCAGAGCAATATCGCCAAATTTTCTCGGCGGTGTTCACTGATTTTCATCTGTTCGGCCAGCTGATGGGTCCGCATGGGCAGACGCCGGATCCGTTGCTGGTGGAAGACTGGTTGCAACGCCTGAAAATGAAGGAAAAACTCCAGTTCAGCGGCAATGAAGTGACCAATCTGCAACTCTCCGCCGGGCAGCGTAAACGTGTCGCGCTGCTGCTGGCAGCCGCGGAAGGGCGTGATTTCCTGCTGCTCGATGAATGGGCTGCGGATCAGGACCCGCAGTTCCGCCGTACGTTCTACCGCGAACTTTTACCGCAGCTGCGTGACATGGGCAAAACCGTGCTGGCAATCAGCCACGATGATCACTATTTTGAACACGCCGACCGTCTGCTGGAAATGCGACAGGGTAAACTCAAAGAGCTGCATGGGCAGGATCGCGCTGATGCCAGCCGTGATGCAGTCGCACAGATAGGTCTTTAAGTGCTGTTTTTCAAGATAAAGGAAAAGTCATGAACTGGAATGAAGTGATGGTGTGGGGCATCAGCGGTGTGGTACTGGGGTCGTTGATCAGCCTTTTACATAAAAAAGGCAAAATTGGCCGCGTGCCCGGCATCATCTTGTTTTTAGTGCTCATCATCGGCGGCAATATCCTGTGGAGCGGGGTGATAAAACCGCGCGTCATGGGGGAAAGCGAAGAGCAGAAAATTGATCAGGCGCTTGCACAACTGCCGCTCTATGGCACCATCAAGGCGCAGGAACCGGCGCTGTACGCGCAGATCCGCAGCAATATTCTGAAGATGAAAAGAGACGGCAAACCGCAGCAGGAAGCTATTGATACGGTCAAGCCGATGGTATCCGAACTGCTTTCAAAACGTATTGTTCATGCGCCGGATGCCGCCGTGAATGCTGCCATGCAGGTTAATCTCGAAGAGATGCAAACGCTGCTGGCACGCAAAGACGGCACCTGCTTTAAGTTTCTTTATCCGCAGGTCAGCGGCGGGGTAAATACGGCAGAAGTGCTGCCACCGGCGCTGTTTAGCAAAGATCTCAGCACCATGAATGATTTACTGCTGGCGACCGGCCCGGATCAGAACGAATTTCCTGCCGCGGTGAGTACGGAAAAAGTCATCCTGATGATGGCACCGGTGCGTCAGGCGCTGGGAAACATGTACGGCGATCAGTTGCAGATGTTCAGCGATTTGACCAAGCCGGACGTTGATCGCGAAAAAGTGTGCGAGATTTCCATCAGCCTGTACTCCGGCATTCTGGCGCTTCAGCCAGCGGATTCGGCGGCGATCCTGCGCCAGATGCTAGGTAAACCGAACTGATCCGCGCGGACAGTGCGCGCCCGCGTGCTGTCCGCTTAATTTCCAATGCTGACAAACAGACAATCCCTACTACTTTTCCGACTAAGAACAGGTATTCTTAGCCCCAGAGTCAAAAACAATAATTCCCCGAACATCCGGAACCCTTTTTCTATGCAAAAATTGTTAAGAATGCCGCTGTTACTGGCATTGTTGTCATGTCTGATGATGACACCCGCGCTGAGTCACGCTGATGAAGCTACCGGGCAATCGGCGGCGGCACAGCCGGTCAAAGTCAACGCCAGCACGGCGTTGCCGGCACTGCAAAAACGTCTGGATCAGTTGAAACAGCAGGTTTCAGCCGCCAAAACCGACAAGAAATTCACCGGCCTGAACGACGGCGCACAGAAGCTTGCCGAAGACGCCGATAAACTGGCCGTGGCGCTGGCGCCGCAGCTTGAAGAGGTGCAGGCGCAGCTGGATGTGCTCGGCCCGGCACCTGCAGCGGGCACGCTCACCGAAACCCCTCAGGTGGTCAGCCAGCGTAACAAGCTCAACAATAGCAAAACGCTCCTGACCACGCAGATCGAACAAACCAAAGGTATTGCTACTGGTGCGCGGAACCTTTCATCGCAGATTTCCGGCATGCGCCGTGATGCGCTGAAAACCCAGATCGCGCTTAACACCGGCAGCATTCTCGGCGGTAATTTCTGGTCGCCGCTTATCACCCCTAATGATGACGATGCCGCGCGCTTCGATGATTTCGGTTCGCAGGTCCATGATGCGTGGACGCAGGCATGGAGCGAAGACTGGCGCGTGGGTACCGGAATTTATCTGTTGCTGGCGCTGGTGATTGGCCTGTTCGGGCGCAAAACGCTGGATCGTCCGATGAACTGGATCCTCCCGCGCTGGTTGCCGCACGGGCGCTTTCGCCGCAGCTTCCTCGCCTGTTTTACCACGCTGAGCACCACCTTTACGCTGGGCGTCAGCGTGCAGCTGCTTTGTTACATCTTCACGCGTCTGCCGGACACTTCACAGTGGGTGAATGAATTTGCCGAGCAACTGGTCGAACTGACCTATTTTTCCGCAGTGATCGCAGGTTTGGGTATCGCGTTACTGTCGAACAGTCATCCGTCATGGCGTTTGCCTGGCATTGCCGACCCGCTGGCAAAAACGCTGGGCTCATTCCCGATCCTGCTGGCAACCTTTATCTTCCTGTTCGGCATAATTGAACAGCTGAACAATCTGGTGGGTGCGAGCATCCCGGCCACTCTGTTTGGCAATGGCTTAGCCGCGCTGCTGGTGGCGCTAAACTGCCTGATTGCACCGGTACGCGTTAACCGGATGCGCCGCAAAATGCGCGCCGACGGCGAGCAGACGGAAGCGCGTTCAACGATAGCCGGGCTCATCCATCTTTTGATAAGCCTTACGGCGTTCGTCATTCTTATCGCGTTGCTGATTGGTTATATTCCTCTGGCGCGTTTCGTGACCTTCGAACTGCTGTGGATAGGTCTGGTGGTCAGCAGCCTGTATCTGCTGATCCACTTCTGGGTGGACTTATGTGAAAGCGTATTTTCTGACACCACGCACAGCGGTAAAATCCTCAAAAGCACGCTGAGCGTGAACGATCGCCATCTGTCGCTGGCAGCCACGCTGTTCTCGGCGATAGGTAAAACAGCATTGCTGCTGATGGCCGCCGTCGCGTTGCTCAACGGTACTTTCGGGACCACCACGCCGCTGGAGTTGCTGAGCAAAATCGTCGACATGTGGGGCGGTAAGGGCCTCGAAAGCCTGAACATTATCCCGGCGCACGCCGTGAATGCCGTGTTGTGTCTGGTGGTAGGCTGGTATGTGCTGCGTTCCGCCAAACGCTGGCTGGATAATGATTTCCTGCCAAAAACCATGATGGATCGCGGGATGCGCGCCTCGCTGGTCACGTTGTTCACCAACGTCGGTTACGTGCTGATCATCATGCTGACGCTGTCTTCGCTCGGCATCGAATGGAACAAGCTTGCCTGGATCGTCAGTGCCTTGTCGGTCGGTATTGGTTTTGGTTTGCAGGAGATTGTGAAAAACTTCATCTCCGGTCTGATCCTGCTGACCGAGCGTCCGGTGAAAGTGGGCGATTTGATCAGCATCAGCGGTGTGGAAGGGGATATTCGTCGTATCAACGTCCGTGCCACCGAAATACAGCTCAGTGATAAATCCACGGTCATCGTGCCTAACTCACAGCTTATTTCGCAGAACGTGCGTAACGCCACTATGGGGAATGCGCAGGGTGTGGCGACTATCGTGCTGACTTTCCCGCTGGACATCGATCCTGAACAGGTGCGCACGTTGTTGCTGGACGCCTACAACCTGCACGAATCCATTTTGGAAAACCCGCCGCCGTCCGTGAGTTTTAAAGAACTGGGCCCGACCGGCATTGTGCTGAGTGTCACCGGCTACGTGAACAGCCCGCGTATGGTGGGTGGAACGCGCAGTGATTTGTTGTATGAAATTTTGAAGATGCTGCGGGCAGCGGAGATCAGTCTGAGTCAGACGCAGACTATGGTGTTGGAGCAGCCGATAGCGCGGGTTACCGCAGCGGCGGAGGAATCGTAGTTTAAATTCAAAACCCTGGGGTGCCGCTCAAACAGGCATTAAATGCTGATCGAGTAAGTTTCGGTTTCTCAACTGTCGTGCTCACATGCCCTTTCGCGCCGAAACCGACCAAGGGAGGGAAGTGCTTTCCCTCCCTTGGATCCCTCCCCGCGTTTTCAAACACGCGCTGTCGCTGGCACGACGGACATGTTCTTTGGCTCCAGCGTGTGGCGCAAAACCCTGCCGCTGCGCGGTGCCTTCTCTCGGTCTTCGAGCCATAGGTCTCGAAGCCGCTCCGTTCAGCAGGATTTTTTGATCGCGCCACCTCACCATTTTTAGAAGAAAAACCTGAGTAATTTTAAGACGTTTTTTTGAAATGATCCGAGCAGGTAAAGTTGTGACCTAAAAAGCCTGTGGCCGCGTTCAAAAATCACGCTGAGGAAGAGGTGGAAAACCGCGCGTCTGTTTGCGCGGGTTGTAACCCGCACCGAGGGCACCGCGCAGCGGCGGGATTTTGCGGCAATAGCAGGAGTCGCTGAAACAGAGCCGGGATGCATGGCACGTGTTTTAAAGAGCCGGAGATTCTTAAGAGGCGCGGCGATAGGCGCCTCTTAAGGCCGGTTTGGGCGGCAGCCCAAGGTCTTGACCTTAAAGCCGGTGCGGGCCGACGCCCACGGACTTGACCTTAAAGCCAGTTTGGATGGCAACCCCAATGTCTAGACGTTGATTTATCCCCGCCCGCCGGCTCCCCCTCGTCGCCTGTGCATCAACAAATACACCGCCGGTATCACCAGCATCGACAATAATGGCGCACTGAGCATCCCCCCGATCATCGGTGCGGCGATGCGTTGCATCACTTCCGAACCTGTTCCGCCGCCCCACATGATAGGTAATAAACCCGCCATAATGGTGGCTACCGTCATGGCTTTCGGCCTTACACGCAGCACCGCTCCGTGGTGAATGGCGTCGCACAGTTCAGCCTCTGTCAGTTCAGTTTTGCCTGTGAGCTGACGCTGCACGGCCTGATTCAGATACAGCACCATAATTACCCCGAATTCTGCTGCCACGCCAGCCAGTGCGATAAAGCCCACTGCGGCCGCGACCGAAAGATTGTAGCTGAGCAGATACAGCAGCCAGACGCCGCCGGTCAGTGCGAAGGGCAACGTCGCCATGATCAGCAGCGCATCACGCACGTTGCTGAAGGTGACGTACAACAGCACGAAAATGATCGCCAGCGTAAATGGCAGAACGATTTTCAGCTTAGCCGTCGCGCGCTCCAGATACTCAAATTGCCCCGACCAGCTCACCGTCACGCCCTCCGGCAACTTCACCTGCTGACTGACCGCCATCTGCATCTCTTCAACGGCGGATTTTAAATCCCGGCCACGCAAATCGACGTAAATCCAGTCCGACAAACGGGCGTTTTCGCTTTTGAGCATCGGCGGACCGTCGGTGACCTTTATCGTCGCCAGCGCCGAGAGCGGCACCTGTGCGCCAGAGGCGGTCAGCACCGGTAAATCTCGCAGCGCTTGTACGTTGTCGCGTAATTCTCGCGGATACCGGAGATTAACCGGATACCGCTCGCGGCCTTCCAATGTTTCTCCGATATTTTCACCCCCTACCAGCGTAGAAACCAGCGATTGCAGCTCGGCGACCGTGACACCGTAACGTGCGGCCTCCCTGCGGTTGATATCAATATCGACATAGCGCCCGCCTTCAAGGCGCTCAGCCAGCGCGGAGGTTACGCCCGGCACGGTTTTGACGATGTGTTCGATCTGCTGCGCAACGGCCTCAATCTGCGCGATGTTATTGCCATTCACCTTGATGCCGACCGGGCTTTTGATGCCGGTCGCCAGCATATCCAGCCGGTTGCGGATCGGCGGCACCCAGACGTTAGCGATGCCAGGCAGCTTCACCGCGTTATCCAGCTCGGTGATGATTTTGTCCGGCGTCATGCCGGGCCGCCACTGGTTGCGCGGTTTGAAACGGATAGTGGTTTCAATCATGGTCAGCGGCGCAGGGTCGGTGGCGCTGTCGGCGCGACCGGCTTTGCCAAATACGCTGGCGACTTCGGGTATGGTTTTGATCAGGCGATCGGTTTGCTGCAACAGCCGCGCGGCTTCGCGGGCGGAAATACCCGGCAGCGTGGAGGGCATATACAATAAATCGCCTTCGTCGAGCGCGGGCATAAATTCGCTGCCGAGTTTTGCCAGCGGGTATAGCGAGACCAGCAGAAAGAGGCCGCTGAATACCAGTGTGGTTTTCGGGCGTTTCAGCACAGCGGACAGCACCGGCTGATAGGCTGCAATCAGCCAGCGGTTAATCGGACTGGCGCTTTCATCAGGGATCTTCCCGCGAATGAAATAGCCCATCAGCACCGGCACCAGCGTGATCCCCAGTCCGGCGGAAACTGCCATCGCGTAGGTCTTAGTGAATGCCAGCGGTGAGAACATCCGTCCTTCCTGCGCTTCGAGCGAAAACACCGGAATAAACGACAGAGTGATGATAAGCAAACTGCAAAATAGCGCCGGACCGACTTCCACGGCTGCGCGCTCCGACACCTGCCAGTAATCGGCAGACGTCGGTTTTTGTCCCGGATGGTCGTGCCGCCATTGTTCGAGCACTTTGTGCATATTCTCGATCATCACAATCGCCGCATCGACCATCGCACCGATGGCAATCGCAATGCCCCCCAGTGACATAATATTGGCGCTGACGCCCTGATAATGCATGACGATAAATGCACCGAGAATGCCGAGCGGCAGGGTGATGATCGCCACCAGCGCCGAGCGGAAGTGGAACAGGAACAGCGCGCAGACCACGGCGACCACCGCGAATTCTTCGAGCAATTTATGTGACAATGTCACGATTGCGCTTTCAATCAGCGGCTGACGGTCGTATACCGGGACGATTTCCACCCCGGCGGGGAGCGTGCGCGCCAGTGCGTTCAACCGCAATTTTACCGCTTTCAGCGTTTCCAGCGCGTTCTTGCCCGAGCGCATCACAATCACGCCCCCGGCGACTTCGCCTTCACCGTTCAGTTCAGCCACGCCGCGTCGCAGTTCCGGGCCGGTGCGCACGGTGGCGACGTCGGAGAGCAGCACCGGAATACCGCTGTTGGCCGTCACCACCACGTTGTTGAAATCCTCCAGACTTTTCAGATAGCCGGAGGTGCGCACCATATATTCGGCTTCGCCCATCTCCAGCAGCGAGCCGCTGCTTTCCTGATTAGCGCTTTGCAACGCGGTCACCAGTTGCTGATGCGTCACACCACGGGCCCGCATCCGCTGCGGATCGGCGACCACCTGATACTGGCGCACCATACCGCCGATGCTGGCAACTTCTGACACATTGGGTACGGTTTTCAGGTCATAACGCAGCGTCCAGTCTTGCAACGCGCGCAGCTGTTCCAGGCTGTGCTTACCGGTTTTATCCACTAACGCATATTCGTAAATCCAGCCAACGCCGGTGGCATCTGGTCCAAGGGAGGCCTTGGCACCGGGCGGCAGTGTGGACTGCACCTGGCTGAGGTATTCCAGCACCCGCGAGCGCGCCCAGTACGGATCGGTGCCGTCGTCGAAAAGCACGTAAACGTAGGCATCGCCGAACATTGAAAAGCCGCGCACCGTTTTGGCGCCCGGCACGGAAAGCAGCGTGGTGGTGAGCGGATAGGTCACCTGATCTTCGATAATTTGCGGTGCTTTACCGGGGTAGCTGACGCGCACAATGACCTGCACGTCGGATAAGTCCGGCAGGGCGTCGAGCGGCGCTTTTTGCAATGACCAGATGCCCCAGACGGCCATCATCAGTGCGGCCAGTAAGACCAGCAGCCGGTTGCGCAGCGACCAGCGGATCACGAAAGCAATCATAAGTGGCCTCCGTGCGCAGGGGTGTTGTGCTCAGGGCCCGTTGACTCAGAGGCGGACGCGGCGGGCAGCGCGCTGCGCAGGCTGGCTTCGGAATCAATCAGGAACTGCCCGGAAATGACTACCCGCTGACCTTCTTTGAGGCCGGAAAGCACCTGCGTCCAGCCGTCGCGCGTCGCGCCGGTCGTGATTTCCTGCGGCGTGAAATGCCCGTTGCCGTCGTCGAGCAGCACCGTGTTTCGGCTGCCGGTCTGGATCAGCGCTTCCTGTGGGAAAGCCAGTACCGGCGCCTGTTGGTCAGCGGCCAGCGTCAGATTGAGATACATACCGGGGCGCAGTTTTTGCTGCGGATTGTCCATCACCACGCGGGCTTTCAGCGTGCGGCTGACTGCATCGACACCCGGCAGCAGTTCGCTGACCGCGCCATGGAAGATTTCCCCCGGCTGGCTGTCAGAACGGGCGGTCACCACACTACCTGCGTGAATCTGAGACGCCGCCGATGGCGGATAATCCATCACGATCCACACCTGTTTCAGGCTGGTCAGCTCAAACAACGGCTGGGTGGCAGTGACCTGCGCGCCTTCACGCACGCTCAGCAAACTGAGATAACCGTCTTCCGGCGCGGTAATGTCGATACGCGTTTGCGGCAGGCCAGTGCGATCCAGGCGTTTAAGTACGTCTTCTGGCATAAACTGCAATGCCAGCCGCTGGCGGGCGGCCGTGCTCAGGGCGTGATCGCCGAGCTGGCGTACCGCCAGATATTCCTGCTGCGCGGCGGTCCAGTCGGGGATCCATAGCGTTGCCAGTTTCTGACCTTTCTTCACCTGCTGCTGACTGGCGGCGACGTACAGTTTCTCCACCAGACCGCTGGCGCGGGCGGCGACGGTGCGCAGGCTGCGCTCGTCAGCTGTAACCGTACCGTAAACGTTCAGCGGCGCGGAGATCACCCGGCGCTGCACGGTTTCACTGCGCATTCCCAGATTTTGCTGCTGACGGGCGCTGACCGTCACGCCGCCGTCGTCCGTCACTTCATCGGCGTAACGCGGCATCAGATCCATATCCATAAACGGTGATTTACCGGGTTTATCGAAACGTTGATCCGGCGTCATCGGGTCATACCAGTACAGCACCTGGCGTTCGGCAGGAACTGCGGCGGTGTGTGTTGCAGCGGGCTGGCTGTGCCGCCCGAGCAGATAACCGGCGGCGAGGGCCGCTATCACGGCCACGGCCAGCAGGCTGTAAGTTTTAGCAGATGTCATCAGTAATTCTCCTGTGGCGCGAGGTAGCGCAGGGCCACCCAATAGCGGGCGACGTCCAGTTCGGCATTGCGTACCGCCAGCTGGCTGTCGAGCAGGCTGCGGCGCGCATCGAGGACCTCATTCAGGCTGCTTTTTCCGGCGCGGTACTGCGCCTGAATCACGCTGATGCGCTGTTGTTGTAGTGGCACAACGTCGTTTTTTTGCCGTTGCCACAGGGTGCTGGCGGCCTGATATTGTGCAATAAGCGTGGTCAGCTGCGCCTGATGATCCCGCACCAGTTGCGCGAGTCGGTCATTGCTTTCCATCGCCATCGATTGATCGGCAGCATGATCTTTGTCCTGCCGCGAGGCGGTAAACAGCGGTAAATCGACGGTAACCATCACGCCCGCCATATCGTCGTAGTCGTCGGCACGATGCGCGTAATAGACTTCAACGCCGACGTCCGGCAGTGCGGCAATCGCCGATTCTGAGGACTTTGACTGCGCGACTTCCGCTTCGCGCCGTGCCTGAATAATTTCCGGATGCTGATCGACGCTGTCCGCCCGCGGTACTTCCGTCGGCAGTGTGCCGACCGGCGGAACAGCGCCGTTGATTTCAGGTTGATCAATGCCTGTCAGCTGGCTCAGGCGGGTACGGGCCAGCTGAACATCGCGTTGCGCCTGGGTGAGTTTGTCCTGCATACCGATGAGTGTCAGGCGAGCGTCGAGCACCGAGGCAGGCAGGGCGCTGCCGCTGCTGACCCCGCCGCGCTGCACGCCAATCTGTCGCTGACTTTCATCCACCAGCTTTTGGATTTGCGTGATGCTCTGTTCGCCGATCGCCAGTTCCATCCAGGCCAGCGCGGCGTCCCTTTGCAGACGGGCGCGGATACTTTGTGTCGACGCCGCCACCTGCCGTGATTCGGCACGTAACGTATCAGCTTTACGCTCGCGCTTACTGCTGCTGACGTAATCCTGCATGATGCCGATGCGTTGCATGGTCATGCCTTCACGGGTAAAGCGGCGGTCGTTGTTGCCGCCGACCGGCAGGTTTTCGATACCAAATTTCAGCTTCGGATCCGGCAACTGCATCGCCGAATCGGCGCGGTTATCCAGTGCGTTGATCTGATGGCGGCTGGCGGAAAGTTCGGCGGAATAATCCTGCGCGGCGACCAGTGCCTGCGGCAGGGAAACGGGTGTGGCAAAGGCGCCAACCGGCATAAAAGCCAGCAGCCATTGCCACGTCACCCAGGGGTGACGCGGTAAAATCAACATGGTGGATCTCCCGGTCAGCGTGTCAGCGGCGTCAGAGTCTGTAACTGATAAGCGGACTCAGTTTTGACAAAGGTGAACGCCACCGGCGTACCAGCGGCCAGGGAGTGGGCGGCGATTTCCGCAGGCAAACGAAAATTCATGGTCATCGCTGGCCATTTGAGTGCAGGAATGGCGTGATGAGAAATACCGACGCGATCGTTCTGCCATTGGGTAATCACCCCTTCAGATTCAAATGTCTGGATGTCTTGCATCGTCATGTGGTCATGAGACATTGGCGTGGCATCGGCAAAGGAATAAGAGGAAATAAAGAACAAGCCGATCGGAATTGTTTTAAAGAATATTTTAAATAAAGCACGCATGGGAAATACTCCAGCTGTTATAGGAAATGAATGGCCATTATTTTGGCAACTAAATTTCATTTAATGTCGGATGCAGAAAAACATCCGTAACAGCGGGATCTATTCTCTAAATCGGCAGAACCGGACTTCAGCAGGAGGGGCGGTGACAGGCGGTGCAACCCAGTCTGCGGTGGTGACGGCGGCGCGCGCATCCACG
The DNA here is from genome assembly GCA_013457415.1 of Enterobacteriaceae bacterium Kacie_13. Lineage (NCBI taxonomy): Bacteria > Pseudomonadati > Pseudomonadota > Gammaproteobacteria > Enterobacterales > Enterobacteriaceae > Enterobacteriaceae bacterium Kacie_13. The sequence goes on from CP045665.1 coordinate 2,137,881, forward strand.
GTAGTCAGGGTTAAGGTTTGTGCGACCGGTAATGCCAGCAGCGGTATAGCACCACTGTCTGACTGGGTTCTTTCCGGTACGCAATGCTTCTCACACAATATCGACTGGCTCTGCATGTGCTCTGGCGTATCAGGCATTTGCATGAATTCATTGTGCTGCATTTGAGTGTTTTCCACCGGCGGACGCATGTCGCACTGATGGCTGGCGAGTGCCAGTTGGGCGTTCAGCATCAGCCAGCATAATGCGAACAGCAACGCACTGACCCGCTTGCCGGGCAAGCGCAGTGAATGCATAAACTGTGAAATCGCGAAGCGGACTGACATGGCTGAATTATTTTCCGTCGTGAAAGATGCCGATGAGTATATAAGGAATGAAGGGAGGCTGGGAAGCGGAAATATAATAAAGACGGGTTTAAATTGTCAGGAAAATTAAAGACAGCGAATAACAGATGAATATGTTATTCGCTTGTGAATGTTATTCGATGATTATTTATAGCCAGCCGGATTTTTTCAATTTCCAGTACAACCACACGCAGCCGACAAAAGTCACACCGAGCGTCACCGGATACCCCCACCAGTCATCCAGTTCCGGCATGTTTTTAAAGTTCATGCCGTACAGACTGAAGACCACGGTCGGGATTGCCAGAATGGCCCCCCAGCCCGCCAGTCGCTGCACCACTTCGTTCTGATGCACCGACACCAGCGCCAGATTCACGTGCATGGCGTTGGAAAGCATTTCGCGCATGTCGTCAGTGGTTTTAATCACCTGATTAGCGTGATCCTGTACATCGCGGATATAAGCACGCAGGCCTTTCGGCACCAGCTCTTCGTAATGATGGCTGAGCTGATTACAGATATCTTCCATCGGCACCGCGGAATTGCGCAGTGAGAGCAAATCACGACGCAGACGGTACACCTGCTGCACTGCCTGCTGGTTAAAGGTATTTTGGAACATCAGCTTTTCAATGGCATCGAACTGCTCGGTGTACTGATGCAGGATTTCCAGATAGTTATCGACGATGGAGTCCAGAATGCAGTACAACGCATAAGCCGGACCTTTCGCCAGCATGTCCGGGCGTTCTTCGGCGTGATTTCGCACCTGCAAATAGCTCGACGATGCGCCGTGGCGGATAGTGATCAGGAAGTTTTTACCGAGGAACATGTGCGTTTCGCCGTACTCGATGGTTTCTTTCACCTTCTGCGCGGTGTGCGCGACGATAAACAGCGATTCGCCGTACTGCTCGATTTTCGGCCGCTGATGGGCGGTCAGCGCATCTTCAATCGCCAGGTCATGCAGGCCGAATTCCTCCTGAATGCTGCGCATGTAACTGTCTTCCGGCTGCCAAAGCCCAAGCCAGACAAAGGTGTCCGGCTCTTTCAGCACTTCGCTGATGTCCTCAACGGTCACATCTTGCAACCGCTTACCGTCGCGATAGGCAACGCTGTTGATCACTGAATCACAGCTGGGCTTTTTCTCTTCTGTTGCAATGTCGTTCATTATTTCACCCGATTGTTATTCAGGAAAAAATCCCGCTGATGGCAGGATTTTCAGAGTCTGAACAGAATAGCGCAGTCTGGCAAAAATGCGCTGATCGGGAATCTTAAAAGAGTATTTCACCCATCGGTCGAGCGGCTAATTTCTTCCCAGGCGTCGATATCGGCACTCATCTGTTGTAGCTTCTCGCGGACAAACATGACGGCGTCACTGCCGAGCAACAAGGATGCGGGAGGAGCAGGACTGTCGATAAGCCGCAGGATCGCACGGGCTGCCTTTTGCGGGTCGCCGGGTTGATGACCGCTGCGTTTCTCACGTGTTTCGCGGATCGGCCCGAAAAGCGGATCGTAATCACTGATACTGCGAGGCGAGCGCACCATAGAACGTCCCGCCCAGTCAGTGCGAAACGATCCAGGCTGGATGGCGGTCACTGCAATGTTGAACGGTTTGAGTTCTTTGGTCAGGGTTTCGGAAATACCCTGCAAAGCGAATTTACTGCCGCAGTAATAACTGATACCCGGCATGGTGATAAAGCCGCCCATCGACGTTACATTCAGAATATGACCGGCGCGACGTGCGCGGAACGCGGGCAGAAAAGCTTTGATGACAGCGACTGCCCCAAACACGTTAACGTCGAACTGATGCAGTACTTCACTCAGCGGCGACTCTTCCATGATGCCTTCGTGGCCGTAACCGGCGTTGTTCACCAGCACATCGACCGGGCCGCTTTCGCGTTCGACGACTTCTGCCAGCGGGGCGATCGCGTCGAAATCGGTGACATCCAGGATCCAGCCGGTGCTTCGGCCAGGAACCAGTGCATCAAATTCCTGTTTCGCCTGCTGATTGCGCACGGTGCCTGCGACGCGGTGCCCTGCTTTCAGCGCTTCTTCTGCCAGCGCGCGGCCAAAACCGCTGCTGACACCGGTGATAAATAAAAATTTTGACGGGTTCATGATTTACTCCTCTTTAGCGGGAGTTCAAGAATAGAGTGTGAGAAGACAAATCCCCAGACCGGTTCTTCTGAGATGTTTGCCTAATCCTATGCGTCATCTGTACTGGGACAGAATACAGTGTCACACTTCACCCACCTCCCGGTTTATCCATCAGGCAAACAGCACATGACCATCACCACGCGTATGACAGCGCTTCTGGACCAGCTGACACCGCATGAGGGCTACAATCTGACGGTACTGCCGGATGTGCGCTTCCTGCGGTCTGACCGTCCTCTGTTGCGCACACCGGTGCTTTACGAGCCGGGCATTGTAATTGTACTGCAAGGCAGTAAGCGCGGTTTTATGGGCAATGATGTCTATTTGTATGACGCACAGCATTATCTGATGGTTTCTGTGCCCGTGCCGTTTACCATGGAAACCGATGCCAGCGCTGCGGAGCCGATGCTGGCGATTTACATGCGGCTGGATTTTCGCGTGGCGGCTGACCTGCTATTACAACTGGACGCGCAGGGGATGCCGGAAGTTGAATCGCCACGCAGTATGGTTTCCAGCCCGATGGACGAGGCGATGCGCAGCTCCGTGTTGAGATTTTTGCAGGTGATGTCTTCACCCGCAGATGCCGCGATTTTGGGACCGGCGATGATGCGGGAAGTCTATTACCGGGTTCTGACCGGGCCGCAAGGGAAAACCTTGCGCAGTGCGCTGACGATGCAGGGGCAATTCGGCAAAGTGGCGAAAGCGTTGCGTAAAATGCATGCGCAATTTAATTCGCATCTTGATGTAGAGGGGCTGGCAAAAGAGGCGGGAATGAGTGTGCCAACGTTTCACGCTCATTTCAAAACGGTGACTCAGACTTCGCCGATACAGTATCTCAAATCCACTCGTTTGCATCAGGCCAGATTGCTGATGTTGCGCCATGAGCTAACCGCGTCAGCGGCCAGCGCACAGGTAGGGTATGAAAGTGTGTCGCAGTTCAGCCGCGAATTTAAACGTCTTTTCGGGCTGACGCCGCTGAACGAAATAGCGCGTATGAGGCAGAATTTTAATCTTCCTGCCCCGGTTACGCCCTCAGATTTCATCTCATCACATTAAACCGTTACGGTGTCACGCCCGACGTCGTCTGCACTTTTACGTCCGGCGTCGCCGCCGGGCCAAATACAGTATAAGTCGGTAAATCCACGTTCTGATACGGCTCCCAGCCGCCGCCCAGTGCTTTGTACAGTGAGACCAGATCGGTGCTGGTTTTCACTTTCGCTTCGGCGGACTGCTGATGCGCCTGCGCCAGCTGGCGCTGGGCATCGAGCACGTTGATGAAGGTCGAAAGCCCCTGACGGTAGCTGTCACTCGCCAGATCAAATGCCGTCTGCAAGGCTTCGGTAGTCTGGTCTAAGCCGCTGACCTGATCCTGATCGGTACGGTAGCTGACCAGCGCGTTATCCACGTCCTGCAAAGCGGTCAGCACCGTCTGACGATAGTTCAGGGCGGCGTTGGCCTGCTGCGCGCGGGAGAGATGCACGCTGGAAATCAGACGTCCGCCCTGGAAGATCGGTACGGTGACTGATGGCCCCACGGAGTAGAAATGGCTGCTCCAGTTATCGAGATAGCTGGCGTCGGTGTTACGCATCCCGAACTGGCCGGTGAGTGAAATGCTCGGGAAGAGCTGTGCGACCGAGACGCCGATATTCGCTGTGGCAGCGTGCAGATCGGCTTCGGCTTTGCGCACGTCCGGGCGACGGCGCGCCAGCTGTGAGGGCACGCCAACCGGTACGGCAGCGGGCAGGGTGGGCATCGGTTTCGGCGCGATAAGTTCGCCATCCAGCGAGCCCGGCGTCTGGCCGAGTAATACCGCCAGACCGTTCATCGCCTGACGCTCCTGTGCCTGATACTGCGGCAGCTGGGCGCGCAGCGAACCTAACTGAGCACGGGCGTTTTCCACATCGAGCTGTGGCGAAAGACCGTTTTGCTGACGGTTTTGTGTCAGATCCAGCGTCTGCTGCGCGACATCGATCTGTGTTTGAATCGACGCGGTAATACTTTGTGCACCGCGCAGTTGCAGGTAAGCACGGGCAACTTCGGCCTCCAGCGAGACCAGCGCATCGTTACGCTGCTCGATTGAAGACTGGGTCTGCGCATTGGCCGCTTCGACCTGGCGACGGGTGCCGCCGAACAAGTCCAGCTCCCAGCTGGCATCGAAGCTTCCCTGATACAAATCCACCGGCCGCGTCGCGGTGTCGATAGCGCCCGAGGCTTCGGGGCTGAGATCGTTTAGCTGTGAAGAAGCACCGCTCGATTCGAGAATACCTTTCAGGCCGAGCTGCTGCCGGGTGACTTTGGCGTTGCCCTGTACCGAAGGCAACCACGCGCCTTTGGCTTGCGTCACCTGTTCGCGCGCACCGGCGATGCGTAACACCGCCTGCTGCAATGAGATATTCCCGGCAATTGCGCGGGTCACCAGGCTGTCGAGTTGCGGATCGTTAAAGGCTTTCCACCACAGCGGGTTCGGCTCGGAAGGCAGCGCCACAGACGCGCCGTCGGCGTCTTTCGGCTTGCTCAAATCGTTAAATGCCCCCGGCGTCGCGGTCTGCGGTTTCTGATAATCCGGGCCAACGGAGCAGGCGGTGAGGGCGATCGCCATCAATGACAGCGTAAAAAATCGGGTCTTCTCTAACTTCCGGGTCGTATTCAACTTAGTGTGCTCCGGCATTACCTTCGCTCTTAACTGGCGAAAGCAGGAAACAAAATGGGATCAAAATAACGGCGACGATGGCGCAATAACCGAACACATCGATGTAGGCCAGAATGCGCGACTGCGACACCATCTCCTGATACATCCGCGCGGTAGCAAGCTGCATCGGGTCACCCAGCACATGGGCGAAATCGCGAATAGCGGCGGCGCTTTTGGTCACGGCCTGATTAAACTGTTCATTGAGCGGCGACATGTTGTGCACCATATGCGCGCTGTGCGCCTGCGTTCGCTCGGTCACTCCGGCGGTCGCCAGCGAAATGCCAATCGATCCGGCGACGTTACGGAACATGGTGAACAGCGCGGCGGCATCAGCGTTCATCCGCTGCGGAATGGTGATAAACGCGATAGTGGTCAGCGGCACAAACAGGAACCCAAGACCGATTGACTGCGCGCTACGGAACAGCACCAGCGTTTCGAAATCGACGTTTGGTGTCAGTCTTGCCGAATAGACAAACGACGCGGCCAGCAGGAAGAAACCGAAGGCGATGATGTAACGCGTCTGCACAATCGGCATCAGTTTCAATACCAGCGGGATCGACAGCACAATCAGTATCGCGCCTGGCGACATCACCAGCCCAGAAAGCGTCGCGGTATAGCCGAGCTGTTGCTGCGCCAGCTGCGGGATCACCACCGAGCTGCCATAGAGAATCATCGCCATACCGGCCATCAGCAATCCTGCTACAGCAAAGTTTTTATCCTTCAGACAGCGCAGATCGACCACGGGCTTTTTGGCGTACAGCAGCCAGTAAATTGCCCCGACAATCCCGGTCGCCGCCAGTACAGCGAAAGTGACAATAAAGCCGGATTTGAACCAGTCGTCGTCCTCGCCGCGGTCCATCATCACCTGCAAACAACCCAGCCCCAGCGCAATCAGCCCGATACCGATGTAATCGATGCTCAGTTTGCCTTTGGCCTTACGTTCCCATGGCGGATCTTCGAGCAGCTGATAAATCGCCAGCAGGGCGATAATCCCTACCGGAATGTTGATCAAAAACACCCAGCGCCAGCTGAAGTGGTCGGTGATGTAACCGCCGAGCGTCGGGCCGACCACCGGTGCCACGATGATGGCAATCGAAGAGAGGCCAAACGCCTTACCGCGATCGGCAGGTTTGAAGTAATCAAGCAGAACCGATTGCTGGATGGGCTGCAAACCGCCGCCGAAGAAGCCCTGCAAAATGCGGAATAAAATCATCTGCCACAGTTCGGTGGCGATCCCGCACAGGAATGAGCAAACGGTAAACATCCCGATACAGATCAGGAAATAAGTTTTACGCCCCATCACGCGGCTGAGGAATGCGGAAATCGGCAATACAATGCCGTTGGCGACTAAGTAGGAAGTCAGCACCCACGTCGATTCGTCATAGCTGGAAGAGAGCGAACCGGCGACGTGCGGCAGCGCCACGTTGACTATCGTGGTGTCCAGAATTTCCATGAACACCGCGATGGTGACAACGGCAGCAACTGCCCAGGGATTGGCCTTGGGTTTCCAGTAACTGCGATCTTCGGTCATTCGACGGTCACCGTCGGATCAACAGACAGGCCGAGTGGCAGAGGCTGTTTCGGATCCAGACCACTGTCGATGACGATTTTGACCGGTACACGCTGAACGATTTTCACGTAGTTACCGGTGGCGTTTTCCGCCGGGAAGGCCGAGAAACGTGAGCCGGTACCTTGCTGAACGCTGTCAACGTGGCCTTGCAATTTGATATCGGGATAAGCATCCACGGTGATTTCGACTTTGTTGCCCGGACGCATGCGCTCAAGCTGAGATTCTTTAAAGTTAGCCGCCACCCAGATATCTTTAGAAACGACCGAGAAAAGTGACGAACCGGCCTGCACCAGCGTGCCGAGCTGCACATTACGCTTGGTGACGTAGCCGTCAAACGGTGCACGCACCTGGGCATAAGACAGATTCAGCGTGGCGCTTTCCAGCTGAGCTTTCGCCTGCTCAACCTGTTGCTGACGGGCTTCAACGTTGGTTTCGGCCTGGCGGATTTGCAGCTGAACCTGCGCGGCAACCTGCACCTGCGCTTTTGCATTCTCTAAATCCGCAGCGGCAGAACGCACCTGCGCGTTAGAAGAATCGATATTCTGTTGCGTGGTGGCACGCGGATCGACACCGCGCTGACGGCGGAAATCGGCGGTGGCATTCATCAGACTGGCTTCGGCGCGGGTTTGCTGAGCTTTAGCCTGCGCAAGCTGTGCGGGATATTGCACTTTTGCCAGATCAAACTGCACCTGCGCCTGATGCAGCTGCGCGACGGCCAGTCCGAGCTGAGCCTGTGCCTGATCGCGTTGCGCGGTGGCGTCACGCGGGTCAATCTCCACCAGCAAATCGCCTTTTTTGACGAACTGGTTATCTTTTACCGACAGGCTGGTCACATAACCGGCAATTTTCGGTGCGATAGTGACGGCATCTCCTTCGATAAAGGCGTCATCGGTATTGACCTGATCTTTGGTCATCAGCCACCAGACCAGCGCGACCACCAACATAATCACGACGACAACCCCCAGAATAATCAGCGGTTTTTTACCGGGACCTTTGCCTTTAGCATCGGCCTCATCGCTGTCTTTAGGGTCTTTTTCATTCCCGGGATTTTTGCTGTGTCCTTCTCCCGATTTGATCTGACTGGAATCATATTCACTGTTTGCGTCATCCGACGCGGAAGGTTGTGGCTGGTTATCGTTTGTCATAATGCTCTTCTGATTATCGGCGGGGCTGACCGGAACATGGAAATCTTGTTTTAACCTAGATTGTATTGATGTAAATGCAAGTAAATATAGGTCAACAAACCTTAGTGAGGGCACGAAGATCCAAACCATAGGGAAGCTCCGAAAACAGCAAAAGGATGTATAATGCTGAGCTGGTATTTGTATTTTTCAAATAAAGTTGATTTTCTGCTTCAGGAACTTCCCGTGATGACTTCCCAAACTGCTGTACTTTTGTGGGGCAAACTATGAGCCGTCCTGCACCTTCTTATAAGGGTCTGACGCGTATTGCGTCGCTGGTGTCGCTGTGCGTGGCGCTGATTCTGGTCTGCGTGAAAGTCTGGGCCTGGGCGGCGACCGGCTCGATCGCACTACTCACTTCGGCGGCTGATGGGCTGGTGGACGTGCTGGCGTCGATGGTCACACTGATTGGCGTGCGCTATGCGCTGCGCCCGGCGGATAAGGGGCACCGTTATGGTCACGGTAAGGCTGAGGCCGTAGCGGCGTTTGTACAGGCACTGCTGCTGGGCGCAGCGGGGCTGGTACTTGGTGGCGAATCAATCGGCCGCATCATTAACCCGCAACCGCTGGCGCAGCTCGGTTTAGGTATCTGGGTCATTATCGGCAGCTCGATTGCCGCTACCGGTCTGGTACTGATGCAAACTTATGTCGTGAAACGCACTGGTTCGACGGCTATCGCCGCTGACCGTGCGCACTACGTGACAGATGTGGCGGTGAACATCGCGGTGCTGGTGGCGCTGATCCTCGAGCGTCATCTCGGCTGGACTCGTTCGGATTCCATCGGCGCATTGCTGATTTCCTTCTATATGATCTGGAACGCCCGCGGCATGGCGGCGGATGCGCTTAAACAGTTGCTGGACCGGGAGCTGGATATCGTGGATCGCAAGCGGGTGAAAGCGGCGGTACTGAGCGTTGAAGGTGTGCGCGGCGTGCATGACATCCGCACACGCAACGGCGGCGACCGCGTATTTGTCGAATTCCATCTCGAAGTGGACGGTAACCTGACGGTAGATATCGGCCATGAAATTGGTGACGCGGCTGAAATGGCAGTCGGTAAACTGTTTAAATTCGCCGATGTCACCGCGCATCTCGAGCCTGACGGCATTGACGATGACCGGCTGGATAACGTACTGCTCTGAGTTCTTTTAAATTTCTCTAAAATAACCGGCCCGTCAGAACGATGACGGGCGGACGTCATGAAATTGCGTGCAATTTTTCATTGCTCAGTCAGTGTGTTCGCATGCCCGCCGCCGCCATCAGCAGCTTAAAGACGGAGGCAACGGCAAACAGCGCCAGCACGCTGCCCAGCCAGATCATCGCCATCCAGCCGATGCGTTTCCAGAAAGGTTGTTTGATGACGGTATCATCGTCCATTTCTCGGATCAGTTTTCTCATTATTCACCTCGCGCTTATCAGTGATAGCCCTGTTCCGGCGTCACCTTTCCCCGGAATACGTAGTAGCTCCAGAAGGTGTAGACCAGAATGATAGGGATGATAAACAGCGCGCCGACCAGCATAAAACCCTGACTCTGTGGCGGCGACGCGGCTTCCCAGATGGAAATCGACGGCGGAATGATGTTCGGCCAGATGCTGATCCCAAGGCCGGTATAGCCGAGGAAGACCAGCGCCAGCGTCAGCAGGAACGGCGTATGATGCGCCTGGCGGTTTACTGCCCGCAGCATCCACACTGAAACCAGCACCACCAGCACCGGTACGGGCAGGAACCAGAACAGGTTTGGCCGCGTGAACCAGCGGGCGGCGATGTCGCCGTGAGTGAGCGGCGTCCAGATGCTAATGATCGCCAGCACCGCCAGCAGGGTGAACAGCAGCGGTTTAACGCGGCTGTGCATGTTTTCCTGCAATGCGCCTTCGGTTTTCATAATCAGCCAGGTGCAGCCGAGCAGGGCGTAAGCCACCACCAGACCCAATCCGCAGAACAGATTAAACGGCGTCAGCCAGTCCAGCGCGCCGCCCGCGTAAGCGCGGTTCACCACCGGAATACCGCTGATTACCGCACCCAGCACCACGCCCTGACAGAAGGTCGCCAGCACCGAGCCGCCGATAAACGACTTATCCCACACGTGACGCTTCTCCGCGCTGGCCTTAAAGCGGAACTCAAACGCCACGCCGCGAAAGATAAGCCCGAACAGCATCAGCGTCAGCGGGATCGCCAGCGCATCCAGAATGACCGAATAGGCCAGCGGAAATGCACCGAACAGCCCCGCACCGCCGAGCACCAGCCAGGTTTCGTTGCCGTCCCAGACAGGCGCGACGGTGTTCATCATCACGTCACGCTCATGTTCTGCTTTGACCAGCGGAAACAGCAGGCCGATCCCGAGGTCGAAACCATCCATGACCACGTACATCATCACGCCAAAGACGATGATCAAAAACCAAATCAGCGGAAGATCGATACCCATATCAGACTCCTTTACCTTCGTCGTCGAGCGATTCTTTGATGGCCGACAGCGGACGTGCCGGAGTGCGATGCTGCCCAGGCCCGCCGTGTTCGCTGCTTTGTCCTTCATGCGCCTGCGGGCCTTTGCGGATAAGCTTCATCATGTACACATACCCCACGCCGAACACCGACGAGTAAATCACCACGAACAGCAGCAGGCTGATGCTCATCTGCATTGCCCCGTGATTCGAAACGGCATCTTTGGTGCGCAGCAGACCGTACACCACCCACGGCTGCCGCCCGATTTCGGTGGTGAACCAGCCTGCCAGCAAAGCGATCAGCCCTGAAGGCCCCATCCATAAAGCGAAGCGCAGGAAGGCTTTGTTCTCATACAGATTGCCGCGCCAGCGCAGATAAAGGCTCCACAGCCCGAGCACGATCATCAGCATTCCCAGTCCGGCCATGATGCGGAAGGTGTAGAAAATGATAGTGGAGTTCGGGCGATCTTCTTTCGGGAAGGATTTCAGCGCCGGGATTTGCTGTGACAGACTGTGCGTCAGGATAAGGCTGCCGAGATAAGGGATCTCCACGGAATAACGGGTTTCCTCGCGGTTCATATCCGGATAACCAAATAGGATCAACGGCGTCGGTTCGCTGTCTTTATTCTCCCAGTGGCCTTCGATTGCGGCGATTTTGGCAGGCTGATATTTCAGGGTGTTAAGTCCGTGCGCGTCGCCCAGAAATGCCTGGATCGGCGAGACAATCAGCGCCATCCACATCGCCATCGACAACATGGTGCGCATTGCTGGCGTGTTGCGGCCTTTCAGCAAATGCCAGGCGGCAGAGGCGCCGACAAAGAACGCTGAAGACAGGAACGCAGCAGTGGTCATGTGCAGCAGCCGGTAGGGGAATGACGGATTGAAAATCACTTTAAACCAGTCGACCGGGATAACCTGATTGTTGACGATTTCATACCCTTGCGGCGTGTGCATCCAGCTGTTCGACGCGAGGATCCAGAACGTGGACATCAGTGTGCCGAGCGCCACCATACAGGTCGCGAAGAAGTGTAGCCCGGGACCGACGCGGTTCCAGCCGAACAGCATCACGCCGAGGAAACCCGCTTCGAGGAAGAAGGCGGTGAGCACTTCATAGGTCAGCAACGGACCGGTGATACTGCCCGCGAACGAGGAGAAAAAGCTCCAGTTAGTTCCGAACTGATAAGCCATCACCAGCCCGGAAACCACGCCCATCCCGAAGTTCACGGCAAAAATTTTCGACCAAAAGTGGTAAAGGTCGCGATATTCCTCTTTTTTGGTTTTCAGCCACATCCCCTCGAGTACAGCCAGAAAACTGGCCAGCCCGATAGTGATAGCCGGAAATATAATGTGGAAGGAAACGGTAAAGGCGAACTGTATGCGTGCCAGCTCAAAGGCATCCAGACCAAACATAAAACCTCTTTTTTTGCAGGTGAGCCCTTTAACCAATCATAGGTGGCAGAACCAGGGTGGTTAAAATTTATTCATAATAGGGAGTTTTTCAGGGGAGGAGATTGAAACATGGGGAAGGGTTGTATAACAGATACAGTTTGGTGATGATGATATATAACAGTCAGGGGCCGCTGCCAGGGCGCTTTTAACGTCAACTTCAACGTCAAGACCTTGGGCTCGCCGCCCAAACTGGCCCAGAGGACGCGTAAACGCGCGCCCTCTGGACTCCCGCGTTTTTTAAAACACGTGCCATGCGTCCCGGCTCTGTTTCAGAAACTCCTCCTATTGCCGCAAAATCCCGCCGCTGCGCGGTGCCCTCCGGTCGGGTTACAACCCGCGCAAAAAAAACCGCGCGGGTTTCCACCTCTCCCTCCGGCGTGCTTTTTGAAAGCGGCCAGAGCTTTTTAGGTCACAACTTCACCCGCTCAGGATGAGAGAAGAAAAGGGACAACTAAAAATCAAAGACGACTTGTTTCTGTTTTAAAAATGGTGAGATGGCGCGATCAAAAATCCTGCCGAACGGAGCGGCTTCGAGACCTGTGGCTCGAAGACCGAGAGAGGGAACCGCGAAGCGGCAAGATTTTGCGCCACACGCGGGAGCTACAGAACACGTCCATCGTTATAGCGATAGCGCATGTATAAAAGAGCCCGGGGGGTCTTGGGGGGTGGCGGCGATAGGCCGCCCCCCAAGTCGGTGTGGGCCGACGCCCACGGTCTTGAATTTGATTTTTGAATTTAAAAGCCGCTATTGCTTCGGCTCAAGCAAGGATAAGTGTTCAACCCTATCTATTGCGCACCGAATTTCGCCAAATCCTATCTCCCCCGGCATATTCCCCATATCCGGGGTGCTCAGGCTCCGGTCAATAATCACCGCCAGATCTCCCTCGGTGATCCCCTCAGCAAGCTGAGACAGTTGCGTCGGGACGGCGCTCGCCTGCGCGAGTGCGATGGCGGTCAGTAACTCTTCGTCGCTGCGACCTTCCAGTGCCAGCAGGCATAAATTCCCATATCCGACCAGCAGACCGTGCGGGACGTGGCGGGTTTTGGCGCAGGCGGTGAAGCCTTCATATAAGGCATGTGCCGCACCGGTGTGTGCGCCGTTGCTCATAACAGAAGTGAGTCCGGCATAGAGGAAAATTGCGTCGAGGACCTGTTCGAGCGCGTTGTTCGCTTTGCCTTCCTGCACCGCGAAACAGGCGTCGGCGGCGAAGTGTTCGATGAGGGTGTAACAGAGTTCGCTGTTGGTACGGGCAACGCCCGCCAGGCCGGTGAGCTGGTTAATATCGCTGATGGCGCGGTATTCGTACCACTTCGCCAGCGTGTCGCCGATCCCGGCCGAAAGCCAGGGCAGCGGGGCGGTAGCAAGCAGATCGGCATCAATGACAACAGCTGCCGGGCCGCAGGGGAGCGGGAACATATCGCGGAACTGGCCGTCCTGATGATAACGAAACGTCAGTGACGTGACGGCAGAACAGGTACCCGCAATGCTCGGTAACGTAACAACGGGGATATTGCAGGCAACGCCAGCCGCTTTGGTGGCGTCGATGGCTTTGCCGCCGCCGGTGGCGATAATCACTTCCACGCCCTGCGTGCGGAAAATATCTGCCAGCCGGTTGATCTCCTCCTGACAACATTCGCCGTTAAACACTTCGCTGCCGAGATAGCTGACCATCTGCTGCTCCAGCTGATCGGCGACTTTTGCCTCGACGCTGGCAATCGCGCGTTTGCCGCCGACCAGCATGGCGCGTTGCCCCAGACGTCCGCACATCGCGCCCAGATGTTTAATCGCTCCACGACCGCGCAGGACGCTGGCAGGAAATACCAACCGGTGGGTAAACATAGATGCCCTCAGAAAACACAGTGTTTTAAAAAGTATAGAAGGCGTATTGGGGAACGTTACAAATTCAGCGGCGACGCTGGCGGACGGCGTCGTGGGTTTTACGCAGGGCATCGCGCGCGCCCGGTAAACGCTGGGCAATGCCGATATACAGGCAGTCGATGATCAGCAACTGGCTGGTGCGGCTGGCCATGGCAGCGGCGCGGAAACCCAGTTCGCGCCCGCTGGTCAGCAGAACAACGTCGGCCTTGCGGGCGAGAGGAGAGCGGCCACCGGCGGTGATGGCCAGCGTTTTGGCACCGGCGGATTTTGCCTGAATAAGCGCATCGAGAACGCCGGTGGTTTCACCCGAGTGGGAAATCGCCAGCGCGACGTCCGCGGTGGAAAGCTGGCAGGCGCTGACCAGACTTTCGTCGGTGCTGCCGTAAGTCTGGGCGATAACACCGATGCGGCGCAGTTTCTGGCAAAAATCCTGGGCGACCAGGGCCGACGCGCCTGCACCATAAACATCGATGCGCCGTGCCTGTGTCAGCACGCTCACCGCCTGTTCCAGCGCTTCTCCGCTCAACAGCTGTGCGGTGGCGCTGGCACCTTCCACTTCAAACGCCAGCAATTTTTGCAGGATCTGTTTCGGTGTATCACCCTCGCCGATATCGGCCACCAGCGGTTCGGCAGCCGGGGCGTTGTGTGGCAGTTCGGCGGCTAACGCCAGCCGCAGCGCGGGATAGCCTTCAAACCCTAACCGTCGGCTGGCGCGCACCACCGTGGCGGTGCTGGTCGCGGCACGCTTTGCCAGTTCGGTGACGCTGAGCCGGGCGACGCCCGGCGGATCGCTGAGGATAAGGGTGATCACCCGCTGTTCTGCCTGCGAAAAACTGCCCTGTAACGCGGCTAAACGCGACTGCAAATTCATCACGCTCATTGTTTATTTTTCCAGTTCGCGCAGATGGTCATCTTTGCGCAGCGTCATCAGCGCAAACAGGCTGACGATACAGGTCGCGACTACGTAATACGCCGGAATATCAAGATTGCCGGTTTCTTTAATAAGACCGGTGATGATCAAGCCCGCACAGCCGGAGAACACCGCGTTCGACAGCGAATAGGATAAACCGAGGCCGGTGTAACGCACGCGGGTCGGGAACATTTCCGCCAGCATCGCCGGGCCGGGCCCTGCAATCATGCCGATAGTTGCCCCGGCGATCAGTACCGCAATACCTTTTGCCAGCAGGCTGCTGTCAGGGTTCTGTAACAGGTGCAGCAGCGGGAAGCTGAGGATAATCACCGCCAGCACCGCTGCTATCATCACCTTTTTACGACCAATTTTATCGCTCAGCCAGCCGGAAGGGAGGATCGCTATCGCAAAACCGACGTTCGCTAATACCGTCGCGACTAGCGCCTGTAAGAACGTGGCGTGCAGCGAGGTTTGTAGATAAGAAGGCATCACGACGAGGAAGGTGTAACCGCCCGCTGACCAGCCCATCATGCGGCCAATCCCCAGCGCGATGGCTTTGGCGGTCGCTACGGCAGAGGCTTTCTCGGCAGCCGTTTTTTGTGCTTTAACTTGCGGCGTTTTACTCGCCACAAAGCTCGGCGTCTCATCGAGTTTCAGCCGCAGCCACAGCGCCACCAACCCCATTGGCAGGGCCAGCAGGAATGGAATACGCCAGCCCCAGTCTTTCATCTGCGCGTCCGGCAGCGTCTGTACCAGAATCGCCACCAGCCCGACACCGGTCAGTAAACCTAATGACACGGTGAACGACTGCCATGCGCCGTAGATCCCGCGTTTGCCCTTCGGCGCAAACTCGGTCATCAGCGAGACCGCACCGCCAAATTCTCCCCCGGCGAACAGCCCCTGAAACATACGCATCAGCGTCAGTAACAACGGTGCTGCGACGCCAATCTGCGCATAAGTTGGCAGCAGGCCAATAATGGCAGTGGCAACGGTCATCAGGAGGACGACTGCAATCAGAGTCGGTTTGCGGCCAATGCGGTCGCCGATGCGGCCAAAAATAATCGCGCCAATCGGGCGGCAGAAAAACGCCAGCGCGAAAGAGGCATAGGTAAGCAGCAAGCCGGTCAGGCCGCTCTGACCTTCCAGCGTGAAGAAGTTACCGGCGATAAGCGTCGCCAGATAGCCGTACACACCGAATTCGTACCATTCGATAAAGTTGCCGACGGATCCGGCGACAAGTGCCCGACGGGACTGGCTGGCGCTGGCTACAGCAGCGGAAGTGTGGCTGGTCATCAATAACCTCAGGTCATGAGCAGAAAAGGGGATGTAAATAATTTTCTAAATTCAGGTGACCATTATGTCAATGATTTTCATGTATTGAACAAAATAAAAGCGAAATCTGTGGAGTTGAACAGAATTTAAAGAGGAATACGGGGGCGAAACAAAACAGGCGATGCCCGGAAGCATCGCCTGTCAGTGGAATAGAAGGGGAGTAAAGCGTGTCAGAGCGTGTGGATGTCGATCCCGTCGCCAATGTTGCTTTTCTGGTAATAAGCGCGTGGCACTTCAACCTGATACTGCTTGTCGGCGTAGGCGACTTCCAAAATGAAACGCTCGTTTTCATATGATTCAACCGGGATAAACCCGAAGAATCCCTCCGCCACGCTGATGGTGCGCGAAGACGGAACGGCATAACGGTGAACAATCCTTGCTCTGAGCGGCTGCTGAGTGCCAGTTAACATATTCCATACGCGGTTAACGGGTTGCGACAGCGTGCCAAGCACGTCTGAGGCCAGCGAGTTGAGAACGGACTTCTTCATAGTCATGATGAATACCTCGTTGGTCTCCCCCGTCATACTTCAAGTTGCAGGTGCGTTGGCTGCTCGAATTATCTTGGGGGCTATATAACCTAATTCTTATAATTATCTGCGGTTAAGATCCAATGATTTTTAACGCTAAGCTTAGTCAGGTTTTGTAAGCCTTTGGCGGATTTAGAGATTACTCCGCCATTGTTTTGCGTCTTTTGCCGGATTTGCGTTCTGCTAGCAATAACGGACAGGAAGGGCACATCGCGTGATCTGCCAGATCGTAGCGCAGACAGCACTGTTTGCGGTATTGCGGGCTGTCAGGATCGGCGGGGTTTTCCGGGCGCAGTGGCTGGAACAGCGGATTTTTGCCGCCATAGCGCAGCTCACGAGATTCCATCAGCGCCACGCCGTCGGTGATATCCGCGTTCGCCAGCTCCGCCTGCTTCACGCCCCATCCGACGCGGATCGCCGCGTTGCTCCAGTAAATACCCGGCTTGAGACCGGAGAATTCTGCCAGCGCTTCACATACCGGGCGCAAATGCTGCTCTATCATCACATCAAACCGCGCCATTGGCTCGGCGGAGATCAGCGCTTCGCCCTCACCATCGAGATAAATCTGTGCGGGCAAGCCTTCTTCCTGCATACACAGATAGACATTTTGAGCGGCGATGGGCAACTGCCAGCCGTGGCGCAGAGAAACGATCACCCAGCTCGGCAACAGGGTAGCGAAATACCACTGGGACCACATCGAGATCCGCGCACGGCGTTTATCGCATTGCCCAGCGTCGGCAGAGTTGGCGTCCAGATAACGTTTGAGCACGCTGGCACAGCCTTCGGCCGTGGTCAGGTGCGACATCGGCACTGCGTTGGTCACCAGCGGTGTCAGCGGTTTGAAGGTGTCCGCCACCCAACTGACGGGTGTATCGCGGAAACTGTCGAGGAGTCTTTGCATTGTCGGTGTCGAATGGGATTCGGCGCTATAAATCATGAGGGTAGAGTAGCGAATATTGAAGCGGAATAGTAATGATTTCGATTTAGATTGCACAAAACGCCACACCGCGCACGCAGCGGGGCGCAATGGCTGTGCCCCGGCGTAAAGCAAAGGCTTACAGCACGTTACTTTGTAATACCCACACCGCTGCTTCGACACGGGATTTAAGTTTCATCTTTTTCAGAAGATGTTTAACGTGCACTTTTACCGTGCTCTCAGTGATGTTCAGACGGCGGGCGATCATCTTGTTCGGCAGGCCTTCGGCGATAAGCTTGATGATGTCACGCTCGCGCGGCGTCAGTGACTGAATATCACGGTCGCCGCTAGGACGGCTTTCGCGCAGGCTGGCTGCCAGCACTGGCGTCAGGGCTTCGCTCAGCACCATCTTACCGGCGGCGGCGTTGTGCAACGCGGTCAGCAAATCTTCAGGCTCCATGTCTTTGAGCAAATAGCCGTCGGCACCGCGCTTGAGCGCCGTTACCACGTCATCTTCATGATTCGACACGCTGAACACCACCACGCGGCCGGAAAGCGAGGTCTGGCGCATTTTATCCAGCGTATCCAGTCCGTTCATACCGGGCATGTTCAGATCAAGCAAGATCAGGTCGGGATCGAGCTGTTTCGCCAGCTCGACGCCTTGTTCACCGTTACTGGCTTCGCCGATCACTTGCAGGCTGGTATCGAGTGCTATCAGCTGTTTGACGCCGTTACGCAGCATAGGATGATCGTCAATCAGCAAAATGGTGGAAGGGGTGATGTCGTTCATACTTGCTCCTGGGGATTAATAGGCAAGGCTTCAGGGCGGAAACGCACCACAACTTCGGTGCCGCCGTCCGGGCGCCGGTCAAACCGGCAACTGCCGTGCAGGGTACTGGCACGATCCTGCATGATGATCAGGCCATAGTGATTTTGCCGTTCGGCGTTTTGAACAATGCCCTGACCGTTGTCGCAAATGCGCATGGTGATCTCACCGTCGTCGCAGTGCAGGGAAAGGGAAACTTGTGTCGCTTTAGCGTGCTTGTGCGCATTGTTCAGCGCCTCGCGGGCGATGTGCAGCAGATGAATGCCCTGATTAGCGGGCACCGAACGTGGCGGGATTTGATAATCGAATCCCACCGGCAGTCCCATACGGCGCGAGAATTCATCCACAGTATGTTGCAGTGCGGCGCGCAGGCCAGGCGTGTTGAGCGTCAGGCGGAAAGTGGTCAGCAGTTCGCGCAACTGGCGGTAGGCGGTACTCAGCTCATCACGCATTTGCTGTAACAGATTTTTGTCGTCTTCGGAAAACGATTCGGCGTGCATCTGCAAACAGGCGACCTGAATTTTCAGGCAGGAAAGCGACTGCGCCAGCGAATCGTGCAGCTCGCGGGCGATCGCCGAGCGTTCTTCCATCAGCATCAGTTGCTGCTGATGTTCAGCCTGACGTGCCAGCATCAGGGTACTGGTCAGCTGTTCGAGCAGAGTGGCCACCAGCTGTTGTTGATCGTCATCCAGATGCTGTCCCGGTGGCAACTGCGCCAGCAGCACGCCGTAGTTCTCTCGCTCATCGCGCAGGCTCCAGCTCAGCGATTCTCCGTAGTCATCGGCATGTTCCCCGACTTTCGGGCTGACCGGCTGGCGCGGCGATACATTGCTAAATTCGTTAAAAACTTCGGCGCTGTTGTTCTCGTACTGTCGCAACTGAACCCCGCTTAACGGTGTTAAAGACTGCAACTCTTTCAGCACCGGCTGCATCCGAACTTCCAGCGGTTCGCTGGTGTGTAACTGTCGGCTGACGCGGTACAGATAATCCAGCATCTGATTTTTCTGTTGCAGATCGGCGGTTTTCTCCGCGACGCGCTGCGCCAGATTATCCACCATTTCCGCCAGTGCCAGAGACATGCTGTTGAGCGAATCGCCAAGAATATCCATCTCGTTATGCGCATCACCGTTCGCCACGCGTTTGCGCTGATAGCGATGGCTGAAATCTCCGGCGGTGATGGCGCTGGCCTGAGATAACAGGCTGCGCCACGGCGTCAGCAGATGGCGCCGCAGGAACCAGATGGTAACAGCGAGCAGCAACAGGGTGACGGCCACCAGCGCGCGCTGGATCAGTGAAATCTGTTGTAAATGGTATTCGGTTTTGTGTTCGAGGGTGGCGACCAGCACGTCAAGCTGGCCGACGAATACCGCGACGTTGGCGGAAACATCCTGTGGATGCTTCGCTGCCAGCAGTTGATCCCGCAGTGTGGTTTGCCAATAATTGCGCAGCGCCAGAAACTGCGGTTGCAGGTTTTCGCGTTCGACAGCCTGCAACAGATCGGCGCTGTTCTGATCGACTTCCATCTGGCGAATGTACGCAGTGTTTTTCGCGCTGAGCGGGACTTCCGACAGCAACCGGTAACTTTGCATACGCAGCGAACCGGCCTTATTAATGGCGTGCGCGTTGCCTTCGATACTCCCCGCCATCCACGCCGCCATGCTCATACCACCAATGCCCAACAGGCCGAGCAGCAACATCAGCAAAGTGATTTGGCTGACCAGCGACAGAGAAGGCAGGGCGCGTTTAAGCATGGGTCGGGTTTCCGGTGGCTATGAAAAGCGTTAAGTAATTGGTTATATACCGCTTAGTGCTGATCTAAGCGCTCTGTAATGGAGGCATTTTTTATGATCCGGATGACTTTCCCTATACCCCTTTGTGATTACTCCTTTATTTCCTCTGGCGTGATGACCGGGACGGAATGAGAGGAATTAAGACATCAACTTAATGAATTATGACATTTTTTTAGAAAACAGCCCGATACTCACAAAGGATCCATGCTGATTTTAACGCCTTTTTCCACCTGCCGTTGCGTTGATTTGCATCAACATCCCTAAGCGGTGCTCTACCTAGTGTGTGCGACATAACTCAACCATTACAACAATAACGCGCGTTAACTCGAGGTTCTTATGTCACACACATCCGTTTCACCGACGAAAAAACCGTCCCGCCTGTTGCAGGACTGGCGTCCGGAAGACCCGGCATTTTGGGAAAAGACCGGCCATAAAGTCGCCAGCCGAAATTTATGGATCTCCGTGCCGTGTCTGTTACTGGGTTTCTGCGTCTGGATGCTGTTCAGCCTGGTTTCCGTCAACCTGAACAAAGTCGGCTTTAACTTCACCACCGATCAGCTGTTCATGCTGACTGCGATCCCGTCCGTTTCTGGTGCACTGCTGCGCGTGCCTTATTCCTTTATGATCCCGCTGTTTGGCGGACGCCGCTGGACGGCGCTCAGCACCCTGTTCCTGGTTCTGCCTTGTGCATGGCTGGGCTTTGCGGTGCAAGATACCACCACGTCATACAATACATTTCTGATCATCGCGTTGTTGTGCGGCTTCGGCGGCGCAAACTTTGCTTCCAGCATGTCTAACATCAGCTTCTTCTTCCCGAAAGCGAAACAGGGCGGCGCGTTGGGTATCAACGGTGGTCTGGGTAATCTGGGCGTTAGCGTGATGCAGCTGGTTGCTCCTCTGGTGATTTCCCTTGGCGTTTTTGCCGCGTTCAGCGATACACAAACGCTGGCCAATGGCTCAGATATCTGGCTGCAAAACGCCGCGTGGATCTGGGTGCCGTTCCTGGTGATAGGTACGATTGCTGCCTGGTTTGGGATGAACGATTTGGCGTCTTCTAAAGCGTCGATCCGCCAGCAATTACCGGTACTCAAACGCGGTCACCTGTGGATCATGAGCGTGCTGTATCTGGCGACGTTCGGCTCGTTTATCGGCTTCTCTGCGGGTTTCGCGATGCTGACCAAAACCCAGTTCCCTGATATCAACATCATGCAGTACGCCTTCTTCGGCCCGTTCTTCGGCGCACTGGCGCGTTCTGCGGGGGGGATGTTGTCGGATCGTCTTGGCGGGATCCGCGTCACGCTGGTTAACTACATTCTGATGGCGATTTTCGCCGGTCTGCTGTTCCTGACTTTGCCGGTCAACGGTGTGGGCGGCAACTTCCCGGCCTTTTTCGCAGTGTTCATGGTGCTTTTCCTGACGGCCGGTCTGGGAAGTGGTTCCACTTACCAGATGATTGCCGTGATATTCCGTAAACTGACCACCGATCAGGCGAAAGCCCGCGGTGCGACTGACGACGATGCTCTGCGCGAAGCCGTGACCGACACCGCTGCGGCGCTTGGTTTCATCTCTTCCATTGGTGCTATCGGCGGGTTCTTCATCCCTAAAGCCTTCGGGACCTCTCTGGCGATGACCGGCTCACCGGCTGGCGCGATGAAAGTCTTCCTGGTGTTTTACGTGGTCTGTGCGCTGATCACCTGGCTGGTGTACTGGCGCAAGCTGAACAAAGGTTTTGCGACCAAACAGGCCAAAAACTGAGTCAGTGAAAGCCAAAAGAAACAAGGGGCTGCGGCCCCTTTTTTGCTGCGCGGAATTTACTTCACATAGGAATTCAGTGCGATTAAAAGCGCATTAAAAAACCGGCTCACTGGCCGGTTTGCATACGCAAAAACATCAGAACATATTTGCGTTAAATATTTTAACGCTGACCCCAGACTAGGCCGATGAGCGCAGATAGATACTTAAAACGCCATTTTATTTAAGTTATGCATCATGGGACTGATTCAAACCAGCCGTGCCTTTCCGCCTGACTGGCCGCACTCACGGTGATTAACACCGCAAACAACACCTTTTTCATAGCATCTACTTATAAATATGGCGCTTACTATAAATTGGTTGAATGTGTTCTGCGGCACGGTTTCTGAGTTATCTGCAAAAACAAATGTCTTCAATGTGCGATATCATGCGTTATGCATTATTTGGAAACGGCTGCTGAATAGACATTCCCTCGCACTGCATTCCAGATTATTCACCTAACTCAATGAAATAAAAAACTTTGGACATCAAACAGCTCATTTATCTGTGTAATCTCGAACGCGAGCGGCATTTTGGCAGGGCGGCGGAAGCCAGTTTTGTCAGTCAGCCGACGCTGTCGATGCGCTTAAAAAATCTCGAGAAAGAACTCGGGCTGAACCTGATTAACCGCGGGAATAACTTTGAAGGTTTCACCGCCGAAGGGCTGCGGGTGCTGAGCTGGGCGCGGGAAATCGTGGCGGTGTATGAGGGGCTGAAGCTGGAAGTAGAATCGCTCAAGCAGGGCATGAGTGGCACGTTACGTATCGGCGTGATGCCGCAGTGCAGCGTCTCGCTGGCAAAGCTTATTAAAGCGGTGAGTCTGGTGCATCCGGGGCTGGATTATCGGGTGTCGGAAGTCAGTGCCGATCAGCTGATCGAAGCGCTGAGTAGCCATTCGGTGGATGTCGGCATCGGGTTCTTTGAATTCTCTACCCTCAATGAACTGCGCTTCCAGCTGGTTCCGCTCGATGACGGCGGCGTTGACGTGGTCTATCACCCGGATCACTTTCCGGAGTTGCAAAACCTCAGTCTGATCACCGCCGAACAGGCTGCCGCGTTGCCGCTGTGCCTGTCCGAACCGAGCCGCTATTTCCGGCGCTATCTGGATAATTTCTTCCGTCAGGCCGGGCTGGCGCTGCATCCGCGTCTGGAAAGTACCTCGATATTTCAGCTGATGCAGGGCGTATTTGTCGGCATCGGCTGTGCGCTGGTGCCGCGCGGGCATCTGATTGACGAAATGAATCCGGCGCTAAAGCGTTGTCCTCTGGATATTACGCCAATGAGCCGCCATGCCGCGCTGGTGGTCGCCGAAGCAGGGCGCTCGACACCTCTGGCGCAACATTTCTTCACCGCAGCCGGCCTATGGTTAGCGCAACAGCCCATTGAGAAATAATCGAACACGGTTGAGTGCGAATTTATCTCATGAAATCCTATTGATGTAATGAATGTTTGGGCTCAAGCTTTGCGTTATGACTTAAGTGAAATGGATGGAACGAAAATGAAGACATTAAAAACGGTGATTTTAGCAGTGGCGGCGAGCGGCATTTTACTGGCTGGCAGCGCACAGGCGTCGAACAATCTGCTCGGGCAACTTCAGCAGGCAGCCAACGAAGGGCTGAACGGCGCGGGCAAAAACACCAACAGCACGGGCACCACTTCGTCGCTGACTTCACTGCTTAGCGGCGGAGACAGTGCACTGACTTCCACCAGCGCCAACAACGTGGCGGGTGTGTTGCAGTACTGTGTGAAAAACAATGTACTTTCAAAAGCCAGCACCGAGAATGTGAAAGACCAGCTGCTGAGCAAACTGGGTATCCAGACCGCCTCCGGCGCGGAAAGCCAGGATTATCAGCAGGGGCTGGGCGGTTTGCTGAAAACAGGTAAAGATCAAAGTGTGGATCTGAATAACCTGGGCAGCGGGTTGACGCAGGTGAAAGAGAAAGTCAAAACCAAAGCATGTGATGTGGTGCTGAAGCAGGCTAAATCGTTTATTTGATTTTGCATGGGCCGATGCAAGGGGCGGCTTTTAAATTCAACTTCAAAGTCAAAACTGTATAAGTCAAAACCGTGGGTTGCCACCCACAATCAAAACCGTGGGTTGCCACCCACACTGGCCTTAAGGGCGGCTTATCGCCGCCGCCCTTAAGAATCCCGGGCTCTTTAAAACACGTGCCATGCATCCCGGCTCTGTTCCAGAAACTCCTTCTATTGCCGCAAAATCCCGCCGCTGCGCGGTGCCCTCCGGTCGGGTTACAACCCGCGCAAAAAGCCGCGCGGTTTTCCACCTCTCCCTACGGCGTGATTTTTGAACGCGGCCAGACACTTTTAGGTCACAACTTCGCCCACTTGGATCATTTCTAAAAACCAAATACGTTTTGCCAATTTTCTTTTCTTGTTTTTTAAAAGGGTGAGATGGCGCGATTAAAAAATCCTGCCGAACGGAGCGGCTTCGAGACCATAGGCTCGAAGACCGAGAGAGGGAACCGCGTAGCGGCAGGGTTTTGCGCCACATGCGGGAGTCACAGAACACGTCCATCGTTCCCGCGAAAGCGTGTTTGAAAAAGCGGGGAGGGATCCAAGGGAGGGAAAGCACTTCCCTCCTTTGGGCGGTTTAGGCGCAGCGGGTAAAATGATCACTGCAGTTGAGAAACCGAAACTGTCTCGGTCAAATTTTAAGCTATTTCAGCAGCGACCTCTGCAACTACTCCGCGTAGACTTTCTCTTTACTCTCACACAAATCCTCGATCAAACAGCTCCCGCACCGCGGTTTACGCGCAATACAGGTATATCGCCCATGCAAGATCAGCCAGTGATGGCAATCGAGCATGAATTCCTTCGGGACGACTTTCAGCAATTTCTCTTCAACGTCTTCAACGGTCTTCCCTGGCGCGAACTTCGTCCGGTTGCAGACACGGTATATGTGCGTGTCGACGGCGATTGTCGGCCAGCCGAAGGCGGTGTTGAGCACCACATTGGCGGTTTTGCGGCCTACACCCGGCAGGGCTTCCAGTGCGGCTCTGTCTTCCGGGACTTCACCGTTGTGCTTTTCCAGCAAAATGCGGCAGGTTTTGATCACGTTCTCGGCTTTGGAGTTGAAGAGGCCGATGGTCTTGATGTACTCCTTCACGCCGTCAACGCCGAGCGCCAGAATGGAGGCTGGCGTGTTGGCAACCGGATAGAGCCTTGCGGTCGCTTTATTGACGCTGACGTCCGTGGCCTGCGCGGAAAGTAGCACCGAAATCAGCAGCTCGAACGGGGTGGTGTACACCAGTTCAGTGGTGGGATGCGGGTTGTTATCCCGCAAACGGCTGAGGATCGCGACGCGCTTTTCCTTATTCATGCACACTTCCTTTTGGCAATGTTTCTTCGACAGCGACATGCTGCACGGCTTTACGCGCTTTCATGCGCTGATCGATCAGGTATTTGCCTGCCAGCAGCAGGCCGAGGCCAATAAAAGCGCCCGGTGGCAGCATCGCCAGCAGGAAAGGATTATCCAGATGAATCACTTCGATACGCAGGACTTTTGCCCACGGGCCGAGTAGCAGATCCGCGCCGTTGAACAACACGCCGCTGCCGAGAATTTCACGCAAGGAGCCGAGTACGAACATCGCACAGGTCGCACCGAGGCCGGTCATCGCGCCGTCGAGCGCCGCCAGATGCACCGGGCTGTTCGCTGCGCAGGCTTCCGCCCGTCCCACCACAATACAGTTAGTCACAATCAGTGGAATGAAGATCCCCAGCGCCTGATAAAGTCCGAATGCGTAGGCATTGATCAGCATTTCGACGGTACTCACTACCGAAGCGATAATCAGTACGTAAATCGGAATACGGATTTCATCCGGGATCCACTTACGAAAAGCTGAAATCATGCCGTTGGTGCAGGTCAGCACCAGCGTGGTCGCCAGCCCAAGCCCTAAAGCATTGGTCGCGGTGGAGGTGACGGCCAGCAGCGGACAAAGCCCCAGCAGCTGCACCAGCGAGGAATTATTGGTCCACAGACCCTGAACGATTATCTTTTTGGCTTCACTCATCACGGGCTCCACAAGGGGTGAGGTGGGAAAGCTGAGACGGTACCGTCCCGATAAATAACGCAGTTCGTTTTACGGAGCGCACCACGGCGCGCGGGGTAATAGTCGCACCGGTGAACTGATCAAACATACCGCCGTCTTTCTTCACTGCCCAGCGCGGATCGTTTACGCCATTGACAGTCTGATTGGCGAAATGCTTGATCCAGTCGGAAATACGCACTTCAATTTTGTCACCCAGTCCCGGCGTTTCATGCTGTTCCAGCACGCGCGAACCATAAACTTTGCCGTTAAAATCCGCAGCAACCAGTAATTGTATCGCCCCGGAGTAACCATCCGGCGCAGTGGTTTCCACCACGGCGGCGACCGGCTGACCTGCTTTGCGGGCCAGATACATCCGGTGCGGTGTCGCTGTGCCGAGTGATTCATCAGTGACGTTGTAACATTCATCCTGCAGGTTGTTATCATATATGCTGGCAGGAATGACCTGATCGAACAGTGTCTTTTGCTGTAGCTGGGCCTGATGCTCGATCGTCGGCTTGGTCAGCAGGTTGACGATGGCGGTCATCCCTGTCATCAGTGCGCCAAAGAAAGCCAGAATCAGGCCGTGGCGTCGCATGGTAGCTAACATAATTCTTCCTCAGCGATGCCCGTAAACGCGCGGCTGCGTGTAGTGATCAATCAGTGGCACGGTAATATTCGCCAGCAGAACGGCAAATGCCACGCCATCGGGATAACCGCCGTAAGTGCGGATCAACCAGATCAGTAACCCAATCAATGCACCGAATATCAGACGACCTTTCGGCGTGGTCGAGGCAGTGACCGGATCGGTTGCGATAAAGAAAGCACCCAGCATCGTTGCACCTGAGAACAGGCCCACCAGCGGTGACGAGTAGCTTTCCGGTGCCAGACCCCAGGCGATAGCGGCGCAAAACGTCAGCATGCCGAGCATCGCCACCGGAATGTGCCAGCTGATGATTTTACGCCACATCAGGAACAGGCCACCGGCCAGAAATCCGAGATTAATCCATTGCCAGCCGAGACCGGCCAGCACGCCGCCAAACAGCGGGGTGGCGAGGATCTGATCGGCAGAATGTCCGGAACGTAAACCGGTTTTAAATGCATCCAGCGGCGTCGCCTGCGTCACGCCATCGACGTTCATATTCAGCTGATAAGCGGTTAGATCCTGACTGTTATGACCGGTAAAAATAGTCAGCAGGGTGTCGATAAACCCGACGTGATGATGCTGCAACGCATCCGGCGGCAGCCAGGTGGTCATCTGCACCGGGAAGGAAATCAGCAGCACGACGTAACCGACCATTGCCGGGTTAAACGGATTTTGACCCAGACCGCCGTACAGCTGTTTGGCGATGATAATGGCGAAAATAGTACCGAGCACCACCATCCACCAGGGGCCAAGCGGCGGCAGGCTGAGACCCAGCAGAACCGCAGTCAGCAGGGCGCTGTTATCGCCAAGACGTTTTTTTACCGGTTGTTTGCGCAGCTGTAATACTGCGCCTTCCGCCAGCAGCGCAATGGTGATCGCCAGCGCGAGCTGAACCAGCGTACCGTATCCGAAGAACCAGACCTGAGCGAGCAGGCCGGGAATGCACGCCAGAATCACCATCATCATGATGGTGCTGGTATTCTGGCGGTTATGCGTAAAAGGTGAACTTGCGATCCTGAAGGCCATTTATTCCTCGTTCGACATGGTCTGAGCGGCTTTACGGGCCTTAACTCGGGCGATCGCAGCGGCGACGGCGGCTTTGCGTGGATCGCTTTCTTGTTGTGGTGGTTCTTTTTGTTCTGAGCCTTCGTCAGCGGCGGATTCCAGCGCGGCAGCTTTTTTGGCCTTCGCACGAGCAATGGCCGCGGCGACAGCGGCTTTACGTTTATCGTCAGCGGAAGGCTCTTTCGGTGACGTTGTCACTGAATCTGCCACGGCGGCTTCTTCACGGGCAGGCTGGACGGCAGCAGCTTTTTTGGCTTTCTCACGGGCGATAGCGGCGGCCACGGCAGCTTTGCGTTCATCTGCGGCCTCTTCAGGCGGGGCGATATGCAACTCGCTGTCCGTTGCTTCCACCACCACGCCGGTTCCGGCTTTTTTAGCTTTCATCCTGGCAATAGCCGCGGCGACGGCGGCTTTACGATCGTCACCGGCGGTCGGGGCAGTTTCAGGTACGGGTTCAGAGGCCACCGGAATTTCCTGCTCAGCGGCGGCCTTTTTGGCTTTCGCGCGGGCAATGGCCGCAGCCAGTGCGGCTTTACGCGGATCGGCATCGGCGGATTCTGTCGCCACGTCAGCGACCGGCGCATCTTCCACCGGTGTTTCATCGAGCTTCACGGCGGCTTTCTGATGTTTCTCTTCACGCGCTAATTTCTCGCGTTCCATACGCGCCTGTTTGGCTTCGAAGCGGGCTTTGGCTTCAGTCGCACGGGCAGTTTCAGTGTCGATGGCGCGGATTTCGGCCTTTTCCTGCCGGTAATATTGCACCAGCGGAATGTTGCTCGGGCAGACATAGGCGCAGGCGCCACATTCGATACAGTCGAACAAATTATGGTTGCGGGCTTTCTCGTGTTCCTGACCTTTACTGAACCAGTAAAGTTGCTGAGGCAGCAAACCGGCCGGGCACGCGTCGGCGCACAGGCTGCAACGGATACAGGCTTCTTCCGGCTCAGGCTGACCGAGTTCAGATTCAGACGGTGCCAGCAGGCAGTTGGAAATTTTAACCACTGGCACGTTAAGCGACGGCAGGGTGAAGCCCATCAAAGGCCCGCCCATGATCACCATCTTTTTGTCGCCCTGCGGCTGCAATGCACCTTCCTTCATCAGGTGCGCCACCGGAGTGCCGAGACGCGCCCAGACGTTGCCCGGTTTCGCCATCGCTTCGCCGGTCAGCGTCACCACGCGTTCGATCAGCGGTTCGCCGTCGATAATCGCGCGTTTGATGGCATACACCGTGCCGACGTTTTGCATCAGGACGCCGATAGACGACGAGTGATGACCTTTCGGCACTTCGAGGCCGGTCAGAATTTTGGTCAGCTGTTTGGCACCGCCGGATGGATATTTGGTCGGCACCACACGCAGTTCGAAGCGTACGCCAGCGGCCAGATCATGCTCCGCGTTAACTTTGATGGCGGCTTTAAATGCAGTAATAGCTTCCGGCTTATTGTCTTCGATGCCAATAAGCACGCGTTCAGGGTGCAGCATATGGCACAGAATGCGCGTGCCCTCAAGGATCTGATCCGCATGTTCCTGCATCAGCCGGTCATCGGCGGTGATATAAGGTTCGCACTCGGCGGCGTTGAGGATAAGCGTGCGGGTTGAGTTCAGGCCGCCTGAGAGTTTACTGGCGGTCGGGAAACCCGCGCCGCCGAGACCGGCAATACCGGCCTGGCTGATGCGCTGATTCAGCTCATCGGCAGAAAGCTTGCGGTAGTCGGCGATAAATTCGCGTTCGCACCAGGTGTCCTGGCCGTCGGCGTCGATCAGCACGCAAAGCTCTTTCAGCCCGGAAGGGTGCGCGGTGATGTGCGGCTCGATAGCGGTGATCACGCCTGAGGTCGGCGAATGCACCGGCACCGTACGGCCACGGCCTGTGGTCAGCGGCTGACCTTTCAGTACGCGGTCGCCCGCCTGCACGCACAGCTCGCCCTCGGGGCCAAGGTGTTGCTGGAGAGGAATGATAAAGCGCTCAGGCAGCGGTACGTTGCGCAGCGGAACGTGGCTCGACTGAGTCTTCATTTCCGGCGGATGTATCCCGCCGTCGAAGTCCCAGACTTTGTCTTTTTTGAGCGCGGCAAACAGATTAAACATGTTACTCCGCATGGATGACCTGAACCGGAATGGATTGCATATCCCACTTCCAGTTTGCGGTGGTGGTTTTGATCGGCAGCATTTCGATGCAGTCGGTCGGGCACGGCGCGACGCACAGATCACAGCCGGTACATAGATCCGTGACAACGGTATGAACGGCGCGGGTGGCACCCACGATGGCATCGACCGGACAGGCCTGAATGCACTTGGTGCAACCGATGCAGTTGCTCTCATCGATGTAGGCCACGCGGCGTACGGGCGCGGCAGCGGCGGCGTCTTCGCCCATCGGCTGCGGCTCGACATTCAGGAGCGTGGCAAGTTTCAGCATTACCGCTTCGCCACCCGGCACGCATTTATTGATGCTGTCGCCATTGGCGACGGCTTCGGCGTAAGGCTTACAGCCGGGATAGCCGCATTGTGCGCACTGGCTTTGCGGCAGGATATCGTCAATCTGATCGACAACCGGGTTGCCTTCAACGGCAAAACGACGTGATGCATAGCCCAGCAGCAGGCCAAAAACCAGTGCCAGTGCGGTCAGCGCGGCAATCGCTACCCATAATTCAAACATCAGAATTTCACCAGACCGGTGAAGCCCATAAAGGCCAGCGACATCAGACCGGCGGTGACCAGCGCAATGGACGATCCTTTGAACGGCGCAGGGACATCGGCGACAACCAGACGCTCACGAATAGCGGCGAACAGCACCATCACCAGTGAAAAGCCTAGTGACGCGGCGAAACCGTACAGCGCCGATTCCATAAAGCTAAACTGCTGGTTAATGTTCAGCAGCGCCACGCCGAGCACGGCACAGTTAGTGGTGATGAGCGGCAGAAAGATACCGAGCAGGCGATACAGTGATGGGCTGGTTTTGCGAACCACCATTTCAGTGAACTGCACCACCACGGCGATGACCAGAATGAACGCCATCGTGCGCAGATAGACCAGCTCCAGCGGCATCAGGATGAAGGTATTAACCATCCACGAGCAAATATTTGACAGGGTGATGACGAACGTCGTCGCCAGTCCCATGCCAATAGCCGATTCGAGCTTCTTGGAAACGCCCATAAACGGGCACAGGCCAAGAAACTTCACCAGAACGAAGTTATTCACCAGCATGGTGCCGACAAACAGTAATAAATATGAGGTCATGACAATAGCCCGGACATAATAAACATTAAAACTTCAGGGTTATTCCGTGAAGGTTTCTTTCACCCGCAGTGAGCGCTTGAAATAAGGCACAAATACCGCAGCGGCTAATAAAGGTAACAATAAGTTACGCACAGCCAGATCATCGGTAACCGGTGAGAATGCAAAGGCTTTTACCGCCAGCAGCACCGTACACAGTAACCAGATAATATACATCTTCGGCAAGGCTTTGGCGCGCTTGCAGAATTGCCACAGAACAGCGACGGTAAATAACCCCATTGCTAATGTGGTCACCACGGAGAAATACCACTGCAGAGTAAATGCCTGCGAATTGGTCAGTAAATAATCCCGCGATTCCGGCATAAATAATGCCATAGAAAACAGCGCCAGCATTAATACTACGCTCATCAGCGTCACAATCAGATACGCCATCGGGGCCAGTAACCACCCGCCAATACGTTTGTAGCCCGGAATATTCGACATAAAAAACCTTTATTACGCGGGTTTTTCCACCCGGACAACACAGGGATTTTTTCCCCACCTTCAAGGCGCAGTAGCTTAACCTGAGAGATAATTTCTCGTTATCGTATTTATGTGATCAATATCCCCTTCATTTCTGAAGGGGATTTGCAATGAATGGCTGGTTAATGCACAGGCACCAGAATTTCCGTCGCGACGATCACCACAATGAGGCCAACCAGAACCGGAACGGAAGTGCGTTTGACGACTTCAAACGGGGAGATTTTTGCCATACCGGCGACGGCGACGATCACGCCGGAGACCGGGGAGATAGTGCGTCCGAGGTTAGACGCCTGAAGCATCGGTATCACCAGATACTCCGGGTTAATGCCCATTTTCGCCGCCAGTTTCGGTATAAGTTCGACGAAAGCATAAAAAGAGGCGTTACCGGAGCCGGTGGTCATGGCGGCCAGCACGGTGATCACCACCAGAACCAGCATCATGATTATGCTGCCGGAACCGAAGTTTTGCGCCAGTCCTATCAGGCTGCTGATGAAACCGACAGTGCTCAGACCTTGCGCGAATACGCCCGCCGCGACCAGCAGCATGACTACATTGGCGAAGGCATCCGCCATACCGCGATAGGCAACGTCCAGCCCGGCGAATACGATTTTCCCGCTGCGGTTGCGCACGGTTTCAATCAGCGCGGTGAGCAGCATACAGATGACCAGAATGGTGATGATATGCAGATTCGGTCCCCATTTTCCGTCGAATATCAGCACACCGATGATGGGGGTGAAGGGAAGAATGGCGTAAAACGCGGGCGCGTTGGTTTCCACGACGTCATTTTGATTAGAATCCACAGCTCCCACCAGTTCAGCGGTATCGCGCTTATCCAGATAACGCTGCCAGAAGAAGTGGGCGACTGCCATGGCCACAATGGCGGCAATTGAAATGGGCAAGGTGACCTTAAACGCGAAATCTACCAGCGGCATATTCGCCGCTTGTGCCGCCAGCACCACATCGCCGGAGGTTGGGGAGAGAATGATGGCCGCAGGCGATGCACAAATCGCCGCTGCTGCTCCCCGGCTGATGCCGACGTTGACCATGATAGGGAACAGTGTCGCCATCAGCAAAACGCCAAGGCCGGTCGCCGAGGAGACAGCCAGTGACATCAGGCACGCCAGAATATAGGCGGCGACCATCAGGATATACGGCGAGTTGATCATCTTCAGGGGGCGGGATGCCAGCCTGACCACCACGTCGTTCGCACCGATGTGTGTCATGTAAGCCGCGAAACCGCACAGCATCATGATCATCATTCCGAGATCGCCACCTCGGCTCATCAGCAGAATTTTGACGTACTCGACAATATCCGTGGTGTTCCAGCCGGTGCTCTTCGCCCCTTCAGGCAGTACGCTGTGGCCCATCAGCGCGCTTATCACCAACAGCAACAGCCCGCCGACCATCAGTACGCCAGTTGGCGAATATCCTTTAATGATATATCGCCCGACAAATACGGCGACCACCAGCCCGATCAGCAATTCCCACATATGTTGACTCCCCTGAGGTTAAATTTGGACAAAGGCGGGCACTGTGAACAATTAATGCGGTGCGTGTTATGACGTTCATCAATGATTGGGGTTGAAATGGGGAGGGGATGTGGGAAATGTGATGCGAGGCCGCCCAAGCTGGCTTTAAGGTCAAGACCTTGGGCTGCCGCCCAAACTGGCCTCAAGGGGGGTCTATCGCCACCCCCCTTGAGAATCCCGGGCTCTTTAAAACATGTGCCATGCATCCCGGCTATGTTTCAGGTATTTCTGTGATTGCCGCAAAATCCCGCCGCTGCGCGGTGCCCTCCGGTCGGGTTACAACCCGC
The DNA here is from genome assembly GCA_013457415.1 of Enterobacteriaceae bacterium Kacie_13. Taxonomy (NCBI): domain Bacteria; kingdom Pseudomonadati; phylum Pseudomonadota; class Gammaproteobacteria; order Enterobacterales; family Enterobacteriaceae; species Enterobacteriaceae bacterium Kacie_13. Next base: position 2,170,986 of record CP045665.1, read on the forward strand.
GCCAAAAAACGCGCGGTTTTCCACCTCTCCCTACGGCGTGATTTTTGAACGCGGCCAAAGCTTTTTAGGTCACAACTTCACCGGTTCGGATCATTTCAAAATAACCAAATACGTTGTGCAAATGTTGTTTTTTGTTTTTTGTTTTTTAAAAAATGGTGAGATGGCGCGGTTAAAAAATCCTGCTGAACGGAGCGGCCTGAAGACCAGAGGCTTCAGGACCGAGAGAAGGGACCGCGCAGCGGCAGGGTTTTGCGCCACATGCTGGAGTCATAGAACACGTCCATCGTTTTAGCGATAGCGCGTGTTTAAAAGAGCCCGGGGGGTCTTGGGGGGCGGCGGCGATAGGCCGCCCCCCAAGTCGGTGTGGGCCGACGCCCACGGTGTTGACCTTAAGGCCAATTTGGGCGGCTATGACAATGCAGCATGACGCCACGCCGGAACAATGTCTGCACGTTTACTGTCCATTTCGCCTGCAAATTGCACCACGGCGATCTTTCCCTTCGCGTCCGGTCTGGATGTAAAACACACAATATTACATTAAATCATGTGGTTAAAATTAGAACGTAAAAGTGGCAGATAAATTGCAAAGTGGTCCACAGGTTGAGTTGTTGGGCCAATTTTGGCGAAGGCGCGGAGACACAGATGCACGGCGAACTGAATTTATTGCACCCGATTGCGCCACAGCAAAGTGACACGCTGGTGCTGGATGCGCTGACCCGTTATGTGGCGCAGTCCGGTACCCGCGTGGGGGAGAAATTACCGCCGGAGCGCGTGCTGGCCGAAGGGCTGGCAGTGAGCCGCAACACCGTGCGCGAGGCGCTGAAACGCTGGGAGGCGCTGGGGATTATCGTGCGTAAAAAGGGCAGCGGGACATTCCTGCAATCGGAGGTCACCGCCAACGACAGCTTCCTGTCGCTGCGCTTTAAAAACGATTCCGCCACCATGCTGCACGCGCTGGAGGTGCGGCGGATCATCGAATGCGAAGCCTCGGCGCTGGCGGCAGTGCGCGCGACAGAAAGCGATTTACTGTTTATCGAACACAAGCTGGATGTGATGGAAAAAGTTCATCTGAGCGTCGGTTCTGCCGGCGCTGAGGACTGGCAGTTTCACGCAGCCATTTATACCGCCGCGCACAATCCGCTGCTGTTGCAAATGGTCGGCGGTATCTACGACCTGTTGCATGCTTTTTTTGAATCGCCGCCGGAACAGGCGTTATTCAGCGATTCATTTCCACTGCACCGAACCCTATTTGAAGCCATCGCGCGGCGGGAACCTGAAACCGCGCGACGACTGAGCAACGACATCCTGAACATAACTGAACGCGACATGAAGGAAGTGATCAATGCAGCAAGATGATGAAAGCCAGCACGATGAGTTGTCGGAAAGTACCCGTTTAGTTCACGACGCGCGCCACGATCGCGGGGCGATCTCGCCGCCGATTTACCAGTCGTCACTCTTCAGTTTCACCGATTATGACAGCATGATCGCCCGTTTTCGCGGCGACAGCGACCATGCACTCTATTCCCGTGTTGATAATCCGACGGTGGTGGAATTGCAGAAGAAGGTTGCGCAGCTGGAAGGCGGCGAGGCCTGTCTGGCCTTTGGCAGCGGAATGGCGGCGATCAGTAACGCTATTCTCAGCGTGGCCGGTCCCGGCGATAAAGTGGTGTGCGTGAATCACGTTTACCCGGACACCTACCGTTTTCTGCGCGGGTTTTGCACCCGTTTTCAGATTGAGTCTCAGTTCGTCGACGGCAGCTCGCTGGCGGTTCTGGAAGACGCGATGCAGGGCGCGAAGCTGTTGTATCTCGAAAGCCCGAACAGCTGGGTGATGGGCGAACAGAATCTGCGGGCGATCGCCGGATTAGCAAAAAAATACGGCGTAGTAACGATGATCGATAACAGCTGGGCGTCGCCGATTTTCCAGAAACCGCTGGCGGCGGGTATCGATCTGGTTATCCACTCCGCGTCCAAATACATCAGCGGGCACAGCGACGTGGTGGCCGGACTGGTGATTTCCAGTGCCGAACGTATCAGTGCCATCAGCCGTTATATCAGCCCGTTTTTAGGCGGAAAGCTGTCTGCCAACGAAGCCTGGCTGCTGCTGCGCGGCCTGCGTACCTTACCGCTGCGAATGCGTCAGCATCATGAAAGCGCACTCCAGCTGGCGCACCGCCTGCAAGGCTATTCGCGCATTACGCAGGTCAATCATCCCGGTTTAGATCCGCAGCCGACCTCAAGCCTGACCGGTTACAGCGGTCTTTTTTCTTTCGAACTCAGCGAGGGTATCGACATTCCGACGTTCTGCAACGCGCTGAAATTATTCCGCATGGGCGTCAGCTGGGGTGGTTTTGAAAGTCTGGTGATGCCCGCAATCTCTGTGCTGAATCAGGCGGGTGAATTCAATTCGGCGATTGATTTCGGCGTATCGCCGCGGCTTGTCCGCATTTCCATCGGTCTGGAAGATACTGAGGATTTGTGGCGCGATTTGAAAAACGCCATCGAAAGCGCCTGTTCCTGAAGATTTGTCTCAAAGATTGTTCCTGTGATCCGACCCTTTGCTCCGTGGAGAATCAAGATTATGCGACACCCGAAACGTCATGTGCTCAGCCTGCTGACTCTCAGTATCAGCCTCTTTTCCTGTGCCAGCTTTGCCGCGACCAAACTGACGCTGGTGGAAGTGATCACCAGCCCGGCGCGAACCGAAATGCTGCAAAAAATGCTCACCGCTTACAAAGCGCAACACCCGGACGTTGAGATTGAAGTGGTATCGCTGCCGTGGGGGCAGGCGTTTGAAAAGCTCGGTACCATGATTCAGAGCGGACAATATCCGGACGTGGTCGAAATGCCCGACACCTGGCAGGGGCTGTACGCCAGTAACGGCATGTTGGCGGACCTTGAACCTCGCCTGAAAAGCTGGAGTGGCACGCCAGACCTGACCGACAAAACGCTGACCATGGCGCGCTCTTCCGGCGGGACGGCAACCATGATCCCTTATGGTTTCTACCTGCGGGCGATGTTCTGGAATAAAAAACTCTTCCAGCAGGCGGGGCTTACCGCACCGCCGAAAACGATGGATGAGTTTATGGCCGATGCGAAGAAGATCAGCGCCCTTGGCAACGGCATCAGCGGCTATTGCATGCGCGGCGGCGTAGGTGGCACAAATGCGTGGATGATGTTTATGGCGGCGATGAACGGCTCGCCGGAGTTCTTCGACAAAGAGGGCAACAGCACCCTGACGCAGCCGGGTGCCATTAAAGGCGCGCAGTTCCTGGTGGATATGTATCAGAAAGGCTATGCGCCGAAAGACAGCGTTAACTGGGGTTTCAATGAAATCGTCTCCAGCTTCTACTCCGGCAAGTGCGCGATGCTCGATCAGGATCCGGATGCGTTAATCGCCATCAAAAACAGCATGAACCCTGACGATTTCTCGGTCGCACCGATGCCACTTGGGCCGAACGGAAAAGCCTATCCGACCATTGGTTACACCGGCTGGTCGATGTTCAAACAAAGCAAAAATCAAGATCAGGGCTGGGATCTGATTTCGTTTCTGAGTAACAAAGAAAATAACCTGACGTGGTCGAAATTTGTGGGCACGTTGCCGATTTATAAAGGCGCGGAGCAGGACGCCTACTATCACGCACCACAGTTTGCTGGCTGGTTTGCTGAGCTGAACAGCCCGGATTACATCCCGCTGACCATGCCGACGCACTTCAAAGGTTGGGGCTATTTTAACTCGGTGATCGTCAAAGACAGTTCGCAGGAAACGCTGCTTGGTCAGAACGACACCGAAAGCATGGTGAAAGACTGGGCGAAGTACCTGACCAAAGAACAGAAAGCGTGGCTCGCCGCGCAGAAGTAAGGTTCACCGGCTCCGGCAACTGCTGCCGGAGCGCAAATTTCCCTTTGTTGGAGACGCGTCATGATGTTGGAAGTTTCACCACCAGACACCGCTGCCGCGCCGCGCTTTCCCCGTTTGCGGGCGCTGCTGGAACCCTGGGTGTACCTCAGCCCGACGCTGGTGCTGATCGCGCTGTTTATTTTTGTTCCGATGGCGATCGGCATTTCGTATGCGTTCCAGAATATTCAGCTGCTTAACCCGTCCGACACCGGCTGGGTCGGGCTGGATAATTTTCGCACCCTGTTTGACGACCGGCATTTCTATGCCGCGCTGCGTCACACCTTCAACTGGACGCTGACGTCTTTAGTCTTGCAGTTCGCGCTGGGGCTTGGGCTGGCGTTGCTGCTTAACCGCGAGTTTGCCGGGCGCGGCTGGGTGCAGGCGCTGGTGTTCCTGCCGTGGGCAGTACCGGCGTTTCTTTCCGGACTCACCTGGGCGTGGTTGCTCAATCCGGTGATCGGCGTCTTGCCATACTGGCTGACCGATCTGCACATCATTTCCGAGCCGTACAATATTCTCTCTGACCCACAGCTGGCGCTGTACGGGCCGGTGGTGGCTAACGTCTGGTTTGGCATTCCGTTTTTTGCCATCACTTTGCTGGCGGCGTTGCAGTCGATCCCCAAAGATTTGTACGAAGCGGCGGCGATGGACGGTGCGTCCGGCTGGCAGCAGTTCCGTAAAGTCACGCTGCCGTTTTTGGCACCGATGATTGCGATTACAGTGATGCTGCGCACCATCTGGATCGCCAATTTCGCCGACCTGATAGTGGTGATGACCGACGGCGGTCCGGCGAATTCGACATCGATTCTCTCGAGTTTCATTTTCACTACCGCTTACCGCAAACTCGACTTTGGCTATGCCTCGGCGATGGCGGTCTTCCTGCTGGTGCTGATGACGCTTTACGCGCTGGTTCTTCTGCGCATCCGCCATCAGTTATTGAAATAAAGGAGAGCCACATGAGTGTATTGTCATTAAATCTCTGGCTGCGCAAAGGCGGTCATCGGCTGGGGATCCTGCTTTATCTGATTTTCTCACTGTTCCCGATTTACTGGCTGATCAAAATCTCTATCACGCCGGACAAATTACTCTACAGCGAAGGTGTGAAGATGTGGCCGGGCGAGATGACGCTGGTGCATTTTCAGCGCGTGTTTACCGAAAGCCAGTTTCCGCTCTATTTCTTCAACAGCCTGATTGTTTCATTCGGCACGGCATTTTTGACGACGGTGATTGCCGCCGGGGCCGGTTTTGCGTTTTCCCGCTTCAGCTTTAAAGGTAAAACGGTAATGGCTGCGCTTTTGCTTTTCACCCAGATGTTCCCGCTGGTGATGATCCTCGCGCCGATTTACAAAGTGATGGCACCGCTGGGACTGACCAACAGCCTGTTGGGTTTAATTCTGATTTACACCGCCTTCAACGTACCTTTTGCGACCTTTCTGATGCAGTCGTTTTTCGACAGTATTCCGAAAGATTTGGAAGAGTCAGCGATGCTGGAAGGGTGTAGCCGTTTCATGGCGTTACGTAAAGTCATCATCCCGCTGACCTTGCCGGGCATGGCGGCCACGCTGGGGTTTGTGTTTACTGCGGCGTGGAGCGAACTGTTGTTCTCGCTGATGTTAATCAACAAAAACGACGTGATGACCTTCCCGGTGGGCCTGCTGAGTTTTGTGTCTAAGTTTGCAGTTTCCTGGGGCGACATGATGGCGGCGGCAGTGCTGGCGCTGATCCCTGCCTGTCTCTTCTTTGCGTTCATTCAGCGTTACCTGGTTCAGGGGCTGACTGCCGGTGCGGTAAAAGGATAATTATATGGCTCAGATTACGATTTCCGATCTTCAAAAACGTTACGACAATGTCGAAGTGCTGCGGCACATCAACCTGACCATCAAAGACGGCGAGTTCGTGGTGCTGGTCGGCCCGTCGGGGTGCGGCAAATCCACCTTATTGCGCACCATCGCCGGACTGGAACTGGCGACGGCGGGGGACATCCACATCGGCACGCGGCTGATGAATCAGGTTGCGCCGAAAGACCGGGATATCTCGATGGTTTTCCAGAGTTATGCGCTCTATCCGCACATGACGGTGGCGCGCAATATGGGGTTCAGCCTGGAAGTGCAAAAGCGGCCGAAAGCTGAAATCGACGCCGCCGTGAATAAAGCCGCCGACATTCTCGGCCTGACGGCGTTGTTGCATCGCCGCCCCAAAGAGCTTTCCGGCGGGCAGCGTCAGCGCGTGGCAATGGGCAGGGCGATCGTGCGTGAACCACAGGTGTTCCTGTTCGACGAACCGCTCTCCAACCTGGACGCACAGTTGCGCGGCCAGATGCGCATCGAAATCAAAAGTCTGCATCAGAGAATGCGCAACACGATTGTTTACGTGACCCACGATCAGGTCGAAGCCATGACGCTCGCCGATCGTATCGTGGTACTCAACCACGGCCTGATCCAACAAGTCGGCACGCCGCTTGAGCTTTACGACACGCCCGCCAACAAGTTCGTCGCCAGTTTTATCGGTTCACCCTCGATGAATTTCATCGAGGGTACGATCGAGATGGGCGATTCCGCCCCGCAACTGCGTATTCATCCCACCCTGACACTGCCGGTGGATCCGACCATCACCGGCCTGCAAAGCGGCGCGAAAGTAATCTACGGCGTCCGCCCCGAGGCGATTGTGCTCTGCACACCGGACGCGCCGGGCGCGCTGCCTCTGGATGTGACCCTGATTGAGCCGACCGGGCTGAGTGAGCTTATCCACGGCACGCTGGGGGGTGAAAAGCTGAGTGTTTACAGCATGGTGAGATCGGGGGCCGCACCGGGTGATCGGGTGTGGATTAAGATTGATACCGGGAGGGTGCAGGTGTTTGAGGGGGGGAGTCAGAAACGGCTGGTGAAGCAAGGGGAAAATTGATTTTTTGCAGAGGCCGCTGCAAATAGGCGGCGTTTAAATCGACTTCATTTTCAACTTGATCTTGAACTTCAAGCTCAAGATCTTGGGTTGCCACCCAAACCGGCCTTAAGGGGGGCATATCGCCGCCCCCCTTAAGAATCCCTGGCTCTCTAAAACACGTGCGGTTTCCTACCACTCCCTGCGGCGTGATTTTTGAACGCGGCCATCGCACTCAAACAACGCGTGCCTCCGCCAGCCTCATCAACTTAACCCCTACGCCTACACCCACCACCAGCATTAAACTAATAAACGCTGTGATTCCACTCCATCCGTACGCATGCCAGAAGAATCCGCCCAGCGTACCCGCCACACTCGATCCCGCGTAATAACAGAACAGATACAGTGAGGAGGCTTGTCCTTTCGCACGGCGTGCGCGCCTGCCGATCCAGCCGCTGGCGACGGAGTGGGCGGCGAAGAACCCGCCGGTGACCAGGATCATCCCAATGAAAATCAGCCATACCGGCGAGAACGCGGTGAGCAGAATACCGGCCAGCATGATGGCGATTGCGCCGATCAGTACCGGGCCACGACCATAGACGCCGGTCAGCACGCCCGCTTTCGGCGAACTGTAGGTGCCCATCAGATACACCACTGACAAAATCCCGACGATGGCCTGACTCATGTTGTACGGCGTGCCGAGCAGACGATAGCCGATGTAATTAAACATCGTCACGAAGCTGCCCATCAGCAGAAAACCTTCGACGAACAGCAAAGGCAGGCCGCTGTCGCGCCAGTGCAGTTTAAAGTTGATGAGCAACTTGCGCGGTTTCAGCGAGCTGGCGCGAAAGTGTCTGGAAGGTGGAAGGATGCGCCAGAACATGATGGCCGCCGCCAGCGCAAAGATGCCGACCACCGCAATTGCGATGCGCCATGAGAAGAAATCGGTCAGTACGCCGCTGACCAGACGCCCGCTCATGCCGCCAATCGAGTTACCGCTGATGTATAACCCCATCGAGAAAGCCACCACGCTCGGGTGAATTTCTTCGCTGAGATAGGTCATCGCCACCGCTGCCACGCCGCTGAGTGAAAGGCCAATCAGGGCACGCATGATAAGAATGGCGTCCCAGCTTTGCATAAAGGAACAGACCAGCGTACATCCCGCCGCGAGAAGCAGGGCGACCACCATCACCGATTTGCGCCCGACCGCATCCGAAACCGGCCCGGTAAACAGCAGGCCTATGGCCATCAAACCGGTAGATAGCGACAGCGAGAGGCTGCTGGTCGCGGGAGACACGCCGAAATCATGGGACAACACCGGCAGGATCGGCTGCACGCAGTACAGCAATGCAAACGTCGCCAGCCCGGCAGAAAACAGGGCAAGTGTCACCCGGATAAACTGCGGTGTACCACGTTTGATAAAGGGCGATTTTGGATTCGTGCGGGCGACGGCAGTGTCAGGATTTAACTCATCGTCGTTAACCAGACGTTTGTCGAAGGGAGCCCTGGATAGTGCAGCGGCATTCCGCTGGGTGGTTTTCACTGTAAATCCTTAACGAGGGTGATAATAAAAACTATTTGAAAATGTATGAAAATTTTAACAGTGGGCTTTATATTGTCTAATATATTAATTTCGTTAAAACGATATGTTTAAAATATCAATCGGAGCCAGACCTGCGCCATGAGCCACATTGAACTGCGTCATTTGCGTTATTTTATCGCCGTCGCTGACGAGCTGCATTTCGGGAGGGCGGCGGAGCGGCTGCATATCTCCCAGCCGCCGCTTAGCCAGCAAATACAGGCGCTGGAAGCCCACGTCGGCGCGGCGCTGTTTTATCGCAGTAACCGGACGGTGCGCCTGACGCAGGCGGGCGTGGCATTTCTGCACGAAGCGCGGCAAATTTTGCAGCGGGTGGAAGAAGCGTCAGAGCAGGCAGCGCGGATACATCGCGGTGAGTCCGGAAATCTGACACTCGGACTGACCTCCTCGGCGCCGTTTTTACGCCGTGTCTCCCGTACTCTCCACCGTTTCCGGCTGACCTATCCCGACGTGAATATCCGCATCGAACAGCTCAACAGCAAGCAGCAGATCGACCCGCTGCTGGAAGGCAAACTGGATCTTGGGATTATGCGCAACGGCGACCTGCCACCACAGCTGGCTCATCAGCTGATATGGTCTGAGCCGCTGATTGCCGTGGTGCATAAAGACAATCCGCTGAATAATTTGCCTGCCGGTGAACTGACGTTCCAGCATATGGCCGATCAGCCGTTCGTGTTTTTCTCCAAAGACGTCGGCACTTCGCTGTACGACGATATTCTCATACAGCTCAAAGCGCAGGGGATCACACCGTATATCACGCAGGAAGTGGGCGAGCCGCTGACTATTATCGGGCTGGTGGCCGCGGGACTGGGGGTGTCGATTTTACCGGCGTCCTATCTGCGCATTCAGGTCGATGGCGTAAGGTATTTACGCTTCGGGGAAATGCAGGGCATCACCGAACTCTGGCTGGTGAATCATAGCGAACGGCCGATAACGGCAGCGACTAAAGCGTTTATGGAACTGATGATGGAAGAGGACGGCGTTTGATATAAGACAAAAGCTGCTGGATTTCCAGTCAATTCCGAACGTGTTTTGGCGCAATGTGTGCACCAAATCACATAACGAATCAAATAGTTGACGACATATGGCAAAAACCCCACCATAGCCTCTAATCTTTATTTTGAAGCGCGAAAATAACAGGAGTTCCTTGAGTGATCCCCGATGGGCAGCCCGGCCATATTGATCAAATCAAACAAACTAACGTCGGTGCTGTGTATCGCCTGATCGATCAGTTTGGTCCCATTTCGCGCATAGAGCTTTCCAAAAAAGCCCAGCTGGCACCTGCCAGTATTACTAAAATTGTCCGTGAACTGATTCAGGCACACCTGGTGCTCGAAACGGAGTTTCAGGATCCCGGCAGCCGCGGGCGTCCGGCCATCGGATTAGCGCTCGACACCCAGGCCTGGCACTATCTTTCTGCCCGCATCAGCCCCGGTTCAATCACGCTGGGGTTACGCGATCTGAGCAGTAAGCTGGTGGTAGAAGAAGTGTTGCCGCTGCCGGAACAGGCTCCTCAGTCACTGATGCAGCGTATAATCACAGAAATCGATCTGTTCTTTATCCGTCATCAGCGCAAACTCGAACGCCTTACCGCCATCGCCATTACCCTGCCGGGCATGATCGACGCACGGCGCGGCATCGTTCACCGCATGCCGTTTTATCACGATGTGTTCGATATGCCGCTTGGCGATACCCTTTGCGCACACACGGGTTTGCCGGTGTTCGTGCAGCATGACATCAGCGCGTGGACGCTGGCGGAAGCCCTCTACGGCGCCTCGCGCGGTTGCAAAAACGTGGTGCAGATTGTTATCGATCACAACGTTGGCGCGGGCGTTATAACCAGCGGACGCGTTCTCCATGCTGGCAGCAGCAGTGTGGTGGAAATCGGCCATACGCAAGTCGATCCTTACGGCAAACGCTGTTACTGCGGGAATCACGGCTGTCTCGAAACCGTCGCCAGCACCGACAGCATTCTGGAACTGGTGCGTCAGCGCCTGGCTGTCCCGGCACCTGCGAGCTTATTACATGGCGTGTCGCTGACGATTGAAGCGGTGTGCGACGCCGCCAACCGTGGCGACCAGCTGGCGCGAGACGTCATCGTTGGCGTGGGGCAGAGTGTCGGACGGATGTTGGCGATCATGGTCAATCTGTTTAATCCTGAAAAAGTGCTGATCGGCTCACCGCTTAATTTATCGCAAGATATTCTGCATCCGGCGATAATGTCGTGTATTCAACAACAATCTCTTCCGGCATATAGCGAAAATATCAAACTCGAATCCACGCAATTTTATAATCAGGGGACTATGCCCGGTGCGGCATTAGTTAAAGACGCGCTTTACAGCGGATCATTGCTGATAAAACTCTTACAAGGCTAAGTTTTTTATAACGTTAAAGACTGATTTAAAATAAATCCGAATAAGCTTTCTCGCGCTGGTCAACAAAACATTGCGCTAACGCAAATCGCTCGCATCTCGCATCGCCTAGACTTTCCGTCGTTACTTTGTCTCTGGCGATGTTTTTCCGGAGATTATCTTTCAATAAGACGGAGAGATCCCGGAGCCTGAATTCCATGTTAACGCACTTTTTCGTCACGGGTACGGATGCCCGTGTAGGTAAAACCATTGTCACACGTGCCTTGCTTCAGGCCTTAGCCGCGCAGGATCGCTGCGTTCTGGGCTATAAACCTATTGCAACTGGCAGCCAGGAGTTGGCCGACGGGGTTCGAAATAAAGATGCGGTAACTCTCCAGCAGTCATCTTCTATTGCTTATCCTTTTAAGAAAATAACGCCTCTGGCATTAACCGATGAAGATATTTATGCGAGTGAAATACCTGAGAATGTGTTTGAAATAATGACCAACGGCCTCAATTTTATGCGTGAAGAGGCTGATTCGGTGGTTGTCGAAGGATGTGATGGCTGGAGAACCTTGATTACTCCGCATCTTTTATATTCAGACTGGGTACGTCTGCAAAATATGCCGGTTGTACTGGTTGTGGGTATTCAGGAAGGTTGTGTCAGCCATGCGTTATTAACCGCGCAGGCTATTATTGCCGATGGATTACCTTTGCTGGGTTGGGTAGCGAACCGAATTAATCCTTGCCTTGCTCATTATCAGGAGACTATCGATGCGCTTACCGCGAATATTTCCGCGCCACTGCTCGGTGAAATTCCCTATCTGCCACGCGCAGAGAGTCGTGACATGGCGAAGTTTATCGATCTCTCCAGTTTTAATTTGAAAACGCTGACCAAAGCCTGACGGGCGGCGGCGCAACCTTCTACACTGATTAAACGGCTCCGGCTTCTTCACCCGGAGCCGTTTTTTTTGGCTATAATTCAGGATTAGCTTTAGCGCATCAATCTGAAGAAAAAAGAGAACATGGCCGTTACGAACTCATCTGAACATACCCCCGTCGTTAAAAATGCTCATCGCCCACTGATCCTCATCGCCTGCATGTTGTCGATGTTTATGGCCGCCGTGGAAGTGACGATTGTTGCCACCGCGATGCCGACTATCATTGGCGATCTCGGCGGTTTCTCGCTGCTTGGCTGGGTGTTTGCGGTCTATCTGCTGACGCAGGCGATTACCGTGCCGGTGTATGGCAGGCTGGCGGATTTGTACGGTTGCCGGAAGATGTTTTTCATCGGCACCACACTGTTTCTGATTGGCTCGGTGCTGTGTGGATTTGCGCCATCGCTCGGCTGGATGATCGGTTTTCGCGCCTTGCAAGGGCTGGGGGCCGGGGCGATTACACCGATTGCCACCACGCTTATCGCCAACGTCTACGGCCCGCAGGAACGGGCCAGGGCGCAGGGATATCTGTCAAGCGTGTGGGGCGTTTCGGCGATCGTCGGCCCGCTGATGGGCGCGTTTATTGTTTCGCATTTTCACTGGGCAGTAGTGTTCTGGGTTAACGTGCCGATCGGTCTGGTGGCGATGGGCATTCTGATCAAATACCTGCCGCCCGACGGACAGCGCAAACAACATCAGCTGGATCTGGCGGGAACCGGTTATCTGACGCTCTCCGTAGCCGCACTGTTGCTGGCGCTGTTACAGGCCGAAGTGCTCGGTTACTGGGCGCTGGGGCTGATTGCGCTGGCGGTGTGCAGCGGGCTGTTGCTGATTCGGCAGGAACGACGGACGCCCGAGCCGCTGTTCCCGCTGGAGTTGTGGCAAAGTAAGGTGATCATCGCCGGGAATATCGGCGGCCTGATTATCGGCGCGACCATGATGGGGATCAGCGCATTTTTGCCGACCTACGTGCAGGGCGTGCTCGGCGGCACGCCGCTAGAGGCGGGTACCACGCTGGCGCTGATGTCCATCGGCTGGCCGCTGGCGAGTATGCTCAGCAGCCGTCTGATGCAGGCGACGTCTTATCGTGCCACGGCAGTGATTGGCGGAATTTTGCTGGTGGGCGGCAGTCTGGCTTTACTGTTGCTTTCAACGACGTCTGGCCTGTGGATTGCGCGTCTGGCAGCATTTTCGATTGGTGCGGGAATGGGGCTGTGTAACACCACTTTTATCGTCTCAGTGCAAAACAGTGTCGGCCCTGCGATCCGCGGAATCGCCACAGCATCCACGTTATTTACGCGGATGCTGGGTTCTGCCATCGGCACCGCGCTGCTCGGCGCGACGCTCAATCTCAATCTGCAATACCGTTTGCCTGAAATTGCCGATCCGGTGCAGCAACTGATGGAAAAAGCCACCCGCAGCGCGATGGGTTCTGATCAGCTCAGCGCACTGACCAACAGCGTGGCGGCTTCGCTGCACTGGGTGTTTGTGGTGTCGGCGGTGATTTCCGTGCTGGCCGTCGCTGCCGGTTTACTGATCCCGGCAGGTGACCGGCCACACGCAGAACCGCAGCGCGAAAGCTAATTCAAACCCGCCGTTGCGAAAGCCTGAACGCTGCTAACATGAGCGTCAGGCTCAGCAATACTGCGACCGACGCCATCGCCATGCCATCACCCACGGAACCCTGTTCGAACTGTCGCCAGACAAATACTGACACTGTCTGTACACCTGCCGGAGACAGCAGCAGGGAGGTGACCAGTTCCCGCGACGCGACGGCAAAGACCATCATCATGGATGCCAGCAAACTCGGCAACACCAGTGGCAAAAGGATGAGTCGCAATGTCTGCGCCGCCGTCGCGCCGTGAACGCGGGCGGCGGCATCCAGATTGCCGCCAATCTGTTTCAGCGCCGCACTGACGTAGCGCACCGGATACGGCAGCAACAGGCAGCAATAGGCCAGCAGCAAAATCCCCCAGGTGTTATAGGGCGTGACCGGCCAGAAGCTACGGTTCCACGCCAGAATTAGCCCGACCCCCACCACAATTCCCGGCAATGCCGCGGGCAGCAGTGAAAGCCCGTCGATCACTGCCGCGCCGCGAATTCTCCTCACTACCACCAGCCATGACGCCAAAAATCCGGTTGCGCCAGCAATCAGCGCTGTCCCTGATGCCAGACTGAGGCTGGTAGAAAGCGCACCAAGCGCATCGCCGTGGACGGCAAACAGCGTCGCGAAGTGCCGCAGGGTGAGATTTGAGAGTGAAAGCCCGCCGGATAACGTGCCGGAAAATGCCGTTGCCAGCATAGATGCCAGAGGCAGCGCGACGGCAATCAGTGCCACCAGTGAAAACAGCGCCAGCACCGGAAAAGTCCAGCCGGACAGTGGTTTTGGTGTTACGTCCGCCGGTTTGCCGGTCATGCTCTCGACGTTTTTCCCCGCCAGCACCGCGCGCTGCACGCTGTAGGCACATAAGGCCATCGCCACCAGCACCAGCGACAGCACCGCCGCCCCCGGTAAATCGATTGGCCAGTCCGCCAGCCGCTGCTCGATGCCGGTCGTCAGCATCAGAATACCGCTGCGTGAGCCCAGCGCGCCGGGCACGCCGTATTCCTCAATCGACAGCGTGAATGCCAGCAGCAAACTCGACGCCATCGCCGGTAAGGCCATTGGCAGAGTAATGCGGACAAAGGCCTGAAATGCGCCCGCGCCGTGGATCCGTGCGACATCCGCAAGCCGGCTTCCGCTGGCGGCCATGCTGCGTGAAACCGCGAAATAGACCACCGGAAAAATGTTCAGCGTCATCACTGCAATCATGCCGGGCAGTGAAAACAGAAAATTATTGAGATGCAGCCATGGCAGTAACTGCTGCACATAACCGTTGGTCTGCAACGCCAGCATCCACGACAGCGCGGCGATGTACGGCGGCAACAAAAACGGTACCAGAAACAGTACATCCCACAGCGCCGCGCCCGGCAGCCGGAATAAGCCGCGCAGTGCGCCGAGCGGTATACCGATAAAAGCGCTGCATACCGCCACGCCCAGCCCGACTTTTAACGTCGTTGCGATTAGCGCCAGCATTTGCGGTTCGGCGAATACGCGGAAGAAGGCGCTGAACGGCGCAGAATAGCTGCTGGTATCCAGATGCGGAAAAATAGCCTGTAACACGACAAAGCTGACCGGTACGGCAACCAGCAACAGCAGCGCAAGGCCGGTCACGCCCGGCAGAAAAGCATTCTTATTCATGATTTAGTTCTCAGAACAGGCTGCGCAACAGGTTGTGGCGCAGCCCGGCGGGCGGTTATGGCTGGGTGAAGAGTTTGGCGAAACGATCGAGAACGTCTTTGCGTGAGGCCGACGCCTTCGGATCTTCCGGGAGTAACTTCAAAGATTTAAACAGCGGACGTTTGGCGTCGATATCGGAACGTGCAGGCATCAGCCATGCTTGCGCTACCAGTTGCTGGCCTTCCGGCGACAGCGCGTAATCGATAAAGGCTTTGGCCTCTTTTTGCTGCTGGCTGGATTTGAGGATCATCATCGGACGCGGGGCGATCACGGTGCCGCTCTGCGGGAAAATCACTTTGACGGATTCGCCGTCCTGCATGCTGGCGTAAGAGACGTAATCCACCGCGCCAAATACCGCCGCTTTCGCGCCCTGTAACACCGGCGTCAGCGCCTGTGCGTTCGGCCCGGCGATGATCATGCCGTTGGCTTTCAGGTCATCAAACAATTTCCACGCCTGCTGTGCATGAGCATTCTGCAACCCGATCAGCAAATCCAGCGAGGCGCCGGACAGGGAGGGATCCGGCGTGGTGACTTTATCTTTAAACTCGGGTTTGGTCAGGTCGCCCCAGTCTTTCGGCTCGGACGTCCCGCTTTTGGTATTCCACACAATCCCCAGTGCGGAAATGCCCTGCGCCACGTAATACGGCGTTTTGAACTGCGCCGGAACCTGCGCCGCATTTGGACTTTGATATTGCAGTAGCCAGCCGCGCTGTTCGAGGTCGGTTGCGGTATCCCATGACGCCGAAATCAGCACGTCGGCACGAGGGTTGGCCTGTTCGGCTTCCAGACGGGCCATCACTTTGCCGGTAGTCGCCTGAAATACATCGACCTTTACGCCAGTCTGTTTTTCATAGCCCGCCGCCAGTTTCTTGGCCAGCGAACCCGGCCCGGCGGTGTAAAGCGTCAGCGCCTGTGCGCTGCCCGCTGCCATTGCGAGAGAAAGAGTCATTGCGGTCATTACGCCTGTTTTGGTTCTGGATAAAAGTGTACGAGTCATTGGGTCAATTCCATCAGAGGTTAAGCAACAAAAGGGGAAACAACGGAAGCATCATTCAGGTCAATACTGGCGATTGCGCCCTTGTCCATGCGCGCAATACAGTGCGCCAGCGCGCGAGCTTCGTGCCGGTCGTGGGTGACGTACACCGCCGTGGTGCCGAGCTGGCGCAGCAGCGTCGCCATCTCTTCGCACAAACTTTCGCGCAGATCGCGGTCAAGATTGGAAAGCGGTTCGTCAAACAGCAGAATGCGTGGCTCAGCGACAATCGCCCGCGCAAGCGCCACACGTTGTTGCTGGCCACCGGAAAGCTCGCCAGGGCGGCGCGAGACGAAATCTGCCAGCCCGACGCGATCGAGCGCCGCCATCACTTTTTCCTGCTGAAGTGCGCCGCGAACTCCGCGCATTTGCAGTGGAAATGCGACGTTCTGCCGCACGCTCATGTGCGGCCACAGCGCGTAGTCCTGAAAAGCCATGCCGAGATTACGTCGTTCCGGCGGCAGGCTGAATGTGCCGCTGGCAACAATTTCGCCGTCGAAGCTTAACTGCCCGGATGCAGGTTGCAGTAAGCCTGCGAGCATTTTTAGCAACGTACTTTTGCCGCAGCCTGAGGGGCCGAGCAGGGCGAGGATCGTGCCTTTGGGCACCGTGAGATTGACGTGATTGAGTACCGGTGTGCTGCCGAAAAAATAGGACACCTGATGGAGGGCGATAGCGGGTGGTGAAGCAATGCGCGGTGGCGCATTCCCGCCTTTAAAAGCTGGAATGTTCATGACGGTACTATCCTCTTTGGGACTTATTGGTGCTGCTGAGCCTAAAGAGAGAGTGTGACGAAGAAATGACAGGTTTATGAAGGTAGGGATTTGGCGGTGCAGGCGGGGAACCTGCACCGAACCAACGTATTACTGTTTTATTTCTTATAGTGCTGTTCGCCCCACGCCAGTATGCCTTCCAGCAGCGGTTTCAGGACGCCTTGCAGTTCACGGGCTTTATCTTCGTTATAGGCGAATGGCTCGATTTCTTCCATGTAATTTACCTGCGCCAGCTCCAGCTGAACTGCGTGCTGATGGATATCCGGCTGGCCATATTCGCGGGTGATATAACCGCCTTTGAAACGCCCGTTAAGCACATGACTAAAGCGCGACTGTTGCAGACAAACGCTTTCGACTACAGCGCTTAATTGTGGCGAACAGCTCGCGCCGCCGTTGGTGCCAATATTGAGATCCGGCAGTTTGCCATCGAACAGACGCGGGATTTGTGAGGCAATAGAATGTGCATCAAACAGCAGCGCGTAGCCGAATTCCTGTTTCATCCTCGCCAGTTCTGACGCAATGGTCTGGTGATACGGCTGCCAGATTTGCGCCAGATACTGCTGACGCTGCGCCACGGTCGGCTCCATCCCGGCTTTAAACGTCGGGCGGCCATCAAATAACGTATCCGGGAACAGACCGGTGGTGGCGGTGGTGTAGAGCGGGGTATCGTCCGCCGGACGGTTGAGATCAATCACGAACCGTGAATATTGCCCGACCAGAATGCTGGCTCCGAGCGTGCGGGCAAAATCATACAGCTGTGGAATATGCCAGTCGGTGTCAGAGAGCGGCAGCGCGGCATCGGTCAGCCCGCTGGCGACTTCCGGCGTCAGGTGCGTCCCGGCGTGCGGAATGCTGATCAGCAGCGGGGCGGATCCCCTGATGAAATGTAAGGGCTTGGCAATAGCAGGATTAACTGAAAGGCTCATAAACGAACTTCTCCACGGAGATGACCACGAAATACAACGGTGCAGGGCAACTGTCCGCCCAGCCAGTAAACCAGTTCAGCCGGACGCGACAGCGGCCAGTGAATAAAATCGGCGACCTTGCCCGCTTCCAGGGTACCGTGAGAATCCTGCAAACCCAGCGCCCGTGCGCCGTGACAGGTCACTCCGGCCAGCGCTTCTTCCGGCGTCAGACGAAACAGCGTGCAACCCATATTCAGCATTAAGCGCAGGGAAAGTGCCGGAGATGTCCCCGGATTGGCATCGCTGGCCAGCGCCATAGGCACGCCGTAAGTGCGGAAATGTTCCACCGGCGGACACTGCGTTTCGCGCAGCAGGTAATAGGCGCCCGGCAGTAACACCGCGACGGTGCCACTGGCGGCCATGGCTTTGGCATCGTCTTCGGTGGCGTATTCCAGATGATCGGCAGACAGCGCGTGATAGCTTGCAGCCAGCGCGCTGCCGTGCAGGGAAGAGAGTTGTTCGGCGTGAAGTTTTACCGGCAGGTCGAGGGATTTTGCGGCATTGAACACGCGCTCAACCTGTTGCGGTGAGAACGCCAGATGTTCGCAAAACGCGTCCACGGCATCGGCAAGATTTTCCTGCGCAACCGCCGGCAGCAGGGTGTCGCAAATTAGCTGAATGTAATCATCAGGCCGGTCTTTAAACTCAGGGGGCAGTGCATGTGCAGCAAGGCAGGTGGATTTCACCTCGACCGGCAGCATATGACCAAGCCTGCGGATCACCCGCAGCATTTTAATTTCGCTTTCCACGCTCAGACCATAGCCTGATTTAATCTCCACGCAGGTTACGCCTTCTGCCAGCAGCGGTTGCAGGCGGAACAACGCCTGTGCGAGCAGTTCATCCTCAGTGGCAACGCGGGTGGCGTTGACCGTCGATAAAATCCCGCCGCCCGCGGCGGCAATCTGGGCATAACTTACGCCATTCAGCCGCTGTTCAAACTCGGCACTGCGGTCGCCGCCAAACACCAGATGCGTATGGCAGTCGACCAGCCCCGGCGTGATGATCCCGCCGTCGAATTCATGTTCGATAGCATTCGGGTAGTCCGGGCACTCAGCGTCAGGGCCGAGCCACAGGATGCGGCCACCGCTGACGGCGATTGCGCCGTTTTCGATCAGGTTGTATTTCCCGTCCTGCATGGTAATCAGCGTGGCACCACGCCAGACGCTGTCACATTGTGAAGAGGGTTCAGATGAGAAGTGAGGGGACAGCGTTAAGGACATGTCAGGCTCCGGGCAAGGTTGATCTTGTATAGACAACTAAAGTCAACCTAGCGCATAACCCGAAAACCGGCAAGTGAAAAGCCTCTCAACCGTGACTGGTGAAGCGTCCGAACAGCTGATAACGAGAACCGGCGTAGATAAGCCGCGCCGAGGTGACAACGCGGCTGCCGCTCCAGGTGCGGCGGTGGATCAGCAGACAAGGCTCGTGCTCGCTCAGTTGTAGCAGCTCCCGCTGCTCGTCGCTGGCGCTGACGGCTTCCACACGATGCTCCCCGGCAGTCAATGGCGCGATGGTCATCAGATAGGTGTATGGCGACTGCTTGTTCAGCACTTCTTGCAGATAATCCGGGGCCATTTCCGGATTCACAAAACGCTCTTCGATCTGTACCGGCACATGATTTTCGTAATGCACAATTTGTGAATAAAACAGGATTTGCCCGAGGGGGATTTCCATCTGCTGCGCCTGTGCGGCATCTGCCAGTCTGGCTTCGCACAGCAGAATTTTGCTGTCGTGCTGGTGGCCGCGTGCGGCAATTTCATCGGCGATGTTGTGGACTTCCAGCATCGGCGTATAGGCCTTGGCTTCGGCCACGAAGGTGCCGACACCCTGCATGCGGATCAGAAAACCTTCGCTGGTCAGCTCCCGCAGCGCGCGGTTGATAGTCATGCGGCTGACGCCCAGCTCGTTGGTCAGCTCGCTCTCGGAAGGCACACGCTGATGTGGCTTCCATACGCCCGCGCGGATCTGGCTGACGATCGCCTGTTTTACGCGCTGATAGATAGGGGCGGGGGTATCGCTCATTGCGGCCGCCAGTTCGGACAATGTCTGTTGGGACACTCCCTGTTGCGCTGCACCAGAATGAAAAAGTGGTGTCGGCTCCGACATGTCTCGTACCTCGCTCATTGATCTTGCTGAATTGTTTTCTGTTCTCAGCCCCGT
The DNA here is from genome assembly GCA_013457415.1 of Enterobacteriaceae bacterium Kacie_13. Classification (NCBI taxonomy): domain Bacteria; kingdom Pseudomonadati; phylum Pseudomonadota; class Gammaproteobacteria; order Enterobacterales; family Enterobacteriaceae; species Enterobacteriaceae bacterium Kacie_13. Next base: position 2,190,864 of record CP045665.1, read on the forward strand.
AGTGTCCACCACGGGCAGGCAAACGAAAAGGGGACGGCGAAAACAAAAATCAAAAAAATTCGTGTTGCAAGTTTACAGCGCAATCAGGCATATGTATATGTATAGACAAGTTGATTAAAACAGTAGCAGTTGTTTATCAATAATTGCATTTATGTTTCCCCATGTTGATTCAGGAACGATGTCATGGCTGCTTATTTTGCTTCACGCGCTTTACTTGCCGATGGCTGGGCGCAGGATGTTCGTCTGGAGGTTGACGCCACCGGAATGCTGACGGCGGTGACACCGGGCAGCGACCCGCAAGGCTGCATCACGCTTTCCGGGCCGGTGGTGCCAGGGATGCCGAATCTGCATTCGCACGCCTTCCAGCGGGTGATGGCCGGGCTTGCAGAAGTCGCCGGGGATCCGCAGGACAGTTTCTGGACGTGGCGCGATCTGATGTATCGCATGGTGCAGCGTCTGACACCTGAGCAAACTGGCGTCATCGCCCGTCAGCTGTACATCGAAATGCTCAAGGGGGGTTATACGCAGGTCGCCGAATTCCATTATCTGCACAACGATATCAGCGGGCAGCCGTATGCCGATCGCGGCGAAATGACAGCGCAACTGAGCGGGGCGGCAGAGCAGGCGGGCATTGGCCTGACGCTGCTGCCGGTGCTGTACAGCTACGCCGGATTTGGCGCGCAACCCGCACAGGACGGGCAAAAACGTTTTATTCAGAACGTGGACAGCTATCTGCAACAGCAGGATGTCATCCGCCAGCAGATTGGCGGCAAGCCATTGCAAAATGCCGGTCTGTGTTTCCACTCGCTGCGCGCCGTGACGCTCACGCAAATGCGCGAGGTGCTGACAGCGGGCGACAAAAATTTCCCGGTGCATATTCACATTGCCGAACAGCAAAAAGAGGTGAACGATTGCCTCGGCTGGAGCGGCCAGCGGCCAATCAGCTGGCTGTATGATAACCTGGATATTGATCCCCGCTGGTGCCTGATCCACGCTACGCACGCCGACCGTTTTGAATTAGCCAGTATGGCGAAAAGTGGTGCGGTGGCTGGATTATGTCCGACGACCGAAGCTAACTTAGGGGACGGTATTTTCCCCGGTGTGGAATACCTTGGTCACAATGGCCGCTGGGGGATTGGCTCCGACAGCCACGTGTCGCTAAATGTGGTGGAAGAACTTCGCTGGTTTGAGTATGGCCAGCGTCTGCGCGATCAGCGCCGTAACCGCCTGACGTTGCCGCATCAGCATTCCGTCGGTGATGTGCTCTATTCCCACGCTTTACAAGGCGGCGCGCAGGCATGCGGTGCGGCGATCGGCAAGCTGGCCATGGGCTATCGTGCCGACTGGCTGGTGCTCGACGGCAGCGATCCCTATCTGGCGGCGGCCAAAAATACCGAAATTCTTAACCGCTGGTTGTTTGCCGGTAACAGCGGGCAAATCCGCGATGTCTATGTCGGCGGTATCGCGCGCATTGTCGAAGGTCAGCATGAACAGCAGCAGACCGCAGCGGCAGCTTTCCTCAAGGTACTGAACCAGCTGGCGGAGCGTGCGGCATGACCGGCTGGCAGCCATTCAGCTTTTTGGGGCTGCCGGTCAGCCCCTGGCGCAACGGCGGTGGCGAAACCCGCGAAATCATCCGTGTTCCGGCAGGAAATGCGGATTTCGACTGGCGCGCCAGCATTGCGACCATCGCACAGGACGGTCCGTTTTCCATTTTTCCCGGCATTGACCGTTCGATAACCTTACTCAGCGGTGAAGGCGTCCATCTGCTGGCGGCGCCGGACATCGACCATTCCCTGAACCGCGCCGGTGAGCCTTTTTCTTTTCACGGCGAACAGGCGGTCAGTGCCCGGTTGCTGGGCAGCGTAACCACCGATTTTAACATCATGACCCGTCGTGAAACCTGTCGTGCGAAGGTGATCGCCGCCCGCGAAACACTCACAATTTCCCCGCAACATGGCGGCGTGATTTATATCCTGAGCGGCCACTGGCAATTACCGGACGGTATGCAAATCGGACAGGGCGATGGCTTTTACTGGACGGGAAATGCCCGGATAAATCCGGTCACCGTCAGCACAAAACACCCAGACGGACTGCTGCTGTGGGCGTCAATTATTACGGATTAATCGTCACTTACATTCGTTGCGTAAGACAGCCCGACAGACTGCGTTCTGCGTCGGGTTTACGTTTAGCTTAACTTGTCTATACAGGAATAGATTATGGCTTCTTCATCTCCAGAATTGATCCTTTGCCATCTGCAACCGGGTCAGGTTGATTTACCGACGTTACGCCAGATTTATCAGGGTAACGTCCGCCTTGAGCTGGCAGAGGAGGCGCGGGCGGACGTCCAGGCTTCGCAGGAAACAGTGACGCGTATCGTGGGATCCGGCAAGGTGGTTTACGGCATAAATACCGGTTTCGGCAAGCTGGCGCAAACGCGCATTCCGGCGGAAAGGCTGGCGGAATTGCAGCGCAATCTGGTGCTGTCGCACAGCGTCGGCATTGGCAAGGATCTGGCGGATAACGTGGTACGTCTGGTGATGGCGACCAAAGTGCTGAGCCTGTCGCGCGGGCATTCCGGTATTCGTATTGAGGTAATCGACGCATTGATCGCTTTGTTCAACGCCGGTGTTTACCCGTGCATTCCTGAGAAAGGATCCGTGGGCGCGTCCGGAGATTTAGCGCCGCTGGCGCATCTTTCCCTGATGCTTATCGGTGAAGGTCAGGTAACGGTTCAGGGTAAGAAAGTGTCGGCGGTCGAGGGGCTGAAAACCGTCGGGCTGCCGCCGTTTGAGCTGGGGCCGAAAGAAGGGCTGGCGCTGCTTAACGGCACGCAGGTGTCGACGTCACTGGCGTTATCCGGGCTGTTTGAAGCGGAACGCGTTTTTGCCGCCGGTCTGGTGGCGGGTGCGCTGTCGCTGGAGGCTATCAAAGGATCGGTGAAACCGCTGGATCCGCGTATTCATCAGGCGCGCGGTCAGCTGGGGCAAATCGCGGTAGCGGCGGCGGTGTCCGATTTGCTCGCTGGCAGTGACATTGTCACGTCGCATTCCAACTGCGGTCGCGTGCAGGATCCCTATTCCATCCGCTGCGTACCTCAGGTGATGGGTGCGTGTCTGGATAATCTTCATCACGCCGCCCGTGTTTTACGCATCGAAGCCAATGCGGCATCCGATAACCCGCTGGTCTTCGCCGAAAACGGCGATGTGATTTCCGGCGGTAATTTTCACGCCGAGCCGGTGGCGTTTGCCGCGGATATTCTCGCGCTGGCGATTGCTGAAATTGGCGCAATTTCAGAGCGCCGCATGGCGTTGCTGCTCGATACCGGGCTTTCCGGCTTGCCGCCGTTCCTGGTCAACGATGGTGGCGTAAATTCCGGCTTTATGATAGCGCAGGTGACCGCTGCCGCGCTGGCTTCTGAAAACAAATCCCTCGCACATCCTGGCAGCGTCGACAGCCTGCCGACCTCCGCCAATCAGGAAGATCACGTCTCGATGGCGACCTACGCCGCGCGTCGTCTCGGTGACATGTGCTTTAACACCAGCGTCGTGGTGGGGATTGAAGCGATGGCCGCCGCACAGGGCATTGATTTCCATCGTCCGCTGCAAAGTTCACCCGTATTGGAAGATGAGCTGAAAGCCATCCGCGCTGATGTGCCGTTCCTTGAACATGACCGCCTGATGGCCCCCGACGTTGAAATGATGCGTCTGTGGGCCACCCGCGAACGCTGGCCGGCGGCGGTTGAAGCGCTGTTGCCGAGTTTTGCCTGATTCTCCTGAACCGATAAAGGAACCGAAAATGAACGCTCCACAAAAAACCGCCGTTGCCCGCGTTGTTCGTGCCCCGCACGGCACAGAACTCAGTTGCCAGAACTGGCTTATAGAAGCGGCGTACCGCATGCTGCAAAACAATCTCGATCCGGACGTCGCCGAGCGCCCGGACGATCTGGTGGTGTACGGCGGAATAGGCAAAGCGGCGCGCAACTGGCCCGCGTTTGAAGCCATTCTTTCAAGCCTGCGCGGACTGCGCGAAGACGAAACGCTGCTGGTGCAGTCCGGCAAACCGGTCGGCATATTTCGCACGCATACCGACGCGCCACGGGTGCTGATCGCCAACTCTAATCTCGTGCCGCATTGGGCAAACTGGGAGCATTTCCATCAGCTGGATAAAGCCGGGCTGATGATGTACGGCCAGATGACCGCCGGTTCGTGGATCTACATCGGGGCGCAGGGCATTGTTCAGGGCACTTACGAAACCTTCGCTGAAGCGGGGCGTCAGCATTACAACAGCGACCTGCGCGGCAAATGGATTTTGACCGCCGGTCTGGGCGGCATGGGCGGGGCGCAGCCGCTGGCCGGTGTGCTGGCCGGTGCCTGCGTGCTGGCGATTGAGTGTCAGGAATCGCGCATTGATTTTCGCATCCGCACCCGCTACCTCGATTATAAAGCGCATAGCATTGATGAAGCGCTGGCGCTGATCGAGAAAGCCTGCGCCGAAAAGAAAGCGATTTCTGTTGGCCTGCTGGGCAATGCGGCCGAGCTGATGCCGCAGCTGGTGGCGCGCGCCAAAGAAGGCGGCCTGCGCCCGGATATCGTCACCGACCAGACATCTGCACACGATCCGCTGAATGGTTATCTGCCAGAAGGCTGGAGCTTAGAAAAATGGCAGGCGGCGCGTCAGTCTGACCCGCAATCGGTTATCAAAGCGGCCAAAGCCTCGATGGCGAAACACGTACTGGCGATGCTTGATTTCCACGCGATGGGCATCCCGACCGTCGATTACGGCAACAATATCCGGCAGGTGGCGAAAGATGAAGGCGTGGCCAACGCCTTTGACTTCCCTGGTTTTGTTCCGGCGTATATTCGTCCGCTATTCTGCGAAGGCAAAGGCCCCTTCCGCTGGGTGGCACTTTCCGGCGATCCGCAAGATATCTACAAAACCGACGCTAAATTAAAAGAGCTGTTCCCCGATAATGCCAATCTGATCAACTGGCTGGACATGGCGCGCGAGCGCATCGCGTTTCAGGGATTACCGGCGCGTATCTGCTGGCTTGGTCTGGGTGAGCGACATATCGCCGGGCTGGCGTTCAACGAAATGGTGCGCAACGGCGAACTGAAAGCGCCGGTAGTGATTGGCCGAGACCATCTGGACACCGGCTCGGTTGCTTCGCCGAACCGCGAAACCGAAGCAATGAAAGATGGCTCCGATGCGGTTTCCGACTGGCCGCTGCTTAACGCTTTGCTCAATACTGCGGGAGGCGCGACCTGGGTCAGCCTGCATCACGGCGGCGGCGTTGGCATGGGTTTCTCGCAACATGCGGGGATGGTGATTGTGGCAGACGGTAGCAGGGAGGCGGATGCGCGTCTGGCGCGCGTATTGTGGAACGATCCGGCGACCGGCGTAATGCGTCATGCCGATGCCGGCTATGAACAGGCGGCAGCGTGCGCAGAGCGCAACGGGCTGAACTTGCCAATGATGTAATAGCGGTTTTGAAAGTTGAAAGCCCGCTTAGCGTAAACCGTTAAGCGGGCTTCTTTCGTTTTATCAGGGGGCTTTACGCGATTTAAGAAAAGCTAATCGCCTGAATTAAAGCGCAAAACACCTCTTTATTTCCCGATCAGGTCTTACCGATTTCTGGTCTACTGGCTAGCATCAGACAGGTGTAAAGCCCAGCAGGCGGGATTCTGAGGGCTGAGGCCGTCCAAAAAAATACCCCTGAAACAATGAACATCCTTCTTCTTTCAGACGCCGGAACTGCTCGTCGGTTTCCACGCCTTCGGCGGTGGTCTGAATAGCCAGACTACGGCTCATACCGGTGATGGCGCGGATAATCGCCAGCGCTTCCGGGCTGTCCTGCATGTCATTGATAAACGACCGGTCAATTTTGATTTTATCGAACGGGAACGAACGCAAATAACTCAGAGACGAGTAGCCGGTGCCGAAATCATCCAGCGCGATGCGGATGCCCAGCGCTTTGAGTTTGCGCAGCGTGCCGACATTGCCCAGCGTGTTATCGAGTAATACCGATTCGGTGATTTCCACTTCCAGTCTTTCCGGCGCAAGCCCTGAAGAGGCCAATGCAGATTCGACCACGGACACCAGCCCGCTGTTTTTGAACTGGATCGGCGAAAGGTTCACCGCAACGGTCTGGTTTCCCGCCCAGGTGGTCGCTTCGCGGCAGGCTTCATGCAGCGCGAACGATCCCAGACTGTGGATCAGCCCCGTTTCTTCGGCAATCGGAATAAAATCGATCGGCATGACCAGGCCGTTTTTCGGATGGTGCCAGCGCATCAGCGCTTCGTAGCCAATGACCGCATCATGTTTGGCATCGGTGATCGGCTGATAATAGAGGCGCAGCTGATTACAGGTGATCGCATCGCGTAAATCCAGTTCAACCAGACGACGTTTGCGCGCGGCGGCGTCCATCTCAATGCGAAAATCTTCATAGCGGTTGCGGCCGTTACGTTTGGCTTCGTACAGCGCCATGTCCGCGCAGCGCAACAGCTGATCCGGCGTATTGTCCGGGGAATCCGCCAGCGCGATACCAATGCTCAGGCCAACTGACAGCGAATGGCCGTCGACTATCACCGGCGGACGCACGGACTCAATCAGACGTTTTGAGATCTGATGCGCGGCGGCGATATCTTTCAGCCCCGGCAGCACCACGGCGAACTCATCGCCGCCAATGCGCGCGAGCGTGTCGTCATCGCGCAGCGTCATGCGCAGACGTTTGGCTATCGCGCGCAGCAATTCGTCGCCGACCTGATGGCCGAGTGCATCGTTAACGTTTTTGAAGTTGTCGAGATCCAGACACAGCGTGGCGGTGTGCGTGTGGTTGTAGCTGTCAGTCTGCAAGGCTTCGCTCAGACGCTGGCTGAACAGAATACGGTTGGGCAGGCTGGTCAGATTATCGTGATGCGCCATGTGGTGGATGCGCGCGTGCGCCGCGTGCTGGTCGGTCACGTCATCGGCGATCATCATTACGTAACTGGTCTGCGGATCGTGGCCGCGGATCACCGAACTGGTGGTTTGCAGCGTGCGGTCACCGATGGCGGTCAGTAGCTGCTGTTCGCTTTTATGTACACCTTCGGCGCGCAGACATTCGTCCGACTGTTTATTGATAAACGAACTCAGGCCGACGCCCATGCAGTCCTGCGGGCGCTTACCGAGCATGTCTTCGCGCGAAATCCCCAGCAGACGCTCAGCCTGACGATTCACCAGCAGAATTTCCCGCGACACGGCATTTTCGACGATCACCGACGAAGGAATATTGGCGATCACGGTATTAAGAAACTGTGTGAGGGCGGAGAGCTGTTCACTGTTCGATTCGGCCAGATCTTTGGCGTACATCAGCGCCTGTTCGTTTTCACGACGTTCGGTAACGTCACGGGTTATCTTGGCAAACCCGATGATTTCTCCGGCTTCGCGCAGCGCTTCGATGATGACGTGTGCCCAAAAACGCGAGCCGTCTTTGCGCTGGCGCCAGCCCTCGGATTCATAACGGCCGGTTTCGCGTGCCGTTTCCAGCCCGTGCTGTGGCCAGCCGTTTTTTTTATCTTCTTCAGTGTAAAAACAGGAGAAATGTTTCCCGACCACTTCCTCAGGCGCATAACCTTTGGCTCGCTGCGCACCGGCATTCCAGTTCGCCACGGTGCCATCGGGTTTCAGCATATAAATTGCGTAATCTTCAACGCGTTGAACCAGCAACCGATACAGTACGTCAGAATCTTCGTTCATTTTAATTTGCCTGCTAGCTGGCCGCCTCTGTGCGGGATCCTCCCAAATTAGAGTCCGGCTAAATAGTGCGTCTGTTCCCGACGCATTTTTGCTGTGATGTGTGGTGAGACGTTAGCATAAGATAATTCTTAGTTCGTCAAATTATGCCTCTAAGATACTTAAAATTAAGCGTTTATAGCAAAAATAACGGCCTTAAGTGAAATTCCACTTTTGGGTTTAAATAGGCGTAATGGTTATCGGCAGCCGCTTCAGGAGCTTTAATGCGATGGCACAAAAAGCTTAAGGATTTACCGCAGAGGAGAGAGGGTGACTGGCGGCCAGAAATGACAAAGCCGCAACGGTGTGCGGCTATTTATTCTGGCAGTACTTTTTTTCTGGCAGTACTTTGACCGGGTCAGGGCGGTTTATATCGTGGGAATAAAGGGGCCGTCAGCCACCGAATCCCGCAAAATAAGATCTGAGGTAAACTGATTTTTTTCTGATAAATACCCGCCATCGAGCATCGAAATAATCTGATTAATCACTTCACTGACCATATCACTCACCGGATCTTTTACGCTGGAAAGCGCGGGAATTAAAAACGGCGCGGTCGGAATATTATCAAACCCGATCACCGAAACTGCATCAGGCACTTTAATTCCGGCGTCGCTGAGTTGCTTCATCGCGCCGATCGCCATTTCATCATTACTGGCAACGATGGCGCTGAACGGGTGATCTCCGGCAAGCAGTGCGCTGACGGCTGCTGCGCCGCTGGCCGGTGACCATTTCCCCTGCACAATCAGTGATTCCCGTACCGGCAGACCGGCGGCGATTAACGCATCTTTGTAGCCAGACAGGCGTTCAATAGCCGTCGGGGAATCCATCGAGCCGGTTATAAACGCAATATCGTGATGGCCGCGTGCAATCAGTGCCTGCGTTGCCTGATAACTCGAGCCTTTATGATCGCAATATATACAGTGGCTCTGATGTTTTCTCAGTTTACGGTTCACCACCATCACCGGTTTTTTATATTTATCGATGATCAAATCCATTTCATCGACCGATAAAAAGCGCGGATAAATAATGATCCCATCACAGCGTAAATCATGCAAAAACTCGATAGCTTCCTGCTCTTCGGCGGCGCTGTTTTTGCCATCCACCAGGATCAGCTGACGCCCGTTGGCATCCAGTTTTTTCGCCGCCTGTGAGATTAACTCACTGAAATAATTGCCGTTGTAAAGTGTATTGGTGACCACCAGCCCGATGCACATGGATTTACTGGTTGCCAGATTACGCGCCAGTAAATTCGGGCGATAGCCGGTTTCTTCAATAGCCCTGAACACCTGATCCTTCGTTTCCTGGCTCACATAGCCTTTCCCGGAAAGTACGCGGGACACCGTGGCTTTAGAGACGCCTGCTCTGGACGCCACTTCCTGCATTGTCGACATCAGGCACACCTGAAAGAAAAAAATGATCCGTCATTCTACACATTTCTGCGTATTTTCGCGGATTTCACCGCGCAAAGCCTTCTCATGGAGATCGTCATCACAAAAATGAAACAGGGTTGTCACTTTCTGTTGAAGTCGCCATCAGATCTGCACATTCTCGTATGTAACCGGTTACCTATTGTTTCAGAAACACACTAAGAAGCGCGTTCATACCGATTTTTCGCATACAGCATCGTTCATAACCCTATGAATCTGAGAGAGTTACCCTCATGTCTAAGAATTTTGCAGCAATGTCGCAGTCGATTATCCGTGCTATCGGCGGCGCAGAGAACGTCGCGGCGGTTACGCACTGCATGACGCGTCTGCGTTTTGTTCTCAACGATGCCTCCCTGGTTGACGGCGAAAAACTCAAAGCCATCAGTGGTGTGATGGGTGTGGTGCGCAATGAGCAACAGTGTCAGGTGATCGTCGGCAACAACGTGTCCCACGCCTACGCCGAAGTCCTTAAGTTACTGCCGGAAGGGCTCTCTGGTGCAGGCGGCGCGCCGGTTAAAAGCAAACTCACGCTACGACGCATCGGCGCAGGCATTCTCGACGCGCTGATCGGCACCATGTCGCCGCTGATCCCTGCCATCATCGGCGGCTCAATGGTCAAACTGCTGGCGATGATCCTTGATATGACCGGCGTCTTTGAGAAGGGCGCATCGACGCTGGTGATCCTCAACACCATTGGCGACGGCGCGTTCTTCTTCCTGCCGGTGATGGTCGCGGCTTCGGCGGCGGTAAAATTTAAAACCAACATGTCGCTGGCGATTGCCATTGCCGGGGTACTGCTGCATCCGGCATTTATCGATCTGATGGCCAAAGCTGCTCAGGGTCAAAAAGTAGAGTTCATCGGAATTTCTATCACAGCAGTGAAATATACCTACACCGTGATCCCTGCGCTGTGTATGACGTGGCTGTTGTCATACATTGAAAAGTGGGTTGACCGCATAACGCCAGTTGTGACTAAAAACTTCCTCAAACCGATGCTGATCATGCTGATTGCCGCACCGATCGCGATTGTGATTATCGGCCCGCTGGGAATCTGGATCGGCACCGGAATTTCGGCGGTGGTGTACACCGTTCACAGCTATCTCGGCTGGCTCTCGGTCGCCATCATGGGCGCGGCATGGCCGCTGCTGGTGATGACCGGCATGCACCGCGTATTTACGCCAACCATCATTCAGACCATCGCTGAAACCGGCAAAGAAGGAATGGTGATGCCGTCGGAAATTGGTGCGAACCTGTCGCTCGGCGGTTCCTCGCTCGCGGTGGCGTGGCGCACCAAAAACCCGGAACTGCGACAGACCGCGCTGGCCGCAGCCGCTTCGGCGATTATTGCCGGGATTTCAGAACCAGCGCTGTACGGTGTCGCACTGCGCCTTAAACGCCCGCTGATCGCCTGTCTCATCAGCGGATTTATCTGCGGCGGCGTCGCCGGGCTGGGCGGCCTTGCCAGCCATTCGATGGCGTCTCCGGGGCTGTTTACCAGCGTCCAGTTCTTCGACCCGTCTAATCCAATGAGCATCGTCTGGGTGTTTGGCGTAATGATTCTGGCGATCGTGATTTCCTTCTTCACCACGCTGCTGCTGGGCTTTGAAGATATTCCGGTCGAAACACCGCACTCGAAAGAAGACAAGGCAGAAGATGCCGAGATTTCCGCACCCTTTGCCGCTGCGCAAAGTGCAGTAAAAACACATTGAAGACAGAAGAGGACTTTCTCATGGCAGCATCACCATTTCCTGACGGTTTCTTATGGGGCGGCGCGATTGCCGCAAATCAGGCCGAAGGTGCCAGTTTTGAAGGCGGAAAGGGCCTGACAACGGTGGATATGATCCCGCACGGCGCGCACCGTCTGGCGGTGAAAACCGGGCAGGAGAAGCGTTTTCAGCTCAAAGAAGACGAGTTCTACCCGAGTCATCAGGCCATTGATTTTTATCATCGTTATAAAGAAGACATCGCGCTGATGGCCGAAATGGGTTTCACCGTATTCAGAACCTCGATTGCCTGGAGCCGCCTGTATCCGAACGGTGACGAGCTGACCCCAAACGCTGAGGGTATCGCGTTTTACCGCGACGTTTTTGCTGAATGCCAAAAATACGGCATCGAGCCGCTGGTGACGTTGTGCCATTTCGACGTACCGATGCATCTGGTAGTTGAATACGGTTCATGGCGCAACCGCAAAATGGTTGAGTTTTTTGCCCGCTACGCGCGAACCTGCTTTGAAGCCTTCGACGGATTAGTGAAGTACTGGCTGACGTTCAATGAAATCAATATCCTGTTACACAGCCCGTTCTCCGGCGCGGGGCTGGTGTTCGAAGAGGGTGAGGACCAGGAGCAGGTCAAATATCAGGCCGCGCATCACGAGCTTGTCGCCAGCGCACTGGCCACCAAAATCGCCCATGAGGTGAACCCTGATAATCAGGTCGGCTGCATGCTGGCGGGCGGTAATTTCTATCCGCGCACCTGCAAACCGGAAGATGTCTGGGCTGCGCTGCAAAAGGACCGCGAGAATCTGTTTTTCATTGACGTACAGGCGCGCGGCGCATACCCGTCTTATACAAAACGCGTTTTCGCCGAGAAAGGCATCGTCATTGCCAAAGACGAGGGCGACGACCAGATCCTTAAAAATACCGTCGATTTTGTATCCTTCAGCTATTATGCCTCCCGCTGCGCTTCGGCGGACATGAACGACAATAACAGCAGCGCGGCAAACATTGTTAAATCGTTGAAAAACCCTCACATCGAAGCCAGTGAATGGGGCTGGGGGATCGACCCGTTAGGGTTGCGCATTACCATGAATATGATGTACGACCGCTATCAGAAACCGCTGTTCCTGGTGGAAAACGGCCTCGGCGCGAAAGATGAGATTAACGCGCAGGGCGAAATCCTCGACGATTACCGCATCAGTTACCTGCGCGAACACATCCACGCCATGGGCGAAGCCATCACCGACGGTATTCCGGTCATCGGCTACACCTCGTGGGGCTGCATCGATCTGGTTTCTGCCTCTACCGGAGAAATGAGCAAACGCTACGGCTTTGTGTATGTCGATCGTGACGACAGCGGAAATGGCACGCTGGAAAGAAAGAGAAAGAAATCTTTCTGTTGGTACAAAAAGGTGATTGCGAGCAACGGCGCGGATTTAGCGTAAGGGTGAGGTTTAAAAAGCAGGCCGGGATTATGCTGGCCTGCGATGTTTCTGGTGTACCAGCCTGAACAGAATTTCAGAACGAAATTATTGGGGCAGATTACGCACAAGTTCGCAGGCAATATCGACGATTTTCTTTCTTTTAAAACCTATTGAGTTTACATATTTTCCTTCCTTGTATCCGTTCTTTCCCATCATCTCACCCGTTACCACTTTGGTTTGTTGTCTGGCTATTAATGCGTCATGGGCGGGTTTATCAAATCCATCAGGCCCAATGAGTTCTCGCAGTAATGTTCGGGATCCAATATGTTTGAAAAATTGCGCAGGTATATATTGGGTTGAGCGCGTTGTGTTTTTTAAAGAATAGAAATTCTCGTTAAGGAATTTATTCAAAACATCATCTTTAAATAATTTTGCATGTAAGCTCTCAAACCGGTCCCGATGTTTAAACATCCGCGAGACAAAATGCAGACTATAGATCATACAATCTTCCATTGAGGTCTGAATCCCCATAGGGACCAGCATAACCTTGATATGATCATCTTGACGATATCTTGAAGCAATCCTGAACATATTCATGGCTGCAACGCCACTATTTTCGCCAACACTATCAAGGTAAATAACAGATTTCCGGTTATTTTCATCTGTAAACACATTCATCGCGCCAAAATGTAAACCCTGGCCTTTTAGAATAATACGCCTATGCTGATTAACGGGGCCTGCCTGCTCAATTTTACTGAACAGACGGTCGAAGCCTTCGATATATTCGGCATTAACTCCTGGACGATTAGTATTTAGTGAAAATATTAATATTTTGATGAGTTGTGCTTCAAAATCCACATTTGCGTATTGCCTGCCCTGAGAAATATGGGCCTCAATATCGGTTTGATAATGTTCCATCGCTTTCTTTAACTTGCTTGCATCAGACGCGCTAAAATAGAGGCTTTCCGTTTCCATTTGTTCTCACTGTTAACTTAATGTTATTGGATTTTCGACATGAAATCTGGTGATGTAATTATTTCATTTCCAGGATTTTTTTATCGTGTGTAACAAAAACCCCCCGTTATTATACACCGCTTGCGTTGCTTAAAAAGAGTGTAATCGCAATCCCACACCCTGAACCCAGTATTGGCAACCACTCAGACTTATTAATAAAAATTTAATCATATTATTAGTGAATATATTTTACGGATGAAAAGGTGACGAACTGGCATGAAACAACCGGGGGTTCAACGGCAGGCGGCATCATGAGTAGAAATTGACAAAGAGGGAGAAAGCCTCTCCCTCCTTGAACTCCCCGTTTTTTCAAACACGCCCAATCGCTGGAACAGTGGGCGCCCGCTATGACTTCTGCTTATTGGGTAAAACCCTGCGAAGGATGGTGTCGGGGGTGGCTACAGCAGACAATGCTAAACCAAAACCCCGGCTTTCTTATTCGGTGCTCGCAGGGTTTTTTCCACAAACATCTTTGTCCGCTCGTCATAATATCGGCTCGGCCAGATAGCAGACGGCGGTAAACCAATCGCCTTACCGATCAGCATTTCACCTTTCGGCCAGGGGCGGGAAAGGGCGTTGGAAAGCGTCGAGGAGCTTAAGCCCGCTGCGCGCGATACCGCCGCCAGCGTGGTGCCTTTCTTACGCAATGCTGCAATGATATCGGCGGGATGCCAGTCTTGATTAATCATGGCTTATCCCTCCTGTTGATGAATAAACAGGCGTGAGGAACGGCAGAAAAGTAGGGCTATGTGAAAGTTTCATAGATAATTCCTTGTAGTAGTAGGGACTACCACGGGAGCTGCGAAACTCTTTGGGTGGTAGCTCAGACAAGGTTCGCAGTACCGGCCTACAAGGACACCGGCCAGCCCGAAGGCTGCCCTGCCTGAGCCACCATTGATGTTGCCAGTACAGTTTTTAAACTGCGTAAGCAACAGGTGTGCGCAGACATTGTCACTTAGTGCGTTACACCAAGTGAGTCCTTATAGCTTTTCCAGGCTGCGAAACCCGGCTGCGGATTTTGCCGCAGCGGCGCAACTATAGCGTAAAACAAAAACGTAAACCAACACCCTAATGCCTGAATTGCGAGATGTTTTCCAAAGAAAATTGAGTTGTTGCAGTGAGTTACATCCGATGTTAACGCTGCGAGTTGCGGTTTAGTCTTTAAAAATGCTGATATGGCGCGATCAAAAAATCCTGCCGAACGGAGCGGGCCGGAGACTTATGGCTCCGGCACCGAGTGAGGGAACCGCGCAGCGGCAGGGTTTTGCGCCACCCATAAAAGCGAAAGAACACGTCCAACATTCCAGCGATAGCGCTTGTTTTAAAAAACGCAGGATTGCTAAGGGGCGCGTTTACGGCCCTTAGCCCGGTGTGGGCCGGCGCCCACGACCTTGACCTTGACCTTAAGGCTAGTTTGGGCGTCAGCCCACCCATTTACCCATCACTTTCCCTTATATCGATTCCACACATATTTATACTTTTATATTCGTAGCAGCCGCTCGCCCCCTTATGCAATTCTCTGAACCACAAAAGAAAAACGCTATTTACCATCAGGCTGCATATTTAGGGCGCAAGCCCTCTTAAGACTACTTATAAGGAAAAACTATGGCCGTTTTAAACTTCAAAAAAAGCACGCTTTCCGCCGGTCTTTTTCTGGCGATTACCAGCGTCACCACCTTTGCTGCCCATGCCGATCAACTGGCTGATATTAAAAAAGCCGGTGTAGTCAAAGTGGCGACTTTCGATTCCAATCCGCCGTTTGGTTCTGTGGATGCCAAAACTCACGACATCGTCGGTTATGACGTCGATTTTGCTAAAGCCCTGGCGAAAACGCTGGGCGTGAAACTTCAGCTGGTGCCGACCAATCCGGCCAACCGTATTCCGCTGTTGCAGTCCGGTAAAGCGGATCTGATTGTTGCAGATATCACCATCACGCCGGAACGCGCGAAAGTGGTCGATTTCTCCATTCCTTACTTCGTTACCGGTCAGCAGTTCCTGGTGCCAGCCGGTTCACCGGATAAGCTGGATGCTTACGCCACGGCGCGTATTGGCGCGGTGAAAGGCACCACCGGCGAGCAGGAATTACATAACCGCTTCCCGCAGTCGCGCGTGCTGTCGTATGACGATATCCCGCTGGCGCTGTCGGCGTTGCGAAACGGTAACGTACAGGCCATCACTCAGGACAGCACTATTCTGGCTGGCTTGCTCGACGGCGCGCCGGACAAAGCTAAATACAAAGTTTTACCTGAATTGCTGAGTAAGGAAGAGATCGGCGTTGGCGTGAAAAAAGGTGAAACCAGCCTGCTGAAAGTGGTGAATGACGAGTTGCTGAATCTGGAGAAAAACGGGCAGGCGGTGAGCATTTATAACGTCTGGTTTGGCCCGCAGACCAAGTCTCCGCAGCCGCGTCTGTTCAAGATTGAAGCGAAATAAGCGTCACTGACTCAGGGCAGGTACATGCAACAAGATACTTTATCAACCGCAGCGGCGTCTGCGGTTTTTTCACATCCATCGCCTGATAAAACCGTCGCGGTGGAATTCCGGCAGGTCAGCAAAGCCTTTGGTCATCATGAGGTGATCCGCAATGTCGATTTACGGGTCGCGAGCGGGGAAGTGGTGGCGGTCTGCGGGCCTTCCGGCTCGGGAAAATCGACGCTGATCCGCCTCATCAATCAGCTGGAAACCGTCAGCAGCGGGGAAATCCTCATCGACAATCAGCCGACGCGCAGCCTCAGCGGCGCGGCACTGCGCCAGTTGCGCACGCACATCGGCTTCGTGTTCCAGCAGTTCAACCTTTACGCCCACCTCACCGCGCAGGACAACGTCAGTCTGGCGCTGACCAAAGTTCACGGCTGGAAGAAAAGCGAGGCGCGCGAAAAGGCGCTGGCGCTGCTGACCCGCGTCGGCCTGCGCGATAAAGCGCTGCATTATCCCGAGCAGCTTTCCGGCGGGCAGCAGCAGCGCGTGGCGATCGCCAGGGCGCTGGTGACCGACCCGAACATCATTTTGTTTGATGAACCCACTTCGGCGCTCGACCCGGAAATGATCGGCGAAGTGCTGTTGGTGATGCAGGAGCTGGCGAAAAGCGGCATTACGATGATTGTGGTGACGCACGAAATGAGCTTTGCCCGCGAAATCGCCGACCGGGTGATTTTTATGGACGGCGGCGAAATTCTCGAGCAGGCCGCGCCGGAAGAGTTCTTCCTGCGGCCACAGCATCCGCGTGCGCAGCGGTTCCTGCAAAAGGTGCTGTTCCCGCTCCATCCGGAAAAAGAGGCGACGTCATGATCTGGCATCCGGACTGGGCAGGCGTCCTCACCGGGCAGCCGTTGCAGTGGATTATCTCCGGTTTTCTGACCACGCTTTACGTCAGTATTATCGGCAGCGTGCTGGCCACGTTACTGGTGGTATTGCTGCTGGCGATGCGGCTGGGCAACTCCCGCGTCGCGCACGGTGCTGTTGCGGTATTTGTCTCAATCTTTCGCAATACGCCGCTGCTGGTGCAGCTGTTGTTCTGGTATTTCGCGGCCTACGGCGCACTGCCGCAAAGCTGGCGGTTTTACATCGGTGATAACCATCCGTGGGCGGTGTTTCCCGGCAATATCGCATGGCTGACGCCGGAATTTTTGTGTGCGGCCTGGGGGCTGGCGCTGTTTACCGCCGCATTTCTGGTAGAAGAAGTGCAGGCCGGGCTGAACTCGGTGCCGAAAGGCCAGACGGAGGCG
Organism: Enterobacteriaceae bacterium Kacie_13; assembly: GCA_013457415.1. Lineage (NCBI taxonomy): Bacteria > Pseudomonadati > Pseudomonadota > Gammaproteobacteria > Enterobacterales > Enterobacteriaceae > Enterobacteriaceae bacterium Kacie_13. Next base: position 2,207,942 of record CP045665.1, read on the forward strand.
GCAGTCTCACAGGGCTTCAGCCGCTGGACGCTGTTGCAGTCCATCCTGCTTCCGCAGGCGCTGACCAACGCATGGCAGCCGATCACCGGCCAGTACCTCAATCTGATGAAACTCTCCTCGCTGGCGACCGGCATTGGTTTTGCCGAACTGACGTATCAGGTCAGCCAGATAGAAAGCTATAACGCCCATGCATTCGAAGGATTTGCGGCAGGCACGCTGCTGTATCTGGCACTTGGCCTGATCCTCGGCGCGCTGATAACGTTTTTGGGTCCGAAACGGCCACAGCGGCGGCGGCAGGGCATTTTAACGGAGACACCGAAAGATGGAATTTGACTGGTCGGTTTTGCAGGATAACTTCACTTACATGCTGTGGGGAAGGCTGGCGGACGGCGAACCGGGCGGCGTATTACTGACGCTTATCATGGCCGTTTCGGCGGGCGTACTGGCGCTGCTGCTGGGGGTCGCGATGGCCGCGCTGGCATGGCGCTTCGGCGGCTGGACGCGCAAAGTGCTGTTTGTCTGGGCATCGTTTATTCGCGGCATCCCGCTGATTTTCGTTATTTTCTGGCTGTACTTCCTGCTGCCCGTGGTGTTCGGGGGTTCGATCCCTGGTCCGCTGACGGTGATTATCGCGCTGGCCTGGTTTACCTCGGCGGCGGTAATGCACACCACGCTTTCGGGGCTTGAATCCTTACCCGCCGGGCAAACCGAAGCCGGCATTGCATCGGGGCTTGGCAAAATCAGTGTACTGATTAACATCCTTCTGCCGCAGGCCTGGCCGAATCTGCTGCCGTCGTATCTGGGGTTGTTTATCGCGCTGATCAAAGACACCTCATTGGCGTTTATCGTTAACGTGCCGGAGCTGACCACTGTTGCCGGACAGGTGAATAACCGGGTGCAAATTTACCCGGCAGAAATTTTCCTGTTTGTCGGGCTGATGTACTACCTGCTGTGCGCCTCGCTGGCGTATGTAGCGGGAAAAGGGCTAAAGCGCCGCCGTCAGGCTGCGCGCTGAACCAATCACCGGCAGCGAGTTGATCAACTGCTGCGTCCAGGGATGGGCGGGCCGGTGGAAAACATCATCGACCTGCCCGTGTTCTACCACGCTGCCGTCTTTCATCACCACGACGCGATCGGCCAGGTGATGCACCACGCCTAAATCGTGTGAGATAAACAGCAGGGCGGTACGGTGCTCCGCCTGCATCTCGGCCAGTAAATCCAGCACCTGTGCCTGAATGGAGACATCCAGCGCGCTGACCGGCTCATCGGCCACTAAAAGCGCCGGATTGGGGGCAAAGGCGCGGGCGATGGCCACGCGCTGACGCTGCCCGCCGGATAAATCGCGCGGATAACGCCGCAGGAAACCCGCGCCGAGCTGCACTTCCTCCAGCAGCTGAAGTATGCGTTTCTGGCGTTCATCGCCAAAAATACCGACGCTGTCCAGACTCTCCCCAATGATTTTCTCCACGTTATAGCGCGGATCGAAGGAACTCAGCGGATCCTGCGCAATCAGCTGGATGCCTTTGCGTTGCAGCCGCCGCTCGGATTCCGGCGTCTGGCTCCAGCGTCGCCCCTGAATGTTAATAGTGCCGGAACCGGGCTCGGTAAGCCCGAGTACCATGCGCGCGACCGTAGTTTTGCCCGAACCAGACTCGCCGACGATCCCCAGCGTTTCTCCCGCCGCAAGGCGCAGGCTGACGTTATTCACTACCGTTTTACCCGCGTACTGTTTATATAAATTCGTTGCCTCCAGCACCGGCACATCGGGTGAAATATTCTTAGCGGGCAGCGGAATGCCGCGCTGGCCGGAGAGGCGCAGGCCGCGTGTTGCGGGGCTGGGTACCGCGGCCAGCAGCTGTTGGGTGTAAGGATGGTCCGGCGCGTTCAGCAGTTTTTCGCCGGTGCCTTCCTCGACCACCTTGCCCTGATGCATCACCAGTATCCGGTCGGCCAGTTGCCCGACAACCGACAAATCGTGGCTTATCAGCAGCAGGCTTTCGCCTTTGTCTCGCCGCTGTTGCAGCAGATCCAGAATCTGTTTCTGCACGGTCATGTCCAGCGCCGTGGTGGGTTCATCGGCAATCAGCAAACCAGGATCCCCGGCCAGCGCGGTGGCGATCAGCACGCGCTGACGCAGCCCGCCGGAGAGCTGATGCGGATAGGTGCTCAGCCGGTTTTGCGCATCGGGAATGCCGACGGATTTGAGCAACGCGAGGGTCTGTGCATTCAATTTACGCAAGTCGGCGGTGCGGCTGGCGGTCAGTGCGTCGCGCAGCTGCTGGCCAATCTGGCGCAGCGGATCGAGTGACACCAGCGCGTCCTGCAACACGTAGCCAATTTGACTGCCGCGAATTTTGCGCCAGCGGCGCTGGCTGGCACCCAGCATGTTTTGCCCGCCGATCACAAACCGGTCAGCGGTGATGCGCGCTTTGGCATCCTGTAAACCTAACAAACTGCGCGCGGTGACGGTTTTTCCAGAGCCGGATTCGCCGACAAAGGCGAGGGATTCTCCTCGTTTTAGTTGCAGATTCAGGCCGCTGACCGCCGCTTTTTCGCCATCCGGCGAAGGGAAAAAGATCGAGAGATTGCGGATATCGATAAAAAGTTCGCCGTTCATGGTTGTTTCCCTTCAAAAGTGGCCTGCCAATAACGGCCCAGCGTGTTCACCGAAATGACGGTCAGGGTGATCGCCACGCCCGGCCAGACGCCAATCCACCAGGCATTGCGCAGATAATTACGTCCTTCGGCCAGCATCAGCCCCCATTCCGCGGTCGGCGGCTGGGGTCCCATGCCGAGAAAACTCAGCCCGGCGGTCCCGATAATCGCAGTGCCTAAGCCGAGCGTCGCCAGCGCCGGAACGTGGGCAATCGCGTGAGGCAGTACGTGACGCCAGACCAGAACGTGGCGTTTGAGGCCAAATGTGCGCGCCTGTTCAACATAACCTGACGACATCACTACAAAGGTCTGCGCCCGCACCACGCGGGTAAAACGCGGCACCGAAGCGACACCGAGCGCAAATATCAGATTGGTGGTGCCGGGGCCGGTAAAAGCGATCAGCATTAACGCCAGCAGCAGGTCGGGGAAGGCGGAGACGACGTCTACCGCGCGGCTGATCAGTTCATCCAGCGGCCCTTTCAGCAGACCGGCCAGCAAACCGAGCAGGCTGCCGATGCTCACCGCCACCGCCATTGCCGCGAGGCTTATCAGCAGCGAATAGCGACTGCCGTAAATAATGCGCGCCAGCACGTCGCGCCCCAGCTGGTCGGTGCCCAGCCAGTGTTCAGCGGAAGGCGGCAGCTGCGCGTTGACCGGATCGGCATTCAGCGGATCATAATGGGTGAGCCACGCGGGGAAAATCACCGCCAGTACTACCAGAAAGAGAAACAACACCGCCAGCACATAACCGGTGGAATAACGGCGTGTAAACCGCAATGCGGCGACTGTCTGGCTCATGATTTTTCCTCCCCGCTGGTATCACGCAGGCGCGGGTCGATGAATAAATAAAGGATATCCACCAGCGTACTCAGTACCACGTACACCAGTGCGGAAAAAATAGCCACCGCCAGCACTACCGGCAAATCTTTGCCCAGCACCGCATCGACGGTGATTTTACCCAGACCGGGGCGACCAAAGACCTGTTCGGTTATCACCGCGCCGCTGAGCAATCCGCCGATAAGCCAGCCGGTGAGCGTGACCGCAGGCAGTGCGGCGTGGCGCAGGGCATGGCGTAAACGGATGGTGGCGTTGCCCAGTCCCCAGGCGCGCAGCGTCAGCACAAAGGGTTCATCAAGTGCATCTTCCAGCCCGCGTCGCAGCACCTGAGACACTACCGCGCCCTGTGATAAACCCAGCGATAACGCCGGCAGCACCAGCGAGGAAAAGCTGCGGTCGCCCGCCACCGGGAACCAGCGCAGGGTAAAGCTGAAGATAAACAGCAGGACGATCCCCAGCCAGAAAGAGGGCGTTGAAGCCAGAACCAGCTCGACAGAACCGGCGATCCGCTGCCCCCAGCGGCGATGCACGGTGGTCACCGCCATCAGCACGGCAAAAATCAGGCTTACCACCAGCGCCAGACCGGTAAGTTTGAGCGTCGGCCACAGTTGGGAAAGCACCAGTGAACTGACGTCGGTATTGAGCATGTACGAACGGCCAAAATCACCGTGCAGCACGCGCCATAAATAGTGCAGATATTGCATGTACAGCGGCTGATCCAGTCCCCATTCGGCGCGGATTGCCGCTTCAATCGCAGGAGTTTGTACCTGTTCGCCCATCAGCAAACTGACGATATCCCCCGGTGCGAGGTACACGCTGATAAAGGACAGCGTCACCGCTGCCCATAGCACCAGCGCGCCGCTCAGCAGCCGCCGGAGGATCCGCCATCGCCATGACGGCGCAGTGTCAGGCAGCCGTGGTGAACCAAACGTACTTTCAACCGTCATGGAATAACTCCTTTAGTGCTTGCTCAGCCAGACGTCGTAGGCGTTTTCCGGCATCTGTTTAAACGGACGGAAGCCGACGCCGTGAACGTAAGACGCTGCCGCGATCTGGTCTTCGGGCTCATACAGGGGAATGGCCAGCGCCTGCTGCAAAATAGCGAAGTGCTGCAACTGGCCGTAGAAGGTTTTCCGTTCGGTGTTATCCAGCGTTTGCGACGCGCCTTTAAGCAGCGGAATGATTTCAGGCGCATCGGTGCGGCTGTAGTTGATAGCCCCTCCGGCGTTGACCGGCAGGTAATGGTTTTCGATATCGATGCCGTCAGTGTCGGTATTGGAGTTGGCGATCGAGCCGAATTCACCGGTTTTACGCACTTCGGTATACGTGCCGGAATCGACGTATCGGATTTTTAAATCGATGCCCAGCCGCTGCCGCGCCTGCGCCTGCAAGGCCTGCAACAGGACATCGCGCTGGTCGCGCACCGTGGCCTGCGCCTGAATAATTTCGATGGACAGCGGCTTGCCGTCTTTAGTGCGGATGCCGTCCGCGCCTTTGGTTTTCCAGCCCGACTCATCCAGCAGCTGGTTGGCGAGCGTCGGATTGTTGCCGTATTTATTCACCAGACTGGCGTCATACAGCGGATCAACCGGTGAAGTAATGCCCCAGACGCGGGTGCGTTCACCGCGATAAATTGATTGCAGGATTGGCGAAATATCCAGCCCCTGTAAAATCGCCTGTCGGACTTTCAGTTCCTGCGTCGGGCCATATTTCACGTTAAGAAACAGCGAGTAGGGCGTACCGGTGTTCAGGGCATGCTGATAGGAAAAGTCGGCGTTGTCTTTGAATTCACCGGCGTCGTTGCCGGATACGCCTTCAATGACATCCACCTGACCGGAAAGCAGCGCGCCGGTGCGCACCGAGGATTCCGGCAGGAAGCGGTAGGTCACGCCTTCAAGATACGCCGGGCCCTGATGTCTGGCATTGGCCGACGCCCAGTGATAATCGGGATTGCGTACATATTCAATCTGCTGGCCTTTTTCGTAGCGTTTAAGAATGAACGGGCCGGTACCGGCGAGATCCGTACCGCCTGATTTTAGCTGCGGCGAGGTCCAGGACGACGGCGAAATCAACTTCAGACCAGCAGCGAAGGAGAGGAATGGGCTGTAAACCTGCTTCAGAGTAATGCTGACGGTGTGCTCATCGGGCGTCGCGACGCTCTCAATACGACCCGCCAGTGCGCAGATGCTGGAGCCTGCGCAATACGCCGGATCCTGCGCATGACGGAAGTTTTCCGCCACGGCGTCAGCGTTGAGCTTCTCTCCGTTGGAAAATTTCACGTCATCGCGCAGGGTGAACGTATAGGTTTTGCCCTCTTCGGAGACGGAATATCCGGTCGCCAGCCACGGGATATAGCTGCCGTCAGGCTTGCGCGCTAACAGAGATTCGTAGGCGACGCGCAGGATAAGTTCGGCTTTCGACTGGCCATTAAGCTGCGGGTTAAGCGTATTGGGTTCGGTTTCCACGCCCCAGGTGAGCGTTCCGCCGGACTGTGGTTGTTCAGCGGCGTAAAGCGACTGGCTGGAAGAAATAATTAACAGCGTTAAAGCAGAAAGAGAGGCGACGGAGACTTTCATATTTTTCCCATTAAGGTAATAACCCATAAAATTTTCGAATATAAAAACGAATAAAACCCACTGTCCTGTTATAGGGAATAGCGATTCCCGTAATGATTATTAAAGGCGCGTTGCCAGCTTGTAAAATCACAATATTTGCTTACCAGCGAAAATAAATGACTTAGGCAATTATTCCCCCCGCGCTTATTCCTTTTTAGAGAAACGAAATGCTTTTTTCTTCGTGGCTTAAATACGCCTGATCTCTATTTTTAACGCAGACGTTGTTCTTCAAATGCAGCTTAAATTTAAGGAGATCCATTGACTATTACCTCTCGCAGTCGCCTGAAAACGCTGGTCGGGGCAGGGAGCGTGGTGTACGCCTCCAACGATGAAGGCCGCCAGACCGGAATTACCCGCGCCATTGCCCTGGCTAAAATCGCTGAAAAAGAGAAGATAACCGGGCTGTTCACTGCCGATTTATTACAGGCCGATCCGGATGGACTTGCCGGCTCGACTGGCAGTCAGGATCCGCTCATCACACTCGCGGCGCTGAGTCAGGTCACCTCGCATATCGGACTGATTGCCACGGTCTCCACCACTTTTCAGCACCCGTATAATCTTGCGAGGTTGATCGGCACGCTCGATCACGTCAGCGGTGGCCGCGCGGGCTGGAACGCAGTCACGTCCTCTGTAGGCGAAGAGAACTTTGGTGAAATCACCTTACCCGCACCGCAAGTGCGCTACGCCCGCGCGACAGAATTCATCGAGGTCATCAACGCTTTATTTGACGCCAACCAGCCGGATGCGGTACGCCGCAATAAAAGCGGCTCGGTTACTATCGATCCGCGCAAGCTGCATCCGGTTCATCATCACGGCGATTTCTTTCGCGTGCAGGGGCCGCTGAATGTTCCGCCACCGCCGCAGCACCGTCCGGTGCAGTTTCAGGCCGGGCAGTCCGAAGAAGGGCTGAAGCTGGGCGCGAGACTGGCCGAAGTGATTTACACCTCGCAGCCGACGCTCAGTGATGCGAAAAGCTTTGTCGAACGCGTGCATCATCACGCCGATGCTTTTGGCCGCCGTGAAAACCGGCCGCTTATTATGAACTCATTCCATTCGATCATTGGAGAAAGCCCGTCGGACGTGGCGCGGCGTCTCTTCGAAAAGCACGAGCGGATCGATTATGAGCAGGGGCGTCTCAAAGTCGCTGACATGCTGGGCGGAGAGATAGACCTGCGTGATTTCGCTCTCGATCAGCCGATCCCGCTGCGTTTGCTGCCTGACATCGGGCAGGTTAACAGGCGACGCGGGCGCGCGGAAATCTTCAAGCGTTTTGCCCTGCAGGGGCTGACGCTGCGGGAGTTAATCATTCAGGCTCAGGAGACCGGCCACTGGTTCACCGCCGGAACACCGGAGACGCTGGCCGACGCCATTGAAGAGCGCTACCGCGCGGGCGTGCTGGATGTAATTTCACTGCACGGTCTGGGGCAACCGGACCAGGAAGATTTACTGATAAACGGGTTATTGCCGGAGTTGCGCAAAAGGGGTCTGATTGATACGGAGTATGGAGACGGGGATTTTAGGGGGAATCTTGGTCTGGGTAAGAGGCCGTTGTGATTTATTGCAGAGGGATGCTGTAATGTGCGGCGTCCATCTGCAACTTCAATTTCAAGTTCAAGACCTTGGGCTGCCGCCCAAACCGGCCTTAAGGGCGGCTTATCGCCGCCGCCCTTAAGAATCCCGGGCTCTTTAAAACACGTGCCATGCAGACGGGCTCTGTTTCAGGTACTTCCGCTATTGCCGCAAAATCCCGCCGCTGCGCGGTGCCCTCCGGTCGGGTTACAACCCGCGCAAAAAAACGCGCGGTTTTCCACCTCTCCCTTCGGCGTGATTTTTGAACGCGGCCAGAGCTTTTAAGGTCACAACTTCACCCGCTCAGGATGAGAAAAGAAAAGGGACAACTAAAAACTAAAGATGACTCTTTTCTGTTTTTAAAAATGGTTAGATGGCGCGATTAAAAAATCCTGCTGAACGGAGCGGCTTCGAGACCATAGGCTCGAAGACCGAGAGAAGGAACCGCGCAGCGGCAGGGTTTTGCGCCACAGGCGGGAGTCACAGAACACGGCCATCGTTTTCGCGATAGCGCGTGTTTGAAAAAAGCGTGGGAGATCAAAGAGGGAGGCGCTTTCCTCCCTCTTTGGCGGTTTCGGCGCAGGCGTTACGTGATCACGGTTCTTGAGAAACCGAAATTTTCTCAATCTGCTTTGAATACGTTCGTGCCGCGTTCGGCACAGAAACAAACTGATTCTCCGGCTCCTTTAACCCCAGATTCTCCCGCAATGTGTCCCCTTCATATTCCGTACGATAAAGCCCCCGCGCCTGCAATATCGGTATCACCGTTTCTACGAAATCATCAAACGCCGTGGGCGTCCCGCCGCGGACAATAAACCCGTCCGTTGCCCCCGAGCTAAACCAGTGTTCCAGCCCGTCGGCGATATCATCGGGAGTGCCGAAGAACGTCGGGCGCGGCGTGGCGGCTTCCAGCGCGGCCTGACGCAGCGTCAGCCCGTGTTCACGGGCGTTGCGTTTGATTTCATCGGTGGTGCTGCGGAAACTGTTTTGACCAAGATCGCCGATGTCCGGGAACGGCGCGTCCGGATCATGCTGGCTGAAATCGTAATGCTCAAAGTAACGGCCAAGGTAGTCCAGCGCGCTTTTGAGCGTCACCAGTTGCGCCGTTTCCTGATACTTGTGCTCGGCCTGCGTGACGGTGTCACCAATAATCACGCTGATACCCTGAAACACGCGAATATCGTCGGCATCGCGGCCATTTTCTACCAGCTGACGGCGGACATCATCGCGGAACTCACGCGCCAGTTCAGGGGTTTCCTGACGGGTATAAATCGCGTCAGCGGCTTCGGCGGCAAACGTTTTGCCCTGATCGGATGCGCCAGCCTGGAATACCACCGGGCGCCCCTGCGGTGAGCGCCCGACGTTCAGCGGACCCTGCACTGAGAAATATTTTCCGTGATGATTGAGGGTATGTAACTTGTCCGCCGCAAAAAACTCGCCGCTGGCTTTGTTACGCACGAATGCATCTTTCTCCCATGAATCCCACAGACCTTTGACCACGCTGACGTATTCGCTGGCGATGCGGTAACGCTCGTCGTGTTCAGGATGTTTATCGCGCGAGAAGTTTTTGGCGGAGCCTTCCAGCGGAGAGGTCACCACGTTCCAGCCCGCGCGACCGCCGCTCAGGTGATCAAGGCTGGCGAACTGGCGCGCAACGGTGAACGGTTCGCTGTAGGAGGTGGAAAGTGTCGCCACCAGTCCGATTTTTTGGGTGACTAACGACAGCGCCGACAGCAGGGTGATCGGTTCGAAACGGTTGAGAAAATGTGGGATGGATTTCTCAGTAATAAACAGCCCATCGGCAACAAATAAGAAATCAAATTTTGCCTGTTCGGCTTTTTGCGCTAACTGCTGACAGAACTGAATATTTATACTGGCGTCGGCCACGGCGTCAGGGTGTCGCCATGCAGACATATTTCCTGATGCACCCTGAATAATTGCACCCAGACGAATGTATTGTTTGTGGCTCATCGTTTTTCCTTATTGATAATTGATTTTCGGCGCTATGCCAGCGCACGTAATTCATTGAGTGAGCGAACCGCCGGTTTATTTTCCTGCACGTCGAACGCCTGCTGATCGAGTATTTTTCGCAGATACACCAGCTCGACGCCCAGCGGATTGGTTGCGGTGTGGAACGGCTCGTAGCCGCGACGCTGATAGAGATCGGTCAGCCACGGGTGATTGATCGCCGTCGCCAGATACACGGCCGGAGATTTCAGCGTATCGCGCAAAAACGTCTCTTCCACGTAGCGTATGATTTCGCGGCCATAGCCTTGCCCTTTGGCATGTTCGGCGACGGCAAACCAGTGGACGAAAGGCCAGGGCGCCAGATGGTTTTTTGCCGGTGTCCACTGAAAACGGGTGGTCAGCGTGGCAGTCAGCCCGGCGTCAGTTTCCAGTACATAGGTGGTTTCGCTGCGGATCACTTCGCGCACGTCTTCAACGCTGGCGCGGGTGATGGTGAAATGAATATTGTGCTCAAGCAGCGGCGCATAAGCCTTTTGCAGCAGGCTGTGCAGGGCGGCAGCGTCAGACTCATTGGCAAGACGAATACGATGGCTCATCTTCAGCTCCTCAGGCCAGCGCAACGCTGGTGGTGGCTAATAACTCCAGTGACCGCAGGCGCGCCTGGGGCTGCGCCAGCGGCGTATCAATCACAAATTCTTCGATGCCGTACTGCGCCTGAAGGGCTTCCAGCTGACGATGAACATCCTCACCGGTGCCATGCAGCACGGCGGACTTACGCTCTTCAATCTCATGGGAAGCGGCTTTCGACTGGCGGGTGTATAACTCGGCCTGTTCCAGACTGCCGACGTTAACGCTCTGGCCGTCGCTGCCGGTCACGCGATATCGCTGGCTGTTGTCCACCAGACTCGCGGCTTTGGCGGCGGTTTCGGCGACGATCACCGGCACCGCGAGCAGAGCACGTTTTCCGTTGCTGTCGTGGGAATACGCGGAAAGGGCGCGGGAGATATCTCGCTCATCGGCATTGAGATGCGCGGCAAAAACAAAGCTCCAGCCGAGGCTCGCCGCCAGACGTGCGCTTTGCTCGCTGGCACCTAACAGAAAGCGCGAAGCCGTCTGCGGCGGTTGCGGCGTGGCTGAAAGCCGGTCATCACCCTTGCCGCGAACCGGCACGGAAAGCCAGTCATCCAGCTGGCGCAGTTGTTCTGCAAAATCCCCTTTACGAGCCGGATCCACCGCGTATTGCAGCGCGTTAGTGGAAAGCGGTAAACCGCCCGGCGCTTTACCAATACCAAGATCAACGCGTCCCGGCGCGAGCGAGGCCAGCTGATTGAAATTCTCGGCGACTTTGAACGGGCTGTAATGTTGCAACATCACTCCCCCCGAACCGACTCTCAGCCGCTGGGTGTGCGCGAGGATCCACGCGATGACTATCTCGGGAGACGAGATCGCCAGTTTGTCAGTGTTGTGATGCTCTGCCAGCCAGAAGCGGTGATAGCCCCAACGTTCAGCTTTCTGCGCCAGTTCCAGCGTTCGCCGCAGCGCCCCGGCGGCATCTTCGTGATCGTCTAGCGGACTTTTTTCCAGCAAACTTAAACGGTATCCCATCGTTATCCCTTTTTTTGACACACTCTGTTAACAAGGATTATTGAAGTCAGGGAGGGGGGATGTAAAAGAACAATAGTAGCTATTCAAGTGCGGGAAATGAGATAGGGGGAGGTGCAGAGGCGGCCGGGAGGGGGATAGCAAACCAACCGGAATATGACTTGCTTACATCAGTGATTAAAAATCACAACAGCTCAATCCCAGATGTGAGAAATAAACGAGAAAATTTCATGGCGCAAAGCATGCGCCCCTTTATTAGTGAACAATAAGATATTAAAAACGCCAGGCGCCTCACCATTTTATGGGACATCACTGGTGTGGTTTTATTTCAGTATGCAGCAATAAACAGTTTTTCTTATGAGTGAGTTTTTAAATTTTTAGTTTTGCCTTGTAATTATTCATTCCGTCATCTACTACTTAGTGGGAGTGAGAACCCGTTGTTTATCGGCGAGTTTATTGCTTAACAGGGTTATTATAAACAGGCGTAGGGTTAGCCGACATTCGATATTTTTACTGGGTAAAATTTAATCAGAGGCTTAAATGAAAAAACATCATGCTTTGCTGGCTGTGGCTTTGACGGCGTTTATCTCTTCCAGCGCTTTTTCTGCTCAACTGCTGAAAAAAGTCGATTTTGAGAAAGTGGAATCTCAGTATACAAAAGTGGGTTCCGTCACGACATCCAACAAAACGTCGCAATCCGGTGCTATAGAAGATCTCTCTAAAAAAGCCGATAAAAAAGGCGGCGACGTATTCGTATTAACATCGGGTAATACCAATAATAAAATCCACGGCACCGCCGATGTTTATAAGAAAAAGTAATTCTTTATTCCAGAATTAACGCACGACTAAATGCCCATTTAGCGATGGGCATTTTATGTATGTTTATTTAAAAGCAACCACTCTTCCTGCCTCCTTCGAAGCAAACCCACTCAGTGTCTTACTTTAAAATGATGAGATGGCGCGATTTTGCGCCGCACGCCCCCATCACATTTCCCTCCTGATCCCACATTTATCCAGATCTCCGTAGGATTTTCATCGTTTATTCCTACAAAATTCCTCGTACTTTAATGTTACGGAAACGTTAACTGACGAGGCAAAAAATGAACATGACATCCGAACAGTATCTCAATGCGCTGGGCGCAAATCAGACGTTGTCACCGGCACAGCTGGATGAGCTTGAGACAAGAGGTTATGTGGTTATTCATGATGTTATCGACAAAGACTGGCTGGAAGATATGCGCGCCGCGTTTGATTCGCTGGTTGAAAAAGAGGGCGATAATCTGGCGGTGGAACATCATCAGGAAGCCACTGCGACCCGTATCGCAAACATGATCAACAAGGGAACGGTGTGGGAAAAAGCGTGGGCGCATCCGCTGATCCTTTCCGTGTGCCGCCATATCTTTGAGGGAGCGTTCAAAGTCTCCAGCCTGAATGGCCGGGAAGCATTGCACCACGGCGGGCATCAGCCCCTTCATGCCGACTGGAAAAAACCACGGCCGGATTTCCCTAAGGTGCATCTGGTGAACGCCATTATAGCGATTGACGATTTGAGCGCCGCTAACGGAGCGCCGCGCATTATTCCCGGTACGCATCACCGCCCGGAGCTGCCGGAGGACGTGCTGGCCGACTGCGGTTTGCCACATCCCGATGAGGTGGTGTTCGAAGCGCCTGCGGGCAGTGTAATGATTTACAACGCGCACGCCTGGCATGGCGGCACCAATAATAAAGCGGGGACCCGTCGACGCGTGCTGCACAGTTTGTATATCGACCGCGAGGATGTGCAGCAGCAGGATCAGCGCAAATGGCTGAAGCCTGAAACCGCCAGCCGCCTGACACCAGCGCAAAAATGGCTGCTCGACGTGCTCTGAATTCCATTTACTGTGAAGCCTGGCCCGACGGCCGGGCTTTTTTATTTTCGCAATTTGCGCGCGGTCACAGACTCCGGATCCTGCATAACATCGATGTTGTTACGGGTATGTTATGGTAAACAAAAATCTCCGGAGGCCACGATGCTGACAGACGTGATAGAGACACTTTTCCGCTCGGTTTTAGGCAGCGGGTCGCTGGCTATCCGGTTTCCGGATAACTCACAACCGCCGCCGGAGCTGGCCTGCGTGGTGAGTTTTCCGCGCATCGAATTTGTCGTCGAAGGCGAAGTGCATGACCGCAACGTCACGGCGGATAAAGGGCTGCTGAGGCAGGGCGATGCTATTTATATTCCGGGCGGGAAGTGGAATCTGACCGTCTGGGATAAACCTGCAGTGTTGCTGAGCATTCTTTTTAGTAAGGAAAAACTGGGTTTCAGCCTGCAATTCTGGGATGGAAAAGCGTTCACCGGCACCGACAAACAGAGCGTGCCGCGCCTTGGCCCGCGCGTCGGGTCATTTTTGCTTCAGGCAATGAATGAAGTTGTCTCAATTGCAGAAGATCAGCAAACCGCCCGCTGCGTGATGGCCGGTTTGCTTAGCCATTGTCTGGAACAGTTGTCCAACCGCGCGCAGGTGCTGACCCGCAGCGGCGCGCTGTTTGAGGTGGTGAAACGGTACATCGACGAAAACGCCTCCCTGCCGCTGACGCGTGAAAACGTCGCGAAGCGATTTCACATCACGCCTAATTATCTCTCTCATTTATTCAGAAAGTCCGGCGATATCGGCTTTAGCGAGTATCTCAATCACGTGCGTCTTGAACGCGCGAAATTGCTGCTCAAAGGTTATGAGCTGAAAATTAAAGAAGTCGCAACGCATTGCGGATTTGTCGACAGCAACTATTTCTGTCGTGTGTTTCGTAAAAGTACGGCACGATCCCCCTCGCAGTACCGCAGCCAGTGGCTGAGCCAGCTGCCATAGCGCGCGCTATTTTTTGCTCAGCGCTATCCCCTCTGCCGGCAGCGGCAGTGCGGTTTTGTAACGCACCTGCTTGAGAGCAAAGCTGGAACGGATATTTGAGACGCCGCGGATCTTAGTCAGATGGTCCAAAATAAAATGTTCCAGTGCGCGGATATCCGGTACCAGCACCCGCAGAAGATAATCCGCATCGCCGGTCATCAGGTAACATTCCATCACTTCGGGGCGGTCGCCGATCGCTTTTTCAAACACGCTCAGCGCATCCTCAACCTGTTTCTCCAGACTGACCTGAATAAACACGTTCACGTGCAGTCCCAGCACTGCGGGCTCTAACAACGTGACCTGCTTGCGGATCACGCCCAGTTCTTCCATGGCTTTAACCCGGTTGAAACACGGCGTCGGGGAGAGGTTAACGGATCGCGCAAGGTCAGCGTTGGTGATCCGCGAATTCTCCTGCATAGAGTTAAGAATGGCGACGTCGGTCCTGTCGAGTTTTTTCATTGGGATAAATTATCCTTAAATATTTATTTTTGAAGATAAAATCACTCATAAAAAACGTTATCAGGAATCTAATGGGAGAAATTACCCCGATTTATCCAGATAAAATTACCACATAACATTTCGCAGTGGAGAAACGATTGTGGGAACTGAGGGGAAATTTTTGACGGCTTCGGCGCAGGACCAAAAAAGCGTGAAACTGAAGGGCATTTTGCTGCTGATTGGGGCGATCGTCGTCTGGGGCGCAAACTGGCCGGTGATGAAATCAGGACTTTCGCACGTCTCGCCGATCTGGCTTTCTTCACTACGATTTGCCACCGGCGGGCTTTGCCTGTTCGCGCTTCAGGCGCTGACCGGTAAGCTACGCTTCCCACCGCGTAAAGACTGGCCGCTGGTAGTGAGCGTCGGATTGTTGCAGATGATGACGTTTACCGTGCTCGGCGCGATGGCGATGACCGAAGTCCCGGCTGGTCGTTCGGCGGTACTGGCATACACCACACCGCTGTGGGTGACGCCGATTGCCGTACTGTTTTTCAGAGAAAAACTTTCACGTCGCCAGCTGACCGGTACGCTGCTCGGTGGCGCAGGCGTCGTGGTTTTATTCAATCCCTTCACATTTAACTGGAGCGATCATGCGCTGGTGCTGGCCAACCTGATGCTGCTGACTGCATCGTTCACCTGGGCAATGTGTATTTTTCACCTGCGTTATCACAAAGGTGTGTGCAGCGCCTATCAGCTGGCACCCTGGCAGATGTTGCTGGCCAGCGTGCCGCTTATCGTAATGGCCCGCGTTGTCGAAGGTCCATATGACGGCGACGGTTCGGTGTCGTTAATCGAAACGCTGCTATTCATGGGACCGTTCGCCACCGCATTTTGCTTTGTGGCGGTGAACGCTGCCAGCATGTGGCTGTCGAGCACCAGTATGTCCACCGCGATGTTGGGTGTACCGGTTATCGGCCTGCTGATGTCGGTGGTTTTCCTCGGTGAACATCTGACGTTAACGCTGGCGGCAGGGTTGTTAATTATTTCGTCAGGCATTTTAATTGTGACGGTGAAATCCTCGAAGCGCAGGGCGAGACGCATCAGCATCACCGGAAAAAATGAAGCGGTCGGTGAAAATACTTAAGCTATTTCATCTTCTGTGCGAGCCGTGCTGGCGCGCTTCGCTGGCGCAGTAATTACGATCAGGCATCCCAAAATCAGCCCGATGCCGACCCAGCCCATCACCGGCAGCCTTTCGCCGACGATCAACACAGCGAGTACCGCCGCGACGGCGGGTTCGAGCAGGGTAATGGTGGTGGCGAGGCTGGCGGGAATACGCGCCAGCCCGTAGCCGTAACAGACGTAGCCGATAAACATCGGGATCAGCGCCATATAAATGCCGACGGCGGCGTTATTTATAGATGCCAGCAGCGGCGCGCCGGTGGCAAAAAGTACCGGCATCAGCAGGATCCCGCCGAGACCGAAGGTGGCGCCCATCGCCGTGCGCGAGGGAATGCGGCGCTGCATCAGACGACGTGCCGCCCAGGAATAGAGGGCATACGTCAGACCGGCGAGCAGGCCGAGGGCGATGCCGAAGATGACATCCGATTGCTGAGCGGTTGAGGTGTGGTTGGTGCTTTCCGCCAGACACAGCAGCACCATGCCGATGACACCCACCGCCGCGCCGGTCATCCAGCGACGTGTGAGCCGTTGTCCGTCGAGACAATATTCGATCAGCGCCGAAAGCAATGGGGCGGATCCGATGGATATGACCGTGCCGACCGTCACGCCCGCGAGGTGCATGGAGGCGTAAAACGCCAGTGGATAGACGCCCACCGCCAGCGCCCCGGTCAGCAACATGCCGCCGTTCTGGCGCAGAGTGACGCGGCTTCTGATAATGCCACGCAAAGCGATCAGCGCCTGTAACAATCCGCCGATGCCCATTGCCACCGCGCCGATGGCAACCGGGCTGACCTCAGGTGCAAATGTTGCCGCCGTGCCCGTGGTTCCCCACAATAATGCGGCGATCAGTACGCCGCCCATGCCTGACATGCTGTCCCGCTGATTCATCCTTCGAACGCCTCCATCATGTCTGCGGCCATCGCCATCGCCTGCCGGACGCATTCGCCGTTGCCTTCCAGTCCGGCGCGGGACATCGCTCCTTCCAGCAGGAAGGAAAAGTGACGTGCCATCCACCGCGCCTTTGCTTCGTCAGCGCCCGTCATGGCGAGAAGGTGAGTTGTCAGGATCGATTCAACCTGTTCTTTATGCCCGCGCACTGCGACTCTGCCCGGTGCACCGGCTGGCAGTTCCGCCGCGGCGTTGAGCAATCCGCACCCGCGAAAACCACGTTCATAGGCAAATTCTGCATGGTCTTCGTAGGCAAGAAACACCGCCATCACGCCTTCTTTGGGCGTCGAGGCCTGTTGCACACGGCTGGCATACAGCGCCAGCCATTCGTCGTGGCGGATCTCAAGGTATGTCGCCACCAGTTCGGCTTTCGATTCAAAATTGTTATAGAGGCTTTTCTTGGCCACGCCGGCTCTTTTCACAATGGCATCGATGCCCGTTGCGGCGATGCCATCGTTATAAAACAACACTCTGGCCGCGCCGAGCAGACGATCGCGTGCGCTTTCCGTCGGGGATTCGGGTAATGACATGGCGGTGTTCTTCCTGTTGAAATTACTTGTAGGTATACCAGTCTACCTACTCATAAAAAATTATGAAAGAGGGCGGCGAGGTGGGTTAACCGTGCCTTTACTGTGGGAAAGAGACATAATCCGGTAAAAGCCCTTTCGGGACAGCAGGTTGACGCTGTCAGGCAGAGCAGTATGTCGTTAACTTTGAGAAGGAGTAAATCATGCTTCATGAGTGGCTAAATGCTTTACACGTTATTGCCGGGGTGTTGTGGATTGGGGGGATGATGGGGATGGCGATGGTTTTTGTGGTCAGTGGACAATCCGCTGCTCCTGAGTCCAGCCGTTCCGCATTGCTCGATTATGTCCGCAAATGGAACCGTTGCGTCACCAGCCCGGCGATGATCTTGCTGTGGATCGCGGGGATCTGGATGATTATCAGCTACGGCAAATTCCCGCACGCGTGGCTGTTGATCAAAATGGTCGTCGTGGTGCTGCTTTCCGCCATTCACGGCATGCTTTCCGGCGAACTTCGCCGCCGCGCCACCGGCCAGCCGACCAAAGATTTTGCCATTCTGCGTAAGGCCTCCGGAATTATTGTCGCCGCCGTGGTAGTGATCTTGGTGCTGGCGGTGGTAAGACCGTTCTAAATTAAGAACCCATTTCTATAAAACAAAAATCCACGCTCCGTCGTGGATTTTTTGTGTCTATCCCCGCCGTGTATGCAGCGGCCCCACGACCTGTATCCCGCGCTGCAACTTCTCGCTATTACCCTGATAATCCAGCAAAAGGATCGCAATAAACAGGGTGTCCAGCAGGTTGAGCTGAACGATGCGCGCCACGGCATTTTGCCCTAAAAGCGGGCAGCTCATCGCCGGGCTGAAGATCGACAAATCGGCGCACTGCGACAGCGGCGAGACATTATCGTTGGTGATACAAATCACTTTGGCGCGGTTCTTTTTGGCTATTTCAACCGCCTGCAATAACTCACGCGTATCACCGGACTGGGAGATGACGATGATAACGTCCTGCTTTCTGGGTACCGCCGGACTATTTCGGGGTGACAAGACCTATGCTCAGGCCATGCAAATCCTCAGGGAAAAAGCCGGAGCCCAATTGCACACCGACTCCCTTCGGCGCGGGTAATGCTTATCTTACCGGTTATGCAGTGTGCAACGGCCTTCCCAAAGGGAGGCCGTTTTCTTTTGGCTTTTGATGATGGGTGCTTTGTTACACTCTGGCACAATGCAGTCTTTCCGGCACAGGTTAAAATAGCGGTTTAACACCCGCTGAGCTGTTGATTTTACAATGAAATGGTTAACCAAAAATGCTGTTTTGTTCTCTGTTAAAACCTGTATTGCGGCATTTTTAGCTTTATATATCGCACTTGAACTCAATCTCGATAAACCGGCGTGGTCGATGGTGTCGGTGTATGTCATCTCACAGCTCTATTCTGCGTCAACACTTTCCAAAGCAACGTACCGCTTTCTTGGTACCGTGCTGGGTGGACTGTTTATTTTCCTGGTCTATCCGTTTACCGTCACTGACCCGATATTGTTCAGCTTCAGCGTGTCGCTATGGGTGGCGTTCTGTTTGTATCTTTCGTTGCATGACCGTACCCCTAAGGGCTACGTGTTTATGCTGGCGGGATACAGCGCGGCGATTATGGGTTTCGCGGATGTGGATACGCCACTGTCCATCACTTATACGGTGATTTCCCGCGTCGAAGAAATCACGGTGGCGATCCTGTGCAGTACGCTGATCCACATGCTGGTGTTCCCGGTGAAGATGCGTAATCTGCTGGAGAACAGCGTCAGCAACTGGTACGGCGGTGCGAAAAAACTCTGCAACGAGCTGCTGACCGTACAGGGCAAAGAACCGTCCCCGGAGCGCGAACACATTCTGGTGCAGATGGCGAATTATCCGGTAAATGTCGAAGCGCTGATCACCCACTGCGTGTTTGAAGGGGATTCCGCGCGCAGACTGATCCGTCTGGTGTCAGCGCAGTATCAGCATCTGTCGTATCTTATCCCGACACTGACGGCCATCGAGAAACGCCTCAGCCTGCTGGCTGAACAGGGCATCGCGTTCCCGGATTTTGTGTCAGAGACCTTCAGTCAGTTTTTGCTGTGGCTTAACAGCCCTGAGCAGAGCGGCAATGCGCAGGCGATTCAGGCGGAGATCCGCGTCTCGCAGGTGCGCATCAAAACGCTGTATGATCGTGGTGACATGAGCGCCGAAGAAGGGTTGCTGCTGATCGGCCTGCTGGAACGTTTGCAGAATTTCATCCAGATCGCAGAATCCTATTTCGGGGTGAGTGAAAGAGTCAGTCAGGTGAGTAATGACAAAAAATCTGGCAAGCTGAAGCTGTTCAGGCGTCATAAAGATGAAGGGATGATCCTGCTTTCGGCTTTCAGCGCCTTTGTCGCGACCATGGTCGGCTGCGTATTCTGGATAGGCACCGGCTGGCGCGATGGTGCATCTGCACCGATGATGGCGGCCGTCATCTGTTCGTTTTTTGCCTCCCTCGACAGCCCGATCTCCTCGATACACGTCTTTTTAAAAGGCGTGCTGATTGCCATCGTCATCAGCTTTATCTACGCGGCAGTATTTATCCCGATGGCCGAGACGTTTGAAGCCCTGGTGATCTGCCTCGCGCCCGGTTTGTTGGCGCTGGGGCTGGTAATTGCCAGACCCTCCACCAACTTTATCGGGCTGATTATCGCCACGCAGATCCCCGGCTTTATCGGTATGAGCCATGATTTCAAACCTGATCTGCTGGTGATTGTGAATGCGGCGATTTCGACGATTGTCGGGATTGTGATTGCGCTGCTGACCACGGCGTTAATTCGCAATAAACGTCCATCGTGGACTGCCAAACGTGCCCTGCGTAAGGGCATCAAAGAACTGCTGCAATTCACCAACGAGGTTAAAATCAATGCGTCCTCGCTGCTGTCGCGCCAGCAATACGTTGCCAGTATGCTGGATAAAGTGAATATTATTCTGCCGCGCAATAAAATTGATCCTATCCCCAACGTCGCACTGGGCGGTAACTTAATTACTGAGATTTGGCTGGGAGTAAATTGCTACGATTTTTACGCCCGCCATCAGGATATTTTGCGCAGCCACGCCTTTGAGGCCGACAGTCTGATGTATGAAATTAATACTTATCTGAAGTCACGGCTGAAAAATATTTATATCGGCCCGCCGTCAGCGTTATTAGCAGAATTAAACCGGTCGCTTATCGAACTGGAAAAACTCTGTCGCGGCGATATGCAACTGTTCGCTCCGTTATTCCATCTGTTTAATATCCGCCTGGCGCTTTACCCGATGGAAAGATGGCCGGTGTGAGATGATGGCGTAAGCGCAGCATAAAAAAATCCACGCTTTCGCGTGGATTTTCGTTTCTGACAGGCTGTGCTCTGGATCAGAACATCATGACCATCCACGGGTAGGCGATAAGCATCATGCCGCCGAGGAAGATGGCACCGAAGATGGTGCCAAGACGCCAGTAGTCTTTGGTTGGAAGATAGCCGCTGCCGTAGTAAATCGGACTAGGGCCGGTACCGTACGGGGTGATGATGCCCATCACGCCCAGCGAGGTCACCATCATCAGGCAGTAAACCGGCATGTTGATGCCCGGAATGGCTGCTGCGATAGTCAGCATCGCCGGTAACAGGGCGGTAGTGTGCGCGGTGGTACTGGCGAATAAATAGTGCAGCAGGAAGAAGGCAATCAGCAACATCACTGCGGCGACTTGCGGATCGAATCCATCCAGCAGTTGCCCACCTTCCTTACCCAGCCAGGCGATAAAGCCGACGCGTGCCAGACCGTCTGCCAGCGCAACCAGCGTGGCAAACCACGCGAAAGTGTTCCAGGCCGGTTTGTTGCTGACAATGTCGTTCCAGTTCAGTACGCCGGTCCATAACATCAGTACGACGACCAGCAACGCGGCCAGTGCCGGTTCGATCCACGCGGCGGCAAAAATCCACATCAGCAGCGCTGAACAGACGAAGATCAGCAGCAGGATTTCGTTACGCGACAGCTTGCCCAGCTTTTCCAGCTCACTTTTGGCCCAGCGCGGCACTTCATCGTTGATCTTCACTTCTGGCGGATAGAACCAGTAGGCCAGCAACGGCATAGTGAGGATCAGCAATACGCCGAGCGGCAGGAAGGCGAGGAACCACATGCCCCAGGAGATTTCAAAACCGGTGATGCTTTTAACCAGCGCCAGTGCGAGCAGATTCGGTGCCAGCGCCGAGAGGAACATCGAGCTGGTGATACAGGCCGCAGTGATCGCCACCCACATCAGATAAGAACCGATTTTCCGCGCGCTCGGGTCGTTAGGCTTTGAACCGTACAGCGGCGGCAGGTTGGCGATAATCGGGTAGATGGTCCCGCCGCTTCGTGCGGTGTTGGAAGGGGTGAAAGGCGCGAGCAGCAGATCGGCGAAGGTGATGGCGTAGCCGAGCGTCAGACTACGGCGGCCAAGGTATTTCACCAGAATCAGCGCCAGCCGGCGGCCAAACTGTGTTTTGTCATAACCGGCCGCGAACATAAATGCGCCGAAAATCAGCCACACCGTTGAGTTACCAAATCCGCTGACTGCCCATTTAAATGCCTCACCGGCCATTTTAAATTTCGGGTCGGCGACTTCGGCCGGACTGAACAACAGCCACTGGCTGAACAGGGCGATGACCACCACGCCAGTCAGGCCGATCACAGCACCTGGTAACGGCTCGAAAATCAGACCGACAATGACTCCGACGAAGATGGCAAAGAAGTGCCACGCGTAAGGATTAAGCCCTGATGGCACCGGTGTCAGCAGCAAAATCACCGCCACCAGCACCGGAAGGAACAGCATGATCAAACGTTTCTTTAGTCCCGCAGAGGCTGGAGCGGCCTTCGCGGGATCATTCAAAGCGGATGTGGGTTTCATAGTTTTTTCTGCCCGTTATTAAAAATGAGCTTTACGCCCGGATCTTTATGTTGACGTTATCTGGAACTTTTTGTATTGAACTGCTGCGGTAATATTTCACGATGGCATCTGAAATATATTAATTTCTCTTGTGGACAGGCTGACGTATTACTGAAAGATAAGGATCGTATACCACAGGGGATATTATCCTTCCCCAGTTTCATTCCCATTTATGACATTAACATTACTTTGTGTGTGGTTATATTTTTGACCAAAAAGCCTGCTTTATGAAATGTAGAGTAAATTTCTGGTAAAGACAAACTGAGGGTATAACCTGCTGATTTTGTTCGGATGAATTCCCATGTTAATCAAAAGTTGATTTTTGTCAACTCATGGTTAACAATTGGAGGGATATTTGCGTCAATGCTGAGTAATTAAACAACTCCAGTCCATCAGATGTTTATAACGACACTGTCTCTTCTATAAAAGAAAGCATTTTAAATTTATCACCTGCACCGGATAACTTAATTTAGCGGTAAGTCATTCGCCCACGAAAAAAATCAAAGCGTTTACATTTTGGAGTCGATCACAATGAATAAGCTCACCCCGGTTCTTAATCCTCTTACCTTGCCCAACGGCGCGGTGCTGAAAAACCGCCTGCTGATGGCACCGATGACCACCTGTACCGGCTTCTACGACGGTACGGTGACCAGTGAACTGGTGGAGTATTACCGCGACCGTGCTGGCAGCATTGGAACAATCATCGTTGAGTGTTGTTTCATTGATCGCATGGGCCCGGCATTTCCCGGCGCGATTGCCATCGACAGCGACAACAAAATTCCCGGCCTGAAAAAAATCGCCGATGCCATTAAATCCAAAGGTTCGAAAGCGGTTTTGCAGATCTATCACGGCGGGCGTATGGTCGAGCCGGAGCTGATTGGCGGCAGAACGCCGGTTGCACCCAGTGCGCTGGCGGCACCTCGTGAAGGCGCAACCACGCCGAAAGAGCTGAGCGGCGAAGAAGTCGACGTAATGATCACCAAATTTGGTGATGCGGTGAACCGTGCTATCAAAGCCGGATTTGACGGTGTCGAAATTCACGGCGCAAACACTTACCTTATTCAACAGTTCTATTCGCCGAACTCCAACCAGCGTACCGATAAATGGGGCGGCGACCGTGAGAAGCGCACGACCTTCCCGATGGAAGTCCTCGAGATCACCCACAAAATGGCGGATCGCTTCGCCGACGACCATTTCATTATCGGATACCGCTTCTCGCCGGAAGAGCTTGAAGTGCCAGGCATTCGCTTTGATGACACCATGTACCTGCTGGAGAAACTCGCCGCGCGCGGGCTGGACTACGTGCATTTCTCCGTCGGGCAGCTGTTGCGTCCTTCTATTGTCGATACCACTGACCCGACGCCGCTTATCACCAAATTCCGTGCGATGCGCTCTGAGACCCTGGCAAAAGTGCCGGTGATTGGCGTCGGTGGTGTGGTGAATAAAGCCGATGCGGAGAAAGCACTGGAGTACGGTTTTGATCTGGTGGCGGTGGGTAAAGCGTGCATCGCTTATCCGGACTGGGCCGATCGCATCATTAATAACGATCATCTGGAACTGTTCATCGACAGCAACAAGCGCGAAGAACTGAACATTCCGGAACCACTGTGGCGTTTCTCACTGGTGGACGCCATGATCCGCGACACCAGCACCACCGGCCGTAAATACAAAGCCGGGGTGTATCAGGAAAAAGTCGAAGCCGAAGCGCTGAAGCTGAAAATTAGCGTGACGCTCGATACCGACCGTATCACCGATATTTCTTTGGTGAAAGACGACACGCTGGATGTCGATTTCACCACCACCTTTGAACAGCTGCGTTCGCGCATTCTGGTCGCCAACAGCCCGCATGTCGATGCCATCACCGGCGCGACCACGCAGAGTGAGGCGCTGAAGAAAGCGGTTTCACGCGCGCTGACCACCTCGAGTAAAGAGCACGTCATCGAGGAAGGCGGTAATCCGCAGGCACCGCAAAATTACGACGTGGTGATCGTCGGCAGCGGCGGCGCGGGGCTGGCAGCGGCGATTCAGGCGCATGACGAAGGTGCTCATGTCGTCATCATCGAGAAAATGCCGACCATTGGCGGCAACACCATTAAAGCTTCGGTGGGGATGAATGCGGCAGAGACTCGTTTCCAGAAAATCAAAGGTATCGAAGACAGCAAAGAGCTGTTCTACGAAGAAACATTGAAAGGCGGCAAGTTCAAAAACAACCCGCAATTGCTGCGTGAGTTTGTCGAACTGGCCCCTGAGGCCATCGAATGGCTGGCGGCGAAAGACATCGAACTGAACGACATCACTATCACTGGCGGGATGAGCATCGATCGCACGCATCGCCCGGAAGATCGCTCGGCGGTGGGCGGCTTCCTGATTAGCGGCCTGGTGAAAAACATCAACAAACGCGATATCGAAGTGCTGCTCGAGACCTCCGTTGCCGAAATTTTGTATGAGAATGGTGCGGTCACCGGTGTGAAAGTGGTCGATGAATACAACGACAGCCGCATTCTGAATGCCAAAAGTGTCATCGTCGCCACCGGGGGTTTCAGTGCCAACCGCGAGATGGTGGTGAAATACCGCCCTGAGCTGGATGGCTTCGTCACCACCAACCACAAGGGGGCGACCGGTAGCGGTATCGCCATGCTGCAAAAAATCGGTGCGGATACCGTTGATATGGGCGAAATCCAGATCCACCCGACCGTTGAGCAGACGACTTCCTACCTGATTTCTGAATCCATACGCGGCGGCGGGGCGATTCTGGTGAGTCAGGCGGGTAAGCGTTTCTACAATGAGATGGAGACCCGTGACAAAGTCTCCGCCGAGATCATCGCACTGCCGGAGAAAAGTGCATGGGTGATTTTCGATGAGCAAGTGCGTGCCAACAACAAAGCGGCGGACGAATATATCGCCAAAGGTTTTGTGCTCAGCGCCCCGACGCCGGAAGAGCTGGCAGTGAAGCTGAACATGAACCCGGTTGCGCTGACCGAGACGCTGGAGCGCTATAACCTGTTTGTGGTGGAGAAGAAGGACGAAGACTTCGGTCGTACGACTGCGCTGCGTCACCCGCTTAATCAGGGGCCGTTCTTTGCCATTCGCATTGCACCGGGCGTGCATCACACCATGGGTGGCGTGGTGATCAATACCGACACCGCCGTACTGGATGCGCAGAAACAGCCGATCACCGGTGCATGGGCGGCAGGTGAAGTGGCCGGCGGTATCCACGGAGCCAACCGCATCGGTGGTAACGCCGTCGCCGATATCATCATTTTCGGTATTCTGGCAGGGCGTAACGCGGCAGCATTGGCTAAACGCTGAGGTCTTAAGACTTCCGATTGAAATAAAAATCCACGCTCAGGCGTGGATTTTTTTTGCTGCCGTACAAACAAAAACGTCCGCCACAGTGGGCGGACGTTGTCAGTCGTTCAGATCGCTAACGGTTGCGGATTAACGGTAAACCAGACCCACGATGGACGCGGAGAGCAGGCTGACCAGCGTTGCGCCGACCAGCAGGCGGAAGGCGGCACGGGCAACCATGTTTCCCTGAACTTCTTCGATACTCTTCACCGCACCGGCGATAATTCCGACGGTAGAAATGTTGGCGAAAGACACCAGGAAGACAGACAGAATTGCCACGGTGCGCGGTTCCAGATGTGCGATCAAATCTTTCATCTGCAACATCGCCACGAACTCATTAGCGACAATTTTGGTGCCCATGATGCTGCCTGCGGTCAGGGAATCATGGCTGACGATGCCGGTTAACCAGGCGATCGGGTAGAACAGGTAGCCGATGATGTCCTGGAAGCTTTTACCAAAACCGCCCATAAAGATAGCATTGATCATCGCCAGCAGGGCGTTGAAGCCGACCAGCATCGCCGCCACGATCATCGCCATTTTGAAGCCGGCCATGATGTACTCACCCAGCATTTCTACGAAGCTGTGTTTCGGTACAGTAAGCTTAGGCATTTCATTATCCGCTTCGTCGGAATACGGGTTTACCACCTGCAATACGGCAAAGGTAGAAAGCATATTCAGAATAAGCGAGAGCATCACATAACGCGGTTCCAGCAGGGTCATGTAAGAACCCACAATCGACATGGAAACGGTGGAGATTGCGGTTGCGGATAATGTATACATGCGGCGTTCATTCAGGTGCGGAACAATATCTTTAATCGCGATAAAGTTTTCAGATTGCCCGACCAATAAAGAACTCACGGCATTAAAGGATTCCAGTCGCGGCATTCCGTTAATTTTAGATAAGAGATAACCGATCCCTTTAATCATTAATGGCAAAATACGCAGGTGCTGGAGAATACCAATCAGCGCAGAAATAAAGATGATTGGACATAATACGAATAAGAAGAAGCTGAACTGGTTATCATTTACCAGACCGCCAAACACGAAGTCGGTACCGACGCGTGCGTAGCTCATCAGATTGGTGAATACGCCGGAGAGGCCGGAGATCAGGTAGACGCCTGCCTGGCTGTAAAGCAGAACCCAGGCCAGTACGATTTCGATCACCAAAATTTGCACGACGTAGCGCAGTTTAACGCCGCGTTTGTTGTAGCTAATCAACCAGCCAATGCCGAATATCATTATAAGGCTAAGTAAAAAATGCAATATATTTGACGTCATGGAGGATCCAAATGATGTGAGTGGTTTTTTAAGCGCGAACTATAACAGCAACCTCACAAAACTCATCAGCTTTTTTCATTGCGTTGCGCACAGGTAATCGATTGCGTTCAAAAAAGAAACAATCAGAGTCGGCTATTTTAAATAACGCACCGAAGTGGTGAGAATTTTATTAGTCCGCACTGATTTGGTGAACGGAATTATATTATGCAGTACATTTCTGAATGCATTACTGTGTCCGGTATCACCAGTAAATTTCGCAAAACCTTCGGGGAAAATATATTTATACAAGGGCATTTTGTTAACGCCCAGAGCAGCAACAAAACCTACCGCTGGGGCGTGCCCGGCACCCGCTTTATTTCTGGTTTATTGACCTGTGAGTGATTGAGAAGGCGCAGGTGACTGCGCCTTGATCCCGACGCTTTTAGTCCTTTAATTCACAGGCATTCACCACACTTTCATCCACCAGCCGGGTGAACGTCGCCAGCGGACAATAGCCTTTGGCGGTCTGGTCACTGCATCCCGGTATTTTCATCTGTACTATTCCCGCCGGTGTCTTCAGTGACAGCGGCGTCTGTTCCCGCAGCTGCGCCAGCGTCTGATACATCATCTTCACGCTGACAAACTTTTTCCCGGTTTTATCCGACCAGCGTTCAAACACCAGTCCACCACCAGGAGGGGTATTGTCGGGCTGGCCGGGCAGTGTCCAGGACATGCCCAACATGCCGGAGATGTTGGCGATATTAGTGTCATGCCCGGCAATAAACAGGAGTTTATTGTCAGGGGAAATGCCCGGCAGCGTGCCTTTCGCGGCCTTCGGATCGAGCGCGCTGGCGATGGTTTGCAGCAGCGGTGTCCCGTTGTGGCTGGCGATGTAGGGCGTGCGCGACAGCAAATCAAACTGCGCATTGTGCAGTTTGAGCAACGATACCCATTCCTCCTCTGAATGAATATTACCCCAGGCGGGTTGCGGCATTCCTTCAGCGTGTTCGAGCAGGAAGATTTCTGCCAGCGTCGAAGACAGCCCGACAGCACCTTCCAGCGCGACTTTGTTACCATTATCTTTAATGGACAATTTCGACGGCATCGACTGCGCAAAATCGCAGGTTTTATCAGCGCTGTGTTGCTCACACCAGGCCGATTTCGGGAAGTTCAGAACGGCACTCATGCGTTGCAGGGAAGGGAGATAGCGTGGATTCAGGTTATCCATTGCGGTTCCGGCCTGTTTCTCAACCGCTTGCTGTACCTGCTTTTTATCCATCTGGCAGACGCCTGCTTTCACCGGGTGAAACAGCGGATCTTCTTTTTTAACGTTTTGCTGATGATGAATAGTCAAACCGCATTGCGGAGCAAACCCGTTAAGAAAGGCTTCGCCGGTTTTGAGCGTGCGCTGATCGACGTCGGCCCAGACATATACCACGCCGGGCGCAGGGCAATCTCCCGATGCGAGAAGACCTTCCTGCTGAACCGTCTGTCGATAAAACCCGCCCATCAGGCTGACCAGATGCTCGCCCCGTGGCGTGATATAACCGAGTTTGACCGGCCATTCCGGCCAGACGTTTGGCGTCACGTCGCGCATGGTTTGCGTCATTTTGGTGGGCGCTCGCACGCCGTGGCGACTGAGGATCACCACTTTTTCCAGCTGATAACCATCGGGCGGCGTGTTGCCGGCGTGCGCGCTCAGGGAAAAGGCGGCGCTCAGCGCGAGCAGAATTCCGTGACGGAGAGAAAAATGTGGACGATTATTCAGAAAACGTGTCATTTCCAGCCTCTTTATTATTGGCATGTGTGAGCAGGATAAGCGCGTAAAACCACGTCGGCCGGACGCGATCTGCGTTTTCAAAGATTAGCCAAAAGTGTCTGTCACCGCTTTGATAAAGCTCCGTATTTTTACTGTCTGCCGTAAACCTGCCGCCGTGAGGACGTGCATTGGCTTCGAGGGACATTCGTAATCGGGCAGTATTTGCACCAAACGCCCGGCGCGGATTTCGTCGCGCAATACGTCTTCCGGCCCTAGCGTTACGCCATAACCTTTGACCGCCGCGTGTAAAAGTGCCCGCCAGTCATTTGCCCGAAAACGCCCTTCGGGGCGGACTTCCTGCGTTTTCCCCTCTTTTGAGAACAGCCAGCGGCAGGGCGACTGCGGCGACCAGATCCCATAAACCAGACAGGCGTGCAGCGTCAGACAGGCGGGCGTAACCGGGGTGCCGTTCTGAGCAAGATACTCGGGCGAGGCGCAGGCAATCAGACGATAAGGCCGCAGGGGATACGCAATCAGCGGACTGTCGTGCAATTCACCGATGCGCAATATTACTTCATAGCCTTCCTCGACAGGATCGACCATCCGATCGCTTAGCGTCAGCTCCACCTGCGTGCCGGGATAGTTATCCAGATACTGGGTTATGAACGGCGCCAGCATGGAGGCGCCAAAGGTCACGGGCGCATTGACGCGGATGATGCCGGACGGCGTGGCTTTCATTTCCAGCGCGATGGCCTCGGCCGCCTCGGCCTCCGCGAGCACTATTTTGCAACGTTCATAATAGCTGCTGCCGATGTCCGTCAGATGCTGGCGGCGGGTGGTACGGTTCAGCAGAGACGTGCCCAGTCGCGATTCCAGCCGGGCGATATGCTTCGCTACCATCTGCGGGGATATGCGTAATGCCTCCGCCGCTGCGGCAAAGGACCCCAGTTCGGCGGCTCTGACGAAGACGTTCATGCTGGTGAGACGATCCACGATTCGCTCCTGTTTGTTGTTTGTCTGTATTGATGATGAGTATTTATCAACACTGGGTGTCGAATTATTCTTAACCTTCTGACAGACAATTGAAAGGTGAGAATCATGAAAATAGGCATTATTGGTGCGGGATTTGTAGGGCGCGCAGTCGCGAAACTGGCGATCAGGGCCGGGCATCAGGTCATGCTGAGTAATTCCCGCGGGCCGCAGACACTGTTCAGCCTCAAGCCGATGATTGGCTGTGAGACAGGCACCGCCACGGAGGCCGCTAGCTTCGGTGACATTGTAGTCATCGCCGTTCCGCTGACCGCCATCGGGCAGTTGCCGGTGGTCGAACTGGCCGGAAAAGCGGTCATTGACGCCGTGAACTATTACCCCGAACGTGACGGGCAGGTGGCGGAACTCGATCAGCAGACAACCACTACCAGTGAGTATCTGGCGAGTTTTCTGCCGCAATCGACAATCACTAAAGCGTTTAACGCCATTCAGATGACCGATCTAGAAAGCGATGGCCTGCCCGCCGGATACCCCGCACGCCGCGCCTTGCCGCTGGCCGGAGACGATGAGGCAACCAAAAACATTATCATCAGTCTTTACGATGCGTTTGGTTTTGACGCCGTGGACGTCGGGGTACTTTCTGAAGGCTGGCGCTTCCAGCGAGCAATGCCGAGTTATTGCGTGCGGCTGACGAAGAGTGAGCTGGAGGAGGTTTTGGCAAAGGCGCAAAGGGGCGGGGTGGTTTAACGCGGAATTTAAAATTAGGTTTGCCGATTGACCTTCTCACCGTCAGGGCGGGAGAACTATATATCGTGAAAGCAGGCGAGGGACACACGGTGGAGGAAGAAGGCCGGAAGCTGGCAGGATAGATTTCAGTTCAGGCCTGCCTGCCTGCCGGGATCACCAAAATCTCACTTCAAAAGATAAACGGAAAGTAAATGAACAGTCATTTATGGGATTTTTCCTAATGATTTAATTTATTTTTAATTTTTATTTTTATGAAAAAAAACGATCTAAATCATTATCATAGTAAATTTATTCTTACATATTGAAAATTGAGTGTTTAAATTAAACTCATGATATTAAATGAATTTCTTTGCTAAGAATGATTTATGTCGCCGAAAAAAAATAATTTGATTAGTAATGTTAAAGTAGAGTAGGTTTATCTTCGCAGTCGAAATAATGCTTCATGTAATGAGTTAGACAGTTAAACATTAATTTATCTGATGTTATGACATTTATCCTTCTAATTTCAGGAGTATTAATTATGCCTACTACCTATACTATTCACTTAAAAAACCTCCAGTCAGCAGATAAAACTTTCTGGTGCTTTTTAAACTTTCCCGAATCACAGATATCTGCTGATGTTTATGCGAACTCCAGTGCTAATCTTACAGTTTCTCAGCATCAACATGGTCAGGATGACTCGTTTTCAATCCCTTTACAGTATGTTGTTCAGGCCGGAGCTTCCAATAAAGCGGTGGCTCTGAATACGTTAATCCAGTCCAGCATTAAGAAAAACACTGATTTAGCGACAGCATGGCATGCCGACTATTATCCCGCCAATAAAGGCCCATCACTGTATGTAGCATCCGATGAACCTGCGCCGGGTAATAAGGAAGTAGATGTCTGGACTAATGATTTTGATAAAAGTCAGGAGCCTTTGCAAAAATGGTTTAGCAGCCTGACTTTTGGTGTGATGTCAGAAAGTGGATTTATGGGCGTGACATGGTCTCCCGATCCGGAACAAACATATCGTATTCAACCTAAAGTCCAGTTCTATGTTGCTACCGGTAATTTCGAATCAAACAAGCTGGCAGATATAACAGCGATTTCATCAAAAGCAGCAAATATTACCGGTGACAGTTTTGACGGTAATAATGAATGTACGGTTACTCTTAAAACCAATGGTCAATGGTTAGTTGAGCCCGGTAATACAAATGCAACATCAAACGGTGACTCAACTTTGTTGAGTAATCTCGTAAAAACAAATATGGAACTTGCCACGGCGCAATCAATGCTTGTGGCAATGTACAGCGGCCAGCTTCCTTCAGGCACGCCCTCAGTTTTAAGAACTGATAAATATGCAACCTCTACGGGTATTAAAATTAAAAAACAACTGTCGCTGACTGAGGGCGATGGAGAGGAAAATATTCTCATAACGGGCACTATCACAATTGCAACAGCCATAGCCGTTGGATTTGCATATATGATCGCAAGCGGTATTACACTCACGATTACCCGACGTGCTGCAACGGGTTTAGAGTTTGATTTTAATTATAATGGGACAAGAGGTGCTGAAGCAGTACAACAGGCCTTTGCCGCAGGGCAATCCATTGATTTCCGCACTGCATAAAAACACAGCAATAATATAGTTAGCTTGACACCTTATCTTTTGGATAAGGTGTCATCATTATTTTTGATTACCGACAAGAAACCCGGTTTATTTAATTTCAGTCACAAAGTTTTCGCGGCTGCGGCGCACTTTCTTCAGATTTACCAGCCAGTCACCTTCGGTGGCACGATAACCCAGCGGGAGCATCACGACGCTGCGTAAGTTCTTTGATTTCAGATCGAGAATTTCATCAACCGCCGCCGGATCAAAACCTTCCATCGGCGTTGCATCCACTTCTTCAAACGCTGCTGCGATCAGCGCAGCGCCAAGGCCGATATACGCCTGACGGGCAGCGGCCTGATAATTTGCTTCGGTTCCGCGATCGGCGACGATGCCCAACAGCATCTGACGATAGTTTTCCCATCCTTCGTTTTTAAAACCCCGCACGTCGTTAGTCAGATCAAACATCATATTAACGCGGTCTGCGGTGATGTCGTCCCATGCGGCAAAGACCAGCAGGTGAGAACAGTCGGTTACCTGCGCCTGATCCCAGGACACCGTTCTGATTTTTGCGCGGACATCAGGATTGGTTACCACAAAGAGTTCGAATGGCTGGAGCCCGCTCGACGTGGGTGCCAGACGCACAGCCTCTACGATACGTTCGAGTTTTTCAGCAGACAGGGTTTTCGTTGCATCGAATTTTTTGGTCGCGTAGCGCCATGCCAGTCTTTCGTTTAAGGTCGTCATCTTGTTTTCCTGAAGGATTAAGTGTGAAGCGGTGCGCTTGTCTTTTTGGGATCATTTTTCTCAACAGCGGGGAATGATCGCATGATCTTTGGGGGGAGGTTTTGTGAATTTGAGCCCTGAGGCTGCGACGTAAAGGGGCAAAAACGCATAGTATTCTGAAATGCAACATCACCGACGTTGCATTTCAATTTCTGCACTTACTTCTTCTTATTCAGCAACGACTTTAAATCCGCAAAGGGGTTATAGGTGGCTGCTTCAACATCATCTTGCGCGTCCTCTCCTGCCACAACGCGGGTGCCGTACTGGTCAGCCTCTGTGTATTTGGAGTGTTCATGGTCATGGCAATACAGACACAATAGCTCCCAGTTACTGCCATCTTCCGGGTTATTGGTATGGTCGTGGTCGATATGGTGAACCGTGAGTTCGCGCAGGTTTGAATACACAAACTCCCGCGTGCAGCGTCCGCATACCCATGGATAGATTTTTAGCGCTTTCTCACGATAGCCGCTTTCCAGACGCTGGTAGTTTTTTGGGATCAGTGCCATGACGATGTTACCTGTTACAAAGAGAAAATTTTACGATAGTGAACCAATATATCCCGTAACCGGGCAGAACGAGAAATGAAAGAGGGGGCAGAGTGCGACTTTCACAAGGGCTGTTAAAACAAAAATCCACGCCGTGGCGTGGATTTTTAGAGAGCATTCAGCTCTGTGCGAGCTGAATCGAAACTTAGACGTTGAGTTGTGAGTTATTGTTTAATGCTTTGATAAATAATGTATTTGTATTTCTGTTTTGTTTTTATACTCATTAACGTACTCACTTTGACTTATGCTTTCATCTAAGGCTAGCTTCCACAACCCTGTTTATCCTTTTTGGACTAATATCGCCGAGATGACTGTGTCGCCGGGGCCATTTACCTGATATGTACCGCCACACATTCAAACGCAACCAGCCCGTAGGGTTACCTGGGAAAACACAGACACTCAATACGTGCCGTGATGTTATGTCAGCACATAGGTGAATGTGGCCTTTTTTTGTATCGCATTATGTGCCGGGTCACAATTTATGGCCTGACAAAAATTGTGGGATCTTATCATTCCTTATATGATGTCGTGAAAAAGTGTTGATACCACAACAGGATGACAAGCAGATGTCAAAGGAAAGACGCCCAAACCGCCCTGAAACTGAGGAAGAACGTAAAGCATTAATTACCGGCCTGCAAAAGGAAATAGCGATGTCAAAAGCGCCGCTGTTGACACTGTATGGTGGGCAATATCCGATATCACATTTTCAGATGATATTTTCGAGTTATTTGTAGGCGACATCTGCACTGAGCTAAAGGGCCAGGAGGAGTGGGATGGACTGACCCCACATCAGTAGACAAATCCTGTCCTCACGACGAGGCCTGTTCAAAGGCCTCCGGACTGACGCCACCGAGATGACTGTGGCGCCGGGACCGGTTATAGAAGACTTCAATGTAATCGAAGATATCCGCCCGGGCCAGATCCCGGGTTTTATAGATACGTTTTCTGATACGCTCTTTTTTCAGCGAACTGAAGAACGATTCGGCCACCGCATTATCCCAGCAGTTGCCACGCCGGCTCATACTCGGGGCCAGGTTATTGGCCCGGCAGAAGCGCTGCCAGTCGTCACTGCCGTACTGACTGCCCTGATCCGAATGCACAATGACTTCGCCTTCCGGTTTTCGCCGCCAGACGGCCATCATCAGCGCATCCAGCGCCAGCTCACGTGAGAGTGTCGGTTTCATCGACCAGTCCACTACGTTACGTGCGAACAAATCTATAACCACCGCCAGATAAAGCCAGCCCTGCCAGGTACGAATATAGGTAATATCGGTGACCCAAACCTGATTGGCCCGCACGACGGTAAACTGCCGCTGCACGCGATTCGGGGCAACGACTGAAGGTCTGCCAGCGATACGACGTGGCGCTTTATAGCCGCGCACGGCTTTGATCCGGTTCAACTGCATAATACGGCTAACCCGGTTTTTACCGCATGGCTCCCCGATTTCATTCAGATCGCCATGAACCCGGCGATAGCCGTACACGCCCCCGCTCAGTGAATAAGAGTCACGGATGAGAGCCAGCAGGCGCTGATTATCTTTATCCCGCGCAGAGACCGGGTTATGCAGCCACGCATAGAACCCGGCCCGGGCGACACACAGTACCCGACACATCGTCATGACACCCCATACAGAGCGGTGTTCATTGATAAAGCGGTACTTCAGTCGGGCTCCCTTGCAAAGTACCGCGCGGCCTTTTTCAGAATATCCCGTTCTTCTTCAGTGCGCTTTAGCTGCGCTCTAAGCTTCAGGATCTCACTTTTTGCTTCCAGTAAATCACGGGCATGCTGCTCGCTGTTATCGGGTTTAATCGCCCGTAACCACTTGTAGAGACTGTGTGCAGAAACGCCCAGCCGATCAGAAACTTCAGCTACGGAATAGCCGCGCTCCGTTATCTGACGGACGGCTTCTTCCTTAAATTCAGGTGTAAATCGTGGTGTTCCCATACGTTCCTCCTATGCTCCAACTATAGGGCAGGATCGTCTACCGGGGTGGGGTCAGTCCAACTATAGGGCAGGATCGTCTACCGGGGTGGGGTCAGTCCATAGTGGCAAATGTTGGGTTAATAATCATGCTCATGTATTGAGTGCTCAAACGAAGGAAGCAAATGATTTTTTGTGTTACACCTTAATGTATTACGATGTTATTCCGTGGTTAACTGGTACAACAGGTCGAGCGAAATTAACTCAAGGAGCGTTGAACGTACTTCCCATTGGGCTACCTTCAGAAATAGAAATCCTTGAAATTGTCCGCCGTGTCGAACAACTCTTCACCTATGCTGATACCATCGAAAAACAGGTGCAAAGCGCTTTACTGCGAGTCAACAACCTGACCCAGTCGATTTTGGCTAAAGCGTTTCGTGGTGAACTAACGGCACAGTGGCGTGCTGAAAACCCAGATTTGATCAACGGAGGGAACAGCGCTGAAGCGTTGTTAGTAAGAATTAAACAAGAACGTTTAAAAAATAAACCCGTTAAACGTGGTAAAGGTAATAGCTGATGCGATTACTTTCCTTAGTTGATGACATGGAAGGACTTTGATAGATGATAACAATCAACTGTTCGCGTCTGGCGGCAGAGCATTTGTACAAGGGATTCAAAAAAGGCATTGATGAGGGATTTTTTGAACCGGCGACATCACAAAGTCTGGCTGAAACACAAGAGCAACAAGGGCAAGGGCTCTGCTTTCAGTGGGTAGTACATGCTGTCAAGTTTGGGCGCTCAACCTGCCTGATTGCGATGGAATATAACACCCGCTATTGCCATGTGATCCATCAGGTCAGGAACGGTGATATGCAGGATTTCTTTAGCCGTCTGCAAGATCGTCTGATGAATAGCCTGGAATGGCAGGGGCAAGACTATTCACTGTTTGATACGGCAGAAATGGAACAAGGGATCGGACGCTACTTTTCCCAGCATAAAAATATTCGTTTTTATCAGCGTACCGACGCCAGTGTTATGGCCCATATCAGCCAGGCTGCGGTGGAATACGGTGACGTTTACCATAATACAGGTTGCTTCCCACCCGATGAGGAAACCGCAGTAGATTTTGATATCAGACTTAATCAAACCTGGCGTACTCGGAAGGGTGAGAAATACGGTTTACGGGCAAATGAAAAGATGATTCAATTCTGGCTGACGGAGTATCTGCGCTTTACCCCGCAGTGTATTAATGATGCAATGGCACGGATAAAGCACGTAGAACAAGATCAATGGGATATGCGCTTAGCCGGGATGTCAGCAACTGATCCACTGCGTAATGAAGCTGGTATTATTGACCCTGATAGTGCCCAGGGTAATGTGATTGACCTTAGTCGCTATCAACAGAGTAGAAAGTGATTCGTTGAGTTTGATGATCAATAAGCCTTGAATATCGCCAGCCGAACATAAAACTGTTAGCAACAGTCCTGGCTTAAATTGTGGCTATGTCAAATGTCTATATCGGTGGGAGCTTAGAATGCGTTATGTGAGAAAAGCGGGAGTGCTTTTATACCAGACCCTCTCGTGAAATGATTGTTCATTCCGTTGTGACTTCAACAGCAATTGCAACAGGCCAGTCACCGGATACAATCAAAGCCTCGCTTAAAACTCTGCGTGAGAAGTTTGCATATCTTCGTCTGGCAGTTTAGCCACTTTTTGGATCCCTTGGCCAGTACCTGCTCAGTCATATCCCTTAGTGTAATTGGACGGATGTCTCTCACTATTGACATCTTACACACTCAATAGTTTACTATTTATTGTTTTGTTAAACCAAGGGTGAATCTATGTCATCAAAACTAAACTGGCTTTTGCAGAACACTGCGCCGGGTTCCTTGGTACTACAGTCCTGGCTGACAAAAAATGGTATTAGCCCTTCTTTAGCCAATAAGTATATGCATAGTGACTGGTTACAAAAATTACGTGCCGGTGTATACGTGCGGAGTGGGCGTGAACCTCAGTGGAGCGATGCCGTCTTATGCTTGCAAAATCAGTTGGGGATTTCTGTGCATCTGGCGGGGCTTACTAGCCTGACCTGGCAGGGACGCTCTCATTATCTTCACTTAACGCGTCAGGCAATTTGGCTTTGCGTAGAAGATAAAGTTTCATTTCCAAAGTGGTTCAAAGAATTTCCCAATGTGGATTGGCTTTTACTTTCTAATCAGAAGCTCAATATGCATGACGAAAAGTATCTGACAGAGGTAGAAATTAAGGGAGAGCGGTTGAGAGCGAGTGTACCGGAATTAGCTGCTTACGAGATTGCTAATGCAGTGCCTGGTTCGCTTTCATTTGAGCACGCTGCGGAGCTGTTTCAGGGGTTGGTAAATCTGAGTCCACGTAAAGTCGAAGTGTTGTTGCAATCCAGTCGAGCAGTGAAAACTAACCGCCTTTACCTGTTTCTGGCCGATCACTATGCTCATGCATGGGTTAAGCGAATAGATAAAACCAGCATTGATTTGGGGGCCGGGAAACGACAGATCGTATCTGGTGGCAAGCTGGATCAAAAATATCAGATCACTGTTCCAGAGAGTTTTGTTAGCAAAGGGATCTCACATGGATAAGCAATCACCTTATTATCGGCAAGTTGCGTTGCTGCTTAGTGCATTACCTGTTGTGGCATCAGAGCGATGCTTTGGGCTAAAAGGTGGGACGGCAATAAACTTATTTGTCCGTGATTTTCCACGTCTATCGGTTGATATCGATTTGGCTTATATTCTGCTGGAAAGCAGAGATGAGGCATTGCCAAATGTTCGGGCTGCTTTGACGCGTATTGCTGAAATACTGCAACAACAGGCTGGCATTTCGGCGGTACTACAAACGAATAATCCTGATGAAATGCGCATTATTGTTTCTTCTCAGGAGGCACAGATAAAGATAGAAGTTTCGCCTGTTGCGCGAGGTACGCTGTATCCCCCAGAAGAACGTGATGTTGTTGAAGCTGTAGAAGATGAGTTCGGTTTCGCTGCTATTCAGGTTGTATCGCTTGCCGATCTCTATGGTGGAAAGCTTTGTGCTGCGCTGGATAGGCAACATCCCCGTGATTTTTATGACGTCAAAATGCTGCTTGAAACGCAGGGTATTGATCGCCAGATATTTAATGGTTTCATCACCTATCTATTGGGACATAAGCGCCCGTTATCAGAAATTTTAGATCCTCATTGGAAAGATATTTCTCTGCCATACGCAAATGAATTTAATGGAATGACATTCGATGCGGTCTCTCTTGAAGAACTCAATGCGATACCCAACTTAATGGTTACTGCTCTCAAAGCACAATTCACGCAGCGGGATTATGATTTTTTGATATCTTTCAAAAGTGGTCAACCGGAATGGAGTCTGGCTCCTGAAGATCAGATTCAGCATTTACCAGCGGTTAAGTGGAAGTTGCAAAATATCGGGCGCATACCAAAAGATAAGCATATTCAGGCGTTGGCGAAGCTTGAGGCTGTTCTTGCCGAGTGGATAAAGTAGTTTAGAATTTTATCTGTACATACACCATTGGTGTCACTATACGTTTTTTTGTAAACTTCACGTACTAATCAGCTAAAGTACAGCAGGGTATTAACAACAAATAAATCAACTGGTTATGTAAGTGTAGGTTAAAGCGTAGGTTTTATTAATTTTATCTAAATAATCTTTATTTATCAGCATAAACACACCAATGCATCATTGTTTACGAAGCATCAACACTAATGTGAGTGCGTACCCACCCATCAATCTTATCCGCCCATTCCTGCATCATCACTTTCCGCTCATCGAGATAAGTCGCATGGTTGTACGTGCGGCGAACATTGTTGGTATCAGCGTGCGCAAGTTGAGCCTCTATAGCATCAGGCCGATATCCCATCTCGTTTAAACGCGTGCTACCTGTGGTTCTGGTCGCATGTGGACTATAGGTACCGCTCCAGCCAAGGCTTTTGAGAAGCTGGCGCAGAGAGTGTGATGTCATAGGGCCGCGTGGGTTATCCCGCCCCGGAAATAGATGCTGCCGATGTCCGGTTAATCCATGGAGTGTTCTTAGCATTTTTACAGCTTGAGTGGGTAGGGGAATCGCATGTTCTCTGCGAGCTTTCATTCGCGCTGCCGGAATAGTCCATAGGGCGTTATCAAGATCGAATTCTGTCCATTCTGCTTCGGTGGCTTCTGCAGGACGCGACAATGTCCACCACATAAGCCACATGCAATAGTTAACCTGATACGAGCCACGACTATTGTCAAAACAGCTTAATAACTTTCCGATTTGCTGAGGATTCAGTGCTTGTTTGTGCTGTGTCTTATTGGCCGGAAGAGCTTTGCGCACGGGCCAGACAGGATCACTATCAGCTCTAAGTGTCGCTACTGCCAACTCGAAAACTGATGAAATGGTTCGACGGGCTTCAGCGGCAACTGTCGGTGCTCCTCGTTTAGCAGTTTCCTGAAGAATTTTAAGAATGTGGTGTGGGGTGATCTCTCTGACCGGGAGCTTACCGATTGCGGGGAAAACCACTCGTTCAAGCATATCCAGTCGCCGCGTTTTGGTGATTTCGGCCCAGTCTTTCATCTGCAACCACTCTTTGGCGATTAGCTCAAAGGTGTTGGATGCATCATTGACCTTGCGAATCTTATCTAACTGACGAGCTTGTGTTGGGCTAACTCCATCCGCGACCTGCTTTCGCGCTTGCTCGCATTTTTCGCGAGCTTCGGCAAGTTTGACCGTCGGGTACTCACCTAGCGCAAACATGCTGGATTTACCGTTGAGTTTAAACCGATAGCGCCATGCTTTTTTGCCATTAGGTTTCACTTCGAGGTAGAGACCATTGAAATCATTGAGCCGATAGAGTTTTTCTTTCGGCTTGGCAGTGCGGCATTGCGTATCGGTGAGCATAACGGGGCCTTGTTTATTTATTATATCGTTGTTGTACTCACTTGAAATGAAGATGGAAGAATATTGCACTCATCTATGTACTCATTTATGACTGCGCTTTTATGAGACGAGTTAAGACATTATGAAATGAAAAATCCACGCAACTGCGTGGATTTTATAGTGTTTGTCAGTCTTCATGAGGCTTGCTGAAACCTCATGAGACAACA
Source organism: Enterobacteriaceae bacterium Kacie_13 (assembly GCA_013457415.1). Taxonomy (NCBI): domain Bacteria; kingdom Pseudomonadati; phylum Pseudomonadota; class Gammaproteobacteria; order Enterobacterales; family Enterobacteriaceae; species Enterobacteriaceae bacterium Kacie_13. Next base: position 2,248,190 of record CP045665.1, read on the forward strand.
GAAGCTATTTAGACGTTAAACAGGAAGTTCATCACGTCGCCATCTTTCACAACGTACTCTTTGCCTTCTGAACGCATTTTGCCGGCTTCTTTCGCGCCTTGTTCACCTTTGTAGGTGATGAAGTCTTCGAACGCGATGGTTTGTGCGCGGATGAAGCCTTTTTCGAAATCGGTGTGGATTTTACCTGCTGCTTGTGGCGCAGTTGCGCCGACAGGGATAGTCCAGGCGCGGACTTCTTTCACGCCAGCGGTGAAGTAAGTTTGCAGATTCAGCAGCTCGTAACCGGCGCGGATCACGCGGTTCAGGCCCGGCTCTTCTAAGCCAAGTTCTTGCATGAACTCTTCGCGGTCGGCGTCGTCAAGCTCTGCGATGTCAGATTCTACAGCGGCACAGACGGCCACGACGACGGAGCCTTCGGCTTCGGCAATTTTACGCACGATGTCGAGGTACGGGTTGTTCTCGAAACCGTCTTCGTTGACGTTAGCGATATACATGGTTGGTTTCAGCGTCAGGAAGCTCAGGTAACGGATGGCCGCTTTGTCTTCCTCAGTCAGGTCCAGCGCACGCAGCATGCCCGCTTCGGAAAGCTGTGGCAGACATTTTTCCAGCGCAGCCAGTTCGGCTTTTGCATCTTTGTCGCCGCCTTTGGCTTTCTTCTGCACACGGTGAATAGCGCGCTCGCAGGTGTCGAGGTCGGACAACGCCAGTTCAGTATTGATAACGTCGATGTCATCAGCCGGATCCACTTTATTGTTTACGTGGATAATGTTGTCGTTCTCAAAGCAGCGCACCACGTGACCGATCGCTTCGGTTTCACGGATATTGGTCAGGAACTGGTTGCCCAGGCCTTCACCTTTCGATGCGCCTTTTACCAGACCGGCGATATCCACGAATTCCATGGTGGTCGGCAGGATACGCTGCGGTTTCACAATCTCAGCCAGCTGGTCGAGACGCGGATCGGGCATTGGTACGACGCCGGTGTTAGGTTCGATGGTGCAGAACGGGAAGTTTGCTGCTTCGATACCCGCTTTGGTCAGCGCATTGAACAGAGTGGATTTACCGACGTTCGGCAGGCCAACGATACCGCATTTGAATCCCATGTTTTTATCACCTTAATATCTTAGTTATCAGGTAATTAAAGTTAATTGCCTGATGTAATGACCATAATGTTTGGCATTATACACAAAATCCATGTTTTTCTCGATCCGCTTGTCGCGAGGTTATCCCTGACAAGGTGGATAAAACCTTGCCTCGCTTTCGCCATTTTTAGATACTTGTCACAATTTTTTAACTGACTGGAAAAGAACCGGATGTTTTATGTTTAGCCTGCGTGGTCTTAAGTTGTCGGAAGTAAAGAATGAAACGCTGGCGGGATTTGTGGTGGCGGTGTCGATGATCCCCGAAGCGGTGGGGTTCTCACTGGTGGCCGGGCTGTCGCCGATTGTCGGGCTGCACACGGCGTTTATTATCGGGCTGGTGACGGCGCTGTTCGGCGGAAAACCGGGGATGGTCTCCGGCGCGGCAGGGTCTATCGTGGTGGTGCTGATGAGTCTGGCGGCGCAGCACGGCATGGGATATGTGCTGTGGGCGACGATATTTGCCGGGGTGATCCAGATTTTGATCGGCGTATTCAGGCTCGGGAAATTTATCCGGCTGGTGCCGCTGCCGGCGGTTCACGGTTTTGTGAACGGGCTGGCGATTGTGATTATGCTGGCGCAGCTGCATATGATAGCCGGGCAGGGGCCGCTGATGTACGGGCTGGTGCTGCTGGCTATTTTCGTCGTCGTGCTGTTCCCTAAACTGACTAAAATCATTCCGTCATCTCTGGCGGCGCTGATCGTGGTCTCGGCAGTGGCGATTGGTTTTAATCTGCATACGCTGCGGGTCGGCTCCCTGGCGGATATCTCCGGCGCCTTGCCACACTTCAGCCTGCCTGTCGCGCCTTTCACGGTCGGGATGCTGAAAGTGGTGCTGCCGTATGCGGTGGTCATCGCGCTGGTCGGGCTGATTGAATCGCTGCTGACCATGACCGTACTTGATGAAATGGGCGGCCATAAAGGCAATGGCAACCGGGAAAGCATCGCGCAGGGCGCGGGCAATACAATTTGCGGGCTGTTCGGCTGCTTCGCCGGTTGCGCGATGATTGGGCAATCGATCATCAATTTCACCTCCGGTGGTCGTGGGCGTATCTCAGGTATCGTCGGGGCGATTTTGCTGATCCTGTTCGTGGTCAGTCTTTCCGGGTATATCGGCCTGCTGCCTGTCGCGGCGCTGGCGGGGATCATGCTGGTCGTCTGCTACAACACTTTCGAGTGGAGTTCGCTGCGTCGTTTTCGTCGTATGCCGAAGGCCGATGCGCTGGTGATGGTAATTGTGACGGTGATTACGATATTTACCGATTTGGCGGTGGCAGTGATCAGCGGCGTGATTATCTCAGCGCTGGTTTTTGCCTGGCAGCAGGCGCGGATCCGCATTCGCGAACACAAAACCAAGGGCAGTCTGACGGTGTATAAGCTTGAAGGTCCGCTGTTCTTCGGCTCGGCGGCGTCGTTTTCGGAACTGTTTGAGCCGAAGAACGATCCGCAAAACGTGGTGCTGGATTTTGCCGGCACGCGGGTGATGGATTCCAGCGGCGTCGAGGCGATTGATAAGCTCACGGCGCGCTATCTCGAGGCCGGAAAAACCATCCGGCTGCGGCATCTGAGCAACGACTGCGTAAGCCTGCTGAAAAAAGCCGGGCCGTTCTGTTCGCATGAGCTGGATGACCCTGAGTATTACGTCGCTGAAGATACCCTCTGAAACACAAAAGGTGCCGCATAAAAACGGCACCTTTTTCATATCTCAGTCCTACATCACACCAGAACAAACATTCCGTACGGGTGGATCTGCAGGAAGAAGTTATCGCCAGCGGTGGGTTGCAGCTGCGTGGCGTTGACCTGCAGCAGCAGTGATTGCCCGTGCCAGTCTACTGTTACTTCATACTGCGGCCCCATATAAGCGACGTGGGTGATGGTGCAGCGCTGGCTGTCATCCCCTTGTAGTCCGAGGGTAATCGCTTCCGGGCGCACGCCGACCGTACATTGCTGCATCCCCGGCGCGAACGCAGCGGGTTTCGGGATGCGGTAGCCGAAAATCTCCACCGTGTCGCGGTGCAAATCCGCCGGGAAGACGTTGGCGTCGCCCATAAAACTCGCCATAAAGCGCGATGCGGGCTGGCGGTACAGCTCCTGCGGTGCGCCAATCTGCATGATTTTGCCCTTGTTCATCACCAGCACGGTGTCGGACACCGCAAAGGCTTCGCTCTGATCGTGCGTCACGTACAAAGACGTGATGTTGAACTGCTGCTGAAGCTCGCGGATTTTTTCGCGCATGCTGCGGCGCAGGTTGGCGTCGAGGTTACTCAGCGGTTCGTCAAACAGCAGCACTTTCGGTTTGAGGATCAACGCGCGCGCCAGCGCCACACGCTGCTGCTGACCGCCCGAAATCTGATCGACGTAGCGGTCTTCAAACCCGTCCAGATCGACCAGCGATAAGGCTTCACGCACCCGGTCGCGGATCTCCGCTTTAGGTCTTCCGAGCATTTTCAGGCCGTAACCGATGTTTTCCCCAAGCGACATGTGCGGGAACAGCGCGTAGGACTGAAACACCATGCAGATATCACGCTGCTGAATCGAGCGGTCGGTGACATCTTCGCCGTCGATGAAAATGCGGCCCTCTGAGGGTTTTTCCAGTCCGGCGACCATGCGCAGGACGGTGGTTTTACCGCAGCCGGACGGGCCGAGCAGGGTGACCATTTTGCCTTTCGGGATCGCCAGATTCAGGCCTTCCAGTACGGTATTGGTGCCAAAACGCTTGGCGACGCTTTTCAGTTCAACAAAACTTTTGGTGGCTTCTGCCGGTGCCGGTTTAACCGGATGTTCAGTTGTCATGGTCATATCAAAGCACTCCAGAATTATTGGCCGGTTTTGGCTTTTGAGCGGGAAATACGCGCTTCGCCAACCAGATAGTCAAAGATGAAAATGATCGCCAGCATGACGACGATAAGGATCGAACCGTAAGCAATCGCCACGCCGTATTCGCCGTCTTCCACGCGGTTGAGGATGTAGGCGGTGGCGACGCGGGTATCCGGCGTGACCAGAAACACGATGGCGCTGACGGTGGTGATGGCGCGCACGAAGCTGTAAATCAGCGCGGAGAGAATCGCCGGTCGCAGCAGCGGCAGCAGGATGTACATCACCGTGCGCATCGATCCGGCGCGCAGGCTGAGTGACGCTTCATCCAGCGATTTATCCAGCTGCCCCAGCCCGGCGATACCGGCGCGGATCCCCACCGGTACGTTACGCATCACCATGGAAATAATGACAATCGCCGCCGTGCCGGTCAGATAAACCGGCGCGCTGTTAAAGGCCAGAATGTAGGAGATCCCGGCAACCGTTCCCGGTACTGCGAAGCACAGCATGGTGCTGAACTCGATGGTTTTTTTGCCCCGGAACTGCTGGCGCACCACGATGTAGGCAATCAGCAGGCCAAATAAGGCGGTTATCGGCGCGGCGATCCCGGCATAGAGCAGGGTGTCGAGCAGTGAAGGCCATGCGCCATCGGAGAAGCCCTGACCGAACAACTTGGTGAAGTTGGCGAAAGTCAGCGTGTAATCAACGCCCCAGTTGACGGTGAAGCTGCCGTAGAAAATGCTGCCATAAAGCAGGGCGTTGAACGCCACCCACACCGCCAGCAGCGCGGTTACTCCCCAGACCAGCGTGACCGGCAGCGGCTGAACGTCGCCGCGTGACGTTTTGCCGGAAATGGTGACGTACGAGCGTTTGCCGATCCACATGTATTGCACGCAGAACACCAGCAAGGAAAACACCAGCAGGATGACGCCGAGCGTGCTGGCGGCCTGATAGTCCAGCTGTGCACCGGTAATGTAAAAGTAGATCTGGGTGGCGAGCACGTCGAAATTGCCGCCGAGCACCAGCGGATTACTGAAATCTGCCAGCGACTGAACGATGACGATCAGAAACGCGTTGGCCAGCGCCGGTTTGAGCAGCGGCAAAAATACGCGGTGGAAGGTCTGCCAGCGGCTGGCGCGCAGGGTATACGACGCTTCTTCCAGAGAAGGGTGAATGGTTTTGATTGCGCCGTCGAGGATCATAAACGCCATCGGGGTGAACGCCAAAACCTGTGCCAGCCAGATGCCGGTGAAGCCGTACAGCCAGTTGGTGTTGGTCAGCCCGAACCAGTCCGCCATGAACTCGGTGAGATAACCGGAGCGGCCCATCATCAACGTCACGCCAAGGCCAACGATAAACGGTGGGGTGACGATCGGAAGAATCGAAAAAATACGGCCAATCACCGCTGACCGTTTAGCGATACGCGTGGTGTAAATCGCCAGCACCAGCCCGAAGAAAGTACAGCCGATGCCGACGGCGACCGAAAGCAGGAACGAGTTCCAGATGACCCGCAAAATATGCGACTGACCGAGCACGGCCATAAACGCCAGCGGCGCGAAATCACCGGCGTCGTTAGTGAACATCGGAATGAAAATCGCAATGCTCGGATAAATGATGAAGACAGCGATCAGCGCGATGATGCAGATGAGTGAGCCGAGCACGAAGCGGTCACCGCCCAGCCATTCCAGTCGTGAAAGCGCCAGTGAGCAAATCGCGCCGAGTGCGATAAACATCAGAATGCTGCCGTAGCCCAGCCCGTGACCTGTCAGCGTGGCGCTGACAATCATAAACAGCGCGCAGAACACCGACCAGGCGGCGTCAAACTGATGACGGCGACGGGCTTCCAGACGCTGCGCATAACGCGGACGGAACAGCAGAACCATCGGCAAGATCAGCCACAGCAGGCTGAGATTGAGCCCCGACCAGCCGTAGGCAGCAAGGATTTCATCCGAAGTGGATTCGAGCAGACCGTAGTCCAGGCTCCATGACGGCAGCAGCACAAAAGCCGCCAGAATCAGCCCCAGCCAGCCGAAAACCGGGTCGCGGCGTCGGGTGTCAGGCAGGGTTAGTGAGTGAGACATAGCGTCCCCTTATTGAGAAAGTAAAAGGTGTTGGCGAAAATAATGCCCCTGCGCGTTAAGGCGAAGAGGCTAAGTGGTGAGCTTTATTGAGTCTCTTTGCCCATCTTCACTTCATTGACCCATTTGGTGATGAGTTCTTTACGCATGTCGGACGCGCCGTACTTGTCCATGTCGTAGTTGATCAGTTTTAGATCGCCCATTTTCAGCGAGTTCGGGGAGGTTTCTGCGGTGGTGTTGGTCAGGATCTGATAGGACTGGCCTTTTTTCCACGCCAGTTCCTGAGCCTCTTTGGACAGCGCCCAGTCGACAAAGAGTTTGGCGTTATCGAGATTGCGGGCGCCTTTCAGGATGCTTATGCCGCCGATTTCATAGCCGGAACCTTCGCACGGGGAGATCAGTTTCAGCGGTGCGCCGCTCTCTTTTTCTTGCGCGTAATCGTGCAGGAAACCAATGCCGATTGCGGTTTCGCCACGCGCAGCGTTACGGGCCGGGGCGATGCCGGATTTAGTGTATTGGGAAATGTTGGTGTTGAGCTTTTTCAGGTAATCGAATGCCTGGTCTTCGCCCCACAGTTGCGCGAAGGTGGCCAGCGCGGTGTAGGCGGTGCCGGAGCTCTGCGGATCGGCAATCTGAATTTCGCCCTTATAGATTGGATTAGTCAGGTCTTTCCAGCACTTCGGCTCGGGCAGGTTTTTCTCTTTAAGGCGGTTGGTGTTGACGCCGACCCCCAGAATGCCGATGTATACGGCGGAGGAGTAGTTCCCTTTGCGCTTGGCCGGATCCTGGAAGTTCGGCATGATTTGCGCGAGATTAGGGGATTTATACGCCTGCAGCAGATCCATTTCACCTGCCTGCGACTGTGGATCTAAAGTACCGCCGTACCAGACGTCCGCCTGCGGGTTTTTCTTCTCGGCTTCGACTTTAGCCAGCGTGCTGCCGGAACCGTTGCGGATGAAGGAGGTTTTGACGTCGTACTTTTCGCCGAAAGCTTTGGTTTCTTCTTCACACATAGCATTGGTGGCGCTGCAATAGACCACCAGACGGCCTTTAGCTTGTGCGGCACCGGTAAATGCGGTCATGGCGACGGCAGCGGCGAGGAGGGAGTAGGTGAGTTTGCATTTCATGATGTTTACCTTTTTCTTGTTATGTTGCAGGACAGAGAACCTTGTCAGTTATCCGGCGGAGCGGACTGTAATTCGCGTTTGCTGATCCCTGCCATCATCATCGGCATCAGCAGCAGCCCGACGAAGGCCGACGCCATCGTCAGTACGGCAAAAAATCCCGACCAGCCGTAATGTTGCATCACTACTGCCAGCGGCCACCCGGCCAGCGCAGCGCCGAGGTAGGCGAACAGGCCGAGGAATCCGGTCACCGTGCCCGCCGCGTCTTTGTGTGAATATTCCGTGGCCGCAAGGCCAATCAGCATTTGCGGGCCGAAAACAAAAAATCCGATGCTGAAGAAACTCAGCGCCAGCAGCCCGAAATGATGCACAGGTGCCAGCCACAGGGCGGTGACAGTCAGAAACAGCCCCAGTGAAAAAAGTAAAATCATCGGCGCGCGCTGGCCGCGAAACAGCAGGTCAGAACCCCATCCGGCGAACAGTGCACCGAGCAAACCGCCGAGTTCGAAAAGTGACAGTGTCGCGTTTGCGCTGAGCAAGTTGACGCCGTGGTTCTCCGCCAGCCAGATATTGCCCCAGTCGTTGAGCGCAATGCGGATCAGGTACACCAGCACGTACGAGACGCCGAGCAGCCACAGCGTTCGGTTCTGCAAAATCGTCTGGCGCAAAATCTGCATCATGCCCATCGGTGGACTTTGCTGTTCCTGCCGGAGTTCCAGCGGATCACGTCGCCATTCGCCTACGGTCGGTAAACCTTCCTGTTGTGGTGTCCCGCATAACTGGCGGCACAGCCACAGTCCGAGAACAATCCCCACCGCGCCGGGTACCAGTAACGCCGCCTGCCAGCCCCACGTTGCTGCCAATAATCCCGACAGCAGCGGAACCGCCGCGCCGCCGATGTTGATCGAGGTATTCCAGCAGCCCCACCAGAACCCGCGTTCGTTGCGCGAATACCAGTGCGTCAGCAATCTGGCGCACGGCGGCCATCCCCAGCCCTGAAAAAATCCGTTCAGTGTCCACACAATCAGCAGCGCAGTCAGCGAATGGCAGAAGGCAAACAGGATATTTAGTACGCCGGTCATCAGTAATCCGACGCCCATAAACCAGCGGGCTCCTGTGCGGTCGCTGTAGATCCCCGAGATAAATTTTGATCCGCCGTAGGCCAGATAAAATAACGTGCCGAGAAGGCCGATATCACCTTTGGTCAGACCCAGTTCCAACTGCATCACCGGCATGGCGAAGGTCACGCTCCGGCGGGTGAGGTAGAACGCGGCGTAACCGGCAACCATCGACAGCAATAAATGCACGCGCCAGTAACGATAGTTTTTATCCACATCGGTGGCGGATAACGGCGTTGCGGTCATGGTGTTCTCCAACGTATTGAGGCGAGTGTAGGCGGGTGTTTTGTCGGGCGGATGAGACAAGGTTTTAGATGACTAGGAATTATTCCTAGTCAGGGCGGTGTTCTTTGCAAATCTGTGGGCAACTTAACAATTATGCGCGTGCCATCCTGCTGGCTGAGCAGCCATTCGCCGCCCAGTGCCCGGACCCGCTCTTCAATTCCGCGCAGCCCGAACCCTTCTTTCATCGGTTGTGTGAAGCCAATGCCATTGTCGCAGACGTTCAGCACCAGCATGTTTTGTTGTTCGGTCAGGCTGACGCGTACCTCGGTGGCACCGGCATGCTTGTTGATGTTGTTGAGCAACTCCTGCACCAGCCTGTACAGGGTGAAAATCAGCGTATCGTCGGTAGGCACGCCCGGCAGCCGGTAGTCGAGCTGAAAATCGATGCCTTGCTGGGCGAAGGCAAATTCACCGGCCAGATGATGCAGGGCTTTATCAAGCGCCATTTCGTCCAGTACCGGCGGGCGGAGCTGGCGCAACAGCTGCCGCGTGGTGTGGTGAATACGCTGAGACAGTTCGCCGATCTGCTTCGCTGCAGCATGGGTGGCGTCACCGTGCTGGCTGCGGTCGACCAGCATCGCCTGGATTTGAATCGCGGTAATGTTCTGACCGATCTCATCATGCAGCTCGCGGGCAATTTCCTTGCGCACGGCTTCTTCGGTATGCACCAGCCGTTCGGTCAGCTGGCGGCGGGTGTGAAGTTCCCTCTCCAGCTGCAACCGGTAGCGGTTGAGATGCGATGCCAGTTGTTGCTGACGGCTGATGGCGATCCCAAGCCCGATGCCGAGCAGCGCCTGCGTCGAGAGAAACAGTTCCAGTTCCAGCAGGTTGTGAAACGCGCCGCTCATCTGGCGCGTGACGGTGATCATCAGGCTGCCCAGTACCGCTGCCAGCACGCCGCCTTGCCAGCCAAAGGCGTAGGCCATCACCACGTTGGGCAGAAATACCAGAATGATCAGCAGCCTTTCCACTTCGGGTGCCAGCGTCATTTGCAGACAAACGGCGAGGGCGAAGAACAATGAGCACCAGATCAGTAACGAGGTGCGCAGCGGCGGATCGGGGATCTCCTGCGCCAGCAGGTTTTGCAGATGTTGCTGCTTGAGATATTCGTAAATCAGATAGATGAAAGGCGTCAGCAGAATGCCGCCGGTGAAAGAGGCGAGCAGCGTCTGGCTCAGCGGTGAACTTAGCCACAGGCCCGGTATCACCATTTGCAACAGGCTATTGCCCGCCACGGCACCAAGCAATAGCAATAGCCGCTGCCAGTAAAGAGTGAATCGCCGCCAGAAAAACTGCACCAGCGCGGCGGGGATCAGGCTAAGGAACGGCGAAAGCAGAATAATCCAGTGCGTCTGCAATTGTTCGCTGTGCAGCCAGACGGCGATACCGCACTCGCCGGCCAGCATCGCCGGCCAGTATCGGCGGGAAAGCAGGGTCATCAGAGCCAGTCGCAAACCCTGCGGCAGAAGCAGCATTGCCTGCTGGCCGTTTTGCGTGAGATAAAAACTGATCGACCACAGCGCCAGCCAGCACAGGCTGTAGAAAATGGCGAGAAACAGCGTCAGGCCAACTCTGCGCATCAGGCGAGGAGGTTATGCAAGATGGCGAAATGCACCAGTTCGATGGTGGTTTCGCACTGGAGTTTTCCGAGAATATTGGCGCGATGGACGTGCACGGTTTTATGGCTGAGTTCGAGCTGTTCGGCGATCGCTTTCACGCTCAACCCATTGACCAGCAAGTCGAAAATCTCGCGTTCGCGCGGCGTCAGCGCCTGAAGTGCTTTCGGCGTTTGCTGGCTCTGTCGCAGCGCCAGCAGGGCATCTGAACAGAGATAACGGCCACCGGCGTGAACCGTGCGCACTGCCTGCACCAGTTCTTCCGGCCCGCAACGCTTGGTGAGATAGCCACCGGCTCCGGCGTCCAGCGCGCTTTGCACAAATGCCGTGGTGTCGTAAATGCTTAGAATAATGGCCCGGAAATCAGGTCGCTGGTGGCGTATGCGCGAAAGCAGGCTCAGTCCGCTTTCGTCGGGCATGGCAATATCCATCACCGCCACATCGATGTTCATTTTCAGCAACGACGACCACGCATTCGCCGCCGAAGTATACTGGCCGACAATCTGGATATCGGGCTCAAGGCCGAGTAACTGGGCAAAACCAGAGCGAACCACCACGTGGTCATCAATCAAAGCAACGTTAATCATTAGGCGTAACTGAATGTAAATGAGATTCGCATAATGCTCATGAATAGTTGCGGTTGGCAACAAAGAGCTTTGGAATTGCAGGACAGATAACGAAATTTGAGTTACGGCGGGTGGGCGTGGGGAGAAAAGGGCGCAAAGATTCTCTGCACCCTGTCTGAATGCGTTACAGCTCAGCTTTAAAACTATGCAGACGGCGCATGGTTTTTTCCAGGCCTTCTTTCATCAGCAGTTCCGTGCAGCGCAGCGCTTCGTCGATCGCATCGTCAATCAGCTTTTGCTCATTGGCCGGTGGCTTACCGAGCACAAATCCCACCACTTTGCTTTTATCGCCCGGATGACCGATGCCGATCCGCAGACGGTAGAAGTTCGGGTTGTTACCGAATTTGCTCTGAATATCTTTCAGACCATTATGGCCGCCGTTGCCACCGCCAAGTTTGATTTTCGCCAGCCCGGGAGGGATATCCAGCTCGTCGTGGGCGACAAGAATTTCTTCCGGCTCAATGCGATAGAACTGCGCCATCGCCAGTACCGCTTTACCGCTGAGGTTCATAAAGGTGGTTGGCACCAGCAGACGGACATCCTCACCGGCCAGAGACAGTCGCGCGGTATAACCGAAAAACTTACTTTCTTCTTTCAACTGCTGATTATGCTGGCGGGCGAGGAGGTCGACATACCAGGCACCCGCATTGTGACGGGTTTGGGCATATTCGGCACCGGGATTGGCCAGCCCGACAATTAATTTAATGCTGCTCACGGTTTTCGCTTCTTAATCTGGTGAGGTTTAGGCGCACAGTTTACCTGCCTGTCAGTGCCATGCCAAATAAAGGGCGGGGGAAAAGCGGTATATAGAGACAAAAATGAATAATGACTCTGGATAACTATTCACCCTCCGAACGTATATATCTGGAAAACGTAAAGTTTTGTCACTTAATGTTCTGTGATTGTGATCGTGGCCGCAAAGTGAACCGGATGGGACGTCTATAGTTAAGGCAGGAAAAGACAAGACAGCAATGATGCTAAATGAACGCTATCTGGAGGTGACATATGAAACGTAAAACCGCAACAAGACTGGGCAATGCCCTGATGGGTCTCGGTTTGCTCACAATGGTCGGTGGCGTTGGTTATTCCATTTTAAATCAACTGCCTGAGCTTGGGCTTCCGCAGTTCCTGGCGCACGGCGCGATAGGCAGCATCTTTATCGGTGCGATTTTATGGCTGGCCGGTGCGAGAGTTGGTGGCCGCGAACGTGTTGCAGATCGCTACTGGTGGGTGCGTCATTACGACTCACGTTGCAGTAAGTCTCATCGCCATTCCTGATTTAGCCTGAAGGCTGGATAAAAAAAACCGTTGTCGCTCACGCCACAACGGTTTTTTACATTTCTGAAGAATCAGAACATGTAAAACAAAACGCCCCTGAAAACAGGGGCGTGATGATTAATGCTCGAACATCGCAGAAATGGATTCTTCGTTACTGATGCGGCGGATAGCCTCAGCCAGCATACCTGACAGCGTCAGAGTACGGACTTTCTTCAGCGCACGAATTTCAGCGGAGAGCGGGATGGTGTCGCATACGATGACTTCGTCGATGACGGAGTTACGGATGTTTTCCACTGCATTGCCGGAGAAGATCGGGTGTGTTGCATAAGCGAATACGCGCTTCGCACCGCGTTCTTTGAGTGCTTCAGCCGCTTTACATAGCGTGCCACCGGTATCGATCATGTCATCAACCAGCACGCAGTCACGGCCAGCGACGTCACCGATAATGTGCATCACCTGAGAAACGTTTGCGCGTGGGCGACGTTTATCAATGATGGCCATGTCGGTATCGTTGAGCAGTTTGGCAACGGCACGGGCGCGGACAACGCCACCGATGTCCGGAGAAACCACGATTGGGTTTTCCAGGTTCTGTTGCAGCATGTCTTCGAGCAGGATTGGGCTGCCGAATACGTTGTCTACAGGCACATCGAAGAAGCCCTGAATTTGTTCTGCGTGCAGATCCACTGTCAGAACGCGGTCAACGCCAACGCTGGAGAGGAAATCAGCCACCACTTTCGCGGTGATAGGAACACGGGCTGAACGAACCCGGCGGTCCTGACGTGCGTAGCCGAAGTAAGGAATAACGGCGGTGATACGACCGGCGGATGCGCGGCGTAAGGCATCAACCATCACGACCAGTTCCATCAGGTTATCGTTAGTAGGCGCGCAGGTGGACTGGATAATGAAAATATCTCCGCCACGTACATTTTCGTTGATTTGCACACTTACTTCACCGTCACTGAAACGACTGACGGCGGCGTCACCAAGGCTGGTGTATAAACGGTTGGCAATACGTTGTGCTAGTTCCGGGGTGGCGTTACCAGCAAAAAGCTTCATATCAGGCACGAGAAGAACCTCAGGCTTGCGTCCAGGGAAGACATTGGCTTTTGGCACCACCGGGCGGTGAGCGGTACCAAAGCATTATGCTCACGAGAAAATAAAAATCTTTAAAACTTTAAATCTTGAATCTTAAAACAAAACTCGGTGTGAATAAGTTGTAGCAAGTAGCTGGCAAAGAACAGACACAAAACCGCTGTGACGCTCTACGCTTTGCCCGCATCCCTCAACCAGGTTTCACGAAAACGGTGCAAGGGCGAAATGTTAATGCCTTTCGCGACAAAACCCCGCATCCACGATGGGGCTTTGTCTAAAACGTGACGGGCAGCAGATTCGGTGTCGAATTCGGCAAACACACAAGCCCCTGTCCCAGTCAGTCTTGACGGCGCGTATTCTAACAGCCAAGAAAGTAGCTGTTCAACCTCGTAAAATCGTTTTCTCGCAATCGGTTCGCAATCATTTGCGTAAGGCGTGTTCAAAAGCACATTAACAGTGCGTTTTGGTGTATTTCTGGTCAGTTCAGGGTCGCCGAAAATCACCGGGGTCGGAATACTCACGCCGGGGTGAGCAATCAGAAACCATTTTTCCTGCGGTTCTACTGGTAGCAAAATCTCGCCGACGCCTTCGGCAAAGGCTGCATGACCCATCACAAAAACGGGCACATCGGCACCAAGCCGGATACCCAGCTGCGCCAGTTCGGCATCAGAGTAGCCACAATTCCACAACACGTTGAGCGCGATGAGCACCGTCGCCGCATTGGAGGAACCGCCTCCCAGACCGCCGCCCATCGGGATACGTTTTTGCAGAGAAATCTCCGCACCCTGAGAGACGCCCGCGTGTGACTGCAAAAGACGTGCGGCGCGCACAACCAGATTATCGTCATCCGCCACGCCGTCCGTTGGCGTGGTTAGCACGATGGCGCCGTCATCACGCACGGTAAAACTCAGGCTGTCGCCGTAATCCACAAACTGGAACAGCGTCTGCAGGTCGTGATAGCCGTTTGGACGCTGGTCGGTGATGTATAGGAATAAATTGAGTTTAGCCGGCGACGGCCATAATTGCTGCGTCATCTCAGTTTAGCGTCCAGTTATCCATTTTCAGCTTGATGCGTTGTTCGCCCTGCGTCATTTCCAGACGCTGAGGCAGGGAAGGTTTAGCGTCGTCGTCGTAGCTTTGGTAAACCACGGTGCCCGGTTTGCCGTTCTGCGTGAATTTCACCTGAGAAAGGCGGTACTGGCTGTCGAGGGTGAAATCGGTGCCATCACCCGGCAGGCCGAGCATCCACAAACGCAGATTATCCAGCGGGATCGACATACCGGTCAGCTTCTGGATCATGTCGTCTGGATTGTCGCTGGTGTAATGCTTGCCTTCATTATTGGTCAGCTGCGCCACGCCGCTTTGAACTTTCAGCTCCATTTCGGTGCTGCCTAGCGGGTTAGTCAGGAGTAAACGGTAGCTGTCACGGGAATATTGTTGCCAGAAAAAGCGGGCATAGACTTTTTGCTTATCAGAAAGATAAGCAAAAGAGCCGCGGGTCTGATAGTGGTCAAGCTGTTTGACCTGAGCTTCGTGTTCACGCCATTGCGCAGACGTCGGGCTGGTCGCCGGGCCTTTGGGCGTATTAAAAGAACACGCGGCAAGCACTAAGCTTGCAAGAGGGAGAAGGCGAACAAAATGGGTTTTACGCATTGGCATAACAGATTAAATCCTTTGTGCGATGGCGGAATGTTGTTTTGGTCAACAAAATGTCTCGATAAACCAAAAGGGCCAGGACAAATTCGGCGTGCGCTAGTTTAGCACAGCCAAAGCATCGGGTGTTCTCAACCCTGTGCTGATGATCGGTGATACCGCTGTTTTGGGACAATGCTGATTTGTAATTGGATTTAACCGATGATGCTGTACGCCTTTTATTGATCTCGCGCATCTTGTAGAATGCGCAGCAGACGTAAACCCATACTATTATAAAGTATAAGCCGATAACCGCTTCCCATATGACCCTGCTTGCATTAGGTATCAACCACAAAACGGCCCCGGTGTCTCTGCGGGAACGGGTAACCTTTTCACCCGAGACACTCGATCAGGCGCTCTCCAGTCTTCTCCAGCAACCGCTGGTGCAGGGCGGCGTGGTGTTGTCTACGTGCAACCGCACTGAGCTGTATCTCAGCGTTGAACAGCAGGGGAATCTGCAGGATCAACTGGTGAAATGGTTATGTGACTATCACCATCTTAGCGAAGATGAAGTGCGCAAAAGCTTGTACTGGCATCACGGGAATGAAGCCGTCAGCCATCTGATGCGCGTCGCCAGCGGGTTGGATTCGCTGGTGCTCGGCGAGCCGCAAATTCTCGGGCAGGTCAAAAAGGCTTTCGCCGAATCTCAAAATGGTCAGGCGGTGTCCGGTGAGCTGGAGCGACTGTTCCAGAAGTCCTTCTCCGTCGCAAAACGCGTGCGTACTGAAACTGATATCGGTGCCAGTGCTGTTTCCGTCGCGTTTGCCGCCTGTACGCTGGCGCGTCAGATTTTCGAATCCCTTTCAGAAGTCAGTGTGTTGCTGGTCGGCGCGGGTGAAACCATCGAGCTGGTTGCGCGTCATCTGCATCAGCATAACGTCCGCCATATGATGATCGCCAACCGTACCCGCGAACGTGCGCAGGCGCTGGCGAGTGAAGTGAATGCGGAAGTGATCAGCCTGCAGGATATCGACTCCCGTCTGGCCGAAGCTGACATCATTATCAGTTCGACCGCCAGTCCGCTGCCGATTATCGGTAAAGGTATGGTGGAACGCGCGTTGAAAGCACGCCGTAACCAGCCGATGCTGATGGTGGATATTGCCGTTCCGCGCGATATCGAACCGGAAGTCGGCAAACTGGCCAACGCCTATCTTTACAGTGTTGATGACCTGCACAGCATCATTCAAAACAATCTTGCCCAACGCAAAGCCGCCGCAATTCAGGCGGAAACTATTGTTGAGCAGGAAAGCTCCAACTTCATGGCCTGGCTGCGTTCGCAGGGAGCCGTTGAAATTATTCGTGATTATCGCTCGCGTGCTGATATTATTCGCGCCGACGCAGAAGCCAAAGCCATCGCAGCGATTGCGCAGGGCGCTGACGTCCAGGCGGTGATCCATGAATTAGCCCACAAATTGACAAACCGCCTTATTCACGCACCTACCCGTTCTCTGCAACAGGCAGCCAGCGACGGTGATGTGGAGCGTTTGCAAATTTTACGCGACAGCCTCGGGCTGGGTCAGCAATAGTTCCTCCTTTTCTCACAGGGTTAAACACCACGCATGAAGCCTTCTATTGTTGCCAAACTGGAAGCGTTACAAGAGCGCCACGAAGAAGTGCAGGCGATGCTCGGCGACGCCAGCGTTATTGCCGATCAGGATAAATTTCGCGGTCTTTCCCGCGAATACTCACAGTTGACCGCCGTTTCTGAATGTTTTCTGGCCTGGCGTCAGGCGCAGGAAGATTTAGAGACCGCCGAAATGATGCTCGACGATCCCGAGATGCGCGAAATGGCGCAGGACGAAATCAAAGACTGCAAAGCCACCATCGAAGAGCTTGAAGAAAAATTACAGCTTCTCCTTTTGCCGAAAGACCCTGACGATGAGCGCGGCTGTTTCCTTGAAATCCGAGCCGGAACCGGTGGTGACGAAGCGGCGATTTTTGCCGGTGACTTATTCCGCATGTATAGCCGTTATGCCGAAATGCGTCGCTGGCGCGTGGAAATCGTGAGCGCCAGCGAAGGCGAGCACGGTGGCTATAAAGAAGTGATCGCCAAAGTGATCGGCGAGGGCGCTTACGGCCAGTTCAAATTTGAGTCGGGCGGACACCGCGTTCAGCGCGTGCCTGAAACCGAATCTCAGGGCCGTATTCATACATCCGCCTGTACCGTGGCGGTGATGCCTGAAATCCCTGAAGCCGAAATGCCGGAAATTAACGCCGGTGATTTGCGTATTGATACATTCCGTTCATCGGGCGCCGGCGGTCAGCACGTTAACACCACCGACTCCGCCATCCGTATTACGCACATTCCTACCGGTATTGTAGTGGAGTGTCAGGACGAACGTTCGCAGCACAAAAACAAAGCCAAGGCATTGTCCGTGCTGGGTGCGCGTATCCGTGCCGCTGAAGTGGCCAAACGTCATGCCGAAGAGGCCTCGACGCGCCGTAACCTGCTGGGTACTGGTGACCGTTCGGACCGTAACCGTACCTATAACTTCCCGCAGGGCCGTGTTACCGATCACCGTATCAACCTGACGATTTACCGTCTGGACGAAGTGATGGAAGGCAAACTGGATGCACTCATCCAGCCGATCGTCCAGGAATATCAGGCCGATCAACTCGCCGCGCTGTCTGAGCAGGACTAATGGATTTCCAGCACTGGCTGCGTGACGCTACCGCGCGTCTGGCCGGGGGAGAAAGCCCGAAGCGTGACGCGGAAATCTTGCTCGGCTTTGTGACAGGCCGGGCAAGAACTTTCATTATGGCGTTCGGCGAAACAGAACTTACGGCTGAGCAACTTCAACAGCTTGAGACTCTGCTTGCGCGACGCGAGCAGGGTGAGCCGGTCGCTTATCTGACCGGCGAACGCGAGTTCTGGTCGTTGTCGCTCTCAGTTTCTCCCGCCACACTGATTCCCCGTCCTGATACTGAATGTCTGGTGGAACAGGCCCTGGCGCGCTTGCCAAAAGAACCGGTTCGCGTGCTGGATTTAGGCACCGGCACCGGGGCGATTGCGCTGGCGATTGCCAGCGAACGCCCGGACTGCCAGCTAACAGGCATTGATCTGCAACCCGCAGCGGTCAGCCTGGCGCAATATAATGCACGAAAGCTCGCCATCCCCAATGCACGTTTCCTGCAAGGCAGTTGGTTCACGCCGGTTGCTGGTGAAACCTTCGCGCTTATCGCCAGTAATCCGCCGTATATTGACGCCGCCGATCCGCATCTTGCGCAGGGTGATGTGCGTTTTGAACCGGCGAGTGCGCTGGTTGCCGATAATGCCGGCCTGGCTGATCTGGCTCATATTATTCGCAGCGCACCGGCGTATCTTCAGCAGGGCGGCTGGCTGTTGCTCGAACACGGCTGGCAGCAGGCGGATGAAGTTCAGACGTTGTTGCGTGACGCCGGTTATCAGCAGGTATCGACCGTAAAAGATTATGGCGACAACGACCGTGTGACGCTCGGGCAAAGGGCGTAAACGTCTAACCCTATAATAAATCCAAATATCCGAGGAAGCGGGCAATGACCTACGTCTGGATAAAAAATCTGCATTTACTCACCATTACGTTGAGCATTACGCTGTTTGTTTTACGTTTTTTCTGGAAATGGGCGGGTTCTGCTATGATGCAGAAACGCTGGGTGAAGGTCGTGCCACACGTTGTGGACACGTTGCTGTTATTAAGCGGTATCTCGCTTATCTTCATCACACACTTTTATCCGTTCAGCCCACAGGGAACCTGGCTGACCGAAAAGCTTTTCGGCGTTATTATCTACATCGCGTTAGGTTTTGTAGCCCTGAGCAAGCGCCCCGTTAGCCAGAAAACACGCTGGCTGGCCTTTATTCTGGCCCTGGGTTGCCTCTATCTGGTTCTCAAACTGGCGCTGACGAAAATGCCGCTGCTATTGGGATAACTATGAGTACCCTTGCTGATTTTGAATTTAACACTGCCCGTCTCAGTGCCGGAGTGATCAAAGTGACTGAATCTGTGCGCTTTGATTTCAATGCGGAAGATGTCCGCCGTCAGTTGAAACTGTTGGTTGATGAAGCGCGCAGCGCCGTGCCTGAAGATCTCGATCAGGATCAGCAGCTCGAAGTCCTGATTGAACTGTTTTATCGCACCTGGGGATTCGGCGGCGCGGGCGGTATCTACCGCCTGTCTGATGCTATCTGGATCGACAAAGTGCTGGCCTCCAGGCAGGGCACACCGGTCTCGCTGGGTGTGATTTTCCTGCACATCGCACATGAACTAGATTTACCGCTGATGCCGGTGATTTTCCCGACCCAACTGATCCTGCGCGCCGACTGGCTGGATGAAGAGATGTGGTTGCTTAATCCTATCAACGGCGACACCCTTAACGAGCATATGCTCAGCGTCTGGCTTAAGGGCAATCTCGGCATCACGGCAGAAATTGAAGACGACGATCTGGAAGAAGCGGAAAACACGGTGATCGTGCGTAAAATGCTCGACACGCTGAAAGCTGCGCTAATGGAAGAAAGACAGTTTGAACTGGCGCTGCGCGCAAGTGAAACCGTGTTGCAATTCGACCCGGAAGACCCCTACGAAATCCGCGACCGTGGCCTGATTTACGTGCAGCTCGATTGCAATCAGGTGGCGGTTTCAGATCTCAATTATTTCGTTGAACAGTGTCCGGAAGACCCGATCTCAGAGGTCATTAAAGTGCAGATCCATGCGATCGAGCACAAGCACGTGACGCTGCATTAATTTATCATTACCTTACGTTATCATCTGACGAATATTGAAAGCGCCTCTGGAGGCGATCGCAGATGAAAGATTTATCACTAAAAAGGCCAAAGCATGAAACATAAAGTGGTTAGCATTCAGGACATCAATGTCGCCAACGATCTGCCGTTTGTGTTGTTCGGTGGGATGAACGTACTCGAATCGCGCGAAATGGCGATGCGCGTATGCGAACACTACGTCACTGTGACGCAAAAACTGGGCATTCCTTACGTTTTCAAGGCGTCTTTCGATAAAGCCAACCGCTCATCGATTCATTCTTACCGCGGTCCAGGTCTTGACGAAGGCATGAAGATTTTCCAGGAGCTGAAGCAGGCTTTTGGCGTGAAAATTATCACCGACGTTCATGAATCCTGGCAGGCACAGCCGGTCTCTGAAGTGGTTGACGTCATCCAGCTGCCTGCTTTTCTGGCGCGCCAGACTGACTTAGTGGAAGCGATGGCGAAAACCGGCGCAGTCATTAACGTGAAAAAACCGCAGTTCGTCAGCCCGGGTCAGATGGGTAACATCGTCGATAAATTCAAAGAAGGCGGTAATGATCAGGTCATTCTGTGCGATCGCGGCAGCAACTTCGGTTATGACAATCTGGTCGTCGACATGCTGGGTATGAACGTGATGATTAACGCGACAGGCGGCCACCCGGTTATCTTTGACGTGACTCACGCCCTGCAAACCCGCGACCCGTTTGGCGCAGCGTCAGGTGGCCGCCGTGCTCAGGTCGCCGAGCTGGCGCGTGCAGGTATGGCGGTGGGTATCGCCGGCCTGTTTATCGAAGCGCATGAAGATCCGGCTCACGCGAAATGCGACGGCCCGTCCGCATTGCCATTAGATAAACTGGAACCATTCTTGGTTCAGATGAAAGCCATCGACGATTTGGTGAAAAGCTTCCCGGCACTCGATACCAGCAAATAATCTGGCGGTATCAGAATGAACAAAGGCGACCACTGTGGTCGCCTTTGTTGTTTACGGGGGCGCTTAAATCGCTTCCTCCAGCTTCCCGTAGAAACTGAGTTTCCCCTCGATCGGCTGCATTCTGGCACGGGCCAGGGTTTTCAGCGGCTGGAAGGGAATTTCAGCAATACGAAGTTCGGTGCCTTCCGTCAGGTTGTCGATGAAGTTACGTAATGCATTCACGCCACCGGCATCCAGCACCGCCACGCGATCCCACAGTAAAACGATCACTTTCTTGCCTGCGCTGCGTGACTGCAATTCGCTGAAGATACGTTCGGCGGCGGCGAAGAACAGCGGGCCGTTGATACGCATGACCAGCATATCGTGCGGCGTTTCGACAGGTACTTCCGTCAGGCGGGTGAGTTTAGCGATGCGGCGCATAAACAGCAGCGAGGCCATCACGATCCCGGCGGTAATGGCGATCACCATGTCGAACAGCACGGTGAGACTCATACAGGTCAGCATCACCAAAATGTCGTCTCTTGGCGCGCGGCGCAGCAAATCCACCACTTTATGCGCTTCGCTCATGTTCCATGCCACCATCAGCAGCAGTGCGGCCATCGCCGCCAGCGGCAGCCATGAAAGCCACGGCGCGAGCACCAGCAGGGCCAGTATCACCAGCAGTGAGTGAATGATGGCGGAAACCGGTGAGGTCGCCCCCGCGCGAACGTTCGCCGCCGAGCGGGCAATGGCCGCTGTCGCGGTGATCCCGCCAAAGAACGGACTGACGATATTACCGATACCCTGACCGATCAGTTCATTGTCCGAGTGGTGTTTTTTACCGGTCATACCATCGAGCACGACGGCGCACAGCAGCGATTCGATCGCGCCAAGAATCGCCATGGAAAAGGCTGCGGGTAACAGCGCCTGCACCAGCGACCAGCTTAGTCCGCTGCCCTGATTCCAGGGCAGCGTGAACTGCGGCAGGATCGCCGGAATGCCGTTTCCCTGTGAGCCATCAGGCAGAAGATAATGAAAGCGCGAGCCGATAGTGGCCACCGGATGTCCGGCCTGCATGAAAATTGCCATTACCGCGCAACCCGCCAGTAAAGCCGGAAGATGCCCTGGAACACGCAACCCCAGTTTCGGCCAGAAGATCAACACGCCGAGCGTCACGATACCAATGGCCGCATCGCCGAAATCCAGCGTCGGCATGGCCATCACCAGCGCCGCGACTTTACTCAGATAGTGCTCCGGTACCGTCGCCATCGTCAGCCCAAAGAAGTCTTTGAACTGCATGGTGCCGATAGTGATCGCAATCCCTGAGGTAAAACCGAGTGTGACCGGCAGCGGAATGTATTCAATAAGCCGGCCAAAGCGCGCCATCCCCATCAGCAGGAGAATGAAACCGGACATCAGCGTCGCCAGTAATAAACCGGACAGGCCAAACTGTTGTGAAACCGGAAAGAGGATCACCACAAACGCGGCGGTCGGGCCGGAAACGCTGAAGCGGGAACCGCCGCAAATGGCGATCACGATCCCTGCAATCGCTGACGTATAAAGGCCGTATTGCGGTGGAACACCGCTGGCAATCGCCAGTGCCATGGCGAGTGGGATTGCGATAATCCCGACAGTGACGCCGGCAATGGCATCTTTGAGCAGACGTGGGAGAGAGTATTTTTCATGGAGACAGGCATCAATCAGAGCACTGAAAAGCCTGATACGGCGACTTCCTGAGGTATTCATACGGCGTAAACCACCTGACGAAAAAGGATTGAAAAGAACACGGGGCATCCATTTCCCGAAAACACTAGCTTACGCCGATCCTCCTGACGTCATCTAGATGTAAATCAAGGAGTGGCAAAGCTCAGGCCTGTAACCTGTGCGCCAGTTTAATTCCCGGCAATGTGACACGTCCCGCTATATTTAACTGTCGGGAACAATCAAGGCATTGATCATCTATATTTAAGTTAAAACCTGTAATTTGGAGAGAAAAGCGTGAGGGGACGCATTTATCTATGCCGGATATATTAACGCTCAATAGCTTGTATGCGGATATTTGTGTTACGTATGCCACGCTGTCGATCATCTTTTTTGTCCTGAGCCGCAGCGAACCCTTCACCTTTAAAGGAGCGCACTGGAAACGCATTGTCTTTGGCATAGTGGCGGGATTTACGGCCCTGTATTTGCGTGGCAATCGTCTGATTCTTGTCGACGACCTATCATTTAGCTTCGAAATGCTGCCGATGATTTTGGTGACCTTTTTTGGTGGCTGGCTCAGCGGGCTGTGCAGTTTTATTGTGGCGTTTTTTTTCAGCGGCATGTTCACCCTCAATAATCTGTTTATCGCCATTATTCTTTGTACGCTGTTCACTTTCCGCGTCTGGCGCAGACGCAAACACCGCGAACTCTATATCACCATTATTCTGGTCGGGATTTTCCGCCTGGCGCTGGTATCGAGTATTCATGGGATTTACGTTCCCTGGTCAGAACTGATTTTTTATCAGGCAATTGCCGCCGGTTGTATGATCCTCTGTTATCACGCGCTGAATTATAAAGAGATGTACATGAGCAAAGTCTTCACCATTCGCGTGAAGGCGGCCACTGATGAACTGACGCAAATCAATAATCGCGCCAGCATCGATTACTGGCTGGCACAGCGGCAGATCCAGCGCGAAGCTTGCGGGCTGATCCTGCTGGATATCGATAACTTTAAGCACGTCAATGACACACTCGGGCATCTGGCCGGTGACCGGGTTTTGATAGAAGTGGGGCGGTTATTACGGCATTTGACGCGCAATGATGATTTTGCCGGGCGCTACGGTGGCGAAGAGTTTCTGGTAATGACATCGACTTATGACCCTGAAACGTTGCTGGTGATTGCCGAACGTATCCGTAAAGAAGTCGAGGAGTGCACCATTATTCTTGAGGATGGAAGGGAGTTAAAAGTGACGGTGTCACTTGGTGTATCGCTGTATCTGCCGGGCATGATCATCCGTAAGTCGCTGAAACTGGCTGATTTGTCCTTATACGAAGCTAAGCGGCAAGGGAAAAATCGTGTCGTCGGCAGTTCAATTCTGACACTGGCAACGCTGGGGAACAAAAGTCATCATCCCCGATTTCCCTGAGAATGAAAAAGAAAAGGAGCCGATCATCAGCTCCTTTTTACAAGTGTGCGTGCGTGACTTCAGTGCACGATTACTTCTGCGTGCCTTCCTCAATCTTTGGCGGAGAGGTCAGTTCTGCGGCTTTTCGCATTTCCCCGACGTCCTTCGCCGTGGCCGTTGCTGCCGCCGGATTACCAAACTGTTTGCTGACGTAGTTACTCAGCGTGGCAATCTGCTCGTCGTCCAGCTGGTTAGCGAACGACGGCATCATCACTTCACCTTTATCCATGTGGCGCTGTACGCCATTGAGGATCACCGATAACTGATTACGGTTGTCATAAGAGCCGGTGCTGGAATGGCTGAACAGTGACGGATAAGCGTGGAACCCTTCGCCAATTCCTTCGCCGCCTTTGCCGTGACACGCGGCGCAGCTGGCGTTGAACAGCGCTGCCGCAGATTTATCCATCGACAGACCCTGTGCGCGTACCCCGTACACATCGGGATCTTTCTGACCCCATTCATCGCGCGGTTTGGTTTGCTTATCATCACCCACCGGCGGAACCGAACGGATGTAGGTGGCGATGGCGTTCAGATCACTGTCCGAAAGATGTTGCAGGCTGTGTTCGATGGCTTCACCCATCGCCCCGGACGCCGAGGCTTTCCCGGCAACAAAACCGGTTTTCAGGTAAGTCACCAGCTCATCCTGTGACCAGTTGCCAATTCCGGCATTTTTATCCGGGGTGATATTAAACGCCACCCAGGATCCCAGATCTCCGCCTGAAAAGGCTTTGTCGGTATCCATGCCCATGGTCAGCGTGCGCGGTGTGTGGCAGGTACCGCAGTGCTCAAGCGCTTCCACCAGATAGGCGCCCCGGTTCCAGTCTGCGGATTTTGATGGATCGTTTTTCAGCTCACCTTTATCGAAGTTAAACCATTTCCAGACGTGCATGCCCCAGCGCTGGTTGAAAGGGAACGACAAATCAGTCTGCGGCCCGGCTGAGTGTACCGCCGGTTGTGACATCAGATAGGCTTTGATTGCTATCACGTCTTCACGTTTCATTTTGGTAAATGAGTCATACGGCATGGCCGGATACAGTTGCTGACCGTCTTTGCCCACGCCTTCGCGTACCGCGCGTACAAATTCATCATCCGTCCAGTTGCCGATACCAAACTCTTTATCGGATGAAATATTCGTGCCGTAAATCACCCCAAAAGGGGATGCCAGCGGATAACCGCCGCCAAATTTAGCGGTTTTATCCGCACCCGGTGCGGTATGACAGGCAGTACAGTCACCGGCGATCGCCAGATATTCCCCGCGTTTAATCTGCGCGGCATGGTCAGGCGCATCTGCTGCCCAGACGCTGGTTGCCACCATTAACGGCAGCATCGCCAGCATGAAATTCATTTTCATTGCTCAATCCTCAGAAAATCAGGCCAGGCTTTTCAGCACCGTATCCGCCATGCGTAAGGCCAGCGCCGTACCGGACAGCGTGGAGTTCACCGTCGAGGCCGACGGCATGATGCCGGTACCGGCGATAAACAGGTTCGGATGATCGTGGGTGCGACAGTCACCATCTACCACTGAATCCTTCGGATCGCTGCCCATGATCATGGTGCCGGTGATGTGCTGGTTGTTGTCGTATACGCCACGCTTGCTGTACACCACGTCGGTGCCGCCCATTTCTTTGACGATCTTCTGGAAATCGAGCATCGACTGGTCATAACCGCGATGAACGTATTCCGGGAATTTGTAATGGACTTCGAGGCGCGGGATCCCCCATTCGTCTTTCTCAGTTTTACTGAGCACTACGCGATTTTCCGGCTCCGGCAGCATCTCCAGCAAGCATTTAAGCTGGATAAACCGCTCGGACTGGTAAGTCAGTTTGTCGTTTAGTGCTTTGCCGTAATAGCCCTGACGCACCAGACGCTCGGTCAGATAACGCACCGGCGAGGTGTTTGCCACATCAATGCGCAGTGCGGAGCGTTCGGCACGGAATTCGCCATCGCGCAGGTTGTTGATACTGCCAGGACGCATCGGTCCGCGGCCAAAATAGACCGGCTCATCGGCGTAAAACTCAACGGAGGTCCCCGGATGATCCATCAGGTTACGACCCACCATGCCGGAACTGTTGGCAATACCGTTCGGGTATTTTTCGCTGGTGGACATCAGCAGCAGTTTCGGGCTTTCGATGCCATTGGCGGTCAGCACAAACCGTTTACCCGTGACTTTGTGCATCACTTTATCGGCGTCAAGATAATGCACCGCGACGATTTCGCCGCTGTCATTGGCTTCAATTTTGCAGACCACGGCGTTGGCAATGACGCGCACCCCCGCTTCGATGGCCTTACGGGCAGAGATCCCGCCGTGGTATTGCGCATCTATCGGGCAGACCGGCATACAGTTATTGTTACCGCAGCAGGCCGGGCGGCCATCGTAGGGAATGCTGTTACGCGCCTGCGGGCCGATGCCGAGCACATAACCCAGTTTGGCGATACGTTTGCTGATGCGGTCAAACCCGTAAGGAAGCGGAATGCCCGGCAGCGGATAGGGCTGTGAACGGGGGGAGTCCAGCGCATCGTCACCGGAAACGCCCATCTGGATTTCGGCTTCGGTGTAGTAAGGCTCGAGATCGTCATAGCTTATCGGCCAGTCGCGACCAATGCCGTACAGCGTTTTGATTTTCATGTCGTTTGGCAGCAGGCGAAACGCTTGTCCGGCCCAGTGCCAGGTGGTGCCGCCGACGCCTCGCAGGTATTGCGCCGCGTATAAATCCGGGCCTTTCTGGATCAGATAATTATTGTCTTTTGGCTGGAATTTCGGCTGCGGAGCCCAGGGTTTTGGCGGGTACGGCTCGGTGAAATCGCCTTTCAGGGCCGACTGGCGGAACAGTTCCACCGCTTCGTCACGTTTTATGACCGGCCCGGAATCTAACATCAGCACGGAAACCCCGGCTTTGACCATTTTCAGTGCGGCAAGGGAACCGGCAATACCGGCACCGATGACGACAACGTCTGCGTTCAGTGCATCAGCCATGAGCATTTACCTCAAGAGTGTTTTGTGGCGCGGCGGCAGGTTTGTGGATCCAGAAATTTGGTTCGCCCGGCGCATAGCTTGGCGGCAGCAGGTTATTTTTCAGCAACTGATAGCTGACAATATTTTCGAATCCGATGCATTGCTGACTGCCCGGCTGACCGACAACACCGAGATACCAGCCGCTGACCAGTTGCTGATACAGCTGTGCCATTTCAGCCGGTTGCTGCGCTAAAAGCTGATGCAGAGAGTCGCCGACCACGTCGCTGTGTGCGGCGATCAGCGCCGCAAGGGCATCGAGCTGGGTATCGAGTCTGGCGTCATGTAGCCAGCTGTAGAGTGCCTGTGCGAGATGGTGTTCCAGCGTATCCATACCGGTTAGCTGTCTGGAAAGCGGCATAAAACTGTCGGGCATAGTCACGGCCGAAGCCAGAGGCGGCGCGGCGTGGGCCAGCGTGGTAAACACGCCACCGCCAAGCAGCTGGCTGCCGATCCCGGCTGCCAGCACGCCCGCAGTGCCGAGAACCATCCGGCGACGAGAGAGATTGATCATTGTGTCTTTTCCATCAAACGGCCACGGGCGTGGCCATTAATCAAACTGCTTCAGGTGTGGTTATTTCAGAATGCTGGCGGCTTTCTCAGAAGATTGATTATCGATCTCCTGCTTTGGCGTGCTGACGCCAACTGCGCCCACCACTTCGCCGTTAAGCGTCAGCGGGAAGCCGCCGCCCAGGGCGATTGCGTGAGGGATCGCCAGAACCGTGGTTTCGCCGCCCTGCAAACGCTGCATGAACTTCAGCGACGGGGCGTGATAGAGGGCGGACGTGCGGGCTTTGCCAATTGAGGCATCAACGCAACCGGCCGGAGAACCGTCCAGGCGCTGGAAGGCCAGTAATGAACCAGATGCATCAACAACGGCCACGCAGCCGGTGCTGCGTTGTTCCGCCAGCGTCGATTTAACGCTGTCGATGACTTTCGCAGCCTGAGCATTATCCAGCTGAGGATGATCGGCAGCTAATACCGAAGTGGCAGAAAAAAGAAGTGTGGCGGCACAGACTAACGCACGCGTGGCGTTTTTTTTAACAGACATAGATTTATCCCTTGTAACAGTAGCAACAACATTGCTTTGAAAAAGTATCTTTAAATCATTATGTTTAAAACAATAACGGTCGCTGGCCGGACGCTTAGGCGCGTTTCTTAAAGCCAAATCAACCACAAGGTTATTGTTTTATGTTTCGTGGATGTTAATTCAATTAACAAAGCAGAAGAAGTGACGGTTGCGGCAGGTGACTAATCAAAAACAGGAATTTCAGAGGATAAAATGTGCAAATCGGGCTGACAGGCCTTATGGAATAAGGACTGAACATTTTGTGCGATTATGTACCAATTGATCCGTTGTGATGCGTGGAGTGTGATCGGGTTAACAAAAAAGCCTTCCGGGCGGAAGGCTTTGTGTGATGTGAAGGGGATTATTTTACCGGTTGCCAGCTGCTGCGACATTCGTCGCGGCGAAAGTTCAGCACACGGCTGCGGTTAGAAATCAGTTTCACGTTGTAGCCCTGAAAATACAGGCAGAAGTTTTTCTTCCACGGGCCGTCCGGCAGTTCCACCAATAAACGCCCGGCACCCAGCGACGTCAGCTGACCGCTGGCGCGCAATGTGCCAACACCCATCAGCAGCCGGTCGCCTTCGATATCAAACGCGGCTTTGGATTCCGGATGATACCAGCGCCCCTGAACCATGTTCAGGCAGTTGTTAGGTTCAACCGGCGTGAAGTAGCGCGGTGCATGGCCGATTTCGCCTTTAATGGCTTTACCATCCCAGCGCAGACGCATTGGCATATGCGCCGACAGCGTGATGGCCTCTCCGGCATCCTCGCCCTCATACAGGTTATCTGCACTACCCAGATAACTGGCCGTGCCGTTGCTGACTTTCAGCCAGTAAGGTTCCGCAGTACTGGCGTAAAGGCCATCCGGCAGGGCGTTGCTGCGTAAGGGCAGCGGGGTGGCCAGCAGTGCCGACATCACTTCCAGCGCGTGGGTGTACGCCGTGGTGTCTTCGCGGTTAGAAACCAGCGCGACGCCGACCTCCAGTTCCGGGTGCAGCAGGAAGTAACTTTTGTAACCGGCGTGCGAACCGCCGTGGCCGTAAACCGTATGTTCACCGATTGGCGTTGAGGTGGTGCCGAGTCCGTATGCGGAAGGAATATCGCCGTGCAGATAACGCGTTTCCGTCAGGGTTTTTAGCACACCAGTGCCGGGACCGGTATTGCTGAGCAGGCTTTGCAGCCAGACGGAAAGCGACCGCACGCTGCCGGTCAGGCTGCCGGACGCCGAAAGATGCAGACCGGCGACGGCGGTTTTCCAGCCGGTCACATCCTGCCAGTATCCGGGAGCGAGATCAGGCACGATGTCAAACCAGGTTTCCGGCGCGTGGAAGGCAATGTCCAGTGGCTGCGCGATATGCTGTTGCAGCAGATCTTCAAACAAAATGCCTTTTTGTTTCAGTATTTCTTCCACCAGCCGGTAGCCGGTATTGCTGTAGGAAATCTCGGTGCCCGCCTGGAAATTCAGTGCGCCGTCTTGTGCCAGAAACGTCATGATGTCCCCGGCGTCGCTGACGTTATAAACCGAAACACCGAGCAGCGAGAGCGTTTCGCGCACGTCCGGCAACCCGCCGGTCATGTCCAGCGCCTGTCCGAGGGTTACCTGCGACATCGGTGCTTTCAGCTGCGGTAAATGCTGGCCGAGGGTGTCGCTCAACGAAAGGCCAGCATCGCTGCGCAGTAAGGCCAGCGTGGCGAAAATGTGCTTAGTGACCGAGGCGTAGCGCACCACGGAATCGATGCTGAAGGGGTCGGATGTGGT
The DNA here is from genome assembly GCA_013457415.1 of Enterobacteriaceae bacterium Kacie_13. Classification (NCBI taxonomy): domain Bacteria; kingdom Pseudomonadati; phylum Pseudomonadota; class Gammaproteobacteria; order Enterobacterales; family Enterobacteriaceae; species Enterobacteriaceae bacterium Kacie_13. The sequence continues at coordinate 2,277,699 of CP045665.1, forward strand.
CAGATTTGCCAATCCGCCAGTGGCGCAGCTGCGCAGGGTTTTGCTGTCAAAAAGTGTGATGGCGCCGCCCGGTTCGCCGGGTTGATTCCAGCGCCCGGTGATGCGCTTTGCCGCAGCCTCAGCCGCCTGCCACTGTAATGCAGACTGTGTGGTGGATGTCATTAACGTCTCCCAATACTGTCAGTCAGTGAATACTTTTAAATGTGCCTGGAATGAAATGTTCAGTCAGCTCATTCGGGCTCTTCAAGACTGAGACTCAACGATCGCAATTGTGCTGTATGCGGATGGCTGATGTTGCCCATCCGTAAATCGTCCGCGCTCAGAAGCTCAACCATTTCACCACCAATCATCACGCCAATGCTGGTGCAAAGATGCGTTACGACCGCCAGATTGTGGCTGACCAGAATATAAGTGAGTTTGCGGCGTTCGCGCAGATCGCTCAGCAGGTTCAGGATTTCGGCCTGCACCGAGACGTCGAGAGCGGAAGTCGGTTCATCAAGCAGTAAAATCTCGGGTTCTGAAATCATCGCCCGCGCAATCGCCACGCGCTGACGTTGCCCGCCGGACAGCTGATGCGGAAAACGAAAACGCACTGCCTGCGGCAATCCCACCTCGGCCAGCGCATCGGCAATGCGTTTTTCGATGTTGAGAAAGCCGTGTACGATCAGCGGTTCGCTGAGGATGCGGTCGATGGTCTGACGCGGATGCAGCGAGCCATAGGGGTCCTGAAATACCATCTGCACGCGGCGGAAGAAACGTTTCTGCCGCACTGGCATCTGGTCTTCACCACCGATCACCATTTCTCCTGACCATGATTGATTCAGCCCGGCCAGCGCACGCAAAATAGTGGATTTTCCCGAGCCGCTTTCGCCGACGATGCCGAAACAGCCGCCCGGCGGCACACTGAAACTCACGCCTTTGACGACTTCGGTGTCATCGAACGCAATACGCAAATTATTCAGGGTAATTTTGCTGTTATCGAAAAATTCGCTGTTAAACGCAGAGTGTTCTGTCATGAGGTTTTCCATGCTTCATCACGCACCAGCACCGGCAGTCTGTCGCGCGGGTGTTTGAGCGACGGCAGGCATTCCAGCAACCCGCGCGTGTAAGGATGCTGTGCTTTCAGTAAGTCTCCAGCCTGTAACGTTTCGACAATCCGCCCGGCGTACATTACCGCCACGCGATCGCAGAATTTCGACACCAGCGGCAGGTCGTGGCTGATCAGAATCAGCCCCATACCACGGCTGGAAACCAGATCATCAAGCAGACGTAAGATCTCGGCCTGCACGGTGGCATCGAGCGCGCTGGTCGGTTCGTCGGCAATCATCAGCTCCGGATCGGGCGCCAGCATCATGGCTATCATCACACGCTGGCCCATACCGCCGGACACTTCATGGGCATAACGCTGCGCGACTTTATGCGGATCACGAATTCGCACCTGATCGAGCAGTTCAATCGCGGCGTTCATTGCCTGCTTTTTAGTGCCACCCTTGTGCGTCTGCCACGCCTCCGCGACCTGTTTACCCACTGGCATCACCGGATTGAGTGAGTATTTCGGGTCCTGCAAAATAAAGCCGACGCGTTTGCCACGTATCTGACGCATCTGCTTTTCGCTGGCGTTGCGCAGGTCGATCCCGTCAAACGACAGGGTTTCGGCACGGCAACTGGCGCTGGAAGGCAGCAGATTCATCAGGCAGCGCGCGGTCAGCGATTTGCCCGAACCGCTTTCGCCCACGATGCCGAATTTTTCTTTGCCCAGCGAAAGTGATACGCCGCGCACGGCGTCAAAACTGCCGCTGTTGGTTTTGAATGTGATGTGCAGATCTTTGATATCAACCAGCATCATTGCTCCTTAGGATCGAGGACGTCACGCAGCCCGTCGCCGAGGAAGTTGAACGCCAGAGACGTCACAAAAATAGCAATCGCCGGAATTAACGGCACCCACCATTCGCTGAACAGGAAACGGCGCGCGGTAGCAATCATTGCCCCCCATTCCGGTGACGGCGGCTGTGCGCCCATACCGAGAAAACCCAGGCTGGCGGCGGTGATAATGATCGAACTCATGTCGAGCGTGATACGCACCACGAGGCTTGGTACGCACAGCGGCATAATGTGACGCAGCACGATGCGGGCGGAGGTCGCGCCGGTCAGACGGCAGGCGGCGATATAATCTGTGCCGCGTACCTGCATGGTTTCGGCGCGCGCCAGACGGGCGTAAGGCGGCCAGGCGGTGAGGGCGATCGCCAGAATGGCGCTTTCGATGCCCGGACGCAGTGCGGCGACAAACGCCAGCGCCAGAATCAGACGCGGAAAGGCGAGGAAGATGTCGGTCACACGCATTAGCAGGCGATCCACCCATCCGCCCGCGTAACCGGCGACGCAACCGATCAGCAGACCCAGCGGAGCAACAATGGCCACGACGATAATCACCATACCCAGCGTGATGCGACCGCCATACAGAATGCGGCTCAGCGTGTCACGGCCGAGTTCATCGGTGCCCAGCCAGTGCAGGGAAGAAGGTTTGGCTAAACGGTGCGCCAGATCCTGCGTGCCGGGATCGTAAGGCGTCAGCCACGGCGCGCAAATCGATACCAGCAGAACAACCAGCACGGTGAACAGGCCGGTTACGGCCAGTGGATTTTTGCGCAGACCGAGCCAGATGCGATAACGGCGTCCCCACACGGCCTGCGTGCGGGTGAGCGGCGTATCGGCCAGCAGCCAGGCGCGGCTTCCGGCGCGGGGTGGCGAAGTAACAGGGATTGAAGTCATTTTACGCGGGGATCCAATAGTCGGTAGAGAAGGTCGGCCAGCAGGTTAAGCAACACGTAAATCGCACCAATCAGCAGCGTGGAGCCGATCACCGGATTCATATCCGCATTCATCAACGAGACGGTGAGATATTGTCCGAGACCCGGCCAGGAGAAGACGTTTTCGGTGACCACCGCACCTTCCAGCAAACCAGCGTAGGTGAGTGCCAGCACGGTGATGAGCTGCACGCCGACGGTCGGAAAAGCGTGTTTCCAGATCACTCGTTGCGCCGATAATCCCTTGGCGCGGGCGGTGATCACGTATTCGCCGCTTAGCGCATTGAGCATAAAGGTACGGGTCATGCGGGTAATGTAGGCCATGCTGAAATACGCGAGGATCAGCACCGGCTGCGCCATGTGCGCCAGCGCATCCCAGAACGCGCCCATATCACCGGCGATCAGCGAATCGACCGTTAACAGCCCGGTGACTTGTGGGATCATGTCCTGATAGATGATGTCCTGACGCCCCGGCCCCGGCGCAATGCCCAGCACGGAGTAGAAAATCAGCAGGCTGAGCAAGGCCAGTACAAACACCGGCAGTGAATGACCGGCCAGACACACCACGCGGATGATCTGATCGACCCAACTGCCCTGACGCGTTGCTGCCCAGACACCCAGCGGAATGCCCACCAAGGCCGCAATGATAATGGCCGCCGTCGCCAGCTCCAGCGTGGCGGGGAAGAAGCGGGCGATATCGGTGGTGACCAGATTAGAGGTCAGAGCCGAACGGCCTAAGTCGCCGTGAAACACCTGACTGAGGTAATGGAAGAACTGCAACCAGAGGGGCTGATCCAGCCCCATTTCGTGACGAACCCGTTCGACGACTGCCTGCGGGGCGTTATCGCCAACCGCAGCCAGGACCGGATCCGTCGGCATGACGCGACCGATAAAAAACGTCACTACCGACAGACCAAACAAAGTAAGACAAACGCTGATGCAGGTACTCAGATAGCCTTTGAGTCTCTTGCTCACGCTTTAACAACCTTCTCGTAAGGGCTGGTATTCATAACGGTTAATGCCACGCCGGAAATCACGTTACGGCAGGCGGCGGTGTTGGTCGGTTGCAGCATGATGATAAACGGACTGTTTTCCATATGTTTTGTCTGCAACTCTTCATAGAGTTTGATGCGGGTGGCCGGATCCGACTCTTTCAGCGCTTTGGTGCTGAGATCGGAGATGCTTTTATCCTGCCAGCTGCAACGCCATGCCAGCGTACGGCTCTTGGCGGCATCGGTGTTATCCGGATTGCTGCAAAACGCTTCGGCGTTGGAGTTCGGATCGAAGTAATCAGCGCCCCATTGAGTCAGGGCCAGTTGCTGCTGACGCGCACGCATCTTGGTCAGCACCTGACGGCTCTCGGCAGCCAGTAGCGTCACTTTTATCCCGACTTCGGCGAGATTGGACTGCAATGCCTGTACAATGTCGGAAGAAGGCGATGCGGAGTAGTGGTCAAGCGTGATTTCGAAGCCGTTCGGGAAACCGGCTTCGGCCAGCAGCGCTTTGGCTTTGGCGACGTCGCGTTTGTACATGATGGTATTCACCGCCGCCGGGAAACCTTCCGGCAGGAAGCTCTGATGAATTTTGTGCGTCAGCGGTACGATATGTTGCTGGATATTTTCGTAGTCTACCGCCCACTTCAGCGCCTGCCATACCTGCGGTTTGGCCAGATTCGGATGCGCGGTATTGGCGGAAAGCATGTAGGTTCCGGCGATGCCTTTACGCACCAGCGTGAAGTTCTTGTCGTTCATCAGCGGACGCAGTTGCTCGGTGGTCAGGTTGCGGGCGATATCAATATCGCCTTTTTGCAGCATCAGCAGTTGGGCGGAAGGATCAACGATATGACGCATGATGATGCGCTGAATGTTGCCCGCGTGAGGGTTGCTCTTATTGCTTTCAAGAATGACGGATTCGCTGACTTTCCAGTCGCGCAGTTTAAATGCACCGGACCCGGCGCTGTTTTTCTTCAGCCAGGCGTTACCGAGATCGTCGCCCGCCTGATTCGCCAGACAGGCGGATTTCTGGACGATGCTGCCGACGTTGGCGGTCAGGCAATAGAGAAGGAAGGATTCGGAAGCCGGTTCTGCGGTAGTAATGATCAGCGTTTCGGCGTCCGGCGCGGTAATCATACTGTCGACGTTATCTTTGGTGTAACCAAACTGGTTAATAATGTAAGCCGGACTTTTATCCAGTTTCACTACGCGTTGCAGAGAAAACGCAGCGTCTTCGGCGGTCAGCGGTTTGCCGTCTGCCCATTTGGCTTTCGGATCCAGTTTGAAGGTAAAGGTTTTTTTGTCGTCGGAAGCAGTCCATGACAGAGCGAGATCGCCCTCGATTTCATCAGGGGAGGCCAGCTTAGGTTTCACCAGTTGCTGATACATATTGCCGGTAATTTCACTCCCAACTGACTCGAAGCTTTCATGCGGGTCAAGACTGGTAATGATGTCGAGCTGAATAGCCATCACCAGAATCGAGGCTGGCGTGGCAGCAAACACCGCATCAAATTTCAGGTAAGACAGTGCAGGTATTGCGGAAAAACCGGTAACGAATTGACGCCTGGTAACCATAAAAACTCCCATAGTATTGATATATAAAAGTAAAATTAAGTATTACGTGGGCGAACCCTTGACTTCATCGCGTGCAACTGGCTTTAATGAAAAACCGTTGCTTTGCATGCTTCAACTTTTCATATTGAAAAATCTAATGTGAACGACAACGGCTCTGTTCATCTTTAGTGCAACATGGATCCGGTGATGCACCTCATGCGAGCAAATCTCCGTTGTCTTTGTCACGCTCAATCAAAGGTAGACCTTTTTTATGAATAACGTAGCGCACGGAACTGAAGACTTAATGCCGGTTTTTGATGGACATAACGACGTTTTGCTGCAACTTTGGACAGAACATCGTCAAAATCCGGAGCACGTATTCCTTCAGGGCCCGGCCAGCGGACAAATGGATCTGCCTCGCTGCCGTGAAGCAGGCTTTGCTGGCGGGCTTTTCGCCGCCTGGGTACCGACTCCTGCGGTTGATCTTGCAAAGACCGCGCCAGATCGTTCAGTCGATACCCAATTCTTGTTGGAAGGTACTCAAAAACATCCTGATTTTTCCCCGACACCTTCTTTCGATTTTGCACGCGACGTCACGTTTGGCATGATGGCGTTCCTGTTGCGCATCGAAGAACAGTCGCAGGGAAAAGTGAAAATCTGCCGTACGGCGCGTGATATTCGTCACTCGATTGATAACCATGCATTAGCTGTGGTTATGCATATTGAAGGGGCTGAAGCGATTGATGCCGATCTCTATAATCTCGATGTGCTCTACAGCATGGGATTACGGTCTCTGGGTCCGGTGTGGAGCCGTCCGAACATCTTTGGACACGGCGTACCCTTCAAATATCAGACCTCGCCGGATACCGGACCCGGCCTGACAGAGGCAGGTATCCGTCTGGTGCAGGCTTGTAACCAGAAGCGCATCATGATTGATCTGTCGCATCTGAACGAAAAAGGGTTCTGGCAGGTTGCCGAACTGAGCGATGCGCCGCTGGTGGCCAGCCATTCCAATGCTTTCAGCATTTGTCCGCAGTCGCGTAACCTGACCGACAAGCAACTCGGTGCCATCAAAGAGAGTAAAGGCTTTGTGGGTCTGAACTTCGCGGTGCCGTTCCTGCGCGAAGACGGTAAAAGAAGCGACGATACCGGCACCGACATCATGGTGCGCCACGTGGATTATCTGGTGGAACATCTGGGTGAAGAGGGTGTGGGCTTTGGATCAGATTTCGACGGTGCGTCGATGGCGCCGTTTATGGCTGATGTGCGCGGATTACCGGTGCTGGTAGACGCATTAAGAAAAGCAGGGTACGGGCAGGCGTTGCTGGAGAAGATTTGCTATAAGAACTGGGTAAACGTTCTGGAAAGAACCTGGGGCGAATAAACCCTACGTGGGAAAAAGAAAAGGCAGCCATTTCTGGCTGCCTTTTTGCTGTGCTTTTTTGCGTCAGACTTATTTGAAGAAGTCAGCGCTTACGGTGAGGTTACCACCGCTTTTGTTCTGCCACTGACGGGTAATGTGGTAGAACTTGGCACCTTTGGCAGCGGCACGGTTCGCCACTTCCTGCGAAACATCCGTGGTGCTGTTGAAGTGCCCGGTGAAGGTCGTGGAGTCAAACGGAACCATCTGTGCAGCGGTCACGTCGTTCACTTCCTGAATTTTTGCACCGTTAGTAGCAGTGACAGTGTAACGTTTGCCAGTGGATGACTGCGTTTCGAAGAAACGGCCCACGTCACGGCTTGGGCTGCCTGAAGAGGCAACGCCTGGAATTTCAACTTTCTTCGCGGCTGCACCACCGGCGGCCAGTGCGGCTTTACCGGCTTCGGAATCCGCAGGGATAGCGTCCGGATCCTGTACTACGCGTTTCGGTGCATCTTTTTTGTAGATAAACGCGGTGATGTATTGGTTGCCGCCGCTGTTGGCATCAATCTGGCGTACGATGAAGAAAGAGTAAGCCCCTTTATCTTTCGCTGCTTTGGTGATGGCATCATTGACGTCTGGCTGGCTGCGGTAGAATCCGCTGACCGTGACGGTATCGAAAGGCTCAAGCTGATAAGCGACATCTTTAGGCAGCTCGACCACGCCGTTGATCACACGGTAATTTGGGTCTTTGCTCACTTCTGGCGCATCTTTTTTATAGATATCTGCAACGACGCGCCAGTTACCGCTATTGTTAGTGGTGTTGGTGTCCTGAATGTAGAAATAATCCGCGCCCAGAGTATCGGCACGGCGGGATACGGCATCAGCCGCATCGCCGAGCGTGTTAAAACGCCCGGAAATAACAATGCGATCAAAGGGTTTGATGGCTGCTGCTTTCTGCGGGCTAATTTCCTGCGCGGCATGTGCAGCAGACAGCGCAGAAACAGAAAACAGGGCCGATACGATGATCGTTTTTGTCAGCTTCATAAAAAATCCTTTCACCTTGCGCAGTAATGTTGAAACGTGCTGAATTCTTGATGTGTAACAGGTTAGCGACCGATTATTGCATGTAACAATACCGAGTGTCTCAGTAATTTATGGCAATAATGCGGGCGTCAACGCCATGACACTGTTCTTTTTTTGCTGACCCTAACTTATATAAGTTTGAGGAATAATCCAAGTAGTGAAATTAATGTTAATTATTCACTATTTTCTAACTTTTATGCCCGCTGTCAGCGGCTCATGGGTGAAAAGGGCAGAGTGATAGATCTGGTTTCCGCCGCCTGAAGAAGTGGATCAAAGGCGTATTTCTCAGCGTTTGCAGCAGCTTTGCGGTCCATATCAACTTTTTTATTATTAATTACCTGACTATCACTGCGATACGTAGATTATTGATCAGATATTCAGTAGGTTATAACCAGCCTGAAAAAACACGTTCTGGCGTTCTACATAAGCCGGCAGGCGGGTAATTGAAATGTTATGACGATGACACAAATCATCAATGAAAAGGGTGAAGGGAATACTATGCGTATTGGTGTACCAAGAGAGCGGTTGACCAATGAAGCCAGGGTTGCAGCCACGCCGAAAACGGTGGAACAGCTGCTCAAACTCGGCTTTACGGTCGCTATCGAACAAGGTGCCGGGAAGTTAGCCAGCTTTGAGGACGCCGCTTACGAACAAGCGGGCGCGTCCGTGGTGAGCGGCGAGGACGTCTGGCATTCAGATATCGTGTTGAAGGTGAATGCACCTGAAAACGATGAAATCGATAAACTACAGGCAGGCACCACGCTGGTCAGCTTCATCTGGCCTGCACAGAACCCTGAACTGATTCAAAAGCTGGCTGACCGTCAGGTCACCGCAATGGCAATGGATTCTGTGCCGCGCATCTCCCGCGCGCAATCTCTGGATGCCCTGAGCTCAATGGCCAACATCGCCGGTTACCGTGCGATTGTCGAGGCCGCTCACGAATTCGGCCGTTTCTTTACCGGGCAAATCACCGCTGCAGGTAAAGTGCCACCGGCAAAAGTCATGATTATCGGCGCCGGCGTGGCGGGTCTTGCGGCTATCGGCGCAGCCGGCAGCCTCGGTGCTATCGTGCGTGCTTTTGATACCCGACCTGAAGTGAAAGAGCAGGTTCAGAGCATGGGCGCGGAGTTCCTTGAACTGGACTTCGAAGAGGAAGCGGGCAGCGGCGACGGTTATGCCAAAGTGATGTCCGAGGCCTTCATCAAAGCGGAAATGGCGCTGTTTGCTGCTCAGGCCGAAGAAGTAGATATCATCGTAACTACCGCGCTGATCCCTGGCCGTCCGGCACCGAAACTCATCACCAAAGAAATGGTCGCGTCCATGAAACCGGGTAGCGTGATCGTCGATCTGGCGGCGCAAACTGGCGGTAACTGCGAACTGACCGTGGCGGATAAAATCACCACAACCGACAATGGCGTGAAGATCATTGGGTATACCGATTTGCCAAGCCGGTTGCCAACGCAGTCCTCTCAGCTATACGGCACCAATTTGGTTAACCTGCTGAAACTGCTGTGTAAAGAGAAAAACGGCGAAATCGAGATCGACTTCGAAGACACCGTAGTTCGCGGCGTAACCGTCGTGAAAGCCGGTGAAGTGACCTGGCCTGCGCCACCGATTCAGGTCTCGGCACAACCTCAGGCTGCCAAAGCGGCTGAGCCTGTAGCCAAAGCGGAAGCCAAACCGGCCTCGCCGTGGACTAAATTCATCATTATGGCCGTGGCTATTGTGCTGTTTGGCTGGCTGGCAAATGTGGCACCGAAAGAGTTCCTGTCCCACTTCACCGTCTTCGCGCTCTCCTGCGTGGTCGGTTACTACGTGGTATGGAATGTCAGCCATGCACTACATACTCCGCTGATGTCGGTGACGAACGCAATTTCCGGGATCATCGTGGTGGGCGCAGTATTGCAGATTGGTCATGGTGGCTGGGTTAGCTTCCTGTCTTTTATTGCCGTCCTGATCGCCAGTATCAATATTTTCGGCGGATTCACCGTCACTCAGCGCATGCTGAAGATGTTTCGTAAGAATTAAGGGGTAGCATATGTCTGGGGGTTTAGTTACAGCAGCATATATTGTTGCCGCTATTCTGTTTATTTGCAGCCTTGCGGGGCTCTCTAAACATGAAACGTCTAAGCAGGGGAACATCTTCGGTGTGACCGGGATGGCGATCGCCTTAATCGCGACCATTCTTGGTCCTGACTCCGGTAACGTTGGCTGGATCATTGTTGCGATGGTCATCGGTGGCGCGATTGGTGTTTATCTGGCGCGTAAGGTCGAAATGACTGAAATGCCGGAACTGGTGGCCATTCTGCACAGTTTCGTAGGTCTGGCTGCGGTTCTGGTTGGCTTCAACAGCTACCTCGATCACGGTGCGGTACCGATGGAAGGTGTGATGGAAAACATCCATCTGACCGAAGTCTTCCTTGGTATTTTCATCGGTGCGGTGACCTTCACCGGTTCGATTGTGGCCTTTGGCAAACTACGCGGGATTATCTCTTCCAAACCGCTGGCATTGCCACATCGTCATAAACTGAACCTGGCGGCGCTGGTGGTGTCTTTCCTGCTGATGGTGACGTTTGTTCGTACCGAAAGCGTGGGCCTGCAAGTATTTGCCCTGTTGATCATGACCATCATCGCGCTGGGCTTCGGCTGGCATCTGGTGTCCTCTATCGGCGGCGCAGACATGCCGGTGGTGGTATCGATGCTGAACTCGTATTCGGGTTGGGCGGCGGCGGCGGCGGGCTTTATGCTCAGCAACGACCTGCTGATCGTCACCGGTGCGTTGGTCGGTTCTTCCGGTGCGATCCTGTCTTACATCATGTGTAAAGCAATGAACCGTTCGTTCATCAGCGTGATTGCAGGCGGTTTCGGTACTGACGGTTCCTCAACCGGCAATGCGGAAGAGATGGGTGAGTATCACGAAGTGAGCGCGGAAGATGTGGCAGACATGCTCAAAAACGCCAGTTCAGTGATAATAACCCCAGGCTACGGCATGGCGGTGGCGCAAGCACAGTACCCGGTTCACGACATCACCGCGAAGCTGCGTGCCAAAGGCATCAAAGTGCGTTTCGGTATTCATCCTGTTGCAGGGCGTTTGCCTGGCCACATGAATGTCTTGCTGGCTGAAGCGAAAGTGCCTTATGACATCGTGCTGGAAATGGACGAAATCAACGGCGACTTCACGGATACCGACGTCGTGCTGGTTATCGGTGCCAATGACACCGTAAACCCGGCAGCGCTGGAAGATCCACGCAGCCCGATCGCGGGAATGCCGGTGCTGGAAGTGTGGAAGGCGCAGAACGTGATTGTTTTCAAACGTTCGATGAATACGGGTTATGCTGGCGTTCAAAATCCGCTGTTCTTCAAAGACAACACACAAATGTTGTTTGGCGATGCGAAAGAAAGCGTAGAGAAAATATTGCGCGCGCTGTAATGATTGAAGCGTTGAAATGAAAAAGGCCAGTCAACTGACTGGCCTTTTTATAGGTGATTCAGACGCTATTCGTCGTCATCCTCTTCATCATCGTCTTGCGTAATCGGGCATTCAAAATCATCCGGCTTGATAGCCAGCAAATCGCATTTAAGATGGTCGATCACCTGTTCGGTAGTATTGCCGAGGAACGCCGCTGATAATCCGGTACGACCAATCGCGCCTAATACCACGACACCCGCCTGCAAATGTTCCGCCAGGTCCGGGATCACTTCTTCCGGCAGGCCTTTTTCCACGTGCGTGAATTTCTCATCAATCTGGAATTTCTGCCGCAACGCTTTCATGGCAATCAGGTGCTGACCACGGATTGCATCGTTATAGACACTCGGGTCGAAGTCCGGCAGTTCGATGGCAATATTGATTGGCGTGACCGGATAAGCACCGACCAGATGAACTTCTGTCTGATTGACGTGAGAGGCCAGTTCGATGGTTTCTTTTACCAGCTTGATGTTCAGCGGGTCGTGATAGGGCTCTTCGCTGGAAAGGTTAACCGCAACAACGGCTTTACCGCCTTCAGGCCACGGCTGGTCTTTGACCATCCAGACCGGACACGGACATTTGCGCAGCAAATTCCAGTCGGTCGGGGTGAAGATGACAGATTCCAGACGGTCGTGCTGATGAGCCATTTTCAGTAGCAGATCGTGACCGGCTGAAATGACTTCCTGAATAATCGCTTCGAAGGGTTTATTGTGCCAGACCACTTTTACTTCAATCTGGATACCCGCTTCGATGTAGTACTTACATTGCTCTTTAATCCATTCGGCCCGTTCATTGATCACACTCTGTCGCATGCTTGTCCGTTCATCCGGCGACAGCATGGTGGTCATCTCATAGGAGAAATCATAAATAGACAGGAAAGCTTTGATCCGGCCACCGTTACGTTGCACCAGATACACGGCGCGACGCAAAGCAGGTTGATCATCCTGATTGGGGTCTATAGCAACGAGTAAATTTTGATACTTAGCCATGGGGACTCCTTAACACCTGTGAGAGAACAGCGTTCACTGTATTAAGTACAGAGTAAACCAAGATTAAGCAATCGGACAGAGGGGAAATTGAGTCGGATCAACAAATTATTCATTGCTGAGCCGACTCAAAATTTAACGATGTGGACTATCAGACAGATACAGCGACAGACTGGCCCGCTAATTGAGAGAGCATGGCGTGATTCTCAATGGTGATGTACTTGCCTTTCACGCTCAGCATTTCTGATTTCTGGAAACGGCCCAACAAGCGGCTGATGGTTTCCACGGTCAGGCCGAGGTAGTTACCGATATCGCCACGGGTCATTGTCAGGCGGAATTCGCGCTGAGAGAAACCCCGTTCTGCGAAACGGCGGGAGAGGTTATAGATAAACGCAGCCAGTCTTTCTTCCGCATTTTTCTTAGATAACAACAGGATCATATCCTGGTCACCTTTTATCTCACCGCTCATCAGACGCATCATTTGCTGGCGCAGATTGGGCATTTTTCCGGAAAGATCGTCGAGCGTTTCAAACGGAATTTCACAGACCATGGAAGTTTCCAGCGCCTGTGCGAAGCTTGGATGCTGCAGACCGCCAATCGCATCAAAACCGACTAAATCGCCCGCCAGATGGAAACCGGTGATCTGTTCATCGCCTTGTTCGGTGATGGTGTAGCTTTTGATGGTCCCGGAGCGAATGGCATAAAGGGATTTCAATTCATCGCCGGCTTTGAACAGTGCCTGACCTTTTTGGATCGGCTTTTTCCTTTCGATGATGTTGTCGAGCTGATCGAGTTCATGTTCATTCAGCGTGAAAGGAATGCAAAGCTGGCTGATGCTACAGTCCTGACAATGGATCGCACAGCCACCAGATTGGATACGTCGAATAATACGCTTTTCCGGGATCATAAGAGTCACTCAGGCAATATTGATATGGGTCAATTTTAACATCTTTTGCAGCGAGTGATAAGTAGCTGAATGGCGCGAAAAGAGCGAAATGTTAAAAAACTACGATTTTTAACGGGTTTTTTTTCTCATTATTTTGATCTGAACGAGTTATTTACACGAATTGAGAATCAATGAGATTTAGCTTTGGGTCAATTTATTTGCAAAATGTATATAAAATTTTTAACGAATACGTTGCCTGAATCAATTTAAGGCGGCTTAGGATATTCATCGCGTCGATTTTGATTTTACGAAAAGCAAAAACGCTGCAATTGCAGCGTTGATTTGTGTCATTAAATTATCTTGCGAAATTATACGTCGCCTTCATTATCTTTTTCCACTGCTTCGTGAAGACGATCCAGCATATCCGGGAACGCAGACTGCACACGGCTCCAGCTCGGGATAAATGGCTTTTCACTTGGCGTATCGACAAATGCCTGACCTGCTTCAATAATCGCGCCGGAGAACAACTCTACTGCGGATTCTTCGCTGTGACGATCGAAAGACAGCCCGTTCATACGCGCATCATTCTCAAATCCATCAATCATATCCAGCGCGTTGCGGTAGTAGGTGGCTTTCAGGATACGGAAAGATTCACTGGTAATGTTAACGCCCAGAATTGCCATCTTTCGGTAGAGCGCTTTGGTGATGTCGATACTCATGCGCTGCAGGCCGTTGGTGGCATCATCTTCTGACATCGGCTGATGCTTGTGGTCGTAATTATCGGCGATATCCACCTGACAAATACGGCGGGTCGCGGTATTGCGGTGCAGTTCGGAAAGGACACCTATCTCCAGACCCCAGTCGCTTGGAATACGCAAGTCATTCAGAACGTGAGTGCGCATGGCGAATTCTCCGGACAACGGATAACGGAAAGTGCGCAGGTACTCGAGAAAATCGGAGTGTCCATAAACGATTTGCAGGGATTTTAGCAGCGGGAAAACCAGCAGGCGGCCCACGCGCCCGTTGAATTTTCCATCCGCCACGCGGGCATAATAGCCTTTACAAAAATCGTAATGGAAATTGGGATTGGCGACCGGGTACATCAGGCGCGCCAGCATATCGCGGCTATAAGTGACAATGTCACAATCATGCAGGCCCACGACGGACGTGCGCCGCGACGCCAGTGTGTAGCCGACGCAGAACCAGACGTTACGGCCTTTACCCGGTTCCATTGGTGAGAGATTTTCTTTTTTCAGCTCTTCATCCAGCGCTTTAAGGCGCGGGCCGTCATTCCATAAAATACGGTGACGCTGCGGCAGGCGGGAGAAAAACTCACGAGCAAATAAAAACTGATCGCGAGAAGCGCGATCTAAACCAATAACAATTTCTTCCAGATAGGGGACTTTTGTCAGTTCATCGACAATTTTTGTCAGCGCCGGACCTTCAAGTTCTGAAAAAAGTGAAGGTAATATTAATCCCATTGAGCGTCGGCCCGAAAACACCTGCAGATCGTATTCCAGTTCTTCAACTTTACGGTTAGTCAAATTATGGAAATTAGTAATGACTCCATCCTGATAAAAATCACTCATGCGGTATTCTCCAATTTTGGAATTGATAAAATTATTGGGAACAAACAATAGCTAAAGTATTTCTCTTCTCATTCATTTTGAATTTCCCGTGTCCGGGAGCGTAATAAAATGGTCCAGTCCCTGAACCCATCCGTGCGGGCCAAACTCCGTGGTGCGAAACACCTGTGAGGCGTGGTGACGGCTCAGCGGCATCTCATGATCGTGATGGCCTTTGATGACCACGGCGTGATCGACCGCTTCCAGCATGGATAAATCATTGGGGCCATCGCCGAGTCCGAGGGTGATGACCGGCTTACCGCGCTGGTGCTGGTATTCGGCTGCTAACCACTGCACCGCCGGACCTTTTCCCGCATCGACTCCCATCACATGCCAGAAACGACCACCGCGGGTCAGCGCCAGACCTTCGCGGGTCAGGCATTTTTTAAAATGGCTGAAGTCCAGATCGTTGCCAAACCAGATCAGCGGCTCAGAGGCTTCACGCTGCATCGCCAGTGCAGCATCTGGCTCAGACAGTCCCGTCCAGATGGCGACCTGTTTGGGCGTGACATCGCCAAAACCACGAAACTCAAAATCATACCGATGCCGCAACTCCACAAGCGTATGGCGGATATCGGCGTAGCGTGCGCCAGGCACCGGACTTTCAGGCGTCCAGCCGGACGGAAAGTGGATCATTGCGCCGTTTTCAGCAATAAAAGGGAGATGCGTTAACTGTAAAGCAGACTGCAAGGCCGCCACTTCTGCGGACGTTTTACTGGTGGTCAGAATCAGCGGGATCTGCGCGGCGGCAAGCCTGTCCAGCCAGGGCTGCGCGGGTTGCCAGCTGTAATCGTGGTGGTCAAGCAGCGAGCCATCCAGGTCGGTGAAAATAATTAAGGGATCATCAAGGTACGGCATTCTTTCTCCTCAATTGTGTGGCAGAACAGAAGCTCATTCTTGCAAATGACTTTCTGTTCCAGCAGCTAAGTATAGATTCAAAAAAGTCGTTTATTGTCGCAGTGCACATTTCAGGAATATTTACCGGCGACGACGTGGCTTTACCCGACGGTGAAATATCAGGATAATTTGCCGCAGTTCTGCTGCGGTTTAGATGTCATCCTTTACTATTGCGCACCTTTTCTTGTCCGGTTTCGGGCACTCAGACGAGTCTTTCTTCATGTCTTTAACACCGGTTTTATTGCGCCACGCCCTCGTGCTGTGCGCCGTCAGTCTGTTATCCGCCTGCGATGGTGCGTCTTCCACACAGGACAGCGCACTAGTCATTGCAGGCAAAACCATGGGCACGTTTTATCGTGTCAGTCTGGCGGGGGTCGATAAAAACCGGGAGGCGGCGCTGCGTGAGCAAATCGAGGCGCAGCTCAAAGAGGACGATCACCAGTTGTCCACGTACAAAGAA
This sequence comes from Enterobacteriaceae bacterium Kacie_13, assembly GCA_013457415.1. Classification (NCBI taxonomy): domain Bacteria; kingdom Pseudomonadati; phylum Pseudomonadota; class Gammaproteobacteria; order Enterobacterales; family Enterobacteriaceae; species Enterobacteriaceae bacterium Kacie_13. The sequence goes on from CP045665.1 coordinate 2,293,815, forward strand.
GATTCAGTGCTCTCGCGTTTCAACCAGTATCAGGGCAACGTGCCGCAGCCGATAAGCTCCGGCATGGCGGATGCCATTGTCACTTCTATGCGTATCGGAGCTTTAACCGGCGGCGCGATGGATATCACGGTCGGGCCTCTGGTCAATCTGTGGGGATTTGGTCCTGATAAACAGCCGGTGAAAACCCCGACGGCAGAACAGATCAGTGCTGCGCGTCAGCGTATCGGCTTACAGCATCTGAAAGTTATTGAGCAAAGCGACGGGCAGTATTTGCAGAAAGATTTACCAGGCATGTATGTCGATCTCTCGACGGTGGGTGAAGGCTACGCCACCGACCATCTGGCCCGGCTGGTGGAAGGCAATGGTATAAGCAATTATCTGGTGTCGGTGGGCGGTGCCGTGGTATCGCGCGGCCATAACGCTAAGGGCAAACCCTGGCAGGTGGCGATTCAAAAACCGACCGACAAAGAGACGGCCGTGCAGGCGATTGTCGATTTGCAGGGCATGGGCATCAGTACGTCCGGCAGTTATCGCAACTATTACGAGCTAAACGGCAAACGTCTGTCGCACATCATTGATCCGGCGACCGGAGAGCCGATCACCCATAAGCTGGTATCCGCCACGGTAATTGCGCCGACCGCGCTGGAAGCAGACGGTTGGGATACCGGTCTGATGGTGTTAGGCACCCAAAAAGCGATGGCGCTGGCGGAGCAGCAACATCTGGCGGTCTATCTGATCACCAAAGACGGCGACAGCTTCAAAAGCCATATGACGCCGCAGTTCAAAGCCTATCTTAAAGATCCGGAATAACGCGGTTCACAAATCGTTATTGAGCGTCTCACTGAGGAAATCCAGAAAGACCCGCAGCGCGGGAGACTGGCCTTTGTGGCTGGCATACAACGCTGAAACCGAAGAGGGCGGCGTATGCCACTCCGGCAAAAGATGTTGCAGTTCTCCTTGCACAATCCGCTGGGCACAGGCGATTTCCGGCAATAGCGCGATACCCAGTCCGTCGGCAGCCGCCTGACAAAGCACCAGCAAATTGTTACTCACCATGCGCGGCGTCAGCGATATTCTGCGGCTACCTTCTTGCGGATGTACCAGTTCCCATTGCTCCCCGGCCCAGGGTGTCTTTCGCACCAGCGTCGGCAGGGCGCTCAGTTGTTCGACTGAAGGTGGCACCGGCAGGGCGGTGATAAATGCCGGGCTGGCGACCAGCACGTAGCGCAATGTGCCGAGCGGTTTGCGATGCAGCCCGGAATCTTCCAGAGGTTCGTTGTGCGAGCGGATCATGACATCGAAGTTTTCCTCCAACAAATCTACAGAGCGGTTGATCGCCAGAAGTTCGAGTGTGATCTGTGGGTAACGCGTCAGAAATGTCTTCATCAGCGGCGCAATCACCGTCTCTGCCATCATCACCGGTGCTGAAATGCGCAACAACCCGCGCGGGCTCTGCTGCAAATCATCAATTACCTGCTGCGCGGACTGCGCCTGTTCCAGCAGTTTCTGACATTCAGCCGCGTACCGTTCGCCGACGCTGGTAACGGAAAAGTGCCGCGACGTGCGCTGCAACAGACGTACGCCGAGGCGCGATTCAAGCGCTTCCACGCGGCGGCTGAGCAGGGATTTCGACACACCCAGCGCGCGCCCGGCGGCGGTAAAGCCATGATGCTTTACCACAGCGGCGAATAGCGCCATGTCATTGAGATTGTCCTTCATCTGAGATCTTCCGGTTGGGTATCGTTGCAGGCCTGCAACGATATGTTGTGATATCAGGTATTTTAGATTAATAGCACAACGATTAACCTGTGTTCATTCTAATTAAGAGATGAAAACAGAAACTACTATGAAAATTTTACACCTTGATTCCAGCCCGTTTATTGAAGGCTCCGTTTCCCGTGAACTGTCGGCGACGATTGTCGCCGAGCTTTGCGCCCGACATCATGACGCTGTAGTGACTTATCGTGATCTGGGCACCACGCCGCCTCCGCATCTTTCTGCTGCGGCGATGAGCCTGCTGCATAATTCGCAGGATGAAGTGATTACGCCCGCTTTGCAGGCTGAGCTGGACGGCATTTATCAGTCTATTGAAGAACTGACCGCCTGCGATGTGCTGGTGATTGGCGCGCCGATGTACAACCATTCCATTCCCAGCAACCTCAAAGCGTGGCTGGATCAGGTCTGCCAGAAAGGGCTGACGTTCCGTTATACGCCGCAGGGCGTGGTGGGGCTGATCCCTGGAAAAACGGCGTATATTGCTTCCACGCGCGGCGGCGTATACAGCACGCCGGAAGGCAAACTGCATGATTTTCAGGAGCCGTATCTGGCCTCGATTTTGGAACTGATGGGCGTGGCAGATTGCCACGTGATCCGCGCAGAAGGCGTAAGCCGTCAGGCGCTCGGTCGGGAGAAAGGGCTGGCGGAAGGGCGTGAAACACTGCTTCAGATCCTCAATGCCTGAAGCAGCGTGGCGAAGTCGTTATAGATTAATGTTTCGCGGCGCTGATCAATTCAAACAGCACCACGGTTCGTGAGGTACAGACATATTCGCGACCAAAATCGAAGTTATGCTCGTTCACGTCATCGGGCTGGAAGGTATCGAGAATATGCCGCCAGCTCTCACCGTGTGCCACCGATGGCAGGGTGAACATAACGTCTTTGTGTGAGGCGTTGAACAGCAACAGCACGGTGCTCAGCGATCCCTGACGCAGCAAGCCGGTCGGCTGTGCGCGGCCATCGAGCAGCATGGCGATGCATTTCGCGTGCGGATCGCTCCACGCTGCGTCGGTCATTTCCGGCCCCTGCGGCTGGAACCAGCTCACATCTTTCACGCCGTGCTTTTCATGCACCGCCCCGGTGAGAAAACGTCCGCGATGCAAAATTGGGAAACGCCTACGCAGGGCGATCAGCCTGTAAGTAAACAGCAACAGCGATTTGCCTTTATCGCCAACGTTCCAGTTCACCCAGGCGATGTCGGTATCCTGACAATAAGCATTATTGTTACCTTCCTGCGAGCGGGCGAATTCATCCCCGGCCAGCAGCATCGGCGTACCCTGTGAAAACAGCAGCGTTGCCAGCATGTTGCGCATCTGCCGCAGTCGCAGTTCATTTATTTCCGCATCGTCAGTCGGGCCTTCGACCCCATAGTTGGCTGAAATATTGTTATCGCTGCCGTCCTTGCCGTTTTCACCATTGGCGCTGTTGTGCTTTTTCTCGTAAGAAACCCAGTCATTGAGGGTGAAACCGTCGTGGGCGGTGATGAAGTTCACCGAGGCGTAAGGCTTGCGCCCACGGTGATTGAAGATGTCCGCCGAGCCGGAAAGTCGTGTGGCAAACTGCGCCAGCTGGCCTTCGTCACCGCGCCAGAATTTACGTACCGTATCGCGGAAGCGGTCATTCCACTCCATCCAGCCCGGTGGGAACCCGCCCACCTGATAGCCGCCGGGACCGCAATCCCAGGGTTCGGCGATCAGTTTGCACTGGCTGAGGATCGGATCCTGACGGCAGGTATCAAGGAATCCGCAGCCCTCGTCGAAACCGTAGCTTTCCCGCCCGAGAATGGTCGCCAGATCAAAGCGGAAACCATCCACCTGCATTTCCGTCGCCCAGTAGCGCAACGAATCCGTCACCATCTGCAACACCCGTGGATGACTGAGATTGAGCGTATTGCCGGTACCGGTATCATTGATGTAATAGCGTTTATTATCGGGCATCAGCCGGTAATAACTGGCGTTGTCGATCCCTTTAAACGACAGCGTCGGGCCAAGCTCATTGCCTTCCGCCGTGTGGTTATAGACCACGTCCAGGATCACCTCGATGCCCGCCGCGTGGAAGGTGGCGATCATCTGCTTGAATTCGTTTACGGTGTGCGTGGCCATATACTGTGGATGCGGCGCGAAGAAACTCAGCGTGTTGTAACCCCAGAAATTATGCAGGCCTTTATCCTGCAAATGCCGGTCATCGGTAAATGCGTGGATCGGCATCAGTTCGACGGAGGTCACCCCCAGTGAGCGGATATATTCGACAATGTGCGGCGTACTCATCCCGGAAAACGTACCGCGCAGATGCTCCGGCACCGCCGGATGACGCATGGTATAGCCGCGCAAATGCGTTTCGTAGATCAGCGTTTTTTCCCAGGGAATATGCTTTTTGCGTGAACGAGCCCAGGAGAATGCCGGGTCGATCACGCGGCACTTGGGCAGGAAGGGCGCGCTGTCGGTATTATCGATATGCAAATCTTTCTTGGCGCTTTGCATGTCATAAGCAAACAGCGCGTCGTCCCATTTCAGGTCGCCGACGATTTGCTTGGCGTAAGGATCGAGCAGCAGCTTGGCCGGATTAAACCGGTGCCCGTCGTGTGGTGCGTAAGGACCGTGCACGCGATAAGCATAGAGCAGACCCGGGCGGGCATCCGGCAGATAGCCATGCCAGACTTCATCGGTGTATTCCGGCAGTTCGATGACGTCGTACTGTTCGCCTTCCTCATTAAACAGACACAGTTCGACTTTGGTGGCATTCGCGGAAAACAGCGCGAAATTCACCCCCAGACCGTCCCACGTCGCGCCGAGGGGTACCGGTAAACCTTCACGCACGCGGGTGGTGTGACCGGAATCGAAACTGCGGACGATTTCGCCATCACTGTAAGGATGCATGATGCGCACGCCGAGTTCGTCAACAGCGATGTTGACCTGGGCGTTTGAGGGGACAGTGCGGACTTCATCAGTGCTGGCCGTGGGCTGGGTCACTTTACTGGATCGGGCTTTTGCCATTCGTTTCACACTCCTGAGCAGGTCAATCAGAATAAATCCTGAGAAAGAATTGAGCGAAAAAGATCCGCGGCTCATGGGGCCGCTTGTCGGTTGCTATCAAATCAGTGTAGTTGCAGTTACAGCTTTTCCCCTGCCAGCGGCCAATTAACGGTTAAATCACACTTTTGCGTATGACAAAAAAGAGGCATCAAACGTGCCATAGTAAAAACAGTGTGATGAAAACATTTCTGATTGATGCGTTTTTACGTCTCACCATCAATCACAAATACGCCTCTTAATCACTGATAGTTAAGCTTTCATTCCTCACGAAAATTTTTGATGCAGTGTGATTTTCTCTTTTGAAATCAGGCTCTGATACTGGCCACAGAGAAAGCAGTGGCGAGCGATGAGATAACGCATTTTACCCCGCTCGCATCGTCTGCTTTCCGCTATTCACTCACTGACACTTATCTTTGGAGTTACGATTTATGAGCACTACCAAACAAAAATATATGGTTTCCGCTGCATGGGAAAATGTTGACGACGTCTGGTCAGCCGCCTGTTTTATTGACGTATTTAATATGACGGACACCGATCTGGAATCAGGAAAAGTAGAATTTACGCTCGATAATTCACAGAGCGCATCTGCAAACATTAACTTCCAGTTCGAAACCTGGAGCAGCCCGATCAAAGGTACGCTGATTGACGATTGCAGCGTTATCCCGGCGGGCGGCAAAGGCACGTTTGCCATTATGATTGGCAATAACACCGGCGTGAGCATTGGTAATCTGCCGCGCGGCTTTAAAGTCAACGGCGAAGTAGCCGATCAGGTGGCTGATACTCAGGCACCGACGGTACCTTCTGATGTCAAAGTGGTGGCGAGCGGTGCAGTAACCCTGACCGTTGGCTGGAAGGCGTCTACCGACAACGTGATGGTCAGCGGTTACGAAGTCACGTATACCAACACCAAAACCAAAGTCGCCAAAACCCAGAAAACCACCAGCACATCGGTCACTCTGGTCGGGCTGACGGCGCAAACGGCCTACAACGTTCAGGTGCGTGCTTACGATCTGGCCGGTAATTTCTCAGCTAAATCTCCAGTGCTGAACGTTACTACCGATAAAACTCTGCCGGATTCAGGAGACTACAGCTTCAACCACGCCCCGTTTATGGACTTCACCGGCTGGCCGACGCCGCGTCCGAGCGTGTTCGGTAAAGAGTCCGGCCTGAAAGCTTATACGCTGGGCTTTATCACCGCTGCCGACATGAATAACGGTGAAGGGGTGCCGAACTACCGTCCATGCTGGGGTGGTTTGGTAAGCATCACTGATGCGAACGTTGGCGATTACGGCGCAGATTTTACCGGTGATGCCACGGTCTCTGATTACGGTAAAGAAGATATCGCCGCGTTTCGCGCTGCGGGTGGTGATGTGGCGATTTCCTTCGGCGGAGCGAATTCCAACTTCCTCGAAGAGCACATCACCGACGTGGGTGAACTGGCCGCGTTGTATCAGGGCGTGCTCGACAACTATGCAGTAAATCACATCGACTTCGATATCGAAGGCGGCGCACTGCAGCAAACCGAAATGCTTAGCCGCCTGCTGGCGACCATGGCGGTAGTGCAGAAAAACAATCCGTCACTGCAAATCGCCTTCACACTGCCGGTTGATGGCCAGACGTCCGATGATTCACAGGGTCTGACCTCTTTCGGTATAGATTTCGTGCGCATGGTGCATGACTCTGGCATTTCTCCTGCACTGTTTAATGCTATGTCGATGGACTTCGGCGACGTCGCGCCACCGCCGGATATGTATACCGGTGTGGAAATGTCGATGCTGGCAATGCATCGTCAGATCAAAACTGTCTTCACCGAATGGTCAGACGCCAAACTGTGGCGCCGTATTGGTGTGACACCGATGTTCGGCATCAACGACACCGGCCCGAGTTTCACTACTGAGCACATGAAAAAACTGATCGACCTGGCGAAGAAATACAATTTCGGCACCATCTCCGGCTGGGATGCGACCCGCGATTACAATCAGGGCCTGGAAATGTGTCACACCAGCGATCACAACAACCTGTATCAATGTACATATGAAGGCACCGTGTCTTACGCCTACAGCAAGATTATCGCGACTTATCAACATAAAGCGGTGTAATTCGCTCTCAGAAATACATTTCAGTTATTTAATCCGTGCTGTTTAAATTCGCCGGTGTGAAACCTTCACACCGGCATTTTTCGTCTGCATCATTCTGCAAAGTTTAACTGCTGTACATGAGCCCTGCATTCGCTGATATTCACTCTGACCCGCAGTAAACAGGCGGGCGCTGAGCGCATTCACCCTCTTTATGCGTCCTGTTTCCATGATTAATAAAGGAGCCTCCATGACTATCGCGTTGCTAAGCCATGTCCCGCTGGATGCTGGCTACCCTGAACGTTTTGCCGCCGCCGGATTTACCCTCCATTTTGCTACCACACCCGGGCAGCGCGCCACGCTCTCGCCCGAACTTGCACAGCAAATTCAGGCGGTGTTAACCATCGGCAGCATCGGCCTGAGTGATGCCGAAATGGCGACAATGCCGCAGCTGAAAATTGTCTGTGCGCAGGGCGTCGGGTATGAACATATTGACGTCGCGGCGGCAAAATCGCGCGGTATTCTGGTCACGCACGGACCGGGCACCAACAATTCATCGGTTGCTGACCACACCCTGGCACTGATGCTGGCCATCACCCGCCGCATTCCGCAGTTTGACCAGGCGGTTCGGGGCGGTGAGTGGAATAAAGCGCGCTGGAATGTCCCCGGCATGGCGGGCAAAAAGCTCGGTGTCGTAGGGTTAGGAAATATCGGCGCGCTGATTGCACGCCGCGCAGCGGGTGGATTTGATATGGCGATTGGTTATCACAACCGCAATCAACAGGCAGACACGCCTTATCAATATTTTTGCAGCGTAACGGAACTGGCCGCCTGGGCGGATTACCTGGTGGTTGCCACGCCGGGGGGCAAAAACACAGTCAGTCTGGTGGATGACGCCGTTTTGCGTGCGCTGGGCGCAGAAGGCTTTCTCATTAACATTGCGCGAGGCAGCGTGGTAGATACCGACGCGCTGACAGCCAGCCTGCGAAATGGCGAAATTGCCGGGGCAGCGCTGGACGTTGTGGAGGGCGAACCGCAGGTTCCACTCGGGTTGCTGACGCTGGACAATCTGGTGATCACGCCGCATGTGGCAGGGCGCTCGCCTGAATCAGTCGAAAATATGCTGGCGCTGGTGCTCGATAACCTGAACGCGCATTTCTCCGGCAAACCGGTGCTGACACCCGTTCCGGAGTAACCCCGGAAATCCGCCGCAAACCTCTATAGTCGGAAAAAGCATAAGTAACCGCTTTTTCTTATTTGTCTGGCATACCCGCAGGCCGTAACAATAGGGTTTTGAACAGACAGGGGCGACGGCGGTGAATTTTCAACAACTCAAAATTATCAGGGAATCAGCGCGATGCAATTACAACCTGACCGAAGTATCGAACATGCTCTTCACTTCGCAGTCAGGCGTCAGCCGCCACATTCGCGAGCTGGAAGACGAGCTGGGCGTCGAAATTTTTATCCGTCGCGGCAAGCGTTTGCTGGGGCTGACCGAACCCGGTAAAGAGTTACTGGCCGTGGCTGAGCGTATTCTCAACGAAGCTCAGAATATCCGGCGGCTGGCGGATGTCTTCTCGAAAGAGGATGCGGGCGTGCTGACCATTGCCACCACGCATACGCAGGCGCGTTACAGTCTGCCAAAAGTCATCAAAGCCTTCCGCGCCATTTATCCTGGCGTCCGGCTTGAGCTTCATCAGGGCTCTCCGAACGAAGTGCTGGCGATGTTACTCAGCGGGCAGGCAGATGTCGCCATCGCCAGCGAGAAGCTGATGAACGATACCTCGGTTGCCGCGTTCCCGTATTACCGCTGGCACCACGCTATCGTTGTCCCGCAGGGGCATCCGCTGACGTTGCAGCATCCAATCACGTTGCAACATCTCAGCGAACAGCCGCTGATTACCTATCGTCAGGGCATTACCGGTCGCTCGCGTCTTGACGAAGCATTTAGCCGTGCCGCACTTAGCCCGGATATCGTGCTCAGCGCCCAGGATTCTGACGTGATCAAAACCTACGTCGAGCTTGGTTTAGGCGTCGGTATTCTCGCCGACAAAGCTTATGAAGCCGCACGCGATACAGGCCTTCAGCTCATCAATGCTGAACACCTGTTCGAAGCCAACACCGTCTGGCTGGGTCTGAAAAGGGCGCAGTTGCAGCGTAACTATGTCTGGCGGTTTATCGAATTATGTAATCCGGGCTTATCGGTGAATGATATTAAGGAGAAGGTGTTTGCGTCAGGGCAGGAGAGTGAGACGGTAATTGACTATCAGATCTGATAGTGCGGGGCCGCGCACTGGGCGGCATTTAACCTCAAAATCAAGACCTTGGGCTGCCGCCCAAACCGGCCTTAAGGTCAAGGTCGTGGGCATCGGCCCACACCGACTTGGGGGGCGGCATATCGCCGCCGCCCCCCAAGACCCCCCAGGCTCTTTAAAACACGCGCTATCGCTGGGTCGATGGACATGTTCTGTAGCGCCCGCATGTGGCGCAAAACCCTGCCGCTGCGCGGTTCCCTCTCTCGGTGCTGGAGCCATAGGTCTCCAGCCCGCTCCGTTCGGCAGGATTTTTTGATCGCGCCATCTCACCATTTTTGAAGACAAATAGAGATTGAACAAAGTGTTTGGTTTTTTGAAATGATCTGAGCGGGTGAAGTTGTGACCTAAAAAGCCTGTGGCCGTTTTCAAAAATCACGCCGGAGGAAGAGGTGGAAAACCGCGCGGCTTTCTGCGCGGGTTGTAACCCGACCGGAGGGAACCGCGCAGTGGCGGGATTTTGCGGCAATAGCAGGCGTTTCTGAAACAGAGCCGGTATGCATGGCACGTGTTTTAAAGAGCCTGGGATTCTTAAGGGGGGCGGCGATAAGCCCCCCTTAAGGCCGGTTTGGGTGGCAACCCAAGGTTTTGAACTTGAACTTGAGGTTGAATGAAAGCCCCCGTGTGCGGCTCCGCACAAAAAAAAGCCGGTTCTTAACCGGCTTTTCAATCACATCAATAATCCCAGCGTTAGCTAAGCCGCCGGCCTGGCAATCACATTGCGATTTTCCATCCGCACTTCTGCGATCACCACATCAATGATGTCACTCTGACGATAGGCCACTTCGCCCTTAATCAGTACGGTGCCGGTATCCGCGCTGCATACCAGTTCGTCGCGCACGCTATGCAGGAACGGAGCAGGAATGAAGGCGACGGCGCCGATATCTTGCAGGCGGATACGCAGACCGCCGCGGGTGACATCGATGATTTCAGCGCTGAACTTCATGTCAGTACCCACTTTATCTTCCAGATAACGTGCATACAGCCAGTCACCGACGTCGCGCTCGGCCATGCGGTTGGCACGGCGACGTTCAGCCAGCTGGACAGTCATCTCATCCTGCGGTTTCTCGGCAGACTGGTTCAGGATCATCGCTTTCAGCAAACGGTGATTTACCATGTCGCCGTATTTACGGATCGGTGAAGTCCAGGTTGCGTACGCTTCCAGACCCAGACCAAAGTGCGGGCCAGGGGTGGTGCTGATTTCTGCGAAGGTCTGGGAACGGCGAATGCGGCTGTCCAGGAACTGCGTAGGCAAAGCATCAAGTTTGCGGCGCAGTGCGCAGAAGCCCGGCAGGGTCAGCAACTCTTCGGCGTTGGCTTCCACGTCGTTGGCCTGCAATACGGTCACCGCGTTCTCAACCAGCAATGGATCGAAACCGTTATGCACGTTGTAGACGCCGAAACCAAGACTGTCGCGCAGGGCGATAGCGGCACAGACGTTGGCGGCGATCATCGATTCTTCCACGATGCGGTTAGCGATACGGCGGTGCTCGGCGACAATCTCCAGCACGTTGCCTTTCTCACCCAGCACGAAGCGGTAATCAGGACGATCTTTAAAGACCAGCGCGTGCTCAGTACGCCATGCACTGCGCACGTCACAGACGCGTTTTAGCAGGCGAATTTGATCGGCTATCACATCGGTGGCAGGCTGCCATTCGCTTTTCTCATCCGCTTCCAGCCAGTCAGAGACATTGTCGTAGGCCAGCTTGGCTTTGGATTCAATGGTCGCGGCGAAGAAACGAATGTCGTTGCCGAGCGCGCCATCGGTGCCCAGCGTAACGGAACATGCCAGAACCGGACGGCTGACATCTGGCCACAGGGAACAGATGTCGTCGGACAATTCGCGCGGTAGCATCGGGATATTAAAGCCCGGCAGATAGTTGGTGAATGCGCGTTTCTTAGCGGTGTTATCGAGATCGCTGCCTTCGGCGACGTACGCCGTCGGGTCAGCAATGGCGATAGTCATTTGCAGGGTGCCGTCGCCGTTGTCTTTCACAAACAGCGCGTCATCCATATCCTGTGTACTGCCGCTGTCGATAGTGACAAACGGCAGGGCAGTCAGATCTTCGCGGGTCAGACCTTCATCGCGCAGTTCGGCTATTTCAGATTTTGGCGCTTCACGTTCCAGATTATGACGTGCCAGAGTGACCCACCACGGCGCGAGGTCATCGGTGCCGGTGGTGATCCATTCGGTGATTTCAGCCTGGAAGCTGTGATCGCCTTCCTTCAGCGGGTGACGACGCATCTCGGCCACACACCAGTCGCCATCGCTCACTTCATGATTGATGTTGCGCATTACGCGGCACTGAATGGCATCGCGTAATAAAGGATGATCGGGAATGATGGAAAGACGGTCGTCTTTCTTGGTCACGCGGCCCACAAAACGGCTGAGAAAAGGTTCAACCAGGGTTTCCGGCTGGACGACTTCACGCTCTTTTTCGGTTTGCAGGGAGGCGATCACGCGGTCCCCGTGCATGACTTTTTTCATGTACGGAGGCGGAATGAAATAGCTTTTTTGGCCGTCTACTTCAAGAAAGCCAAAGCCTTTCTCAGTGCCTTTCACGATGCCTTCGACACGTGGAGTCTGAGAGTGAAGTTGCTGTTTTAGCTGCGCGAGCAGCGGGTTATCTTGAAACATATCGTCCAGAGAATTGGGGGTTAATGTGGCTCGATTAGCGGCAGACAGTTTTACGCGATCTGACCCCGTCGGGCAAGCTCTTATCCCCCTTTCGCCTCATAACCCTGAAGCGAAAGGGGAGATTTAAGGCATGCCTCGCAAAACGGTTTAGGCGATGCGTTGCAGACAGACAGGTTGCTCGCAGCGACGGATAGTCACCGGAACGGCTTTCGACGTCGGGGTATGGGTCTGGTCGCCAAAACTGGACATCGGCACCAGCGGGTTTGTCTCGGGATAATAGGCCGCCAGATTGCCGCGCGGAATATCGTAGCTCACCAGTTTAAATCCGCTGACTTTGCGCTCTACGCCGTCGTTCCACAGCGTTTCAATTTCCACCAGTTCGCCGTCTTTCAGCCCTAAATCAGCCAGATCCTGAGGGTGAATGAACAGCACTTCGCGCTGGCCGTACACGCCGCGATAACGGTCATCCAGACCATAAATCGTGGTGTTGTACTGATCGTGCGAACGCAACGTTTGCAGGGTAAACGGCGCATCCTGATCGCCCATCGGGATCAGCACTTCCGGCAAGGGTGCAGCGCTGAAATTGGCTTTGCCGCTCAGGGTGTTGAAGTTCAACTCCGCCGCCGCATTCCCCAGGTAGAAGCCGCCTTTGATGTCGCAGCGCGTATTGAAGTCTTTGAAGCCCGGAATGGTCGCTTCGATATGATCGCGGATCAGGTTGTAATCATCCGCAAGGGCCATCCAGTCGAGGTATTTGTCGCCAAGAACCGCATCAGCGATACCGCAGACAATCGCGGTTTCTGAACGCTGCTCTTTCGATAACGGAATTCCCACGCCTTCGGACGCATGGACCATGCTGAATGAGTCTTCTACGGTGATGAACTGCGAGCCGGTAGCCTGCATATCAAGCTCGGTACGGCCAAGCGTCGGCAGGATCAGTGCTTCATGACCCGGTGTCAGGTGGCTGCGATTCAGTTTTGTACTGATTTGCACCGACAGATCCAGATTGCTCAGCGCCTGTAAAGTACGCGGCGTATCCGGTGCCGCAGCGGCCAGATTCCCGCCGAGGCAGATCAGTACTTTGGCATCGCCACGCAGCATTGCTTCCAGCGCTTCCACGGTGTTATGGCCCGGCGTGCGCGGCGGCGTGAAGTTGTAGTGTTTTTCCATCGCATCCAGCAGGGCTTTCGGCGCTTTTTCGTCGATCCCCATGGTGCGGTTTCCCTGCACGTTACTGTGACCACGTACCGGACACAAACCGGCACCCGGTTTGCCGAGCTGGCCGAACAGTAATTGCAGGTTAGTGATTTCGCGCACGGTCGGCACGGAATGTTTATGCTGGGTAATGCCCATCGCCCAGGTACAAATCACGCGTTCGGCATGCATATAGATAGCCGCGGTTTCGCGCAGATCCTGTTCACTCAGGCCGGACTGTTCGGTGATTTTTTCCCAGCTGGTGGCATCGACTATCGCCAGATACTCGTCTACGCCTGCGCAGTTCTTCGCAATAAAATCTTCATCGAAGAGGGAAGGCTGACCGGAAGCAATGCGTTCGCGGTGGGTCTGTAACAGCGCTTTGACGATACCGCGCACGGCGGCCATATCACCACCGAGATTGGGCTGATAGTAGGCAGAGCTGATGCGACCAGCTTTCGGCGTGACGACTTCCAGCGGCTTTTGCGGATCGGCGAAACGTTCTAAACCACGCTCACGCAGCGTGTTAAAGCTGACCACTTTCGCGCCGCGATCGGCGGCGTGACGCAGGCTGTGCAGCATACGCGGGTGGTTGGTGCCGGGGTTCTGGCCGAAGACAAAAATCGCGTCGGCCTTTTCAAAATCATCCAGACGGATGGTGCCTTTACCGACGCCAATGCTTTGTTTGAGGCCGACGCCGCTCGCTTCGTGGCACATGTTGGAGCAGTCAGGGAAATTGTTGGTACCGAACATGCGGCCAAACACCTGATAAAGGTAAGAGGCTTCGTTGCTGGCACGACCTGAGGTGTAAAAATCCGCCTGATCGGGACTTTCCAGACCTTTCAGATGGCTGGCGATCAGCGAAAAAGCCGCGTCCCAGCTGATGGGTTCATAGTGATCGGTGGTGTGGTTATAACGCATCGGGTGGGTGAGGCGTCCCTGATATTCGAGGAAGTAATCGCTCTGTTCGCGAAGTTTGCTGACGCTGTGCTGCGCGAAGAATTCAGGCTCGACTGATTTGCGTGTTGCTTCCCAGCTGACGGCTTTCGCGCCGTTTTCACAGAAGCTGAATGTACTGTGGTTATCATCGCCCCAGGCGCAGCCCGGACAGTCAAAACCGCGACCTTTGTTAACACGCATCAGGTTGCGCAGATTTGAAAGGACTTTCTTGCTGTCGAAAACGAAACGGGTGGTAGATTCCAATGCACCCCAGCCACCAGCCGCGCCGTGGTAGGGTTTGATCTCAGTTTTGAATTTCATAATTATGCTTCGCAGGTGGTTTTTATCTGGTCTGTAAACAACCGGATCGACGAAATGTTAATCCGTTTGTTAATTTTATGTCACAAGTTTAGGAGGGTGATGAAGTTACGTCTAATCGAATGCCGTGATGGTGTGATAGAAGCGGTCTATCGCGAGGGTTTATCGGGGCGTTATGCAAATTTTCCGCGACGGGTGGGCGTTTAAAGTCAATTTCAATGGTTTCAAAAACAGCATCTTGCGATAACAAAAACTGATTACGTCAGTCACTGCCTGTTTTGGCGTTAAAGCATCCAACTTGTAACCGAATCGTTTCATTATGAAATGCTTAGCAAAAGACTAAGGGTTTTTCTGAACGCCATTTTAAGGCACCCTATGCCGCAGATCTCGATCTATGACTTTTTTGTATGATTATTTGTATAGATGCTGAGCGGATTTATGTTCAGGTCAATGCGGCACGTTTAAGGAAGATTCAGTGAAACGTAGTGTAATAAGTGTTTTATCTTGTGTGTTGTTGTTCTCTGCGGGCAGTGCGAGCGCTGTTGCGCCACTGGATTTCCCGGTTGTTCCCCCGAGCATTGATGCCGCGTCTTTTGTCCTGATGGATTACGCCAGCGGTGATGTGCTGGCAGCAGGGAACCCTGACGACCGTCGTAACCCTGCCAGCCTGACAAAACTGATGACCGGCTACGTGATTGACCGCGCGCTGGATCAGAAAAAAATCACGATGAATGACATCGTGACCGTGCCGCAGGAAGCGTGGGTCGCCGGTAATAAAAGTCTGGAAGGTTCTTCGCTGATGTTCCTTAAACCGGGCGATCGCGTTTCAGTACGCGATTTGATCCGCGGCATTATCATTACCTCCGGTAATGACGCCTGTGTCGCCATGGCGAATTACGTGGCGGGCAGCCAGGACAGCTTCGTTGGTATGATGAACAAATACGTCGTGAGCATGGGGCTGACCAATACCCATTTCGAAACCGTACACGGTCTGGATGCGCCGGGTCAGTACACGACTTCCTATGATCTCGCCAAACTCTCCCGCGCCATTATCGGTGGTGAACCTGAGGAATATCATATGTATAGCGAGAAATCGCTGACGTATGACAACATCACTCAGCAAAACCGTAACGGTCTGCTGTGGGATAAAAACTTGCAGGTGGATGGATTGAAAACCGGTCACACCGAAAGTGCAGGTTTTAACATTATCGCGTCAGCTACTCAGGGCGATCGTCGCCTGATTGCCGTGGTGATGGGCGGAAAAAGCTCGAAAGGGCGCGAAGAACAGGCGCGAAAACTGCTGACCTGGGGCTTCCGCGAATACACCAGCAAGCAAATCTTCAAAGCTAATCAGACCGTCTCCAGCGAGCACGTCTGGTTTGGTGCTAACGATCAGGTGAAAGTCGGTTCACTGAGCGATGTTTTCATCAGCGTTCCGCAGGCCGATGCCGATAAGCTGAAAGCCCAGTATGTGCTGACCAATCCGCAGGTCGAAGCCCCGCTGAAAAAGGGTCAGGAGCTCGGCAACATCAATATCGTAGACAACGGTAAGGTGATCAAAACCGTGCCGCTGGTGGCGCTGGAAGACGTCGCGCAGGGCGGGATCATCAGCCGCGCGATTGATTACGTGAAGCTGAAGATTTAAAAGCGAAACTGAGTATTTGTATTCTTAACTTAAAACCTCGAGCATTATGTTCGGGGTTTTTTATTACTAATGATGTCGGGGATTTCATATCAGAATTAAAGGACAATATTGATTTATATTTGAAGGTAAATGTTGGAACTACTGATATATCGACTACAACAAGAGATGTTTTGACAGACGCAATAACTAATTCAGCTGCATCTGAATTTGAAACAAATCGGGCTGGCAGGATGGAGGCAGACCTGGAAGCTATGCGATCTTCCGGGCGGTCTGGGACATCAGATTATAATAATTTGCTTAATAGAAAAAATGATGCCATTAATTCGGCGGAAAGTTACAAAAGAAATGCGCAAGCAAATCTTGATCAGCTAGATAAATTAAAAAGAGCAGATATTCAAGCCGGTGGTAAGCTTTCAAAGCAGTTAGATTACTTAGGGAAAGCTAATTACGCTTATGATTTGCTTGTTAAAATAAAAGAAGATCCAAAGGCCGGCATGTCAGAGGCCGGTAAGGATTTGCTTGTAAAGCTTGCGTGCTATATCTGGGGGGGAAATGCCGAAGTTGTGATAAATATTGGATTTGATTTAATTGAAAAAGGGCATCCAGAAATGAATGCCTTTAATAAAATGATTAAAGATCGACTTATTGATGAATATGGACACCGAATTCCAAAACGCGCTCCAAGTCTGGATTATGCCAACGCTCAGTCAAGTCCTATTATTTTTGATTTAGACGGTGATGGTATCGAAACAATCAGTAAATCGCAGGGGGTATATTTTGACCATGATGGGAATAATTTCAAAGAAAGTACCGGTTGGGTTGGTGCAGATGACGGACTTTTAGTCAGGGATATTAATGGCAATGGTCAGATCGATTCAGGTGCGGAGTTGTTTGGTAATAACACCAGGCTTAAAAACGGTCATCTGGCGACTAACCACGTTTACCGGCACAGACGCGAACGACTCGCAGTCCGGTTGGTATGGCGTAGACCGGATGACGGGCGGCGCGGGCAACGACACCCTGAGCAGCGGTAGTGATAATGATATTCTCGAAGGCGGTGAAGGCAAAGATAGTCTGAATGGTGAAGCTGGCAGTGATATTTTGGACGGTGGCGCGGGGGATGACTGGCTGGTGGGTGGCAGCGGCCAGGACACTTATTTGTTTTCTGACGGCCATGGAAAAGATCAAGTGAATGATTCAGCGACCAAATCAGAAAGCCCTGACACTGTGCAGTTTAACGACGCCGCGTTTAGCGATCTTTGGTTCACCAAAAAGAACGCTAATCTGATGATCAACGAAAAAAATTCCGAAGACTCCGTCGAACTGATGAACTGGTTTTCGACTACTGCTGATAAGAACAAAATCATTCATACCGCTGACGGTTATGATGTGACCAGCATACAAGTTCAAGAATTAATAGAAGCGATGAGTACTTTCTCAGCCACACATAGCAACCTGACGTTAGTGGAGCAACAGACAGAATTTATGCAGTCTTTTAACACTTCCTCGTACTTGTCATCTGACGCTTTTAATAAGTAAAAAACTCACTCCCTCTCAGGGATAATAAATGTTTGCTGAGAGGGAGTTTTTATTTCCTACAGAACGGAATCGGTGTTCAGAAAACCTTGGAAGAAAAATCCGTTTTCACTTCGCTTTCAATATAAGTATTCAGGCCCCAGCCGGAGCGCGCCAGTTCTTTCATCTTCTCCAGATGTTCGGGACCGGGATGGCGAATGTCGTATAAGTAAACGTGATTATTCTTGAAGCGGACTTTGATCGAGTTGGCATCAATCTGGAAGCTGACCACCTGTGAATCACCGCTTTTGTTGGCGTAATTTTCCATGCTGCATCCTGTGAGCTAAGCCTGATATCGGGCGACATCTTCTATTAACCACGTTCAGCAATTTCGCACAGGGCGGGAGTTCACAGTTTGCGCAACGCACGGAAAACTAACAAAACAATACGCTCATGAGGTGCTCGCCATCATGAGCGTCTGGCTTTACAGGTTTTCAGTTACGATTTTTGCGGCAGCGGCTAAGACGTCTTTACGCGCTTTGGCATCCTGTTGCGGCTGGGTGAAATAGGTCACCAGAATCAGCGGCGCGTGATTATCAGGCCAGACAACGGCGATATCGTTAGTCGTTCCGTAATCACCGCTGCCGGTTTTATCCCCGACGGTCCAGGAAGCTGGCAGACCCGCGCGGATGCTTGCAGCACCGGTGGTGTTACCTTTAAGCCATGCCACCAGTTGCGCGCGCTGCGGTTCGGCCAGGGCATCACCCAGCGCCAGTTTACGCAGGCTTTGCGCCATCGCCAGCGGCGAGGTGGTGTCACGCTTATCGCCCGGAATTGCGGTGTTGAGCGTCGGTTCAGTACGGTCGAGTCGGAATGTCTCATCGCCGATCGAGCGCGCAAACTGCGTCACTTTCGCCGGCCCACCGAGCTGCGCGATAAGCTTGTTCATCGCCACGTTGTCACTGTATTCAATGGCTGCTGCGCCGAGTTCGCCAAGCGTCATACCGGTATCGAGATGCTTTTCAGTAATCGGGTTGTAGTTCACCAGATCTGACTTTTTGATATCCACATGCTTATTCAGCAGGTTTTTATCTTGCTCACTGGCTTTCAGCACGCCCGATGCCGCCATCACTTTACTTGTACTGCACATAGCGAAACGCTCTTCGCCACGGTAGACCGTCTGTGAATTATCAGCGGTATTGATCATCGCCACGCCAAGACGGCCACCGGTGCTTTTTTCCAAATCAGCCAGTTTTTGCTGTACGGCTTTGGCCTGCGCAGGCGTCTGAGCCCACAATGGCGCGCTGGAAAATAACAAAGGCATCAGGGCGACGGTCAGCAGTGCTTTATGACGAAATGTATTTTTGAACATAGAAATCCTTATCTGTTGTGTTGCGGAAGTCGGCAATATCCCTGTTTGACGGATTATTGACAAGCGAGAATAATTTCGCGCAGGATAAAGAAAAACTTATGGATAAGTCATTATGCGGACATCTCTGCCTCTCAATGCGCTGCGGGCATTTGAAGCCTCAGCCAGACACCTTAACTTTACCCGTGCCGCGCTTGAGCTGAGCGTCACGCAGGCTGCGGTCAGCCAGCAGGTGCGGTTGCTTGAAGATCAGCTGGGCACGGCGCTGTTTAAACGATTGCCGCGCGGGCTGGAGCTGACCGATGAAGCACTGGTGCTGTTGCCAGTTCTGACTGAGGCCTTCAGCCAGATCCAGACCGTGCTCAAGCGCTTTGAGGGCGGATATTTCCATGAAGTACTGACCATTGCGGTGGTCGGCACCTTCGCAGTCGGCTGGTTGTTGCCAAGACTGAAGGCGTTTCGTGAGCAACATCCTTTTATCGAACTGAAAATCCTCACCAATAATAACGTGGTCAATCTGGCCTCTGAAGGCCTGGATTTCGCCATCCGTTTTGGCACAGGCACCTGGGCGGCGACCGATAACCGGCTGCTGTTCGACGCGCCGCACACCGTTTTATGCTCTCCGGAAATCGCCCGCCGTCTGACCACTCCCGAATCACTGACCAAAGAAATACTATTGCGTTCATACCGTCCGGATGAATGGGATAAATGGATGACTGCTGCCGGGCTGGCCCCGTGGCGGGCAACGGGTGCGGTGTTCGATTCCTCGCGTCTGATGATAGAAGCCGCCATGCAGGCCGAAGGCGTGGCGCTGGTGCCGGTATCGATGTTTAGCCGTGAGCTGGAGAGCGGAAATCTGGTGCGGCCTTTCTCGACTGAAATCACGCTCGGCAGTTACTGGCTGACGCGGCTCAAATCAAAACGTATGTCGTCCGCGATGCAGGTGTTCGACGACTGGATTAGCAGGGAGTTGCCTTTGTTATCAGAGCGATAAATGGGACAAAGGGAAAAAGCACCGGCAGGGGAACCGGTGCCGAAAAGCAGGATTATTTCAGCAGGAAAGAGTGATCAAACGTGCCGCTCACGTTGAGCGCGACAGGCAATAACCCCTGGGCGTGATAGAAATCTGCCGTCTGCTGTTGCTGTATTTCGGTCGCTGAGTCGATCGCCTGCCAGTAGGATTTGCGGCGTTCAAATGACAGCTTCGCCGCATCGAGCGGGAAACCGATAATCTTCGCCAGTTTCTCGCTGTAAGCATCCAGATTTTTATATGCCCAGATCTGCGCATCGCTCAGGCGTTGCAGATAGTCGGCAATTGCCTGACGTTTGCCCTGGTCTTTAAGCGCGGTATCTGTCGCGGCGAGGAAGCTGTTACCCGACCACAGGCCGCGTCCGTTGACGAGCACTCGCAGATGATCCTGCGTTTCTGCGAACGCAGTGTAGGGCTCCCACGTCGCCCAGACATCCACGGAGCCTTGCGTCAGCGCCAGTTTGGCATCGCTCGGCGGCAGAAAGCGGAAGGTGACATCTTTGGCAGTCAGCCCGGCAGATGCCAGCGCCTTCAGTGCCACGAAATGCCCGATAGATCCGCGGTTGGTGGCGATACTTTTGCCTTTCAGATCGGCCGCCGTTTTAATCGCACTGTCGGATTTCACCAGCAGCGCGGTGCCGTAGGCGTCTGATTTATCCACCGCGATGGCCTTCACCTGCGCACCCGCCGCCTCGGCAAACAACAGCGGCGCATCGCCGATAATTCCGACATCCACTGCTTGCGCATTGAGCGCTTCTGCCAGCGGCGCGGCGGCAGGGAATTCAGACCATTCAATTCTGTACGGCAGATTATCCAGTTTGCCCGCCGCTTCCAGTTGCGCACGCATATTGCCTTTTTGATCCGCCACACGCAGGGTCACAGGGTCGGCAAACGCCGCCGACATGCTGCCGATAAGCGACACAGCCAACAACAGATTTTTCGCATTCACTCGCATGACAATTCCTCAGACCAGGCTGGCACGGGCAGGTTGATGATCGGCCTGACGAGCGGCGATTTTCTGCTTCGTCAGCGGGATCAGGTTTTTGCCATATTCAACGGCGTCATTGAGGGGATCAAAACCACGGATCAGGAACGTGGTGATGCCCAGATCGTAATACTTGAGCAACGCATCGGAGACCTGCTCAGGCGTTCCGACCAGCGCCGTCGAGTTCGATCCGCCCCCGATCAGCCCCGCGATGCCGGTCCACAGGCAACTGTCAAGCCGGTCACCTTTTGCGACCGCATCCAGCAACCGTTGCGCCCCGACGCTTTGCGGTTTGGCCGCCAGCACCTGGCCGCTTTTCTCCTGTTGCGCTTTGGCTTTTGCCAGGATTTCATCGGCCTTCGCCCAGGCTTCTTCCTCGGTCCTACCGAGAACAGGGCGGAAGGAAATGCTGAAATCTATTTTCCGCTGATGTTTTGCCGCCGACGTTTTTACTGCCTCAACGGTTTCCGCCGCGCTTGCCAACGGTTCGCCCCACAGCGCAAAGACATCGGCATGTTTACCGGCCACGCGGATGGCATCTTCAGAGGAGCCACCAAAGAATACCGGTAAACGTTGCTGATAAGGTTTGATAGCCGAGAAGGCATTCTCTGCCTGATAGAATTCACCCTGATGGTCGAAGCCTTTTTCCGAGTACCAGCTTTTTTTCAGGACATCAATATATTCATCTGTACGCTGATAACGTGCGGACTTAGGTTCGAAATCGCCGTCACGGCGTTGATCTGCATCGCTTCCTCCGCTGATGATATGCACCGCGACGCGGCCATCCAGCAGGTGATCGAGTGTTGCCAGCTTGCGTGCCGCCAGCGTAGGGGCAACAAAACCGGGACGGTGCGCCAGCAGGAAGTGAATACGGGAAGTATTTGCCCCGGCATGGGCAGTCACCAGAAAGGCATCTGGCTGGTCTGAGGCATAAGCTACCAGAATGCGGTCAAACCCTGCGTCTTCGTGGGCTTTGGCGAAATCGGCGATGTATTGCTTATCAAAAATCGGACCGGCCGGCGGGATGATTTCAGATGCCAACCGGTGGCCGATCATCCCAATAAATTGCACGCTCATGAGCTGTTTCTCCTCGGGTCAGAGGCCAGCGAATTGAGGCTGCGCTGGCAGGAGTTATCACCATAAACGGGTTACTACTATGTTAGAAATTCATTATATCGATAAGCTAATATTAAAAATGCGCATTAAAGATGCATATCCTCACGTTTGCGATACTCAACGATTATCATTATCATCCCCACATTAAAAATTCCTCCCTGAGGTACTATGCCTAAATTCATTCCTTCGTTGCTGATCTCATGCCTGCTGCTCGCCGGTGTCGTGCAGGCCAAAACGGTGACAGATATTTCTCATCGCACGGTCGAGGTTCCCGACAATCCCCAACGTATTATCGTTGGCGAAAGCCGGATGTTATATACGCTGGCGTTGGTACAGGACGGAAATCCTGCGCAGCATGTAGTGGGGTGGCCGGGGGATATGGCGTCGCTGGATGCGCAAAGCTGGGCGATGTATCTGGACGCTTTTCCGGAAATTGGCAAGATCCCGTTGCTAGGGCAAAACAACTATACCCAGATGAATGTCGAGAAGGTGATTGCGCTAAAGCCTGATCTGGTGATTTTGCCGGTTTACGCCAAAAAACAGGACGATCACGATGTGATGCAGGAAGCGCTGACCAAAGCGGGGATCCCGGTGATCTACGTCGATCTGCGCGTCGATCAACTGCATAACACGATCCCCAGCGTGAAGCTGTTAGGCGATGTGCTCAACCATCCTGAAAAAGCGGCGCGTTTTATTACCTTCTATCAGCAGCATATGAACCGTGTGCAGGAGCGCATCAACGCGTATCAGGGGAAGAAACCTACGGTGATGTTGCAGCTTCATTTGGGGCGCCGCGAGGCCTGTTGTACCACAGTTTCTCACGGCAATCTGGCGGATTTGCTGGCATTTGCAGGGGGCGATAACATCGCCAAAGGCGCGTTCAAAAGCGTATATGGGGATTTGAACCCGGAGGCGGTGATTGTCGCCAACCCCGACGTGTATATCACCACCGGAATGGCAGGCCCCGAAGGTAAGCGAGTATCGAATCTGATGCTGGGTCCGCAGGTCACACAGAAAGAAGCTGCACAGAGTTTCCGTCAGGTGATGGATCAGCAACCGGTGCTGTCCACACTGAAAGCGGTGCGGGAAGGGCGCGCGTACAGCGTCTGGCATAATTTCTACCTCAGCCCGTACCATCTGGTGGATGTTGAAGTGTTTGCGAAAGCGATGTATCCGCAGCTATTCAACGATGTCGATCCGCAGCAAACCATGAAAGATCTTTATCAACAGTTCCTGCCGGTGCCGTTCAGCGGGACTTACTGGAGTAAGTTACCTGCAAAGTAACGGGTGACGAATAACGTAAAACGTATTACTAGTGATGTATAACGTATAACGAAAACCGGCACATTTCTGTGCCGGCGCTTATCAACTGCTCAGATCTTCCATCTCTCTTTCTTCCCGCGGTCAGAAATCCACCGCAGCCGAGAGCACCACATTGCGCGGCTCGCCTTCGATTACGCGTAAATTTCCGGCGCTTGAGGAATAATATTCTTTGTCGAACAGATTATTCACATTGAGCTTTATCTGGGTATGTTTGCCCAGTAACTGATTGTCCCAGGCGACAAACGCATCGGCCACGGTGTAATCCGGCAGCGTAAAGCTATTTTCCGGATCACCCGCCCGCGTACCGACGTAACGCGCCCCGCCACCCACGCGGAAATCCCCCGGGATTACTGACCAGCGCATCGTATGACTGAGATAGAGGCTGCCCATGTTGGTTGGGGCATTCACCAGACGGTTGCCGACGTTGGCAGAGTTCACATCATCTTCGGTGATTTCCGTTTTATCGTAACTGTAGCTGGCGGTCAGGTCCCAGTCTTTGGCTATTTCCCCGTTAATCTCCAGTTCCGCGCCTGTCGAGCGTGCTTTCGGAATATTGCGGGTAACGCCGTTAATGAATACTGACATGTCTTCTTCATCAATGCGATACACCGCCAGCGTGGCATCCAGACGTGGTGAAATCTGCCATTTGGTGCCGACTTCATAGGTGGTACCGCTTTCCGGTGAGGCCACGTTGCCGTTGTCATCCACATCCGTGGAAGGGGTAAAAGACTGACTGTAGTTGGCGTAGAACGAAAGGTCGTCCGTCAGTTTGTACACCACACCAACCTGCGGCAGGAATTTATCATCGGTATCATCCAGACTTTGGGTTGGCTTCACAAAACCGGACGTTTGCTTCTGGTTGTAATGCTGATAACGCGCGCCCACCACGCCTATCCATTTATCCGTCAGGTGAATGCTGTCTTTCAGGTAGATGGATTTGTTATATAGCGTATTGCGCAGGTTACTGTTGCTGTCGGAATAGGTGCTGCTGTTGGTGATAGGTTCTACGCCGTACACCGGATCGTACATGTTGAATGTACTGAAGGTTTTGCCACGGTACGAATACTGTTTGTAGGTTTCGTTTTTCTCGTAATCAACACCAATCAGCAGGTCATTCATCATTGTGAAAATCTCCTGATTGCCGATCCAATCCCATGACGTATAGCTGTTTTGATGGTTGAAACCGCGGTTAGCATCCGCACGACGGGTCACAGCACCGGTTTCGGTATTTACTGCGGTGGCGCGAACTTCATTGCTGTCATACCGGCGTTGTTGCCAGGCGTAGGTCAGACGCGTTTTCCAGTCTTCATTCAGCTGATATTCCCACGTGGTGTTAAGACGCTTAGTTTTGCCCCAGGCATGGTTCGCCAGTTCGTCGAGACGGCGGTTATAAGGAATATCCAGCGGTTTGCCGTTGGAGAATACCGTCCCGCGATCGTAAGGAATATCGTATTTGTATTCCTGATAACTGATGTTGAAACTGGCTTTCTCACCGAACCAGCTCAGTGACGGCGCGAGCAGGGTGTGTGAATCGCTGCCAAAGTTGCGCCAGTAATCTTCATACTGGCGCTCGGCGATCATGCGAAACGCAAATCCGTTGCCTAAAGGGCCTGTAACGTCGAGAGTTCCCGCTCCGCCACCAAATCCACCGGTACGGCCACTGACACGGGTATTCCACTCATACAGCGGTTTTTTGGTGATCATGTTGATCACGCCGCCGGGGTTTTGGATCCCATACAACAGTGATGCGGATCCTTTCAGCACGTCGATATGATCGATAGTCGAATCAAAACCCAGCCCCTGATTGCTCCGCACGCCATCAATGAGAATCGACCCGTCACTGTTCGCCCCAAAACCGCGCTTCACAAAACCATCTTCCGTTCCGCCGAGCGTATTTCCCTGCGTCACACCGCTGACGAACTTCATCGCATCATCGAGTGACGTAACGTCGTAATCCTGAATCATCGACTGCGTGACCACGCTGACCGACTGCGGCGTTTCATTAAGCGGGGTATCGTTTTTGCTGGCGGTCGAGCTCTGCGTAGCGCTGTAATTCGTGTTATCCAGCGTATCGGCTTGCGCGTTGACGGTAATAGAGTCTTCAGAAGACTGTGTTGCCGCCAGAAGGGGTGAGCAGTGGAGAATAGCTAAAGCAACGACGGATTTTTTAAACCCACCGAGTAAAGCCCCGCAAGGGGCGTGGTTGTAAGACATGTGAATGGTTCCCTGAAATAAAGTCGAGCAAAGTAAATACAAATGATAACGGTTTGCATTCTAATTGGGGGCATCAGGAAAGGGAAACAAATTGTTAAGTGATGGGGTGACGGAATGGAGGGGTTCACAACTTTAAGATCAACTTCAAGGTCAACACCTTGGGCTGCCGCCCAAACTGGCCTTAAGGGGGGCTTATCGCCGCCCCCCTTAAGAATCCCAGGCTCTTTAAAACACGTGCCATGCATCCGGGCTCTGTTTCAGAAACGCATGCTATTGCCGCACAATCCCGCCGCTGCGCGGTGCCCTTCGTTCGGGTTACAACCCGCGCAAAAAACGCGCGGTTTTCCACCTCTCACTTCGGCGCGATTTTTGAACGCGGCCAGTGCTTTTTAGGTCACTACTTCACCGGCTCAGATCATTTCAGAAAAATAACTAATTAAAATCACTCAGGTTTGTTCTTTTAAATGGTGGGGTGGCGCGATAAAAAAATCCTGCCGAACGGAGCGGCCTGAAGACCTGAGGCTTCAGGACCGAGAGAGGGAACCGCGCAGCGGCAGGGTTTTGCGCCACGAGCGGAAGTACCAGAACACGGCCATCGTTCCAGCGAAAGCGTGTTTAAAAAAGCGGGGAGGGATCCAAGGGAGGGAAAGCACTTCCCTCCCTTGGTCGGTTTCGGCGCGAAACGCGCAGTGATCACTGCAATTGAGAAACCGAAATATTCCCGGTCAAATTTGGAAAGCCCCGGTGCAACCCGGAAACAACCCGGAAACAACCCGGAAACCGTCCTGAAGCCCGGTCTGGCTTCATTCCTACTCTACAGTCGAATACTTAACATAATGATTCGAACAATTAAAATGCGCCACATATCCCAACGTGCCGTTCGGGCCTTTGGCGCTGAACGGAATGTGGTAAGTGCCTTTGTCTTCTTTCGCATCATCACTAATGAAGCTCAACACCGGAACAGATGTTCCCATGTTGTCTTTATCGTTGCCCCAGTTCGGGATACGGTTTTCCATGTAATCACGGGTGACCGTATCAATTGCGTTGCTCTTGCTGATCTGCGCACAGGCGCCTTCGGTTGAACGCTGCATCCACCACGGGTAGATGTAGACCGAGCCCAGCATCACAACCATCATCAGGAAAATAAATGAAATAATTCCGATCAAAACGACTTTACTCATAATGCTAACTACTCCTGAAAATCTACGCCAAATCATAGACTGCGCAGAATCTTCAATGTTATTTAACGATAAGAAAGCGCGTATGTTACGCCAGTTGGTCTGCTGAGGTTAAGTACTATCAGCCGTTCTGTTGCATCCGGTTACAGAAGCCAGTCCCGCATGAAACTCAGCAGTGTTAGCCTTTGACCACAATCATTATTTGCATAAGGAGTCACACATGAGTCAGCAATCCGAACTTCAACAACCGGTCGTCGCCGTGCTAGGCCTCGGCGCGATGGGACATGCGTTTGCTACAAACCTGATCAAGAAAGGATTTACTACCCGTGTCTGGAACCGTACGGCGTCACGTGGTGATGATCTGGTTAAGGCAGGCGCGACCCGTGGCACGACGCCGCGTGAGACTGTTGAAGGCGCAGATGTAGTGATCACTATGTTGTCCGATGGCAAAACGTCGCTGGATGTCTGTCAGGGGGATAACGGTTTACTCGCAGGTCTCAAACAAGGCGGAATCATCGCGCAGATGGGGACGCTGGGTGTAGACGCAACCGAAAGTCTGATAGCACTGATCAAAGCGCAGCGTCCGGACGTGGTGTTTTTCGATGCGCCAGTGTCCGGCACGAAAGCGCCGGCTGAGCAGGCGCAGATTGTGGTGCTGGCCAGCGGCGATCGTGAAGCGGGAGCCGCCGTGGAGACGGTATTTGCGGCGATCTCCAAAGCGACTAAATGGCTGGGGGAAGCGGGTCGCGCATCTAAGATGAAACTGGTGGTAAACGCCTGGCTGATTGCCATGATGGAAGGGATCGCTGAAACCACGCAGCTCGCCGAAGAGTTTGGTTTCTCAACGGATGATTTGTGGAATGTGCTGGAAGGCGGACCGCTGGCTGCACCTTACATCAAAGGTAAAATGGAGATGTTCAAAAGCGGTGATTACACACCTCAGATGCAGCTGACGTGGGCGCTGAAGGACATCAATCTGGCGCTGGCTGCTGGCAGTAAACTGGAGCTGCCAGTGATGAAACGCATCAGTGAAACCTGGCAGGGCGCGGTGGGTGCAGGCTATGGCGATCAGGATCTGGCGGTGGTGTATCGTTACCTGGGCGATAAGCAGCGTTAATACCCCTCAAAGCCTCTGACGAATGTGAAGACTGACGAATAACAGGTCATCACATTCGTTACTCATTTCTCATCATTCCTCACTCATCACCCGTCATTCATAACTACGCAGTATAAATCATAGCCTCTGGCTATTGGTCACCCGTTCGGAGACCGTGATAGCGTCGGGATAAGAACAGCCCCATTTAATTCACAGCGGAGCCAGCGATGAGCCAGCCTTCCACGAATATCCCACTGATCGACTTCAGCCAGTTTTCAGCTTCGCCGCAAAAGCGCGAAGCGTTTCTGTCAGAGCTGCGTTACGCCGCCCGCGAAATCGGCTTTTTCTATCTTAAAAATCACGGCATTGATAAAACCCTGCTATGCGACGTCCAAAACGCCTCTCGCCAGTTCTTTGCTTTACCAGAAGAAGAAAAACTGGCCGTGGCGATGATCAACTCTTCGCATTTTCGTGGCTATAACCGCGCGGCCTCGGAGATTACGCGTGGTCAGCCTGACTGGCGGGAGCAGTTTGATCTCGGTGCAGAGCGACCGAAACTACCGATAGATGATAGCACCCCTGCGTGGGCCAGATTGCAGGGGCCTAATCAGTGGCCTGAGGCATTACCCGAACTACGGCCCTTGCTGCTGCGCTGGCAGCAGGAGATGACTGCGATGTCATTGAGCCTGCTGCGTGCGTTTGCGCTGGCACTGAAACTGCCAGAAGAGGCGTTTGATCCCCTGTATGGCGAAAAGCCCAATGAACATATTAAGCTGATTCGTTATCCGGGACGGCCTGAGGGTGAGGGGAATCAGGGCGTCGGTGCGCACAAAGATTCCGGTTTCCTCAGTTTCTTGTTGCAAGACGATCAGCGCGGATTACAGGTAGAAGTGGAAAAAGACCAATGGGTGGAAGCACTGCCTGTGCCGGATACGCTGGTGGTGAATATCGGTGAGTTGCTGGAACTGGCGACCAACGGTTATCTGCGTGCCACCGTTCACCGTGTGGTTTCTCCGCCTGCTGCCGGTGAACGTCTGTCGCTGGCGTTCTTTCTCGGCGCGCAACTCGACGCCGTGGTGCCTTTGTTCCCATTACCCCCCGAGCTGGCGAAAGAAGCGCGGGGCGAGGCCAGCGATCCGCTGAACCCGCTGTTCCGCGATGTCGGTTTCAATTATCTGAAAGGGCGGCTGCGCTCACATCCTGACGTCGCGCAGCGTTATTATTCTGACGTAACGGGTTGATCAGTTTCGTGGTGAGTTCGAGGTATCGATGCTGACCACGGCAGACATTCCTGGTCGCAGACGATCGCTTTGCGTCTGATTTGGTTCCAGTTCAATCCGCACGGCAATTCGCTGTGAGATTTTAGTGAAGTTACCGGTGGCGTTATCGGCTTTCAGCACGCTGAATTCAGAACCTGCTGCCGGGGAAATGCGCACCACGTGACCTTTAAAAGGGCGATCGTTAAGGGCATCGACCGTAAACGTTGCCGGTGTGCCGAGGCTCATTTCCGCCAGCTGGCGCTCTTTGAAGTTGGCTGTCACCCAGACGATTTTCGGTGTGATGGAAGTCATTTGCGTGCCTGCCGTCACATATTGCCCCATGCGGGCGCTGACCTCGCCGAGCTGTCCGTCTGAGGGCGCGACAATTCGCGTATGTTGCAGATTAATTTGTGCGACTGCCACTTTCGCCTGGGCGGCCTTTAAGGCGGCGGCCAGCGACGCTTTATTGGCATCCACCAGAGCCAGGTCCTGACGGGCAATGTTCACCGAAGCCCGCGCTTTGGCCACATTGGCTTTGGCGGTTAGCAAGGCGGCGTGTAGTTCATCCCCAATGGTTTTCGACACCAGACCTTTCGCCAGCAGGGTACTGTTACGGCCGGTATCGAGCGAGGCTTTACTTTCGGTGGCCTGAGCACTTTGCAGTTCTGCTTCAGCTAGTTGCAGGCTGGCGGCGCCCGACGCCTGATTTTGCTCGAAGTTTTGCAGTGTCACTTGCTGCTGTGCGGCAGCGGCTTGTGCCTGAAGCAGTTCCTGACGGTAGGTACTGTCATCAATCAGAAACAGCACATCACCTTTTTTGACGGGCATAAAATCCTGAACTTTGACGTCGGTGATGTACCCTGACACCTGCGGGCTGAGCAGGGTGACATTGCCACGTATGTAGGCATTATCGGTGGATTCCACCTGCGAATTAAACGGAAATAGCTGCCAGCTGTACAACACCAACATCACACCGACCACACCCAGGCAAAGCACCACAATGATTGACGGATAACGAAATAGATTTTTCATCACTTTTCCCGCATTACTCTTTTAGTTCGATGATAGAAACGAATGACTTACGCAACAGCCTCAGCGGCTTCGCGCTTTTTGGTCTGGATCCGTCCGACAATAATGTGCGCGCAAAGGATGGCAAAGCAGCCCAGCGACATGTAAAACACCACCATGAAAACGTCGTTATATGCCAGCAAACCCGCCTGTTGAGTCACTTTCAGACTCAGTTGTGTAACCGCCTCGGCATTTAGCTGAGTGCCATCGTTTAATACTGGTTTCAGCAAATGGCTGTACTGAGCAAGCCGCTCAACCACCAGTGGGTTTTGCAGTGAAATCCCTTCAGTCAGCACGCTCGAGTGGAACTTCTCACGCAAAATCTGGACAGTCCCGAGGAATGCGCCACCGACCTGCGCACCGACGTTTTGGGTCGAGAGAAACACCAGCACAAAACTGATGATCTGGCTCTGGCCGTATTGCAGCGCGCGGATAAACCCCAGCCACAGCGAAGTGGGCAGGAATATCGCCCCTCCAAAGGCAATCATTCCCTGCGTCAGGTAAAACTGTTCGGGGCGCGTATCTACGGTTGAATGCGCATCCATCCACGCCGCCACGGCAATCAGCGCGATAGAGAAGAGATGGATGTAAACAATCCGGTTGGCTTTATGAATAATGCTGACGAACACCAGCCCGGCGAAAGTCGCGGCGAGAATGACGCAGAACAACGTAATCAGCTGATCGTTGAGCAATCCGACCAGATTCAGAAAACCCACCATGCCAGTGGTTTGCTCGGAGAGAAGCATCCGTACAAACAGCATCGAACCGGTAAACAGCAGCATTTCCGGTGTCATCAGCCAACGTAAGTCGATAATCGGATTTTTGCGTCGCAACTCCACCATAAAGGAGAGCGTCAGCGCGATAATTCCTACGACCAGAACTTCGCCAATCCAGGCCTTTTCCTGCCACCAGTAGTAGCGGCCCATGGTCAGCACTACTGACATACAGGCCACGGCGGTGGCAATCAGCGGGTAACTTATCCAGTCCGTGCGCTCGAACACTTTCACGCGCGGTGGGTGAGTCAGTGGCAAAATCCAGATGATTGCCAGACAGATCAGTGAAAGACCGGATTCCAGCATCGTCAGCTGGTGCCAGTGCCCGAGATCTAACAGGTGCGGCGAGATAATGCGGGAAATCGGCAACGAAATCTGGCTGCCCGCCAGCCCGAAGCACAGTCCCGCCGTCAGCTTTTTCGCCGGTGGGAATATTTCGAACATATAGAACAACGCCAGTGGCCCTAGCGATGCCATCGCAAAACCCATTACTGCGCGGACGGCCACGGCGGTCTGAAAATCATGGGTAAACATTTGTGCCATGGAGGCGACGGCAAAAAACAGCAGACCGTATTCACCGAAGCGACGAAACCCAAACTGGGTACGAATTTTGTATAGCAGGATGGTGCCGGTCACACTGGTGGCGGTATACGCGGCAATCAGCCAGTAGCTTTCTACGTTAGAAATTCCAAGCGATCCCTGGATCCCTGGCAGGTTGGAACCCACAAGATTGATCCCAAGACCCTGCGTCATACCAATAATCAACGACGCCATGACGTATACACCGATACGTAATCGCGGGTAACGGGAGAGCCAGGTATTCACCTGAACTGCAAACGGATGATGCGTTGAGGGAGGAACAGATCCTGCTTCGGATGCTGGCGCGAGGGGCTCTGTTACTGGTGATGCATCCCGTGTTGTTAATTCACCGGCATCCTGCCGGACATCTGAATCAGAACGCGTCGTCATCATTACGCCTTATAAGTCATTACCCAACTAGCTTGTAGCTTGCTACATAATGTAGTGAGGCATTTCAAATGTGTCTAGTTCAATTATTCATATCAGTGATATTTACAAACGCAAATAGGGAATAATCAATCAATTACAAAGGTGATTAATGCAGGCCTAATGAGGGGGAAGGAGAAGAAAACGCCACTCAAAGCGCGGCGATATTGGCAGTAATGGCGGCGAGAACACCACGGGCAACGGTGATATTTTCATCCGGGATGCCTTCCATCACGCGGATTAATATGTCGTCGGTCATGCTACGCACCTGATTAGCCAGATCGTTACCGGCTTCGGTCAGCACAATGTCTTTGGATCTGCGGTCGTTTTCACCGGGGCAGCGCTCCAGCAGCCCAAGCTGTGCAAGGCTGTCAAAGAGACGGATCGCAGTCGGGTGTTCGACTTCCAGCAATGCGGTAAGTTCTCCCTGCGGAAGACGGCCATTGGCCGCTTCCAGATGCAACAGGACCTGACCACGGGCAAGTGTCAGCCCGATGGTTTTGAAGCGGGCATCGCAGTAAGTCCGTAACTGGCGGCCAATATGAATAGTTTCCGGCAGGAAGCGCAGGGTAGGCGAAGCGGACTCCTGTCGGCGGCGTATTGTAGTCACAAGATCCTCACTGATGGTGCTTTTGATGGCGTCAGGTTAGCACGGTATGTGATATTTGCCACAAAAGTGAGGCTGCTGTTAACATTTTGAGACAACCTGAAGGCATGATGTAATTCGACGTTTAGAGGGATCCGTGTCCTGGGTCGCAAATCGAAATGTAACGACTGATAGTTGCTTCATTACGCTGGTAATTTTGGTTAACCCGTCAATATTCTGGAGAAAATAGCATGCAACCCGTCATTAATATGATCACGCTGGGCGTTAAGGATTTAGCCGTCGCCACTGAGTTTTATCAAAATGGATTAGGGTTTCCGAAAGTGGTGATTGATTCGGAAAGTGTCAGTTTCTTTGAGCTGGCGGGTGCATGGTTGTCGTTATTCCCATGGGATGAGCTGGCAAAGGATGCGCAGGTCAGTGCTCAGGGAGAAGGTTTTCGCGGTATGGCTTTGGCGCAAACCGTTGCCAGTGAAGCAAAAGTGGATGCGATTTTGAAACAGGCGGTGAAGGCGGGTGGGACGCTGATTAAACCAGGCCAGAAAGTATTCTGGGGCGGATATTCTGGCTATTTCGCCGATCCGGACGGACATCTTTGGGAAATTGCCTATAACCCGTTTATGAAAATCGGGCCACAGGAAGAGTAATAAGGCTGACGGGCTTCGGCCATTAAAAAGAGGTTATATAGGTATAATTAGTTACAACATACAATATATTCATCTTAAAAAATAGCGTCGCCTGTAAGTATGAACAACACCGCCAAACGGCGGTGTCATCTTAAATGTCTGGCAGAAAGAAAGAGCTATAATCCACGTTTTTCCATTAGAACCGCCAGATCAACCAGACGGTTTGAGAATCCCCATTCGTTGTCATACCAGGCGAGGATTTTAACCAGTTTTCCGCCAATAACCAGTGTAGAAAGACCATCAATAATCGACGAGCGTGGATCGCCACGATAATCACTCGAGACCAGCGGTTCATCACTGTAGCCCAGAATGCCTTTCAGCGGACCAGACTCAGCAGCCTGACGGAATGCCGCGTTGATTTGCTCAACAGTCGCTTCACGTTTTAAATTCACCGTCAGGTCGACGATAGAAACCACCGGAACCGGCACGCGCAGAGAATAACCTGTCATACGCCCGGCAAGTTCCGGTATGACTTTCCCGATGGCTTTGGCCGCGCCGCTGGAATACGGGACAATCGAGACTGCCGCCGCACGGGCACCGCGCAAATCTTTTTCTGGCTGGTCGTGTAGAGCCTGACTGTTGGTATAAGCGTGGGTGGTATTCATCAGGCCATGCTCAATCCCGAAGGTTTGATGAAGAACCTGTGCTGCCGGTGCCAGACCGTTTGTGGTACAGCTGCCGTTGCTCACTACTTTATGTTTGGCAGGATCATACTGGTCATCATTCACGCCCAGCACGATAGTGATGTCGTCATCTTTACCCGGCGCGGAAATAATGACGCGCTTCGCACCGCCGTGGGTGATATGCACCTCAGCCTTGGCTTTATCGGTGAAGAAACCGGTGGCTTCGATAACAATATCTACGCCCGCGCTGCTCCAGGGAATGGCGGCAGGGTCTCTTTCAGAGAATACGCGGATGGTTTGGCCATCGACCAGCAGCTGGCCTTCACTGGCTTCAACGGTTGCGTTTAGCGTACCGGAAAGGGAATCATATTTAAGAAGATGGGCGAGGGTTTTACTGTCGGTGAGATCATTGATCGCCACCACCTGAAAGTCGCTGCGACCAAGAGCGGCGCGCAGGACATTTCTTCCAATTCTGCCGAATCCGTTAATACCAACTTTGACCATGATGCACTCCTTAGTTAGCGGAACTGCATTTAATGTAACCTCAAAGTGAGTTGGCGTATATGACAACAAAGAATCAATTTACGCCAAAATGCGTGCGCAAAAACGTTCGCGATATTCAGAGGGAGTCAGTTGTAAATTACGTTCGAATACGCGACGCAGATTCAGACCAGTGCCGAAGCCGGTCATGACCGCGATTTGTTCAATGCCAAGAGTGGTTTGTTCAAGCCGCTGTCTTGCGGCATTCAGACGGACTTCCTCGACATATTTCGCAGGCGTTATTCCGGTTTCACGAGTAAAGACGCGGGTGAAGTTGCGCGGACTCATCGCGACGCGCTCTGCCAGTTGTTCTACAGAAAGATCTCCCGTGATGTTATCTGGCAGCCAGCTTTGAAGGTCACGGATCGGACCTTCTGCAGCCTGATTTAACAGATAGCGGCTGAACTGTGCCTGGCTGCCTGGTCTGCGCAGGAACATCACTAAATCCTGCGCCACGTCGCGAGCCAGATTAAAACCGTGATCGTCTTCAACCAGTGCGAGAGTGAGATCAAAGCCTGAGCTAACGCCGCCGGAAGTCCAGACCGTGCCATCCTGAACGTAAATCGGGCCGCGTTCAACGATCACTTCAGGAAATTGGGATTGCAGAGAATCGAGCAAACGCCAGTGCGTGGTGGCATGTCGTCCATTAAGAAGATCAGATTCTGCCAGTAGCATCGCGCCGCCGCAGATTGAAACAATGCGGCCGGCATGGGGCGCAGCCTTTTTTATCCACTGCACTACATCTGAGCCTTCTTCTTTAGTCAGGCCTTTACCCGTGATAAGGATGGTATCGCGTGGGGTGTGCGGATCAAGATCGCACAAACGGTGGTCAGCCAGTAAGTTCAGGCCAGAAGCGCCGTGAACGACTCGGTGAGCTTGCGTTGTGGCCACCGTTACCTGATAGGCTGGCGTAGGGGCGTTTTCAGGCATCAGGCGATTTGCCTGCATGAGGATATCGGCGATACCGGCCGCTTCAAACAACATGCCCCCGTCGGGGACGATAATCAGAAAGGTATGCATGGCGTTAAAGGTACTTTTTGTACGAAATAAGTCAAGTAGTGTGATATTAAAAAAAAGAAAGAGCAGGGCGCGGCCACCAGCATCACCTGATTTTTAGCACTTTTAGTGGATGCTTATCGGTATAAAACATCAATTAACACATGATCCTCAGTGACGATAACGGTATCTTGTCTTCGCCAATAATCCTTAATTTAACCCATGGTAATTCATGACTTTATTACTCAAAAATTCGTCTCGCTTTTGCATGATTCTTATGCTGATGATTTTGGCTGGCTGTTCAAGTAAACCACATTATAAAAAATATGATTCGCACGCCTTTGACGATGAGATAGAAGATGCCGCTGATAAATATAAAGTCGACCGGAAACTGGTGAAAGCCATCATTCAGGTTGAGTCTAGTTACAATCCCAAAGCCGTCAGTCCTTCAAACGCTATTGGCCTGATGCAGTTGAAAGCCTCAACCAGTGGTTGCGATGCTTACCGTTACAAAGGTAAACGCGGTTGTCCGGACGACGACGATTTATATGATCCTGAAACCAACATTGATTTAGGTACGGCATACATCAGCGCATTGCAGCATCAGCAACTAAACTGGATCAACGATCCGGTGACACGTCGCTACGCGACAGAAGTCGCTTATGCCAATGGTGCCGGCGCATTGCTGCGGACATTTTCCAGCAATCGCCAGACAGCCATCAGCATGATTAACCAGCTTTCGCCTGAAGCGTTTCACTGGCATGTCCGCCAGTATCATCCTGCCGCTCAGGCACCAAGGTATATGGCGAAAGTTGAGAAGGTTTACGCCGGTTTATAGTACGTAAAACCTTAAAATTTGGAGTGTGCTACGTAAATTCTGCAGCATTATGGTACTGATTAATTCCCAGAATTCACGTAGCGCGATCAATTTGTAAGCCATCATACAGCAGACAAAGGTGGTTTCCGGTGCAGAATAATGTGTTTACGGATTTTCCATACAAAGCGGTCAACCGACAGGCCGAAACTTTTGAGTTGTTATTAACTCAGCCAGGCACACGTATCGAGAGAATAATTTCCACAGGACAATCGAGCCCACCAGATTTCTGGTACTGTCAGCCACAAAACGAGTGGGTGATGGTATTGCAAGGTTCAGCTGGTTTGCTACTGCAAGATGAAACCGAAACGCGTGTAATGAAAGCAGGAGATTTCATGAATATTCCCGCATTCTGCAAACACCGGGTCGAATGGACAGACGCCGAAGAAACAACGATCTGGCTGGCCGTGCATTATGGGGAAGAAAATGCCGAAGATGAGGCAGGGACGTGTGATTAAAGAAACCGTGGACTACGAGTGTGCGATCTTATATGTCATTTAACATAATATACATTATGCGAACCTATATATGTCCGGATTGGAGATGCGGACATTTGAATTGAGCTTTGACATAGCTAAACCGAGATATCCGCTTTACTGTCGCTACTACAGTTATTGTGTTGAAATGTGCTCTCAGGTTCTCTCAAACGATTGGTCTTTTGGAAATGCAGGAACATTTATGAAAAACATCACTTTTTATCGCCGTTTTGAAACCGACATCCTTGCCGGTTATAAAACAATTACCCTGCGTGAAGCCAGCGATGCAGATTTTGTTGCGGGAGACCAGGTGCGGGTCAGTCGTTATGAAGATGATGTGTATTTCTGCAATATTGAAGTAACCGGCGTGACGCCGGTGCAGTTTGACGATCTCAACGATACCCACGCGGTACAAGAAAATATGACATTACCGGAACTGAAACAGGTCATCAGCGAAATTTATCCGGGGCTGAAAGAACTGTTTATGATTGAGTTTCGCCTGATTTAACTGCCATAAAGCGCGCCGCTTCACCATTGGCGCGCCCTTTTCTTCTTCAGCCCTGCCAGCGCGAATTGCGAATAATCGAACAGAAGTTCCCTTTGATAAACGCCGATTCTTTATCTGCAATCACGTCTGCTTTGACGTTACCGAACGTCGTTTGCGGTTTGTTTTTGATGCCGTCATAAAATGCCTGAATAATATCTTCTTTAAACGCCGCCGTTCGCGGATGTGCATCTACCACAGCTTCACGTACATCATCCTGATATACCTGATAATTTATCCCCAGAACATCCATTTCTACGCCTGCTGTCACCAGTGCAATCACCGGATCCATAAACTCGGGAATTCCAGGTGTGGTGTGTAACGCGATCGCCGTCCAGACTTTATCCATATCCCCGGCGCTGACGCCGTATTGCTGCATAAATTCCCGTGCGGCATTGGCGCCGTCAACTTCGAAACGTTTATCGCAGCTGCAATTTTCATGCGTCAGCCCCATGTCGTGAAACATACAGCCAATATAAAGCAGTTCGTGATCGACCTTCAGTTCACGTTGCTGCCCAGCCAATGCCGCCCAGTAATACACGCGGCTGGAATGATGAAACAATAAATCTGATTCGGTATCGCGAACTAATTCGGTCGCTTCGCGGGCCATTTTGCTGTCGGGAATGCGGATGCCCTGTATGTTAAGACTCATGATAGTTCTCCTGTCGGGTTGATTAAAACCAGCCTAAGCCGCAGGATGAATGTCATCAATCGACGTAATATTACGATTTAAGACATTGCGTTGTTCTGCGACAGGAAATCTATTCATGCTTAAACACATTGTGATTCTGGCCGTGCCTGGCGTGCAGTTGCTCGACGTTTCCGGTCCGCTGGATGTCTTTGCCGAAGCTAATCAGCAGCGTGGTCGTGAAGTTTATAAACTCAGCGTGATGGCGATGACCGATCCTATTATTACATCCTCGTCCGGCACCCGCCTGCTGGCTGATTTAACGCTGGCCGCCCCGCTTCCCGCCAATCTGGACACTTTTCTGGTGGCCGGTGCACCAGCGCTTACTCCCTTTATCCATGACGAAATGTTAAAGGAACAAATCTGTCGTTGGAGCCATCACGCACAACGCTTTGGTTCCGTTTGCAGCGGCGCGATGCTGCTTGCCGCCGCGGGACTGCTGGATAACCGGCGTGTCACTACCCACTGGTCGGTGGCTGAAAAACTGAGTCTGGATTATCCGCAGGTTTTCGTAGAAGCTGACGCGATTTTTATTGCCGACGGTGAACTGCGAACCGCTGCGGGCGTGACCTCCGGGCTGGATTTAGCGCTACATATGGTGGAGGAAGATCTTGGCCGGGAAACTGCATTGGATGTGGCTGCGCAGCTGGTGATGTTCTTTAAACGTCCCGGCGGCCAGCTTCAGTTTAGCCGTCACGGACAAGCCTCGCTGAGTGGTCGTTCTGCGTTACAGGATGTGCAACGCTGGGTGCTAAATTCCCTCGAAAAGCCGCATAACGTGCAAAGTCTTGCAATGCATATGGGGCTGAGCGCCCGACACGTCACACGCTTATTCAATCAGGAAATAAACCAGTCACCGGCGCAATGGCTGGAACAACAACGGGTTTTTCATGCCCGGCAGTTGCTGGAAACAGGCGGCCTGGCGATAAAGCAAATCGCCGCACAATGCGGGTTTTCCAGCGTGGATATTCTTCGAAGAGCCTTTTTACGGCAGTTAAACGTGACACCGTCACAGTATCAAAAACAGTTCTCCTGACAGATAATAGTGCGTTAAATCAGGCTTCTTTCGCCACCTGTGTCCGGCGAAAACAATCCGGATGATGGGTATTGATAAGCCCGGTGGCTTCCATCCACGCATACACTATCGTCGGGCCGACAAACTTAAAACCGCGCTTTTTCAGATCTTTCGATATACGTTCAGACAGCGCATCTTTGGTTGGAACCGGCCCCTGATGTTGGATAGCTTTACCGCCGATCTGCGCCCAAATCCACTCACCGAAATCTTCCCCCGCCTGTTGCATGGCCAGATACATTTTCGCGTTGTTAATCACCGCCATTATCTTGCTGCGAGAACGGATAATATCGGCGTTTTTCACCAGCCTTTCGATGTCTTCTTCAGTAAATTCGGCGACTTTCTGTGGTTCGAAATTGCAAAACGCCAGGCGTAGCGCATCCCGCTTTTTCAGCACAATCCGCCAGGATAACCCTGCCTGAAAGCCATCGAGCATGAGTTTTTCCCACAGCGCGCGGCTCTCTCGTACGGGTTTACCCCATTCTGTATCGTGGTAATTGATCATTAGGGTGTCCTGAAGGTTCCAGGGGCAACGGATGAGATCATCAGTCATGACAGGGCTCGGGGGAATGGGTTTGAGGTAGTCTACCCGACCGGGTTTGTTAAAAACAAATTAAGACCGTGGGTTGCGTCCCGTACTGGCATTAAGGTCAAAACCTTGGGCTTGCCGCCCAAACAGGCCCAAAGGACGCGTAAACGCAGCCCTTTGCCCTTCTAAACAATGATGACATTACAAAAGTTAAAGTGTGCACTTTTTTTAATCTTACCTTAAACTGTATGTTGTAACTAATTGGAGGCGGTATGGCAGATTATGATTTAATTGCTCGAATGAACGGTTGTTTCAATGAGCTGGAAATGGCGTTGCACGACCTCGGGAACTTCCTGAGTAAGCTGGAATTATTGCAGGCGCGGGTATTTGCATTGCCAGAAATCGCCAAAGGCGAGGAGCATAATCCTGCCGATAAAATCGCGGTGACCCCTTATATCGGCGAAGCCGCCCAGGAGATGGCTTTGCAGCATTTTCAACGGCTGTTCATTCATCATAATAACGAGAATATCAGCAGTAAATCCGCTGTCCGCCTGCCCGGCGTGCTGTGCTATGCCGTTGACTCCGCCGAACATCAGTCTGCCCTGCTGCTCATCGAAGAAGTGAATAAACTGAAAGCTGAACTCGAGCACATTGTTACCGTCGAATCAGGTCTTGCCCGCGAGCAGCGCTTCGAGTTTGTACATACCCATTTGCGCGGGCTGATTACGCTTAACGCCTACCGCTCGGTGACGTTCCTTAACGATCCTGATTCGGTGCGGTTTGGCTGGGCGAACAAACATATTATTAAAAATGTCAGTCGTGATGAAGTACTGGCAATGCTTGAAAAAAGCCTGAACGCAGGCCGGGCAGTGTCGCCTTATACCCGCGAGCAGTGGATGGAAAACATTAACCGGGAAATGATTGATGTAAAACGTTTGCCTGAACATGCTGCGCTGAAGTTTAAGCGCCCGGTAAAAGTACAACCGATCGCCCGCGTGTGGTATCGCAACAGCCAGAAACAGGTGCAGCACCCGTGCCCGCTGCCGCTGATCGCGCTGTGCCAGAAAATGCCGATAATGCATGTGCCAAAGTTAGGTGAACTGCCAGATTACGATGTAACCGCCATCAAACATAAATACAAGCCGCAGTCGCAGCCACTAAATTTGCTGATTAAACGGCTGCATTTATATACCGATTATCCTCTGTGAAACGCCGCTATAAATGAAAAAAGGCCCGGCAAGCCGGACCTCTAAAGGGAGCATATCAATGGGGACATTACCCCTTCATACTGCCGACCATGGCTTCAGGGCGAACCCATTCATCGAACTGTTCCCCGGTCAGATAACCGAGTTTTAGCGCCGATGCTTTCAGAGTCAGCCCTTCTTTATGGGCTTTCTTGGCAATTTCAGCCGCTTTATCGTAACCGATGTGCGTATTAAGCGCGGTCACCAGCATCAGTGATTCATTCAGCAACTGTGTGATGCGGTCACGGTTCGGTTCGATGCCCACCGCGCAGTGTTCGTTGAAACCGCGCATACCATCTGCCAGCAGGCGGACAGATTGCAGGAAGTTATGGATAACCAGCGGACGGAACACGTTCAGTTCGAAGTTACCGGAAGCGCCGCCGATATTGACCGCAACGTCATTCCCCAACACCTGTGCGCAAAGCATGGTCATTGCTTCACACTGCGTCGGATTGACTTTACCCGGCATGATCGAGCTGCCTGGCTCATTCTCCGGAATGGAGATCTCGCCAATACCGCACCTTGGGCCGGAAGATAACCAGCGGACATCGTTGGCGATTTTCATCAGCGACGCGGCCAGCCCTTTCAACGCTCCGTGACCGTGGACCAGCGCATCACAGGTTGCCAGCGCTTCGAATTTATTCGGCGACGTGACGAACGGTTGCCTGGTCAATTCAGCCAGCGTTTTGGCGACACGTACCGCATATTCCGGATGGGTATTGAGCCCGGTTCCAACCGCCGTGCCACCCAGCGCTAATTCAGCAATGTGCGGGATACTGTTTTCAATATGCGTGACGCTGTGCGCCAGCATCGCTACCCAGCCGGAAATTTCCTGGCCAAGCGTCAGCGGCGTCGCGTCCTGCAAATGCGTACGGCCAATTTTCACGATGTCACGATACGCTTCAGCTTTCGCTTCCAGCGTTTTATGCAGAACTTTCAGTTCTGGCAGCAGCGTTTCACGCAGCTCAAGAACGGCGGCGACGTGCATAGCGGTAGGAAAAACGTCATTTGAACTCTGGCTCTTATTCACATCATCGTTGGGATGCACTTTCCGCGCTTCGCCGCGTTCGCCGCCGAGGATTTCGCTTGCGCGGTTGGCCAGCACTTCATTCATGTTCATGTTGGTCTGGGTACCAGAACCGGTCTGCCAGATGGAAAGCGGGAATTCTGTCGGGTGTTTACCGGCCAGCACTTCATCGGCGGCGGCAACAATTGCATCGCCCCGTTCAGCAGGCAGCAGCCCCAGGTCCATATTAACGCTGGCGGCCGCACGCTTGGTCAGGGCCAGCGCGTGGATAAGCGCCGTGGGCATTTTTTCCGAGGAAATACGAAAATGTTCAAGCGAACGTTGCGTCTGTGCGCCCCAAAGCTTATCTGCCGGAACATCGATAGGCCCCATTGAGTCTTTTTCAATGCGAGTCGCTGTCATTGTTGTCTCCTAAGATACTAATTTTCGAATGAGTGTCAGGTTTTTTGCAGGATTTTCAAGAGCCGTTGGCGCTTCCAGGCATTCATAAGCGGCCAGTCGATTATAGTGACATATAAGGCTAACGTATCACTTCGTCCACTGCAAATGAGAAGAATTGTCATTCAGCGCACTTTTTGCCCCTTCACAGTTGTAAAGGCCGCGCCGTCATTGTTTACTAGCGGGTAGAATTTTCCATTCAGGATGAAGCAATGCAAAAGATGCATAATGGCGTACAAAATTACGCCTGGGGCAGTAAAGACGCGCTGACCGAACTTTATGGTATTACAGATCCGCAAGGTCGGCCGATGGCAGAATTGTGGATGGGGGCTCACCCGAAAAGCAGTTCGCAGGTTAAGAATGCCGCCGGTGAGATGATTTCACTGCGCGAGCAAATCAGCGCCAGTCTCGACGATCAGTTAGGCAAAAAAGTGGCCAGACGTTTTGGTGAGCTGCCTTTCCTGTTCAAAGTATTGTGTGCCGATCAACCGCTGTCAATTCAGGTTCACCCAAGTAAAGGTGCTGCCGAGCTGGGTTACGCCAAAGAGAACGCCAATGGCATTCCTCTTGATGCCGCTGAACGTAACTACAAAGATCCGAATCATAAACCTGAACTGGTTTATGCCCTGACGCCTTTCCAGGCGATGAATGGTTTCCGTGAACTGCGTGAGATTGTTTCTTTATTGCAGCCGGTCGCCGGTGCACATGCGCTGATTGCCAGCTTCCTCTCTTATCCTGATGTCGATCACCTGCGCACGCTGTTTGCCGGGTTATTGAGTCTGGAAGGTGAAGATAAATCACGCGCGCTGGATGTACTGAAATCAGTGCTGAGCAATCAGCACGGCGAGCCGTGGGATACCATTCGCAGCATTTCTGAATTTTATCCTGACGATACCGGCCTGTTCTCTCCGTTGCTGCTCAACGTCATTACCCTGCAACCGGGCGAAGGCATGTTCCTTTATGCTGAAACCCCGCATGCGTATCTGAAAGGCGTCTCGCTGGAAGTGATGGCCAACTCTGATAACGTCCTGCGCGCCGGTCTGACTCCGAAATACATCGATATCCCCGAACTGCTGGCTAACCTGAAGTTCAACGCCAAACCGGCCAGCGAATTGCTGACTACGCCGGTTGTAAAAGGCGCAGAACTCAATTTCCCGATCCCGGTTGAAGATTTTGCATTCTCCGTTCACAGCCTGTCTGCCGAGCCACAAACTCTGGCCCAGGACAGCGCAGCCATCGTCTTCTGCATTGAAGGCCAGAGTGTGCTGGTGAAAGGTGATGAAACACTGGTATTAAACCCGGGTGAATCCGCTTATCTGTCTGCCAGCGAGTCACCGGTCACGGTGAGTGGCAACGGACGCATTGCCAGAGTGTTCAATATCCTCAGTAAATGATCATTTGCTTAAACAAATTGAGGCTAATGGCCTCAATTTGATGAATTATTTACTGATTGAGCTACACTCAGGGAACTATTAACGCCGCAAGGCGTTTTTTGTTTTCGAGACATTTCATAAGGATAAACAGAGATATGAAGAAGTCGTTAGTCGCTGTAAGCGTCATTGTAGTCCTTGGCGCAGCCTGGACAGGCGTCTCGTGGTACACGGGTAAACTTATTGAGCAGCATATGGACGAGGAAGTCGCCGCGGCCAACAGCCAGTTGCAGACTGCCTTTCCGAAGGCTGGTCTGAAGGTCAGCTATCAGGATTACCATCGTGGGCTGTTCAGCAGCAAATTGCGCATCGTCCTGCAACCTGACGCCGCCGCAGCCACTGCGGGTACCAGCGCACTGAAAACCGGTGATGAAATCGCGTTTATCGAAACGATTGATCACGGCCCGTTCCCTGCCGCTCAGTTAAAGAAATTTAACCTGATCCCTAGCATGGCTTCGGTACATTCCGAACTGCAAAACACCCCAACGCTGAAACCGCTGTTTGACGTGACCAAAGGCCGTTCGCTTATCACAGCAGACAGCCGTGTGTCCTACAGCGGCGCGAGTTCTTCAGCCATCGACATCATTCCGGTAACTTACCAGAAAGAAGACAGCCAGCTGCAATTCTCCGGCGGTACGGTGAATGTGGATGTGGATAAAGAACTGACGGCGATGAAGCTGAAAAGCAACATCGACAGCGTGGCGATCACCTCTAAAAACCAATGGGGCCAGCTTGAGAAAGTGACGCTGACCGGTTTCGATATGGACAGTGATACCCAGCAGGGGAAACTCCAGGTGGGCGTAGGCGATCAAAACCTGAGCGTGAAACAGATCCTAGTGAACGTTGACGGTAAAGACGCGGTCTCGCTGGAAAACTTCAAGCTGGTGAGCAAATTCTCTGAAAACGGCAATAACATTGGCGGCCAGCAGGATTACACCCTCGATGCCCTGAAAGTTCAGGGCGCTGATTTCGGTTCTGCAAAACTGTCCCTGAAGCTGGACAAGCTGGATGGCGCAGCCCTGAAGCAGTTTACTGATAACTACAATCAGCAATCACGTGCCCTGCTGATGCAGCAAGGTGAGCTTGACCCTGCGGT
The DNA here is from genome assembly GCA_013457415.1 of Enterobacteriaceae bacterium Kacie_13. Classification (NCBI taxonomy): domain Bacteria; kingdom Pseudomonadati; phylum Pseudomonadota; class Gammaproteobacteria; order Enterobacterales; family Enterobacteriaceae; species Enterobacteriaceae bacterium Kacie_13. Next base: position 2,338,542 of record CP045665.1, read on the forward strand.
GTATCAGCAACAAGCTGCTGATCTGATGCTGGCAAATTTGCCACTGCTGCTCAAAGGCAATCCGAGCATCAGCATTGCTCCGCTGAGCTGGAAAAACAGCAAAGGCGAAAGTACCTTTAATCTGCAACTGGATTTGAAAGATCCGTCCGCAACGCCTGCGCAAACTCAGGATCAGATGCTGTCACAACTGGTGAGCAAGATTGACGCTAAACTGTCTATCCCGCTGCCAATGGCAACAGAGGTCACTACTCAGGTCGCGAAACTGGAAGGTTACAGCGGCGATGATGCGACTAAACTGGCACAACAACAGGTTCAGGGTATTGCCGCGATGGGGCAGATGTTCAAACTGACCACGGTCAAAGACGATACCATTTCCAGCAGCTTTAGCTATGCCGACAATCAGGTTGACCTGAACGGTCAGAAAATGACGCTGCAGGAATTTGCCGGTCTGTTTGGTATCTTCGGCGGTTCTGTTGCACAGCCACAGTCAGAAGCTCCAGCGCCTCTGGCACCGCCGGTGGCACCCGTTCCGGCTCAGTAATCTGACGCAGCAACGTTAAAAAGCGCACGGCGCTGAAGTAAAAGAGGGGGATCAGATGATCCCCCTCTTTTTTATTTCTTTTTTGATGATTATTTAAAATCGGCGTAAGGCGTCAAAGGCTGCGCAGGCATATCAAGATCACCCAGCCATCCGCCCAGTGAATATCTGGCGTAAAGCAAATAGTGACTCGGCGTATAATCTTTCGCCTGCTGAATATCCACACCCGCGCCGACTGTCCAGTGTGAGCTCACCCTTCTTTCCAGCAGTGCCTGCACGGTATAGCCAAAACCGGAACCGCTGCTGCCTGAATCCACCGCGCCTTTATCTGCATCATCCATATTGGTATCCGCCACCAGACTTTGGATCGGGTAGCGCTTCTGACTGCGGGTGGATGAACGCGACCAGGAGACTGAGCCTCCCAGTTGCCATGACCAGTTCTCAGTACGCTGGCGATAATTCACCGGCACTGCCAGCGAGAAATATTGCTGCGGGCTGTAATAACCGCCCTGTCCCAGCGTATAGCCACTGAGGTCTTTCTGATAATGCCAGACCATCGAACTCAGGCCGACGGTCGCTCGCCGGTTATCTTCGTTGATGACTTTGTAGTAATAGCCACCCATCAGCCGTTCACGGGTGTTATCCGCCACGTTCTCACCGGTCAGCTGATGCGCGCTGAGATCGGCCCAGACGCCGTTAGCCTCACCCTGATCGTAACTCAGGCCCAGGCTGGCACCCGTTGCGCGAACGCCACCCCAGGTGGTGTTCGTGCCGGGGTCTTTCGCACCGGCAAAAGACAGTAATGAACTGGAGATCGGACGGCGTGAAACGGTGGTCGTCCAGCCAATTTGATGCCAGTCACCGCTGTACGCCAGCCCGCCGACCCAGTCAACCACCTCGAATCCGAGTGGCGTGGTGCCTACATCCCCTTTCCAGTTTTCATCTTCCCAGCCTGCCGCCAGACTCAGGCCATTGGCGGTCTGAGTGCGGTAACGACGGCACTCAGATTTGATGTCACCACAGGTGCCGAAGCTTTCATCATAGTTGCCGTTTTGACTGTCGAATGTGCCTGCATCCATCCGCACCCAGTCAGCACGCAGGAAGCCCCGTCCCTGATAAACCGGCATATCTGCCTGGAACATCAGAGTATTCGCCGTCAGATCCGATTTTCCTGGCGTGCCGCTCGAGGTCCAGGAATCGTTATCTAGCGTGAAATTCACATCCTGCTGGCGGTATAAATCATGGGCGTCGGAGCGGATCCCCCGTTTCAGCCAGTCGTCCCCGGCATTATTACGCGTCAGACGGGTATAGCCGTCATTGTCTTGCGGTACGCTGTCGGTGATCCCGCTGGCCACCATCGCCTGCCCGTAATCCTGATGGGCAAGACCCGGCTGTCCGAGTTGCTGCTCGACGTTAGCCGCATTGCGGTATATCAGCGCCTTATCCTGCCCGGCCGGTCGCGATCGGGCTGACGTTTTGAGTGGTTGCAATAACGCATAAGCTTTAGTGGTTTCCCCGACGTCCAGCCAGGCTGTGGCGACGCGGCGTTGCTGATTGAAACTGAGGCTTTCAGCGGAAAGATTCGCCTGTTGCAGACGTTGTTTCGCCAGCGCCCTATTGCCCGATGCCAGTGCGTTTTCAATCCCGGCGAAGGTTTTATCGAGCTCAATACGCTGCGCCATTTCATGCATATTGGCGTCCCACTTCGTTTCGGCCAAGGTGTGCAAATGACGTAAAGCGGCATCGCCGCGCTCTGAACCGGAAAGATACAGCGAATAAGCGTAGACCTGCTGCGGATCCGCAGGTTTCTTAGCAGCCAGCTCTGCAAACGCCGCGTCGGCCTTGGCCGGTTCTCCCGCTTCACGCAACGCATTGGCATAATGGTAGGTGCTCCAGACATCATCCGGATTGAGTTTCAACACTTCAGCATACCGGTTGGCCGCCTGATGCCACTGGCGTTGTGCCACATATCTTTCTGCCTGCGCGGTCAGCATATCGCTTTGCAAACTCTTCTGACGATCGCTGAGTTTGCCCCGTGACGTCGCGGACAGTGTATTCAGATAATCGAGCGCCTTTTGCGATGACTGACGCTGATAGATATTCACAAGCCCGCGTTCGGCGCTGCTGTTATTGCGTTCGAGCGCCAGTGCGCGGCGGTAAGCCTGTTCGGCAAGCGGATCGTTTTTGCGCGCTACGGCAACATCACCGAGGCCAATCTGCGCCCACGGATCGCGGGTGTCGATTCGTTGCGCCTGTGTATAAGCTGTTCCGGCCTGTTCAAGCTGCCCGGCTTTCAGCGCTTTATCGCCCTGCTCGATTTTGAGCCAGTAACTGTTGGTCTGAATCAGACTGTTCCATTTGCTGGTGTTGTAGCCATTCTGGTCGGCGGCTTTTGCGCGCTGGAACATCGCAAGCGCCTGCTGACGGTTACCCGCGCGGGAATACGCCTGCCCCATAGCGCCCAGAACTTCAGCGTCATTCGGTTTTTCCTGCAAGGCTTGTTTTAGCGGCGCAATCGCCGCCGTCGAACCGCCTTTCTCTACCTGCGCCAGTCCTTTCATGCGCGCCTGATAATGCGGATCCGCCAGCATAGCCTGCTGACGTTGAAGTTCCTGCTGCGCGGTAATGACCTGTGGGCCGGTATCAAAGGTGGCGATAAACTGCTGCAACGCATCGACGCTGGCATTGCCAACCGGCTGCGCCTTGATGCGAGCAAGCCAAAGATCGGCGGCCGGTGAGCGCCCTTCATTGGTGGTGGCAATCTGTCTGACCAGCCCCACCGCCCTGGCATTATCTCCTGCATCAAACGCCATTTGTGCCAGTTGCAGCCGCAGCTGAACATCGCCGGGATACTGATTATTGAGCGCCTGAAGCTGCGCCTGAGCCCGGGCTTTCTGCCCCGGAAGACGCGCGACTAACTGCCAGTATTCCACCGCCAGATCCAGCGTCGGCGGCTGCCCCTCAAACAGCGTGTCGTACTGCGCCTTTGCTTCATCAAGACGTCCGGCTGTTGCCAGTAAACGTGTCTGTTGCAGTTTCTGCTGCATTTCCGGGGAGGCAATACGCAGGCTCAGCTGCGCCTGACGATATTCTGCAGAACCGGGGGCGACTTGCTGAATTTTCTCCAGCTGCTGTTTTGCCTGTGCCTGATCCCCTTCGCGCAGTAAAAGACGCAAACGTGCGGAAAGCACCTGCGGATTTTGCGGATCCATCAGCTCCAGGCGAAAAAGCGACTGACGCACCAGCTCTTCCTGATGACTGGCCTCGCCGATCCGCACCTGTTCCAGCAACCATTGCTCCGGCGACACTACCGGCGCTGCGTCCGCCGGGGCGTACAACAGCGCCAGCCCCAGCGTCAGGGCCAGCCGGTTAAAGGTGAGCGGCGTATTACGACAAGTTTTCACGCGCTTATTCCTGATCGTCTTCATGCAGGCGACGACGGCTTAACGTGCGCAGACCGGTCCAAAGCAGAATAGCGGCCAGAATCACCACGATCACCGCCATAAAGGCCAGTAAAACCGGATGGGTAGCAAGCGCATTCCAGACGCGTTCCCACCACGGCAGATGCCCGACGTAATAGGTATCACCCACACGCAGGCTGGTAGTACCGGAATCGCGCACTACCGCCACCGAACCGTAGATCAGCGCGCGCTGTTTGGTATCCTGCAATGACGTGTTCAGCATGTCGAAGCCCTGCTGACTGTTCGCCATCAGGGCCACCACGCTGCGCTGATCGAAATAAGGCGACTGCAAACCAACCACAGCAGCGATAGGTCCCTGCGCGGTAATTTGCGCACTGGCATCAACACGGGCGTCGCTGGCCGGCGCGGTGTTATCCGGTAACGGCGTCTGACGGATTGGTGTATTGATAGCATCCCGCGCAGCGTTAATCAGCAGGTTGGCTTTCTTGTCATCCCGCATACTGTCATCGCGTAAATCGGCGGGCAGCGCGCCAATCACCAGTAAATCAGCATCTGTAGATTTGGCTTTCACCGCATCTTCCGTCAGACCAACGCCCAGTGCCGGATAACCGGTCAACGCACCGATATTGCCCATTGCATTGAGCAGCGTGGTCAGTTGCACCGGCTGCGGCTGTGGCTGAACTAATACCAACGTCTGGGATAAATCCGCCATCCGGCTGAACGGGAAACCGGCGTTGGCGAATGCACGCAGATCCGGCATCGCCATAAAGTGACGATAACCGGAGAAATCAATAGTCGAGCTGTCGTCGATCACCACATGATTGGGTACGGTCGTGTAGGTTTCGCAGCGCCCTTCAGTGCCGCTTGCCAGCAGCGAGGTGTAATCAAAATCAAACCGCATCTGGTTGACCGCGCCGAGTTTCAGCGCCGGAATATTCAGGTCTTTGCTGCCATCGAGCAGCCCCTGTAACAGCGACAGATGCAACAATTGTGAATCTTCATCGTGACCGGTTTTGAGCGTCAGATCCTGCATAAACTGGTTATTCAGGTTGATGCTCAACCGCGAGGTATTTTTCAGCTGCGGCGAGGTATAGCGGTACTTAAGCCGCATATCAATGCCTGAACTGCTGATGAGGAACAGATCCGGCGGCAAATTAATATTCAGGGTGATCGGGTTAGGCTGAATACCGTCCGACTGTAACTGTTCGGCGTACTGTTTCAATTCCCCGAAATTCATCGGGCGGTCGGTACGCACCCAGTTTGGCGCATCGTAAGGCTGACGGGCCTGAATCTGTTCGACTTTATCCACGCCCACGGTTTGCCCGCGGAACAGAATATTACCCTGTGCGATCCCCTTCACGGCGGTCAGCAAATCCTGATCGTCACGACCGAGGATCAGCAGCATTTTGACGTAAGGATTATCCGGACGACTCATCATCTCCACTACCGGGCCTTCCACCGGCGGCAGGTCTTTAAGGAAATCCGGGCGCTTATCGTTGGTAGCGAAAATCACCCCGTGGCTGTCCGGCAACTGGTTATAAAACGTCGGGAACGACTGACCGCGCCACTGCGCTTTGGTACCGAACCACGAGGCAAGAATGGCCGCCGCCTGTTGTTGCATAGCGTCCGGAGACGCCGCAAATACCATCGGCAAATCCAGCGGACGGCTGTCGCGCGCATCAAAGAACGGCACCGGGAAATGCGCCAGGTCATTACTCAGCGGCAGCTTCTGGTATTGCAGGCTGAGCGAACTGCCCTTGCCGAGCTCCAGCCACAGCGTACTGTTGGCAGGGTTCTCACAGATGTTCTGGTAATGGCCAATGAACTCCAGACGGATGCGGTTAAAGTCCGTAACGTAGCGCGGATCAATCGCCATTTGCAGTTGGTTTTTCTTGCCAAGCTGGTCCTTATCGATGACTTCCACGCCCATCAGTTGGTCGTTCAGATACACCTTGAGATGCGACTGTACCGGGATCAGCGACGGCGATGGCGTGAATTCCAGATTCAGTGTCGCCTGCGTCACCACTTCATCGCTGCGAACGCCGAACTCAATCTGCCCGTTGGGCTGAATACCGCGCAGGGTAATCGCGCCCGGCGTCGGGGCCACATCGGCAAACGGCAACGTCAGGTTACGCACAGGTGCGCCGGGGATAATCATCGGATTGACCGCAGGCGCAACCATCGGCAGCGCCATCTGAGGTGCGTTTATGTCCGCCTGAGGTACGACAGCCGGAGCCTGTTCGCTGAATGCGGGCGCCACTGAACCCAAAGCCAGCGTCATCAGCACGGAGGCCACTAAAGTCGTCAAAGGAAGTTTTTTCATTATTTTGTCATCATCAGGGTTGATTCATCAGGCTGAACAGAAAGCGGCGGATTACGTGGGGCAAAAGACCATAGCCAGCTGCCAATCGACTGGGTTTTCCCGGCCAACGGACGGTAGCGCTTAGGGGCGATATCCAGCATCCGCATATAACCGCGAATACCCAGCCCCAGCACTTCCCGCAGACTTTCCATAGGTTTGTCTTCCGGGAAACTGTCCTCACGCAATACCCAGCTGTCTGCACGGGCAAACGTACATTGAATGAAATCGATGTGTTGCTGTGTGGTTAACGGCTGCAACTGCATGCCAATGCTGTTGCCGAACACCCGGCTGACCTGCACCGGGAACGCGTATTCCTGTAAACCGCGATGCAGAATTAACGTGACGTTGTCACCGGCATTAAAATAGCGGGCGCTGTCGGTTTCCAGCCCGACGCCGTTGTCGGAGTAGTCCTGAACGGTACACACATACAGGTGGCCGTCCGGGCGCAGTAAAGATGCGGGCAGTCTGGCTTCGACACGGTGCGCCTGACGCACCTGCCTGGACTCAAACGCCACGGCAATCGCGCCGCCCAGAATAATCATGTTGTAAATCACCCACGCCATACTCACCAGCACAGTCAGTACTTCATCTGCCTGGCCGTAAATCATGCGGTAAATACCGAAGAACAGCCCGGCCAGATTGAGCAACATCAGCACCTGATAAGGGCGGCTGATTTTCCAGTCCACATAGGCATGCTTATTCAGCCCGCCCTTGGCGGTGACGTTGAAAGTACCGGCATGTGGATTAAACAGCGCCACAGTCGTTGGCCGGGCGATATACCAGGCAAGCACCGTTTCATAGATTTCATTCCAGAAGGAATGCCGATATTTTCCCTGCACGCGGGAGTTCGTCAGACTGGCGTGGATCATATGCGGCAGGACGTACAGCGCAATGGCAAACGCCGGTGCATAAATCACATAGGCATGCATCAGCAGAAACGCCAGCGGTGCGGTGAGGAAGATAAGGCGAGGAATACCGGCCAGAAAGTGCATCATGGCATTGGCATAACACAGTCGCTGCGCCAGTTTCAGCCCCTTGCCGAACAGCGGATTATCCAGACGGAATATCTGCACCATGCCGCGCGCCCAGCGGATACGCTGACTGACGTGAGCCGACAGGCTTTCCGTCGCCAGTCCGGCTGCCTGCGGAATGCGGATATACGCCGAACTGTAACCGTGGCGATGCATCCGCAGCGAGGTGTGCGCATCCTCCGTCACCGTTTCTACCGCAATACCGCCGATTTCATTGAGCACATCGCGGCGCAGCACCGCACAGGAGCCGCAAAAAAAGCTGGCGTCCCAAAGATCGTTGCCGTCCTGCACCAGCCCGTAAAACAGCTCACCTTCGTTTGGCGTGCGGCGCATGCGCCCGAGGTTACGTTCAAACGGATCCGGCGAGAAGAAGTGATGCGGCGTCTGCAACATGCTGAGTTTTTTGTCTTTGAAGAACCAGCCGACAGTCAGTTGCAGGAAAGAACGTGTCGGTAAGTGGTCGCAGTCAAAAATCGCCACCAGCTCACCCTTCGCCTGTTTCAGGGCATGATTGATATTCCCCGCTTTGGCATGCTCGTGGGTTTCGCGGGCGATGTACTTGATCCCAATTTCATGAGCGAAATCCGCGAACTCCTGACGGTTGCCGTCATCAAGCAGATAAATCGTCAGCTTGTCACGTGGCCAGTCCAGCCCCAGCGCGGCATACAGCGTCGGTTTCACTACGCTGAGGTCTTCGTTGTAAGTGGGGATCATCAGGTCAACGGTCGGCCACGTCGAGATATCCGCTGGCATCGGCACCGGTTTACGGTTCAGCGGCCAGATGGTCTGGATGTAGCCCAGTACCAGCACCGTCCATGAATAGGTTTCGGCGAACAGCAGCAATAAGCCGCAGGTCAGACTCAGGGGATCGTCCCAGTTAAGTGTTGATGTATAGCGCCACCACAGGTAGCGGCAGGAAATGGTCAGCGACAGAACGATCATCATCAGCGCCGGAAAACGTCCGGGAATGCGGCGAATCAGCATGGCGATGCTCCACAGCAGCACCACAAAAACAAACTGCGCCGTATAACCGAATGGCTGTGAAATACAAAACATTGCCAGAACCAGCGCCACAATACCGGCCAGCAGCATCAGCACGCGCTTCACCGCGCGGTGCATCGTGCTGACGCGCCGGATGACGCGCGCCTCCAGCGGAGTCTGTTTTACCTTACCCGGCAGAGATTCCAGCCAGGCGTTGAAACGGTCTCGCAGCTGCTGCGGCCAGCGGACATAGGTAAAACGTTCGCGCACTCCGTCAGAGGGAATGATGATAAGCAGCCACAAACTTTGCAGTACATAGCGCAAGGGGTCGGCGAACTTCGGGTGTTCAGCAGAAAGCTGCGGATACCAGCGCGTGCGTTGCGCATTCACACGCTGCCACGACGGAGATTCAAAGCGGAAGAATAACCAGCCCAAGGCAACGCAAAACACCATCACGGTGGCCGCGCTGCGTGACGCATGATGGCTCCGGTACTGACGATAACGCGCCTGCAATCCTGATATCACCGGTGGCAACAGCAACAGGTTCAGCAGGCGGCTCATACTCTGGCGCTCCGCGGGTCGTCCTGACTGCGCAAATGCAATAAACACCAGTTCGCCAGCGTATTTAATTCACGGCTGATTTTGCTGTTTGAATTCCACTCGCCCACCGGCTGTTTGGCAGCGAGTGACTCGGCCATTGCTTCGTCGCGGTGCAAAATCGTCGGAATAAGCGGCGCAAGGGTCTCCTGCCACAACAGCAAAATATCCTGTTGTAACTGGCTGGAGGTGATGAACTGATTGACCACATAGCGGCCATTTTTCGGCAGCGGATGCTGATGCAAACGGACGTGCGACTGCGTGTCCGCGTGCAGCAAAATCAGCGTGCTGTCAGCCACCCACTGTGCGGGCAGCGGATCAGCAGACGGTGAGTCGATAAGGATCCAGTCATACACACCGGTGTTTTTAAGTTGCGTAATAGCACGCGACCAGTCGACACAGTCAACCCGATCGCCTGACGGCGAAACGTGGCCGTAAGGCAAGAAATCAAGATGGGAGTGATAACGCATGGCCGCGGCGTGCCATGCCTCACCAGCAAGATGAGCAGAATGCCAGCCGCGCCCCTGTTCAAAGGGCATACCAAAATGCAGACGCAACATGTTCTCCGGTGAGAAGTCGATCACCAGAACTTTTTCATTCAACTGCGCAAGAGCCCAGGCCAGTGCGGCGGTAACAGACGTCGTGCCGCTCCCCCCACGAAAACCCTGTAACGCGATTACGGCCATACTTACTTTTTCTCCGCGTCGGGGGGCAACTGTTTGTCAAATTTTGCCAGCTCGGCGAGCAATGGCCAGCGTGACATCAGCTGCGGAATTTTTTCTTTACGGGCTATATCGACATAATTTAATTCTGATACAGAAAAAAGGTGACTCAGTTCAAAGAAATCATCGTCTTTACCCGGTTCGGATTCCTCCGGGTTTGTAATATTGGCGTTCATTCATTCTCCTCCCTGCATTCACCCAAAAGCTTACCCCTCTGCTCCAGCCAGAATTCAGCTGGACATGAGTCTTTTTAGTATCAAACATTATTGTGAAGATTTATGATTATTTGAGGTAGCAATGATAGAATTTATTATACTCACATTTATCAAGGTGTCCCAAGTGGGTTTCCATCGAAAACGAATATAAGCAGATTAACTCTATGGCACTTTCCTTTTCATTGGGCATGAAGCAATTCTGGAATGGATTAGCGGAAATGCAAATTCGGGGTCTTTACTGGGTCAATGCGAACGATCAGGAGGCTGCTTATCGTTTGTGCGAGCAAGTTATTGAGGCACAGCAAGGCATTGTACGAGTGAACGTTCTTTTTTCGCAGCACAATTTAATTTGCAATGATCCACAAAAAAGACTAGCTGAAGATAATGTTCTTTTAACCTCTCTGAAAGAAAGGCCGGAACAGATTGCTTATTATCAACTAACCAATGGAAAGAAACCTTTTCTGGCATTACCGGCTGATATTAATCGTTTACATGGTGCACAATCCTCATTGATGATTTTATTGCTTCCTGCCAGTTCATGGCTAACGTTAAACGATAAACAACTTACCCGCTGGGTGCGGGAAATCAGCGACTCCACTGATAATAAAAACAGCACTTGTCTTATTCTCTGCTATGGCGCGGGTATTAATGCGATTAAAAGCCAGCTGCATTTATATCACCGCCAAATATGTGGGTTAGCCGAACTAAAAACCGATGTTGAACCCAATCAGTGGGGCGTATCGTGGTGGCATGACCATGTCGTGTCCGAAGCCAATACCCTTTATCCGCTGAATGCGCGCAAAACGGGCTGGGAAATTCAGAAAAACACCCCTGCGTCGGTGGCTCAACAAACCGGTGATGACCAGTGGATGTTACTGGCTGAGCGCTCGGTGCTCGAAGGCGCACCACCGCTTTCCGAACGGTGGTTTCTGTTTGATGAGAACGCAGCACTGGCAGAAAGAGCGGCGCATGCCCGTGCCGCAACGGTCATATTTGCCCTGGGCGGAAACGATGAGGTGGAAGTCATGGCGCGGCAAATCCACCGGTTGCGCATACAGCGCGGCAATGGTTTGAAAATCGTTGTTCGCGAAATGAACTCCTCGTTGCGGTATGTCGATCAGCGTTTGCTGCAGGCTTGCGGGGCCAATCTGGTGGTTCCGCACGCAGCGCGCCTCTCCAACTTCCTGACCTTACTCGACGATCTGCAAAACCTCAGCTTCACCCGCCATGTTGCGGAAAATATTGAGGTGCTGCTCGACAGCCGTTTACCCACGCATCATAAAGGCTATCTGCCGCTGCCGGTATTTTGCAGCGTGATGAAAGATATCTGGACGCACGCCTCTCTGGCGAGCGAATCGCGCGGGATCCTTATCTCCCTGCGACCCGCTATCGGCATCAGCCCGCAGCAGGCGATGTCACTTTGTTTACTGCGTCGCGACGGCGACATCCTGACCGTTACGGAAAAACATCTTTATCTGTTCCTGTCAAACTGCCTGGTCAGTGATGTCGACAGCGTGCTGGCGTTTCTCTTCAATCTGCCGGTCAAAGACGTTTTTACCAGCCAGACTTTCTGGAGTCAGGAAGCGGACATCCAGACCGAAGTTCGGCGTCTGGCCGCCAAACCGCCGATGGCGCAGCCGGTGCTGGAAGCCGAAGCCTATACAGCTCATAAAATCGAACCATTGAAACGCGCTCCGGTGCATCAGCCCGTCCCCATTACACTGGCCATCAGTGATGTGCCCGTGATGAAGACCACGGAACTCTGACATGAATATCAGCGATATCATTGAGATTTTTATCCTTGCGGCGTTCCTGTTTATCCCGCTCGGTTATGCGTTGCGCAGTCGGGTGCCGCGCTGGAAAAATCAGCTGGCCGCCCGTTTTTTCAAACCGCGCTATTTGACCCCCATCACTATCAGCATGGTCAATAAGCACCGCCAGCGCGACGCGCAGGCGAAAGCGTCTCCTGCTACAGGGAAAACCAAAACGTCACTATGAAAGCATCGCAATCTTCTGCACCGCGTTTGCGGGTCTGGCAATCCTGGCGCGGCCTCGGCGCCTGGAACTACTATTTTTTGCTCAAATTTGTACTGCTTTGGCAGGGTTATCTGAATTTTGATGCGCTGAGTAACCTGATTTTTGCTGCCGCATTGTTATTCCCATTACCTTCCTTACGTATGCACCGCTGGCGTCAGTGGCTCGCTCTGCCTGTCGGGCTGGCATTGTTGTATCACGATACCTGGCTGCCGGGCTGGCGTTCAATCGTCAGTCAGGGCGCGGACGTTACCGGTTTCAGTCTGGGCTATTTGCTGGAGCTGGCTGACCGCTTCATCAACTGGCAGTGGATCGGCGTCGGTTTTGCCCTGCTGGTGGGTTATCTGTTCGTCTCACAGTGGATCCGCCTCACGACCTTCACCGTCGCCGCGCTGCTGTGGGTGAACCTGAGCTTCCTCATCACCCCGTTCTTCGCATCAACGCCGGTGACCGCAGCGGTGCAACCGACCGTGACCGCGCAGCCTGTTGCCCCGTCCGGCACGGCGAATACGGTTAACGGCCCGCCGACGGATGCTAATCTCAGCGCCTATCTTGAACAGTTCTACCAGAATGAAAGCCGACGGACGGTGCGTTTCCCTGATGCCCTGCCCGCTGACGCGCAGCCGTTTGATCTGCTGGTTATCAATATCTGTTCACTGGCCTGGGCGGATCTGGACGCGGTTAATCTTTCCAGTTCCCCGCTGTGGTCGCGTTTTGATTATGTGTTCAGCAATTTCAACTCAGCGACCGCCTACAGCGGCCCGGCGTCAATCCGCCTGCTGCGCGCCAGCTGTGGCCAGTCATCGCATCACAATTTGTATCAGGCCGCCGGGCAGCAGTGTTATCTGTTTGACGATCTGGCACGTCTGGGCTTCACCTCACAGCTGGCGATGGATCACACCGGCGAGTTCGGTAATTACATTGGCAACCTGCGTGATGACGCTGATATGAAATCACCGCTGATGTCGCAGGCGGGTCTCGGTCACGAGCTGACCTCTTTTGACGGTTCGCCTATCTTCAACGACGGGCAGTTATTCACCCGCTGGCTGGAGAATCAGGAAAAAGCCGGTACCGCACGTACTGCGACGTTCTTCAACCTGATCCCCTTGCACGACGGCAACCGTTACGTCGGCAGCAATAAAAGCGCCGACTACCGCAGCCGGGCCACAACCCTGCTCAATAATCTGAACGCCTTTATGGATCAGCTGGAAAAATCAGGCCGTAAAGTAATGCTGGTGGTGGTTCCGGAACACGGTGCCGCGCTGGTGGGTGATAAAATGCAGATTTCCGGCCTGCGCGATATCCCAAGCCCTGGCATCACACACATCCCGGTCGGAGTGAAGTTCTTCGGTATGCAGGCGCCGCACGCGGCCTCACCGATGAAGATCGACGCCCCAAGCAGCTATCTAGCCATCGCCGAAATGGTATCCCGCGCGGCAGACGGCAAAGTCTTCATCAGTCCGTCGATGGACTGGAAAACCTTCAGCGCCAACCTGCCGCAGACGCCGCGGGTTTCAGAAAATGAAAACGCCGTGGTGATGGAATATCAGGGGAAAATCTACATCCGGTTAAACGGCGGGGGGTGGGTACCGTACCCGAGTTGATTGGGCGGGGGCCGCCGTACACTTGGTGTTGAGATTCAACGTCTACTTCAACGTCTACTTCTACTTTAAGGTCAAGACCGTGGGTTGCCACCCACACCGGCCTTAAGGGGGGCTTATCGCCGCCCCCCTTAAGAATCCCAGGCTCTTTAAAACACGTGCCATGCATACCGGCTCTGTTTCAGAAACGCCTGCTATTGCCGCAAAATCCCGCCACTGCGCGGTTCCCTCCGGTCGGGTTACAACCCGCGCAGAAAGCCGCGCGGTTTTCCACCTCTTCCTCCGGCGTGATTTTTGAAAACGGCCACAGGCTTTTTAGGTCACAACTTCACCCGCTCAGATCATTTCAAAAAACCAAACACTTTGTTCAATCTCTATTTGTCTTCAAAAATGGTGAGATGGCGCGATCAAAAAATCCTGCCGAACGGAGCGGGCTGGAGACCTATGGCTCCAGCACCGAGAGAGGGAACCGCGCAGCGGCAGGGTTTTGCGCCACATGCGGGCGCTACAGAACATGTCCATCGACCCAGCGATAGCGCGTGTTTTAAAGAGCCTGGGGGGTCTTGGGGGGCGGCGGCGATAGGCCGCCCCCCAAGTCGGTGTGGGCCGACGCCCACGACCTTGACCTTGACCTTAAGGCCAGTTTGGGCGGCAGCCCAAGGTCTTGACCTTGAAGTAGATTTTAAAAGCCGCCCCGCTTCGGCATCAAACTAGTGATATTATTCACACATTCAATTAATTTCCCCCGGATATTACCATGTCAACTCCTCCGGATTTACTCCGACTCACCGATGTATCATTCACTCTCAACCATATCCCGCTTCTTGAGCCCGTATCACTCACCCTCAATCCCGGTGAATTCACCCTGCTCACCGGCCCGTCGGGTAGCGGCAAAAGTACCCTGCTGAAAATCATGGCGTCGCTGCAAACCCCGACCGGCGGGACGATTCTGTTTAAAGGCGAAGATATCAGCCGTATTAAACCGGAGACTTATCGCCAGCGGGTATCCTACTGCTTCCAGACACCGTCACTGTTTGGTGAAACCGTGCTGGACAACCTGGCGCTGCCTTATCAAATCAGGCAAAAAAACGTCGATGAAGAACTTCTGCGTGCCTGGCTGAAACGGGTGCACCTCTCACCAGAGATCCTGAGCAAAAATATTCAGGAACTTTCCGGCGGTGAGAAACAACGCATCGCCCTGCTGCGCAATCTGCAATTCCTGCCCGACGTGTTGCTGCTTGACGAAATCACCAGCGCGCTCGATGAAGATAACAAAGCAAACATCAATGAAATCATCGCCAGTCTGGCAGAGCAAAAACAGCTCGCGGTGCTGTGGGTTAGTCACGATCAGACTGAAATCCGCCACGCCAAAAACGTCATCACGCTTTCCCATACTTCGCACGAGAACGCCCTTCATGAATCAGCATAATATTACTAACGAATCTTTGGCGCTGGCGCTGATATTGGTGGTCGTCGCCCTGCTGGTCAGCAGCAAAGAGAAACTGGGACTGGAAAAAGACATCATCTGGAGCGTGGCGCGGGCGATCGTGCAGCTGGTGATTGTCGGTTATGTACTGAAATACATATTCGATCTCAATAATGGCTGGCTGACCGTGCTGATGGTGCTGTTCATCTGCGTGAACGCCGCGCTGAATGCGAAGAAACGTAGCCGCAATATTGATAACGGATTTGTGATTTCGTTTGTCGCGATAACGGTGGGCACCACGCTGACGCTGACGATATTGATTCTGACCGGTTCGATTGAGTTTCTGCCGATGCAGGTCATCCCGATTTCAGGCATGGTGGCCGGGAATGCGATGGTGGCGGTGGGATTGTGTTACAGCAATCTGAACCAGCGTTTTCTGGATAACCAGCAAAAAATTCTTGAGATGCTTAGCCTCGGCGCGCCGACGAGAATCGCCTCAGGGCGCATTATCCGCGACAGCATTCGTGCGGCGATGATCCCGACCGTAGATGCGGCAAAAACCGTGGGGATTGTGAGCCTGCCGGGCATGATGTCCGGGCTGATTTTTGCCGGGATCGATCCGGTTAAAGCCATTAAATATCAGATTATGGTGACGTTTATGTTGCTGGGAACGGCAAGCTTATCGACCATTATCGCGGGTTATCTGGCCTATCAGCGTTTCTACAACGACCGCGCACAGCTGCGCAGCCTGAAATCCTCGTAACGCCCTTTCGCGCCCGTGGTTACGGGCGCCAGCATTCTTTTTACGCTATAAGTCGGATAAAACCTGCCGCAGATTAATTTCTCCCGCATCCGCATCATCAAGGTCTAACACGCCTTCGAGATCGTCGAGATGCTCCTGCATGATTTCCGCCGCCTGCGCGGTGTCTCCCGCTTCCAGCGCGTTGATGATCGCCTCATGTTCGTCGCACTGGCAGGAAGGCACCTCGTTACGCTGATAAAGTGCCACGATAAGGGAACTGCGCACCATCAGATTCGACAGGATTTCACTCAGTACGCTGTTGCCACAAATCTCACCGAGGATCAGATGAAACTCACTCAGCTCACGCACGATGGCTCGGCGGTCTTCTGATGCGGTGGCCACTCGTTCGTTACGCATATGGCTGCTGATGCGCTGACGATGAGTCCGCATTACGTCTGGGGTGATGCTCTCAACAATCGCCCGCTCAATGGCGCGACGGGCGATAAACACTTCGCGGGCTTCTTTTGCAGTAGGCTGAGACACCATCGCGCCGCGATTCGGTTCGATGGTCACTATGCGCTGCATTGCCAGACGCTGAAGCGCCACCTGAACGTGGTTGCGATTTGCCCCCAGCGCTTCAACCAGCTGAGACTCCACCAGACGGGTTCCTGGGCGCAGCCTGTGCTGAGCAATGGCTTTCGATAAAATTTCAGCGATTCGCTGAACTTCCAGCTGTTTGGCGGTGGTGGTGTTAGTGCTCATGAAATGCTACGTAGCCTCTTGCCAGCGATGGGCGTGTTTAGTGCAAATTATCATTACCTGTTAACAATTGTTGTCGTAAATCATGCTAAGGACAACATGAAAACGGCACGTATTATTCACCATATTTATTACTCTCGCACGCATTCCCCAAATATCCTTTCCCCCGATTATTTTTTGCGAGACATCGCGAGGGTAATCATCGTCCTCATTCACAAACCGGAAAACCTGTCCAGAATGCCTTGCGTAGCCGTAAAAAATGCAGGGAGCGGGCAAATATGTGAACCTGCTTCCTGTTTAAAAATAATCATAAATGATTACTTTTAAAATATATGAAAGGTATTCATACTTCAACGCAAGGAAAGCCACTGTGTACGATGTGACCATCACCCGCAATGCGCAAAGGGAACTCGATAAAATGCCCGCTACGCTTATCGCAGCGCTAATTGAAGCTGTTGACGAGTTGGGTATTTACGGCGCCGCCTTACAAGATCCTGAGGTTCGGTATGTCGGAAATGGAGTAAGGGAACTTCGGGTCACCAGCCTGGACGGTCTTGGCAGAGCGTTTTACTTTTTTATGAAGGGTCGACGTATTTATATCGTTCATATTCTGCATAAGAAAACCGCCAAAACACCTCGTCAGGATCTGGAACTGGCAATACAACGCATGAAAGCTATCAAAAGGAATGAAATATGAAAGATGATGATTATGAACTGATCCCTTTCAGCGTGGTGAAAGCGGAGATGCTGAAAAATCCTGAGGTTGCCGCCGCTTACGCAGCCCTCCAGCTCCATAAAAAGATGGTCGCAGAGCTTAAGGCCACGCGCCTTGCCGAATCCCTGACGCAGGAAGACATTGCAAAGCGCACCGGGCTGAAAAAGCAAAACATCAGCCGTTTTGAAAACGGCACCGCATCCCCCACGCTCAATACCGTCAGCCGTTACGCCGTCGCGCTCGGCGGCACTTTTGAGTTTAAAAAACTCCACTGATTTTCGCGTGCGCCCCATAGGCTGCAATAAACTCCCCGGCGATCGCCACAGCGATTTCTGCCGGGAGTTTGCCACGCACGTCTGGCAACCCAACCGGGCAGCGCATGCGGGTCAGTTGCTCCGCTGAGATTCCTTTACCGGATAAACGATAGTCGAAGCGTTTTCGCTTGGTTTCGGAGCCGATCAGACCGAAGTAGCGAAAATCGCCGCGTTTGAGGATCCGCTCGCTCAGCGCAAAATCCAGCTGATGATCGTGAGTCAGCACCATGAAATAGCTGCCCGCAGGCATTTGCGCCACGGTACTTTCAGGTTCTTCGTCTACGATGCAGGTAATCTGTGCATCGACCTGCGCGGGAAATTCGCTGGCGCGGGCATCCACCCAGGTAATGCGGCACGGCAGTGTGCTGAGAATATTCACCAGTGCCCGTCCGACGTGGCCTGCGCCATAGACCACCACGTGCGGTTGCGGATGTCCGAGCGGTTCAAGCAGCACCGAGGCCATTCCGCCGCAGCACTGTCCGAGGCGCGCGCCCAGCGAAAAACGCTCAAAGCGGCGGGTCTGTTCGCCGTTTTTCAGCATCTCGCGGGCAATGGCCGTGACCTGAAATTCCAGATTGCCACCGCCGATCGTGTAGAAAAGCTGGTCAGCGGTGATCAGCATTTTGCATCCCGCATCACGCGGCGTGGAACCCTGTTGATCGACAAGCGTTGCTACCACGCAGGGTTCTCCACGGGTTTGCAGATCGTGTAAACGGGTCACCCAGTCATCAGTACGCATGAGAACCTCCGTTAGATGACCATTTTATCAACGATATTCGTGACAACGTCACCTGAAAACCGTAGCTGGTTCACTCCGTTGAGCACCCGTTCAGGCGTAGCGGGCGCGTCAATGTGCGGATGGACGCGATAACCCGCCAGACTGGCGATCGCGTCTTTGATAGCACACCAGACTGAAATCCCGAGCATAAACGGCGGTTCGCCCACCGCTTTGGAATGGAACACCGTGTCTTCCGGGTTCTTGCGGTTCTCCACCAGCTTCACGCGCAGATCCTGCGGAATGTCACCAATCGCCGGTATTTTGTATGCCGCCGGGCCACTGGTCATCAACCGACCTTTATCGTTCCACACCAACTCTTCGGTGGTCAGCCAGCCCATGCCTTGCACAAATCCGCCTTCCACCTGCCCAATATCTATAGCCGGATTCAGCGAATCTCCGACATCGTGCAGGATATCGGCGCGCAGCAGTTTGTATTCGCCGGTCAGCGTATCCACCAGAACTTCAGCGCAGGCCGCGCCGTAAGAGAAGTAATAGAACGGATGCCCGGCCGCTTTGCTGCGATCGTAGAAAATTTTCGGCGTTTTATAATAACCGGTGCTGGAAAGCGGCACCTGATTCAGCCAGCACTGGGTGGCAACCTGCTCAAAACTGAAATACTGATCTTTCACCCTCACCTGACCGTTGCTGAATTCCACGTCATTTTCAGCCGCGTCGTGGACGCGCATCAGCATCTCCACCATCCGCCCTTTGATGATTTCCGCGGCATTTTGCGCGGCTTTACCGTTGAGATCGGCACCCGATGACGCCGCAGTCGGTGAGGTATTCGGCACTTTGCCCGTGTCGGTGGCGGTTATCTGAATACGGCCGATATCCACCTGAAACACTTCGGCGACGACCTGTGCCACTTTGGTATTCAGCCCCTGGCCCATTTCAGTGCCACCATGGTTGAGTTGAATGCTGCCATCGGTGTAAACCAGCACCAGCGCACCGGCCTGATTGAGAAAGCTGGCGGTGAATGAAATGCCGAATTTCACCGGCGTCAGCGCGAGACCTTTCTTCAGATACGGATTCACACGATTAAATTCAGTGACAGCGTCACGTCTGGCAGCATATTCCGCACTCTCTTCCAGTTGCTGCGTCATTTCCTGTAAAAGGTTTTGCCCGACGGGCTGATGGTAGTGTGTGACGTTGCGGGTTTCCTGTCCGTAATAGTTGTTCTTGCGAACCGTCAGCGGATCGGCCCCCAGCTCGCGGGCAATGTGATCGACAATATGCTCGATCGCCACCATCCCCTGCGGGCCACCGAATCCGCGATAGGCAGTGTTCGACGCCATATTGGTTTTACAGCGATAGCCGGTGATCAGCGCATCACCGAGATAATAGGCGTTGTCGGAATGGAACATCGCGCGATCGACGATAGAACCGGATAAATCCAGCGAATAGCCGCAGTTGGCGGCCAGTTTGATGTCGATGCCGTGGATCACGCCGTCGTCATCAAAACCGACGTCGTAGCTCACATGAAACGGATGGCGTTTGCCGGTGATCAGCATGTCATCCTGACGCGCCAGCCGCATTTTCGCCGGACGTCCGGTGAGATGCGCCGCCAGCGCCGCCAGACAGGCCGTCCCTGCTGCCTGCGTTTCTTTACCGCCAAACCCGCCCCCCATCCGCCGCATATCTACCACCACTTTGTGCATTGGCAAACCCAGCACTGAGGCGACCAGTTTTTGCACTTCGGTCGGGTGCTGCGTCGAGCTGTACACCAGCATCGCGCCATCTTCACCGGGCATCACGGAGGCAATCTGCGTTTCCAGATAAAAGTGTTCCTGCCCGCCGATTTCCAGCTCACCCTGCAACCGGTGTTTCGCGGATGTCAGCGCCATCCGGGCGTCGCCGCGTCTGTGTTGATGCGGCTCCTCGACATAATGTTCAAGCGCCAGAGCCTGTTTGATGGTCAGCACGGCATCACGCATCTGATACTCCACTTTCGCCAGCGCGGCGGCGGCACGCGCGGCATCCATCGACGTGGCGGCGACCACCAGCACAATCTGCCCGACGTACTCCACGCAGCCCTGCGCCATCAGCGGATCGCCAAAAGTCAGCGGAGCGATATCCAGATTGCCCGGCACGTCCTCTGCCGTCATTACCCGCACTACGCCGGGCACGGCGTAACAAGGTTCAGTATCGATATGTACAATATCGGCATGGGCGTGCGGACTGAGCAGCGGCACCAGATGCAACTGGTTAGGAAATTCCAGGCGATCATCAACGTACACCGCCTCGCCGCTGACGTGTTTGTCGGCGCTTTCGTGACGCTGACTTTTGCCCACACCGCTCTGTAAACCGGCGCGGAACAGCGTTTCCATCTGCTGTTGCGAGAGTGAAGGTTTGGATTCAGACATAGTGAGTTACCCGCATCAGCGTTTCAGGAGAGGTCATTTCGATGTGGCAGCGGCGAAGCAAGTTTTTCGCCACCTGCATACGGTATTCGCGACTGGCGCGGAAATCGCTGATCGGTGTGAAATCCTGCTCCAGCGCCTGGCAGGCACGCTCAATTGCCGCGGTCTGCCACGGCTGGCCGAGCAGTTGTTCCTCGCAGGCGGTCGCGCGCTTCGCCACTTCCGCCATTCCGCCAAAGGCGATCCGGACATAAATGACGGTGCCGTTTTGCACTTCGATATGCAGCGCGGCGCACACCGCTGAAATATCATCTTCCAGCCGTTTCGACACTTTGTAGACCCGCAGCTGGCGGGCCGCAGAAGTCGCGCGGGGAATACGGATTTGCTCGATAAACTCGCCTGTCTGCAACGCCGTTTGGCGGTAACCGAGAAAAAACTGATCCAGCGGCAACTCACGCTTCTGTGAGCCACGCCGCAGCAGCAGCATTGCGCCCAGCGCCAGCAAGACCGGTCCGCCATCACCGATGGGTGACGCATTGGCGAGATTGCCGCCAAAGGTACCCTGATTGCGGATCTGCTCCGATGCAAAGCGCTCGAGCAGTTGGCCGAATTCGGGAAATTCATCGCGCAGCACCGGCAAACACTGGCTGAGGGTGGCTGCTGCGCCGATATGAATAGCCTGACCGGTCAGCGTAATTTGTTTCAGCGCATCAATATGGCTGAGGGAAATCAGTTTCGGCAGCCGCTGGAAACGTTGCGTAACCTCCAGCGCCAGGTCAGTGCCACCCGCCACCAGACGGGCATCCGGATCTGCGCTGAACATCTGCGCCAGCTGTTCGATGCGGGTCGGCTGCTCAGTGGCGGAAATGGCGCGCAGTTTTTGCAGCGTATCCGGCGCGCAGGCGTCAAACTGGTCGGCCTGCGGCTGCTGGCAGATATCTTTGGCCGCCGCCATGATCGGGCGATAGCCGGTGCAGCGGCAAAGATTGCCGGACAGCGCCTGCTGTGTGTGTTCCACATCAAATGACTGCTGTTTTTTTTCTAAAGCAAACAATGACATCACAAAACCCGGCGTGCAGAAACCACACTGCGAGGCGTGATTCTCCACCATCGCCTGCTGGACGTGATGCAGTTCGTCGCGATGTTTCAGATCCTCTACGGTGATCAGCTGTTTTCCATGGACCGCAGGCATAAACGTCAGACAGGCGTTGACCGTGCGGTAGTTCAGCGCGTCGCCCTGCGGTTCAGCCAGCACAACGGTGCACGCGCCGCAGTCGCCGGACGCACAGCCTTCTTTGGTGCCGCAGCGCCCGGCGTTCTGCCGCAGATACTGTAAGACGGTTGTATCGGCTGGCAGATTTTCCGTGTGGACTCTGCCGTTCATTAAAAATTGGATCATGCGCCTTCTCCCTTCTTACAGCCGTTCAAAATCAGCGTAGTGACTTCTTCAATGATGTGCTCACGTGCTGCGTTATCGCCGTCAAAATCGCCATACATATGCTTCACCTGCACTGCAAAATCCGCGTAGTACTGCGTCACCGCCCAGATGTGCATGATGAACAGTCGCGCATCCAGCGGCCGGATTTTCTGCTGGCTGATCCACTGGTGGATCAGGTTTTCTTTGCCAGTAATGTTCGCCGTCGCCTGCGGCCAGTACTTATGCAAATAGTGGCCACCGCCCAGCACTTCGCTGGTGAAAATACGCGAAAGCTCAGGCTGGTCGAAAGAGAAGTTAAGCTTGTTGCGGATATACCGGCTGAGTACCGCGTCCGGTTCGCTGAGCGTCGGGTCGAACTGGATGATGTCACCCCAGACTTTCAGTACCTTTTGTAGCAGCTCTTCATACAATTCTTCTTTCCCAGCGATGTAGTAATGCAGCTGGGCTTTTTTGATCCCGGCGCGCTGAGCGATGGCCTGCGTGGTCGCCCCCTGAAAACCCTTTTCACTGAACTCTGCAATTGCCGCCGCGTGAATGCTTTCCAGCGTACGCTCGCGCGCCACGCGGATTTTGCCGCCTGATTCGTTGTTCATCATGCCGGATCCCTCGCGTAGGCCAGTTCGCCGTCGATATAAGTACAGAACACGTTGCGATCGTCACCGAGGGTCATCAGCACAAACAGTTTTTCTGCCAGCGTTTCGCTGTTAGCGGCACGTAGTTTTTGCAGTGCACTGACACCCGGCTCGAGCACCACGAAATCCGCCTCTTTACCGGCGTTGAAGTTGCCGATTTTGTCATCAAGATGCAGCGCCCGCGCACCGCCAAGCGTGGCGTGATAAAACGCTTCAAAGGCGGATAAACGGTAACGTTGCAGTTGCCCGACTTTGTAGGCTTCCGACAGGGTTTCCAGCATGTTGAAGGTGGTCCCTGCGCCTACATCGGTACCCATCCCCACGCGGATGCGTTTCTCCCAGGATTTCTGCAAATTGAACAGGCCGCTGCCAAGAAACAGATTTGAGGTCGGACAAAAAGCGATGGTGGAATCGGTGTCTTGCAGGCGGTCCCATTCGCTGTCATCCAGATGCAGACAGTGGGCAAACACGCAGCGTTCGCCGGTCAGTCCGTGCTGATGATAGACATCCAGATAGTGCTGATGCGCCGGGTGTATCTCCTTCACCCAGGACAGCTCCGCGACGTTTTCGCTGAGGTGGGTGTGCAGGTACACGTCGGGGAATTCTTCTTTGAGCAGGCGGACTTTTTGCAGCAACTCAGGGGAAGATGTCGGCGCGAAGCGCGGCGTCAGCGCGTAACTCAGCCGCTGACGGTTATGCCAGCGCGCAATGAGCTGCCGCGTATCGGCTTCGCTTTGTTCCGGCGTTTCCAGCAAGGCGTCAGGGGCGTTTTTATCCATCATCACTTTGCCCGCCACCAGCCGCATGTTGATGTCGGACGCCTCTTTAAACAGCGCATCGACCGACTGCGGGTGCACGGTGCCGAACACCAGCGCGGTGGTGGTGCCGTTAAGCAGTAACTGTTCGATGAAGAATTTCGACATGCGCCGGGAGTAATCCGCGCAGTGATATTGCTGTTCAGTGGGAAATGTATAGCGCTGGAGCCATTCGAGCAGCTGTTCGCCGTAGGCGCCGATCATCTCTGTTTGCGGATAGTGGATATGCGTATCGATAAAGCCCGGCACGATCAACTTGTCGCGATAATCATCTATTTCCAGACCGGCGGTGCGCCGTGCCTGCGCCAGCTTCGCCTCGCCTTCCCGCCCGTCGCCCAGCCAGACGATATGCCCGCCGCTGAGCAACATCAGTCCGTCTTCGATATAGCGCACCTGCGCATCGAGATCGTCGGGTTTTAACACCGGCTCACGGATATCAAAAAAGTTTCCGCGAACCGCGCGGGTGATGATCTGACTCATGGCATAGCCCTTTTCTGCAACATTCTGATTGATGACTGATAACAGAACATTTGCAAAGCTTATGCCAAATCTGACCGCTTGGTCAGACCGGTTGGATGTTTTTACTACGGGGGGATTATTTCAGCAGCACTTCGTACTGCGGATTGAACTCATCGAAGATAGGCAACGCGGCGGCGCCGAGGGCGGCAGTGTCACTGCCGGACATCCCCAGGCGAATGCGTGCATTCTGCGGGTAGCGGCTGCGCACCGAGCTGTAAAGCGGTGTCAGACGTAGGATCAGCTTCTCCACCAGCGGTTTCGGCATGGTGCCGCCGATAATCACGCACTGCGCGTCGAATACACATTCCATGATATTGATAGCCTGACAGGCGGGTTCAACAGCAGTATCCAGCCATTGTTCGAAGCGTTTTTCATCGACATTCAGCAGGTCTTCCGGCATCGCGGAAGCCGGGTCTAATCCGCAGGCTTCGTAAGCCGCCTGCAAAGAAAGGTAGCGTTCAAGGCAACCTTTGTTGCCGCAATAGCATTCGCGACCACCTGGTTGCACCACAATGTGGCCGACCTCGCCCGCATTGTGTGCATGACCGGTATAAATTCGCCCGTCCGTGAAGATGCCTGCACCCAGACCGGTGCCGATATACAAATACACAAAGGACGATAATTGCTTGGCGACACCATGAAAACGCTCACCAATGGCGGCCACGGTCGCATCGTTTTCCAGCGTTACCGGCCAGCCGGTTGCCGCGCTCAAATGCGCTTCGATATCCACATCATCCCAGCCGTGCAGCGTGGTCGGGCCTTGTGACGAAATCCCCTCCACGCCGAACGGTCCCGGCATCACCACGCCAATACCTAATATCTTACGCCAGTCGATTTTCACCTGTTGGCGCATTTCTTGCAGTATCTGATCAATCAGAGCCAGCGTGGGCTCTGGCTGTGGTTTCTGTACCCGGATCAGATTGCGAAAGCGGACCGTTCCGGTGAGATCGACCAGCACAATCAGCAGCGACTGATGATCAAGATGGATGCCGATGGAATAGGCGCTGTCAGGATTGAGTGTCAGTGGCGTTGCTGGTTGACCACGTCCGCCCTCACGGCGCGGCAGATGGGAGGAGAGGATCCCCGCCTGTTCAAGCTCGGTGGCGATGTTGGAGACGGTTTGTGGCGTGAGCGAGGTCAGCCGGGCAATTTCGGCGCGGGTGAGCTCTCCGTTGAGGCGAATGGCTTCAATCACGACCCGACGATTGTGAGCACGGGCGTGCTCAAGATTAGTACCCGACGTTGTAATCACATCCCTCTCCCCGGTGAAGACCCTGGGGGCAGTATGCGGAGAGTGATTACAGCAATCAAATTGATTTTATAATTATCAGTATATGAATTTGACGGTGTCATCACAGCTTTGAATGTTATTGGTATGTTAATAATAATCACCAATCACTATTTACTTGCAGACGTTTTTGAGATTCACCTTCAGACCCAGTAGCACAATCCGGCAGGGACGCAGGGACTGGCAGAAATAGGCCTTCCCATTTTTTTTAGCCGATTAAAGCAATCAAATTGATTTAATAAACTTAACCCTGTTTCGGAGAATGACGATGAGCCTGCGACTTACCCCAGCGGCGACCCTGTGCGCCCTTTCTGCCCTGACTTTCGGTTATTCGGCCAGCGTGCTGGCGGACACCACCCTCAGCGCCCTGTTTATGACTCAGGCGGCGTACAGCGAAGCGGATATCCGCGCGATGACCGCCGATTTCACCAAACTCCACCCGGATATCAAAGTAAATCTGGAGTTTGTCCCTTACGAAGCGTTACACGACAAAATCGTCGCAGCTCGCGGTGCCGGTGATAAAGGGTATGACGTGGTGCTGTTTGATGCGATCTGGCCTGCCGAATTTAACAAATACGGACTGTTGCAGGACGTCACCGCGCGTATTCCGGCAGAAGAAAGCAATAAGATCTTCGACGGCGCAATTTCCACCGTGACCTACAAAGACAAACGCTGGGGGATGCCGTGGATCCTCGACACCAAATACCTCTATTACAACAAAGCCATGCTGGCTAAAGCCGGGATCACGACGCCACCGGCAACCTGGGCGGATGTTGAGAAGCAGTCGGCCATCCTGAAAGAAAAAGGCATTGTGAAGTATCCGCTGGTGTGGAGCTGGTCGCAGTCTGAAGCGCTGCTGTGTGACTACACCACGCTGGTCTCTGCCTTCAAAGGCGATTTCTATAAAGACGGTAAGCTGAACTTCACCAACACTGGCGCGATGAAAGCCATCAACTATATGAAAGAAACGCTGGATAAAGGGCTGACCAACCCGAACTCCCGCGAGTATCTGGAAGAGGATGTACGTAAATCCTTCTCCAACGGCGATGCGGCGTTCGCACTGAACTGGACGTATATGTACAACATGGCCAATGACCCGAAACAGAGCAAAGTGGCCGGTGACGTCGGCGTCGTTCCGGCTCCGGGGGGGGAAGCGGGCGGCGCGTCAGGCGTCAACGGCTCGATGGGTCTGGGCATCGCCAAAGCCAGTGCGCATCCGGATCAGGCATGGGAATTCATCAGCTATATGACCTCCCAGCCGGTACAGAACAAATACGCCAAACTGAGCCTGCCTATCTGGAAATCATCCTATGACGATCCTGCTGTGCAGAAAGATCAGGAACAGCTGATCGCCGCTGCTAAAACGTCGCTGAATGTGATGTTGTCACGTCCGGTGACAGCGGATTACTCCCGTTTATCGAACATTTTGCAGCAAAACATTCAGGCGGTCTTGCAGGGTAAAACCCCGGCGCAAGACGGTATGGAAGCCGCAACCAAAGCCGCCGATCGTTTACGTTAATTGCTTTAAACCACACTCTTAAGCCAACACTACAGCCCGTCGTCTCCCCAAGATGACGGGCCGGGAATCAAGCATGCTTACATTACCGCAACGTGAACGTCGTCAGGCCTGGGTGCTCCTCGCGCCAATGCTGCTGATGATGTTCCTGCTGACCGCCTGGCCGCTGGCCCGCACGCTGTGGCTCAGCTTTACCGACGCCGGACTTATCGGCGACGGCTCTGCGCCCAACTGGGTGGGCAGCGAAAACTTTCTCTACGCGCTGACCGATCCGGATTTTCGCGCAGCACTCTGGCGCACGCTGTATTTCACCGTGGTCTCGGTGATTATCGAAGGCTTTATTGGCGTGCTGGTTGCTCTGCTGCTTAATCAGCAGTTTTGGGGGCGCAGCGCCCTGCGCGTGCTGGTGATTTTGCCGTGGGCGCTGCCGACTATCGTCAACGCCACCATGTGGCGGCTGAATTTCAATCCCGATTACGGCAGTATCAACGCCCTGCTCACGCAGCTCGGCCTGATCGATACCTACCGCAGCTGGCTCGGTGACCCGTCCTCAGCCATTAACGCCGTGATGTTCGCGGACATCTGGAAGAATTACCCGCTGATTACCCTGCTGGTACTGGCCGCACTGCAGACTATTCCGGAGGATTTGTTTGAGGCCGCACGTCTGGACGGCGCATCCGCCTTCCGGCGTTTTCGCAAAATCACTTTACCGGCAATTGCCGCCCCGCTGGCAGTGGCGCTGATCCTGCGCACCATCGATGCGTTTAAAGTCTTCGACATTATTTATGTCATGACGCGCGGCGGCCCGCTCGACAGCACCAAAACCGTCAGCTTCTTTGTCTATCAGGAATCCTTCAGCTATCTGCGCGCAGGCAGCGGTGCCGCTTACGCGATTTTAATGACGCTGATTTGTGCCCTGCTCATTTTGATTTACATGGTAATGCTGCTGCGTCAGCGCCGTTCAGGGAGCATTGAATGAAACAGAAAATCCGGCTTATCCTGCGCTATCTCGCCGCGCTGATTCTGGCAGCCTCGATCCTTGCGCCGCTGGTGTGGATGTTCCTGATGAGCGTCAGTTCGGCGGCTGACCTGACCCGCATTCCGCTGGAATGGCTACCGCGCCAGTGGGATTTCAGCCGTTACGCCAGCCTGCTGACCTTGCAGGCCGGACAGCCCGGTGCGCTGTTCTTACACGCCCTTGGCAACAGCCTGCTGGTCGCCTGCGGTGCAACAATCATTTCCCTGCTACTGGCCATTCCGGCGGCCTACAGCTTCTCACGTTATCCCGGCCGTGACGGCTGGCTGTTTGGCAGTCTGGCGATTTACATGGTGCCGCCGGTGGCGTTCGTTCTGCCCCTGTACTTCATCTTGCAACAGCTCTCGCTGCTCAACACCCATCTCGGTCTGATTCTGGTCTACTGCTCGATGATCCTGCCATTCCTGACGTGGATGCTGAAAAACCAGTTCGATGCCCTGCCGATCGACATCGAACAGGCCGCGCGCCTTGACGGACTGCGTTACTGGCAGGTACTGCTGCGCATTACGCTGCCGCTGGCAAAACCGGCGCTCGGTGCCTCGGCAATGTTCGGCTGGCTGCTGGCGTGGGATGAATTCTTCTACGCCCTGCTGTTCACCAACAATATCGACGCCCAGACGTTGCCGGTCACCATCGCCGGTTTTACCGCCGGGCGCGCCACCGATGACGGGCTGATTGCCGCTGTCGGCATTCTGGCGGCCATTCCGCCACTCTTTATTGCACTCTGGCTGCAAAAAACACTGGTCAGCGGGTTAACCGCTGGCGGCAGCAAGGGATAAGCCCATGGGAAACGTGACAAAAATGAAGAAACCCGACGCCACCGCCACGCTGTACGTGGCGGGTAATATCAATGTGGATTTGATCATGAGCACGCTGCATGAATGGCCGAAAAAAGGTACGGAAGCGATGCTCGAGAGCAGTTCGCTGCGCCCCGGCGGTTCCGCCGGTAACTGTGCGCTGGCGCTGGCGGCGCTCGATACGCCGCACCGCCTGGTCGCTAATCAGGGCAACGACCAGTTCACCGGCTGGCTGGCCAGTTTATTTCCACACAGCGCGCGCCACTGGCCAACCGCCGACTGCGAAACCTCGCTGACTTTCGGCGTCACGCATCCGGATCATGAACGCACATTCTTCAGTAATCAGGGGCACATCGTTCGCCTTTCGATGCAGGACGTGCTCGGACAGTTACCGCAGACCGCACAACCCGGCGACTGGGTCCTGCTGTGCGGCACCTGGCTGTGTACCGCACTGTACGCGGACTATCCGCAGCTGCTTTCCCTGCTGAAACAACGCGGTTATCACGTCGCCGTCGACAGCGGCTGGCCGCCGCAGGACTGGAGCGACGCGCTGCGCGAACAGGCGGCGAACTGGCTGCCGTTCTGCGATGCACTGCTGCTCAATGAAGTGGAAACGCTCGGGCTGGCGGATGCCGCCACGCTTGACGCCGCCGCACACCGCCTGCTTTCACAGATGGCAGACAGTGCGTTTTGCGTGGCGAAATGCGGCCCTGAGGGTGCGCGCCTGTGGAGCGCGGATCAGGCGCTGCATCAGCACGCGGAACCGGTCGATGTGGTCGATACCATCGGTGCCGGAGACAGTTTTAATGCCGGATTTTTATCCGCGCTGATTTATGGCCTGCCGCCCGCCACGGCGCTGCAATGGGGTGTCCGCGTCGCGGGTTGCGCGATCGGCAGTTCCCCGCGCCGTTACCCTGACTGGCAATCGCTTTTTGGCCTTATGGAGAATCATTAAATGGCTCTGGTAGAACTGGTAAAAGTTGCCAAACATTATGGCAAAGTGCAGGTGTTGAAACCGCTGGATCTGACCATTCCGGACGGCAGTTTCACCGTGCTGGTCGGGCCATCGGGCTGTGGGAAATCGACGCTGCTGCGCCTGCTGGCCGGTCTCGAATCCCTTTCGGACGGCGATATTCTGCTGGATAAACAGCAGATTAATAACTTCGACCCGGCGGACCGGGATATCGCAATGGTATTTCAAAGTTATGCGCTTTATCCGCACCTGACCGTCGCCGAGAATATGGCGTTCCATATGCAGGTGAAAAAAGTGCCGAAAGCCGAACAGCAGGCGAAAGTTCAGCAGGCGGCAAAAGTGCTGGGCATTGACCATCTGCTAAAACGCCTGCCGAAAGATTTGTCCGGCGGCCAGCGTCAGCGAGTGGCGATGGGTCGCGCCCTGGTGCGTAATCCAAAAGTATTTCTGTTCGATGAACCACTCTCCAACCTCGACGCACAATTGCGTATGGAGCTGCGCGCCGAAATAAAATCGCTGCATCAGCAGTTTCGTACCACCACGGTGTATGTGACGCACGATCAGGTTGAGGCAATGACGCTGGCGGACAATATCGTGGTCATGAAAGACGGATTTATCGTGCAACAGGGCGATCCGCTGTCGATCTACGATAAACCGGTAAACACCTTTGTGGCGCGGTTTATCGGTTCGCCGCCGATGAACCTGCTAAGCGGCGTGTTCCAGAGCATCGACGGAAAGCCGGGTGTCACCTGCGCACAGCTGTGGTTTGCGTTACCGGAAAAATGGGCATTACAGGCGCGTCAGTCTGAAGGAAAGCCGGTCACTCTCGGCCTGCGCCCGCATGATCTCCGTCCGGTGCAACACAGCGCCCAGCCCGCCGCGACGCTGCGCCTGCTGGAAGTGACCGGAGAAAGCAGCCTGCTGCACATCGACTGGAGCGGCTTCCCGCTGCACGTTCAGTTCGCCGGGCGCGCGCGCGTCAGCGCCGATCAGCCGCTGTATCTCGAAGCCAACAGCGACGCCATTCATCTGTTTGATACACAAACGGGGCAACGGTTGACTGAAGAGTGATTTTTCAACGCCTTCCTCCTGCGGGGAAGGCGTTTCTGTCATTGACGCCTCTCCCCGATGCGCTATGCTCAGACTTTGGCTGATTGATTAGCGCGCTTACCTTTTATGAGCTTGTTCCCCATTAAAAAATTCTTGCTGCCTCCTGGTTCCGCGCTGCCACTCCTGGTCGCGGGCGCCTTCTTTATGGAAAACCTCGACGCGACAGTGATCGTTACGGCACTGCCGCAAATGGCGAAAGACTTCGGCGTGCATCCGGTGGACATGAACATCGGCGTCTCGGCCTATATTCTTACGCTCACCGTGTTCATTCCCGCCAGCGGCTGGATTGCTAATCGCTTTGGTACACGCAATATTTTTTCGCTGGCGATCGTTCTTTTCACCCTCGCCTCATTATTGTGCTCGGCCAGCGTCAGCCTTGGGACCTTTACCGCAGCGCGTATGTTGCAGGGTTTTGCCGGGGCGCTGATGGTACCGGTCGGTCGTCTGGTGGTACTAAAAAATACCCAAAAATCGGATTTGATCCGCGCCATAGCGACTATTACCTGGCCGGGCCTGGTTGCACCGATCCTCGGGCCGCCGCTCGGCGGTTTTATTACCACCTATGCTTCGTGGCACTGGATATTTATCCTCAACGTTCCTTTAGGCATTGTTGCGCTGCTGTTCGCCCGCAGGCTGATCCCTCAGGCTGCGGGGCAAAAAGGGGTACCGTTTGACGTCACCGGCTTTGTACTGACCGGTGCAGCCTGTCTGGGTCTGATCTTCGGGCTGGATAAATTTAACGAAGGCCAGATCGACTGGAAACCCGTCGCGATGGTCAGTGGTGCACTGATTGCGGCTGCGCTGGCGGTATGGCATTCAAAACGGGCGTCACACCCTTTGCTGCCGCTGGTGGCGCTGAAAATAAGAAGTTACGCCGTCACGGTTTACGGCGGTTCGCTGTTTCGCATCGCCATCGGTGCCCTGCCATTCCTGCTACCGCTGATGTTCCAGCTCGGTTACGGCATGAGTGCATTTGATGCCGGTTTGCTGGTGCTTTCAGTGTTTGCCGGAAATCTGGCAATGAAACCTTTTACGTCGGCGATTTTGCACCGCTTCCGCTTTAAGTCGATTATGCTGGTTAACGGCCTGCTGAATTCCGCGACGATTTTTGCCTGCGCGCTTTTAACGCCTGAAGTCCCGACCGCGCTGACGCTGTTGCTGCTTTTCGCCAGCGGCATGACACGTTCGATGCAGTTCACGGCGCTAAATACGCTGGCCTTCTCGCAGGTACCCGGCGAGCAGATGGGCGGCGCGAATACGCTGTTTAACACTGCGCAGCAGCTGTCCACCGGTCTCGGTATTGCTATAGGCGCACTCTCACTGCGTATTGCCGAACATTTTCTCCCGGCCAGCGAAACCTTGCAGGTGGGGACGTTCCACATTGCTTTCATCATTATTGGTGTGTTTTCTCTGGCGGGAACGCTCGACAGTCTGACGCTGGATAAGACTGCGGGCGATGAACTGCGACAGAAAAAAGAATCTGTACCCCAACCGGCTACGTCGGATAAATAAAGGCGCAGCCAGACTGAAAATAAGTATCCGGAAAATGGAGAAATACCATGGAATACCGCTTGTTAGGCCATTCTGGCCTGAAAGTTTCAGTTCTCAGCCTTGGCACCATGACGTTTGGTGGTCAGGGGAAATTCGCCAAAACCGGCCAGACTGACGTCGACGCAGCTCAGCGTCAGATCGGACTGTGTCTCGACGCAGGTATCAACCTGTTCGATACCGCCGACGTCTATTCAGGCGGTGAATCTGAAATCATTCTCGGCAAAGCGCTCGGCAGCAAACGCAACGATGTGCTGATCGCCAGTAAAGCCCGCTTCCCGATGGGCGATGGCCCGAACGATCGCGGCTCCTCGCGTCATCATATCCTGCGCGCCTGCGAAGCCAGCCTCAAACGTCTGAACACTGACTATCTGGATTTGTATCAGTTGCATCAATGGGATGGTCAGACGCCACTGGAAGAAACCCTGCGCGCGCTTGATGACTTAGTCAGCAGCGGTAAAGTACGTTACGTGGGCGTTTCGAACTTTTCCGCGTGGCATGTGATGAAAACGCTGGGGGTCGCGCAGGCGAATCACTACATCCGCCCGGTCAGCCAGCAGATCCATTACACCTTGCAGGCGCGCGAAGCCGAATATGAATTACTGCCTGCGGCGCAGGATCAGGGCCTCGGCACGCTGGTCTGGAGCCCGCTGGCGGGCGGATTACTCTCGGGCAAATATCGCCGCAATCAGGCCGCACCACAAGGCACCCGACATCTGGCCGACTGGGGCGAGCCGCCGGTGCGTGATGAATGCGCGCTGTACGACGTAGTGGATGTGTTGGTAGAAATCGCCGAAGCCCGTGGGGTCTCAGCGGCGCAAATCGCGCTGGCGTGGCTGATTGCAAGGCCACAGGTGACGTCGGTGATCGTCGGCGCACGCAACGATGCGCAGCTGCAGGACAATCTTAAGGCTGCCGACGTGACGCTCACCCACGAAGAAATAGAAAAACTCAATGCTGTCAGCCAGTTGCCGTTGCTGTATCCTTACTGGCATCAGGCTCAGACTGCGCCAGACCGCCTCTCAGCGGCGGATTTATCGCTGATTGCGCCTTATCTGAAAAAGTAATAGCAATAAAATGATACCAGCGCAGACCGGCTTACCCTGCCGGTCTCGTTATTTTTGTGTTAATACTGACAGCGTCTTTTTGTGTGCTTCAGGCACACTTTGCTTAAAACAGAGGAATACCGGGATGATTATTTTTGTTACCGGCGCCACCGCCGGATTTGGTGCGGAAATCGCACGTAAGTTTGTTAAAGAAGGTCATAAAGTCATTGCCACCGGCCGCCGCAAAGAGCGTCTGGATGATCTGAAAGCTGAGCTGGGAGACGCACTCTATCCTGTCGAACTGGACGTCACCAACCGTGCGTCGATTCAGGATGCCATCGACAGCCTGCCTGCTGAATGGCGTAACATCGACGTACTGGTCAACAATGCCGGTCTGGCGCTCGGTCTGGAAAAAGCCGACAAAGCGTCGCTGGAAGACTGGGATAAAATGATCGACACCAATACTAAAGGTCTGGTGTACATGACCCGCGCCGTTCTGCCGGGCATGGTTGAACGCAATATCGGGCACGTGATCAACATCGGCTCCACCGCCGGTAACTGGCCTTACGCGGGCGGCAATGTATAC
Organism: Enterobacteriaceae bacterium Kacie_13; assembly: GCA_013457415.1. Lineage (NCBI taxonomy): Bacteria > Pseudomonadati > Pseudomonadota > Gammaproteobacteria > Enterobacterales > Enterobacteriaceae > Enterobacteriaceae bacterium Kacie_13. The sequence goes on from CP045665.1 coordinate 2,372,443, forward strand.
GGTGCCACCAAAGCGTTCGTGCGTCAGTTCAGCCTGAACCTGCGCTCCGACCTGCACGGCACCCACGTGCGTGTCACCAACATCGAGCCGGGCCTGTGCGGCGGCACTGAATTCTCCAGCGTGCGCTTTAAAGGCGACGATGAGAAAGTCAGCAAAACCTACGACAACACCAACCCGCTGACCGCCGCAGACGTCGCCGAATCCGTCTACTGGGTTTCCACACTGCCTGCGCACGTCAACATCAACAGTATTGAGATGATGCCCGTCAGCCAGTCCCTCGCCGGTTTGCAGGTACATCGCGAAGAGTGATCCTGCTTCCTTAGTGCAAGGAAAAATAATGAAAAGCAGCTCCGGCTGCTTTTTTAATTTCTTCGGTACGGCCACAAACAAAAAAGGCGCGGCAAACCTGCCCGCGCCCTTCTGCTCTCTGAATGCGAATTACGCGCTCAGCCAGCCAAGCTTGATCACAAACAAAATCGACAACACGATCAGCGCGGAATTCAGCTCGCGCCAGCGGCCGGTCAGCAATTTGCACAGTGTCCAGGTGATGAAACCGAACGCGATGCCGTTAGCGATGGAATAGGTGAAAGGCATCGTCAGCGCAGTCACGGTGACCGGGGCAGCGACGGTGATGTCTTTCCAGTCGATCTCTGCCAGACCTGATGTCATCAATACGGCAATGAACAGCAGCGCCGGTGCGGTAGCGAACGCCGGAACGCTGCCTGCCAGCGGTGCGAAGAACAGGCTCAGCAGGAACAGGATGGCAACAACAATTGCAGTCAGACCGGTACGACCACCGGCGCTCACGCCCGCAGCAGATTCGATATAACTGGTCGTCGTTGACGTTCCGAGCAGGGAACCGAACAGCGCAGCGGCGCTGTCAGCGACCAGCGCACGGCCCATTTTCGGGATATTACCGTCTTCGTCTGCCAGCCCTGCACGTTTGGTGACGCCAATCAGGGTGCCGGAGTTGTCGAATACATCCACAAACAGGAACGCGAAGATAACGCTAATCAGCGACACATTGAATGCGCCTTTGATGTCCAGTTGCATGAAGGTTGGCGCGATAGACGGCGGCATCGACATGATCCCACCGAACGCCGAATAACCCAGGGCGATAGCCAGTACGGTGACGGCCAATACGCCGATAAGCACTGCACCCGTGACTTTACGTGCTTCCAGCACCACGATCAGAATGAAGCCCAGCATGGCGAACAGCGGCCCCGGTTTGGTCAGGTCGCCCAAACCTACCAGCGTGGCCGGATTTGCAATCACGATACCGGCATTTTCCAGCGCAATCAGCGCCAGGAATAAGCCTATACCTGCAGCAATCGCCGAGCGTAACGGCATCGGGATACTGCGGATAATCCACTCACGGATTTTAAAGATGGATAACGCGAAGAAAATACAGGCGGAGAGGAAAACGGCACCCAACGCAATCTGCCACGTATAGCCCATGTGCAGAACGACGGTGTAGGTGAAAAAGGCGTTTAACCCCATACCCGGTGCCAGCGCTATCGGGTAGTTCGCAATGAAGCCCATTAGCGCGGAACCGATTGCGGCAGCAAGACAAGTTGCCACGAAAACAGAGCCTTTATCCATGCCCGTCGCACCCAAAATAGATGGGTTAACGAACAGAATATACGCCATTGCTAAAAATGTAGTCAGTCCTGCCACAATCTCAGTCCGCACGTTAGTCCGGTGAGCTTTTAACTTGAATAGTTTTTCTAACATGAGAAGGAATCTCTTGGTCGCGTGATCACTTTTCATCTGGCGATCAAATAGCGCACGCTTGTTATTAGTATTGTTTTTCAAAACACGCCCGCGCGCCCGCAGTGAGGGATGCCACAATTCGCCCCACTGCCTGTACTGATAGCGGAACACGAGCTAAAAACGTGTTTTGACGAACCCTGTCATTGCCTCTTTGAGCATAAAACAACCTGAGGACATTGTTTTACAAAGGGGCATCGCACAATCTAGGAAAAATGAGTGATGCAGTCCATAATAGATATCTCACTTATTCACTGCATAAATTAGTACACCTATGTCTCCCTTCTCCCGTTTTTCGCAATATTTTACTGAAGTCGCCCGAACAGGAAGTTTGCGCAAAGCTGCCGAAGTGCTGCACGTCTCGGCTTCGGCCATCAACCGGCAGATTTTGCAGGCTGAACAGACGCTGGAAACACCGCTGTTTGAGCGCCTGCCGACCGGACTAAAACTGACATCTGCAGGCGAAATTCTGTTCGATGATATCCGCCGCTGGCGAAAGGAATTTTCCCGCACCCGCGAACGTTTCGATGAGATCCAGGGATTACGTCGCGGGCACGTCACTATTTCGATGATTGCCGCGCTCAGCGAAGGCATGATGGCGGAACTGATTGCCGAAGTGGGTAAAGAACATCCCTATCTCACGTTTGATATACGCATTGAAGACAGCCGCAATATCAGCGAGCAGGTCAGTTCGGCAGAAGTTGATTTTGGTTTGCTGCTCGACCCGGTCGAACACACCGGGCTGGAAGTGCGCGCCTTTGCGGAATTGCCGATTGGCATCGCCATGCCGGTCGGGCACGAGTTGTCGCGTCAGGTATCGCTGTCGTTCAGTGATATCGCGGCTTACCGGCAGATCATTCCGTCGGAACCGCTGATGGTCAACGCACGCGCCAAACTGCTGTATAACCGCTATCAGCTGCTGGAAACGCCGTCGATCGTCTGCAATGACGTGCGGATGATGCGTGAAATGATCCGTAAAGGCGCCGGTGTCGGCGTGCTGAGCCTGCTGGATGTCTTACCTGATTTACAAGAAAACCGGCTGGCGTTCGTACCTTTGCAGGGCCGCACGGCGAAGCCGCTGACGCTGGCATTGTGCGTTGCCCCACGCCGTCAACTGTCGCGCGCGGCGCAGAGGGTGATTCAGAAGGTGATCGTAATGATGGAACGTTTATCGCAGTAATTTATCGTTTTAAGCTGCTTTCCACCCTGAAATGATGATCAACATTCCGGCCAGCGCTACGCAGGCACCGACCCAGTCAGTAGTGCTGAGTTTCACGTCATCGACAAAACGCAGCCACAGCATGGCGGTCATCACATAAACCCCGCCGTAAGCCGCATAAACCCGCCCGCTGGCTGCCGGATGCAGCGTCAGTAACCAGACAAACGCGACCAGACTCAGCGCCGCAGGCAACAGCAGCATTGCGCTGCCTCCTTTACGTAGCCAGAGATAAGGCAGAAAGCAGCCGACAATTTCCGCCAGCGCGGTCGCAAAGAACAGTAAAGAAGTTTTGAGCATAATCATTGTCAGGTTTAGAGTCCGTAGTTCAATAAGAAATCAACCAGTTCCCTGTCAGAGGATGACGTCATTCAGCGGGATGTTATACTTGGAATATTCGCCTGAGCGATGTGTAAAAATATAAGGATGAGCTAATGAATACAACGTTTATGTCCCGACTGACCCGCAGCGTATTGCCGGTCGCCCTGCTGGTCATGACCGCAGCCTGGCAAGCGCCTGCATTGGCTGCCACCAACTGCGCAGGCGGGACCTGTGTTTTTGGCGGTAGCGGCAATGATGCCATGAGTAACGAAGAAGCACGCCAGAGCAAAGAACAGTGGAATGAAACCCAGCGTCTGCGCGCGTTGAAGAACCAGCGTGCAGAGAAAGACTATTCCAAATACGATAACTCGGTTGATCTGCGTGATAAGTGCAACGCCAGCCAGAACGTTAATGCCTATTGGGAAGAGAATACTGAGCGCTGCCTCGACCGCCGTACAGGCCGTCAGTTACTCGCGCCATAATCTGCTAAACTCATTAATACTGTGATTTTCATAAAAGGAATGAATGATGAAAAAGACGCTATTAGCCGGACTTGCCGTTGTGATGTTGGCTCCGCTCGTCGCACAGGCTTCCTGTGATACTGTAAAAGCGGATATCACCCAGAAAATCGTCGCTAACGGTTTACCTGAGTCAGGTTTCAAACTCGACATCGTACCGAACGATCAGGCAGATCAGGCCGGTGGACAAGTCGTTGGGCATTGCGGAAATGATAGCCAGAAGATCATCTATACAAAGACTGCTGGCGCAGGGGATGAGAGCAATTCGAACCCTAAAACCGGAACGAGTCAGGACAGTAATTAATGACCGGGAATATTTCGGTTTCTCACGTGCAGTGATCACTTAACTCACCGCGCCGAAACCGACCAAGGGAGGGAAGTGCTTTCCCTCCCTTGGATCCCTCCCCGCATTTTCAAACACGCTTTCTCTGGAACGATGGACATGTTCTGGTACTTCCGCGTGTGGCGCAAAACCCTGCCGCTTCGCGGTGCCTTCTCTCGGTCCTGAAGCCTTGGGTCTTCAGGCCGCTCCGTTCAGCAGGATTTTTAATCGCGCCATCCCATCATTTTAAAAGAAAAAATCTGAGTAATTTTAAGAAGTTTTATTTGAAATGATCCGAGCAGGTGAAGTTGTGACCTAAAAGTTTCTGGCCGCGTTCAAAAATCACGCCGTAGGAAGAGGTGGAAAACCGCGCGGCTTTTTGCGCGGGTTGTAACCCGACCGGAGGGCACCGCGAAGCGGCGGGATTTTGCGGCAACAGGAGGAGTTTATGAAACACAGCCGGGATGCATGGCACGTGTTTTAAAGAGCCTGGGATTCTTAAGGGCGGCGGCGATAAGCCGCCCTTAAGGCCAGTGTGGGTGGCAACCCACGACCTTGACCTTGACCTTGAATTTAAAACAATCCAACTCAGTCCCCTGCTAAGCCGATTCCCTCTCCACCAACCCCGGCGCCACAATAATATTCTGCGCTTCCAGATTCTGCCCGCCAATCCTCATCAATAACCGCCGGGCAGCTGCATATCCAATTTCCCTCGCCGAATTAGCAATCGACGTCAGCGGGGGTTCGGTCAGTGCCGATTCCGGGGCATCTTCCATGCCGATTAACGCCACTTTTTGCTGGAAGAAGTTATCAACCGCGCCGCCGCCGACCTGCGTACCGGTGCGCATGATGCCGAAATACGCTCCCATCGCGACGGAGGCTTTGTGGCATACGATGGCGCTGATTTTCGGGTAGTGCGATAACAACGCTTCTGCTGCATCTGCGGCAAATTTCTGCTGATAATCACACTCAATAATCCATTCGCTGCGAAACGGCAGGCCGTATTGCAAAAGCGTGGCACAGAAGCCGCCAAGACGTTCGGCGCGGGTTAATGAATTACTCAGCCCACCGAGGTAAGCTATCTGCTTATGGCCGCGTTTGATCAGATATTCCGTGGCCATTTTTGCGGCCAGCATGTTGTCCGGGCGCACGACGTCCACACCTTCGATGCCGCCGGAGCGCGCCGCGCAAATCAATGGAACCCCCTGCTCTTCGGCTTTTTCCTTCAGTCCGGCAATTGAATTCACACCGCCGGCGATAACAATGCCGTCGACACCGTGCGTCAGCAGCGTGTCGAAACAGCGATCCAGGCCTTTGCCCGTCGGACCGCTTTGCAGCAGGAACAACACTTTGCCCTGCGCTTCAAACATCTCACTCAGACCGGCAGTCATTTCGGCATAAAAGGGTTCGCAGATATCGCGAACAATCAGCCCGACCACGCCGGACTCGCCACCGCGCAGCGTACTCGCCTGACGGTTTCGCACAAAACCCAACTCATCCACCGCGCGGTTAACCCGCTCAGACGTGGTTTGTGAGATACGGCCTTTGCCGCTCAGCACCAGAGACACCGTGGTGACGGAAACCCCTGCGTGCTGCGCAACGTCAATAATCGTTATTTTTTTATGGCTCATCGGGCGTTTTCGTTCATTTCAAACTCCGTTTAACGGGTTACTTCCCGCCCGCTTTATTCCAGATTGCAAATAATTAGCGTGGTCAAATAGTTATACCGAATTCGGGTATTTTAGTAAAACGTTAAACCTGATTTAAACCCCTTGAAACTGGCGATGTTCCAATATTGTGATATGTGGCACGTATTATTTAGGTAAAACGTTTTATCTTAGCCGTCGTCAACACACAGCCAACACCAAATCTTTCAGGGAGCAGCTATGCCTGCCAATAAAAAACAAAAAGTCACACTTTGGGAATTCTTCCAAAGCCTGGGTAAAACCTTCATGCTGCCGGTCGCCTTGCTGTCATTTTGCGGCATCATGCTGGGTATCGGTAGTTCGTTAAGCAGCCACGACGTAGTCACGCTGTTGCCTGCATTGGGTAATCCTGTCCTCCAGCTGATTTTCGTCTGGATGAGCAAAGTCGGTTCGTTTGCGTTCAGCTTCCTGCCGGTGATGTTCGCCATCGCAATCCCGCTGGGTATGGCGCGTGAAAACAAAGGCGTCGCGGCGTTTTCCGGCTTTGTCGGTTTCGCGGTGCTTAATCTGGCGATTAACTTCTATCTGACCGCCAACGGTACGCTGCCGACAGTAGACCCGCTGGTTCTCAAAGCCAACAACATTCAGATGATCCTGGGTATTCAGTCCATCGACACCGGTATTCTGGGCGCGGTGATCGTCGGTATCATCGTCTACATCCTGCATGAGCGCTACAATACCATCCGCCTGCCGGATGCGCTGGCGTTCTTCGGCGGCACCCGCTTTGTGCCGATCGTCACTACCGTGGTGCTCGGTTTAGTCGGCTTGCTGATACCGCTGATCTGGCCTTTCTTCGCGGCTGGCATCAACGGTCTGGGCCGTCTGATTCAGGGCGCAGGTGTCTTCGGACCGATGATTTTCGGTTCCGGCGAACGTCTGCTGCTGCCATTTGGTCTGCATCATATTCTGGTGGCGCTGATCCGCTTCACCGAAGCTGGCGGTACGCTGGATGTCTGTGGCCGTGAAGTGAGCGGTGCGCTGACCATCTTCCAGGCGCAGCTCTCCTGCCCGACCACCCACGGCTTCTCTGAAAGTGCCACGCAGTTCTTGTCTCAGGGTAAAATGCCAGCGTTCCTCGGTGGCCTGCCGGGTGCGGCACTGGCGATGTACCACTGCGCGAAACCTGAAAACCGTCATAAAATTAAAGGTCTGCTGATTTCCGGCGTCGTGGCGTGTGTCGTCGGCGGAACCACAGAACCTATCGAATTCCTGTTCCTGTTCGTCGCACCGGTTCTGTATGTCATCCATGCCATCCTGACTGGTCTGGGCTTCACCATTATGTCGGTACTTGGCGTGACCATCGGCAATACCGACGGTAACATCATCGATTTCGTGGTATTCGGGATCCTGCACGGTACGGCGACCAAATGGTATCTGGTTCCGGTTGTGGCGGCAGTCTGGTTCGTGGCTTACTACGCTATCTTCCGCTTCTCCATTATGCGCTTTAACATTAAAACGCCGGGACGTGAATCTGACACGATGCCTAACGCCGCGCCGGTGCCTTCTTCCAGCAAATCCGGTTATAACGTACCCGTCATTCTAAGTGCGCTGGGCGGTGCCGGAAATATCGTTTCTCTCGATAACTGCATCACCCGTCTGCGCCTGTCCGTTGCGGATATGTCGCTGGTCGATGACGCCACCCTGAAAGCTAACCGTGCCATTGGCGTGGTTCATCTCAACGACCATAATCTGCAGGTAGTGATCGGCCCGCAGGTACAATCGGTGAAAGATGAGCTGGATTACCTGATCCGCGAAGCGGCCAGCCAGCCGGAACCGGTGACGGCATAAATACCGAATCTACAGGGCGACTTCGTGTCGCCCTTTTCTGCTTTCTTCAGGGAGTGAAAAAATGACCTCAGCTTCTTTTGATTTCTCCACCGTCGTTGACCGCCACGGCAGCTGGTGTACGCAGTGGGATTACGTCGCCGACCGTTTTGGTACTGCTGACTTACTGCCGTTTACTATTTCCGATATGGATTTCGCCGCTGCGCCCTGCATTCTCGACGAACTGCAAAAGCGTCTTCAACACGGCGTGCTCGGCTACAGCCGCTGGCATCATGATGATTTCCTCGGCGCTATCGCCCACTGGTATCAGCAGCGTTTTAGCAGCCAGATCGACCGTGACATGGTGGTTTACGGCCCTTCGGTGATTTATATGGTGGCGCAACTGATCCGCCAGTGGAGCCAGCCGGGCGACGGCGTGGTGACGTTTACCCCGGCTTACGACGCTTTTTTCAAAGTGGTCGAAGGCAATCAACGCCAGATGCTCAACAGCCCGCTGATTAAAAAGGGCAACGACTGGTTGCTTGATGCAAAACAGCTGGAAAGCCTGCTGGCGCAACCGGGCTGCACCGTGCTGCTGCTGTGCAGCCCGCATAATCCAACAGGCAAGGTCTGGACGCGTGAAGAACTGACGCTGATAGCAAAACTGTGTGAACGTCATCATGTGCGGGTGATAAGCGATGAAATCCATATGGATATGGTCTGGGGCGATAATCAGCATACGCCGTGGAACGAAGTGGCCCTCGGCGAGTGGGCGCTGCTGACTTCCGGTTCAAAAAGCTTCAACATTCCTGCGCTGACCGGTGCTTATGGGCTTATCAGCCACAAAGCGCAGCGCGATGCGTATCTGCATCAGCTCAAAGCCTGCGATGGCTTATCTTCTCCGGCGGTGCTGGCTATCCACGCCCATGTGGCGGCCTATCAGGCGGGTGAAACCTGGCTGGACGCGTTACGCGACTATTTACAGGGCAATCTGCGTTACGTCGCGGATGAGCTGAACGCCGCTTTCCCGCAGCTAAACTGGCAACCGCCGCAGTCAACCTACCTGGCGTGGATCGATCTGCGTCAGCTTGGTATCGACGACAAGCTGCTGCAAAAAGAGCTGATCGAACATCAAAAAGTCGCGATTATGCCAGGATACACCTACGGCACAGAAGGCGAAGGCTTCCTGCGCCTAAATGTTGGATGTCCGCGTTCGAAAGTCGAATCCGGAGTTCAGGCGCTGATCCGGGCTATCAAAGCGATAAAATAAATCCCGTTTTGCTCCTTCCTTGCGCAGAGGAAGGAGCTGCCACTATCGTTGCGCAACAAAAGCCAGCTATAATACCCCGCACATTTCAATAATAATGAGTGCACCCCATGATCGATACCCGCCTTCCCCTGACTGATATCCACCGCCACCTTGATGGCAACATTCGCGCTCAGACCATTCTCGATTTAGGCCGTCAGTTCAATCTGACCCTGCCTGCCAATGAAATTGAAGCCCTGCGCCCGCACGTGCAGGTCATGCACGCAGAACCGGATCTGGTGAGCTTCCTGCAAAAACTGGACTGGGGCGTGAAAGTGCTGGGCGATATTGATGCCTGCCGTCGCGTTGCGAAGGAAAATGTTGAAGATGCCGCGAAAGCCGGTCTGCATTACACCGAGTTGCGTTTCTCCCCCTTCTACATGGCGATGAACCACAATCTGCCAGTAGCAGGCGTGGTGGAAGCCGTGATTGAGGGGATCCGCGAAGGTCAGAAAAATCACGATATCGACGTGCGTCTTATCGGCATTCTCAGCCGTACTTTCGGCGAAGATGCCTGTGTGCAGGAACTGGAAGGTTTACTGGCGCACCGTGACGGCATTACCGCGCTGGATCTGGCCGGTGACGAACTCGGTTTCCCAGGCAGCCTGTTCCTCAGCCACTTTAACCGTGCCCGCGATGCTGGCTGGCGTATTACCGTTCACGCGGGCGAAGCGGCAGGTTCGGAAAGCATCTGGCAGGCCATTCGTGAACTGGGCGCAGAGCGTATCGGCCACGGCGTGAAAGCCGCGCAGGATCCTGAGCTGATGGATTTTCTGGCAAAGCATCAGATTGGTATCGAGTCCTGTCTGACCTCCAACATTCAGACCAGCACCGTCGCCTCTTTTGAACAGCATCCGCTGGCAGTGTTTCTGCGCCACGGCGTTCTGGCCTCGATCAATACCGATGACCCGGCGGTTCAGGGCATTGAGATCGCCAACGAATACAACCTCGCAGCTCCCGCTGCCGGCCTGACACAAAACGAAATCCGTAAAGCGCAGGAAAATGGCCTGACCATGGCCTTCCTGACCGAAGCCGAAAAACAGGCGATTCGCGACAAAGTATCCGCGTAAAGGTTTGTGACGAAATAAAAAAGGGCGAGAATAATTCTCGCCCTTTTCTTTTACTGACAGCGGGTTACGCTGATTTCACTTCTTCTTTCTTCAACTGCAACGCCGCTTCTTCCCGCGCCACACGCTTAGCGTAACGCGACGCCAGCACGGCACAAACCATCAGCTGGATCTGATGGAAAATCATCAGCGGTAACACCATCGCGCCGACGGCTGCCGCCGGGAATAGCACGTTCGCCATCGGAATACCGTTCGCCAGACTTTTCTTCGAACCGCAGAAGACAATGGTGATTTCATCTTTGGTGTTGAAGCCAAACAGACGCGCCACAAAGGTGTTGATGATAAGCACAATGGTCAGCAACACGATTGAACAGCCCAGCACCGCCAGCAGCTGCCAGCCGTCGATCTGATGCCAGATGCCTTCCACCACCGCGGCGCTGAACGCCACGTATACCACCAGCAGAATCGAAGAGCGGTCAGTAACGTTGACGATCTTCTTATGACGCTGCACCCAGCCACCGATCAGCGGACGGCAGAGATGCCCGATGATAAACGGCACCATCAGTTGCAGAACGATAGAGCCTATCGCGTGGAGCGTATCAGTGGTACCACCCTGCGTGTGCATCAGCAGGCCGACCAGCACCGGCGAAAGGAACACGCCGAGGATGCTGGAGGCCGACGCGCTGCAAATCGCCGCCGGAATATTCCCGCCCGCAACCGATGTATAGGCAATCGCCGACTGCACGGTGGCAGGCAGCGCACAAAGATAGAGAAAGCCGTAATACAGCGTCGGCGTCAGAATCCCTACCGGCACCAGCCATTTCATGCCCAGCCCCAGCAGCGGGAACAGCGCGAATGTGCTGAGAAATACCACCACGTGCAAACGCCAGTGGCTGATCCCCGCCATAATCGCTTCACGCGACAGCTTCGCACCGTGCATAAAGAACAGCAGCGCGATAGCAAAGGTGGTCAGATGCTCGAAAACAGTCTTGTAAATCCCTTCACAGGGAAAGAACGAGGCAAGCACCACGACGCAGATCAGAATCAGCAAAAACTTATCAATCTTTAACCAGGACATGAACCTTCCTTACCCTATAAACAGGTAGTGTAAAAAGTATAGCGGCGACTTATTTTTTGACGTCCAGCGTCGCACGCTGTTCGGAAGACTTCATGCCCAGCTCGATCATTTCCATCACACGGATAGCATCGGCCGCCGGAACCGGGTTCTCGCCCTGTCCGTTAATTGCATCGCGTACACCGGCATAATAAGCAGGATAGTTACCCGGCAGCGTCAGCAGTGATTTTTCTGCCAGTACGCCATCGTGGCTCAGTGTCACAACGCCGTCGCGCATATCGTAACCCCAGTCGGCCTGAGGCAAGCGCTCACCGGCTTTCAGGCGATCTTCCTGCGGATCCAACCCGAATTTCACGTAACTGCCCTTTTCGCCCTGCACAATAAAGCGCGCCGTTTCTGCCACGGCATACACGGTGCTGTGCAGCACGACGCGGCGACGCGGATATGTCAGCACCGCATTGAAGTAATCCACCGCTTTGCCACCTGGACGCAGCACCGCGAGATCGGCCTGGAGGGTGTCCGGCGTACCAAAAAGCTGTAACGCCTGATCAAGCAGATGGGACCCTAAGTCATACCAGATGCCGCTACCCTGCGCCGCGCTTTCACGCCAGCGTTCCAGCACCTGCGGTTTGTAGCGATCGTAGTGGGATTCGAAATAGACGATATCGCCCAACGATCCTTCGTTAATGAGCGTTTTAACAGTCAGAAAATCCGAATCCCAGCGGCGATTGTGGAACACTGAAAGCACTTTGCCTTTCGCCTGCGCCAGCGCATCCAGCTCGCGGGCTTCTTCCAGCGTCACAGTAAAGGGTTTATCAACGATGACGTGTTTGCCGGCTTCCAGCGCCAGTTTAGCCAGCGGGAAATGGGTGGTGTTAGGTGTAGGAATGACAACCAAATCGATGGAAGGATCGGCAAAGATTTTCTCAGGTGAATCGACCACCGTGACGTTCGGCCAGTCCGCATGGACTTTACCGGCATCACTGCTGGATACTGCCGCCAGCTCGAGTCCCGGCGTACCGTCGATCAAAGGTGAATGGAAGGTTTTGCTGGCGAAGCCATAACCGATGAGGCCAACACGAAGGGATTGGGTCATGATGATTTCCTGTGATTTTTAACGGTTTTGCCCGTTAGGACGCTATTGGTTTGATTTGACACTAGCTTAGGAAGCGGGACAAGGGAAAATAGTATTTTCTTTGGTGCGCAAGCCGCGCAAGGGGAGCTTTTAAATCGGTTGCACCGGGGCTTTGAAATCTGACCGAGGATATTTCGGGTGATCGGTTGCACCGGGGCTTTATAAAATTTGACCGTGGATATTTCGGTTTCTCAATTGCAGCGATCGCTTAATCCCCTGCGCCGAAACCGCCAAAGAGGGAGGAAAGCGCCTCCCTCTTTGATCTCCCTCGCTTTCTTTAAACACGCGCTGTCGCTGGAACGATGGCCGTGTTCTGGTACTTCCGCGTGTGGCGCAAAACCCTGCCGCTACGCGGTGCCTTCTCTCGGTCTTCGAGCCTAAGGTCTCGAAGCCGCTCCGTTCAGCAGGATTTTTTTATCGCGCCATCCACCATTTTTAAAAACAAAACCTAAGCGATTTTAATGATTTATTTTTTTGAAATGATCTGAGCGGATGAAGTTGTGACCTAAAAGCCTCTGGCCGCGTTCAAAAATCGCGCCGGAGGAGAGGTGGAAAACCGCGCGATTTTGCGCGGGTTGCAACCCGACCGGAGGGCACCGCGCAGCGGCGGGATTTTGCGGCAATAGCTGCGACTTCTGAAACAGAGCCGGGATGCATGGCACGTGTTTTAAAGAGCCAGGGATTCTTAAGGGCGGCGGCGATAAGCCGCCCTTAAGGCCGGTTTGGGCGGCAACCCAAGGTCTTGAAGTTGAAGTCCTGCAAAAGCGTCCAGGCTTTGCAAGCCTAAAAATGATATGCAATCGCATTATCCGCCGGTGCTTTATACGGTTTCGCGGGATAATTGATCTCCACGCTACGGCGACGGAAATCGCTCGGACTGACGCCGACCCGCTTGCGGAATACCCGCGAGAAGTACAGCTGGTCGTCATATCCCACCACGCGGCCAATGGTCGCAATCGACTCCTGCGTGGTTTGTAGTAACAGCTTGGCGCGGATGACGCGCTGATCTTCGCGCCAGCGGAGAATATTGATCCCTACCTGTTCGCGGAATAAATGCGCCAGACGTGATGGCGACAGGCAAACGTGGCGGGCGACTTCATCGATGCGCAGTTCCCCGGCGAGGTTACCGGTGATGAACTGACAGGCTTCGATGACGCGCGGATCCATGATTTTTTGCGGGCTCTGCGGATCTTCTTCCATTGCGCGCAGCAACAGGCGCTCCAGCAGATTCATTCCTAACTCTTCACAGAATCGACGGCCTGATTTTTGCGTTTGCTCGATATTGGCAAACAGGCGGTCGAATTCCAGCAGCAGCGTATTATTGGGTAGCGAAAGACGCCCGACGTCGCGGGTTTTGGTATGCCACTCCAGCCAGTCGGCCCAGTAGGCGCGCGGACGGAAATACACCCATCGGTGATACCAGCAGTCACTGTTAGCGGAACGGCTGTAAAGATGGCGCGCTTTTGGCGGGAACAGCAATAAGTCGCCGGGGTTGCAGTAAAACGTATCCTCACCGTCAAAGACTTTGCCCTGTCCTTTCACCGTCAGGTTAAGGATAAATCCTTTCATGCCGCCCGGACGATCGATGGCGAAATCCAGCGGGCCGTCAGCAAGGATCGGTGTCATTCCGGCGACCAGATAGGCATTGAAACTGTAACCCGGTAGCAGCGGGTTCTGCTGCTGATCCTGAATCATGCGGTGGTACATCGAACCTCCTGAAACATCACGTAGCTATGGACTTTTCATCTATTCTAACTACCGGTGAAAACGCTGCCAGTAAACGTTACAAAATTGTGAACAACCACGCGCTTTTACGGCATTTAACCTGTCAAAGCGTTAAATGCCGTGTGAAAGCGTTATCACTAAATGGGGTTAAAGGGTCTTTTTAGCTTTCTGTTTATAACGGTCAAAGATTACCGCAGCCAGCAGGATCAAACCGCGCACCACGTATTGCGAGAACGGAGAAATGTTCAGCAGGTTCATAGCATTTTCGACTGTCCCCAAAATCAGGATGCCGGAGACCACGTAGGAAATTTTGCCGATACCGCCCTTCAGGGACACGCCACCCAGTACGCAGGCGGAAATAACAATCAGCTCAAAGCCCAGTGAGGTCATTGGCTGGCCACTGGTCATACGTGAGGCCAGAATGATCCCCGCCGCCGCCGATACCAGCCCGGACAGCATAAAGATAATGATTTTGGTGCGCACGACCGGGACACCGGCCAGCCTCGCAGCGTCTTCGTTACCGCCGATCGCCAGCGTGTTACGCCCGAAGGTTGTTTTGTTCAGTAGCAGGCCGAAAATGATCAGGCAGCCGACCGTCAGCCAGATTGGCGCAGGCAGGCCGAACCAGTTGGCATAGCCCAGTGCGAAGAAACGTTCGTCCTCAATACCTACCGCTTTACCGTCGGAAATGATGTATGCCAGACCGCGCACAATCTGCATGGTAGCCAGCGTGGTGATCAGGGCATTGATTTTCAGACGAGCAATCACAAAACCGTTGAGTAAACCGGTCAGCATTCCCAGCACCAGACCGGCACCAACGCCAATCCACAGGCTTTCAGTCATGTTAATGACCACCGCCGTCGTGACGCCTGCACAGGCAATCACGGAGGCGACAGACAGGTCAAAGTCGCCGGACGCCAGGCAGAACAGCATCCCGCAGGCGACCATTCCGGACATGGAAATCGCCAGCCCCAGACCTTTCATGTTGATGAAAGAACTGAAGTTCGGCACGAAAATAGTACAGGCAATAAACAGCACGGCGAACACCACTAACATGCCGTAACTGTCCCAGATGCGCATCAGGCCTTGTCCGCCGCGTGATGCCGCTGAAGGTTGATCCGGTTTAGCGGAATTGGTTGTCATACTGGACATAATAGAGTGCTCCTCAGTCAGGCAGCGTCAGGGGCAGAGGTCAGGTCTGGAGTTCGCAACATGGCGAGCCCCAGCGCTTTTTCTTCGGTGGCTTCGTCATGGGAGAGTTCGCCGGAGATTGCGCCTTCGCGCATCACCACAATTCTGTCCGCTAGCCCCAGCACTTCCGGTAAATCACTGGACGCAAACAGCACCGCAATACCTTGTTTTGCCAGAGAATAAATCACGTTGTAGATTTCATGTTTGGCGCCAACGTCGATCCCGCGCGTTGGTTCATCGAGCAAAATCACTTTCATGTCTTCCGATAGCCAGCGGCCCAGAATGGCTTTTTGCTGATTACCGCCGGAGAGATTCATGATCAGTTGCTGATCGCTCGGGGTTTTGATGTTCAGCGCCTCAATGTGCTTGCGCGCATTTTTGGCTTCCCACGGATTATTGATAAGACAGCCTGCGAACACTGATTTACGGCGGGCGCTGATGTTAATGTTGTCGCGAACCGAGTGCACAGGAATGATGCCGTCAGCCTTGCGGTCTTCAGGGCAAAGCATGATGCCCTGACGAATAGCATCCGCCGGTTTGCGAATGTTCATCACCGCGCCGTCTAGTTTGAGCGTCCCGCCAGTAATGCGCGTACCGCCAAACAAACCTTTCATCAGCTCGCTACGCCCTGCACCCACCAGCCCGAACAGGCCGACGATTTCTCCCTGACGCACTGTCAGGCTAACTGGCGTTCTCACACCCGGTGCTTTGACGTTTTCCAACGCCAGGCGAACATCGCCATGCGGACGTGCCGCGTAACCGTAAATATCATCCAGGTTCCGGCCCACCATTGCCTGAACCAGTTTGCTGTTATCGACCTGCGTCATATCGTCAAAGGTACGCACGTAACGGCCATCCTTGAATACCGTGACAGCGTCACTTAACGCGAAGATTTCTTCCATGCGGTGCGAGACATACAAAATCACGCGCCCTTCGGCACGCAGCTCACGGATAACCCGGAACAACTGTTCGATTTCACGGGCAGACAGAGAACTGGTTGGCTCATCGAAGGCAATAATTTTGGCATTGCGCGCCAGTGCCTTAGCGATTTCGACCATCTGCCACTGGCCGATGGAGAGATACTTGAGCGGCGTATCTGGGTTGATATCAAGCCCGAGATGCTCAAGCTGAATTTTGGCCTCATAGCGCAGCAGCTTGCGGTTCACAAAACCGTGTTTGCTCGGCAACTGCCCGAGGTAAATGTTTTCTGCCACCGTCATTTCCGGCACCAGATGCAATTCCTGATAGATAATCGCCACGCCCGCATCGAGTGCGTCAGTCGTTTTATTGAAACTGACCGGCTGGCCTTTTATGTGAATAACCCCCTGCGAGGGCTGATAGTTCCCGCTGAGGATCTTCAACAGCGTGGATTTTCCCGCGCCATTTTCTCCCATCAGTGCATGAATTTGCCCGGCATAACAATTGAACGAAATTCCGTCGAGCGCTTTCACGCCGGGGAAGACTTTGCCAATGTCATGGAATTCCAGATACGGCATGGCCGCATCAAACTCCGTCAGCGACGGTTTCAGCAAAGGCGTCTTGTTTAAAGATTGCTGAGTCATAGTGGCTACCTGGAAGATAAGTGAATATGGAGGCACGCTGCTGCATGACAGAAAACAGTTCATGACACTCCCTGTCGTCCGTTATGTAGCAGCGTCTCTTTGCTCTGTTCAGAGACGACGAGACATTACATCAGGCCTTTCTTCTTCAGCTCTTCTTTGAAGTTATCGCGGGTGATCAGTACAACGTCAGTCACTTCGGTGAATTTCGGTGGTTCAACGCCTTTGGTAACCCACTCGTTCAGCATCTGGATACTTTTATAACCGTGAATATCCGGGCTGGGTAGCAGGGAACCGTAGAAACCAGTTTGCGCGCTTTTTGACAGCTCATTCACCGCATCCACACCGTTGATACCGATGCCGATCACGTTAGCCGCTTTAAAGCCCTGACCTTCTGTTGCACGCACGCCACCGAGCACGGTGTTGTCGTTCATGCCGATGATCAGCCAGTTTTTCACTTCAGGATGTTGCACTAACAGCGAGTTACCGGCATCGAGTGCGCCAGGGATATCGTTAGATTTGGTCGGCACTTTGTAGATTTGTTTTTCCGGGAACCCGGCTGCTTTTAGCGCGTCCATTGAACCGGAAGTGCGGCGACGCGCGGTGTCCAGCTCATCGGCGGTGATAGCCATCACGCCCGTTTCTGCCGGTTTCCAGCCGCGTTTTTGCATTTCTTTGTACAGTTCCTGCCCCTGACGTTCGCCGATTTTTGTCGCAGCCATCATCACTAATGGCACTTCTTCCATCGGTTTGCCTTTGGCATTCACAAACTGGTCATCCACCTGAATGACTTTCATGTCATAGCTACGGGCTTTAGCCATGATGGCAGGCCCGAGACGCGGATCCGGCGTACAGATAACAAAACCTTTCGCGCCGTTCGCCGCCAGGCTGTCGATCGCGTTCAGGGTTTTTTCGCCATCCGGCACGGCGATTTTAATCACCTCGAAGTTCATGTCCTTACCGGCTTTGTCCGCAAACCGCCATTCAGTCTGGAACCAGGGTTCTTCCGGCTGCTTAACCAGGAAGCCCAGCTTCGGGTTCTCTGCTGCCATAGCTGAATGTGACATAACGGCAGCTAATCCTACCGCCGCTAACGCCTTAGTGAATTTATGCATGATGTTCTCCGACTTTTTATTGTTGTTTCTCGCGATTCAGGCCGTAAATCTGAAAATGTGCCGTCAGCGTGAAAACGTTATCAGTAGCGTAAAGAAACAAAGTGAAAGTGCGGCGGTGCCCTGTATACAGACGATCCACGCCACGCCCTCTTGTAAGACGCGTTAAGTTTTAGCGGTAAAACTGATACGGAAGATAGAGCGCTATCACACAGCAGGAAAACAGCAGGTTTGTGCATACATATAGCGAATTTAGCCAAACATTAACTTTTGACCAACCTCACAGAAACATCATGAGGAGCAGATTTGTGCATACTTCCAGCTAACGCCTCCTCACTCCCGCTTTTACATCCTCCTACTGTTAGAGCAATTCGATTCGCCGCCGTAATGACTACGGCAAACCTGAAGGAGTGAGAAAGAATGACGCAAGGTGCGATTGCTCTTGGTCTGGATTTTGGCAGCGATTCTGTTCGCGCACTGGCTGTGGATTGTCAGACCGGTGCTGAGATGGAAACTGACGTAGTGTATTACCCGCGCTGGAATGAAGGTCGCTACTGTAACGCGGCCATCAATCAGTTCCGTCATCACCCGCGTGACTATATAGAAGCGATGGAACAGGCGATTAAAAACGTCGTGGCCCGCCTCGGGCCTGAACGCAGCCAGCGCGTGGTGGGTATCGGAGTGGATTCCACCGGCTCGACGCCTGCGCCGGTGGATAAGGACGGCAACGTTCTGGCCCTGCTGCCGGAATTTGCCGAAAACCCGAACGCGATGTTCGTGTTGTGGAAAGACCACACGTCGATAGAAGAAGCCGAAGAGATTAACCGCCTGTGCCGCAGCGGCGATTTCCCCGATTACTCACGCTATATCGGTGGCGTTTACTCCTCAGAATGGTTCTGGGCAAAAATTTTGCACGTTTCGCGCGCCGACATTTCTGTACGTGAAGCAGCGGCTTCCTGGGTTGAGCTGTGTGACTGGGTGCCCGCCCTGCTTTCCGGCACCACTGCGCCGGATAAAGTCGTGCGTGGCCGTTGCAGCGCCGGGCACAAAATGCTCTGGCATCCGTCATGGGGCGGCCTGCCACCTAAAGCTTTCTTTGCGGCGCTCGATCCGCTGCTGGTCGAAAACCTGCCGTATCCCTTGTTTACCGAGACAGTGACTGCTGAACAGGCCGTCGGCACACTGACCGCTGACTGGGCAGAGCGTCTGGGCTTACCGGCCAGCGTCGTACTCTCCGGTGGCGCGTTCGATTGCCACATGGGCGCAGTCGGTGCCGGTGCGCAGCCTTACACACTGGTGAAAGTTATCGGCACATCGACCTGCGACATTCTCATCGCTGATAAAGCGCGCGTGAATGACCGCGCGATTGCCGGGATCTGCGGTCAGGTAGAAGGCAGCGTCGTGCCGGATATGATCGGGATGGAAGCCGGACAATCGGCCTTTGGTGACATGTATGCCTGGTTCAGCCGCCTGCTCAGCTGGCCGCTGGTTCAGGCCGCGAAGGCGCACCCTGAGCTTCAACCTCAGCTGACCGCGCTGCAAAAAAATTTGCTGCCGGATCTGACCGCTGCGTGGGCCGCCAATCCAAAACTCGATCACCTGCCGCTGGTGCTTGACTGGTTCAACGGTCGCCGGACACCGTTCGCCAATCAGCGTCTGAAAGGGGTAATCACTGACATAAATTTAGGCACTGAAGCACCGGAACTGTTCGGAGGCTTTATCGCGGCGACGGCATTCGGCGCGCGCGCCATCATGGAGTGCTTCGAGCAGCAGGATATCCCGGTGGAAAACGTCCTTACGCTCGGCGGAATTGCACGTAAATCGCCGGTCATCATGCAGGTGTGTGCAGATGCGATGAACCGTCCGCTGCAAATCGTCGCTTCCGATCAGTGCTGCGCGCTGGGAGCGGCAATCTTTGCCGCCGTTGCCGCAGGTGAATTCCAAGACGTACCTGCCGCACAGGAAAAAATGGCCTGCAGCATAGAACGCACCTTGCTGCCGGATCCGCTGCGCGTTGAGCAATATCAGCGCCTGTACGAACGTTATCAAGCCTGGTGCGCCTCTGCTGAACCGCTGTTTGCAGCGAAGACGGCGCATTAATCCCTATTTCTCTATCCCGACAATGATATTCAGGAGTAACAAATGGACGCGTTTAAACATCTCGAAGTGTGGTTCGCTATTGGCAGTCAGCATCTCTACGGGCCGGAAACGTTACGTCAGGTTAAAGAGAACGCCGAAAAGGTTGTGAACGGCCTGAACACAGAAGCCGGATTGCCGATCAAGCTGGTGCTCAAACCGCTGGTCACCACCCCGGACGAAATCACCGCGCTGTGCCGCGAAGCCAACTATCACAACCCGTGCGTGGGCATCATTACCTGGCTGCACACCTTCTCTCCGGCCAAAATGTGGATCGCCGGTCTGAACATCCTGCATAAACCGCTGTTGCAGTTCCATACCCAGTTCAACGCCGAAGTGCCGTGGGAAACCATGGACATGGACTTTATGAACCTGAACCAGACTGCCCATGGTGGCCGTGAGTTTGGTTTCATTGGCGCACGTATGCGTCAGCAACATTCCGTGGTGGCCGGACACTGGCAGGATGGCGAATCCCATCGCCGCATCGCCCAATGGATGCGCGTATCTGCGGCGAAAAATGAAAGTCAGCACCTGAAAGTGGCACGCTTTGGCGATAACATGCGTGAAGTCGCGGTCACTGAAGGCGATAAAGTGGCGGCGCAAATTCAGTTTGGTTACACCGTCAGCGCATACGGCATCGGCGATCTGGTCAGCGTGATCAATGAAGTTAGCAAAGGCGACATTGACACGCTGGTGGAAGAGTATGAAGCGACTTACCGCCTGACGGACACAGTGAAGCTCAACGGCGAACGTCGCGAAAATCTGCTGGATGCGGCGAAGATTGAACTGGGCATGACCCGTTTCCTCGAGCAAGGTAAATTCGGTGCGTTCACCACCAACTTTGAAGATCTGCACGGCATGAAGCAGCTGCCGGGGCTGGCTGTACAGCGTCTGATGCAAAAAGGCTACGGCTTTGGCGGCGAAGGCGACTGGAAGACATCCGCCTTATTGCGCATCATGAAAGTGATGGCCAGCGGACTGAAAGGCGGCACGTCGTTCATGGAGGACTACACCTACAACTTTAAGCCTGGTAACGATCTGGTGGTCGGTTCGCACATGCTGGAAGTGTGCCCGTCGATTGCCAAAGAGGAAAAACCGCTGCTGGATGCTCAGTATCTCGGCATAGGCGGCAAAGCGGATCCGGCACGTCTGATCTTCTCCACCCCGGCAGGCCCAGCGGTCAACGCCAGTGTTATCGATATGGGCGACCGTTTCCGTCTGCTGGTGAATCTGGTGGATACCGTTGAACAGCCACATCCGCTGCCAAAACTCCCTGTCGCCCGCGCGATCTGGAAAGCGCAGCCATCACTGGCCACGGCCGCCGAAGCCTGGATCCTCGGCGGCGGTGCGCACCATACAGTGTTCTCGCAGGCATTGGATATCGACGCGCTGCGGTTATATGCAGAGGTGACGGGGATTGAATTGCTGGTGATTGATAACGCCACAACGCTGGCGGACTTTAAGAATCAGATCCGCTGGAATGAAGTTTATTATAAGCTTTGCGCCCGGTGATGCAGGAGGCCGCTGCAATAGCGGCCTTTTAAAATGACTGAAAATGTTTCGGTTTCTCAATTGCCGTGATCGCTTAGCTCACTGCGCCGAAATGGTCAAAGAGGGAGGGAAGCGCCTCCCTCTTTGGTTACGTTTTTCTTATAAGTGCTTTTTCAGTAATAGGTGATCGTTACATCGGCTTTCGCCGTGAAATTCCCGGTAAAATCGTTATTGCTGGCATCAGTGACCTTCGCCGCTGTCTGGATGATTGCCGCCTGGAAATTGGCGGTATTTTTGCCCTTTTGCCCGACACCGATATCTTGTTTCACGCCCATTCTCACCGTATTTCCTTCGCTGTCAAAAAGCCCGACTTCCAGGCCCAGCAATTTCTCACCGTTCTGAACGCTGACAGCGGACAAGGTGTCGCGTCCCTTAATCACGGTGTAAGGTTCGTCAAACGTAAACTCCACATTATTGGTGTAGCTGCTGCAGGTAAAATCCATGCCGAAGCGGACCAGCGGGCCCCGCTGAGGATAGGTACCGCTGCCTGTTTTGCTGATATTGCCCAGTTCGACGGTCTGATGTTTATTATCCAGCGAGCATGACGGCACGGCCATGTACACACCAGAACCTAACGGCACATCGACGGTGGCAATACCGCCCAGCCCGTCGATGGTAAACGTTAAATGTGCACCCGAAGGAATGACGGCCTGAGCCTGATATGCCATCCAGCCGAATTTAATCAGTTCCGCACGCATCGATTCGATGGCGAAATTGTATTGTTTATCGTATTTGTAGAGCGTTTTTCCCGCATTGTACTGCGCGCCAAACTGCACCAGCGTGGTGTCGTCTTTACCATTGATAATCGGGTATTCAACGCCGAGACGTTTCCCGCTGGCCATCTGCGCCGCAGGATAACTGTCAGGCGGCGTTTGTTCGCTTATCTGCACGGCTTTGATGTACATCTTCATCTTAATGCCGTTATTGGTGGTTTGCGCTTCACCCGCCCAGTCCAGCGCGGTGTCATTGACCGCACTGAGACTCAGGCTGATGGTACCGTCAAAGTTGGCCGGTGCTTCAAACTCACTGCCATCCGACGTACAGGTCAGGCGCATATTCGGCAGAAACTGGGCGTAATCGAGCGCAAGCACGACCGTGTAATCCGGCGTGTTCTGATCGACAGCGATCGGATTTTCGCGAGTGTATGGCGAGAACGGCAAAGCGCCGCCGGAATCGATATCACAGTGTAAAACCCCCGCCCAGCTGCAAACGGGAGCCAGAAGAGTCAGTAACAACGCAGGCCATATTTTCATGTGCGGCTGTCCGTCAGAAATTCAGCGACTGATGTAACACCGGGGATTCGCCACCGAAATCGTTGATGACCGAATAGTTCAGCGAGCCGGATTTACCATTCACACCGGCGGGCAGCGCATAACGCATTTCTCCTTTGGCAGGCACCATAGTGTTCTTATCGGCGACCGGCTGCGCTTTTCCGCCCGCAGTGACAGAAAGCTCAGAGAAACTGGCGTAATACTGGGTCGGGTTTTTCGCAATCAGCCAGGTTTTACCGCCCTCACGGCTGACCTGCCATTGCAGTTTGCTCAGCGTGTCGGCAGGTTTTTCAGCCAGCGTCGTCGGGCGGATAAACACTTTCAGACGGGTGCGCACTGCCACCTGCAACTGGTTGCCCTGCGCTTTGCTGACCGGCGGCACTTCCTGGATCCACAGCCAGTAGACGGATTCCCGGTCCTGAGGAATTTTGCCCGGCACGATAACCATGCGTAACTTACCTTCCCTTCCGGCACCAATTTTGAATAAAGGAGGCGTCAGGATAAGAGGCAGGTTTTTATCGTTACCTTTCAAATCTTCAATCCAGGACTGAACCAGATAATCCTGTGATTTATCATCATTGATGAGCTTAATTGAGGTTTCTTTATCACTTTCCAGCGCGACCACCCGGGTCAGTGCCGGACGGACTGCTGCGGAAGCAGCGTTAGCCAGAAGTAATAAACTCATGAATACGGGAACAGCAATTTTAGTCAATTTCATCTTTATCTCTGCTTAGCGACAAACCGCATTTATTTGCTGATACCAGGGTTCAGAAGATTCTTTGGCCCCCGGTAAATCGAACTGGCACTGCGCGTTATTGCCCAGGTCCACATGCAGTGTTGTACCGCCATCGGCCAGAATGCCGTTGAGATACAACAGTCCGTTATCGGCCACCATGCCGACCTGCTCCTTGCCCTGCCATGCCGCCGCTCCGAATGGCGCAGGTTTGCCGTCTGAAAGCGATAACATCACTATAGCGCGGCGGCCTACTTTCGTCTGGAAACGGCGGACAACCACCGCTCCGTGAGTGGGGATCACGTTCTGGCCACCATCAACCAGCTCAACGTTATCCGCGGCATGTCGAGTGTCGAGCGACAACGTATTGTCGCGGTAAGCTGAAACGGACGGCACCACGGCACGCCCGAAACGGTTGGTGGTGACGCCCGGCTGGCCGTCGACGCTGATACCCGCCGCCCCCGGTGTTTCAATAATGGCAATGGTGTCGCCGAGTTGCTGGGAAAGCACCACGCCGTGACGATAAGCCACCACGCCGCCGGAAATCCCCGCCGAATACTGACGGCTGTCCTGACTGGTGCTGGCGCTCACATTCATATTTGCCATCGAATTGCGGTAAGCGAGCGCCGCCGACGGCGAGTAACCGCTGCTGTCATGCTGCGCGGAAAGCGAATAGTTCATCGCGCTGTCGAGTTCGGTTCCCGACACCGTCGCCATTTGTGAATCACCGGAACGGTTACTGCTGTTGGTGCTGAATGACAGATTACGGCTGCGCCTGTCGCCCATATCCAGCGGCACGGAGAAATTCAGGGAAAGCTGACGGTCCGGCGCGTTCTGGCCATCATTGCCCGAATTCGCCTGGTAACTGTAATTCATGCTGATATTGACGGCTTTAATGTTGAAGCTGTAACCCAGCGTCAGTGAGGTGTCGGTTGCGCTGCTGTCGTAATAGTTGTCGCGCTGCAACGTCAGATAACCATTACCGAAGTCCCCTAATCCCTGATTAATCGTCGCCTGCATTTCGTTCTTACGGTGGTGCTGCGTATCATCTTCACCCCACCGCCAGCCAGCGTATTCGGGAAAATCCATAAAATCCGCAGTCTGATAGCGATAAGCCATCACCTGCAATGACGTGTCTGAACCGTCAAACCGGCGGGCATACAGCAACCGCAATGCCCGGCCACTGTCGCCGATACTTTCTGACTCAGTGGCGGCGTTGTCGTTAACCTGCTGATGTCTTTCCAGCGCCCAGTCCAGAGACACGCTGCCCAGCGTACCGAGATTGAACGCGCTGCTGAGCGCCATAGACTGATAACCTTCGCCGGTGACCACCAGATCGCTGAGGGTGAGTTTATCCCAGCCATATTGCAGGCTGCCCTGAGCGACCAGCGGCTGATAAGACAATCCGTCGTCGCGATACCGCCCGGCGCTGACGCTGTAACGCCAGGTGCCGGGGCGCAGCATATTGGGCAGTGAAGTATAGGGCACGGTAAAATGCTGCTGTGAGCCGTCGCTCTCTTCGACGGTCACCTCTAAGTCGGCCCCGATTTGCCCGTTGTTGAGATCAGTAATCGCAAAGCTGCCCGGCGCGACCGTCTGGCTGTAGATAATGTTGCCGCGCTGACGGACAACCACGCGGGCGTTGCTGCGCGCGACGCCGCGGATCACCGGAGAATAACTGAACGTGTCGGAAGGCAGCATCTGGGCGTTGGTTTCCAGCGTGACGCCGCGTACCGGCAAAATCCCCAGCACGTCACTTGACGTACTGGCGTACACATCGCCGGCTGTAAAGCGCGACACCAGAGACGCAATGTCCCGTTCAGCGTAGGCGCGGTCATGGTTTTGTTCCCAGCCGGTATCAGATTTATTGAAGGTATCGAAACTGTAGAACCGCCAGTTGCCGAGATTCACCCCGGAATTCAGGCTGAGATAGGCGTTATCGCTGGTGGAAGCATCCGCGTTATTGCCGCGGTTTTCACTGTGATACACATAGCCCGAATAGCTCATGCGCAAGGCGTTGACGCCGTTATCCCACAAAGAAGGGTCAATCATCTCGCTTTGTCCGGCGACATTCATCGCCGCCTGAGGCGCGGTGACCACCAGTTGCTGCATGGCCTCGTCATAACTGATTTTGGCATCAGGCCATTTGGTCATAAAATCGTAGCAGGTTTCATTACCGGCTTTGGTCAGTTCATCCAGATGATGATCCAGCCCCATCTGATGCAGCAATGCCTGAGTCAGGCACGGCGTGGCGCTTTCACTGCCTTTGACGTTAATAAAGTCGATTTTGGTTTTAAACAGGGTATGACCGTTGAGCACAATATCGACAGTTTTCATGCCGGCTTCGGTCTGTTCAGGATGATAAAATTGTTTAGGAATTTCCTGGGTATCTTTACGCAGGAAATCAGCATCAAAGGCGCTGTCATTTTCTGCTGCATGAGAATAAACAGAAAAAAAAGCAGGCGCAAAAATGAAAAATCTTATTATCAAAAACCAATAATTTGTTTTCAAAGTTGGCCTGCTTATTATATCGATGATGATTAACGGCAAACGATTAATAGATAAAGATGTAAATAAGAGCGAATTAATTGTAAGTAATATCTACAAAGGTCTTCGCGGTGACATTCCCTGCCGTAACAGCCGGTGTAGAGGTATTTGCCTTATAAGCCACTTTAAATTTAAGTGCGGTATTGCCGGTCGTTAATGCCTGAGACATGGAAGACTGGCCGCCGTTAATATCTACCAGAGTGGTCCCGTTATTTTCTAAAACAGCCACGCCGACGCCGGTTGCCGGGGTCGATGCATTGGTATTTTTCAAAATGGCATTGTCAACGGTATCGGGCGTGCCGCTGAAGGCAACGCGGGCGTTTTTCATCGTTGAGGTATCACAGTCTTCCAGATCAATGGTGAAGTCCGTCATACCGGCATAGCCGCCCGCCCCGGAGAAGGAATCCGGCGTAACGTTAGGAAGCGCCATCAGGCCGGAGGTGCTGGCAACGTTGTTAAACCCCTTCAATGAGCATGCTGAGGCACTCACTTTACCGGTAAAGGTAATGTCACCATCTGATGCAAGAGAAGCCAGCGGGGTCAGCCCGAGGACGATAAGAGTGAGTGCTTTAATTTTCATAACGATATTTCCTTGAAAAGAGAGAATGACATTCCGTTATACAGAGGACGATTGATTCACGGCATGAATAACGGCGATGAATGGATTGTAGTGGAATAAATGATTTAGGAAATACGCAATACGTTAATTCGGTATTAAGGAAATCGAAACACCCTTTTCGAATAACATAATCTTAACGTCAAAAATGCTCCTGTAATGAATGCGTGGTTTCAAAAATAATTCATTAAGAAATCAGAGATTGCTATTCATTCTCTAAACCTTGCACTATTGACCATTATTTCGCAACTGGACCATATGGAGATTGTCAATGAACATCACCTTTCTGGGATGTCAGAAAGAGTATGAGGAATGGTACATAAAGCTCATCAATCCTGAGATTGATGATTTACCTTCCCTGCTCAACCCGCAGGAAATTGAGGCAGCGCTTGCTGAAAACATGCCTGCCCTCTTCCCCTGCCTGGCTTACGTCCAGAAAAACGAGTGCAATTGTTTGGATGAAGACATCATCTACGTTTATGAGGAAGAATTTTCTAAATGGATGCATCTGATGCGCGCGGATAAAAGATAACTAAGTCATTGGTGCTACAATTAGAATCAACATAAATGTCAGCCAATGAGGTTGGGAAATGAATGACACGAATCAGAAGCGTCCTGGCTCCCTAAAAATCAGGAAATTCGATCTTAACTTGTTAATGGTGTTAGATGCTGTTTACACCACCGGGAGTGTGAAGAATGCGGCCACGCTGCTGAATGTCTCCTCACCTAGCATCAGCCAGTCCCTGCAAAAACTGAAAGATTACTTTGGTGATCCCCTGTTTTTGCGTGATGGACAAAAGCTTAAAGCCACTACCACCGCGACCAAACTGCATCTTACTATTAAGGACAGCCTGGAAGCTCTCATCGCCAATATTGAAGACTTTGAAGATGATGAGTACCACAATCAGCTGGTCATT